>CAWEFG010000011.1:0-462007 GCA_963808405.1 uncultured Acidobacteriaceae bacterium | reverse complement strand
TAGCGCACATTCATTACCTCAGCCGTCGTAACACGTCCGTCACCCCGCTCCCATCACGCGCGCGATCGCCAACGTGAGTTTGGCGTATTTCCGGGTTTCAAGCGCCAGCTGTTTGCGGCCGGCCGCCGTGATCTTGTAGATCCTCGCCCGCCGATTATTCGACGTCACGCCCCAGACACCTGCGATCCAGCCGTTTAGCTCCAGCCGCTGGAGAGCGGGGTACAGCGAGCCCTCCTCGACCAGGAGCTCGTTGTCGGACGATTGTTGAATGAACTGGACTATGCCGTATCCATGGAGGCCGCGCCGCGAAAGCGTCCGCAGAATCAACATGTCCAGTGAACCGGGCAACGAATCGTTCTTTTGCGCCTTGCGCCCCATACCAAGAATTCTTAGCTTACGCCGGCGAGACTACACGAGTCAAGTTCAGATTGGCGAGTCCTCGCGCAAGATGGTTCGGCGTGCTCACGCGCGCCGGATGCGAATGGCGACGCCCAAAGATTCAGGTAATGGGCAGGCGCAACTGGCAAACAGGAACGCAGCCCCAAATGGACTGATCAAAATACTCGGCATTACTGACATTGGACATTAGTGCGTTATACATCCATCTGACAACCCCTTGCCGCGCCGGACCTGATATTTCAGGCGAGCAGCGCCTCTCCTTGCACCTAGCCGCTTGAGGCGTGCTGGCCGAGGAAGTCCGCTCATGCCAAGCGACGAAGGAGTCTAACTAAACCGTACGTCGCTGCCAGAGTGAACCTTCAATCACGAATTGGGAGAACCTCGCTAGTCCATCACAAACTCGATATCGCCGAAGACTCCTTCGCCGATCTTGCTTTGAAAAGCCCCAAGCCCAACGGAGAGGCCCGGCACCTCCAGATACTGGGACGTCCCGGAGTAGCCATCCAGAACCAATCTCCCGTCGACGGCCAGCGAGGCGCGCCGTTTAATCGGATCAAAACTCAATTCAAATTTCAGAAGCCGGTCCTCGTCGAGCCGGATAGCCGATCTCATGTCCTTCATAACCGGGAGGTAGGATTCGATCAGCCGCACAGACGGATCTCCCCGGTCCGGCACGGTCGCAGTCCCGACGAATCGCAAACCCGCCTCGCGGAGGCAGACTGCGAACCCGCTCGCTCCGTGCACTGGCCGGATAAAATAGCTTGCACGCCAGCGCCGATTGAGTCCCGCGCGTTGTACACGCCTGGAAAAGGGAAAGAAATAACCCCCCTGTTTGGCGCTCGTCAGCGAGTTGCCCGTAACATTGCCACTAGCCTGGTCGAACACCGTAACGTTTTCGTCAATCCGTCCCACCCTTTTCCACCCTGCGCCCTCAAACGTCTGGCCAGCCTTGTAGGTCACCCTCTTTTCAGCCGCGTTCGGGGGACCATAGTAGTAGTCGAGCCAAACGGCTGCGGGTACTGCCAGCGCTGCCGATCCCAGCCCAATTCCGAGCACACTTCGCCGCGACGGCAACCGCAACCCAGGCTGGCGAATCTCAGCCGCCAGTTTCGCCGAAAAGGCCGCAACATTCGCGGGCCGTTTTTCAGGATTCGGATGCAAGGCCTTCAGCAACAGGGCGCGCACACTGCCAGCCAGTCGCGTGTCCATGCGCGAGGCCTTTAATTGACGCGCTTCGGCGTACAGCCCCACCGGTGTATCCGCTTTCAATAAGGATTCACCGCAGAGCATTTCGTACGCCACTAGAGCCAGAGCGTAGGTGTCACTCGCAGGCACCGGCTTTCCCAATAACTGTTCGGGCGCCATGTATTGCGTTGTGCCGAAGAATCGAGTTGTAGTGCCGCATTGCTGCTCGAGGTCCGCGAACAACGCGATACCGAAATCGATCAGAAACACGCGCGATGAACCCTCGGCGTGCGTCTGCACCATAATGTTTTCCGGCTTGATATCACGGTGGGTAACGTTTGCTTCATGGGCGGCAGCAATCGCTTCGCCTAACTGTTCCAGAATCGAAGCTGCCGACTCCGGATTGAGGGGACCAATCTCGAGAAGAGCGCGCAGTGTAAGGCCATCGATAAAGGGCATCACCAGAAACGGCGCGCCTTCTTCTGTTTCACCTGAATCAAGCATTCGAATCACGCCCGGATGCTGCAAAGCCCGCAGTACGTCTACTTCCGCTTGAAAGCGGTGCTTGAGATCGGCGCGGAACCATTCCCAATGCCGGGCCACTTTCACCACCACCAGATCTCCGCTCTGCCGGTCCTGGCACAGCCACGCCTCCCCACTGCCGCCGGTGCCAAGCAAGCCCTGGAACTGGTAGCGGCCACGAAGTATCCTGCTCGGCGGCGCGTCGGGCTGACCGTTTTTCAGGGCATCATGGGCGGCCAGCAGTCGCTCCACCTCCTGGCGGATGTGCGCGGGTTCCCGCTCGAGCAGAGCAGGCTTCCGCTGCGGCTCCGCGACCAGGGCCTCAAACAGATCGGTGACCCGCGACCAGTCGAGCGTGGTCAAGCCGCCCCCTCCGATCCCTGAAGGCCGCTCAATTCGGCATAGAGAAAGGCGCGCGCGGCAATCCAGTCGCGCTGGACAGTCTTCTCGGAAAGCTCCAGTATCGCGGATATTTCCGCGATTTCCATACCTGCAAAGAAACGTAAGTCGATAATCTGCGCCTGTCGAGGACTCAACATTTGGAGTCGTTCAATGGCAAGGCCAATCTCCGTTATCTGCGCGGAGGGGGGCGGGTAGGTTGGCTCCTGACCAATCGAAAGTTCATCGAGAGTGACGCGTCTGCCGACTGGCGGACGCTTGCCGGCTTTGCGCGATCGATGGCGGTCGATCAAAATGCTGCGCATGGTGGTTGAAGCGTAAGAAAAAAAATGCTTCCGGTTTTCCCAAGGCCGGGCATCGGCGCGCAGCAGACGAAGATAGAACTCATTCACCAACTCCTCGGGTTGAAGCGTGGGGCGCCAGTTTACAGCGCTAAATTGGCGCAGAGCGGCAGCGGCCAATTTTCGCAGTTCCCAATCCACCAGAGGCGCGATTCGCTTCCACCGTGATCGGACAGACGTATCGGTCCGATTGAGGTGGTTGGTGATTCCATCCCCCTCGTCATTTGCCATCGTTAGCTCCAGTATCCCGCCCTCAGCCCTCTTATCACTGTTTGTGGCGCAGCGTGAGCGTAAGCCCGAACGTAGCGCTTAGTACTTCCAGTACTGGAAAATGTCCTGTGGCCGTTTGTTCTGGCGTGTAGATATGTAGGGCGCTTGTATCCGGAAGCGACTATTGCGGGGAGAATATGACGATTTACAGGTCGGCAAGAACCGGAACCCGGCGGCCTAACGCTGCTGGCATTACGCTTCGGCGCTTTAGTAGCCGCGCGAATGCGGCGGAACTGGCCGCGCAGGAAGAGCACCGCTTGGAGTTCCTGATGCATATGCTTCGCCTACCCTCGTCTTTCATGCGCACCTGTCGGCTTGCGGTGTTCGCGGTTGCTGTCTTGGCTCCGACGTGCGCGCTGGCCACCACCGCGACCAGCACCACGAACTTTACGACTTCGAGCGCGTCGGCGGTGACCCAAATCACCCAGAACCCTCCCGTTAATGTGCAGGTCGACACGTACTCGACTCAGCTCATCGCCCTGCAGGGTGGCCCAGTCCTCTATGATCAGTCCTTCAACGTCGCTTTTAGCAATTCCACGTTTCAGTCGGCCGTGGTCTCCGCGGAAGGCATTCTGTCAAGCAATGGGGCAGTGAGCTTCCTCCGGCCTACGCTTAAGAGCAGTTCTCAATCGCTTTTAGGTTCGTCCTCAAACACGGTTACGGCCGTTACTGGGACCAACGTTAGCACCATAGCGACCCAGTATGTCGGGCCGCAGACTATTTTCGTAGGCGATTTTGGTACATGCAACAGCTTTGCGTTGAGCCTCTCGGGTAACCTAGCTGCTGTTTCTGACGGATGCACGGGGCCATACAGCAGCTTTAGCCTCTTGTCCGGGCAGACAGACTACGACACCCTAGTCCTTTCTTCGTTGACCGAATCCCAAACCACTACCACCACGAACACCGTTTTGATCAACCAAATCTATCAGCTGGAAGGCGTGAGCCCGTCTGCGATTCCGGAACCCGCCAGCCTGACGCTGCTGGGATTAGGCCTCGGCGCCTTAGTAGCCGCACGGATGCGCCGTCGTTACCGGACTCTCTGGCTTCAGACGCGCTCGCGGCTTGGAGCAAGCGGAGGGGAGAATATGACGATTTATGGTTCGGGAAGAATTCTTAGGAATCGAAGAAATTCGGTCAGACTTGCACTTTTTGCCTGCGTCGCCTTGATTGCCAGCATTACCGTCCCAAGCGCGTTGCGCGCCGATACCTTGGCATACGGAATGACCTCCGGGGGCATTTTCGGGACGGTTGATCTCAACACGGGGATCTTCACCCCGATCTCGAGCAACCTCGTATTCGTATCCGGCTTCGCCGCATACAACGGCAACCTGTACGGAATCGACCCCAATACCGGCACCCTGATCCAGATCAATCCGGCCACCGGCGCTATCACATACGCGCCTACCCAATACAACGTAAACACGGCTGCCTTCGGATCAAGCACCGCCGGTTTGTTCATGATCCAGGCAGGAACTCAATCTAACCTCTACTCAATTAACCCGACAACCGGCGCGGCAACGCTGATCGGACCGACCGGCCTTTCCGCCTGCGGCGGCTGCGGTGTGTTGTCGGTGTCGAACGATTCGAGTACGCTCTACTGGTCCTTTTCCAGCAGCACCGTGGGCTTTGATAACTTCTTGTACACCATAAACACAACAACCGGTGCGGCGACACTGGTTGGCTCATGGATCGGCGGCGCCAATGCCGGCGGCCCCGACTTGGGCGACGAGCAGGCGATCGCGCTGCTTTTTGAAGGAGGGACACTCTGGGCCGAGTTCGGCAACAACACCGGCCCTACCATCGGCACGCTCAACACCACCACTGCCGCACCCACAGTTCTAGAGGCCGAACAGGAGACCAACGGAGCTGGGCAGGAATTTGTAGGACTGGCTCCCGATCCGCTTTCCGTCGCGCTGCAATTTGTCTCCATAGCACCTTGCCGCGTGGCCGATACGCGTAACGCGGCCGGCCCCTTCGGAGGTCCACTGATCACCGGCGGTACTTCTCGCAACTTTACACTTCCCAATAGCACCTGCGGAATTCCCGCGACCGCGCAAGCATACTCGCTCAACGTCACGGCAGTTCCCAACGGACCGCTCGGTTACCTGACAGTCTGGCCAGCGGGTCAATCGCAGCCCGTTGCGTCATTGCTCAACTCCCTCGACGGCCGCGTGAAAGCGGGTGCCGCTACCGTGCCCGCAGGCACAAATGGCGCCATCAGCATATTCGCCAGCAACGACACCAATGTGGTCCTCGACATCGACGGCTACTTCGTCCCGGCGGCAACCAGCACCGCTCTAGCCTTTCATCCGCTGACGCCTTGCCGCATCGCAGACACGCGGACCGCAACAGGACCGCTCGGTGGGCCGTTCATGACCGCTGGGCAGGACCGTACATTCCCCGTGCTTTCGAGTTCCTGCAATGTACCGTCCAGTGCACAGGCTTATTCGCTGAACTTCACAGCCGTGCCTCACACGCTGCTCGGCTACCTAACCACATGGCCCACCGGACAAACACAACCGCTCGTCTCAACGTTGAATGCACCGACCGGCGCAGTCACCGCGAACGCAGCCATCGTTCCCGCGGGCAGCAATGGAGCAATTGACGTCTTTGTCACCAACGACACAGACGTGGTCATCGACATCAACGGATACTACGCTCCGCCAGGCAGCGGAGGATTATCGCTCTATAACGTTCAGCCCTGCCGCGTGCTCGACACTCGCAATCCGCAGGGTTCGCAGCCATCCAGTGGAACGATCAATGTGAGCGTCGCCGCAAGCGCATGTGCCGTCCCCTCCACCGCCCAGGCTTACGTGTTCAACGCGACCGTCGTTCCGTCGGGTGCGCTCGGATACCTGACTCTCTGGCCGCAAGGCGCGTCTCAACCCGCTGTCTCAACTTTGAATTCACTGGACGGCACGATCGTCTCAAACATGGCAATCGTCCCCACGACGAACGGCCTCATCAACGCCTTCCTATCGAATCCAACTTACCTGATACTCGACATCTCTGGTTACTTCGCGCCCTAGTTCCGTGCCATCGCGCAAGCGTATTTCATCGCGGATATCTGATTGAGCAGTCATAGCGCTGCTTTATAAGGCTGCGACTACTACTTCGGTCCCCTGCATACACACTCGAGACCGAAACTGGCGGTCGCGCCCGTTCGGAAACGGTCGTCAAGGAAACATTTCTCCGGAGGTCTCAGGTGAAGTTTAGTGGATAGGACCTCCAGTACCGGGAAATGTCCTGCGGCTGTTTGTTCTGGCGTGTAGATATGTAGGGCGCTTGTATCCCGAAACGACTATTGCGGAGGAGAGAATATGACGATTTACAGTGACGCAAGGAGAATCACCAAGGTGCATATTGAGGGCGTTATGTTTCGGGCAGCTTTTTGCTGTGCAGCGCTGCTAATTTTATCCGGGGGCGTCCTAAAAGCTGATAATCCTAAGGTCGCTTGACCCTGTACAGTATCGAAGGAGGAAAAAAATGACACTAAAATTGAGGAAAAAAATGACACTAAAGTTTCTGACGGCTCTTATCTTGGTGAGTCCTGCTTTCGCCGCTACCATTTCATACACCCTGACATCGGGTTCAGACACGATCACCTTTTCGCTTCCCCAGATGCCGACGACTCCATTACTGACGACGGTTTGTCCTTTATCGTCCAACTGCTTTAGTTTATCTCCGGTGAGTCTTACGGTTGATGGGAGCGCTGTTTCTAATGGCGTGGTGAACTTCTATTCATCAGCTAACACTGGAGGACTGACCATTTCGGAGGGAAGCACGCTTCTGGTGAACAACAATGGGCCGGGTAATGAGCAACTGTTTACGGGGACGTTTGCCAGCCCGACCCTGGAAACATTTACCAATCTTCAGCTTATTCAAACCGGCGCCTTTAGTCCCCGGTTGAACGAGGCGTTCCTGTTAAATGCAGTCGCCGGAACCAATACAAGCACACCTGAACCGTCTTCGGTGCTGTTGCTTTTGACAGGTGGGGCGGCTACCGCAGGCATGCGTATGTTCCTGCGTTCGCGGAACCAGGGTATCCGCAGGAACCGTGTCTAGACGGTAAGCACCTATTTCCCATTGAGGTTCCGCAGGGCTGGCGTCCGGCACCTCGATGGTTCTATCAGCAGCTCGTCATTCCCGGAGAGTTCTATGAAGTTCAGCCGCGTGGTCCGTTATTCCTCGCCAATCATCGCGCTTGGAGTCTGCCTCGCAAGTGCCGCCGCGCAGGTGTCCGGCAATCAAGCCTCGCTCGACGCCCTCCGCACCGCCTGCTCCGATGATGCCGCCCGCCTCTGCGCCGGTATTCAGCCCGGCGGCGGACGCACCGTCGCCTGCCTCAAACAGCATCAGGACGAGCTCTCCGACCGGTGCCGCCAGGCCGCCGGTCTGCCACCAAAGTCCAGCGCTACGCCTCCGCAGCCTGCGTCCTCTTCCTCTTCATCGGTCCAGACTGCACCCGGGGCTCCGGCGAACAGCCCCACCCAGGCTGGGCCTGCGATCAGCCAGCCCACCAAGATCGCCGGAGAGGAATTTGTCCGACGCGTCATTCCCGACCCGGCCCATGTCAATATGGCTGCGGCGACCATTCGTCTGCCCGAGAAGTGGACGCTCGCGAGCAAGGTCGAGTGGCATTACGACTGGGTTGAAAACCCGCTCATTTTTAGCTCCCAAGCCGTTAATCCTGACAACTCCGAGGCTTTCTACCTTTATCCGTTGCTGCGCCTAGAGTCGATCGAAGTCGCTCCTCAATATCGTCAGTATCTGCGCGGCAAGCAGTCCCAGCCCGGCGAACGTATGTCCACCGGCGCCATCAACATGCCGCTTCAGCCACCGGTGCAGGCGCTCGCCATGTTCATCAAGCAAATGCGCCCCGACGTCAGCAACCTCAGG
This sequence comes from uncultured Acidobacteriaceae bacterium, assembly GCA_963808405.1. Taxonomy (GTDB): domain Bacteria; phylum Acidobacteriota; class Terriglobia; order Bryobacterales; family Bryobacteraceae; genus Bog-105. The sequence continues at coordinate 453,992 of CAWEFG010000011.1, read as the reverse complement.
TGGATCGGCCAGCAGGATCTGCCTGGACTTGCCCACGCTCTCAGGCTTACTCCTTGGCCAAACGATCATGGCGTTGCCATCAAGGTCGGCTACGAGCTAAACGGCCAACCAGTCGAAGAGGCCTTCTTCGGCGTCTATTACTACTCCGAAGGCGGCAACGAAGACAAGAGCGTCGGCCAGCTCCACATGGCCGCAAACATGATCAAGCAGACCAACTGGGGATTCCGCGGTCTGCAGAGCTTCCGCGCTCCTGCCGGCACACTCGATAAGCGCATGCCCGTCTTCTGCCTGATCGCCAAGTCACTGTCCTTCAACCCCCAATGGGAGCAGCTGAGCCACACCATCCTCGACCAGATGCTCGCCGCCTTCAACCAGAAGCTCCAGCAGGGTTACGATCAGATTCGCGCCGGGCAGGCGGCCATGGCGCAGATGCAGGCGCAGGAACGCGCCTTTGATGCCAGTGTCGCAAAGCAGAGCGAAGCCATGCGCTCCCCCGGCTTCGACGATAGCTGGCTTCGCACCACAAGCGGAGGCGGCAGCGACGGCGCCCCCACTCGCAGCAGCGCCGACCACTTCGACGACAATGTCCGAGCCGTCGATACCCTCAACGATCCCAGCACTGGAGGCACGACCCAGCTCAGCAACGCTGGGCAGTATCATTTCACGGACGGTTTCGGGAATTACCGCACCAGCGATGATCCGAACTACACGCCGGAAAAGAATGGGGAAGTGGGAACATGGAAGCAGATGACTCCAGTCCACTAGCGAAACGCTTCCCGGGAACATCCCGCTGACCATGGCGCCTTTCTCGCCCGGCCAGAGAATGCCTTGTACCCCATGCACGACGTGGACCCATTGCTTGCTGGCGTTGTAGGGAGGCCGGCTATGCCAATTCAGGACCACCAGCGACTCGGGATCGGCCACCGGCAGCGAGCGCAACAGAATCGACTGCATGAAGCTGTAGATCGCAGTATTGGCCCCGATGCCGAGCGCCAGCAACAAGACCGCCAGGGCGCTGAATGCCTTGTTGCCGATCATGGCGCGACAGCCATAGCGGACATCCTGGCCAAGTTCCGACCAAAACCGCGTCATCCAAATCTCCCGTGACTCTTCGTGCTTCAGTCCGACGTTCCCAAATCGCCGGCGCGCTTCAGCCCGGGCGCGCTCCGCCGTCATACCGTCCGCTTGCAGTTCCGCAGCTTTCCGCAAGTTCGCCGTCACGCCCCAGACACCGTCGATCCAGCCGTTTAGCTCCAGCCGTTGGAGAGCGGGATACAGCGAGCCCTCCTCGACCAGGAGCTCATTGTCGGACGATTGTTGAATGAACTGGACTATGCCGTATCCATGGAGCCCGCGCAGCGACAGCGTCCGCAGAATCAACATGTCAAGTGAACCGGGCATGAATCGTTCTTCTGCGTCTTGCGCCCCATACCAAGAATTCTTGCGTGTATGTAGCCGCAACTGTGCCACAAGAGAAACCCAATTGAGGAACTGCGGCGATGACCAGTACCAGAAGATCCGTCCGCCGTTCCCTTGAGAGACACCCGTACCGGATGACTTGACGAGAGGAATCTCAGGCCGGAATAAGAGCCATAGTTATGGATACAAAACGCATCAAACGACAGTTCGTACAGCTTGCAAAACAGTTGGTTGCGGAATTGACACGACCGGTAACGGGTGCCGATACCAATCGTCGGTTCATCCTGCCACCCTGGCAAACCTGCAATACGGCAACAAAGGTAACCCATCCTGCGAGACGTTCGCCACCGGCGGCCCATCGCCATTCTGCATCTTCAACGACGTCACCAATCGGCGACAACGACGCCCGGTGTTTCGCCCCCTACAACTGCTACGCTCCTCCCGGCGGCGAACACTATCGGCGTCCTTTCGCTGTCTGACAATTCCTACGAGCCAACCTACAAAGCCGGCGTCGGCTGGGACTTCACGACTGGCCTTGGCTCCGTCAACGCCGTCAATCTCGTACTCAACCCGATCTGGCTGTTCGGCGCACCATAGTTTCGCCCTGCGATCGCGACGATAGGCCCTAAGGTTCGGCTTAAGCAACCCTATTGTGCTTACTGCGCGGCTGCGGCTTTCTCTTTGGCGTGCGCCACCAGAGCGGTGAAGCGGGGGTCGCCGTGGAGTGATTGGAGGTCGGGGTCTTTTTCGATGGTGAGGTCGTCACTCGGGCTCAGGCCATGATCAACAGCATTCTGCAGAAGCGAGAACGCCTCATCCCGGCGTCCCTGTCGCGCCACTGCGCGAGCAAGATGATACGCAGATAGGGCGGTCAAGGGATGCTCGGGGCCAAGGACGCGACGCTGAATATCGAGTGTCTCCCGCGCCAGCTTCTCCGCCTCCGCATAGCGTCCCATGCTGCGCAGCGTGCCGGATAGCGACGCCATTGTGTTTAAGGTGGCTACGTTCTCCCTGCCCAAGGTACGGAGCGCAATATCAAGCGTTTCCCGCAACAGTTTCTCTGCCTCGGCATGGCGGCCCTCAGCATCCAGAGTCTCTCCGAGGTCCGCCAACCAATCCAGAGTGTCTGGATGGGTCGGCCCCAAGACGCGGCGCAAACCATCGGTTGACTGACGTAGCAATTTCTCGGCCTCGGCTAATCTACCCTCTCCGCGCATGACACTTCCTAGCTGGCCGATCGTATCGAGTGTGACCGGATGTTCTGGCCCCAAGATACGGCGATCCACATCGACTGCCTCGCGCGAGAATTTCTCTGACTCGGCGTATTTGCCCTCTTGGTTGAGAATCACACCGAGCCACTCCATTGTCTGGGCGGTCTCCTGCGACCCATACACGCGCCGTTCGCCGTCGAGCGCCTCGCGCAGCAACTCCTCGGCTTCGTAGTTCTTGCCTTCACTTGCCAGAATAAAGCCCAGAGCGTCCGACGAATGGAGCGTTTCCGGGGAATCCGGTCCAAGGGTGCGGCGCTGAATAGCTAGCGCTTCGCGCGCCAGCTTTTCGCCTTCCGCGAACTTTAGTTCACGCATAAGGGTTTCCCCGAGCCAGATCGCCGTTCTTAGAGTTTCACGGTTCTCCCGGCCCAGAGCCTGCCGCTGAAGATCCAGCGTCTCGCGCAGGGACTTTTCGGCTTGTGAACGGTGGCCTTCTGCGTCTAGAACCCATCCCAAATCAGCCATCGAGCGAAGCGTGTCGATGTTCCTCGCGCCGAGGACACGGCGGCGAATTTCGACGGACCGCTCCAGCAGCGGCTCCGCACGGGAAAAGAGTCCGAGGTTCCCGTACACTTCTCCCATCACGTACATCATCTGAGCCTGTACTTCGGGATCTTTGGCGAGCCCCGTGTCTATCTGCTTCGACGCTTTGTCCAGAATTTCACGTGCGGTGATGCTGTTGCCGCGCGCTTCGCTAGGGTCCGAGACCTTGAACATGTTGGTCATGAAATCGGTGATGCGGGCGCGCTGCTCGCTCTCGCGCTCAATGCGGCGTAGTTGCACTGCTTCGAGCACAGCAAACCCGGCCAGCAGCAGCACACCGACGGCCGCTAACGCGACGCCTAGCCGATGGCGACGGATGTATTTGCGTGCCCGGTAAGCGGCGTTCGACGGTCGAGCCAGCACCGGCTCATGCCGCAGATGTCTTTGAATGTCGGCCGCCAGCTCCATGGGCGTGGCATAGCGCCGCGCCCGTTCCTTCTCCAAAGCCTTCAAGGTAATCGCATCCAGATCTCCACGCAAACGGCGGGTGAGCGTGGGAGGGTCGATGCGGCGGTTTCGCGCGGCTGTGCTGGACTGATCGCCCGAGGTCTGGCCTTTGTTAGAGGGCTGGGCTTTGGTCGAGGGACGCGGCGCATCCTCGTCCCGCAGCTTGTGCAGCAGCTCGGCAAAAGAGAGCGTGCCGAATTCCAGCGGACGAGCGCCCACCAGCAGCTCATACAGCACCACGCCCAGCGAGTACACGTCGCTGCGCGTATCGATGTCCTCTCCCGCTGAATCGGCCTGCTCCGGACTGATATATTCCGGCGTGCCGATCACCGATCCCACACGCGTCAGCATGGTGGCCGCGGTCAATCGCTGCGCAGTGGCTTTCGCCACGCCAAAATCGATGATCTTGGGCGCCGGCTTGCCATCTACTTCGGTGATCAGGATGTTGGAGGGTTTCAGATCCCGATGGATGATGGCTTTTTGATGCGCGTGCTGGACGCCTTCGCAGACGCGCATGAACAGCTCCAGGCGCTCTTCGATATCCAGCTTGTGCTTGTCGCTATATTCAGTGATCGGAATCCCCGGCACGTATTCCATGGCAAAGTACGGCCGGCCTTCCGGGGTCGAGCCTCCATCAAAGATTTTGGCAATGGCGGGATGATCCATCAGGGCGAGGGCCTGACGCTCGGATTCAAAGCGCGCCACCACTTCGCGCGTGTCCATGCCCGTTTTGATCAGCTTGAGCGCCACGCGGCGGCGCACGGGCAGCTTCTGCTCAGCCAGCCAGACCTCGCCCATACCGCCATGGCCAATCAGTTGGAGGATTTCGAAATTTCCGAGCAGCTTTCCCGCCGCAGGCGTCTGCGCCGAAATCGTGTTGTCGGCCCTCTGCTTGCGGACGGGGGATGTCTCCAGAAAGGAACTCGCTCGATCGGAATGATCCAGCAGGTTTTGCACTTCGCTTTCGAGCAGCCCGTCCCCGGCGCAAGCTCTTTCGAGGAACTCTAGACGTTTTTCCGGCGCCAGCGCGCGTGCGCTATGGAATAGATCTTCGATCTTCGTCCAGAGCTCAGCCTGCATGCGCGCCGCTGACTTCCAGCTCTCGCCTTAGCCAGGCCTTCGCGAAGCTCCAGTCGCGAATGACGGTGTTGGGCGAGACCTGGAGCACTTGAGCCGCTTCTTCGACGTTCAGGCCCCCGAAATACCGCAATTCAACCACCTGGGCCTTTCGTGCATTTAAGACAGCGAGCCGGCTGAGGGCGTCGTCGAGCGCAAGGAGTTCGCGCGGTTTCCTGGGAGCGAGTACCGGTATTCCGTCAAGAGCTAAATGATATTCGCGGCCTCCGCGCTTGCCGCGTCCTGCGGACCGGGCATGATCGACCAGGATCTGCCGCATAATCCGGGCCGCGATCCCGAAGAAATGCGCCCGATCTTGCCAGCTGATTCGAGCTTGATTCACCAGCCGAAGATAGGCTTCATTCAGGAGAGCAGTGGTCTGCAACGTATGTCCGGGGCGTTCGCGCCGCATGTGCCGGCTGGCAATGCGATGGAGTTCGTCCTGAACGAGGGGAATTAGTTGGTCCAGGCACTCTTGGTCGCCGCGACTCCAACCCAAGAGTAACTCTGTGACCAAATGTGTAGGCAATCTCGCACCTAAATCGTTCTCAAAAGCTTAACAGAAAAATAACCCGCGAAATCTTTGCAGCGGCTGAGGTCTCCAGCCCTTATTTGTCGCATTCAGTTTCGAGACGAGAGCTTGAGTGCTCCGTTCCTTGAAGACTCACAACCGAAAGGATAATCAGCCATGCGTAAAGTATCTATTCTGGCGGTTTATAAAAACAGCCTGATCATAGCCGTTGCCATGAGCGCACCGGTCTGGGCTAACAGCATTCCCGCGGCCACATTTAACGGTATGGTCGGCGGTTCGCAAAATTCCGGCGCCGCTCCGATACTGTCGGGGCCTGGCGCCATAACGAACTCGGGTTGCCCAAATAGCACTGGCTGCGGAACCGCCGCTTTGTCCATCGGCTATACGCCCGGCGATGCGACGATGTCCATCAGCGGAACGACGAGCGGCGGAGCCCTGGCCGAGGCGGTCAGTTTTGGCGAAACTATCTTCTGGTTTGAGGCGGCGGGCGCGGGCACGGCCCCAGTTCCTCTTATCTTCACCGCAAGCGGCACCACCTCCGTGAGTGGTCCTGTGTCAATTGCGCTGGTGGAAGCCTTCTCCGCGGGAGGCGGCCTCGTTGCGTGCTCGGCCACTGGCGCAAACACGTCATCCTGTACGAATGTGCCGACCCCGGCGTCCTTCTCGGCATCCCTACCCTTCACCCTCGCTCCGAACACTTGGTCTGACGTTGAACTTGTGATCAAAGGTAGCTCGGTATACACAGGGAACTATTCGGCTTCCGTCGATCCCATGATCACAATCGATCCGGCGTTCGCGGACGCAAGCCAATATTCACTCGTGTTCAGTCCTGGGAGCACGGCAAGCGCGGTGCCCGAACCGGCGACACTGTTGCTGATGGGCGCAGGGCTGATCGGAATTGCATGCTTGTCACGTTGGCTAGCGAGAGTAAACGAAGCTTGAGACAGGCGCTTATCGAAGATGTTGCCCTTTGCCATCCTCACAGGTATCGCCGCCGGCACTCAGTGCGCCGAGATGCTCGTACGGCGATGCCCTTCCACCGGTCGAATTTAGCATCTCCGCAGCGAACGCAATGTCGATTTCTACTGCGGGAACCCTGACCACCTTCAGTTGCAACGGAGGTCCCGAGGGCCGGGTGCCAGAGCAGCACCGCAACTGCCGCTTACAGTGTCGTCGATGCATCCGCTTCCGCAAGTGGATCAACCCATGGGGGAGGTCCACCGACAATTCAGGAGCGGTTCCAACCCAAGAGTAAGTCTGTGACTAGATGTGTGGGGGGTCTCGCACCTAAATCGTCCTCAAAGCTTAACAGAAGAAATGAACCACGAAATCGATAAATTTCGTGTGTGAGTGGTGTCTGAGGATGCGCTTTGTCGCATTCAGTTTCGAGAGAAGAGCTTGGGTGCTCGGATCATTCGCCTGAAATCTAGTGGCGTCTCAAAATCCAATCAGAAGACTGAAATAGGAGGCTTTATATGGGAGCTTTTGTATCGGTCCCCTTTACGACTGGCCATCAAACTGTCCTAGTTGGGGGCGTGCTGATCAACTTCGACTATTCGCTCGACGGGAAAGGCGTAATCACTATTACGACCGGTGACCCGTGGGAAGTGACCACGGAACGGCTGTCCCCGGACGAATTTGCCGCGCGCAAAACGGAAGTATTAGGGTCAGTGGCAAGCAGGACAAGCATTTCGTCAGTAGAGTGCGGCTCGCAATGCGAGGCCGCATTGCAAGCCGCGCTTAAGTCCGGCAAAAACCGGTTTGAAGCTCTTGAACAGTATCACAACTGCATAAGGGCCTGTTATGGCGTGGGTCCGGAATAAAGTCTTTTCGTATCGGCGCCCGGTACTCCAATGGATCATCCCGAAGCGCGATTCCGATTCCACACAAAGGACCGATTCGCCAGCATCAGCCTGAATAAAACACTGTCGTGAATGCTGGAGGCTTCTGAAGCACGCGAACGGCATAGCGCACGTCCAGCAGCAGATTGTCCATTAATGACACGCACCTGTGTGATACTCACAGATTCAATTCGCCGCTCCGTCGCGTGCTTTCCAAATAGGAAGGTTCTCGACTTTGATCATTTCCAGACGCGTGTTTTCCATTTCCTTGTTAAGTGCTGTGCTAGGCGCGGCTGCCCTCGCCCCGGATATCCCAGATTCTTTCGATTTAACGGAAACGCGCTATGGTTCTGGAATCCACTTGGCTGGTTTGTCGGCTATGGTGAGATTGACCTAAAGCTCGTTCTGAAGCGCCGACGGTACCTTCCAAAGTGCGTTCAGCGTTTAAGGTTAAACGTATTCGTACCCGGAAGTCGGCTTCGATCCCGCCAACCGCCGCTGCCGTCGTAATCCGCTCCTAAATACGAATCATCCCGGCGAATACAAGATCCGCACCCAGGCAGTATTATCGCCGTCATGAAAAAGCGAATTTTTCTGCTGTCAGTCATTGTGACGGCTGTGGGCGCAGTCGCTATTGCCTCGCAAGCGGCCAGGTATCAAAGTGCGAACTATTCGGCTCGCACCCTGGCCCTTCCCGACCATGGCCGGGGAAACATCACCATGGACTACATCGCCTACGATCCCAAGACAGGATATGTGTGGGTTCCAGCCATCAACATTGGCTCGGTGTATGTCGTGGACACCAGTAACGACGCTATCCGTGAGATCTCGGGCTTTGCGACGAATGAAGTGGAATTTGGGGGTCGTAAACGCGTTCAGGGGCCCAGCGGGGTATCGATTGGCGATGGCGTGGTGTACATCGGCGACCGGGCCGACTCCAGCATTTGCGCTATCGATGAAAAAACGCTCGCGCGCAAAACCTGTGGACATCTCGATTCCACGCCCGACGGTGTAGTCTACGTGGCGCCTGTTAAAGAAGTTTGGGTCACCGCGCCGCGCGACAATTCTGTCCGTATCCTGGACAGCGAGAGCTTGAGTCAGAAGGAAAAACTGACCTTCGAAGGCCGGCCCGAAGGCTATGCGGTCGATGCAAAGCGAGGGCGTCTGTACATGAATTACGAAGACAAGGACCTGACAACCGCCATCGATCTTAGGAGGCGCGAAGTGGCAGTCATCGTGTGGCGTCGCCACGCGGCAAATAAGCGTTCCTCTGTTTTCGAGTCACAAGCCCAAATCCCTTATAATTCGCCCTTTTCCGCCCAAAACACTTGACACGCCATGCTAGAGTGGAGTCGCAAGCGCCGGAACGCGGTCGTCATACCGCCCTCCGGCGCTTTCCATTTTTCCGAGCCGCGACCAAAGGAAGCGGATCTCTTACCACCCCTCAAAGGAGCTTTTTCAAATGTCGACACAATCTCAAATCACCGCCAATCAGGCGAATTCTCAACTTTCAACCGGTCCTACCAGTGCCGAAGGCAAAGCCGTTTCCTGCAAAAATAATTTCCGTTTCGGATTTACCGGCGCATTCGCCGTTCTTCCCTGGGAAGACGAGCTCGATTTTGAATCCCTCCGCACCGGCCTGCTCGCCGAGCACCAACCCGTCACCCAGACCGAGCGTCTGCTGGTCGACGGCATGGCCGAACATTACTGGCTCAAACAGCGCGCCATCACGCTTCAGAACGAGTGCTTCACTGCGGACTTGTCATCTCGCGACTTCGAAAAGCGGCTCGCTCTCTACATGCGCTATCAAACCACCAACGATCGCGCCTTCTCAAAATGCCTCAACGACCTGTTAAAGCTAAGAGCCGAAAAGCGCAAACAGCAGATTGGCTTCGAATCGCAGCAGCAGAAAGAGGCCGAACAAGCTCGCCGACAATCCATCGAAACTCGCAAGCAAGACCTCCACAGAATGGACGTTTTACTCGCCGAAGCCAAGGTCGACAACCAACGTATGCAAAACTTCACGCTCGACTACGAGAACCGCAGCGCTGCCAACGAGGTAAAAGCCGCCTAAATCCCTTCCAATCCAAACCGCCGCTGACCACTTACACGCGAAGTGTCAAAAACATCCGTTTGCATATACTCAACAAAGGCATTTTATGGTTCCCATTCGAGCGCTTCTCCTTCTTACAGCTTGCGGCGCGGCAGCCTTCGCTTCTGACGAGCTGACCGTCTATCAGCTGCTCGCGCCCGACACGCATTCCTTCGCCATCGTCTATGACATCTCGACTTCCATCGAAGGCGCGCCGTATTTGTTCAATCCCATTCGCCGTGGATCGGTTGCCTCGGATGAAAAAGTCATCGATGCCGCCACCGGTCAGCCGCTGAAGTTCGAAGTTGTAACCGCCGCCGAAGCCGCGCAACACGGTCTCAAAGGCAATCCCAATGCCGACAGCTACATTCAAGTCACGCTTGCCCATCCCGTTCCCAAAGGCGGCGACGCCCGTGTCCGCATCTTCAAAACTTACAAAGACCCTGCCTCCTATCGCGGCGAAGGCAACGAGTTGTTCTTCCAGCGCAGCTTCGGAATCAAGCGCAACGTCATCGTGCTGCCTCATGGCTATGAGCTCATCGGCTGCAGCGCTCCCGGCATCGTATCCACTCAAGCCGATGGCCGTATTCGCGTCAGTTTCGTCAATGATCGCGACGATGAGCTGTTGGTCAAATTGAAAGGACGGCTGCTGCCATGAAATTTCTTGCGCTTCTGATATTCGGAAGTCTGCTATGCGCTCAGTTGCATCGCGCCGAGCAGGATCGCGAGATCCGCTATTGGCTCTTGGATCCGCAGACCCATCAGTTTCGGATCTCGCACGATTTCAATGTCAGCCGCACGGGTCAAAAATACGTTCACAGCTTCGTCCGCAAAGGCAGCATCGTCACCCAATCTCAGATTTTCGATCTCGATACCGGCGAACAGCTCAAGACCTACAACGTCACAGGGAAAGACGTGAACGCGCTCGGCTATTACCCGAATCCATCACCCGACGATGAGGTGGTCGTTCAAGCCGAGCTCCCTCACGCCATCGCGGCGGGTGAGTCAGTTCGCGTGCGCGTCATCGAAACCTACACCGACCCCGTGGGCTACACGGTGAAGAATGGCGAGCTTGTTTGGGATCGAACCCTGGGTCGACCTCGAAACGAAGTGACGCTTCCGGAAGGCTGGATGCTCACCCAGGTCAACGTTCCCGCAATCATCGCCTTGGATTCCGAGGGCCTCATAAACTGCCGCTTCAACAATCCGCGGAATGATGAGATTCACGTGATCTTAAAAGCTCGGCGGCGCGCTGCCGAACACTAGGATGGATCTTTCTGCCGCGTCCTGGCAACCCCGCTTGCAATTCCGATGCCCACCAGTACCAGCACTCCCACTCCCACCCAGCGGGGCGGAACGTGCAAGTAATAGGCCCCCAAAGCGAGCCCGATGATCAGGATCACATACCCGACGATATATAACGCAAAAGACATACCCCTCCGTTGAGCGGTTGCTCGGCCTGATCCGATGCACTCCGAGGTCCAATCGCCTAAGTCGTTGTGAGTACATTCATTTGATTACTCGGACATTTTCCAGGGAAGCAACAATTACAGCGAAGATGAAATCGCTTCCCGTTGTTCCATCATCCAAAAACTTTAATGGCAGCGAATAGTTCCGCAACACCATCGCAACCCTGGCGGCCATCGGTCAATCCATGGCTGATCGCAGTGTCGGTGATGTTAGCCACCTTTATGGAGGTGCTCGATACATCCATCGCCGCGGTCGCTCTTCCCTATATTGCCGGCAGCGTATCCGCCACCAATGACGAGGCAACCTGGGTGCTCACCAGCTATCTGGTCGCGAACGCCGTGGTCCTGCCGGCCAGCAGCTGGTTCGGTCTGCGCTTCGGACGCAAACGGTTCCTCATCTTTTGCATCGTCGTTTTCACCGCCTCTTCGTTCCTCTGCGGCGCCGCTCCCTCGCTCGGAATCTTGCTCCTCGCGCGAGCGGTACAAGGCGCGGGCGGAGGCGCATTGCAACCCATCTCGCAAGCCATCCTCCTCGAAAGCTTTCCTCCTGAAAAGCGCGGCTTGGCGATGGCCGTGTTCGCGCTCGGTGTGGTCGTCGCCCCCGTTCTCGGCCCCACCTTCGGCGGCTGGCTCACCGACAACTACTCCTGGCGATGGAGCTTCTATATCAACATCCCTATCGGCATCCTCGCCATTTTCATGATCCTCCGCTACGTGGAAGATCCGCCCTATATTAAGAACGCAAAGCCGGGACGCATCGACGCTTTCGGACTCGGCCTGCTCGCCGTTTGGTTGGGATCGCTGCAGATCATTCTCGACAAAGGCCAGGAAGTCGATTGGTTCGGCGCTACATGGATTCGCTGGGCGGCCCTCCTTCTGTTGGTCGCGTTTGTCTGGTTTCTGGTGTGGCAGCTGCGAGCGCGCAAACCGCTGGTCGATCTGCGCATTTTCAAAAACCGCAATTTTGCGTTCGGCTGTCTGTTAATCACGCTGTTCGGCGCAGCCATCTATGGCCTGGTCACTCTCTTGCCGCTCTTCTATCAGGAGCTGATGGGCTACACGGCACTCACAGCCGGCATTGCAGTCAGCCCGCGCGGCATTGGCGCAATTCTCGCCATGCCCATCATCGGCGTGCTCACCACGCGAATGGATAACCGTTGGCTCATCGCATCCGGCTTCTTTATATTCGCCATCTGCAGCATCTGGTTCGGCCAAGTCAATCTCTTCATTGGGCAGTGGTCGCTTCTATGGGCAATCGTCCTCAGCGGCTTCGGCTCCGGCATGGTGTTCGTTCCCCTCTCGACTACTACGATGGGCACACTTTCAAACGAACAAATCGGCAATGCCAGCGGTCTCTATAATCTTCTGCGTAACGTCGGCGGCAGCGTGGGTATCTCGGTGGTGAACACCATCGTCGCCCGCCACGAACAGCTTCATCGCACCGAGCTCGTCCACTCCCTTTCGGCAACCAATCCTATCGCGCAGCATCAACTCTCGACCTTGCAGGGCCTGCTCGCCATGAAGAATGCAGCCGGTCCGGTGATGGTTAACCGCGAAGCTCTGACAATGCTCAACCACACCCTGTCTTCCCAAGCTCGTCTATGGGCGTACGTCGATGACTTCCGCTATATGGCACTGGTTTGTTTCGGATGCATTCCCATTGCCTTTCTATTCAAAAAGGCCAAAGCGAGAAGAGGAGCGGTACACGCCGAATGAGAGAATGCCTCTAATGCAACGACGATTATCTCTTTCCTCTGTCGCATTCCTGTCTGCCGCGATAGCCCTTTCGGCGCAAACTCCACAAGAAGGTGACTTCGCCATCTCGAACTTCAAGTTCGCGAGCGGCGAACAGCTTCCCAAACTGAACATCCACTACACCACCTTGGGACATCCCGTACGCGACGCTCAGGGTCATGTTTCTAACGCCGTATTGATCATGCACGGCACCGGCGGCAGCGGCCATCAGTTTCTAAATCCGGTCTTCCGCGACGTCCTATTCAAAGACGGTCAACTGCTCGACGCCTCGAAATACTTCATCATCTTGCCCGACGACATCGGCCACGGCCACTCATCGAAACCGAGCGACGGCTTACATGGGCGTTTCCCGCATTACGGCTATGAAGATATGGTCACAGCAGAGTACCAACTCGTAACCGAAGGTTTGCATGTAGACCACCTGCGCCTGGTGATGGGCACGTCGATGGGCTGCATGCATTCCTGGATGTGGGGCGAGCGAAACCCCGATTTTATGGACGCTTTGATGCCCCTCGCCTGCCTGCCTGTCCCGATCGCGGGCCGCAACCGCACTTGGCGCAAGATGCTGACCGACTCCATCACCAACGACCCGCAATGGATGAATGGCGACTATAAACAGCAGCCGCCCGGCCTCACGGGCGCCATTTACATGCTGATCATCGCCGGCAGCAGCGCGCTGCAAATGCAGAAGGCCTCACCCACCCCCGAAGCCGCCGATCAAAATCTGGCGCGCCAAGTCGAGCAGCGAAGAAAAACAACCGACGCAAACGACCTTCTGTTTGCCGTCGCCTCGTCTCGAGACTACGATCCATCGAAAGATCTGGAAAAGATTCAAGTCCCCGTAATGTTCATCAACTCCGCGGACGACTTCATCAATCCACCCGAGCTGGGCATCGCCGAGCGCGAAATCAAGCGAGTGAAGCGAGGCCGTTTCGTCCTTCTGCCGATCACCGATCAAACCCGCGGCCACGGCACCCACACCCAAGCCAAAATCTGGCAGCAGTACCTCGCCGAGCTACTAAAAGAATCCGCGCGCTAGCCTGCTAACGCGCGGAGGTTTGAATATCCGTGCTGGGTTCGGCGTTCTTCACGTACTTGTCGAACCAGGTGATCATTTCATACAGCACATGTTCGATCGATTCGCGCCCGCGATAGCCGTGAGCTTCATAAGGCAAGGTCACCAGCCGCACAGTTCCATTGTTCCCTCGAACGGCCGCATACATGCGGTCCGATTGAATGGGAAATGTGCCGCTGTTATCGTCCGCTTCGCCGTGGATCATCAGCAGCGCGCCTTTGATCTTGTCAGCCGACAAGAATGGCGACATCTTCAGATAAACGTCCGGCGCTTCCCACAAGGTGCGTCGCTCGCTCTGGAAGCCGAACGGCGTCAGCGTACGATTGTAAGCGCCGCTTCGCGCCACTCCGGCTTTGAACAGATTTGAATGCGCCAGCAGGTTCGCGGTCATAAAGGCACCGTAGCTGTGCCCCCCGACACCAACGCGGTTCGGATCGGTGACCCCCATCTCGGTCGCCTTTTCGATGGCCGCTTTTGCGTCCATGACGATCTGATCGATATAAGTGTTGTTTACGGTGGTCGGATCGCCGATGACCGGCATTGCGGCATTGTCTAAAACGGCGTAGCCTTCCAAAGCATAGAAGAGCTCCGATGGTCCGGTGATGGTCGTAAACCGCTCGGTGGAACCCGATATCTGTCCCGCTGTATCGGCGTCGTTGTATTCATACGGATACGCCCACACAACCGTTGGCAGCCGCGTTCCTTGTTTGTAATCGGGCGGCAGATATAGCGTGAACGAGAGCGGCACGCCGTCCGAGCGTTTGTAAGTCACAAGCCGTTTGCTGATCCTGCGCAGCTCCGGCGCGGGATCGGTGAAGTGCGTAATCTCCTGAGGCGCATTTTGCCCTTCCCGAATAAAGAAATTCGGCGGCTCCGTCTGCGATTCGCGGCGCGTCAGAAGCTTGTCTCCCGCCCCATTGAGAATCGCCTCGACCACTTCGTAATGTGAGTCGTCGCTGCGAAACAACTGCTCCGTCTGTCCGGTCTTCACGTCGAAGCGGTCCAGAAACGGGCGGTCGCCTTTCGGAGTTGCTCCAACGCTTCGCAAGAAGATTGAATCCCCCTCTTGCCGCATCGCCATATGACCATTCGGCAGCCTGCGCATCTCGGGCGTTCCCGGATCTTTATACCGGTCCTGCATGTTTCTCGCCCAGAGCAGTTTCGGCTCTTCGGAAGGGTTCTTCGGATTCAAAGCGAACGTGCGTATCCAACGCTTGTTGCGTTCGTAATCGCTGACCAACGTCAGCGTCCCCGATTCACCGAACTCCATGCGGCTAAACCGCTGCTCCACTTTCATCAGTTCTTGAGGCTCGCCGCCCGAAAGCGGCAGCTTGGCAATCATGATGCGGTCGCGATGCGGCGCCTTTTCTTTCGGATTCCCGCCATCCATCGCTTCCACCCAATAGAGCGAAGCCGATTCGGTCGGCATCCAGTGATAATCGCGGGGCCCGGTGGGCACGCCCTCAATCGGAACGCGCTCTTCCAACGGCAGGCTGGCAACCTTATAGACCAGCTTGGCCGACGTATCCCAAACCTCGACTTCTTTAGGAAACGCGTTGACAGGGTGGAAATAAGAATATGGCTTGTGGACCCGCGCGACCAACACGTCATGCCCATTGGGCGATGGCTCGAGCGTGGTGAAGATGCCGGGCTTTCCATACGCAGTGGCTCTGCCGCCATTCGAATCGACAAACTCGAGCTGTGCCGTCGCATAGTAGTCGAACAGGTCTTCGTCGTGCGCGTTCTTCAGCAGATCTTCGTAAGTGGGCGCTGGCCCGGCCTTGCCGAAACTCTCCTGCGTATGTGGACCAGGAGGAACGGACGGCTCGGCGGGAGGCGCGCCGCGATCCGCCCGCACCGTCTCGACCAGCAACGTCCGGTCATCCGGCATCCACTGAACCGGGGAACGGCCCTGACCGCCAAGAGCTGCATCAATCCGGATGCCATTCAGCTTGTGCACTCGCCCAGTCTTGCCATCCCCAACCCACAGCTCGACTGTCGTGTCCATAATATTCGTGAAAGCGAACTGCTTTCCGTCCGGGCTCCAGACCGGCATGGTGATTTCTGCGCCGGCCGGAAGCGCAACCTTTACCGGCGGGCCGCTGCCATCCAACGGGTGCAAGCTGACGGATCGATAGAGCAGGGCACTGTGAGGGCCGTTGTTCCGCGGGTTGATGCGCACTCCCGCAAGCCGGAGCATCGGCTGCGCCAGATCTGAGATGGGCGGATACAGGATGCGCTCAATCAGCAACATTTCCGTGCCAGGAGGATTTACGACCGCATCGGGCGGCGGAGGAGCGTTCAAAACCTTCAACACTTCGGCAGGCGGTTTCCGGTAAACATCGTCGGCAAACGCGACATTTATCAGGAGGAGCGGGAGTATCCCGCAAAGCATGATCTTGCGCATGTCTGACATGATTGCACTATTCCGGCGAGGCAAAGCACTTGAAGTTACACAATAAAAGCATGGACGCTTCAAAACGCAGGGAATCGGACAGCATGGGCGAGATCGATGTCCCGGCAGACAGGTATTGGGGCGCGCAGACGCAGCGATCGCTGATTCACTTCGATATTGGCGACGACAAGATGCCGCCCGAGCTGATCCGCGCTTTCGGCGTGTTGAAGAAGGCTGCGGCGCTGGTAAATTACGACCTCGGCAAGCTGGACGAAAAGAAGACGCGTCTGATTGTCGAGGCTGCGGAAGATGTCATCTCGGGCCGGCTAAACGATCATTTCCCATTACGTATTTGGCAGACCGGCAGCGGGACGCAAACCAATATGAACGCGAACGAGGTGATCTCGAATCGCGCCATCGAACTCGCCGGCGGCGTGATGGGGAGCAAGAAGCCCATTCATCCGAATGACGACGTCAATATGTCGCAGTCTTCGAATGACACCTTTCCTACCGCTATGCACATCGCCGCAGCTGAGCAGGTGCAACGTCAGTTGATCCCCGCTGTCCAGGAACTTCGCAATGCGCTCGACGAGAAGGCGACGCAAGTTTGCCGATGTAGTGAAAATTGGCCGCACTCATTTGCAGGATGCGACACCGCTTACCGTGGGCCAGGAAATGTCGGGCTGGGTTTCGCTGCTGGACCGCGACGTCGAGCGCCTAAGGCAGGCCCTTGGCGGTTTATACGAGTTGGCGATCGGGGGCACTGCCGTCGGAACCGGCTTGAACGCACCTGCGGATTTTGGCGAGCGGGCGGCAGCCAAAATTGCCGAGCTGACAGGCCTGCCGTTTCGCTCGCATCCGAACAAGTTCGCGGCCCTTTCGGCGCACGACGAGCTGGTTGCCGCCAGCGGCGCCCTTAAGACACTTGCCGCCTCGCTGACAAAAATCGCGAACGATGTCCGCTGGCTGGCTTCCGGGCCTCGCTGCGGATTCGGTGAGTTGTTAATCCCGGAGAATGAGCCTGGATCGTCGATTATGCCGGGAAAGGTGAATCCCACGCAATGCGAGGCCCTGACCATGGTGGCGGTTCAGGTAATGGGCAACGATGCCGCCATCGGTTTTGCCGGCTCACAGGGGAACTTCGAGCTGAATGTCTTCAAACCCGTGATCGTCTACAACTTTCTGCATTCCGTTCGCCTTCTGACCGACGCTTGCCGAAGCTTTACGGAGCACTGCGCCGCCGGAATCGAGCTCAACCGCGCGCAAATCGAGCGCTACGTCCAAACTTCACTGATGCTGGTGACCGCATTGAGCCCCATCGTCGGCTACGACAAGGCGGCGCAAATAGCGCACACCGCCCACATCGACGGATCGAGTCTGCGCGAAGCCGCTGTAAAGCTAGGACTTCTCAGTGCTGAGGATTTCGATAAATGGGTGAAGCCCGAACAGATGACTCACCCGTCCTAAGCGGCTTGAGAGTTTCGTCGCTTTTCACGCACGACTTATTCGCTGGAGTATACGGTCCTAAACCTGGAGTGCGGGTTGGCGATTGCAACGTCTGTTCAAATCGCAGGCGATAGCTCGACCCGGCGCCAGGGCCTGTTGGGACGGGGAAAGATCGAGACAGGCTCGGGGTTGTGGATCGCGCCGTGTGAGGCCATCCACACGTTCGGTATGAAAATACCCATCGACGCGATTTTTCTCGACCGCGACTTTCAAGTTTCTAAGATAGTGTTACAGCTAGCGCCGTGGCGCATTTCAATTTGCCTCCGCGCGGCCTCCGTGCTGGAACTGCAAGCCGGCACTATTGTGCAAACGGGCACCAAGGTCGGCGACCGCCTGAAGTTCGAACGCGTGCCGATAAGTTAACTTTGATATGCCTACCGCTCTCAAGATTGTCCTAGTCTGCATAGTATTGGCGGCGGGCACTTACGACCTTCGATTTAGGCGTATCCCGAACTGGCTCAATTTGAGTGGCATAGTCCTGGGGCTGGGAATGAATACTCTGTTATTGGCGCGGCATGGGTTAGCCATGGGTCTGCTTGGCATGATCTGTTCCTTGGGTGTCTACGTGCCCCTGTATCTAATTCGGGGAATGGGGGCAGGCGACGTAAAGCTGATGGCTGCGGTGGGCGCGATATCCGGTCCGCAAAACTGGCTAGGCATCTTCATCGCCACCGCACTGCTTGGCGGCATCGTTTCTATCCTTTTTGTTTTATTCAGGAAACGGTTCCATCAGACCGTCCTGAACCTTTCGGTCATAATCGCTGAGTTAGCGCACTGCCGCTTACCCGCAAACGCCGATTCCCGTATCGATGTGCGCAGTTCCCGAGCGTCGAGAATGCCGCACGGAGCGCTGATAGCGACTGGGGCAATTGCCTTCCTGATTATCAGCACGGCATCCTAAACGCCGCCAATCCGGCACATCCAGTAAGCGGTTACTAATGGAACTCCGCGTTCCAACCGATTAGAGACCAAAGGCAATATTTACCAGTACGTGAAATAGATGCACGCGACCACCGTTGAGACTTGGGACCTGACCTACACCGGCGTAAACCGCTGGTACATACGGTTGTTTCCTTGCCTTACCGACTTGGCGTTTCTGCTTCCGGCGTTCCTTATCTTTGGCATCCTCTCTGGCGCCAAAAGCCTGCTCGGCGATGGCGATACCGGCTGGCACATTCGAACCGGCGATTGGATTCTATTGCATAAAACCGTGCCCACCGCGGACTTGTTCTCGTTTACGAAGCCGCACCAAGCCTGGTTTGCGTGGGAGTGGCTGTGGGACGTACTTTTTTCTATCGTCGATCGTTTCTGGGGCTTGGCCGGAGTAACCTTCATCAATGTTTTACTTCTGGGTGTTATATCGGCCCTCCTCTTTCGACTGGTCCGACGCTGCTCGGGAAACGACATCTTAAGCCTGGCATTCACCATGTTTGCCATTTGCGGTTCCAGCATTCACTGGTTAGCGCGACCCCATCTGTTCTCCTGGCTTTTTATCTTGATCTTCTCGCATGTCATTCTATCGGCCGAAGCAGGAAGGCGCGCGGGCCTTTGGCTGCTCCCACTCCTTACAGTCTTGTGGACGAACCTGCATGGCGGATTCTTTATCGGCATCGTGCTTTTGTTGACTAGCGCCTCGGGTGAGATCTTAGCAAGCATCACCCAGGAAAGGGGCCGTTGGAAATCTGCCTATACACGATCGCGGCCTTATCTTTTATGCGCTCTTGGGTGCAGCCTGGCTACTTTTGTAAACCCGTACACATGGCACTTACACCAGCACGTATTGCAATATTTACGCGATACTAAACTCCTCGATAACATTCAGGAGTACCAATCGGTCGATTTCCGTCACGGCGGAGCTATCTTCTTCGAGCCTATGTTGCTGCTCGGAGTAGCCTCGATTCTGTGGTGTTTACAGAAACGAAAAACGGCCGCCGCGCTCTCGATCCTTTTGTGGGCTCATCTAGCCCTGGTGTCGCAGCGGAACATACCTCTGTTCTTACTGATTGCAACGCCTTGGACTGCATGCATGGCGCAGGACGCATTAAGCAGGTTGAAGTCGCTCTCGTGGTTCAGCGCTTTCGGCCGGTCCCTTTCTGAAGCGTGTGCTGAATTTCGACCGCTCGAACGTATCGAGCGCTGGCATGCCGTGTCAGCGGTTGCCGTGCTGTTTCTCGCGGGTTCGTTCGCTTCGGCTAAACCGGGGTTTCAGGCGGCTTTCGATGCAAAGACTTTTCCGGTCGATGCGATGCCGATCCTTCAGAATACGCAGTCGACACGCGTCTTTACCTACGACCAATGGGGCGACTACCTCATCTACCGCTCCTATCCATCCGCCCGAGTCTACATGGATGGGCGAAGCGACTTCTACGGCGCAGAGTTTGTAACCGAGTATCAGCACATTCTGAGCGCGCATTATGACTGGGAATCGTATTTAAACCGATTTGCGGTCGATACGGTAATGGTGAAGCCCGATGCGCCGATAGCGACAGTATTGAAGCAGTCGCCGGGCTGGAGATTGGTTTTCGACAACGGATTTGTAATTGTCTTTCGCGCCGGCCGGAAAACTCAAGGAATTCCGGCTGGCGGACGCACTCGAATTTCACCCGTTCCTCACGACGGAGGGAACTAGCTTGGCTGCGCAGACGCTTCCAAGTTACGGCTTAGGTTAGGACTCACATCACTCAGGAAAGGAGGAGCTTATGATGACTTCATTTTTAAAGGCGTTCTGGCAGGAAGAGGACGGCCAAGACTTGGTTGAATATTCCCTGTTGCTCGCGTTTATCGCTCTCGGTGCGGTCGCGATCTTAAACAGCGCCAGCACGAGCATTTCAACGTTGTGGAAAGACATCAGCAACGCGTTGACGAGCGCTACTGCAGCGGCATCGTAGACGAGAAGGGCTCATGAGCTCTCTGGAGCCGCACCGACCGATATAGGTACTGCGGCTCTCTCACTCTCCCATCTTTGAAGGTTCGGCGGAGTTAGCCGCGCCGCGGTTATGGTAAGTCACCGGAACGAGAACGTCACGTTCTCTTTCAGAAAGTTTATATCAAATTCTCATGAATCGACGTTTAATTGCTGTCTTTGCGTTCGCGCTCATTGTAGCCAGCCTTACCAGCTTTCTGGTTTACCGGCTGATCATTTCTCACGTGCAATCGCCCACGCAGGCGCGGTCGACGAACAAGCTGGTGGTTGCGGCGCACGACCTGCAAGTAGGTGTCCTGATCCACGACGACGATCTTCAGGAGGTCTCCTGGGGTGGATCGATTCCAGATCAGGTGATAAAGAAGCGCCAGGACGCGGTCGGGCGCGGAGTCATTGCAACCATTTACCAGAACGAGCCGGTATTGGATAAAAGACTGGCCACAAAAGGCGCCGGAGCGGGGCTCGCCGCGACCATTCCGGTTGGAATGCGCGCCGTCGCGCTACGGGTGAACGACGTCGTGGGGCTGGCCGGGTTTGTGCTGCCCGGGATGCGAGTAGACGTTCTGATCGCCGGCAGCGCCCCGGGCACCGATGCGTCTCGCGTCGGAACGCTCTGCCGCACGGTGCTGCAGAACATCGCGGTACTGTCGGCTGGCCAAAAGATCGAAAAAAGCGCCGAAGGCAAGCCCGAAGCCGCTCAAGTGGTGAACCTGTTAGTCACGCCTGACCAAGCCGAAATCTTGAACCTGGCGAGCAGCGAGACAAAGGTTCAGCTCGTTCTGAGAAACCCCCTTGACACCAATGAGGAGGTCACGCACGGGACTTCGATAGCGAGCCTGTTCGGTCAGGACGTCAAGCCAGCATCAACAGCGCCCATCAGATTAACCATTCCGATCCGGCCGGTCAGTAACTTCGCCGTCCGCCGCGAGCCCAGCGTGACCACGATTGAGGTCTTCAGCGGGGTAAAGAGAAGTGAAGAAAAGTTCGATGTTCCTCAGGAGAAGAAGTAAGTGAAAATTTTGATTTCAGGCTTCGTATTTGCCGCTCTTCTGCTGGCGGAAGGGCCCGTCTCGCCGCCCGGAAGCGGTGTAAGCAAGAATCCGAGCGCCGAGAACGCAAGCGCCCCGGGCCAACCCGGAGGGCGCACCGCCAACGAGCTGCGCAATCCCTCAGACCTCAGCGTTACGGTAAACAGCTCTATCGTTCTCGACCAGGCCGCAGGTATTCGGCGCATCTCGATCGCGAACGGCGAAATAGCGGAAGCGGTCGCTGTCAGTTCCAATGAAATACTTCTGAACGGCAAGTCTCCAGGGGATACCAGCCTTATCATCTGGAACCTGAAAGATACCCGATCGACCTTTCAAGTACATGTCTTGGCGAGTAACTCGAAGATCGAAGCTGTTCAGGCCGAACTACGAAGAGAAGTCGGACCGGACCTCTCGCTGACATTTGAGGACGGGAATGTCTTCTTGCGCGGCACCGCAATAGATACCGTCTCCGCAGATCGTGCCCTTAGCATCGCCTCCACCTTGGGCAAAGTCGTCAACCTGTTGAGAGTGTTAGTCCCCGCAGGCGACCCCCAAATCGTTTTGAAGGTCCGTTTCGCGGATGTCGATCGCGAGGCTGCCACGCAGCTG
The DNA here is from genome assembly GCA_963808405.1 of uncultured Acidobacteriaceae bacterium. Taxonomy (GTDB): domain Bacteria; phylum Acidobacteriota; class Terriglobia; order Bryobacterales; family Bryobacteraceae; genus Bog-105. The sequence goes on along the minus strand of CAWEFG010000011.1, from coordinate 431,971 downwards.
GGCGTGAACATCTTCGGGGTGAATCCGTTGAAGGGTGGCGGCAACATCACCACCGGTCAGTTCGGGCAATCGCCTACTCTGACGATCGGCGGTCCCGGAACCGGAGCAACGCTCACCGATTTCTTGAATATCTTTTACTACCGTCCGGATATTAACCTCGGAGCCGTCATCCAAGCGCTGCAAACCAAGAACGTGCTTCAGATCCTGGCAGAACCCAACCTGCTCGCGACCAGCGGGCGGCCGGCGAGTTTTCTGGCGGGAGGAGAATTTCCATTCCCGACCCTACAGGGGGGCGGGTCGGGAGTAGGGCAAATTACGATCCAGTTTAAAGAATTTGGAATACGCCTCAACTTTTTGCCTACGGTGACGCCGCGGGGAACCATTCGCCTGGTGGTGACACCTGAGGTGAGCTCGCTCGATTACGGCAACGGGCTGACCGTAAATGGATTCACGGTACCCGGGTTGGATACCCGCCGGGTGCAAACGGAAGTCGAACTGGAAGACGGGCAGAGCTTCGTGATTGCCGGACTGTTGAACAACCAGGTGATTGAGAATCTCAACAAAATTCCGGGACTTTCAAACATTCCTCTGCTCGGTAAGCTTTTCGAGTCCCGTTCGCTGCAACGCAACAATAGCGAACTGCTCGTGATGGTCACGCCGCAAATCGTGCGCCCCATCCCTGCAGGAGCCAAGCCGCCGCAAGTGAATATGCCGCTGCCATTCATGAAGGGAACCGCTCCAGCGGCGCCGCAGAATCCGGGACCGGACGTCAATGGCCCGGTGATGTCCTTGTCAAAGCAAAGCTCACTTCCGATCGAGCAGCTGAAGAGCTCGCAAATGTCTAGCGGGTCGAGCGGAGCGGCGGGGGCAAATCCTACCGCGGCAGTTCCGCCCGCAATGCCGATACAACCAACACAGGCGCCGCCCGCTCCAAGCGGTCCGCCGCCCCAGACGAACTGAACGATTGATGGATACGCCTGACTTACACAAAATGAGTTCCGCTAATTTATTACTTCATGTACAGGACGTGAGCCTCCGTCGAGAGGCGATCGAAGCTCTTCGTGTGCCCGGCAATCCGTTGAGCTTCGATCAGAATGATTCCGATTGGAATGGGCTGCTCGAGCGCATCGGCAAAACTAAGCCGGATGTGCTGCTGCTCGATCTCTCCGCGGTACCGGGGGAGCTCAACATCGCGATGCGCCAGCTCAGGTATTACTCGCCTCGAATCAAAGTCGTAGCGCTTCACTCGAGCCCCGACCCGAAGATTATTCTTGCCGCCATGCGCTCGGGCGCGAGCGAGTTCCTACACTCGCCTCTGGACGAAACCTTGCATGCGGCGCTCGAGCGCATACTGAACTCGTCCGATACGGACGCCGTGCCGGTCACGCGCGGGAAACTGATTGGCTTCCTATCGGCTAAAGGCGGGTGCGGCGCGACAACGCTCGCGTGTCACGTTTCCTCCGAGCTGCAAAGCCTCACCGGAAAGAACGTTCTGCTCGCCGACCTCGATCTGACCTCAGGGCTGGTGGGATTTCTAATGAAAACCCCCAGTTCCTACTCGATCCTGGATGCGATCAAAAACCTATCCCGATTAGACGAGAGTCTCTGGAGAGCGTTGATCATCGAACACAGGCAGAATTTGGCGGTCATTCCGGCGCCCGCCTCCTATTCGCGGTGGGATCACCCGGACGAAAGCCAGCTGCGCCAGGTTCTGCAGTTCATGAGAACGCAGCACGACTGGATCGTGCTTGATCTGGGCCGCAGTCTGAACTCGATCGCAACCGCAGTGTTGGACGAAATCGACCAGCTGTTCCTGGTCTCCACGCTCGAGGTGGTTGCTTTGCATGGGCTGAAGTCCATCGTGCACGGCCTGTTCGAGCAAGGCGAGAAGCTCCAATTGGTCTTGAATCGCACCCCGAAGATGATGGATATCAGCACCCAGGAACTCGAAAAGATCCTCGGCCGCTCGCTATACGCTGCTCTCCCGAACGACTACATGGGGCTGTATCAGTCCTACTCGAGCGGCAACTTACTCGATTCGAGCAACCGTCTGGCGCAGCATTTTTCGATGCTGGCGTCCAAAATCGCCGGAGTTGCCCCGGGTAAGTCGAAAAAGAAGTTCGCTCTGTTTGGTTAACGAACGATTGAGGTAATGATGCTTGCAACTGAAACGCGCACCGGAGAAGCTGCCCGCTCTAGCGGGCTCACACGGGATACATCTTCCCTCCAATACCAGGAACTGAAGTTCTCTATCCACAGGAAGTTGCTCGACCGCATCAACCTCGAGGCGGTGTATGCAGTCCCGGGCGAAAGGGTGCGTCAGGAAATACGTCCTTCTATCGCCAAACTGGTCAGTGAGGAGAAGACCCCGCTAAGCCTCACCGAAAAGGACCGGCTGATTGAAGAAGTCCTTGACGAGGTATTTGGGCTGGGTCCGCTCGAACCTCTGCTGCGGGACCGCACGGTTTCCGACATCCTGGTGACCACGCCGCGGCTCATCTACGTGGAGCGCGGCGGAAAACTCGAACGAACGCCCATTGAGTTCAAGGACGATGCTCATCTGATGCGCATCATCGAGCGGGTGGTGTCGCGCGTGGGCCGGCGCATCGACGAATCCTCCCCAATGGTCGACGCCCGTCTGCCGGACGGCTCGCGTGTGAACGCGGTAATTCCGCCGCTGGCCGTTGATGGTCCCCTGCTTTCGATTCGCAGATTCGGAGCCGATCCGCTGCAGCCTGCCGATCTGCTTCGCAACCTTTCGCTCACTGAGGGAATGCTCGAGCTGGTTAAGGGTTGCGTAAAGGCCCGCCTCAACATCATCATTTCCGGCGGTACAGGCGCGGGCAAAACGACATTTCTGAACATGCTCTCCGGTTTCATTCCGTCGCATGAGCGGATCGTAACCATTGAAGACGCCGCCGAGCTTCAGCTTCGGCAAACGCACGTCGCGCGGCTCGAAACACGGCCGGCCAACATCGAAGGAAAAGGCGCCGTGCTGCAGCGCCACCTTCTGATTAACGCCCTCCGTATGAGGCCGGACCGCATCATCGTCGGAGAGGTCCGCGGAGAAGAAGCTCTCGACATGCTGCAAGCCATGAACACAGGTCATGACGGCTCGTTGACTACAATACACGCCAACAGTCCCCGAGACGCTATCAGCCGTCTGGAGGTGATGATCGGCATGGCCAGTTCGAATCTCAACGTACGCTCGATTCGCCAGCAAGTGGCCTCGGCGGTCGACCTGTTTATCCAAAACTCACGTCTCGCGGATGGAACGCGCAAGGTCACTTACATCACCGAATGTCTCGGAATGGAAGGGGAAACGGTTACCACTCAAGACATTTTTGTGTTTGAACGCACGGGAGTCACCAGCGAAGGGCGGGTCACAGGACGCTTTCGGCCGACCGGCGTTCGTCCGAAATTCAGCGATCGTTTGAAAGCCGCCGGGATAGAGCTTCCGGCCCACATTTTCCAAAGCGCCGTGGATATCCGGTAAACGGGCATGACACTTCTGATTCCTCTGTTTTTCGTCACATTCATAACCATCGTGCTGTGCGTGGGGCTGGGGTTCTCCTACTTCAAATCCAAGCAAAAGCAGCAGATTCATTCCATGCTTCGCAATGCGGAAGCGATTCCTGCCGAGCAGCGAAGCGTGCAGTTTATCCGCCCGGCGGATGTCGAGGATTTCCTGGCCAAGTTTCTCCGCCGCTTCCACTTTATGGAGCGGCTGGATTTGATACTCGAGCAAGCTGGGAAGAGTTGGAGCGCCAGTAAACTGATCACGATTTCTTCCATCACTGGCGCGAGCGGCCTCCTGGTAGGCCTAAAGCTGCAGCTTTTCTCTTCTCCGGAGTTAAGCGCGGGCCTGTTCGCGATCCTGGGGGCCATAGTGCCTCTTGTTCTCGTGCTGCGAAAACGCAAAAAAGCTATAGCGGCGTTCGAAGAGCAGTTTCCGGAAGCGCTCGATTTCCTTTCGCGATCGATGCGCGCGGGCCATGGCTTCACCATAGCGCTCGAAATGCTTGGTTCCGATTCTCCCGACCCGCTGGGGTCCGCGTTTCGAAGAGTCTCGAACGACATGCAGCTTGGCTCGCCGCTCGATACGTCGCTGGGCAAGCTCGTTACTTTGGTGCCGCTGATCGATGTACGCTTCTTTGTTTCCTCGGTGCTCCTGCAGCAGGAGACGGGCGGCAATCTGGGCGATATCTTAACCAAACTTTCTCAAGTGATTCGCGAGCGTTTTCGTCTGAAAGGGGCGGTCAAGGCGGCCAGCGCGCACGGGCGCATCACCGGTCTCGTCTTGGTGCTGATGCCCATCGCGGTCACAATTTTTATCATGCTGACCACGCCGCAGTACTTGCGCGAAATGGCTGCGGATAAGACCGGCCGCATGCTGATCTACGGAGCGATTTTCGGCCAAATCATCGGTCATTTCGTCATTCGCAAAATTACCAACATCAAGGTTTGAATATGGGCATTCTACTTTCTGTGTTTCTGTTTCTCCTGATCACCGGAGTGGTGTTCGGTTTTGGATACGTCCACTACGTCAAACCGTCCAGACTGCTCGACCAGCTTGCGACGACGACATCCGATGCCATCCCGTCGCGTTTGACCGAACCGAAGCACAAGTCGCGATTTAAGGTGGGAAGCTTGCTCGAGCCCATCGGCAACCTGCTTCCGATGTCCGCTCAGGATTCCTCCATGATAAAGCAGGAGCTGAGCGGCGCCGGAATTCGCGCCAACTCGGCCCCCGCGGTTTTCTACGGCACCAAAATCTTAATGGCTGCGGTGTTGGTCCTGGTCGCGCTTATATTCCGTGAGCGGATCACGGTGAATCCGCTGCTCCGTTTGATTGTGCCGGTGGCGGGGGGCGGAATCGGCTATTTCCTGCCGAGCTTTGTTCTCGGGCGTCTGGTAAAGCGGCGTCATGAGAAGATTCGCTTTTCCTTACCGGATGTGCTGGATCTTTTGGTTGTCTGCACGGAGGCCGGCTGCGGCCTCGATCAAGCCATGGTGAACGTCAGCCGGGAACTCAAGAATGTTCATCCGGCGGTAAGCGAGGAACTCTCGATGGTCAATATGGAGATCATGGCCGGTAAGGGCCGCTCCGAAGCACTGCGAAACTTCGGCCGCCGCACGGGAGAAGACGAAGCCAAGAAACTGGTCGCGATATTGATTCAAACCGACCGGTTCGGCACCAGCGTGGGCGAAGCCCTGCGAACTCAATCCGAATTCCTTCGCATCCGGCGGCGGCAGGAAGCCGAAGAGCGCGCCGGAAAGGTGGGCGTCAAATTAGTGTTTCCCATCTTCTTCTTCTGTCTTCCAGCCTTATTAGTGGTTACGGCGGGTCCGGGTATGCTTCAGCTGTTCCACAATCTCTTCCCGCTTATGAACAGCTTCCAGCAGCAGTAGGGGCGAGGCTAATGGAACCGCGAAACATTGCCGATGTGAATGATGTAGGGACTGCGATGCAAGCTTTTGAAAGGAGTGGTCAATGGGTGATATGACAATGCAGGCGATTATCTGGATAGCAGCTGCCAGTATTCTGGTGCTGTATCTCAAGCGCCGCCGCAAACGCAAGATGGTTCCATAGCGCCAGGCTTGCAATGGCTGAAGCCAGCGATCTTCAGCGCAAGCTTCTGGACGCGCAAAATTCTGATGGCGGTTGGGGCTATCGCAACAAGAGCTCGTGGACTGAGCCAACCGCCTTAGCCCTGCTTGCGCTCGAGGCCCACCGCCTGGCCGGCACCGCATACGAGCGCGGATGCGCATGGCTCCGGCACAATCAAAGAGGCGATGGAGGCTGGCCACCGAATCCTACAGTTGAAACCAGCACTTGGGTCACAAGCGCTGCGGTTCTGGCATTGTCGAACGCCGATCGCGCCTCCGGCCGATATGCCCGCGCGATCGAATGGATCCAGCGGCAAATCAAGCCCGAACCCGGTTCCCTCGAGCGCTTCCTGTTCCGCATGACTCGACTTTCTCCGCAGCAACCTAGCGGGGGCTCTCCTTGGTTCTCGGGAACAGCGGCCTGGATTGGCCCTACGGTCATGTCAGTCCTCGCGCTCAACGAAGCCGCTCGCTACGACGAAAATGCAAGACTTAGATCCTCCGTAAAAAACGGCAAAGAATACATTCTTTCCACGCGCTGTTCGGACGGCGGCTGGAATCACGGCGGCTCCCGATTCAGAAGTGAAACTGCGGAATCGTACCCGGAAATGACCGGCATGGCGCTCGTCGCGCTCGACGGCATTCCCGCCTCGGAGCTAAGTGCGTCGATTGAACGGGCTCAGGCTTACCTCATATCTCCCGGTTCGCTCGAGGGGCTGTCATGGCTCCAAATGGGACTCCTGAGATATGACGGCAATGTACTGAAACGGAAAGCAAACCTGCCTTGCAGAAACACGCGAGACATCTCTCTCCGGTTACTCGCGCTCGCGGCGGACACTGGCCGCAATAAGCTCACCGCGTCTTGAGGCTTTGATGCAACGAATAAACCGACGGCATTTCTTCTTGGGCTGTTTGGGTGTGGCGCTCGGCTGCTCTCGAGTGACTCGATTGCCCAGACCTCGAGTCTCGATCATACGGGCGGGTTCCTATTCAGCGGATCTGATAGATATCGTCCGGCGCATTTTGATTGAGCACGGCGTGTCCATTGCCGGGAAAAAGGTTCTGCTTAAACCAAATCTGGTCGAATTCAGCCCCCGCGCGCCCATCAACACCAACCCGGTTTTCGTCGCAGCCGTCGCGGGCGCATTTCATTCGCTCGGCGCACGGGAAGTCGTGGTCGCCGAGGGGCCTGGACACCGCCGCATGACACTCGATATGGCATCGGAAGCAGGATACTTCAGCGCCATTCCGCATTTCGAAAAGAACTTCAAGGATCTGAACCTCGACGATGTCAGCCGGGTTCGGCTTCGGAATCCCTTCTCATCCCTCACAGAACTCTACCTGCCCCACACGGTGCTTGGATGCGATCTTCTCGTTTCTCTGGCGAAAATGAAAACCCATCACTGGACCGGCGCGACATTATCGATGAAAAACCTCTTTGGAGTTGTGCCGGGCGGCGTCTACGGCTGGCCTAAGAACCCGCTGCATTGGGCCGGCATTGACGAATGTGTCGCCGATCTGCATTATCTTTTCCCGCGCCAGTTCTGCTTGGTGGACGGGATCGAAGCAATGGAAGGGAACGGCCCGATTCTGGGGACTCTCAAGCGCGCAGGAGTGATCGTCGCGGGTGATCATCCGCCCAGCGTCGATGCAACGTGCTGTCGCATCATGGAACTCGACCCCGGGAAAATCGGTTATCTTCGCCTGGTTGCTCGCCGTTCGGGCTGGAATAATGCGTCGATAGAGCAGATCGGAGAACGAATCGAATCTGTGAAAACGCGCTTCGCCCTACTTCCAGCCCTGGAACATCTCCGCGCGTAGCCGCGATCACGGGAGAATCTAGATGAACATCTCCTCATCGGCGGTCGCGTGGTCGACAGTCGGGCGGCGCCCGCGTCCCAGGTACGAAAGCGTGGTTCGGATACCCGCCCAAACGCCGTGAACCTCACGCACTGGCCGTACCACGCCCCTTTGCACTAACGAAACCGTCTCCTGAACGCGCGTCATGGTGTCATCCATCACCATCTCGGCCCGTTCCATCTGAACCTTCGCGCGGGTACTCGCGTCGGTAAGCAGATCATCCACTTTGACGAGCTGCTGCTTCGTAACGTCGAGAATAGCGTTGCTGGTCACGCCGATCTTGTCGATGTGCTTCTCGACGGTCTCGATAGTCCGTTTCGTAACCCCGATAACGCCTTCTACCTGCGGAATAACAGGCATGATTTTCTCTTGCAGCTTTTGCGCTATCAGGAAAAGGCCGAGAAGCATCCCGGCCTGGATGAGCATCGCTATTGCCGACAAAGCAACAAAAATGGTGAGAAGAATCAGAAGCGTATGGTCGTCCATGTCAGCGCCGCATCCTGATTAGATCAAGATTCGCTAAACATTTCCCGCGCCCGTCGGGCCCGTGCTTCCAGTGTTCACTCCCGCTGAAGCGGATTTGACGTCGCTCACTGCGTCGCGATACGCCTGCTTGCCCGCCTCCACCGCCGCGCTCAAAGTATCCTTCTGGCGGGCGACAGTCGAGCGGCCCTTCTCATACAGGTCGGCGGCCGAGCCCTTCAACTCGTCAGTCCGCTGGCGCACGTACTCCGTGCCTTCCTGGGTACGGGCCTTCAAATAATCCGCACCTTCTCCCGCCTTGTCGGCGAGTAGCTGACGCGTCTCTTCGCCGGCTCGGGGAGCCCAAAGCATGCCTGCCGCCACGCCAATCCCGAGTCCCAGTAAAAAGTAACCGAAGCCGCTTTTTTCCTCCATATCGATCTCCTTGCCTAGTAATCCCCTGTGGGTTTTTGACTTACAATTTACATCTTGTAGAGCATGGTACAGTAGCAAACGTTTCAATACGATGGCGCTACGCGGCAAGCCCAAGAAGCTGGAATCGGAAGCCCTTTGGGAATACGCGCTCCGCATTTTGGGCCAGCGCGCTCACTCGGCGAACGAGGTGAAGCAGAAACTGTTGAGGCGCGCAGCATCGCCCGAAGATGTACCGGCCGCCATGGCCAAGCTTCGCGAGTATGGGTTGGCGGATGACCAGAAGTTTTCCGAAACCTTCGCCTCCTCCCGGCTGCAGAACCAGGGATTCGGCCGTTTCCGCGTCTTACGCGATTTGCGGTCTAAGCAAATCGGCAGTACCGTTGCCGAAGGTGCGGTCGAGAAGACTTTCGCCGGAACCGACGAACGGCAGCTCATCGAAAAGTACCTGGAACGCAAATATCGCGGTAAGAACCTCCCGGAATTTTTACAGCAAGAAAAGAATCTCGCGAGCGCGTATCGCAGGTTGCGAACGGCCGGCTTCAGTAGCAGCGCCTCGCTTTCTGTTTTGAGGCGCTATGCCAAAGAGCTACCGGACTGGGACGTCCCCGAAGAGGAATAACCCCCATTCGCCGACCCGCCATTAAAACTTCACCTGCGGAACCTTCTTCTCTTCCTCGGTCGTCTTGAAATAAGCGTCGTCGCGATGGAAACCGAACATGGATGCGGCGATATTCTTCGGGAATAGCTCAACGTCCGTGTTGTACTTCTTGATCGCCTCGTTGTAATCGCGCCGGTCGACCGCGATCCGATTTTCCGTTCCCGCCAGCTCATCCTGCAACCGCAGGAAGTTTTCGTTCGATTTGAGCTGAGGATAATTCTCCTGCAGCACCAGCAGCCGGCCAATGGCGCCGCTCAGCTGATTGTTCGCGCGTGATCTCGTCCTGCTTGCTGTGCGCGCCCAGCAGCGCAGCGCGCGCATTTGCCACTTCGCCGATCACGGTCTGCTCCTGCTTGGCGTATCCCTTTACAGTTTCGACCAGATTGGGAATCAGATCCGCGCGCCGTTTCATATCGTTATCCACCTGGGCCCACCGCGCATCGATATCGTTCTTCTCGGTGACGAACTGGTTCCGCTCGCCCATCAGCTGGCCACCGAATATCCAGCACCGACCAAAACCACAATCCCCAGCACGATTATTGCGCCCTTCATGGCTTTCTTGCTCCCGTTCTCGATTCGCAACGCATCCGCTCATTTGTCCAAGCCATCGACAAAACCACCAACGCGTCGGTTTCGCCAAATACCGCCCCAGGAGCGCGACAGCGTCTACGTCTCGCGGCCGCTTGCCGGCTGCACGAATCGCCAGTATCTCATTTGCGCCGCTTAACGGCATCCCCATTACGCCTTCCAGCGCAGCCACAATCTCTCTCTTCTTCCATCGCGGCTCCTTGCCGCTCAAAATCAGCGCATGACGTCCGAGCACGCAGAAGGTTGAAATTGACTCCGTCAAAAGTTTCACCAGCCGTCCGCGATTCGAGAGCAATTCCGCAGCCTTCTGCCGCAGGCGAATCTGCTTGGCGCGAAGCTCGTGCTCCACCTGAGCGCGATAAAACGAGCGGTCGATATCCAGGCCCTGAATGACGTCGGTTCCGTAGAGCACGCGCCGATGCTCCTGCATATCGTGGAATTCCATGGGAAAACAATCGGTGGAGCTGCGCACTTCTTCCGGGGTCAACAGCAGCGGCGGTGGGTTGCCCTGCTCGCGCCACCAGCGGAAGATGGGTTCCGATTGCGCCAGCTCTTGAGGAGAAAGCCGGCTGAGAACGCACAGCACATTCAGGTCGGAGCTCGGCTCATGCCAATCGCCCATTGCGGCGGAGCCGTATAGGATGGCCGAAATAAGGCCGTCGCCGAAAGCCGCCTTCAGGCGCTCGATCAAATCTGAAAGTTTTTTCTCCAAACTATGTTCCTCGTCTCGAAAATCTACCAATTGCTGCTCGCGCCGCCGCCGCCGAAATCGCCACCGCCGAAGCCGCCGAACCCGCCCCCGCCGCCGGAGCCGCCGCCGAATCCTCCTCCGTTACCCCATCCCCCGCCGCCATAGCGCGATCCGCCGAGCAGGTTGCCGAGCAACATGCCCAGTAAGAACCCTCCGCCCCCGCCGCGGCGCCCTCCGCGGCCAAGCAGAAACAGCAATACAAAGATACCGAGGATGATCAGCGGAACGGGTATGCCGCGGCCGCTCCGGTAGGCCGCCGGTCGCTGACTCTCTTCCGGCTGAGGCAGAGCCTCGGAAAAGGCGATTCCCTTCCCTTGCGCGATTTGCGCCGCCATCGCGCGAGCGGCCGCCAGCAGCGCGGCGCCATAATTGCCGTTACGAAGTTCCGGACGCATCGCTCGCAGCGTGCTTCCCGAAAAACCATCGGTCAGATACGGTTCAATGCCGCGGCCGGTGTCGATGTCGTCCTTATGGTCTTTAATCGCGAGCAGGAGCAGCACTCCTTGATTGCTCTTCCTGTCGCCCACTCCCCACTTCCGCGCCAGCTGCAGCGCGACATCCCGGATGGGCTGATCATCCACGCTGTCGATGGTGACCAGCGCGAGCTGCACTCCTAGCTCCCGCTCCACCTTCGTACAAAAGTCCTCCAGCGTTTCCTTGTCCGATGCGCTCACCACGTGTGCGAGATCGCTCACGTAGCCAGTCGGCTTCGGCAGCGAATTGACATCCACTGAGCCGAAACAGAGACCTGCAAGCCAGAGCGCGAAGACCACCGTACAAAGGCGCGCAAAAGATGAAGGAATGCGGCTTTGCATGAATAAACAAGGGTATCAGCCGAAAGAGCGTTGTAGTCTGGTCTAGAAAGGATGGATATGGCTGGAAACAAACCCGTACCACATGGAGACGTCACGCAGCGTGTTGGAGTGGAAGTAATCAGCGCGCGCGGAGTCGACGTCCCGAAGTTGATCAAGATGCTGATCGCAAATGCGGCAGCGGAATTTGCGAGCACCTATTACTACTACACAATTCTGCGCATGCATCTTGCCGGATACGAAGACTACAAGGAAATCTGTGAGGACGCGCGGCTGGAAGACCGGGCCCACTGGGAGCTGATCGTGCCGCGCATCTATGAATTGGGCGGAGAATTGCCGAACGACCTGCCGGAGTTTCATAACCAGGCCGGTTGCGTCGCGGCAAAGCTGCCTAGCCCTCCCACTGTGGTTAATATTTTGACCGTTCTGCTGGAATCTGAACGATGCGCTATCAGAAGTTGGACCGCAATCTGCGACATGACCTTCGGCAAAGATCCTCGCACCTACGACATGGCTGCAAGAATCCTGAATGAAGAGATCGAGCACGAAGCGTGGTTCATTGAGCTGCTTGCGCACGAACGCGACGGCAAATCTATTCCGTCCGGCCATTTCCGTCGTGGCGAGCCGGGTGAGGCGCCCTATAGTAAAAACCGCCGCTTCTACAATCCGTAAACGGCGAATCGGGACAACATCGGCGCGGCCGCATGAGCAACGATGAAGGCTATCTGGTTATGCTCGAAACGCCAGATGGCGAGCGGTCTTTTCGCTGCGACCCGAATGAATTCATTTGGAACGCGGCCGCACGTAACCGGATTACGCTTCCCTCCATTTGCCACCAAGGCAGATGTCTGACTTGCGCGGGTCGCCTTCTCAGCGGCACCGTCGACCAGTCGAGCGCCAACTCCTATTTCCCGCAAGATAAAAGCGCGGGGTTCGTGTTGTTGTGCACTGCGAAGCCGTGCAGCGACTTACGCATCCTGACGCACCAGCAGTGGATCATGCGTGAGCACCGGAGGAAGCTGGGGCTTCCCGCGCCTTATTCATGACATTCAATCTGCTTACTCGCGAGCGATTTGCGGCAGGATCTCACCTGCGCGGCCTGTCAGGACCGTGTCGATCAATCTGGACACGGGCGTACTTTCCAAATTGATCTCAATAATTTTCGCGCCGGCTGTGCGAGCCAAAGAAACCAGGCCCGCAGCGGGATAAACGACTGCCGATGTTCCTATGACTAGGAACACGTCGCAGGAGCTAGTCGCTTGCTGCGCTGCGGACCAAACGTCGGCTGGCAAAGTTTCGCCGAACCAGATCACGCCCGGGCGCGCCGGAGCCCCGCATTCGCAGTGCGGCGGGAGCGTTAATGGAACACTCCGGTCCAGCCATTCGCGTCCGCATAGCGTGCAACGAAGCTTCCAGATGCTGCCGTGAATTTCAAGGACCGAGTTGCTCCCTGCCCGATGGTGCAGCCCGTCGACGTTCTGTGTAACGAGCGTGAACTGCCGTCCGCGCCGCTCCAGTTCTGCCAGCGCGTAGTGTGCCGGATTCGGCTGTATCTTTGCGATCACACTGCGCCGCCAGTCATACCATTCCCAAACCAGCTCCGGAGCGCGCGCGAATGCCCCAGGTGTTGCTAAATCCGTCGGGCGAAATTGCTTCCACAGGCCGCCGGCTCCTCGGAACGTAGGCACGCCGCTCTCGGCCGATACGCCCGCCCCAGTAAGAACCGTTACGCTTGCGGCTTCGCGAAGCAGTTTGCGCGCGGTTTCCAAAGACATGACCGATTACTCCGCTAATGTGCTTACATTTCTGACGGATGCTTCAGGGATCGATGGCCCGCTTCCTTCCGGCAGTAATCTGTCGAGTCTCCGCAGGATGGGGAAGAGCCATGTCCAGACGATCACAATCGCAATGGTTCCCACTCCGCCCAGGACCACCGCAGGCACGGTGCCGAACCACTGGGCGGTAATTCCCGATTCGAATTGCCCGACCTCATTCGAAGCGCCGATGAAAACCATATTCACGGCGCTGACTCGTCCGCGCATCTCATCCGGTGTCGCCAATTGGATCAGCGTGTGACGCACAATCACGCTGATCGTATCGGAAGCGCCGATCAGCAGGAGCATGCCGAGCGACAGCGCCAGATTGCGTGAGATGCCGAAGACAATCGTGAACACACCGAACGCGAAGACGCACCACAGCATTGTCGCGCCCGCCCTGCGGCGCAGAGGCCAGTGAGCCACGATCACGCTCATCGCAACCGCCCCGATACCTGGAGCGCTGCGCAAAACGCCCAGCCCGGTGGCTCCGACCTTCAGAATCTCTCGCGCGTACACAGGCAGCAGTGCCACCGCGCCGCCCAGTAACACCGCGAACAAGTCCAGCGAAATGGCCCCAAGAATGAGTTTGTTGCGGCCGATGTATTTCAGTCCTTCCAGCACAATTCCGGGCGAGGGTGTTACACGCGGCCGTTCGACGGCTTCGACCCGCACTCGGATTAACAACAGGAATGCGCTGAAATAGGCGACCCCGGCACAGGCGTAGACGAAAATTGGACTGCCCGTCACCCCATAAAGGATTCCACCGATCATCGGTCCCGCGATGGTGGCGGTCTGAAAAATGGAAGAGTTCCAGGCAATCGCATTCGGAAAATCTTCCTGCGCGACAAGCAATGGAAGAAAGGCCTGACTCGCTGGTCCATTGAATGCCCGAACCACTCCATTCATCAGCAATACGAAATAAATGGGGTACGCGGAAGCAAGTCCATGCCAGGTAAGGGCCAGCAAGAGTAGTGAGCAAAAACCAAATCCGCCATAGCAGGTTTCGAGGATTCGCTGCCGCGCGATGCGGTCCGCCGCATGTCCCGCTATTAAGAAGAGGCAGACGCCGGGCAGAAACTGCGCCAAGCCGACCAGCCCAAGATCGAGCGGGCGATGGGTCAATTCGTATACCTGCCAGCCGACCGCGACAGACTGCATCTCCGACGAAATTGTCGTCAGGAAACGAGCCGCCATGTAGCGGCGGAAATTCGGATATCGAAAAGCGGCGCGGGAGGACGACTCGGATGAGGGTTCGGACATGCGCGTCTGGTGTCTATTATTGATCCACGCATATTCGCCGCCTCAACCCGTCCGGAGGTAGAATTCTAGGAGACTGAGGAATTCAACATGTCTGCAGATCAATTCGACCGCCGTGATTTTTTGAAGCGCACGGGCAGTCTGGGCGCCGGAGTGGCGCTTGCCGGTAAAGCGCTCGCTAAGACAGCCAAGACGGCCAACAAAGTAAATCCTTCGCGGGTGATTGGCGCGAATGACCGCATCAACATCGGAATCATTGGATGCGGCGGCCGGGGCAGTTCCGACGCAGGCTCATTTAAGAGATTTGCCGACGAGAATAATAATGCGTGCCAGATTATTGCCGTTTGCGACGTCTACGAAAAGCGCAAAAGGGCCGCTGCGGAAAAATATAACGCTAAGGGTTTCTTGGATTATCGCGAGGTGCTCGCTCTCCCGGATCTGGATGCCGTCGTCGTCGCCACGCCCGACCATTGGCATGCGCGGGTGGCGCTCGATGCGATGGATCATGGCAAAGACGTTTACTGCGAAAAACCCATGTGTCACACCATTAAAGAGGTCAAGCAGATGGTCGACACGGCGCGCGAGACCAAACGCGTGGTGCAAGTCGGTTCTCAAACCACCTCGGCCGATCAGTGGTGGAAGGCGAAAAAAGCCATAGCGGACGGCATGATCGGAAAAATGATCATGAGCCAAGGATCGTATCACCGCAATTCCATCGAAGGAGAGTGGAACTGGCCCATCGATCCTGGCGCCGGGCCCGACGGAACCGGCGACAACTACGTCGACTGGAAGACTTGGTTGGGACCTGCGCCCTCGCGTCCTTGGGATGCGGACCGGTTCTTCCGCTTCCGCAAATATTGGGACTACTCAGGTGGAATAGCGACCGACTTGTTCTTCCACGTTGTCGCTCCTCTCAATATCTGCTGGGACAAGCCGCAGTATCCATGGAAGGTGATGGCATCGGGCGGCAAATACATTTTCACCAACGACCGCGAAGTGCCGGATACCTTCCATCTTCTTGCCGAATATCCCGAAGGACATTCGTTGGTGCTGAGCTCGTCGATGGCGAACTCGCAGCACATCCCCGGCCTCATCCGCGGTCACGAAGGCACCATCATCATGGTCGAGAACGGCAAGTTCGAAAGCGTTACGCCGGAAATCATCGTGCGCCCGGAACTGGTGCGTCCCATGCCGGTGGCCGGCCAGCAGCGCCGTGGTCCGGCGGCGCCGTTTCCGGATTACAAGTTTGGATCTCAGGAGATCAAGATCCCCGTCGAACAGTTCGATACGATGCAAGCTCATATCGGCAATTTCCTGCAGTGCATGCGTAGCCGCGAAAGGCCGCATCTGGATGTAGAGACCGCCGCGCATGCCCAGATTTTGATCAGTCTCGCCGTCGATTCCTATCGCGACGGACACGTCAAATACTGGGACGAGAAGAGCTGGAAAGCAGTCGATAAACCCGTAAAGGTTTAGTTTTCCTTAGGCGGCTTCGGTTCCCATAATTCGATCCGGTTTCCGTCCGGATCCATGATCCAGCCGAAATTTCCATACTCGTGACGCTCGACATGCACGTCGACGGCAACGCCCGCCGCGCGCAGCTCGGCTAGAGCAGCGTCGAGATCGTCGACAATGTAATTCAGCATGAACGCCGCTTTGCTCGGCTCAAAATATGTCGTGGTTGCTGGAAAGATCGCCCAAGCTGTCACTTCTTCTTTGGACGGGTCCTCTAAGTGGCGCCACGGAAAATTCGCTCCCTCGCCCGCGCGCGCAACAATCCCCAAATGCTTTTCGTACCAGGCGTACAGCTCGATCGGCTTTTCAGATTTTAAGAAGATGCCTCCGATTCCTCGAACACGCGCCATATTGTAAATTAGGCTACCTCATTGCCACCGGCGCATTGGGATAAATCCGACGCAGTGGGCAAGCGCGAATGGGGTCGGTCCCTAGTGACCGACAATCGGTACGGGATGCGCGTTCATCTGGCCTGGGCCGATCTTCAGCACCAGTTTGCCCTCGGAATCGTAAAACGACAGGCTGGGGTGAACGTCGTCGAATCCCAGCACGGCGCTTTGCTTGCCCTGAGGATCGAGCAGCACGAATCGATGGCTGCGCAATTCCTTTGGTGCGGACTGAGGCGCCATCTGGTCTTGAGCGTAAACGGCAGGTCTCGCGGCCAGCAGCGTTCCCACTGCTCCTCCGACGAGCCCCGTGCCCAACCCAAATGCAAGTGTAGTTAGTAAATTTCGTTGCATAGCCTATTTCTTCATCTTGGCGATGTGTACATTGAAACCAGTTCCGGGCAGAAGAGACGTCAATAGGAACGCGTCGAAATCCTCACCGGCGATTTCAGTGTTCCGATAGACTCCGGGCTCGGCCTCGACACTCTCCGTGCGGGCGCTCAGATCGTCCAGGAATATCTGCGCCTCTCTTGCCGAAGGTGGTGTATTCATCTTCACGGAATGCCAGCGAGCTGAAACCGCTTCGGCCGCGTAAGAGCGGATCAGCTTGGGCCAATATTTGTCGAAAAGGGAAGCGCTCGCGAAGACGTCCGCCCACACGATCTCGCCGTTAATCGCGACGATCGCGCCAACCGCTTTTTGCGCCTGCAGCTCACTTTTCAACTTGTCGTAAGAGCGTTCCATTGGAGCGGCGACACCATCCACCTCCTGCTGCACATAACGATCTTGCATGGTCACTGCATACGAGGATGTGCCGCCCATAACTTGGGAAGCCGTGGGTGTCGCGGCAGCCACCGCCATTCTGGATCTCGCCACCTCATCCCAAACCGCCTGCTGATCTTTGTTCGCCATAGCCTGTTTGCGAACGCTCGGCTGGACCATAAGAAAGTCGAAGCCGCCAAAACGATTTGATGTTTCGACCCAGCGGTGTGGCTCGACGCAAAAGACACTGAGCTCGATGGGATCGCTGTTAGCCGGGATGATGCGATCTTTGCCGACCACGCGATCTTGCTTGCCTCCCGTGACGATTTCGCCGGCCAGAAGAATAAGCGGACGACCCGAGTTATTGGCCAGCACGAGGCGATTTACTTCGGCGCCTTGCGAACGAGGCGGCATGGGGTAGGGACGCTCCTGCCACGGCCGATTATTGAGCCGCGGGCGAACCAAGCCCGTCGACGCCCCTCCTTCCGTGATAACCACCTGACCGGAACGAAGTCCCTCATCCAGCGTCAGAAAATTGTGTGTGTCGCGAGCGAAATCGCTGACAATCGGAAAGATGGCGAAGTTATCCCTCGCTATAGGTGGAAGGACGCGATAGGTGGCGTCAGTAAGCTTCGTTTGACCTGCGCCTATGTGAATGGCCACGAAAAAGGCCGCCACCGCCGTGAAACTCAACACGGTTCGTATCTTGCGCCTGCTATTAATCATTCAACCCGTCCTGTGAGTAACTCGCTTGTAACTTCGAACGATTGCCCGTTCGTCATAAGAACGCCTGGACGTAATCTTCTTGCAAGAAACTTTTGAGCCTCCGCAATATTTCGGCGAGCTCTATGCGGCTTCCGGCGCAGAAAAACTCGGCCTGGGGCTGGATGAGTTTTGCGGGATTTTGACAGACATACGCGCCCGCTATCTTCCTGTGGATGCGAACGCGTCCGAGATCGAAACGTTCTATCGCAGCTTGCATATCGAAGATCTCGCGTTAGCGCGCGCATGCGCCATGGGCAGCGAGGCGGCCTGGCGTTGTTTCTTGAATGGCTATCGCCAAAAGCTCTATGGCATGGCAGCCAGCATCGCCCACGAGGAATCGCCGGCCCCTGAGCTTGCCGATTCTATTTATGGCGATCTGTTCGGCGCCTCGAAGCTGATGTCTTATACCGGCCGAGGATCGCTGGCCGGATGGCTCAGGACGGTACTTACGCAGCGGTACGTCGATCAATATCGAAGCACGCGCCGAACCGTGAGCTTGGACGAACGGATACACAGCACACGCCAATTTCAAGCCGACAGTAATTCGATCGTGCCGCCGTCCGATCCCAGATTGGAGCAAGCGACAGATGCCGCATTACGCGAGCTTCCCGCCGAGGAGCGGCTTATTCTCGCAGCCTATTATCTTGACGGGCGCACTCTGGCCGAGGTCGCCCGCCTGATTGGTGTCCACGAATCGACCATCAGTCGCCGCATCGGCAAAATTACGAAAGGCCTGCGTAAGCGAATCTTGCGAGGCCTGCGGCAGCGCGGGATGAGTGTGCGAGCAGCAGAGGAGGCGATGGAAGTGGACGTTCAGGATATCGCTGTGGATCTCCGCGGTAAATTACTGCAAGAAAGAAGCGAATGATGCGTTCCATAGTTAATATCGTGCGGAGCAGGTTGCGGCATGGCGCGGGGCGAACACCTACGGAGCATCCGGATGCGAATCTACTGACTGGCTTCATAGAGAATACGTTGCCGCAACGCGAGCGGGCACATGTGTTGGGGCATTTAGCGGAATGCGCAGATTGCCGCGAGTATGTTGCGCTCGCTTCCTCGACGGCTGTGTCTGAATCGACCGGCAAACACGCGCGGCGCCTCTCTCCGGTGTGGGGGTGGGTTGCAGCAGCGGCAGCTGCGACGTGTTTGGTTGTTGTGACTCTGCACCGCGACGTTGCTGTATCTCGTGCGAGGGTGCAGAACAATACTGTGCCATTGGCGATCAGGACGTCGCCAGCCGACCGTGGGGGGCCGGCCCGCGAGATGGTGACGTCTACCCCGGTTCCGAAGCGAAAACGGCGGGTGGGCCAACCCATTCAACGGCAGGTCGCGGCTGCCAAACAGGAGCCGGTGCCGGAACAAGCTGCGCCGGTCACACCTTCAGAAGTCGTTACCCAAACCATGGAACCGCAGGTTGTGGGTGGTACGATACCCGCGCCCGCGCCGCCCGCCTCGAACTTCCTGACGGGCTCCGGGCGTTCGATTTCGACGGATAACGTCCGGGCGTTTGCTGTCGCGCAGAAGACTCTCAAAGCTCCCACGGGCCTGAGTGCGTTGTGGAGTATCGACGCCTCCGGCGCGCTTCAGAAGTCCATGGATGGCGGCAAGACCTGGCAAATCGTGCACGTTGCGGACGGCGGCACGGCGCTCCAGGGCGCCATCTTGACCGTCAATGCGACGATTGCGCAAGTACGCGTTACTACGAATTCAGGCGAAGAATGGATCAGCGAGGACGCGGGAGTAAGTTGGCGGCGCGTCAAGCCGTTGAGAATTCGCTAGTATCGTACTAATCCGCAGGAAGGTAGTTATGAAATTTAAAGCTCTGGTCCTCTTTTCTCTTGCCGCGGCGCTCTTGCCCGCCGCCGAAACCAGGTATTTGCTTCAACGCCCGGCAATGAACACCAGCCAAATCGTATTCGTGTTCGCAGGCGATCTGTGGTCTGTGAACAGAACCGGCGGCACAGCCATTCGCCTGACCACGGGCGTGGGCGTCGAAACCGACCCGGTATTTTCTCCCGATGGTACGAGGATCGCCTTCACCGGCGAATACGACGGTAACACCGATGTATTTGTCATGTCCGCAAACGGCGGTGTGCCGAAACGCCTGACTTATCATCCCGGCGCCGATGCCGCGGTGGGATGGACGCCTGACGGGAAGAACATTATCTTCCGCTCCTCGCGGCAAAGCGATTCGCCCAGATACACGCAGCTTTTCACGATCTCGACGGAGGGCGGATTGCCGCAAGCTCTGCCGCTGCCCATGGCTTATGGCGGCAGCTACTCGCCCGATGGCAAACGATTCGCGTACGAGCCGGTGGGCGGCGGATCCAGCTTCAACTACACGTCGTTCGTATCCTGGAGACGCTATCGCGGAGGTCTCGCCAGCTCGGTGTGGATCACGAATTTCCCGGGCCTCGAGACTACTAAGATTCCGCGTGAGGCGTCGAACGATTTCAATCCCGTTTGGGTCGGGAACCGCATCTATTTCCTCTCCGACCGCAACGGACCTGTCACGCTCTTCCGGTACGATCCCGCTTCTAACGCCGTCACGGAAGCGATCAAGAACAACGGATTCGATATTCGCTCGGCGAGTGCGGGACCGGGCGGCATTGTTTACGACCAATTCGGCGAGCTATTCATTTTCGACACGAACACCGGCAAGAGCAAGAAGGTTTCTGTCGAGATTACAGGCGACTTCGCGGAAGTGCGCCCGCATCTGGAAGATGTCAGCCGGGAGATCCGCTACTCTCGCATCTCGCCGACAGGTATGCGCGCGCTGTTTGAAGCGCATGGCGAGATCATGACCGTGCCCGCCGCGAAAGGCGATTTCCGCGATATCACGAACACGCCTGGCGTCATGGAACGGCAGCCGGCGTGGGCTCCGGATGGCGAACACATCGCCTATTTTTCCGACGAATCCGGTTTATACGCTCTGCACGTCGCGCAACAGAGTGGCGCGGGCGAAGTGAAGAAGTTCCCGTTGTTCAACGATGCAACTTACTATTTCAACCCGACATGGTCGCCTGACAGTAAGCTGATCGCCTTCACCGACAACAAACTCGACATCCTATATGTGAATACCGAGACGGGCAAGCTTTCGAAGGTGGATGCGGATTACAACTGGGAGTCGTCTTCCGATGTCGCGTGGTCACCGGATTCCAAGTGGCTGGCCTACACGCGATCGCTTCCAAACCGCCTGCACGCACTGTTTTTATATTCGGTCGATTCTGGCCACGCCACTCAAGTGACGGATGGAATGAGCGACGCCCGATTCCCGGGATTCGACAAGGACGGTCAATATCTTTACTTCACGGCGAGCACGAACTACGGGCCAACTACCTCGCACCTGGACATGAGCAGCGACGAGCACGAAGTAACCAGGCATGTCTATGCCCTGGTGCTCAGCAGCGAAGGAGTTTCACCGATTACGCCGGAGAGCGATGAAGAGAAGCCAGCCGCCGCAGCAACTCCGGAACGGGCAGCGCGCCAGGGCGAAGCCAGGCCCAAACCTAAGCCCACACGCATTGATCTGGAGAACATTGAAACGCGCATTGTGGCGCTGCCGCCGCCGGCTCGCAATTACCAGGATCTGCGGATTGGAAAGACGGGCACGATCTATCTGCTCGAAGGCGCTGCGCCGGAAGAGCAAGCGCGCGGGCGCACTCTGCAGAAATTCGATTTAAAAACGCGGAAGACGGAAAAGCTGGCCGAGA
This sequence comes from uncultured Acidobacteriaceae bacterium, assembly GCA_963808405.1. GTDB lineage: Bacteria > Acidobacteriota > Terriglobia > Bryobacterales > Bryobacteraceae > Bog-105. The sequence goes on along the minus strand of CAWEFG010000011.1, from coordinate 410,580 downwards.
ATATCGCATCCTTCGACATCTCCGAAGACGGCGAAAAGATGTTGATCGAAATCGCGGGACCGCCCGCCGCGCCCGGCGCAGGAGCACCGCCGCAAAGACCGATCCCGCAAATGGCGATCGTCTCCGCCGCAGCACCCGTTAAACCGGGCGAAGGCATGCTGAGGCTCGCCGGGATGCAGGTTCATGTCGATCCGAAGGCCGAGTGGAAACAGATGTACCACGAGGTCTGGCGCATCGAACGGAGCTTTTTCTATGATCCGCATTTCCATGGAGTGGACACGGTTGCCGAGGAGAAAGAATTCGAGCCGTATGTGGAGCAACTCGAATCGCGCTCGGATTTGAACTATATCTTCCAGGAGATGCTGGGCAGCTTCACTGTGGGGCATTTGCGCGGCGGAGGTGGAACGATGCCCACGCCAACGCGCGTCCCCGGCGGATTGCTGGGCGCCGACTACGAAATCAGCAATGGCCGTTACCGCATCAAGACCATCTACCCCGGCGGCGCTTGGGATCCGCAGCTTCGCGCTCCTCTTGCGCAGCCGGGCGTGAAGATTGCGAAGGGCGATTACATTCTGGCCATTAACGGCGACGAGCTTACCGGGACTGACGACATCTACCGTCTCCTCGAAGGAACGTCCGGGAGAAGCGTTGTCTTGAAGGTATCCTCCGATGCATCGGGCGCCAATTCGAGAGACGTCACTGTAGTGCCAACCGGCAACGAAGCCGGTCTTCGCACACTGGCCTGGATTGAAGGCAACCGCAAGAAAGTGGAGGAATTGAGCGGCGGCAAACTTGCCTACGTCTATTTGCCCGACACAGGCGCCGGCGGCCTCACGAATTTTACTCGCTACTTTTTTGCGCAGACCGATAAGCAGGGCGCGATTATAGACGAGCGGTTCAATAGCGGAGGACAGGCGGCCGACTACATCATTCAAGTGCTGGGACGCCAGCTCCTGAGCTACTGGGCGCCGCGATATGGCGCGATTTACCGAACTCCCAGCGCCTCGATTCAGGGACCCAAGGTGATGATGATCAATCAATTCTCCGGGTCGGGCGGAGATGCGATGCCCTGGTATTTCCGCTACGCGAAAGTGGGACCGCTGGTTGGGAAACGCACCTGGGGCGGGCTGGTCGGCATCTCCAGCTACCCGGTGCTGATGGACGGCGGCACCGTCACTTCGCCGAGTTTCGGCTTCTTCAGCCCGTCAGGCCAATGGGAGATCGAAAATCACGGCGTGCCGCCCGACGTGGAAGTCGATATGGACCCGAAGTCGTGCGCCGAAGGGCACGATCCTCAACTCGAGCGCGCGGTGAGCGTGGCGATGGCCGAGCTGAAGAAGAATCCACCACCGCAACCGCACAAGCCCCCATATCCGAACTACAATCGCGAGATCAGCGCGAAAGGTCAAAGCGCGCCGTCGGGCAACGAACATTAGCGCGTCGCCAGAACCGGAACGGAAGAACGGCGATCATTCTTCTGTTCTAATACCTGCCGACTATTCTGCCATCGAGAGTTCTCTACCGATTGGAATACTCGCGTCCCGAGTATTCCAAAACTGAAATTGCCCGCCCACTCACCACCTCTATCTTGCAGAAGTCATTTGACGGACCAGATGGTTTCTAAATTGCCCTTCAAAAGCACGCAGCCGAATTTGCAGTAACACGCAATTCGCAGAGGAGGATGTGTATGAAATCTGTCAAATTGTTTTCTGTGTCACTGGCCCTGTTGCTGTCCGTCGCCCTTCCCAGCGTTTATGCCCAGACCATGACCACGGGCGATGTTTCCGGAACTGTAAGGGATCAAACCGGTGCCGCAGTACCCAATGCGACTGTCACCCTCAAGAGCCAAACCAGCGGTGAGACCCGAACCGCTACCACCAACGAGGCTGGCGCGTACCGTTTTAGCTTGCTGCGACCTGGCACTTATACCGTGCAAGCGGCGGGCACCGGCCTTTCCTCCGACCTTACAAACATCTCCGTCGAAGTGGGCCAGGCAGCTACCGTGAACTTGACCGCAAAGATTCAATCGACCCAACAGGTGGTTGAGGTCACCGCCGCGGGGAACGCCGTCCAACAGGACAACGCCAACCTCAGCACGGCTTTCAACACGCGGCAGGTTCTGGAGCTTCCCGCACCCGGCGGCGATATCACGACCGTGGCCTTCACCGTCCCGGGTGTAGCTGTGAGCACCGGCGGCGGCTATGGAAATTTCAGCGCGCACGGATTGCCTGGCACATCGAACCTATACACGATCAATGGCGACGACTACAACGATCCTTATCTGAACCTGAACAATTCTGGCGCGAGCAATTTGCTGCTCGGGCAAGACGAAATTTCAGAAGCCTCCGTCGTCACCAACGCTTACAGCGTGCAGTACGGCCGGCAAGCCGGAGCGCAGGTGAATTACGTGACGAAATCCGGCAGCAACGCTTTGCACGGCGATCTGCTGTTCAATTTCAACAATCATCTGATGAACGCGAACGACTTCTTTAATAACTCGAACGGGGTCCCGAGGCCCTACGCGGTTTCGCGTCAATGGGGCGCCGACATCGGCGGGCCCATTTGGAAAAACAAACTGTTTTTCTATTCCGATAGCGAAGGCCTTTATTACACGCTGCCCAGTACCGGCGTGGTCTCCATCCCATCGCCCCAATTTCAGGCTTACACTTTGAGCCAAATCTCCCCTGCTCAGGTTGCTTTTTACAAGCAGGCCTTCAGCATCTGGAACGGCGCTAAAGGGGCCAGTACCGCGCTGCCGGTGGTAAATGGAAACGGTACTTTGCAGGATTCCAGCGGCCGCTTGGGATGCGGTCAATTTGCGGCGACGAACACTCCGGCTCCCGGCGGCGGAATCTTCGGCACCAACGTCAGTTGCGCGTTGGCGTTCGGAACCAACGGAGTAAATACCAACAAAGAGTGGCTGGAGACACACCGCGTCGATTGGAAAATTAACGACAAGCAGTCCATATTCTTCCGTTTCAAAGGCGATCACGGATTCCAGCCGACTTTTACGGACCTGCTCACGCCCAGTCTGAACGCGGACAGCATTCAGCCTCAATATGAAGGGCAGATCAATCATACTTACGTGATTTCGCCGACGGCTGTGAACAACTTTATCCTCTCGTTCCTGTGGTACAGCGCCATCTTCGCACCGGCGAATCCGGCGGCAGCGCAAAAGATTCTTCCCGACGGTATCCAAGTTAACGACGGCGGCCCCAGCGGAGCGTTCGAGGGCGGCCCAGGCACCGGCAGCTTCTACGTCTTAGGTGGATTTTTCGAGAACGGCTTCCCCTTCCCGCAAGGGCGCCATTCGGGGCAAGGACAAGTCATCGACGATTTTTCGAAAGTCATGGGCAACCACACTTTGAAATTCGGCGCGAACCTGCGCAAGAACCGGGTGACCGATTTCAGTTACGAATCCAGTACCGTGGGCCTCTATACATTCAACTCGCTTTCCGACTTCGCGAGTGGCGTGACGAACGCGGATACGGGCAGCAACTACACTCAGAAGTTCAGCCCTCTGCTGGACGCACACATCCGGCTGTATAACTTGGGCGTGTATGCGCAGGACGAGTGGGCCGTCAAGCCGAATCTGAAAATCACGTACGGCATCCGTTTTGACCGCACTGGCGATCCATCATGTCTGGATAAATGTTTCTCCCGCTTGAGCAATCAGTTCTCACTATCGAGCTTCCAAAAGGGAATCAATATTCCTTACGATTCTTCGATCCAGACCGGACTTTCACACGCTTACTCGAACACCGATTCGGTCGTCGCCGATCCACGGCTGGGCGTCGTCTGGAGTCCACGCGGAGGCAACGGCACGGTGATTCGCGGCGGTATCGGCCTGTTCGCGGACCTTGCGCCGGGACAGTTGGTGTCGAACATATTCAACAATCCGCCGTTTCCGTTTACGGCAACCATTTTCAACGGCGCAGTAGATACCGCGAGCAACCCGGCGAGCGCCGCCGCCGCTGCGCAAAATCAATACAATGCCTTCAAGTCCGGCTTTTTTGCAGGCGATACCTTCGGGCAGTTAAGCAATCTAGTGCCGGGATTCAGCCCCTTCAACTATTTCTCCGTGTCCCAGCACTTTGCTACTCCGCAGTACTTGGAGTGGAGCTTTGAAATTGAGCAGCCTATGGGATCGAAGAGCGCGCTGGTGGCAACGTATAGCGGGAATCACGGCTACAATCTGCTCATCCAAAACGGTTTTGCGAATGCATATGTGCAATCATCCTACGGCGCATTCGCGGGCCTGCCGACCACCGCGCCCGATCCGCGCTTTAACCAGGTGACCGAGCTGACCAATGGCGGCTATTCGAATTACGACGCCTTGACCGTTCAATTCCGCCGCACCTTGTCACATGGCTTCCAGGGACAGGTTTCCTACACCTGGGCCCACGCGCTCGATACTATTTCGAACGATGGCTCAGGCGAGCCCTATTCCTTCTGCTCAGGCTGTTCCAACACAGTCTTAAGCAGCCCTTCGATTCGTAATAATTACGGCAACGCCGATTACGATATTCGGCACAACGTTGTGGCCGATTTCGTTTGGGATACGCCGTGGAAGCCCAGCAACCGGCTGATCTATAACGTACTCGGTAACTGGACTTTGTCAAGCAAGTTTTTCGCTCGTACCGGAACGCCGTTCAGTGTCGTCGATGGTCTGCTTGCGGGCGCCCTCTCGCCCACGGTCAACGCGACGTCTGCGACTGGCCAGGCAACCCTTCTGGCGTCGGCCATCGCTCCCGTAAACGCGAGCTGCGGAGCGAGTTCGGTCAACACTCCGTGCTTTAACAGCAACCAATTTGTAACTAGTCTGAGCGAGACCACGTTCGGCAATTTAGGCCGCAACGCGTTCCGTGGACCTGGCTACTTCGACATCGACACCTCCGTGTTCAAGAACATCAATATCACGGAAAAGCTGAGATTCCAGATCGGCGCCAGCGCTTACAACATCATGAATCATCCGCATTTCCAGAACCCGAATGCAAACATAGCGGCGGGCGGACTCGGCCTGATTACCACAACGGCAGTTCCTCCCACCAGCGCCTACGGCTCTTTCCAAGGATCGGCGGTATCGGGGCGCATCCTCGTCCTGACGGGCCGTTTTCAATTTTGATTGCCGCTATTCATCGCGTAGAACCTCCATAGGTTCCACGCCTGCCGCGCGAAGTGCCGGTAAAAGAGAGGACAGCACGGCCACGCACATCACCAGAAATACAACTGAGGACAACGTTTCGCTGTCAGCCGTCGACACGCCGTACAGCATGCCCGAAAGCGCTCGCGCAAATGCGACCGCCAAGCACAAACCCACCGTACAGCCGATCAGTGATACGCCGACGCCCTTGAACAGAAATTGCGTCACGATTTGCCTTCGCACTGCGCCGAGCGCGAGACGTAAGCCCACCTCACGTTTCCGCACCGCGACAAAGTAACTGAGCGTGCCGTATAACCCGATGCAGGCGAGCGACACAGCCGTCAAGGCGAATAATGTCAACAGAATCGTCCGAAGACGATTCTCGGCAAAGCTATCCGACAGGTGTTCTTGCAGCGGCGAGATGTTGAACACAGATCGGCCGGGGTCAATCTGATGAATTTTGCGGCGTAAGGTCCCGGCCATCTTCATCGGTGCGGCTTCCGTGCGAATTAAGAAGTTTGGGCTGGGAGTGGGAGCGCTTACGCACCAATAGACCGTCGGGCCCGGCTCGCGATTCAGGCCCTGTTCGCGAGCATCGGCGACAATGCCGCGAATCTCGGCGGGCGAGGGCATGAATTGACTGGACACCCACTGAAGATGATGTCCAATGGCCGGCGATTCATTCAGATATTTGTTCACGAAACTGCGATTCACGACCACCGTGTCATTCAAAGATTCGCGGCAGCCCTCGCCCGCCAGCACAGGTATTTGCATAGTGGCGAAGTAGCCGTTTGAGACGAAGCGGCTGTCGGCGACGATTTTGCCTTCGGTTTCGGCGCGCCCTTCGGTGATCTTGACCTCGCTTTTCGAGTCACTCGGGATTCCCGGCAACGTGGCTGAGATGGCGGCAGCGCGAACACCGGGTACGGCGCGCAATTCATTCAGGGTGCGGTCAATACGATTTCGGAGCTTCTTCATGTCGACGGTTTCGCCCCAATTTCCGCTGATGCGCAGCGTGAGGACGTGGCTTGCATCGAAGCCGGCTGAAACGCGGCCAAGTTCCTGGAAACTCCGCAGCAGCAGTCCGGCGCCCACAAGAAGAACCACGGCGAGCGCCACCTGTACGCCCACCAGCAGCCACTGTAATGGATTGCGCGTTGAAACTTGCGACCGGCCGGCGTGCGCGAGCTCGCTCGCAATGCTCCGGCGCGTGCCGCGAAGAGCAGGAAACAAGCCACACAACAAAGTTACGACGACGGCGCAGCCAAACGTGTAGAGCACAATACGCCAATCGAGCGTGATCTCTTCCATACGCGGGATGCTCTTGGCGAGAATGCGCAGCGCCCTGGAACCGGCGTCAGCCACAAACAAGCCCAGCGCCGAGCCCGCGACGGCAAGCACGAAACATTCGGTCAATAGTTGAGCAATCACAGAAGCGCGAGATGCGCCCAGCGAGAAACGCACAGATATTTCACGTTCGCGTTCGGTAGTGCGGGCAAGCAGGAGGGCGGCAATGTTCGTACAGGCGATCAGCAGAAGTAAAGAGACGGAGCCGAACAGCACCCACAGTGAACGGCGAACGCCGCCGACCGTTGTCTCCTTAAGAGCTTGAATTCCGACCGACAGATTGGCATCCGTTTTTGGAAATTGCCGTCCGAGCTGCGCTTGTACATGCGCCAAATCCGCCCGTGCCTGGGCCGCGGTTACACCAGGCTTGAGCCGCCCGATGACAGTGAACCAAGTCGACTCCCGGCTTTGAGCGTAGGGCGCGTCGACGGGACTGGGCCACCAAACGTCGACATCGCGAACGGGAAAGAGAAACGAAGCCGGCATGACGCCGATAATCGTGAACGAAAGCTTCTCGAGACGAAGCGTCCTGCCGACGGCATTCGGGTCTGCATGAAAGCGGCGGCGCCAAAGACGATCGCTGATGACGACCGCATTGGGTCCGCCGAAGCGTTCTTCTTCAGGAGCAAAATCGCGGCCGAGCGCGGGCGCGACGCCCCAGACCTGGAGAAACCGAGGAGCAACCAATGCCTCTGTTACTTTCTCGGGGAGAACGCCGGAGGTCTCCGAAACGTCTTGTGTATACCAGCCGGATATTGCCTGAAACGTCGTGTTGAGCCGGTTCCAGTCTTCGAGCCGCACAGGCGCGACAAAGCTCGCCGGATTCTTGGTCTTGCGATCGAACTGCTGCAGCAGCATGAGCTCATCGCCATTCGGGAACGGCAAAGCCCGCAGGAGAATCGCATTGATCGCCGAGAATACAGCGCTGTTCGCGCCGATGCCAAGAGCCAGCGTAAGGATGACGGCAATCGAAAAAGACGGCGATTTGCGAATCAGCCGTATGCCGGATTTTATATTGGTGATCGTATTTTCAAGCGCCGCGATTCGATACACGTCACTTCTCTCACCCATGTCAACTGTATATACGATTCCTACCTAGAGGAGTGTCTAGGAAATAATGTAATCATTATTCCATCGGCGCTTTAATCTCTGGGTTTGCGTCGGTGAGAATTTCCACGCCTTGCTGTTCGGCCTCGCGATAAAGATCCTTCAGCGCTTGCTCTATAGAGACTTGCGTTGTTCCTGTTTTCCCCTCAGCCATTAAGTGGAAGTGCTCCGCTGCTAATTCTTACTTCGCTCCCTTGAAATTCGCGCGGCTCAGCCAGTCTTGTACCGTCGCCGTATTCTTCAGCGCCCCGAACGCGCTCTCAGGCGCAGTTTCGGCCGTCACCGCGGGTTGTGCGTTCGCGCCAGCCACTCGTTGCAGGAAGCAAGGCAGACCCACAACCGTGCCAGGCTGTGCCAGCGCCGGCACTTGCAGCGCAGGTGAAGCGAAGTTGAAGTTTGCTGCGGGATTGTTTGCCGCACTATCGCGCGGCGTCAGCGGCGCAAGCCCAGATCGCCATTCGATCAGTTTCAGGATGGACGTGTGATCGTAAACTGTCCCGTCCACCTGGTTCGTGCCTCGCGTGAATGGCGACGCAATGATCGTGGGCACCCGGAATCCCAGCAGCACCTGGCCGTTTACTAAATACGTGTCGATATGATTCGCCGGAACCGCAAACGGCGGCGCAACGTGATCGAAAAATCCGCCCCACTCGTCGAAAGTTACAACAAGAACCGTACTGGCCCATTTCGGCCCAGTGGCGATGGCATGAAAAACTTTGGATAAAAACGCGTCTCCATTCCGGACGTCGGAATGAGGATGATCGTCGTTGCCCAGACCATCGTCCAACTCCGTAAACCGCGGATCGACGAATGATACCGACGGCAGATTGCGTGAACTGGCTGCGCTGAGAAATTCCGAAAAGAGAGAAGTGGAAGTCAGGTATTTCAGACCCCACAGCCCGAGAAACGGAACGTTATTGAAGTAATATCGGTGACTCACCCCCGGCGCTCGAAAGCCGATCGAAAATCGTCGGAAGGCTGCTCAAACTCAAGCTGTTCGTCAGCCGGTCCGTTTGCGCCGCCCATAAAACATTCGGTTCGGAAATGTTTCCGCCAGAATAGGAGCAAACCAGTGATCGCACACCGTATACGACTGTGCGAACGCGCCAGGAAAGGCATCTCCCGCGCCAAGGTAATAGCCGATGCTGTAAGTGTCGTTTCCTGGAACTCGTAAGAAGCCATCCATCTTCCCGCCGTTGTACGCGGTTTGGTTGGGCGCTCCGTAAGCGCTATTTGGAACCGGATGGCCGCATCCCGTGTAATCGCCGCGAAGATTCTGCGGCGCATAGCTCTGACCCGAGCTATTTGTGTAAGTCAGCCCCGGATCTTTCGTCAACCAACCCTCCGCATTCGGCAGCCAACCGAGAAAGTGGTCGAAGCTGCGGTTCTCAAAGGTCAGAACGACGATATGCTGAATTGCCGATGCTTGCGGTGTAGGCGCAGGCGGATTGCCGCCGCCCACAGGCCGAGGCGCTGAGCAGGCAATGCCTCCCATTCCCATCACAGAAGTGCCGAGAAGTCCCCGCATGAACGTACGGCGAGCCACGCGCATGTTTCCCCTCCGAGGTGAGCCGAACTTTAGACTTTGCGCGAGGGATTACGTTCCTGCTCCGGCTCCCACAGTACAATTGCAAAAAATCGTAATCCGGCTATATACTTCCGCCAGATGGAAATTCTGCCTGCGGGTCGCCTGCACCCGTTAGGCAACTGGCACGCCTGGCTTCAATGAGGGGCTGCCCGGTCAGGGACCGCGAACTGCACCTGGGCGAAGGTGCTGTCGAACGCCGGCATCACCGGCTCACAAAGCGAGCCTGTCCGGACTCTCGATTTCAACAATCCCGCTTACGACCTTACCCGCGCCGACTTCGACATTCACCACACTTTTCACTTGAATGCAGTCTACGAATTCCCGGTGGGACGCGGTAGGCGCTGGCTTTCAAACAGTGTGATGGGCCGGGTGCTGGAAGGATGGCAGACCGGCGGCCTCTGGACCTGGCGCTCCGGCATTCCTATTACGCTGACCTCCGGTATCGGGACCATCAACCGCACTGGCAATTCGACCGGCAATCCGGCAGTCGCAATCGGGGTGAGCGACAGATCCATCTGCAACTCGGTCGGCGTGTACGAGACCCCTGCCAGCGGAGCCCTGTTTCTGCCCGCAAGCGATATCGCTTTCAATACTTCGACCACCGCGGCACCCGGTTCAACGCTCGGAGCCAATACGTCCGTCTGGCGAACCCCAGTCCCGGTACGCTCGGCGATTACGGACTCTACAAGGCCTGCTCCGGGCCGAATTTCCAGCAGGTCGACATGAACTTCGTCAAGAAGACAAGGCTCACCGAACGGCTCATCTTTGAGTTTCGCGCCGAGATGTTCAACATCTTCAACCATCCGAACTTCAGCGTGTCGGCAGCGCCGAACATTAACAGCACAGGTTTGGGTACACTGACCTCGACTTTCACCTCCCGCGAGATCCAGTTCAACGGCCGTATTAGTTTCTAGAATGCGTTGTCCTCCGCAAACCCGACTTACCGTAGGTGGGTTCCGCAATATCTGCGAAGACTGTAGCTGATCTCGAACCCGGCAATTGGAAGTTTTTGGGCATGTAGTGGGGCTAGTGGAGCCCCGCGGAAGTCTACTTCCGTTTCGAAGTCTGATTCACCTTCGCCAAACCGCTCAGCTTCACTGGCTCTTCTTCGTCAATTCGGCGATGAGCTGCGCGACCTGCGACGTGGGAGAGACAGGCTCGACCAAAACAATATGTCGCCTGTTAAGGACTGTTCGCGTTGGACCGTGCCACTCGTTGCCACGCCGGACAAGGATGTTCTTCGCTTGCTTGGATTGCGAATCAACCTGGTGTTCAATGTAGTACACGTCAGTCAACACCGGATAGTCGCTGTCCAGGCGACCGATTCTTCCGTAAAAGAACTGCCCATTATCGAGCAAAACCGCCTGGTACGTCGTATCAAACCCGGTCTGGCTCGCCCGTCGCGACCAAGCGAAGGCAAACCACGCTCCAGACGCGATCAAAATGATAATCGCTCCCAGCAGAGCAACTCTTTTCAAGTAAGCAGTCTCCCTCTCGATGACTTATCACGCCTTGTTCTACACAACGCGCCGATCAGGAAAACTACCACTGCGCCTGAAAGTAGGCTTAAAGTGTTCGGCTCGGGGGATGAGGAAGTGCTGGTTCCATTGTTCAGCGCGTCCAGCCTGAATGTACCGTTCGCGAATTCGTAACCGTAAGCGAATCCCGGCTCAAGCCCCTCGATTTGAAATCTCACGCCGTTGAAATCTGCGCTGAGCGCGTGGATAAGATCGAAGGATTCCCCGGCGGTGGGCGCGAAGCCGTCAATAAAATCGAAATCGACAGTTCCGTGAAAGAGTCCCACGCCAGAGATATTCACTTGGCTAAGCAAATCGGGACTTGGTCCAGCAACGGCCAGCGAGAGCGTACCATCGGGCAATAGAGTGAATGAACCCAAAACAGTGACAATTGAAGGATCAACGATCAAACTCCCTTGAGCGCCTATGGTCGTATTACCCGCTGCGAGACTTGCGCCGTTTTCAAGACTTACTGTTCCCGTTCCATTAACACCTATAGTCAACGTTCCGGTATTGATCCACTTGGCGGCATCGACTAAAACGCTGCCGCTTGACCCCACGCCGGAACCTACGGTAGCACTAGAATCGGTTATCCTTCCCCCGTTCGCGACAAACAACGAGCCCTGACCGCCCGAAGCGATCATAAGTGCACCGGAGCTATTCCATTGAGAACCCGGACCAGTCACTGTCACCACGCCTTTACCATTCACCCCGACATAACCAGCGTTGCCATAGATATCAGCCCCGCTGTTCAACACGCCACTATTGCGTATGGTCAGGGTGCCATTTCCGCTGCTGCCTACCGCGAATGCCCCCGCCGCATCCCAGGTCGAACCGCGCCATCGATCATGGCTGTTCCCACTCCCGTGCCCGATGAACCCACCGAGCCACTCAGTCCATCGGCGCGGGTCCCACTCGTCACATTTCCGCCACTCTGTAGCAGTATGGTCCCGCTGCTGCCCGTGGCTGCCCCTACGTACAAAACGCCACTGTTTACCTCCCCATTATTCTCTACCGTCAAGGATCCGTTGCCGTTCACCGCGCCCACCAACAGCGCGCCCGATGTAGTCCATTTAGATCCGGCCCCGTCGACGGTCACCATTGCTCTCCCCAAATCAGCGCCAATCTGTCCCCCATTGCCCTTCGCATCGGCACCGCTTTGAACGACTCCACCGTTCTGGATCGTGAGGCTTCCATTGCCGCCGAGATCAGCCAGAATTACGTCTGATGCAGCATTCCATTGAGAGCCCGCCCCAGTCACTGTCACGACGCCGTTACCATTCACCCCGATGTAACCCGCGTTCCCATAAATGTCTTCCCCGCTGTTCACCACGCCGCCATTGCGTATGGCGAGCGCGCCATTCCCGCTGCTGCCGACCGCGAATGCCCCTGACGCGTTCCAGGTGGAACCAGCGCCGTCTACCGTAGCAGTTCCCACTCCCGTTTCCGATGAGCCGATGGAACCACTCAGTCCGTCGGCGCGGGTTCCGCTCGTCACAATCCCGCCGCTCTGCAGCAAGATGGCGCCGCTGCTGCCCGTGGCTGCACCCACGTACAAGACACCACTCTTTACCGCGCCAGCGTTTTGTAGCGTCAAGGATCCGTTCCCATTCACCGCACCGACCAACAGCGCTCCTGCCGTCGCCCATTTAGATCCGGCACCGTCGATAGTCACCGTTGCGGTCGCGAAATCCGCGCCAATCTGTCCCCCATTGCCGTTCACATCCGCGCCGCTTTGAACAACTCCACCGTTCTGAATCGTAAGGCTTGCGTTGCCGCCGAGATCGGCCAGAATTATGCCCGACGCAGCATTCCATTCCGAACCCGCTCCAGTCACTATTACCACCCCTTTACCATTAACCCCGATGTAACCAGCGGTGGCATACATATCAGCCCCGCTGTTCAACACACCGCCATTGCGGACGGTCAGCATGCCATTTCCGCTGCTGCCTACCGCGAATGCCCCCCCCGCATTCCAAGTCGAACCAATACCATCGATCGTGGCCGTTCCCACGCCTGTTCCCGATGAACCAACCGAGCCGCTCAGTCCATCGGCGCGAGTCCCACTCGTCACAATTCCCCCGCTCTGCAGCAGCATGGTTCCACTGCTGCCCACCGCTGCCCCTACGTACAACACACCACTGCTCAAGGCTCCACTGTTTTGCACCGTCAAGGACCCATGGCCGTTCACCGCACCTACCAATAGCGCGCCCTGCGTGACCCAATCCGAACCAACGCCATCACTCACAACAGTGCCCGTGCCGGAATTGACACCGATGAGGCCGCCATTTCCATTCACATCTTCGCCGGAGATGACTATACCGCCTGCCTGGACGGTCAAAGCGCCCGCCCCGCCACCGCCGACGGCGAGGGAGCTCGAATTATTCCACTGCGCACCCGTTCCGCCTACCGTCGCATTTCCGGCCGAGCCCGGATTTAAGCCCAAGGTTGCGGGTCCGATGGTATTCAGCTGGCCGCCGTTTTCTACGGAAAGCGTTCCCGACGACCCGGCCAAGGTCCCGATTAACAATCCATTGTTAGCAGTCCCGCACCCCTGAACAAGCCGTATTGTTGACCACCCCCCCATTGCTGATCGTCAGCGCACCGTTGCCCTGATATCCAATATTGACGACTCCATTGTTGTTCCAAGTCGACCCGCTTCCCGATACCAGAACGCTGCCTTGCCCGCTTGTCTGGTAGCCGACGACTGAAGCACTGCAGTTAACGCAACCTCCGTCGTCGACCGTACCGCCCCCGGTAATATTCAAAATCCCGTTACCGTAATATCCAACATCCAGTTGTCCGGAGTTGTTCCACACAGATCCCACGCCAGATACATTAGCTGTTCCCCGCGCCGTAGAAAGGGCATACCCCAGAGCCGCACTTGCTGCGTTCTTGACCTGGCCGCCATTTGAAATCGTCAATGTGCCTTCTCCGATATTCCCGATGGTCAAATAGCCGGACCCGTCACTTAGGTTCGATTGGGTAAAGTGAGATCCCAACCCTGTTACGGTCAGCGTTCCATTTCCAGTGGATGCGGCCCCAATGTTGACGAAGTTTCCTGTAGCAGCACCACCGCTTTGTAGCGTTAGCGTACCTTGACCGGTATTCCCCAGAAACAGAGTATTGGCCGTCAAAGAATTTGCCGCTGACGACACGATCAGGCCGCCGAAAGCTCCTGTTCCCAACGAAACTCCGCCGGTTGTAAGGTTTACGGGCGCGTTCACTGTGACGATACCTGTAAGCGACCCGGAACCAGTCGCGTTGCCGATATCCGCTGTCCAGCCAGCCCCATTTGGAGGTCCGCAGGGAAACGGTGGTCCAGGGCAATACCAGTTTGCTGCGCTAGATCCCGATGGAAACCAATTGCCGTCTCCTCCTCCCCAGACGGCGGTCTGGCCTGAGGACGTCGCACCTAGAAAGAAAGTACCTAAACAAAAAAATATGACGGCTTTAAGGACTGTCGCCCCACTACTTGCGACCCGCAGTAGGAGAGGCTTAACGAACGTGGGCCCCCGAAGGGGCGTATTCGATCTTGCTGGATATCGGGGAACGTTTACGGCCCGACTTAATCTGATAACCTTTGTCAAATGAATTCGCATTCCCTCGGCAACCCTGTGAACCGCAGTTTAGCCGTAAACGTCGCCAGAATTACTGATCTTTTGCTGATTTTCGAGTATGGCAGCAAGTAGGCAGCTCGTTTTCGGAGTTTTCACGTTTGATCCGGAATCGCGACGTCTATGCAGGGGCAACGAACATGTAAAGCTTCAGCCCCGCGCCGAGCAGGTACTCGATGTACTTCTGCGGGAACGAGGCCGCGTTGTTGCCAAACAGGAGCTTAAGGAGTCGTTCTGGAACGATGTCACCGTAGATGACAATGCCATCGAAAGACAGATCGCGCTGCTGCGGCGGGCTCTCGGCCCGATGCCGGATGGGACCTCCTACATAAAGACCTACTACAAAAGAGGCTGGCAGTTCGTGGCCGAGGTCCAGGAAGTGTTTGCTTCGCCTATCCCGGCGAGTCAGAGAGTGGCTGTTTGCTCGGGCTTGACCAGCCGGTACTCCCTCTATCGCAATCGACAACGCGCCACGGACGTGGCTTGTTTTTGCTCATTACAGCTATGCTGCTATCCGCGATTGCCTTCTTCGCCGCATGGGTCACGCCCGCGTCCCGGAGCGAACCTCGCGTCCCGCAATTCACCCAGCTCACCAACGACGGCCGCCCTAAATCCGGGCCACTGCTCACGGACGGTCGGCAGCTCTTCTTTAATGAGGTGTTCAACGGCATCAATCAAATCGCCTCTGTCCCGGTAAGCGGTGGAGATCCGCAACCTCTCTCGAGCGAACTGGCGGGAATGTTGCTGCAAGATATCTCTCCAACTCGGCGTCTGCTTTTGGTCCGTTCGCTTTCATTGGTGAGGCCCGTTTTCTCCACCTACTCGCTCGCAGATAGGCGCCTGCGTAAGGTCGCGGTGGGCGATGGAGCGGGAACATGGGACCACACCGGTGACGCCCTCACGTTCTCATCCAATACATCGCTTCTCTCTCTTCACTTACTGGAAGCGAGCGAACGCAGATTTCTTGACTTACCCGGACATCCCGATTACCTCAGGTGGTCACCGGATGGCACACGTCTACGAATGACGCTCAGGGATTCGGGAGGAGGGCCGGTCGGAACATGGGAGTTCGACAAGCGGCGCTCTGTAGCACGAAAGCTGGACGAGATGTCTAAGGCAGGTGAATGGGCGAGTCATGGCGTTTGGAGTCCGGATGGGAAGTACTTCTTATTTGAAGCCGGTGACGACCATCGACAGAACCTCTGGATAACGAAGGAAAAGCGGGCTCTCGGCCGCGCTGAGGCGACCCGACTGACTGACGGTCCGGCATCCTGGACTTGGCCTGCTTTTGCAAAAGACAACTCACAGATCCTTGCTGTCCATGATGAGCGCAGGTCTGAGTTGTCATTCTTCGACCCGATACGAGGCGAATGGCGTTCCGCGTGGAGAGGCTTGCCTGCTTACGAGCTCCATTATTCGCGGGACGGGCAGTGGGTTGCGTTCATCTATCAACCCAATCACACGCTTTGGAAGGCGAGACCGGACGGGAGCGGGCCCGTTCAGCTAACATGGCCCACCTTCGTCGCTCACCAGCCGCACTGGTCTCCGGATGGCCGAAGCATTGCTTTTATGGGACAAAACCCGAACGGACCTTGGCAGGTTTTCGTAATCCCCGCCCACGGAGGTAGGGCGAAGGAACTTCTGCCTATAGCAGACAACGAAGGTGTCCCCACCTGGTCACTCGATGGGAAGCAGGTACTTTTTGGCGAGCTTTTGGGTCGCAAGCAACTTTCAGTTATGTGCCTGCACGCAATCGACATCCCTACTCGCCGCGCACGCGAAATACCGGGGACGCGTGGTCTCTGGAGTCCGCGCTGGTCACCGGATGGCAAATCTATCCTCGCCGTCACCACCGACAACAAGTCCGTCAGGATCGCCTCGCCGGATTGGACGCACTCCTTTGAGCTCGTACGCATGTTCAGCGTCGATAATGTCATGTGGTCCTATGACTCGAAGTACATTTACTTCGACGGGCGGTTACAACTCGACGACGCACAGGACTTATACAGGATCAGCACGGGTACTAAGAGGCTGGAGAGGCTTGTTGCTATGAGAGATTTCGTGAGGCCCACAGAGAATTGGTACGGCGTATCTTCCGGAGGGAACCCTGCTTGCCTCCAGAGGATACGAGGCGCAGGAACTTTTCGCGCTGAAGTGTCGGTTGCCGTGAAGCATTTCCTGTGTGCGTGTCAGCGATCGATTTACTGCAGCCCGGCCCCGTTGTTTGCAGCGTCTAACCCTCCTAAAATCTAGCGAACAACTAACACGTCAGCAGCGATCCGAGGACCGCTGAAATGTTGATTCCCGCCGGAAAGTAATATCTTTTTCCTCCCAGCCCCTTGTAGCTGAAGCACTTAGCCGTCGAGTCACCATCAGCTCCGGGACGCCGCGAAGTTCCTCATGCTACTGTATGCCCGCATATGTGCATACAATCGCATGGGGCAGACCATCGCCTTTTGTGGTCTGCCAGACCGGTCGCTTCGTTTCGCAAAACGCCGAGCCAATCCGGAATCGGGTTCGTTCCGCAAAACGCCAAATCGCCTCACAGGGTTCGTTTGGTAAAAACGCCATGCCTGGCTTCGTTTCGCAAGAAAGGCTCTGTTATTCTCACGACTGCGTGCGCGGCATCATGAACAAACCTCTACTTCTCCTCCTTTCGCTTAACTTTTTCCTGCCGCTGCTCGCGCAACAGCCTCCTGCGCCGACACCGCCCACCGCCGCGCCAGCGCCATCGGCGCCCCAGTTCGCTTCGCAGGCAACGACGAGGTCCTCAAGCGCGTGGAAGACGTCCTCTGGTTCGTACGCCTTTCCGATATCGCCGAAGTCGACAAGATCGAATACACCAGCTCCCCGCCAACGCACGTGACGAATCCGAAAGCGCCGGGCGCGACAAATCCGTTGATCATTCACGCCTACACGTTTATCCCCAAGAATCTGGATCGCTCCAAAAAGCAACCATTCATAACCTTTGCCCACCAGGGCGTACACGCCAATTTCGACACCAGCGACTTGCACCCCTGCGCGAGCTCATCGAGCAGGGCTACAGCATCATCGCCTGCGATTATCGCGGCAGCACCGGCTACGGCCGCGGCTTCTATGAAGACATCGATTACGGCGGGCGCGAGATGGACGACGTCTATAACAGCACTCTGTGGATGCTGCAGAACTACAGCGTTTTAGATCCGAATTGCGCGGGCATGATGGGCTGGAGTCACGGCGGATTCATCACGCTCATGAACATCATGCAGCACCCCAAGACCTACGCGGTCGCCTACGCGGGCGTGCCCGTCAGCGATCTTGTCGCGCGCATGGGCCGTGAGCCTGAGTCATATCGGCAGCTCTACTCCGCGCCTTATCATATCGGCAAGTCGGTTCGCGATGACATCGAGGAATATCGCCGCCGCTCGCCCGTCAACCATGTCAAAGATCTCGAAACGCCGCTGCTGATTCACGCCAACACCAATGACGAGGACGTGAATTTTCTCGAAGTGGAACATCTCATTCAGGCGACTGCCGGCTTTGAGTGTAGGGTGCATCCGGCGGACTCGGATACCAAATATCGACGTCACGTCAGGAAACAGGAATGACGCCGGCATGACGCCGATCACCGTGTAGGAGTATTTCTCGAGACGAACTGTCTTCCCAACCGCATTCGGGTCTGCATGAAAAGCGGCGGCGCCACAAACGATCGCTGATGACAACCGCATTGGGTCCGCCGAAGCGTTCTTCTTCAGGAGCAAAATCGCGGCCCAGCGCGGGCGCGACGCCCCAGGCCTAGAGAAATCGAGGAGCAACCAATGCTTCTGTTACTTTCTCGGGCAGAGCGCCGGAGGTCTCCGAAACGTCTTGTGTATACCAGCCGGATATTGTTTGAAACATCGCGTTGAGCCGGTTCCAGTCTTCGAGCCGCACAGGCGCGACAAAACTCGCCGGATTCTTGGCCTTGCGATCGAACTGCTGCAACAGCATGAGCTCATCGCCATTCGGGAACGGCAAAGGCCGCAGGAGAATCGCGTTGATCGCCGAGAATACAGCGCTGTTCGCGCCGATGCCGAGAGCCAAAGTGAGGATAACCGCGATCGAAAATGATGGCGATTTGCGCATCAGCCGTATGCCGGACTTTATATTTGCGGCAGTGTTTTCAGGCACTGCTATTCGACGCAGCCGGGACGCTTTGGTTAGCTGTGGGACTGCTCATGGGCAGCACTGCTAGTTTCCAAGGCGCCGCGGATTCTTCAGGCCCGTGGTCAACTTATTAGTGACTTCCCGAATCACGCGCGGAGCCAATTCGTGCCGGTTGTCCGAGAGGAATTGTTCTGCTTTTTGCGGCGCTCGCTCTGGCCGTTTCCGAGAAATCGGGCGCTTTCCCAAAGACGATCGTCAACCGCCGCGCAATTTCCTTCCCGTACGTGCTATTATAAGTCGTATACGACGCGTCGTATACGATTCATGGTCAGGCTTCTATGCAAGTTAATCCCCTTCAGATTATCGAGATCGCCTGGGCCGCCCTCGGCATCCTGTGGTTGATCACCAGCCTCACTACGAAACCGGCCGTGCGCGTGCAGTCGACAAGCTCGCGCGTCGTCCATATCTTCCTTCTGGTCGCCGCATTTCTCATGGCGTTTGATAGAGGACTGCGCATAGGCCCGCTGGCACGGCGTTTTGTTCCCGCCGCGCCGCTGGTTTCCTACATCGGTCTCGCGCTGTCCTTGCTGGGCATTGTCTTCGCAATTTGGGCGCGCTTCTTCATCGGGCGCGATTGGAGCGGGTGGGTCACCGTCAAACAAGATCATCGGCTCATTCGCAGCGGTCCATACGCCCTCGTGCGGCATCCCACCTATTTTGGAATCTTGCTCGGATTCCTCGGTGCCGCCCTCGTTATCGGCGAGGTGCGCTGCCTCGTCGGCTTGGCTCTGGCGGTGATCGGCCTGCGGCAGAAGTCGCTGATCGAAGAGCGTTTCATGATTGAGCAGTTCGGCGACGAGTACGGCCAATACAAGCGTGATGTCAAAGCCCTGGTCCCCTTTATCTGGTGATGCCGCGCCGCTCACAGCACGAAGAAGCGGAGCTCGCCGACCTTGCGCAGGAGATCGAGCGTGAACTACGCATCATCAGAGAAATGTTACGGAAACCCGTTGAAGCTGAATTCGCCCGCGGCGAACTCACGGGCCCTCAACGAAGTATTATGCAGATCCTGGTCCGTTCGCCTGGCGGTCTCAGTCTCAAGGAGCTCAGTAACCAAGCCGGCCTTGCGCACAGCACAGTCTCAGGAATCGTCGATCGCTTGGAGAAACGCGGTATGGCGCAACGCGAACAGGACCATATCGACGGTCGCTTCAGCAAGATCAGGACGTCCGCGCAGGTCGAAACCTATCTCCGCGACACGCTGCCTCGCGTGACGCTTCACCCCGTCATTCAAGCTCTTCGGCGGGCCCAACCCGCAGAGCGGAGGGCGATCCTGAGAGGCTTGCGAATCCTGCACCGTCTTGTCGATCCAACCTAGCCAATCGGCTGATGTGTAAATCCGCGCTTCCCCTCACAATGGAGCATGAGCAGCACAACATTCACAGATCTCAGCGGATTTTCAACCGCCTTGATCGCATTAATCGAAAAAACTAACGCAGGCGTGGTCGCCGTTAAAGCTGCGCCTTATCGCGTCGTCAGCGGCGTAATACTTCGTGAAAATTTGATTGCTGTTGCGAACCATACGCTGCGCAGGGAAGATCGCATTCCCATACACCTGGCGGATGGCTCCGACGCAACCGCGACAATTCTGGGGCGCGATCCGAGCGTGGATTTGGCGATCCTGAAAGTGGAGGGCCTTCCATTAGCTCCGCTCGCGGTCGCGGATACCGCGGTTTTGAAGCCGGGAATGCTGGCCGCTGTGGTCGGATTAACCATCGACGTTGGTCCATCCGCAAGCCTGGGGATGCTGGGAGCCGTAGGAGGCAGCCGCCGCACGTGGCGTGGAGGCTCCCTCGATTATTTTGTGCGGCTGGACGTGAATCTTTATCCCTCGCAATCGGGCGCCGCGGTCGTGAATGCCGAAGGCGAACTCATCGGCCTGGCGACGCCCGGGCTGCTCAGGCACTCGGTAGTTGCCGTTCCGGTCGCCACCTTGAATCGCATCGCCGATGAATTGTTGAACGAGGCGCGAATTCGTCACGGGTATCTCGGCGTCAGTCTGCAACCTGTCGCTATTCTGGAGCGCCAGAGAGAGAAGTCCGGAATGCAGGCTTCATCAGGCCTCATTGTCTTAAGCGTGGAGCCCGGCTCACCCGCTGACCAGGCCGGTCTGCAGTTGGGAGATGTTTTGGTGTCGCTCGATGGAAAGCCGGTCAGCGACATCGATGAGCTGCAGATTGTGTTGCGAGGAGAAACAGTGGGCCGAACCGTGCGCGCCGTGCTGATGCGCGCAGGTGAAAGAGTAGAAGCGCAGATAACAATCTCCGAACGGATGAAGGCGAACTGAGCGCCGCGCCAAGCGTGATACGAGTCGCAGTTATTGCCGGCACTTTGCAGCGCGCGCGCAGCTTGGCAAATCTGCTCCAGCAAAACGAGCGGCTCGACATCGTGCGCGCTGAAACTCCGGCGCCTCATCGAAGTTGGGCGCCTGAAGCCATAGACGTCGTTGTTGCGGCCGGTATTGCTCAAGATCATCTGCCAACCGAAGGGCCGCCGATAGTAGTCGTTGCAAATAGTCCCATCGATCTCGACCACAATGTGCGAGCGTCCTTACCCACCGATGTATCGGCTTCGGAGCTTGGGGCGGCTGTCGAAGCGGTCGCCAACGGCCTGTCGGTGATCACGGACGATCAGCTAAAGCGCTGGCGCATGGCGGATGCTAACCTCTACGTCGAGACGCTCACGCCTCGCGAGACGCAGGTGTTGCGAATGGTCGCGCATGGATTCGCTAATAAGGAAATCGCCGCCCGGCTCGGCATATCCGAGCACACAGCCAAGTTTCACGTTGCGCAGATCCTCGCGAAGTTGCGTGCAGGGAGCCGGACCGAAGCCGTCACCATCGGCATTCGCCGCGGATTGTTGCCGATCTAGAGTTTTCTCGTCAACCTTATGCGCCATTTGGGAATCTCTTGTGCGCCCCACCAAAACTTGTATGGTTCATCCCCTCGGAGGAAATCCCAACACGTGAATTGCTGCTCGTAGGAGTAGCGCAAGGCCTCCGAGATCAGCGTACGGCCGAAGCCGAAGGCATGATGTTCCGGGTCGAATGCCGTCAAATAGTCAAACATGGTGTCTGCATTCCGAAGCGCGAGCATGACCGCGGCAATCCGACCCTTAAAGCGCAGAGTGAATAACCGCAGCATATCTTCACGCTCGAATTCCGTGGCTGCGTCTCGCAGGAACTCCGCCGAGCCGTTCGACTCGATCGATCCCGCTTCACCCGCTTCGCGCCACCGCGCCGTATGCAAAGCGATTAACGCCTCGATCGACTCCGCATCCGCCTTGCCGTGTACCTGAAATTGAATTTCGCCCACCGCTTCGGCTCGCTGCCGGTACTGTCGCAAATTGCGCCGCAACTTTTTGGGACGGCTTCGAACGAACTCTTCAAACGTCCCGATCAGCGGTATCCGGCTGCATGGCGTGTCTTCAGTTACCTGAACCTCGAATTCGGCGCAGGAGCGCAGAGCCTTCAGCGGCGTGTCGCTTGACAGATCTTGCCAATCGCAAATCTGCCAGCCGCGATTTTCGATCAGATGCAATCGCAGGCGATCGAGAATCTCCGTAGAGTGTTGCGGCGAGATCGCCGGATCCAGATAATCGGAGATGCCCGAGCCGATCAACGTAAGTTGCCGCAGGCGGTTCCATGTGTGCAGGAAGCAGGGAACCACGCCAACCAGCAAATTGCCATCCCGGAACACAATCACTCGAAGTTCTCCGCTACCCAAATGCGACCACCACGTGAGCATCCATCGCGGCTGCTGAAACGGCGTCAAACCAAGAGTCTGGGTGAATGCCGCCCATTCCGGTTGAAACTCGCGAAGCGCGTCTACTTCTTGAATGACTTCGACAGTGAGCATGGGGAGCGAAAAACGCGTATCATTCAGTAAGTATGCAACGCACTCTTGGTGTGCTCGCGCTCTTAACGGGCGCCCTCTCTGTTCAGGCCGCGACGCCGGTCAGTTGCGAATCGAGCCCCGCTGTCGCGGCGGAGATGCGCAGCTTCGACCGTAAGATTGAGACCGCTTCCTTCACCGAGCAACTCGCCTTGTATAAGGAGACCGTTGCCCGCATAGCAAAGCAGGATCCCGCAGATGTTCGTTTCGTCCAAAGGTACATAGGTTTCCTTCGCTATGAAGCGCCGGACCAGCTCGAACGCCTTCGCGCCTTCTCTTTGGACGACGCGCAAAAGCATCCGGAAGATGCGGCGAAATTGTCTATCGCAGCCCTTGCATCGCGCGGCAAAGACACGCCGCAAGCTTTTCGTTTTTTGGAGCAGGCGCGGGCCGCTAACCCGAATTACGCGCCTGCTGACGTTTTACTCGCGGGCTTCTATTCCTCCTCGGGTAAATTCACCGACAAGGTCAAAGCGGCAATCTACCTGAGCAACTATTACCAACTCTGCCCCGCCAGCCGTTATGGGAGCGCAATGTTTCTGCTGAAGCAGCTAGGCTCGCCCGCTTTGAAAGCAGAAGTTGCCAAGAACCTTCGGGCGCGTTTGGCTGAGACCAGCGATCCTTACACGCTGTCGGCGATGGAGCACGTCTGGTCGCTCGAATTCTCGACTTTGCCCGTTCCCGAATACGCAAAGGAGCGCCAAAGGATTGCGGACGATCTGAACCGCCTCGAAAAAATTCCCGCTTCTGACCCTGCGTGGCTGATGTTCTTGGAAGCCGGATACAAGCAGAGCGGCGCGCCTCAAGCTCGAATTCAGGAGCTTGAAGAGCGGATTGTGAAGGAGTTTCCCCATTCCGATGAAGCTCTCGGCGTACTCTCCGATCGCTGGGACAAAGAGCATCCAAGGCCGGCCGCGGAAGCGTCCGCTGCCGATTGGCAGAACTTTTTGCGAGACGCCATTTCTCAGGACCGGCAGTGGATGGCGCAGTTTCCTCAGGCTTATTACTACGAGTCCATAGTTTTTGAAGACCTGTCTAATCTCGACGACGTTTCCGGCGACGAACTTGCCCGCGAAGCCGAAGCCTATATCAAGACCATGGACCTGCGCAACGGAGAAGCATCGGGCTCGCGGCGACTTGCAGCAGGAGCGTTTCTTGATCGCAACATCCACCCTTCCGGTGCTTTTGAACTGCTCGAATCAGCCCGCGCATTGATGAATTCAAGTAAAGAGAAGGCCCAGTCCGAATTGGCCGATTACGTTGCAGATAACGATCGCAAAAAATCCGAACAGTACCGGCAAACCAATGACGCCTCCTTCCGCGTCCTGTATCTGCGCGCCTGCCGCGCCACCGGAAACAAGTCGGCTACCGAGCGTCTAAAGCCTGAGATCGAATCCTCCCCCTCCGGCGACATGAAACTTGCCGCAATCAACTGGAACGCACGTGCAATCCTAGCCGAAATCGAAGGCCACAATACCGACGCGCTCGCTTATTTTCAAAAGGCTCTGCTCGTTCGCGAGCCGCCCAAGAAGCAATTTGGGAAATTGGACGATCCTTTGCTTGCCGATGCCAAGCGGCTCTGGACTTCGGCCGGCGGTACTGAAACTGCCTTCGCCATTTGGAGCCAGCCTGAAAAATCTTCGATTACTGAGCTCGCCGAAGGCCGATGGGAGAAGCCATCCAAGGAATTACCACCGTTTGAACTCGCCGATGTTCAAGGGAAGACCTGGAAGCTGAAATCGCTCGAAGGCAAGAAACTGCTGATCAATATTTGGGCCACTTGGTGCGGTCCATGCAAGGGAGAGTTGCCTCTTCTGCAAAAGCTATACGATCAGGTGAAGAATCGCAGCGACATCGCCATCCTCACTTTGAACCTCGATGAAGATCCCGGTTTGATCGAGCCTTTCATGAAAGAGAAGGGCTATACATTTCCTGTGCTGCTCGCCTATTCCTTCCTGTCGAATAAATTGGACGTAAATTCCATTCCGCGCAATTGGCTGGTCGACGCCAATGGCAAGTGGCAGTGGGAGCAGATTGGTTTCAATTCCGGCGAAGCTGATTGGGGAAAGAGCATGTTGGCGAAGCTCGAAGACTCGAAATAAACTTATGCTTGAGAGATGGTTCGGATCTTCCCCGGCAAAGCCGAGATGGCCAGCGCCGCCGCAGAGCACGCCAGTAATTCATTGCGCGACTTGCTGCGGAAACAAGATATCGTGCGTCTGCTTGCGGCAACCGGCGCATCTCAGATCGAATTCTTAGATACGCTGACATCGCAGCCGCACATCGATTGGCCTCGCATCGAGCTGTTTCATCTGGACGAGTACGTCGCCATCGGGCCGGATCACCCGGCGAGCTTTGCGCGATACATTAAGGAGCGGATTGTAAACCGCACAGGAATAAAGCGTTATCACCTGCTCGATGGCAACGATGATCCGCAGAAAGTTGTCTCCGATATGAGCCGCGAAATCAGCGCCGCACCCATCGATCTCGCGTTCGTCGGCATCGGCGAAAACGCCCATCTCGCCTTCAACGATCCTCCCGCGGATTTCGACGCCGATGCCGCCTACCTCGTCGTAAACCTGGATGAAGCCTGCCGGCGGCAGCAGGTCGGTGAAGGTTGGTTCGCCTCGGTCGAGGATGTTCCAAAGCAAGCCATGACCATCTCGATTCCTCAACTGATGAAAGCAAGAGAAATTCTCTGCATCGTTCCCGACAGCCGCAAAGCGAATGCAATAAAGGCGTGTCTCGATGGTCCGATATCGCCCGATGCGCCGGCCTCCGTCTTGCGTGTGCATCCGAATACCACCATTTTTCTCGACGCCGATTCCGCGGCGCTGCTGACCCGTTAAGCTTGTAACGGAAGCAACTTTCGACGCATGAAAGAACTGCAGCAGATCCTCGACCTATGGACGCAGGTGGAAAAGGCGGGCGAATCTGCCGTTTTAGCCACAGTTGTGAAGACTCGCGGCTCGTCGTACCGGCTTCCGGGTGCGCGATTGCTGCTTGCCGCCGACCGCCAGCGCGCCGGGTCTATCAGCGGCGGTTGTCTGGAAGCAGAACTGATAAAGAAGGCTCGATGGATGACCGAATCCGGCCCGCTTTTGCGGCGATACGACACCACGCCCGATGGTGAAATCGCCTCGGGCTATGGGCTGGGTTGCAATGGCGTCATTCATGTTTTGCTCGAGCGTGTTACGCCGGCGAATGCGGCCGTACTGCAACTCATCGGCGAGGTTCGATCCGAGCGCCGGCCAGCCGTGATCGCCCATGTCATTCATCCTTCAGCAAGGGCGGGACAACGGCTCATCCTGAGCACTCAGGGCGGCATCACTCACAACCTTTCCGATCCCGATCTCGCGGAATTGTTAGCGGAAGAGGCGAAGCTGGCCTTATCGGAACGTGCTTCGCGCAGCTTAACGATGAACGGCGGGATAGAAGCATTCCTCGAGCTGATTGCGCCTGTCGTCCATCTGCTCGTATTCGGGGCCGGCGACGATGCCGTTCCCTTAACCGATGTAGCCAAGTTCCTGGGATGGCGCGTCTCAATCTTCGATGGTCGAGCGCACTACGCGCGCCGTGAAAAGTTTCCGCACGCTGACGATGTCGTTGTGCATTCAGCCGGGCAATCGCGAACCCCGCTCGCGATCGATCCCTGGACCGTCGCAGTTTTGATGAGCCACAGCTACAGCCAGGATCTCGAAAATTTGCACGAGTTGGCCTCGCAGCCGCTTCGATACCTGGGAATCCTTGGACCGCGGAAGCGTACGTCTCAGCTTCTGACCGATGCCGGCCTCGATGCGGCGAGACTCACGCCCGCGCTCCACAGCCCCATAGGACTGGATATCGGCGCCGACGGACCCGAGCAGGTTGCGCTTGCCGTAGTCGCGGAAATTCAGGCCACTTTGAACGGCCGGGAAGGCGGCGTGCTGCGAGATCGCGCCGGCTCTATTCACGCGGCGGAGAATGGCGCAGCCGATCCGGAGACGTTCTGGGTGCAGTCGATTGTCTGCGCTTAAGTTTTCTTTATGAAATCAAGATCTCTATTTTGCCTCCTGTTGTGTGTCGCTACAGTTTGCGCCCAGACGAGCACGGAAAAAGGCAAACAGGTCATCGACCGAGCCTTAGCGGCGCTCGGCGGCGATCGCTTCCTGCACATGCAGAACCGTGTCGAAACCGGCCGTATTTATTCGTTCTTTCATGACCAGATCAGCGGCCTCGATGTGGCCAACATCTACACCGAATATCTGCCTGAAAAACCTCCGAAGGGAATCGCCATGCGCGAGCGCGAGGTGCTCGGTAAGAAGCACGATTATTCATTTCTGTTTCTGCCCGATCAGGGCTGGGACATCACGTTTCGCGGCGCTCGTCCTATCTCGGATGAGAGTTGGGATCGCTACGTGCGAATCACCGAGCACGACATCTTGTATATGCTCCGTTACCGCCGCAATGAGCCGGGAATGCAGTTCGATTTTATCGGCAGCGACGTGTACTTGACGTCGCACGTTGAAATCGTGGATATCACGGATGCGAGCGACCAAACCGTGCGCGTCTATTTCGATCACAACACGATTCTGCCGGTGCACCAAACGTTCAGTTGGTTGGATCCCGAGACCAAGTACCGCAATGACGAGGTCACGGAATTCGATAAGTACCGCGATATCGGGGGAGGCGTAATGTGGCCTTACTCAATAGAGCGCGAGAGAAACGGATATAAGACGTACCAGAGATTTGCAACCAAGATCGAAGTAAATCAGCAGTTGCCGCCGAAGATCTTTGAGCTGCCTCCGGGTGCGAAGGTTCTGAAGAAGGTCCAGTAAATCGGGTTAGATCCCGATGTCCTGGCGGAACACAAAATATAAGGTGTCCTCCCACCGGACTTTCACGGTGCGCTCGTTAAAGCCGTCTCCACAAATCTCTAACTGAGCATCTTGGCCGATTTGCGTCAACATTCCCAGACGCCCGGCACCGTCGTCGTCACTGAAGATTCGAAGAGCGGAGATACTCTTCTGCATGATGCGTGGCTTCGTCGAAGCGCACGGGGGGATGAGGGGACCACTTCTCAAACCCATAATTTGCTCCTGTATTTAACGACTATAAGAAGGATCACGCGGCTGCGGAACTCTGAGAATCCCTAGGATGCGTACTTTCCGTCCGCAAGACGATACAGTTGGTTCAGGATCTTGGTTTGTCAAACGTAAACAGCTCTCCCGGCCGAGACGCGGTTCAGGAACAATTGCGGGCCAGCGAGGAACGCTTCCGGCTGATCGTCGAGAATGTCCGTGATTACGCCATCTTTCAAGTGGACCTGAACGGAGACGTGACCGCCTGGAATCCGGGTGCCGAGCGTGTGCTCGGCTACGAAGAGTCTGAAATCCTGGGAAAATCCGTTGAAGTGCTGTCGATTCCCGAGGATCGAGCGGCCGCGACTATGAAGGTGGAGCTCGAGCGGGCCCGCGAGGAGGGCCGCGCCCAGGATGAACGTTGGATAGTTCGTCTGGATGGGCAGCGTATCTGGTGCCGATGGATCACAAATGCCATTTATGACGATACCGGTCGAATTCGCGGATTCGTAAAAGTACTTGCGGATGAGACCGATCGAAGGCGCGCGCATGAGCAGATTCGGACGTCGCTCCGGGAAAAGGAAGCGTTACTTCAGGAAATCCATCATCGCGTAAAGAACAACCTGCAAGTTGTCATCAGCCTTCTGCGCCTGCAATCCGCTTACATCACCGATGAGCAAGCGCGGCTGGCGCTTGAAGAAACCACGCACCGGCTATATTCCATCGCGGAAATTCACGAGATGCTCTATAGCAGCGACGACTTGGCGCGCGTCGACTTCAATGAATATCTGGAGCGGTTGGCAGCGCAATTATTCGCGTTGTATGGAACGCCATCGGATCGAGTGCGGCTCCGCGTGGAACACACCAAGCTGCTCTTGCCCATACGCCAGGCGATTCCGTGCGGACTGATTGCGAACGAGCTGCTGATGAACGCTCTAAAGTACGCTTTCCCGGTCCAGCGAAGTGGTACCATCGCACTTTCCTGCAGCAATGGCCTGAACCACCATTGTGTTCTCCGGGTAGCCGACGATGGCGTCGGATTTCCGCCGGAATTCAACTGGCGCCAAGCGCAGTCTATGGGGCTTCGGCTGGTGCGAGTCCTCGCCGATCAACTGGGAGGAACGCTCGAATTGGAGCCCACAGACGTTGGCGTAAGCTTCAGAATCGAGTTCCCTCGAGCTTCGCCCGAGGGAGAAGTACATGAGCAAGGCGCGAGTTCTGGTGGTCGAGGATGAGCCCATCATCCAATTGGATCTGCTCGATAGGCTGGCGGAGATGGGATATGACGTGGCGGGTGTCGCGGTAACCGGCGCGCAAGCGGTTGCCCAAGCATCTGAAACGCGACCCGATCTGGTCCTGATGGATGTGCGGCTTAAGGGAGAGATGGATGGGATTGAGGCCGCTCTGCAGATCCGGCTCTCGCAGCACATGCCGATCGTGTATTTGACCGCGCTTGCTGAGATCCGCAACTTTGGGCGCGCCGCCGGCACCGAGCCCTATTTTTACCTGGTGAAGCCAGTGCGTCCGCGCGATCTTCAGATGATGATCGAGAACGCTCTTCGACCCGCTGGTAAGGGCTCATAGCCGATCGCGCGAGCGGTACTGTTGGGCGAGCCGGCGATACGCGAGTGTCTGGCTGAACTGCCATTCCGCGGTTCTCCCCAGCTCTCGAGCAATCAGGCTGGCGGTATCGGCGGCAGCTTCAATGCTGGCTTCTACATCGAGAAACAGGGACCGCGTGCGGCGCGCCAGAACGTCTTCAACCGAACGGGCCATCTCGTGCCTTACTGCCCAAACCACCTCGCGGCGTCGGAAGGGCAAACCTGGATGCAGCCAATCGTTGAATCCGGCGTCCTCTTGGGCGAGCTCGCGCAGTAGCGGCAAATCGGCTCCGTATACCTGGTCCCATTCCCCGAGGCCCTGTTCGTCGCTCCAGCCGTGCAGCCGCATCTCCGCCGTTCGAGAAGGCGCCGCGGGAAGCGGGCCGAGGGCTGCTGCGCGATCGATCGCATCTTCGCCCATCTTGCGATAGGTGGTCCATTTGCCGCCGGTGATGGTGACCAGGTGGGAGGCGGAGATCAGAATCGTATGGTCGCGCGAGAGCGCTGCCGTGCTCAATGTATCGCTGCCCCGCAACAACGGGCGCTGCCCGGACCACACGCTGAGAACTTCGTCGCCGGTGGGTCGCCGCCCCAGGAAGCGCTCGGTGTGGTCGAGCAGGAACCGGCACTCGGCGGGCATCGGGACGGGCTCGAATTCAGGCGCTTGAACCGGATCGTCGGTTGTGCCCACCAGCACACGATCATGCCACGGTACTGCGAACAAGACCCGCCCGTCAGAGGTGCGCGGCAGCATCAGCGCCGATTCCCCAGGCAAAAACCATCGCGGCAGCACGATGTGCGTGCCTTGACTTACCCTCACAATCGGCGGGGTTTTCGGATGGTCCATGCGCCGCAACGAGTCGGAAAATATCCCCGTCGCGTTGATTACGATCTTTGCGGCACATTCAAAGCGCGTACTGGTCTCGGTGTCTTCCGCAACCACACCGCTCACCAGGCCATTGCGTTTGAGCAGACCCGTAACGGGGGCGTAATTGAGCGCGACGCCTCCGAGATCGAGCAGCGTGCGCAGCAGAGTAATGGCAAAGCGGGCATCGTCGAATTGGCCGTCGTAGTAAAGGATTCCGCCTTTTAGCCCGGTTTGCCGGACGCCCGGAAGCGCGCCGCGAACTTCGCTGCTCGAGAGTATGCGCGAGCGTCCCAAACTTTCACCGCCCGCCAGCAGATCGTAAAAGGTAAGGCCGATTCCGTAGTATGGAATTTCCCATGCAGAATAGGCGGGTATGACGAAGGCGCGCCGGTGCGCCAGATGGGGAGCGTTGCGCAACATGCGGCCTCGTTCACGAAGAGCCTGGCGAACCAGCTTGATGTTTCCCTGCTGCAGGTAGCGCACCCCGCCGTGGGCCAGCTTCGTGCTGCGGCTGGAAGTTGCTTTGGCGAAGTCGTGAGCTTCGAGCAGCAGCACGCGATAGCCGCGCGAAGCGGCTTCGACGGCGGTTCCCAATCCCGTAGCGCCGCCGCCGACGATGAGAATGTCCCATTCGCCGGTGGCGCCAATCTGTCGAAGGATGTCTTCCCGTCGCATCGTCTACCCGCACTATTATTGCCGTGGCTGCTTCTGCTATCCTTGCGAGGATTGCGCAACGGCTTCCGCGCCTCGGCGATTCAGGAACTTTACAGGCAACATCGGCTTCGTGAGAACCGGATTGTCGCGCGAGTTCTGGGCTGCCGCGGAACGCTCGAAGGAATCACAGAGCAGGATCTTGCGGAAGACCCGTTGACGGAAATCACCGATCAGAATCACGTCGGCGGCGCCCGGTTTGTCGAGGAGCTGGCGCGCAAAAGCGGAATCGGACCAGCTGCCCGGGTGCTGGACCTCGGTTCGGGCCTGGGCGGTTCGGCGCGATATCTGGCACACCGCTTCGGCTGCCGCGTTCAGGGTGTCGATTTCAGCCCGGAACGGTGCAGCGACGCCCAATCCCTTACACGCCTGGTGGGTTTGCAGCATCTGGTTACCTTCGAGTGCGGAGACGTGATGGAGCTGCCCCCGCCCTCGACGCAATTCGATGTGTTGTGGGATCAGGGGAGCTGGGTCCATCTGGCGGACAAGCAGGCGTTCATTCGCAAATGGGCCGGGTGCGTACGGCCAGGCGGGTGCATCGCGCTCGAAGACGTTTATCTGAAGCGACGGCCCTCTTCGGATTCGGAAGGGGCGCTTCTCGAATGTCTTGAACAAAGCTGGATGTCACGTCTGGTGGAGCGGCGCGTATGGACGGATGCGCTCACAAAAGAACGCTTCGCGATCGACATAGAAGAGGATCTGTCGCACGCTTTGCATGAGGACTGCCTTAAGCTGACGGGCGTCGATGGCACGGCCAACGCGGGAGAGAAGGACGGCTGGCGCAGCGCCGTGCAACTGACCGAGACAGGCGTGCTCGGGTACTGCAGAATTGTGGCGCGCAGGGTTTGGTGAACATCCAAATGCCGGAGCCGGACGGGGACATCCGGCGCGGACCGGGAGGTCCGCCCCACAACGGAGGTCAAAACAGCAGCTTCAGCGCGAATTGGATCTGCCGCGCCGGATAGGTGGTCCGAATCGTGCCGAACGCTGAACTGGTGCTGATCGCGGTGGGCAATCCGAAGTTGGTGTGATTGAGCACGTTGAAAAACTCCGACCGGAACTGCAGCGACGTCCTCTCCCAGATATGGAAATTCTTATCCGCAGCCAGATCCCACTGTTCCAACCCCGGTGCGCGGAATGCGTTGCGTCCGGCGTTGCCGAAGGGGTTGCTCGCGGGCGGCGTGCTGAAGGTATAACCGGCAAAGTAGTTGTTCACCATGGCTCCTTTGCTCTGGCTGATGGAGCTGCCGGAAACGTTGGGCCGCAAGATCATTTCGCCGCGATAGTCGTTGGTTAAGCCGGTAACGTCGTTAGAGGCTGCGGGCGAATAAGAGACGTCGATCGGCGTTCCCGTATTTGCCGTGTTAATCGAGTTCAGTTCCCATCCGCCCACAATGGCATCGAATACGGGATTCATGCTCGAACCGTACTTGCGGCCTTTTCCGAAGGGAAGCTGATAAACGACGCTGGTGACATTGATAAACTCCACGTCGAAGCTCGAAGGGCCGCGCTCGGCCGCCAGATTACGAATGTTCTGCGGGTTCGCTTGGTAGTATCCGGCATAGTATTCGAGTCCCTGCTCGGAATCGCCGAGCGCCTTGGACCAGGTGAACGAATTCAGGAAATAGAGGCCGGCTCCGAAGCGGTGCTCGATGCGCGCGGAGAATCCGTTGTAGTCGTTGTCGCCCGCGGGGTCGAGCCAGGTGATGGCGCCGAAGCTCTGAATGGGACGGCGGGCCTGGACTCCCAGCGTCTGGCCTGGCGCATTCGGGTACGCCTGGTTGTAATCGGCGATGATAGGCAGCCGCAAGCTGTGATTGCCGTTGTAAGCCACTTCGAGCACAGTCTCTTTGGCGAGTTGCTGCTGCACGGAAAAGAACCACGACTGTATGTAGGGCCAGCGCGTATCGGCGGGAATATAGTCGATGTTCGAAACGATGGGATTGAAATTGACGGGATTGGCGATGCCGGTGGTGAAGCTGTTCTGCGTGGTCAAAAAGCTCGAAGGCACAGAGCCGCCCGCCGGGATCGATTGCGTGACTAAACCAAACAGCGCTTGGGGAGCGTTAATCCCCTCCTGCGCGCTTCCCACGCGGTTAAAGAACGAATAGCTGATGCCGTACCCGGCGCGCAAAACGGTTTTCGGCGTCATGCTGTACGCCATGCCAAGCCGCGGGCCGAAGTCTTTGTAATCGGGATGCACCAGCGCGCGGTTAAAGATGCCACCATTCGTCGCTCTGACCAACGTGTTTGTCGCCGGATCGAAGTTCGACCAGTTGTTGTCGCGCTCCCAGATAGGCGTCGCGTACTCCCAACGCAGGCCCAGATTCAGGGTGAGTTTCGAAGTCACGCGATAGTCGTCCTGGATGTAGAGCGCGTTGATGTGCTGGCGCAGATTGGTTACCAGGTTGTTGCCAAGCTGAATGGTGCTGGGAAGGCCAAAAATGAAGTCCGCCAGATTGTAGCTGGTGGCGTCACTCGGGATGACGCAGCCGGAAGGCTGGCCCAGCACTGCGCAAGTGGGTTTACTGAACTGGCCGGCATAGGTGTCGGCGCCGTAAAGCGGGTTGATATCCAAAACTTCGGTGCGGATGTCTTCGAATTCATACCCCATCTTGAGCGCGTGTCGGCCTTTTATAAGTGAAAAGTTCAATTTCGGATCGAAGGAGGTCGGATTCTGGAACTGCGGATTGCTGGTTTGGCGGCCGAGTTGGGAAAATCCGCTGATATTCTGCGTGTCTAAACCGCCGGTGAGATTCGGGGATGTTGGAAGGCCGGGGATGCCGTAGAGCTGCTGCATGCTGGGACCTCCCAGATACGGAGGAACCTTTCCGGCCAGTACATGATCGAAGCCAAAGCGGGCGTCGAATAATGACGTTGGGGTGACGGTCCAGGTGTAACCAATAGCGGCTTGCTGCTGGATCGCGTGGATGTAGCCGTTGCCGTTTCCGCCGGAGGGGCCGGAGATGTCGGGCTGATAATACTGCAGATCCTTGCGCTGGCTGAAGCGAATGAACGACGTCATCTTGTCATTGATCTGGTAATCGAGTTTTCCGTCGTACTTGTCGCTGTAGTCTCGAACCAGCAACAGCGCTTCGAGGTTATTAGAGCGGCCGGGGCCATTGGGACCGGGCAGACCGGTTAAGACTTGCGCGGCGAAGGGATTCAGCGCATTGATGGGGATTTGCGTATTCGCGGGGTAAACGGTATGGTTCAGAGGGTCATAGACTGCGACCGGTAAAACGCCGCTGCGATCCGTGGAGCTGGGAATGGTGTCGAAATTGAGGTATCTCTGGAGCTGCCGGAAGCCTTCGTAGTCACCAAAGAAGAACAGCTTGTTTTTGATAATCGGGCCGCCGATGGTAATTCCGAACTGATTGCGCTGAAGCGTGGGCTTTTGAAATACCGTCGGGCTGAAAGTGAATCCGGTCGCGTTCAGATCGGTGTTGCGCAGAAATTCGTAGGCAGTGCCGTGAAATTCGTTGGTTCCCGATCGCATGGCGGCATTGACGACGCCGCCGCCGACGCGTCCGTACTCCGCGCTGAAATTACTGGTGATGACTTTGAATTCGGCGAGGGCATCGGGCGACGGCTGCACTACCTGGCTCGAATATCCCTGGTTGCTGGGCGAATAGGCGTTGTTATCCAAACCATCCAGCAGGAAATTGTTGTAGGTGCTGCGCATTCCGTTCACGTTAAATGCGCCCTCGCGTGGCGTGCCCGTCGCCGAAAACAGGACCGACATGGGTGAACGATGCACATTGGTGGAAAGCAGGGCGAGATCGGAGTAATTGCGCCCGTTGAGAGGCAACTCGACGATCTGGTGCGTATTGATGACCTGGCCGTGTTCGCTCGAATCGGTTTCGAGCACTTCGGCTGCGCCTTGCACGTTGATGGTTTGGCTGACCGCGCCGACCTGCATGGTGATGTCGACGCGCTGGCGCGCATTCACCGCCACGTTGATACCGGAAGTTTTGAAGGTCTCGAAACCGGTGAGCTCGGCGGTAACTGTGTATCGACCCACGTGGACGTTGAAGAAATCGTAATCGCCCGCGTCGTCCGAAAACGTTTTCACCTGGATTCCGGTTTCCTCATTTGTGAGAGTGACGGCGGCGTGGCGAACGGCAGCGCCGGATGCATCCTTGACGGTGCCGAGAACCTCGGCTGTTTCAAACTGTGCGAAAACGCACGAAGCAAAGAGAAGGAATCCCAAAACGAGTTTCATAGATTGATTCATTATGTTACGGGGGCATGACGGTCGTCCAGGCACGGTTCGCCCGCTGCCTTTCCCGTCGATGGGAGTATTTTGTTTTTCAGGCGGCTTCTGAGCGCTCTTTTTGCCGAACGAACTCGGATTTTGGCACGGGGTTCGCGGATTGATCGGGTTCTTGCGGAGCGAAGCCACCGTTTGTGGCAGGGCGTTTGGCACTGTGCGAAACGAAGCCACGCGCCTGCTCTTTCTTGAGTTTCAAGAGGGCAGCGAGTGCTTTATGGAAGGCGCGCTGATGGGTGGTGTGATAGCGCATGTATAAGGACAGGCGCTTGTCATCGACACCTTCGGCGGTAAAGCATTCGTTTTGAAGGCGGAGAGCGCGTTGGGAAAGCCAGTAGGATTGGGCCATTTCGTTGATAAGGAGCTCTTGGGTGGGGCCGGAGGGTTGGTGCTCGTCGACCAGCGCGGTCAGGAGCGATTCGAAGGCGGAAGGGTCTTCGCCGGGGAGGATAACTTGCCCGGAGGCGAGGCCGTGTTTTAAGGAGTTGCGAGACGAAGCCAATTTGCCTTCAACGGTCACGGGTCCGGTGCTGTGTTGGGAGTTGGCGCGGTTGATTTCGGCGCGGGAGGGAGCCCCTCCTTTACAGTCGGGGTTCTGATCGGCTTCGGGGTGCTGATCGAGAGTTCTGAGATCGTGGGCGGCCAGGGTGAGGCTGGCGCGGCGATGAACGCGATCGCGCATGGCGTTGGCTTCGGCCATGAGCTCGGCGGAGAATTCTTGTTCGAGCGGGAGCTCGACGTCGAGTTGTTTGTTGCGGCGCATTTCGGCTTTTTTGGCTTTGCGCTCGGCAGCGCGGCGCTCAGTTCGAGCTTGACGAGGTGTCATGGGGTGCTCCTTTATCCGGTTGGAGGGTAGCACCGCAGGGCGAGGGGCGGGGTGGACGGGAGCATACGGATCCGCTGTAAGTAGTTGAACGCGAGTGGGCGCGCGATTATGTGAAATTCTTTGTGGACGCGTGACTGGATGCACCCTCACTCCAGAAACCGTGACCGATAACATTGCAACTCGCAAGAAGTGCCTCTTCGTCGCGCGGCGAACCGTTTTCTCCATTCGAATGGAACTTGTATAGTCCACGCATCCAGGGAATACGCTGGAGCACAATTGTGCTCGGCTCGCTGCTGCTCATCTCGGCCTGGTCAAAAGGAGGACAGGAAGTGCAATCTCCGCAACCTGAAAAGTCGAAGCCGCCCGTCAAAATGGAGCAGCGCGGACGCATTCTTGGGATCGGCGGTGTCTTCTTCAAATCCGCTAATCGCGATCAGATGCGCGAATGGTATTCGAAGTATCTTACTCGCTGAAAAAGGCCACGGCGTGATGCTTCCGTGGCGCGAACACGACGACCCGCACAAAGGAACACGTTACAGTTTGGACTATTTTCCCCACTCCACTGACTATCTCGATCGCAGCCATGCACCGTTCATGATCAACTACATCGTAGACGATCTGGATGCTTTTCTCGACCGCAGATCGTGCGGGCTGACGCACGAGATTACATGGCAGAGGCGCTTCGCTGCTATAACGCGGAAGCCTTCCGCGCCTGCGTGGTCCTAAGCTACATCGCTGTTTTCGATGACCTGCGGGAGAAACTGATACCGCTGACGCAGGTCAATGTCAAGGCCAAGACGATCTATCAGTACATCGAGAAGAAAGCGAATAATCAGGAGGTCTTCGAGTCCGATCTCGCGAACCAGCTCGCAAGCACCGGGCTTATCGACGCGCGGCAAAAGACCAAGCTCGACACGGTCATCCAGCTCCGGGAGGTTGCAAATGTCAGGCACAAAACCGGGTAACCGCGCAACGGGGAGATAGCCGGATTCGAGCACTGCGACGATTTGGCAAAACTACTCTCTAAGAGAACGAGCTTTTACAAGTTTTGCTTCACTCTGAGCTTCAACGATTCTCCCCGATTGCGCCATAGAGAATCGGCTGATCGAGCGGGAATCGCAGGTTGCCCTTCTCTCCCGGGTAGATTGAGATCGCCTTCTCTAGTTTTGCCTCGCCCCTCAGCGGTGGATAAAACCCGATGTGCTTTTTGAAGGCAGCGAAGTACACCAAAATACCGTTTTGGGTGAACGCGGGCATGTTGTCGCTGATTGTTTCCCGCGCCTCGGGAGCGGCCCGCCTGATCGCCAACCTTATTCTTTCGAGGATCACCTGAACGCCAGGCGGAAACCCTGCAGCGGTTGAGGTCTTGTACCTTCCGAACTTTCCGATCGACAGGCGCTCAGCTTCGAAGACATCCGCAATCGCGTTGAGCTGCTGCTGGATGTGACGGTGACGGAGGTGAATTTTCTCTACGTATCGCGCCCACCATCGGGTTGACGACAAGTTCCGAGTGGGCGCGCATTTCTGGTTGGGATGCGATCCATCGTTGCTTGACACCAACGAGCCCGGGCGGATCGGGTTTGCGCGTTCATTAGTGTCGACTACACACCGCGCATTTACGGATTCGCGAAAACTCCGCGGTAGGCGCCGGTTCCGGATTCAGGACCAGCTGGACACGGCTGACGCGAAAGGACCACAGCGGCTTCCTCACGGAAGCAGGCTAGGCGCCTCGGAGGCGATCTCCCGAACAATCCAGGCCTGCGCGAACTTCAGATCGCGATGTAGCGTGGAAAGCGCGCCGCCCATTGTATGAGACATCTCTTGCAACGTCAGCCCGACATAGGACAATCGTGCGTGCGGGGCTACAGAAGAAGGCGGCGGCGCGGCAAACGGCGTCCGCGACGTCTTGTCGTGGTCTTCGGAGGGATTCGGTTCGGGATTCACCCGCACCGTACCTGCGCCTTCCAGCATGTCCGCGGCCGGAGGAACAGGTGGGATGCAACTCACGATCAAGCGATTCGCGGCTGCATCGTCGTCGGAATTTTCCAGAAACTCGATAGACCACGGGCCTAACTGCTCACATCGTTGGGCGTGCGGCTTGTTTCGGAACAGGTGTTGCGTAGGCTTGTTCAATTCTTCCAATGCTTCGTCCAACGCCCGAACCGCCTGTTCGCGAATGGGCCGCTCCAAAGCCCGCATCAGCTCCAAGTCTTCGCGAAACGAATACACCCGGAAAACATTGGGAACGAAATCCGTGTACCACGCCGGCACGATGCTCTGGCGCATCTCGTCGAGAATAGAGCCGATAATTTCCTCGGGAGTGACCTTCGCGCCGGGATCGGATTCCATATGAGTGCTTAACTGATTCGGATTCTAGCCCTAATCTGCTTCGGAAATCTGCGTAGCGGCGCTGCCCTCCGGTAACGTCTAATAAGTGTTATGACAAAACTAGCTTCACTTGTCGTTTCTGCTGTGCTGATGGCGGGCGTCCCGCTCGCTGCCGATACAGTCTACCTGAAAAGCGGCGCCAGCTATACGGGCCACGTGATGGGAGACCGTGACACCCGGATTACGTTCCAGGACATGCAAGGAGTTCAATATCAGTTTCCGATGCGAGACGTCCAGTCGCTTTCGTTCAGTCGTGAGGGCGACACCGTAACTCTGCGTACGGGTCGGACGTATACGGGCCAACTTACCGGACCTCAGAACAACACTATTCGCTTCGTCGATCGCCAGGGCATCAGCTACGAATTTCCGACCTACTCGATCGCGAGTATTGAATTTGCTCCAGGTTGGCAGGGGGGATACGCATCCACCGGCACGGGCCTTGTGCTTCCCGCCGGAACCGAGATCAGCGTGATGTCTAATCAGCCGATCGATTCCCGGAATGCGCAGCCGGGCCAAACCTTTCGCGCTTCCATCACTCAGGATGTGATGGGACCGGATGGGCAAGTCATCATACCGCGGAATTCCGATGCGACGCTGTTGCTGCGAAACGAATCTGCCGGGGGCATCCATAGCGGCGACGTCGTGCTCGATCTCGATTCGGTTATGATTCGCGGCATTCGCCATTCTGTTGCCACCTCAGACGTGGTCGAGACCAACGGTCAAGGGGTGGGAAAAAACCGCCGCACTGGTGAATATGTGGGCGGCGGCGCGGCGCTAGGTGCATTACTGGGCGCAATCGCGGGCGGAGGAAGAGGGGCAGCGATAGGAGCGGCGGCGGGTGCCGGCGCGGGTGCAATGGGTGAGGTTGTAACGCACGGCAGATACGTTTACGTGCCTGCCGAGACAACGTTAACCTTCGAGCTCAGTCAGCCGCTGGTGCTCCGGCCGTATCAGGACCGGGATCGTGACAGGGACCGCGATCGCGACCACGACCGGAACTAGTTAACCCTTAGGCAGCTTGCTGACATCCCAGCCGCCGCCCAGCGCTTTAATCAGCAGTACGCTTGCGTCCATGCGTCTACGGATGAGATCCACTTCGGTACGTTCATTCGTGAGGGCCGTACTCTGCGCGGTCACGACCTCGAGATAAGTCACCAGGCCGCCTTTATAGCGGTTCAACGAGAGCTGAAGCGAACTCTCGGCCGCGATGCTCGCCTCATGCTGAGTGGCGGATTCCTGCTCGAGAATGCGCAGGGTCGACAGGTTGTCTTCCACCTCCTGGAACGCCGCTAGCGCAGTCTGGCGATAGCTGGCTACTTGCGCCTCGTATGCGGCTTGCGCTATCTGTAGTTGCGCTCTGCGGCGGCCGTAGTCGAACACCGTCTGCAGCGCTTGCGGACCAATCGACCAATAGCGGCTGGGCCACGTAAACCAATTCACGATACTGCCGCTCTGCAGCCCGCCCGTTGCGGTGATCAGCAGATCGGGAAAAAATGCTGTCTGGGCAATTCCGATCTGCTCGTTGGCCGCGGCTATCTGCCGTTCCGCGCCCGCGATATCGGGCCTTCGCTCCAGAAGCTGCGATGGCACACCCATTGGAATGGCTGGCGGCGCATCCTTCAGCGGCATAACCGCCAGCGTGAAACCCTCCGGAACCTTTCCGATCAAAATCGCGATGGCGTGCTCGAATTGCGCGCGCGCGGCCGATACATCGATATCCTGCGCCTCCGTCTGCCGCAGCTGCGTCTGCGCCTGCTCCACTTCCACTTTCGATGCAATACCGCCGCTGTATCGATTTTGGGTGAGTTCCAGCGCTTTTCGATAGGCCAGAACGGTATCGTCCAGAAGCTGCTTCTCCGCGTCCAGACTATGCGCTTCAAAATAATCGACCGCCAGATCACTTTCGAGCTCGAGCTTTACGTTTTCGAGATCGGCGGCGGAAGCCTGGAACTGCTCTCTGGCCGCTGCTATGGTGCGCCGGATGCGCCCCCAAAGATCCGCATCGTAGGACACGCTTACCGGTAGGACAAAATCTGCATATCGATAACCCTGAGCACCGGTAGGATTGGTCCCCGAGATACGATTCTCAGTGATGGTCGGGCCTACAGTAACCAGTGGATAAAGCCCGGTTCGGTTCACCTGGATCGCTAATCGCGACTGGCGAAAGTTAGCCTCCGCCACCTTCAAGGACTGGTTGGCGGGTTCGACCTGTTCTTCAAGCGCGTTCAATTGCGGATCGCCAAACAGCTCCCACCACTTACCGCGTAATACCGAGTCGCTCGGCTGCGCAGTCTTCCACCCGGCGGGCTGCTCGCTGAAGGTGGGAGCGGTGGGCACTGCAGGCTTACTGTATTTCGGTCCTACCGTGCAGCTGGCGAGTAAAGCCGCCATAACTGCACTCAGCAGTATTGCTTTCCTGTTCATCTGGGCAATTTCTATCTCACCACGGCCACCCGTCGTAATCCTCTCCGAGGGGCTGGCCGGGCGGCGCTTCGACGGGTTTAGGCAACTCCAGTTCCTCAGGATCGCGCTGAAATGTGGCGATCAGGTCCATGGCATAATTTAGGGCGACGGAAAGACCCGATGTGGTAAGGTCATACTTCAATTCATTCACTTTCGCTGTTGCAATAGATCGAACTTCGGCAGGGGCGGAAGGGTCGAGCGCCAAGCCGATCAGTCGAATCACGACCACGTAATCCACTGCATGGGCGATCTGGCGCTCCATGCCAGCAGGGTCCTTGGCGCGCAAGGTCGCATTCAGCAGCGTATTGATTACCTCGTCCAATCCCGGGTTGTCGCGATTTTGGGAGTGATACTGAACCAGCCGCGCAGCCCGTTGCGCATTGAGGATGAGGCTCACCGTCAGATCGGCGGCAGCTTCAGGACCGGCAAATGCATCGAAGGTCACTCCGGTGTGCGATGGAAATGTCTCGCGGGTCCTTGGATAACCAGGCGGTCGCGGTGGAATCAAATTCAAGATGCGTTCCGGAATCATCAAGTTGGTTGGATCGATAGTTTGCAACAGCGCCTTCAATGCGCGGCGCTGCTCCGCGGCGGGGACGATGCTGGTGATCGGTTGCCCATCGCCCCGCACTGCATACGTATACTCGTTGCCGGCCAACACTTTGCTCGCGGCTTCCGTTTGGTAGCGATGCAGAAAATAGAGCGGCACCAGCACTTCATCCAGCGTCGCCATGGGCGCGCCCATCTCGATGTTGTTTTCACCAAAATGCGACAAGGCAATTGCGCGGATCTTCATCATGCGATTCAATTCG
The DNA here is from genome assembly GCA_963808405.1 of uncultured Acidobacteriaceae bacterium. Lineage (GTDB taxonomy): Bacteria > Acidobacteriota > Terriglobia > Bryobacterales > Bryobacteraceae > Bog-105. Next base: position 369,181 of record CAWEFG010000011.1, on the reverse strand, counting down.
TCTACTGCATTCGGGCCGTTATCCCAGAGATGCGATTTAGGATGCGCGCTGCCCGGCGGACGGCTGTCGGAATCGGTAATAAATGTGATGCCCCGCTTCGCCGCATCGCTAATGATCTTGTCGAGCGCCTGGCGCTCGTCGGTGCCCGGCGCAAATTGAGAATATCCCCAGGTGATCGCAACCTTATCCCATTCGCCGATGCCCGTCGCGTACGCGTTTGAAAGATCCAAGGTATTGTCGGCGCGAATATCGATGCGCGGGCCCGGATAATCCATGACTGAAGCGCGGCCTTGCGTGCTGGCAATGTAGTTATGCTCGAGCCCTAACGTGTGCCCGATTTCGTGCGCGGACAGCTGCCGCAGCCGCGCATAGACCGCGTCGGTCAACGGTTTCGTATCGTCGTGTCCCGCTACATGCGGCGCAAGGAGGGCCTCGAAAATTAGATAGTCCTGGTGCGCGCGGAGCGATCCCAGGGTCACAATGCCTTTAATGATTTCGCCCGTTCGCGGATCCGTAAGAGAGTTGCCGTTCGACCATCCGCGGGTCGAGCGATGCACCCATTGCACCAGGTTGTATCGCACGTCCATCGGATCGGCGTCGGGAGGCATCACCTTGACCTGAAAGGCATTCCGGAATCCAGCCGCTTCGAACGCCTGGTTCCACCAGCTGGCTCCTTCCATCAGGGCGGATCGCACGGGCTCCGGCGCGCCCGCATCTATGTAGTAAACGATAGGCTCGACCGGATCGCTGATCGCGGCGCTCGGATCTTTCTTCTCCAGGCGGTGGCGCGCGATGTAGCGCGTCATCACGTTTCGATCGACCGGCGCTGAATAATCCATGAAGTCTGATCGAAAAATATCCGGCCCGCGGATCCTGCAAGCGCGGTTTATAACCGGGCTCAGGGAGAGCAACGAACGACTGGTGCTCACGAACGGTTACGGCATCCGGCGACGGGGTCACCTCGCGGATGAATGCTCCCGTCGGCTCACCCGTAAACGTCAGGGTCGTTTCCACTTCCGTGTTCTTTGGGAAAGCCTTGGTGAGGGGCAGGTAAAAAGCGCACCGAGTCGGGTCAACGCGATACTGGCCCTGTCTTTGTCTGACGAGCTGTTCTGAAACGCGCGCCGCATCGCGAAGAAAGAAAGCCGTAGCATCCACCAAAACGCGCGAGCCATCTTCAGCCACTACGTCGAAGCCCCACAGGGTCGAGCGCGCGAACGAATCGGTCACCGTGTGCCGCTCGGCCGGATCTGCGCTGGTTGCGCGGAATCTGTAATTCGATTGAATCAGCAATATCCGCGGGCCGGAGCGCTCGAATTGGACAACTTCGGGCGCGTTCATCTTGCCGCGGTCCAAGCCCAAATCGTTCGACCCCACACCGGCGGACAAAGCAGTGACGTAGAGAAACTCTTGATTGAAGCGATCGATCTCAAGCCACATCTTCCCGGTGTGGTCATCCCAGTAAAGCGGGAAAAAGCCTTCGATCTTCCGCAGCCCCGCAGTTCGTGAGGCGAAGGTTTGGGGCTCTGAAGGCGCGGAGCGCTGGCCGCCGAACAAGAAGAGCGGGGTCAGGAAGAAGACAGCAAGAAAACGTTTGAGCATCGGCATGTCATTTTCGCAAATTCTCGCCCAGCCTTCCAGTGTTTGGCGGCGTTGCCGATAAACTAAATTCATCGAGCAGCGAAACATACTGATCATTGAGGACAATCCCGGAGATGTCCGGCTAATCCGCGAAGCGCTTCGCGACGTGCAGCCGCCGGTGGGAATCCATGTTGCGGCCGATGGCGAAGACGCGACTGCGATTCTTGCGCCGGGAAGGCCCGCACAAGGCGGTTGCACGGCCGACTCTGATCTTCCTCGATTTCAACCTGCCCAAATCCGACTCGCGGCAGTTGTTGCGCGAGATGAAACAAGATGAGTCCCTGCGTCTCATTCCTGTCGTCGTGCTGACCACCTCCGACGCCGAGCAAGATATTCACGACGCTTACGAGCTGTACGCAAACTGTTATCTGCGGAAGCCCGCGGATCTCGATGGTTTCTTCCACTCGATTCGCTCGGCCGCGCATTTTTGGCTGAAGGTCGCCTATCTTCCCGGCGAGACCAGCCGCGAGCGTGTAAACAAGTCCAATCTGTTATGATTCTGGGCGCATGATCGCCTATTCGATCGGCGTAGACCTGGGCGGCACGAATCTTCGCGCGGCAGCCGTGAGTTGGAATGGCGAAATTCTCGAAAGAGTCTCCAGGCCGGCGGACTTCGCGCGCGGGGCGGATTGCGTGGTCGACGACATCGTCCGCGCCATCGACGAAATTCGTTCGCGCTTGGGATTCGAGAGCTTACGCGGCGTCGGAATCGGCGTCCCGGGCTTCATCGACATGGCAGCAGGACTCGTCGTGGGGTCCGCGAACCTGCCCGGCTTTCAGGACTTCCCGGTCCGCGACAAAATTCAGAGATGTCTGGGTACGCCGATCATTCTGGAGAACGACGCGAATGCGGCCGCGCTCGGCGAAATGTGGATGGGCGCAGGGCGAGACGTGAAGGACCTGATTCTCATCACTCTGGGCACGGGTATCGGCGGCGGCATCATTATGGACGGTAAAATCCTGCACGGTTTCCTTGGAATGGCCGGAGAGTTGGGCCATATGACGGTGTTTCCAGACGGCAATCCGTGCGGCTGCGGAAACTGCGGCTGTCTCGAGAAACATGCGTCCGCTACGGCGATTGCGGCCATGGGGCAGATGATGCACTTCGGAGGCCATGCGGCCGAAGTGACGGCCGAACAGGTTTATGAATTGGCAGCGGCTGGGAATTCCAGAGCCAGACAGGTTTTTGAGTCGATGGGGCGGGCACTAGGGATTGCGCTTACGAACCTAATCAATTTGTTCAACTTCCCCCTGTATCTGTTGAGCGGCGGGCCTTTGCCGGCATGGGAAATGTTCGCACCGGCGATGTTAGCGGAAGTGAATCGCCGCTCTTTCATCTTTACCCGCGGGGGCACGAGAATCGAGAAGGCGCTTTTGGGAGGCGATGCGGGCTTGTATGGCGCGGCCTATCTGCCTTTCAACATGAGCCCGCGCCCGCCAAGTTGATTGCTTAACGCCATCGAGATGTATTGGCTGGGGCTTGACATCGGCACCGGTGGATCGCGGGCCTTGCTGGCGGACGCAAGCGGGCGCGGGCGCTACTCCTTTACTGCGGCGCATGAAGAGATGCGCATGCTCCGGCCGCTATGGGCGGAGCAGGAACCCGCCGATTGGTGGCGCGCCTCACAATCCGCTATCAAGGGTGTTCTTGGCACGGCGAAGATCGACGGCAGCGCGGTTGCCGGCATCGCATTATCCGGTCAGATGCACGGGTTAGTGCTCCTGAATGCGAACCAGGAGGTCGTGCGCCCCGCCTTGATTTGGTGCGATCAGCGAAGCCAACGGCAAGTTGACTTTATCGATTCGAAGCTCGGGCACGACAACGTCCTCCGCTCGATTGCGAATCCCGTCTTGACCGGCTTCACTCTGCCGAAACTTCTTTGGGTGCGAGATAACGAGCCGCAGTTTTTTCAGATGGTCCGAACGATACTTCTTCCCAAGGATTACATCCGTTTCCAATTGACGGGCGAGTTCGCAACCGACGTCTCGGACGCGAGCGGTACGGCGTTGTTCGATGTAGCAAAACGCAAGTGGTCGAACGACATGCTGATGGGCCTCGGCCTGAATTCCGACATGCTTCCAGAGGTTTTTGAATCCAGTGAGAGGACGGGAAGGGTTTCGGAAGCGGCGGCGGAAATCACTGGCCTTTCGGCGGGAACGGCGGTATTTGCCGGTGCCGGAGATCAGGCTGCCGGCGCGATCGGCGCAGGCATCGTAGAGCCCGGAATGATGTCCTGCACGATCGGCACGTCGGGTGTGGTCTTCGCTTACCTGGAAAAACCGGAATACGATGCGCGCGGTCGTGTCCATACGTTCTGCCATGCGATTCCGAACGCCTGGCACGTGATGGGCGTCACCCAAGCGGCGGGGCTGAGCCTGCAATGGTTTCGAAATCAGTTTGCGCCCGATTGCGAGTACGATGACTTGACTCGCGAGGCCACGCTTTCGCCCGCCGGCGCTCAGGGGCTCTTTTGGTTGCCTTATTTAATGGGCGAGCGAACACCGCACCTGGATTCGAATGCGCGCGGAGCCTGGATCGGCCTCACCGCAACGCATGGTCGTTCCGATCTCATCCGGTCCATCCTAGAAGGTGTTTGCTACAGCCAAAAGGATGGCCTTGAAATTATTGCGGGGCTCGGCGCTCACCCGTCCCTTGTGAGATTGTCTGGCGGAGGGGCGAAGAGCGCGTTCTGGCAACAGCTATTTGCCGATATTTTCGACCGGCCCGTAGCCACGCTCGACAACCAGGAAGGCTCGGCGTACGGCGCGGCGTTGTTGGCGCTGATCGGTACGGGCGAGTACGGAAGCGCTCGCGAAGTTTGCCGGGCGGCGGTCAAGCAAGTCACCGTGAGCGAGCCGCAACCGCAGGCCGCTGAATTTTATCGACATCGTTATGAGATCTACCGCGCGCTGTATCCCGCGCTTCAGTCCACTTTTCAATCGATCGGCGAACTAGATGGATGACGCAACCTGCAGGTACTGCGATGTCGCCTTGCCAATACCTGTCGATCGCCTGTTCACTTATGAGATCCCTCTCCCGCTTCGGCATGACGCACGATCCGGCTCCCGCGTTGTGGTTCCATTCGGCGCCCGCAAGCTAACAGGCGTTGTCCTGTGCACTCATGACGAGGCCCCGGATCAGCACATACGCGAAGTAATAAGCCTGATCGACCCCGAGCCGGTTTTGGACAACGAGCTCCTGCAGCTCGGAAACTGGATCGCCGAATATTATTGCGCTCCCATCGGCGAAGTTTTGAAGGGAATGTTGCCCCTTATCGGCGAGATGCGGCGCAGCACGCAGTATTGTCTGACCGCGAAAGGCCGCGACGTAGCGCGTGAGCTGGTCGTCAGGCCAGAAAGCGATCCTGCGTTGCACGTCCTGAGATTGTTAGAAGTGCGGCCAAGGTCCGCGACATATCTTGCCGCAAACATTCAGGGTGCGCGACCCGCGTTACAGGCGCTGATTAAGCGGGGCTGGGTGGGTGCGGAAGAAAAATACAACGAGCGCGATCCTTCCCGTGCGCCGGCTGAAAGATTGCAAGCTGAATTTTTGCGCCGGCCTTCGCCCGAGACCAAGCTGAAGAAGAACGAACGCGAGTTGCTCGCATTTCTGGAACTGCACCCCGGTCCACACAATGTCGCGCAGCTCGGCGAGAAGTTGAACAAGGCCAGTGAGGCGGCGCGCGCGCTGGGCAGACGTGAGCTGATAAAGCTCGAGGCAGAGGATTTGCGTCTGCCGACCGGCTACGAACGTCCGGTTCCTATTTTGAATCCACACCAGGAGCGGGCGTTTGGAGCAATTCACGCGGCACTCATCGAAAAAAGATTCCAGGCGCTGCTTCTGCAAGGCGTCACCGGCTCCGGCAAAACAGAGGTTTATCTGCGCAGCATCGAGACCGCGCTCGCGCTTGGCAAGAACGCTCTGCTTTTGGTTCCGGAAATTGCATTGACGCCGGCCATGGCGGGGCAGTTTTTTCACCGTTTCGGGAAACAGGTCGCCATTCTGCACTCGGCATTCGGCGATGCTGAGCGCGCGGATCAATGGAGGCGTATCCGAAGCGGTCAAGCCCGCGTCGTGGTTGGAACGCGCTCGGGAGTGTTTGCGCCTGTTCAGAACTTGGGCTTGGTGATTGTCGACGAAGAACACGACGGCAGCTACAAGCAACAGGAGACGCCGCGATATCACGGGCGGGATGTGGCGTTGATGCGCGCGCGGGAGGCTGCCGCGGTGGCTGTGCTCGGTTCCGCGACGCCCAGCGTAGAAACCCGGCACAATGCCGATCGCGGCAAGTACACCTTGCTTCGCCTGCCTGAGCGCATTGCGCAACGGCCGATGCCGGAAGTGCGGATCGTGGATATGCGCGTTGAGTTTCTGGAGACCAAGCGCGTTTCGGTCTTCTCTCGAAAGCTTCTGGAAGAAATCCATCAGCGCCTGGCGCAGTCCGAACAAACCATGCTGCTGCTCAATCGGCGCGGATTTTCGAGTTTCATGGTTTGCCGCGCCTGCGGCGAGCGGCTGCTATGCGCAAACTGCTCGGTCGTTTTGACTCATCACAAGCGAGACCGCAGGATGCTGTGCCACTATTGCGGATACGCCGAGAAGGTGCCGAACGAGTGCCCCAAATGCGGCAGCGATTACATCCAGTTTCTGGGCAGCGGATCGGAGCGTGTCGAAGACGAATTGCACCAACATTTCCCGGCGGCGCGAATTGCGCGTCTGGATCGTGACAGCGCGGGTGGCAAGGGCGCCTACGAGCATATATTGCACGCGTTCAGGGATGGAGATATCGACATTTTAGTCGGGACCCAGATGATCGCGAAGGGGCATGATATACCCAATGTGACTCTGGTAGGGATCGTCCTCGCCGATATAGGTCTCAGCGTGCCGGATTTTCGCGCAGCCGAGCGCAGTTTCCAGCTGTTGACGCAAGCAGCGGGACGAGCGGGACGTGGCGCAACGCCGGGCCGCGTATTCATTCAAACGCTGAATCCCGAGCATTACGCGATACAGTTCGCCGCGCAACAGGATTACGAAGGCTTTTACAGAAAAGAAATTGAGTTCCGCAAGTGGCTGCGCTATCCGCCCTTCGCGGCTTTCGCAAACGTACTCGTGCGTGCGGAGAAACAGGAAGACGCGCTGCGCATGGCGACGCAATTGGGTTATGTTCTGACCCCTGCGCCCGAGGGTGTCCGCATCATGGGCCCAGCGGAGGCGCCCGTGCTTCGCTTGAAAAGCGAGTTCCGTTATCAGATCTTGCTGAAGGCCGCAAAACGCGCCTTGCTGCGAGAAATTCTCAAAAATGTGCGCCGCTTCGCGGATAAAGAGAAGTGGAACGCAACCGCCCTGATGATCGACGTCGACCCGATCAGCCTGACGTGAAATGAATGTTAAACTCGATGTAAATACGGCGGCTGTAGCTCAGTTGGTAGTAGCGCCAGATTGTGGTTCTGGATGTCGTGGGTTCGAATCCCACCAGCCGCCCATCCCTCGCCTCTACGCCACATACGGGGGCTCTACGCCACATACGGGGGCTCTACGCACTTAATGGGGGCAAGCATGCCTCCGACCGATTCTAAGAACACATTACCTTAACTCTCAATCTGTAGTTCTGAAAATTTCTAAATCCGTAGGCCTGACGTTGGAGAACTTCGATCTTGTTGTGGAAGCCTTCGGTGATGGCGTTGTTGCGGGTGAAGCGCCACATGGTGGCGATCTCTTCGCTCCAGGGATAGAGTGGATGGCCCAGCGCCACCAGGGGCGCGAGCCCGCAATAACGCAGGGCGGCCACCTGATGGAGGAAGCGGCTTGCCAGCTTGCGGCAGCGTGCCTGGTTGCAGCGTTTCTCCAGCAGCAGATACGAAAGCCGCTGCTTAAAGCGGTAGATCTGCTCCAGGGCCGGTATGCGGCGTAGGTAATCCGAGAGCCTGGTATGCTGCTCAACGGTCAAATTATGGCGGTGATATTCCGCTCCTGACGCGCGATTCACACACATTCGGAAATCCGAAAATAGTGACACTGGCGTAAACAATCAATCGCCGGCCACTTCCAAATAGCGCTTTGCGAGTCGCGAGCCGCCCGTTGGGAGCTCACTGAGCCAATCATCTAGATTTTCGGGTCGATAACGCATGGTCCGCGTCGCTCCAATCGCCACCGGCGGATCGATGCCAGGCTGACATTGGGTCGTTTCGCTACTTCAGTTTCCGTCATCAGGTTTGACATCCCGTAGCTTCTCTGATCGAGCTCAAATACGCTCTCTATTCAACGAGAGTTTTTGGCGAGGAAATCCGACAAGAAAAGTGGCTATAAGGTTAACCGTATGGCGGCAGTTACTGAAATTGGCACTCTGATGGATCGCGACCCGGCCGTTCGTGACGACCGGCCGAAGATCGCCGGTACAGCGTAAGCGTCAGCCGAATCGCCGGCTGCGACCGAATGGGCGTGACTCCCGAGAAGATCGCTCTCGAGCACCCCCATTTGACTCTTGCAATCAATGCGCCGGGACCCGCCCAACAGTCCGTAGATCTTCGTCCAGCTCCTCGGAGCCATAGCGAATCGGTAAGGCTGTTATGCCAGCTCGCGCCGCGGTCATGCCTGTGCACTCCGGCACTACTCGCCATTAGTACCAGAATCCGAAAAAACCGCCGCAAGTCACTAAGCAGTGACCAGGAGGTCCGTCAGGCATGTATGACAGAACGTGTACAGTGTTAGCGGGTTGATGTTGGAATTGCCGGAAGTTACTCGCGAAGTAAGTTATAGCGACGGAGAGCAACCCATCGCAATCCCGCTAAGTTACTGCTTGTTTCTCATCTTCAGGACTCGCATGATACTAAACGCACGGTCCATTATTGCTATCGGAAAGTGCAACACACAACGCGTTTTAGCCCGTCAGTCACTTACTCAAGAAACAAGCTGCTTCTGGTCCTGAATCACGGGACCATTGGTGCCGCTTGCGCGTCAGCAGCTTGAAACTGATTTCAGATACATAGGTACTAAGTACTATTACGGCGGGGTAAGGGTTGTATTGTGGCGACCATCGCCAATACAATGCTCTTATTCTCTTTTAGATTTGAACCGGAGGAATAATGAAAGGTACAACCTTGCTCGGCTTTGTGTGCTTGGCAACTGTCGCTCACGCGGCGACGATTACATTCGATTTCAGCTCAGCGACTGGCAATCTTGGCGCTGCGCACACATACACTTCATCAAGTGGCAATTTTAACGTCACCGCCACTGCTGAACCTGCTGGAACCTCAAACCGCTTGTTCGGAAAAGCTCTTGGTGGCGATGAGAACGGGGTGGGCCTGACCAGCGACCCAAGCGGCCAAGACGAGATCACTCCTGGTTTTTTCATCCAGCTCGATCTCGTAAACATCTTAGGGAACAACCCGCTCACGATAGTAATGGAAAGCACCACTGGAAACGATTCATGGCAAATATTCAACACCGCGACAGCCAACTCTTTGACCGGCGCGACTTCCCTCGCAACTGGCAGCTCCGAGGGAACAGGAATTATCATCAATCCGACAAAGGAGTATCTCGACATTACGGCGACTAGCGGCAATGTCCTGTTGGGCTCGCTTTCGTTTAACCACTCTTCAACCCCGGAACCGGCCTCTCTGGCATTGATCGCCTGCGGCCTCGGCGCACTTTGCTTGCGACGCCGCTGGCGCAAGCAATAACACCATCGCACACAATCAACTGGTGCTTGCGGACGCGTGCGTAAATGCGCTCGCGTCACCCAGTTGCTGGATCGAGGCTGCATCCAGCTTCAGGCGGGTTGCCTCGATGAGATCGTTCAGCTGCTCAATGCTGGTCGCGCTGGCAATCGGGGCCGTGACGCTGGGGCGCGCCAGCAACCAGGCAAGAGACACTTTCGCGGGCGTGGAGTTGTAGTGCTTCGCCACCGTGTCGAGAGCTTCGAGTATACGGAATCCGCGGTCGTTCAGATAATTTTTAGCCATCTGGGCGCGCGGCCGGTTGGTGAGATCGTTCTGAGAGCGGTATTTGCCCGTGAGGAAGCCCGCCGCGAGCGAGTAGTAGGGGATGACGCCGAGCGCCTTTTCATTACAGAGCGGCTCGAGCGTCTCCTCATACTCGGCGCGATCGTAAAGGTTATAGCGCGGCTGTAAACTTTCGTATCGCGGATAGCCGTATTCGTCGCTGACCCGCAATGCCTCACGAAGCCGCTCCGCGTTATAGTTCGAAGCGCCAATAGCTCTCACCTTGCCGTCTTTTATCAGATCGGCATAAGCCGTGAGCGTTTCTTCGAGCGGCGTATCGGCATCGTCGCGATGCGATTGATAGAGATCGATGTAATCGGTCTGGAGGCGCCGCAACGAATTTTCGACTGCGCGGAAAATGTAAGCCCTCGACAGCCCTTTTTCATCGGAAGCCATTTCCATCCCGACCTTAGTCGCGATGAGAACGTCTTTGCGATTGCCATTCCTCTTTACCCATTTGCCGAGAATCGCCTCGGATTCGCCGCCCCGATTGCCTGGAGCCCACTTCGAATACACGTCGGCGGTATCGATGAAATTGAATCCGGCGTCCATGAATGCGTCCAGTAGTCTGAAAGAAGTTGCCTCATCCGCAGTCCATCCAAAAACATTGCCTCCGAAAGCAAGTGGGGCGATGTATAAACCGGAATGTCCCAGCTCACGTTTTGTCATTGATGCCTCGAAAGATTAGACGATGGGCGCGACATTTGGGCGCAGGTCAAAACGCGCGACCCGCCGCTACGGTGTTCCGCGTAAAACGCCAAACTGTCGCGGGCGGAATATTCATCCAGACACGGCCCACACATTCAGCGCGCAGCCCAAATTTCCTGATGGGAATCGGGCAGCGTGAGGCGTAGGTAAATTGAATGAGCTGGCCACCGGGCGCCAGCGCGTTCAGCATTCCACGCACGGCTTTCAATTGATCGCGGCCACTTAGATTGCGGATGGGCAAGCTCGATATGACGGTCTTCACTTGACCCACGGATTCATCGGACAAGATGCGCCCCGCATGCACAGCATCGCCGCACCTGACGCGAACGCCCGGAAATCGGCGGTGTAAATAGGCAGCCAGCGAAGGATCGCGCTCGATCAGAAAAAGGCGTTCCGGTCCTACTCCTCGTTCCAGAAGAGCGCGGGTAACCGGACCTGTGCCGGCGCCGACCTCGAGTACGGAGGATGTCGCCGGGTCCACACGCGAGGCGATCAGGTGGCAGAGACTGGAAGAACTGGGAGCGACGGCTCCAATAGTAAGCGGGTTCTGCAGCAAAGAGCGAAAAAAAACTAAAGGCTCAAGGGCGCGCAAATCATACTCTCAAGAAAAAGAATAGCGAAGCCTTCGAAAATAATCGGCTGCGAGTCAATTGGTGTCTGTAGCCTTTACCACGTGAGAGCGCGCCACTTCCTTCTCTGCGCCAATAAAGCCCCACGTCACCCAAACATGGCCGGTCACAATGCGCCGGAAATAAGTTTGCGAGGTGGGAAGATCGCCGTTGTATAAATGCCAATTTCCAATCCCATAAGCGACCGTGTCGAACTGCAGCTCGGCTTCCGTATCAGTTGAATCGTTGGGGGGCGCAGGTGGAAGCACGTCGGATTCTTTCATGACGCCTTGAAAGAACCGTATCAGATTCAGATAAAACTGCGAGTGCCCGCTGGTCTTCATATCGGCGGGAATCGTGGTAAGGACCTGGGCTGCTTCCTTCAGTTGATTTGCCCGTCGGAGAGACGCATACAGCCAGTTAGAAGAGTTGATGCGGCCGTCGTTGTCAGGCGCGAGGTCGACGGCATGGCGGAACGCTTCAGCTGATTCGGCAAACTGGCCAAGAAAATAATGGGATAAACCGAGATGATAGTACGCGTCTACTTTCTTCGGATCGAGCGATACGGCGCGATTCAGATCCGCGCGCGCACGGGTGAAGTCTCGCAGTCCGAGTTCGCGGTGACCGCGCTCGAGATAAAGATCGGCGTTCGAGGGTGCAATGGCGAGCGCTTGCGTACACGTGTCAACCGCTTCCCGATACTGCCAGACGGCAGCTTGCGCCTGCGCGAGTTTCAGAAGCAGGTCCACGTTCTTCGGATCTGCCTGAAGATTCTTCCGGGCCGCTGCGACAACTCCCTTCTCATCCGGAAGCGAATAGAATTTCGTGCCCAGCGGAGAAGTGACTTCAAGCTGTGATCCAGACGGTCCGGCCTGAGCGCGCATAAGCGTGACGAGCGCAAATAGGCAGGTGATGCAGAAAATAGCGGGATTCATGTGCGCTCCCACAATCTTGCCATACTTCACGGCGGTTCGCCCTTTGTTCGCCTACAATGTATTTGAGCAATATGGCAAACGAGAGTTACGTGGAATTGCACGCTCGCTCGGCCTTTTCCTTTTTGCAGGGCGCATCCCTGCCAGAGGACTTGGCGTCGCGCTGCGGCGAGTTCAATCAGCCCGCAATGGCGATCACCGATGCTCACGGCGTGTATGGCTCGCCACGTTTTCACCTGGCTGCCAAAAAACTTGGAATTCGAGCGTTGATTGGCGCTGAGGTGGGTTCTTCCGATAACTGCCGCTATACGCTTCTCACGGAAAACCGGCAAGGTTATCAGAATCTCTGCCGCCTGATTACCAGCACGAAATTTCGCGCGCAGAAACCTGGTAAGCCGGAAAATCCATTCGCAAGGCGTGAAGATTTCAGCGAGTATGCAGCGGGCCTGGTTTGTCTTACCGGCGGCGAAGAAGGACCGTTGGCGCAGGTATTTCAAAACCTCGAAGGGCCCGCCGCCGCGCGAGCAGCGCGAAAACGTCTCGAATTTCTAATCACCTTATTTGGGGCAAGAAATGTTTTTGTGGAAGTGCAGCGGCATTATCGCCGCGAGCAGGAGCATCGCAATCAGGCGCTGGTCGAGCTGGCACGAAGCATGAATCTGCCGCTGTTAGCCACCAATGGCGTGACACACGCGACAGAAGACCGGCGGGAATTGCAAGACATTCTCACTTGTATCGGGCACAAGACCACCATTGCGGAAGCGGGAACGCTGCTCAATTTTAATGCGGAGCGGCACCTGAAGAGCTCTTGTGAAATGCATGAATTATTTGCCGATTTGCCGGATGCGTTCGGAAATACCGGCGAGCTGGCGAACCGGCTCGATTTCACGCTTACCGATCTCGGCTATCAGTTTCCCCGTTATCCGGTTCCGCAGGGCGAGACGGAAATGTCCTACTTGCGCCAGCTTGCAGATGGCGGAGCGCGGCAGCGATATCGACCTTATTACGACGCGGCGCAACGGCAAGTAGAACGCGAGCTGGCGCTGATCGAGAAGCTGAACCTTGCCGGATACTTTCTGATCGTGTGGGACATTGTCGACTTCTGCCGCAAGCACGACATTTTTGTGCAAGGGCGCGGCTCAGCGGCCAATAGCGCGGTTTGTTATTCGCTCGGCATCACCGCTGTAGATCCGGTTGGAATGGACCTGCTGTTTGAGCGTTTTCTTTCCGAAGAGCGCGGCGAGATGCCGGATATCGATCTGGATTTGCCCAGCGGAGACGATCGTGAGCGGGCCATTCAATACGTGTACGAGCGGTATGGACAACTCGGCGCTGCTATGACCGCAAATCTCATTACGTATCGCGGCCGCTCGGCGGTTCGGGATGTAGGCAAGGCGCTTGGTTTCGCATGAAGATGAGATTGCTCGCCTCGCCAGCCAGATCAATCCGTTTGAGTGGAAAGATTCGAAAGATTCGCTGGAGCGGCGGTTCGCCGAGCAGGGTTTCGATTTGCGCGATCCCCGCACTTTGAAATTTTTTTCACTGACGAATGAAATTCTCGATTTGCCGCGGCATCTTGGGCAGCATTCCGGTGGCATGGTCGTGTGCCACGGCCAGCTCGATTGCATTGTTCCACTCGAGCCGGCCTCGATGCCTGGGCGCGTCGTCGTGCAGTGGGACAAGGACGATTGCGCCGATCTCGGAATCATCAAAGTGGATCTGCTGGGCCTCGGAATGATGGCGGTGTTGAAAGATACGATCGAGATCATCCGCGATCGATACGGCGAGGAAGTGGATCTCGCGCACTTGCCGCAAGATGATGCAGGACGTTTACGCCTGTTTGCAGAAGGCCGACACTATCGGCTTATTTCAGGTGGAGAGCCGCGCGCAGATGTCGTGCCTGCCGCGAATGAAGCCCGCAAATTTTTACGACATCGTAGTGCAGGTGGCGATTATTCGCCCAGGTCCGATCGTGGGGCAAATGCTGCATCCGTATTTAAAGCGGCGGCAAGGTTTAGAAGAGCCCGAATCTCTGCATCCTTCGCTCGAGCCAGTGTTGAAGAGGACATTAGGCGTTCCCTTGTTTCAGGAACAACTGATTAAGATCGCAATGATTGCAGCGGGGTTCAGCGGGGGCCAAGCGGAAGAATTGCGGCGAGCGTTTGGATTCAAGCGTTCGGAAAAGCGCATGCGCGAAGTGGAAGTAAAGCTTCGCGAGGGTATGGCGCGGAATAGCATCACTGGCGAAACGCAGGAACGCATTGTAAAAGCTATCACTTCATTCGCGCTGTATGGCTTCCCGGAATCGCACGCCGCGAGTTTCGCATTGATCGCCTATGCCAGCGCTTATTTGAAATGCCATTATCTGGCGGCTTTTACGGTAGCGATGCTGAATAATCAGCCGATGGGATTCTATTCGCCCGCCACGCTGGTTAAGGACGCGCAACGGCATGGGCAGCGATTCAGACCCGTGGATATTCTGCGGTCGGATTATCTCTGCACGGTGGAAACAGATGGCAAGGCGAAGTATGTGCGCCTGGGTTTAAATTACGTATGCGGCCTAAATTCCGCGACAGCGCGAAAAATCGAGGAAGAGCGCAGGCAGAAACCGTTCATGTCCTTGCGCGATTTGATTCGGCGTGTGCCTGAGCTGCAAAAGGACGAAATTTCCTCTCTTTCGGAATTTGGCGCCTTGAATGCGTTGCCAAAAGATAAAGCGGACCGGCATCGGCGCGGCGCATTGTGGCAAGCGGAGCTGGCGTTAAAGCCGGTTGGGGAACTGCTGGAATGTGCTGCGGACGACAGCACTGTCTCGCCGCTGCAACCTATGACGCCTGGGCAGCGCACCTATGCCGATTTCGATAACAGCGGCCTCACTATCGGGCAGCATCCCATGGCGTATTACCGCAAGCGGATGCAGCAAATGGGCGTACTGGATGCGGCCGCGGCCAAGACGCAGCGCAATGGAATGGTAGTGAAGGTCGGCGGGTGCGTGATTACTCGCCAGCGCCCCGGAACTGCAAAAGGGTTTGTGTTCTTAAGTCTGGAAGACGAGACCGGAATTATCAACATCATTGTGCAGCCGGATCTCTTCGATAGAAGCCGTCACGTTTGCACGGTATCGCCATACGTGCTTGTGAAAGGCGTGTTGCAAAGCATTACGGGCGTGATTTCGGTGAAGGCGGGGGAGATTGAAGAGCTAAATTTTCGCGATGCTGCAATCATGCGTTCGCATGATTTTCACTGACGAATAAATCGGCTACAGCGACGGCAAATCCAGGTAGCAAATCTCCGCCCTCGAGCGTTTGCGACGCATCGAGTACTGCAACCTGTTCACCTGCCCGGAAAACATAAATGCACTTTGTCTTTGGATACAGTATCCAAACTTGCCTTGCTCCTGCTTGCAAATACTGATCCACCTTTACTTGCAGGTCTTCCGCCGAATCTGTGGGCGACACCACTTCTACCGCCAATTCAGGCGCGCCTTCAAAATAGCCCTCGCGATCTGTGCTTTCTATCCGCGCTTTACTCAGCACCGATACATCAGGCTGTCGAATAGTCAGCGGACCGCGGGAAAGCACATAACCGGCCTCGGCGAACGCCCGTGCCTTGCCCTGCTTTCTCAAATAACTTTGCAGCACTTCGAGTAAAAGCGAAGCGATCATCGAACGGAATGCTTTTGGCGGCGGCATGGTTATAAGTTCTCCAGCGCTAAGCTCGTGTTGTTCCGTGCCTCGGGCCAAACTGGCAAACTCCTCCAACGTGATTGGCGCGGTCATGATTGTCGCCATGTATGCCAGTGTAAATTAAGAACGGTCTCGAATGAACGGGAAACATCGTGTTGTGATTTTGGGCGCAGGCTTCGGTGGCCTGTATGCCGCGCAAGCCCTCAAGCGCGCGCCGGTCAGTGTAACGGTCATCGATCATCGCAACTTCCACCTGTTCCAGCCACTGCTCTACCAAGTGGCGACCGGATCGCTGTCGCCCGGAGAAATTGCAGCGCCGATTCGCAGCGTTTTAAGCGCGCAGAAAAATACGCGTGTATTGCTGGGCGAAGCCGTGGATCTCGATCCGTCCAAGAAGCAGGTGTCGCTTAAAGACGGCGCCTCTGTTGAGTACGATTCGCTGATCGTCGCAACCGGGTCTCAAAGCGCCTACTTCGGACACGAGGAATGGCGGGAGTGGGCGCCCAGCCTGAAGAGCGTGGAAGAAGCGACCATGATCCGCCACAAGATTTTGATCGCTTTCGAGGCCGCGGAACGCATTGACGATCCCAAGGAGCGCAGCGCATGGCTCACGTTCGTGATCGTAGGCGCGGGAGCCACGGGAGTGGAGCTAAGCGGCGCGTTGGGCGAGATCGCGCTGCATACTTTGAAAAATGAATTCCGCTCGATTCGCCCCGCGGACGCCAGGATTCTCGTTCTGGATCATGGATCGCGAGTGTTGGCGAGCTATCCGCAGGATCTCTCCAAAAAAGCCGAGCGCTCGCTGATCAAACTGGGTGTTCGTGTGCGCTGTGGAGTGGATGTTACCGCGGTGGACGCCAACGGCGTGACTCTGAAGACAAGTTCAGGGGAAGAGCACATCGCTTCCCATACTGTGATCTGGGCGGCCGGGGTAACGGTTTCGACTTTCGGTCGCGAATTAGCCAAACGCACCGGCGCCGAAACAGAAAAATCGGGGCGCATCAAGGTGAGGCCGAATCTGACACTGCCGAATTACCCGGACATTTTTGTGATCGGCGATTTGGCCTTCTCGACAAAACCGGATGGCCAGCCGCTTCCCGGAGTTGCCCAGGTCGCCATGCAGGGCGGAGGGTACGCCGCGCGCGCCATCGTTGAGCGGCTGAAAGGCAACCAGGAGGTTAAGCCCTTTCACTATTTCGATAAGGGAGACTTAGCCGTAATCGGACGCGCGGCCGCGGTCGCAAACGTGTTTGGAGTGCATCTGTCGGGCTTCTTCGCCTGGCTGGTCTGGCTATTTATTCACCTGTTCTACATTGTCGAATTTCAAAGCCGGGTGCTTGTGTTCATCCAGTGGGGTTTTCAGTATTTAACCTTTAACCGGGGAGCGCGTTTGATCACCGGGACGGCCGCAGTACGATCGGTCAGCAGTACGGATCCGCTCGAAAACACGGCTGAAGAGTAGCGCTGCCCGGATCGCGCGCGGAGCGGCCCTAAACGTGCTCCGCTATTGCTGGTAACGTTAGAATTCAAAAATGGAGTTGATGATTTCTGGGCCGGAAGGCTCCTCTACCCTTGTCGAGCTCAAGAAATCTTTGTCCCTGGGCCGCTCCGCGGATAACGACCTTGCGTATCCGGAGGATCCATGGTTATCGCGGTACCACTTGTGCTTCGATCCCGCGGATAAAGGGTGGATCGTCAAAGATTGCGCCAGCCGCAACGGAACGGTGGTCAACGCAACCACCCTGAGAGAACCGCACCGGCTAAAATCAGGCGATCGCATCTACGCAGGGCACCTGACGATCGAGGTGCGCGAAGCCGGCGCCAAGCCGCAAAAGACTGTTATTTCCTTTGTCCCGCAGGAAAAGACAACGCGCGAAGCCACCATCGTAACCAGCCTTGATAAGGTACTTGGCAAGACCTCGACCACCGCTGCCGGCCAGCAGCCCAAAGAGGCGCCCCTCAACAGCACGCGCGTGGTTCGCGCTCTGATTCACGCGGGCCAGGAGCTCGCCGGCCACCGCCCTTTGGAAGAACTCTTCGCCGTCATTCTCGATCTTGCGCTTTCGGCGATGGAAGCGAAACGTGGTGTCATTCTTACGCTCGAAGACGGAGAGCTTGTCGTTCGCGCAAGTAAGGGTGAGGGCTTCTCGATCAGCACTGCGGTGCGCGACCGCGTCATCAGGGAGAAATGCTCGCTGGTGGTCAGCGATGCGCAAAGCGACGAGAACTTCAATCAACAGAAAAGCATTGTGATTCAGCGCGTGCGGAGCATGATGGCCGTACCGCTTCAGACCGGAGACCGCGTGATCGGATTGATCTACGTGGATAACGGCTCGTTCCTGCGTCCGTTTTCGCAAGAGGACCTGGAGCTGCTTACCGTCATGGCTAATGTCGCGGCCATTCGCATTGAGCATGCGCGCCTGGCTACCGTCGAGCAATCGGAGAAGCTGATGGAACTCGAGCTCACGCAAGCCAGCGAGATTCAGCAAAGCCTGTTGCCGCGTCAGGCGCCTGTCTATGAAGGATACGATCTTGCCGGTCTGAACCTTCCTTGCCGGACAGTGGGCGGTGATTACTACGATTTTCTGCCCTACAAAGATGGCCGGCTTGGGTTGGTCGTAGGAGACGTATCCGGCAAGGGATTGCCGGCCGCGCTATTGATGTCGAGCCTTCAGGCCCGTGTTCACATGCTGGTTGAAACCGGGCCGGATCCCGCGTCGGCAGTGACTATCCTGAACCGGAACCTGGCGGAGCGCTGCCCACTCGGCAAGTTCATCACGTTTTTTTATGGAGTGCTGGATACGATCACAGGCAGCTTATGCTACAGCAACGCAGGCCACAATTACCCGCTCTTGCTTCGAGCCGGCGGAACTGTCGAAGAGCTAGCGGGCAGCGGCATGGTGATGGGCATTTTTCCGCACCTGCAGTATGAGCTGATGGAGACGAAATTGCAGCGCGGCGACATCTTGGCGCTATTTAGCGATGGCGTCACGGAAGCCTGTACTGCCGACGACGAAGAGTTCGGCGAGCGCGGACTGGCGGAGTTCCTGGCGGCGCACAAATCCGAGCCCTGCGCCGTCATTGTGAAAGCTTTGGCCGACCACGTTCGCGGATGGCGCGGTCAGGCGTCGTTTGCGGACGATTTCACCGTCCTGCTGGTCCGGCGGGATTGAGAGATGGCAATCTGAAGAGATGAGCGCGACGTGAAACCGATATTCCTTTCCGATGTTGAAAATCAGCCTAAGCCTGGCGGGCACCTCGACGCTATCGCGCCATGCAGAAATCCCAAGCCGAGTACCCGCAGATTTGGCATCTGTTCGCGTTTCTTCCCCGCGCCACCGAGCACCTGGCGCGATTTACACAGGAAATTCTTCGCGAAGATGCACCGCTCAGCCCAGGGCTTCGCGAGCTGATCGCGGCATATACGTCATATCAGAACAACTGCCCGTTTTGAGTGAAGTCGCACGCCGCAGTTGCGGCGGAATTGCTGGGAAATGAAGAGCTAGTGTGGAGTGTTCTGCGCGACCTGGAATCGTCGGCGCTACCCGATAAACAGAAGGTCTTGTTCCGGTTCGTCAGCAAGGTGAACCGCGATTCCCCACAAATCACCGAAGACGACATGAAACCGCTTCACGAAGCCGGCTGGACCGACGAGGCCATCTATTACGCCATCACAGTGTGCGCATTGTTCAACTTTTATAACCGATGGGTAGACGCCTCGGGCGTACATCCTCTCTCCGATGAGGCGCACCGCCAGGGTGCGAAACGAAGCGTATTGCAAGGTTACGTCAGGAAGTAGCCACGGGATCGCATGTTGCGGTAGGTCAGAGCGGGCAAATCACGTACGCGCGAGCGTTCGGAAAAGCGGCCTTGCTGCTGGAAGCATCAAACAGCGCGGCGAAAAAGCAAGACCGACAGGTTCGAACCATCCTCGAAGCATTGCAACAAGGCCGCATCGAGCGGTCGCAGTTTACGGCGAATGCCAACTCTTATTTCGGGGAAATCGCGCTCAAGGATTACAAGAACTCGCTGGCTCCGCTCGGCAAACTCGAGTTGCTGACGCGCGCGGGCGAGCAGGTTCGGGGCGGAATGACTCATTTGACCTATCGGGGCTCGCTTCGAACGGAACACGGTTATACTCAACGTCTACTTGATGCCGACGGCAAGTTCGAGCAATTTCTGGTGGAAGAACAGATCTAAATCGCCGGCGTGCGAGGGCCTGTCCTGAGTGATACCATGACGGCAGGTTTATGAGCTCACGACGCACGTTTCTCGGACAAGTTGCATCCGGCATCGGAGGTTTGGCGATCCCGCGAGGAGCGCTTGGCGCCAACGATCGGCTGCGCTTCGGCATCATCGGTTACGGCGCTCGCGGGCAGGACATTGTTCGCGACGCGCTCAATTGCCCTAACACCGAGTTCGCCTCCGTTTGCGACATCTACACCGACCAGCGCGAAAAAGCTAAATCGCTTGCGCCGGGCATTAAGACGTTTATCGATCATCGCCTGATGCTCGATCAGAAGGATCTCGATTTTGTCTTGATAGCCACTCCTCAGCATCTGCATTGTGAGCACTTTGTCGATTCGCTCCACGCCGGCAAACATGTCTATCAGGAGAAGACCATGGCATTCACCGTGGAGCACGCAAAACGGATGCGCGCAGCTTACGAGCCGGTGAAAGCGAAACAGGTCGTGCAAGTCGGCCATCAGGCCTGCTCCTCCGGGCACGTTCCCGATGCGCTCAGTTTTCTCGAAGGAGGGAAACTCGGCCAAATCACCGGAATCGATGCGACGATGTACCGGAACACGCCGCACGGTAAGCCGCAATGGGCGCGCCCTATCAAGCCCGACATGACGCCCGAAAATATCGTGTGGAACAAATTTCTTGGCGAGGCCCCCAAAGTTCCCTTCGATGCCAACCGCTACGAGAATTGGCGCTTCTTCTGGGATTACTCGGGCGGCAACGTTTATGAAAATATGTGCCACCAGGTGGCGTTCTGGTACAAGGTTCTGGGATTGCAAATACCGCAATCCGTGACCATGACGGGCGGCTTGTATCTGTGGAAGGATGGGCGGCAAGTGCCGGATACAATGACCGTGTCCATGACGCAGCCCGAACAGATGCTGTTCAGTTGGGTTTCCGGCTTCGGCAATGCAAGCCTTGGAGTTACCGAGCAGGTACTCGGTTCCGATGGGACGATCGCGCGCGGTCCCCAGATCCGATACTTGCCCGAAAAAGTGAATCGTCCAGGCGGAGAGGCGCTCATTGGACAAACGCCCACTCAACTCGTCGTGCCACATGCAAAACTTCGTCGACGCAATCCGGGAAGGCAAGGAAATAAACTGCCCGTTTGATCTCGGATTGCGTGTCGCGATTGCCTGCCGCATGGCTGTTGAGAGCTATCGTCACGGGCGAACGGTGCGCTGGGACGCCGCCAAAGAAGACATCGTCTAAGCTATCGCCGACTGTTCGCCGTGGATGCGCCATTCTGCATCTGCGCGGCCATCATCTTCACTAATTCGGCGTTGCTCATGGGATGCCAGCCGTGCGGTTTCATGGGGCGGCCATATTCGAATGTCGCGCTGGAATCGGTGGTCTTCAGAAAATCTTCAAGCAGATAGACCGCGACATTCAGGTAGAAGCTGTCCATATCGCCACAATAAATGTGCAGCTTGCCCTTGAGCTGCGGGCCGAGCTTGGCCCAATTTCTCTGCATGTACTCCCGAAGATCGTAGCCGTGGTCGCGCATGTAATTCGCTACTTCCCGATCGATCTTGCCGGTCGTCTTGTCCCATAGCGGACGCGGATAACCGTCCGCTCCCACCGGTCCATACACGGCTTCCCAAGCCTCGAATTGTTGGGCCGAGCGGCCGTGACTGCCCAGCACTTCCTCCAGTTCGCTCATGCCGCGCATGGTCTCGAGCATTTGTCCATCCGGCGTGCGCATCATGGGACGTTCCGGAATGGCATACTCATAGCCTGGAACCTCGAACGCGCTCTCATCCTGATAAATATTCACCAACTGATAGCGGCGAAAGTCTACCGGATCGGGGAAGAAGGTCCACGTGCCATTGAAGAAATCGGGATGATAGACCTGTAGCGCAAGCGATTCCCACCCTCCCGTCGAGCCGCCCGTGAGCGTACGCTGATGAGGATCGCGGCTCATGCGGAAATGCTCTTCGAGAAAGGGAATCAGCTCCTGAAACAACGCATCGCCATACGGGCCGTCGTTGGCTGAATTCACCGCATACGAATCGTCGAAATAGGGAGTCGGATGCTGGAACGTGACGGCAATGACGCGCGGAAAATCGTTCGAGGTCCATTGCTGGTAGAACTCATATCCGCCGCGTTGATTTCCGGACGCGGACTGGCGATCCGAGAAGCCGAACGGCGCTCCGAGACCGAAGTGTCCCTGGCTGTAAATCACCGGGTAACGCTCTGTCCGGATGCTCATCATAGCCGCTCGGCAGCAGGACCGTAGCGCCCAGATACATCGGATGTCCCCAGAACTGGCTTAACAATTTGCTTTCGATCTTTACGCGCTTTACCCATTTCGTATCGGCGAGAACCTGGACGGGCGGGATGATCTGATCCATCTGCAGCTTGATCGTGTCGGCGGATGCGGGATCGAAATGCACGCGCTGCGGCTTGCTATAGAGATTCCCCGGCGATCGATTAAACTGCTGGCCCTCCCATTGGTCCAGATGTACCCAGATGGTGTGCCCATCCGCCCGCTGGACCTCCGTGTACACATTCACCAGCGCCTGCGCGTAATAATCGCCCGCCGGTACATCCTTCAACGACTTGATCGGATAGCCGAGAGCATCGGGCGCGATGGCAGCCGTCTCGCCGGCTTTCCACTGCGAAACATCCTGGCCGAAAATCAGTCCGGGCGCGCGCCAACCGCCCGATTGGAGCCGCGGCTCCGGCGTTTCTCTCTTCGCGAGCATCACGAACACACGTCCTGTAATCGGCGCTGCGTGCGCGGCTGTGGCGAAAGACACCTCGAACTTCGGTCCAGCGGCTTGTTGCTTTGCCGCAATCGCAGAGGCTAAGAACGCGCCCGCCGCGATCGCAGTAAGAACCCGCCTGTGCAATGACGTCATGATGTATGCAGTGTACTCCCGACCGGCTGCCCCGCCCGCCAGGAGACTGAAGATTTTTCGCATTGACAACCGCTCGCAGAGGGTACATTCTTTGGAGAAGGGGTTGCTATGCGCTGCCTACGTCCTCTGCTGCCCTCGGCACTCACGTTGCTGGCCTGTCTTCCGGCTTCAGCCCAATCGGTTTTGTCGGTTCGTTCCGGAGTCGTTCATTTTTCCGACGGCGCCGTCTTTATCAACGACCAGGCGGTCGAATCGAAGTTCGGCGCCTTCCCCGCGATCCAACAGGGATCCACTTTGCGTACGGAACAAGGCCGGGCGGAGATCCTGCTCACGCCGGGCTGTTTCCTTCGAGTGGACGAGAACAGCGCGGTACGGATGATCTCAACTTCGCTGATCGACACGCGGGTTGAATTTCTGAAAGGCTCAGCAATTTTAGACTCCGTGAATGCACCTTCGGCGAAAGGCGTACTTCTAACGTACAAGGGCGCCGAAATCCGATTCCCGCAACAGGGACTGTACAGGCTCGATTCCGAGCCTGCCGGGGTGCTGCAGGTTTACAACGGCGAAGCTTCGGTTACGCAGGACGGAAAGGTATCCGCGATCGACACCTCGCACCTGTTCTTCTTCTCCGGCGCGCTGCAGACCAAGAAATTTGGCGAGGGCGCCGATGACGAGTTCTATCGCTGGGCGGAGGATCGCAGCAACGCAGTCGCCGAAGAGAATCGTTTGTCCGCTCAGACAGCCGGCGATCCCGCAGATCTAGGCAATGGGCAATCGGCGCCGATCGATCCGAATCTCAGCCTCGGCATACCCGGTTACGGTGTTCCCAGTTATGGAACTCCAAACTATGGAGGTCCATTTAACACGTTCCCGCTCGGCGGCAGTTTGTTCGGCCCATACAACCCCTTTGGCTTCGGATTTTTTGGCGCTTACCCCGCCTATCCGCCGTTTTTATTCCGCTATCCCGGAAGCGCATTGTACTCACGTTGGCGCGACAGACCGCGATCGACGAATGGCACAAGTAATTCGCGGTGGTCTTCGACCACGAATAATCCTCGCCGGTCTTCTACAGGAGTTGGACTGTCTGCCTATCGCCCGATTCGGCCGCAGACGTTTGTTTCGCGGCCGCTAGTTCCACCGCGAGTGTATGTCTCCCCGCGCCCTGCAACTCCGACCTTTTCACGCGGAGCGGGGGTGCCCCGGCCAAGCGTGACGTCAGTCGGAGCGCATCCGATCGGTCACAGATAATGCCGCTGGGCGCTCGTTCGTAACCGGCCTCCTTTCCAGCACGTCGCAATCAAAAGCATGCGCACGACTGCCGCGAGAACAGCATCGTTCCTCTTGCTGATGGGCCTTCTCGGCCCACGTTTGGGCTTAGGATGCGGTTGCGGAGGCCCAACGCCCGTTTGTTCCGTCTACTGGAGCACTTCCTTGATCTTCTTCGGTCATGTCGTTCGAATCGAGCATGTCTACGATCAGCCACCCGAAGAGAAGATCGTCAACGGCATAAAGCTTACCGAGATTGGCCCAGGCCAGAACCTGGTGCATTTCAACGTGGCAAAGTCGTATCGGGGCGCTCCAGCCCAGCAGGTCGTCATCCACACACCCGATCAAAGCTCATCCTGTGGCTACAAGTTTCGGGAGGGGCACGATTATCTGGTTTATGGTTATGCCGCACCCAATGGCGAGCTCAGTGCAGGTCTTTGCGCTCGCACTCACGAAGTAACCAGCGCCGCGGAGGATGCCGATATCAAATGGATGGAAGCTCTTCCCAAGAGCCCGCCCGGCGCTTCGATCTTCGGTAATATTGTTCGCCAACAGCTCAACGAAGAGGGCGGCTATAATGTCACCGCTCTTGCAGGTCTCACGGTTTCGATCAAGGGTCCGACATCGAAAACCGTCTCATCGGATGACCACGGGAATTTTCGCGCCGATGGCCTGGTGCCCGGCAAATACGTCGTTTCCACAATCGCCCCGAGCCTATATGTACCCTTCCCCAACGTGACCGCGATGGTCCGGGATCGCGGCTGCGCCGAAGTGTCTTGGAGCACGCGGCTGGATGGACACATGCGAGGGCACGTCTATTTCTCCGACGGCACGCCTGCCGCCGGGATATACCTCACAACGAAAATAGCCAACGCCGAGCCCCACAAACCTTGGACTTGGCAAGCGAGCTCCGCCACGAGTGGTGCGGACGGCGCTTTTGATTTCGCTCAACTGAGCCCCGGATTATATGTTTTCGCCGCCAATATGGATTTTGCCTCGTTAGACAAGGATGCTTATTACCGAAAAGCGTTTTTCCCTGGCGTCACTCACCGGTCGGAAGCGGAGGTCATCGGCGTGGGAGCCGGTCAAGTAGTGGATAATCTCCGCTTCTTTCTGCCGCCCGATTCGCCGCCCCCTTCCATCCCCGTTCAGGTCGCGGTCTTGGGCTTTGACGGCAAACCGGTTCCGCATGCCGATATCTTCGCCTATGATGACGTCTGGGAGAACGCCGCGACGCCCATCATGGCTACCGCGGACGAGAATGGCAAAGCCACTGTTGCTCTGCGGCCCGGCTCTCATTACGACATCGAAGCCTCCGTCGATCTCCCGGATTTCTCGCAGGCCTGCGCGGAACCTGTCCATGTGGACGCGCACGATCAGCCCGCACGCGTGGTGTTGATCCTCAGCCATCACTTTGGCAACTGCTTGCAATTTAAGAAGCCCTGATCGCAATCGCTCCTACTGAGAGGGCGCGTAGTACCCGAGCCGCCAACGAGTCTTCAGCGGCGGAAGACCCGCCGGCTGCTTCAGCTTCACTTCGACGCGGCGAAATTTCCCATCCCTATTCTGGTTTATTGGCGAGTACGCGAGCACGTATTGATTACGCAGCTCAATCCCGATCTTGGTGGCAATACTGGGCAGGTCGCTGGTTTTGGATGCGGCGAAAGCGCGGCCTCCGGTTTGTTGCGATAGCTCGGAGAGCAGGCGCGGACCGGAGAGCTCTGCCGCGCTCAACGCGAATAAGGGGAACGGCTCGAAGACGCCCATCGAGTAGATCTGCACATCCGCTTCGCGAACCAAATCCTTGATCTGGTCCGCAGTGTACCGGCTGTTGTTATCGCCGCCGTCGGAGATGATCAGAAGCGCTTTGCGCGGATTCTTCGCGGTCTTCATCTCGTTCAATCCGGCATGGACCGCGTCAAGGAGCGCCGTGAGCCCTTGCGATTCGGCGGATGCCAGCCTGCTCTCGATCGTTTCGGCATCGTGCGTAAATGGGACCGCTACATCCGCGTGATCGCCGAACTCAATGAGAAAAGCCTCGTCCTGCGTGTTCAGGGTTTTCAGGAATTGCGCTACGGCTTCGCGAGACGTCTCAATTCTGGAGCCCATGCTTCCGCTGGTATCGACAAGCAGCCCGATGGAAAGCGGCGCGTCTTCGCCGGAAAGCTGTTTTACCTTTTGTTCGCTTCCATCTTCTAAAACGCGGAAATCCTGTTTGTCCAATCCCAGGACGGCATGATTCAAAGAATCGGTTACGGTGACGGGTATCAGGACCAGCGTTGTGTCTACTCGCAGGTTCAAACCAGCTTGCTTCTGCGGAGATGCGGCCGCCGGCACGGATTGCGCAAGAGCGGACGCTCGCTCACACGGCCACACACCGAGAGCGGCAACGGCACAGACGATGGAAACGATGATGGAACGGCGCCGCACGACTGCGCGCTCCCACTTTCGGCACGAGTCTAGCATAGTTCGCACCGCCTTCGAGCGATAATAACTAAGATGCGAAAGACTTTGTTCCTGAGCCCGCCTTCCTTTGACGGCTTCGACGGCGGAGCAGGAGCGCGCTATCAAGCTAAGCGGGAAATTACGTCCTACTGGTATCCGACATGGCTGGCGCAATCGGCGGCGCTTGTCCAGGGCAGCAAGCTTATGGACGCTCCACCGCACCATCAGACGCTCGACGACTTGTCGAAAATCGCGAACGAATACGAGCTGTTCATTCTCCATACCAGTACGCCGTCGCTGAACAACGACATCAAATGCGCCGAAGCCATCAAGGCCAAGAACCCGCACGCGCAAGTCGGGTTTATCGGCGCGCATGTTGCCGTCCTGCCGGATCCAACGCTGCGGGAAGCGCCCGTCAATCGATTTTGTCTGCCGCAACGAGTTCGACTATACCTGCCTGGAACTGGCGCAAGACAAGCCCTGGAGCGAAATCACGCGGCTTGAGCTACCGCGATTCAAATGGGCACATTCAACATAATCCGGAGCGCGAACTGATTCACGACTGGGACGCGATGCCGAGCGTGCTTCCCGTCTACCACCGCGACCTGAAGATTGAAAACTATTTCATCGGGTACCTGCTTCATCCATATGTTTCTTTCTATACCGGCCGAGGTTGCCCGGCGAAATGCACGTTTGCCTATGGCCGCAGACCATTGGCGGCCACGCTTACCGCACCAAATCGCCCGCCGCCGTTATTCGCGAGATGGAAGTGGGGAAAGAGCTGTTCGGGAATAGCGTGCGGGAATGGATGTTCGATGACGACACGTTCACTATCGACAAACCGCGCGCCATCGAGATTGCGAAAGGCATGAAGAAGCTGAAGCTCACTTGGTCCTGCAACGCTCGCGCACATCTGGATTTTGAGACGCTTAAGCAGTTGCGCGACAACGGCTTGCGGCTCCTGCTGGTCGGCTTTGAATCGGGCAATCAGGAGATTCTGAACCGGATCAAGAAAGGCCTGAGGCTGGATACCGCGCGCCACTTCATGCGCAATTGCCGCAAGTTGGGTATCCGGGTGCATGGAACGTTCATGATCGGACTTCCCATTGAGACGCCAGGAAACGATTGAGGAGACAATTCGGTTTGCAGAAGAACTCGATCCTTTCTCGATTCAGGTTTCGATCGCCGCTCCCTATCCCGGTACGGAGCTCTATCAAGCAGGCCACGGCGAATGGCTGGATCGACAACGACGCTGCTGGTTTCGCGGAATGGGATTCAGATCTCTACGCTGCGATACCCTCATCTGTCCCCGGATGAGATCGAGGAGGCCGTCGAGCGGATGTACCGCCGGTTCTATTTCCGGTGGAAGCCGATACTTCGGTTCCTGCGCGAGATGGGCGGCGACCGGCAAATGCTGGTGCGGCGGTTGCGTGAGGGCGGCGAGTTCTTCGGATACCTAAAAGAGCGGCGCGATATTACCCGAGCGCGCCAGAAACTCGCGGCGCTTGCGGCGGGTCAAGTGGGGTCGCTGTAACCATTATTGCTATTGCGGATTTTCGCTCGCGCGGAGGACTTCCTGCAGGCGATCCGCAAAATTTTCGCCGGATTCGGTTTCGAGCTTCCGTTTGTCCACGGGGAGGGCCGAATCCAGCTCGTGCACGACGCGCAGCAGGCTCTTGATGTTCGATTCAGTCAATCGTGCGCTGCCCGGCACATCCAGTCGTGGCAAATAATGGCTGTCCACGCCGAAATCGATTCGCAGATCCTCCTGATCGATCGCGCTGCGCTCTGTGCCGTTATCGAAATCGGGACCAAAGCAGGATAGCTCCACGCTGGCGGGCGCCAAATTCCAGTCGCCATCGAACTGCCAGAGGTCCCACCAGCTTTCCAGGCTGTAGGCTACATCATCCCCGCCGTAATCGGCCAAGACCGCCATCAAATCCGTGACATCGAGGGGCCCGTTCATGGGGCGCTCGAGCAGCGGAGGCTCGGTCCCGTCGAGGGCGTGAATCGACAGAATCGATTGCGGCTGCGCCCGTTGTGAGAAAGGGAAAAGGCGGAGCAGCTTCTCGAAATGCTTGATACGCACAGCGCGGCTGTGCCGGTCGAGCCAAATGGACAGCGATAGTTGGTCTGTCACGCTTCCATTATGAGCAGCCCGCAATAACAACAAATTCGCACAATAATGTTTATTGCGACAATAGAAGACAGCGAGACAGGACTTCACAAATGACGTTCATATTCATCCTGCTGGCGTTTTTGCTGGGCGCTGTCGGCTTTGCGACATATCAACTCTCGGACGCGAAGCGCTGGCGTCAGACTGCCGCCGAAGCGCGCGAGGAGAATGACGCCAGCGCGCCGCACTCGAGGAAGCAAGGCGCACGGCGATAGCAAAAGAAGCAGAGAGCACGAAGAATCGCGAAATCGCGGAAATGCAGCTGAAGCTTCTGACCCAGACGCAGCAGCAGCTCGAAGAAAATTTCCGCGGCATGGCGGCCGAAGCGCTGCAGAACAACAGCCAGTTGTTTCTCGACCGCAGCCGCGATCAGATTCAACATCTGGTCGAACCAGTGAATCAGTCGCTTCGGCGCTTCGAAGAACAAGTGCAGGCGATCGAGCGCTCACGGGTCGGAGCGTACGAAGGTATTTCGGCCCAGGTGCAGGCCCTGACGCAACTGCAGGAGCGCGTGCGGCAATCGACGGATCAGCTAAAGACTGCCCTGCGATCGCCGATTCAACGCGGCCGCTGGGGCGAGATGCAGCTACGGCGCGTGGTCGAGTTGGCCGGGATGTTGGAGTACTGCGATTTCGTCGGAGCAGAAGACTTTGTTCGGCGAGACGAATCAACGGCCCGACTTGATCGTTCGGCTGCCGAATCAGTGCCAGGTGGTGGTGGACGCGAAGGTTTCGCTCGAAGCCTATCTTCGAGCTATCGAGACGCAGGATGACGTCGGAGCGCGTGCGCCTTTTGATCGATCATGCAAGGCAGGTCAGGACGCATGTGAAATCGCTCGGCGAGAAAGGCTATTGGGAGCGGCTGACTGTTCTCCCGAATTCGTCGTGGCGTTTTTGCCGCTCGAAT
Source organism: uncultured Acidobacteriaceae bacterium (assembly GCA_963808405.1). Taxonomy (GTDB): domain Bacteria; phylum Acidobacteriota; class Terriglobia; order Bryobacterales; family Bryobacteraceae; genus Bog-105. Next base: position 339,706 of record CAWEFG010000011.1, on the reverse strand, counting down.
CGCTGTTCAGCGCCGCGCTGGAACACGATCCGGAGCTATTCGATTTCGGCGTAGAGCATCGCGTGATGATTGCAACGCCCGTCACGCTGATTACGCTTGCTGCTGACCGTCGCGCATGGCTGGCGGCAGCAGGCTTTGGCCGAGAACATCGAGAAGATTCGCGACGGCGGGCATGACCTCTACACGCGCCTGTGACGATGGGCCAGCACTTTATCAAGCTTGGCGATGCGATCGAGCAGGACCGTCAAGACTTACAACGAGACCGTAGGTTCGCTGGAGCGTCATGTGCTGCCTTCGGCGCGCAAATTCAGAGAGCTTCGCCCGCCCGACCGCGGAACACGCTGGACGAAATCGACCGAGATCGAATCTGCGCCGCGCCGCTTGAATCCGGCAAGTGGAAACTGCCGAAGCGAGGTGATCAGTAAGTTCAGTTTCTCGGTGATGGTCACCGGGTTCGCTGAAGCGGAACGTAAGGCGTCGTTTCGCTCGGCATGACAGCGGACTTGCCGCGCGTTGCCAGCACCGTCCCGGCCCCGGCCGCCCCTCCGGCGCCTGCACCGATAGCCGCGCCTTTTCCTCCGCCGGCAATGGCGCCGATGATCGCCCCAAGCGCAGCGCCGCCGGCGATTTTGGCGCCATCTTCCCCGGTGCTTTTCGGGCCTTCCTTTTCGAAACTGCTGTCTCGATTCTCGAATGCGCTGGCCATCCGTCGTGTTGATCTCAGTGAGGGTAATGTTCAGATCCGCGACGCCCTCCACCCTGCCCGCCTTCTGCGCGTGACGATGCGGCCCAGAACCTTGGATCCCTTATCGGCGATGATGAAGCCGTCCAGAATGATGGGCGAGTCCAGCGTGGCGCGGAAGGTGTCGCCGGCCTAATTGTGATCGGTCGAGAGCGTTTCACCGAGACGCACCGAAAGAATCGTTCCCGCCTGCAAAGTGACCACGTGCGGCTGGTGCAGGCGGGGAACCGGTATTGCTTGCTGGCGGCGGGCGAGGCCTGCGGCTCCGGCTGCGCGGCGCCGGTATTGAGTGTCTTCGTTTACAGGAGTGGCGCTATCGCTGGGGCGGCAGGATGCAGCGGCGGAGTATTCTTTGGCCACCTGACGATCGGCCGCGACATGGAGCGGCGGGTTTCGCAACCGCATGGACAGACACGCGGCGGCCGACTTGGGCGACGCGATGGAAGTGCGCCTCTTTGGATGCGGCTTTTGAACCGGCTCGGGGGCGGGCTTACGTCGGCGTCCGAGGTATCGGGAGCCGGCGGTGTTCGCAGACCGGAGCCTGGCGGGACAGCTGCTCGGCACAGCGCGGTAATCGTTTGGCACGGCCGGCGGCGGGCGGACATTTCGCTCACCCGCACGTAAATCAGGGCGCTCCCGAGCGCCACAACCACGCCGGCCAGGAATGCCGCAGACAATTTTGATCAAGCTAGACGGCTCCGCCCACAATCCCCACTATAAGTGAAAACGTGGGTCCGGCAGGAACGTTTCGGCTGGACAGTTAAAATAGAGTCATCCGGGCCTCCGCAGCTCCCGATTGACCATGACCGAGGCTACATCTTCGATTTTCCGCGCCGGTTATGACGTGGGACCGGTGCCCATCCGTCCCGCTACGGTACTGGCGCCGATGGCGGGGGTGACTGATACCGTTTTCCGGCGGCTGATCCGGAATCAAAGCGGCTGCGGACTGCTGATGACGGAGTTCACCAGCTCTCATGGCGTGGTGAGCACCCGGCACGCCAAGAAGCCCAACCGGAATTTCCGATACCTGTATTTCGAACCCGAAGAGCACCCGATCAGCTGCCAGTTGTTCGGTTCCGATCCGGACGTCATGGCGGAAGCAGCGAAGGTTTGCGAAGACCGCGGCTTCGACATTGTCGATATCAACTTTGGCTGCCCGGTGAATAAGGTTGTGAAGTGCAATGGCGGGTCGGGGCTGCTGCGCGATCTTCCGCTGGTGGAGACTATTCTGCGGAAAGTGCGCTCGGCGATTTCCATTCCGCTGACGTGCAAGTTCCGCGCGGGCTGGAACGACCAGGAACTGGTGGGCGTGGCTATGGCGAGGCTTGCGGAGGATTGCGGATTGCGCGGCGGTTGCTCTGCACCCGCGAACGCGTGAACAAGGCTACAGCGGGCGCGCCGATTGGTCGCGGATCGCGGAAGTGAAGGCGGCTGTCAAAATTCCCGTGATCGGAAACGGCGATATCGTCACTCCGGAGGATGCGCTGCGCATGTATCGCGAAACCGGATGCGACGCGATTATGATCGGCCGCACGGCCTCTTACAATCCGTGGATCTTTCGCCAGATCGATGAATATCTTCGAACCGGCGCGTATACAGTGCCCCCCGACCGCGAGCGTTACAACATGATGAAGACGTATTACTTGATGCTCCAAGAGCATGGCGAATCGGATGCGGTCGGGAAGATGAAGCAGTTTGCCACTTACTTCACTCACGGCGTGCGGAACGGCTCGAAGCTGCGGACCGAGATCTACCGCAGCGCAAGACGTTGCAGCGAATTCTCGAAATTGTAGATGAGTTCTTCGCCGACCAACGTCGATCGGATTCCGGCGCTGGAGTGCGCTGAAGTCGCTTGAAGCATGTACAGCTGATCACCGACGGGGCATGCAAAGGTAATCCGGGAAAGGGTGGATGGGCTTGCATTCTGCGATATGGCGAATACAAGCGGGAGCTTTTCGGGTGCAGCCCTCACACCACAAATAACCGCATGGAGCTGGCCGCGGTGATCGAGGGGCTGAAGCGGCTGAAGGAGAGCCTGTTCGGTTGAGATCGTTACGGATTCCGAATACGTCAAGAACGGCATCACGCAGTGGATACACGGATGGAAGAAGAAGGGCTGGAAAAGCGCCGGCAAAAAGCTGGTTAAGAACCAGGATTTGTGGGTGGTGCTGGACGAGTTGGTGACCGCGCATGAGACGCAATGGAAATGGACCAAGGGCCACGCGCTGCACGAGGATAATAACCGTTGCGATGAACTAGCCAGCCGCGCGGCGGAGGAACAGATTTCAAGCGAGCCACGCGTTACCGAGGATCTTTACCGACTGCATGTCAGAGCGGAAGCGCAAGCCTGAGCGGATCTGCCTTTTCGGAGGAACCTTCGATCCGATTCACTCGGCCCACCTGGGGATTGCGGAAGAGGCGCTGAGGCGGTTTGCACTCGACCGCGTGCTCTTCGTGCCAGCGGCGAATCCTCCCCACAAGGACCTTAGCGGCGTGACGCCCTACGAGGACCGGTTCCGCATGGTCGAGATCGCTTGCGCCCCGTACTCGCGGTTCGAAACTTCGCGGCTGGAAGAACGTAGCGGCCGGAGCTATAGCGTCGATACCCTGGAGCGATTTCGCACACGAACTCGGGCCGGATGCCCGGCTCTTTTTCTTGATTGGCTCGGACGCATTTGACGAGTTCGAAACGTGGAAGCGGTGGCGAGAGGTCGTGAAGCTCACGGAATTTATCGTCGTCGCTCGGCCCGGCGGCCATTACCACATCCCGGAGAACGCGCGCGTGCTGCCGCTCGATGGTTTAGAGCTTCCCGTCTCGAGCTCCACGATTCGAGCCAGGTTAGCCGCGCGGAGAGCCGACGCCGGAATTACCGGCCGCGGTTCGCAAGTTTATCGAAGAGCGCGGCCTCTACGGGACCGAAGGCAAAAAGGATATCGGTTAGACACGCAGTACCGATCGAACGCTTCCGTTAATAGCCGCGCAATTTCCGGAGCTTCGCGCACCTCGATCTGATGCCGGTGCAGCATGAACACCGGCTTCCCATCGCGAAAAAGAGCTATGGCCGGTGACGACGGTGGAACGCCTGCTAGCATTTCGCGAACCCTAGCAACGGCTTCCAGATCCGCGCCGGCAAATACGGTAGCGGCTGCATCCGGCCGCGTGGGATGCGCAAGAGCCATGCCTACCGCCGGCCGCGCCCGTCCTGCCGCGCAACCGCACACGGAATTGACCACCATAAGCACGGTCCCGCTCTGTGCGAGAGCCTCATCGACTTCCTCCGGCGTTCGCGTCTCTCGAACACCATATTGCGTCAGGTCTTGCCGCATTGCGGAAATGAGTTGTTCAGGGTATCGCATACATCTATGAGCCGCTTCGCGGCGTTTGCACTTTCGGTGTCGCCAGGTAACCGACGATTTTGTCTTTTTGCACTTGGTTGACCACGATTTCATCCGGCTGTGTCGCCTTGGATGTAAGGAATTGAATCGGCTCGTTGATGGTGCGGTCTTTCTTCTCCACGGTTTTATCGTCGGCGGTCAGCTCAATCGTGAATTTATTGTGCTTTGTATCCACCTTCTTCAATTCAACCATTACATCGCCCACGCGCTTAGGCTTCTTGGATTTTTCAATGGTGAATTCCAGGTAATTGCGCTCGCCCAATTCGCGCAGCGCTTTTAGCTCGTTCCTATTCGTAGCGATCAGGCTCTCGTGACTATCCAGCTCGCCCGTGGCTTTCTTCAGGTTCGCGATGGTCTGTTCCAACTGTGCCTTCGTGCTTTGAACGTCGGTCTTCACGTTTCCGACGTCGGTGGAAACTGTCGCCAACTGGGTAGTGGCAGTATCGGCGGTTTGCTTCACTGCGGTGATGGCCTGATCGACCTTTTGCTGCTGGGCCGCTTCGCTTTCCTGGAGCATCGCAACCTTCTTTTCGGCGTCCACCTTGGCTTGCCCCACGGCGAGAGCCGCTGCGCGACGCTGCTCAACCAGACGCGCCTGTAATTCCTCCATGCTCTTGCGTGAGCGCTGCACCGCATCCGAAGAGTCAATGCGCATCTGTTCGAGGTTGGCTTTGAGGTCTTTGGTCAGATTGGCCATCTCGTTGCGGTTCTCCGCTTCAACCCGGTCCAGCTTGACGAACAAAAAGATGTTCGAGGCTGCCAACAGGACCAGTATTCCGATAAGCAAAGGCATCCTCCAACTTGGACCGGAGGGCGGCGGAATGATATATGTCGGCTGCTGTGGTGTACTACTCATGTGTTTTCCTCGTCGAGGCGATATTGGAGCGGCGGGACACAATGGTCCCGCGCCAATGGCAGTAGACGCGCCTCTCTTCTATTATGTTTCAGTCTTGCACGGATGTCTTCCGCCCAGGCGCGGGAACGAAGTCCAGCACTTCCTGTCGCGGGGCACCCGGCTCAAAACAGCGGCGGCACCGCGCCTCGTAAGATCCGCCCGCTCCCACCAGAATAAGCTCATCGGATTCCACCAGCCGCTGCGTGTGCTTTGCGGGCGCGCCGCAGCGCATGCAAATCGCCAGCGTTTTGGTGATGGATTCGGCCATGGCCAGCAGGTCCGGCATGGGCGGAAACGGCCGGCCCAGAAAGTCTGTATCAAGACCCGCGATGATCACCTGCTTGCCGCTGTCGGCCAGTTGATTCGCCACCTCCAGCAGATCGGGGCCAAAGAAATTCGACTCATCCACCCCCACCACCTGCGTTCTCCAGTCCAGCTTCTCCAGAATCTCGCGAGCGGAATTCACGCATTCCGACCGCATACGAACGTCGGCGTGAGTAACAATCTCGTTGTCGGAATAGCGCGTATCTATGGACGGCTTGTAGACCTGGACACGCTTTCGAGCGATAGTCGCCCGGCGCAGCCTTCGAATCAACTCTTCACTTTTTCCGGAAAACATCGGGCCGCAGATGGCTTCAATCCAGCCCGAGTTCGGGACCACAATCTCCACCTCTATACACCGTCCCGCTTGCGATTCATTCGAATGGCCATCTGATCCTGCGTGGGCTCGCCATCGCATTCGACCGCAAGTACCGTCGCGATCGCATCCGGCGCGCTCGCCGGAAGGCCAAGAAAGCGCACTCGGAACTCCTCCTGCTCAAATTTGACCGCCTGGCCGGCCGGGTACATTTTTGCCGAAAGCACCTTCTGCTTCAAACCCCCGACGGCCAGCGTATCGCCCGGCCAAAAATAAGCGTGTATGAAGAGCGTGTTTCCTTGCCTTGTAAACAGAGCAAATTCAGAGCGCTTGACCTGGCAGCGGTCCGATTTGTGGATGAGGTCGCCGTGCGTCTCCATCCATTTGCCGACAGAAGTCAGGATTTCGGTGGAAGGCTCCGGAATGGATCCGTCCCCTCTCGGTCCGATGTTCAAGAGATAGTTGCCCTGATCCCGCGCGCACGTCAGCAGATTACGGACGATCGTTTTGGGCGGCTTCCAGTTGTCGTCCGCGCGTTGAAATCCCCAGCTATCGTTCATGGTCATGCAAGCTTCCCAGGGAGCGGCGGAAGCCTGGATGCGCTGTTCGGGGGTGGCGAAATCCTCCGGAATGCCGGAGCGGTTATTGATCAAGATCTCGGGCTGGAGTTGGCGCACCATTTTATTCATCTCGATAGATTCCCATTGCGCCGGAGTTAAAGGCCAGTCAACGTCATACCAAAGGACATCGACTTTTCCATAATTCGAGCACAGTTCGCGCACCTGCCCATGGATGTAGTCGACAAAACGGCGCCGCGCCGCTTCGTCAGTCTTGCAGCGAGCGCCATCGGGATGATGCCAATCCATCAGCGAATAGTAGAAGCCGAATCGCATTCCCTCGCCGCGCGCCGCTTCGATATATTCCGCCACCAGATCCCGCCCCGCCGCTTGTTTTGGAGCGCAATAATCGGTCAGCTTCGTATCGAACAAGCAGAACCCCTCGTGGTGTTTGGTGGTCATCACCATGTACTTCATGCCCGCCGTTTTTGCGAGTCTCGCCCAAGCGCGGGCAGCGTGCGGCTTGGGGTTAAACTGTTTCGCCAATTGCTGATATTCAGCAACAGGAATGCCTTCTTCCTCCATGGCCCACTCATGCCGCCCCAAAACGCTGTAAAGTCCGAAATGAATGAACATTCCGAATCGAGCCTCGTGCCACCAGCGCATCCGCCGGTCGCGATCCTCGACAGTCGAAGTAGTTGGTCCTTTCTCAGCTGCGTTCTGCGAAGTTTGCGCTCGAGCGGGCACGACGGGGAGGAGCGCGGCGCCGGCCCCGGCCGCCTGAAGCAAACTGCGCCTGGAAAAAGAAGGAGGATTCATGAACCTATGTAATCATTCTTTTTACCAACACCACATCCCATCCATGTCAAAGTCACTCAAAGAACACGCCGGAGAAGCGGCTCAGCGAAGCCGTGGCCGCAAGCGGGACGACGGCGCGAGAAGGCGTATTCTAAAGGCAGCTCTCGAAATATTGGAAGAAGCCGGTCTCGCGGAAGCCACCATCGAGGCAATTGCCGAGCGCGCCGGCACAGGGAAGGCGACGATATATCGATGGTGGCCCAATAAAGCTGCAGTGATGATTGAAGCCCTTCGTGAAGCTGTCCCCCAAGATCTTCCTTTTCCCGATACCGGCGATCTTCAGGAGGATATTCGCCTCCAGCTGCGCAATTTCGTGAAGCTGCTCAGCGGAGGCCGCGGACGCATATTCAGGGCCTTCATGATTGCAGCGCAAACCGACCCCGAGGTCGGCGAAACGTTCCAGACCCTGTGGCATAAACCCTGGAAGCGAACCACTAAGCTTGGACTCGAGCGGCACGGCAGGAAAGCTATCCGCGAAAATACAGAATTGGATGTTGTCCTTGACGCCATGTATGGCCCGCTGTATTACCGCCTCCTGATTGGCGGCAATGCGTTGAACACGGACTATACAGATGCGTTAACCGGCGTCATCGCACGAGGCATTTTGAAAAAGTAAAAGCTTCCGTGTCCGCAGCTCGCCTATTTTTTCTGATGTGCGATGACTTGACCCTTGATTTTGTCGTAAGCCGATTGTGGAATGATCTTTCGCGTTACCAAGTCGGTTTTGGCGCGATATGGGCGGCCTGCAATAATTTTCTGAGCCATCACAGGACCGATCCCAGGAAGAGAGTCGAGTTCGTCCGCGCTTGCGCTGTTTATGTCTATCAGACCGCCTTTCCTGGTGGAAGCTGTCGAACCGGTATTTCCGGCAGACTTCGGCGGAGCAGCATTCTGACCAACCGCCAGCGTGGCAGCCGTCAGAAGAATGAGCAACCATCGGCTGAAATTCATAGAAGCGATTTTAGCAGGAAACATGTGCGCATCGACGTCGTAACGTATTTGCATGGGCGAATCTTCCAATCCGCGCCAACTGACGGAAATCTCGGCGGCTGAACTTATCGCTCGTTATAGGGAACCCCGATCGGCTTTGTTTCGAGGGACGTCGAAGCCGTACGTGAGATGGTGGTGGCTCTCCGGTCCTTTCACGAGGGACGATATCGTTCGACAGTTGCGGTGGGCGCGCAGCCATGGGTTCGGAGGCGTTGAATTGGCCTGGCTGCATCCGGCGTGGGCTCACCAGGAGGATCAGCGGGATGAACTGCGGCCGCCCTGGTTAGGACCGGAGTGGCGCGACTTGGTTTCCTTCACAAAATCGGAAGCAGACGCACTGGGCCTGGGATGCGACTTCACCTTTGGCAGTTGCTGGCCCTTCGGCGGATCTTGGGTTAAAGCTGAGGACGCGGCGCAGACCTTCGAAGGCCTTTCCGGACAGCGACTGGAACGTTCCTGGGAAGATCCCGTCCACGGTCCCACGTTCGTAGTGAATCACCTGTCGTCCGCAGCGCTCGCGCGTTACGCGGAACCATTGCTCGATGCGCTGCGCGACGCGCTGACAGGAAGCACGTCCGCGCTGTTTTGCGACTCCCTCGAGCTCGAAACTGAAGCGCTGTGGTCGCGCGAGCTCTGGAGTGAATTCGAGAACCGCTTCGGCTATTCGTTGCGCCCTTTCGTCGACGATCTCGATAGCAATATCGATGTTCGTTACGACTACAGGAAATTGATCGCTGAGGCAATCCTTCGCGAGTTCTACGAGGCGTTTACAAATATCTGCCGAGATCACAAAGCCTACGCCAGGGTGCAATGTCATGGCGCGCCTACCGACCTCCTCAAAGCATATGCGGCTGTCGATGTTCCTGAATCGGAGTCGCTGTTATTCCCGCCTTCGTTCTCCCGTATCGCGGCTTCCGCTGCTGCCTGGAGCGGCAAACCAGTTGTTAGCGCGGAGGCGTTCACGTGCATCTACGGCTTTCCCGGCTGGGACGACCGCGCTGAAGAGTATTGGAAGAAAGAGCAGCTTGGCGACCTCAAGCTGCTGGCCGACGCGCTATTTGCAAACGGCGTGAACCAGATCGTCTGGCATGGCATGCCCTATCAGCCCGAAGGCAAACAGATTGAGTTTTACGCGTCCGTACACGTGGGACCGGACAGCCCGTTTGCGGCGGATCTCGTCAGGTTCAACGCATATCTGGACAAGGTCTCCTCGTTCCTCAAACTCGGCGAGACGTACGGAGGCGTCGGCGTCTATCTCCCGTTTGAGGATGCCCTCATGCTCGATCGCTTGCCCGAAGACCAACGTACGCCTGGCGCCAATTACTACTGGGAAATGCGCCACGCGCTTCCCCCACCCGAACTGGATGGGCATCATCCTGTGTGGATTTCACACGGGTTTTTGCAGGAGGCGATTGTTGACGGCCGTCTGATCCGTTCGAAGAACGTGCGCTTGCAGGGGCTTTATGTAGATTGCGAATGGCTCGATGCCGATTCGCTGAACGAGTTAGTCCGGTTGGCGAACGACGGCGCGACTATTGTTTGGAAGCGCTTGGGCCGGCAGCCCGGACGGCAGCGCGACGATTCGTACGCATCGCGCCTGCAGCAGATATCGGCTCACCCGAATGTGGTCTCGACTCCAGATCCGCTGACGCCGCTGCTTGCAGGCCAAGATTTGCCCTGGTACTGGTCTCGAGTAATCGATAACGATTTGCTCATCTTCTTTGCGCATCCAAAGGCGAAACAGATCCGGTATCCGATGCCCTATGGTTTTTCGGCTCAGAGCGCGAGGGTTCAGCAGAACGTTCTGCTGCGGTGGCGCGGGCGGGGAGTGGCGCTGGACTTGCTCTTCGAGCCGCTGCAATCTTTGATACTTGCGGTCAGTTCGCGCGGGACGACGGAGATATCGTCCATCGACTGGAGGTGAGCTCCTATGCCCGCCTGCGAGGCCCGCTCAAGCCGCCCGCCGGAACACGGCGTGATAAACGACCAACACCACGACTGCGCCTATCACGGCAACAAAGATGCTGTATAAGTTGAACCCCGTCACTCCGTGCGCACCGAAAACGGTGAACAGCCAGCCGCCCACCACCGCTCCCACGATACCGAGAATGATGTCGAGAAAAAGGCCCTCACCGGTTTTGTTCACAATCTTGCTGCCGATAAACCCGGCGATCAGCCCGAGTAGAATCCACGCTAAAAATGACATGCTCTCTCCTTCCTGAAGTGCAGTTTAAAATGTTCGCGACATGTGAGACATGATGAATGCCAGCGAGCCTGCGCCCAACGCTTTGACCAACGTGGGGTGTTGCGCATAGAAACTACTGGCCGTCTCGATGATCGATGGGTCGTTCCTCTGGGCCTGCTCAGCGAGCTGATGAACCGCCTCCGGAGGCACTTGTTGCGCTTGTTCCGGGGTCACTTGGGCGCCTCGTCCAACTAAATTTCCCAAAATTCCCGACGCGGCGCCAGGTCCGGCGGAACTCAAAAGACGATTTAGAATGCCCGCCTGTTGTTGCCCATTCGAATTGCTGAAGAGCGTGCTGAGCATCTGGGGAAATGGAGGCGTTTGATCGGATCGAAAAGCTTCCGCTAATCCACCGGCTAAGTGTGACTGCTGAGCGGTCTGGGAAACCTGTTCAAAATCCTGTTCGGCCTTTCCGGTGTTGGCGGTATTTGGGTTTGCATACTGCTGGAGGAGTCCCATTAAATTGGAAAGCGACATAAATTGCGGGCGGGACGTGCAACTCACAGGAGCGCTGTCCTACAGTTACAGATGCCGGTGGGATTAAAACGGCTTCGTACTTTTTGAAACGCACCGGGAGCACCCCGAGACAGGAGCTGTTCACCCGTCTCACGCGTGCAACAAACCACGCCTGCGCTTGTCTAATCTCTGTCGCCTCGCGGGTTTTTCAGGATGCTGCGCGTGCGGCCGAGAGTTTTTCTCGAGCCGCTTTGGAAATGCCGGATCGCTGCACGAGGCTGGACGGCCGGCCAAGCTCGTGATGAGCTTCGCTGGTCTCGTGAATGGGCGCGGTCACGTTACCCGCGCTATCGAGCCTTTCAATCGCCGCTTGTTCCTCATTCAACGTTACCTTGTGTTGGACTGTTTGGCTTTCCTGCAGCTCGGTAATGTGAATCTCTTCAGTTACAACCCACTGTTTCTCGATCCGGAGAACTTCCGAAACCACCGGCACGATGACCGTATTGCCGACGCGCTGCACGGGTTGGGGACCGTCGACAACGCGTTCTGTTTTGACGCGCTTCACTTCTACGCGCGATTTCCGGAGCGCCTGTTCCACGATTTCGTCATGGCTTTCCACGCGCTTGGTCACGCGGACGCCGCCCGTTACTACCGGAACGGTGTCCGCGCGCAATTCCTCGCGAATGACCGGAATCACTGCCTGCTCGTCGTCATCCATGTCATTCTCCAGGCTTGTTACACGGTTGTCGCAATTCGCAGCTGCTAACGGCCGCTGGCGTGCGCCTTGCCGGTCACTTTATCCCATCCATAGCGAACCGCGTCCTTCATCTTCTCCCAAGCGCCTTGTGGATAACGCCGCCCGTATTCGGATTGAAGATCGGACTCGACTTCATCGTAAGACCGCCCCTTGTAGCGCGCGTCGGAAGCCATGTCGTACCCGTAGCGATACGCGGGTAAGTACGTATCGTACGACGCGCCGCTTCCGGCATATCGCTTCTCGAAATCCGATCGGAAATCGGAGTCGTCGAACGATGTTCCGCCTTTCCCGGCGGTTTTCTCGACATTCACTTCTGTCCGCCGCACCGTATCCCTCACCGTCTCCGTGCGTTCCGAGACGTCTTTTCCCACGCGAACTTCCTCAATGACGCGAGCCTGTTTGGCGACCACCGGCTCCTCTGCGAATTCCTGAACCTCGATCACCTGCTCCTTGCCGGCCGACAAATCGGATTCCGTCGCCGAGCGGTCCACTGGCCGCCGTTCCACTCGTACGCGCTCTTCCCGCAGCCGCACGTTTTCCTCAACCGGCTCTTCCACAACGCGCGAGTAGACCCGGACGCCGCCCCGCAGCACCTGCCGCTTTCCGATCTGTACTTCTTCTTCCACGACAGGAATCGCCTTCGTCTCGCCCGTCGCCGCACCCGATGTACCGGCGCGGTCCCCCGTGCTCTGGTGAACGTCGACAGGTGAATGACGGTTCAAAATGTCCTCCACCGTTGGAACCTCGTCCTGGTCCACGTCGACTCTCATCAAAGCGTTCCCTTGCCGTATCGCATTCTCATAACTCGACCGATCCGAATCGTCTTCGTCCCCAAAGATCGATTTGAACCAACCCGTGATTCCCCCTTCGCTGGAGGCCTTCGTTGAACGGCTCGAGCTTTCGCCCGTCTTTCCCGTTTCGAAATAGATGTCGTCGCGCGGCACGCCCGCGGCCTCTAACTCCTCAGCCGCGGCTTCCGCATCCGAATTGCTGCGAAACGCAGCGATGATTGTTGCTTCTGTTGTTCCAGGCACTACACTGTCCTCCGTTGGATAGAGGCGTGCCCGGATTAAATTGCTTCTATCGGAGATTAGAAAAGAGCGAAAATCAATCCTGATTGCGAGCCTTAAACGACTCGTAATTCATAGACCGATGCGCCCTGCGATTAGAACATCTACTTGGAATCTGCCGGAGTCGCGGGTCTCTTCTTCGAACTTTCATTTTCCTTGGCTAACCGATAGCCCGCCTTCTTAGCGTCTTCCTCCGTCATGAACTTGCCGCGCTTTGTCGTCCCGTAGAGTGGCCCTTCTTTGTGATACACATGCGTGCTCAAGTTGACCCAAACCAAGCCTTTCGCTTTTGCATCGGCTATATCTTGCGGCGTAGGCGCCGGTCGAGCGGCCGATTTCTTGCTGGCATTTGTACTGGTCGCCTGTGTATGCGACGCTGGCGGCCCGTTCTGCATCGGGGGTGCGGCAGCCGGCAGCAGCAGGCGAAACTCAAAAAACTCAGACAAGCGGCTCGAAGAAATATATTCACGAGTTCAGTCTAACCGGAAGCGGCGAAGCTCGGAAACGCATTGACCGATTTAATCTTGAGCGCCGTCGGATCATTCATTGCGAGTCCTTCAGGTCTCGTTAACGTTCAGCTCGGTCCAACTTTCAACCGCAACAATTTTCGGCCGCGGCTAATCAACAGATAGAAGAGCGGAGGAAAATGGATGCCCACTAAAGCTGGAACTTCTACCGGCGATGAGTTTGCCGGCTCGCTGAGCGACACGGCTCAAAGCGTAAAGAACAAAGTAACCGATGCAGCCACCACGGCAAAGCAGAAAATGTCCGATGCCGGAAGACAGGCAACTGACAGGATAGACGAGAAGCGCGGACCGGCGGCAGATGCACTGGAGAGCGCGGCATCGACCATTCATGAAAAAGCCGAGGACCTGCCGGGCGGTGAGACGGTAAAGAGCGTAGCTCATTCGGCGGCTGAAAAGCTGGAATCGACCGCGGGATACATTCGAGAGCACGACGTGAAGGCGATGTTCTCAGATGTCGAAGAGATCGTCAGGCGCAATCCCGGACCTTCGCTGCTGGTGGCGGTGGCCGTCGGGTTCTTGATCGGCCGCGCTTTCCGCGAGGATTGAGCGATTCACAGAGCAGGCACCCGACGATGACTGGAGAAAATAGCCGGTCTATTGCGGATGTCCTCCAGGACATCCTTGCAAACGTGCAGGCGATCATTCGCTCGGAAGTCAGACTAGCGAAGACAGAAGTAACCGAAGAGGCGACCAAAGCAGCGCGCGCCGCCGGTACGATGGCGGCCGGCGCGGTTGCGGCTCTGTTCACGGTTTGGTTGTTGCTGCTGACCATTCTTTTTGCGCTTGCGATCGTTCTGCCGATATGGGCCGCGGCGCTGCTGTTGTTCGTCATCATGGCCCTGATCACCGCGCTCCTGCTCAGCGCAGGTAAGAAGCGCTTCAAGACAGTGCACGGAACCCCTGAAAAGACAATTGAGAGCATGAAGGAGAACGTCGAATGGGTGAAAAGTCAAACCAAATAGAACGCCAGATCCAAGCCCAGCGGGGAGAGCTGGGATACAACCTGAACGAACTGCAGTCGAAGGTCGAAGAGGTCACCGACTGGAGGGCGCAATTTCAGAAGAGACCGATGCTGATCATGGGCGCTGCCGTTGGCGGTGGACTGCTGTTGGCGTCGCTGACGGGCCGAAGAGCAAGACCGCGGCGGCACTTCGGAGAGGAATCGCGCGAGGCCGGTTTTGAACATCGGCGAGGAACAGAACTGCAGAAGAATAAAGCTCTGGAGACCTTTGACGCAATTAAGGGAGCGATGATCGGCGTTGCGGCAAACACGTTCCAGGAGTTTTTAGGCCAGATCGTTCCCGGATTTACAGAGCAGTTTCAGAAAACCGTTGAACAGAAGCGCGCCGGAGTGAGTTCCGCAACCGCCACTCGAACGCCGAGCACTCAGTGAAGCTGCCGATGCACGCTTCAACCTAATCAGTGTGTTTTCAAAACGGCTGATTCAGCCGGAACTGCTGGACCACGCGGCGCCGGAGGAAGCCCGCCGGAATTTGGACGATCTGGTTCGAATAAACCGGCATTTCGGTGGACATTCAGTGCTCCGCAAGATAATCACTCGGGTTGCCTCGAACGACCAGGCGTTCACACTCCTTGATATCGGAGCCGCATCGGGAGATAACGCGCGAGTCATACAAGCGCTCTATCCCGCAGCCTCAATAACCAGCCTCGATCAAAGCCAGACCAACATCGAAGCGGCCCCAGCTCCGAAACTGCTTGCGGACGCCTTTCATCTGCCGTTCTTACGCGACAGCTTCGATTACGTCCTGTGTTGCTTGTTCCTGCATCATTTCACAGACGACCAGGTGATCGGTCTTATACGCGGCTTCTACACAGCGGCGCGGCGAGCTCTGCTGGTGTGCGACTTGGAGCGCCACGTCTTCCCATACTGCTTTCTGCCAGCCACGAAGCCGTTCTTCGGATGGCAACGAATCACGCTGCACGACGGACCCATTTCGGTTCGGGCTTCTTTTCGTGCGAGTGAAATGAGGCATTTAATGACAGCCGCCGGAATCGAGGCTCCCCGAAATCGAGGTGCATCGTCCCGCGTTCAGAATCTCCGTTATAGCGGAAAAACCTGAGCGCAGCAGCTCTGGACCGCATTGAAGGGGTCCGGTGGGTACTCGGAGGAAGATACCCACCGGGGGCGCACGGCAGCATCTGCGTGAGGTGCGCCAACTCGCTGGCGGCTGACAAACTCCGTCGAAAGCGGAGTTTCGACCTGCCCAAAACGTTCGTGCTTGCGCCGAAACAGCTCGCGCCATGTCCAAATTTACTTCATCAGTTGGACGGCGGTGCGTGAAATATATTACGACTATTTAATTTATCGAGTCCTTTATATACGCTTGGGGAGGGTGAATCGTTACGGGCTCGCTCCACGAAACCTGAACCGGGCTTCCCACAACCACCCAATAGCCGAATACCCCAACCAGCAGGATGCCGCACGCAATGGCAAACGCCGAAAAGAACGAATGTGTTTTTTCAAGGGTTACTCCACTTATATATGGCGCGACAACGCCCGAAAAATTCCCGATGCAGTTCTCTAAACCGGTCCACTTTCCGGCAGCCTCGGCGCCGGCCAGCCGTTGTGTCAGGGCCCAGTGGTTGGAGGAGAACGCCCCCATGGAAACACAGGCAAGCACAAGGAAAGCGTTCGAGAGGAACTCCTGCGGGATCCAAACTGCCGGCAGCATGCAAGCACAGCATCCCAGTAAGCCTAACGAAACGAAAGTCTGGCGGACGCGGCCCGGGCTCGCGGCCGCGGCGGATAAGCGCGTCGGCAGACAAGCCGAAGAACATCGATGAAGCGGCCACAGCCCAAAACGGAAGAGAGCCGATCAGGGCGAGGCGGTCGCGCGTGTAGTGACGTTCGGTTTCGAAATAATAGGGCAGCCAATTGAAGAAGAAGAACCAGACGTAGTTGCCGCCGAAAAGACCGAGAATCGTGCCCCACAGTTCGCGATTCGAAAGGAGTTCCCAATATCCGGGCGCGTGCGCAGCTTGGGTGCCTTGGTAGCGCGTTTGCCGGGCAGCCGCGGAGCGACAATGCACCAGGGAACCAGCCAAAGCAGGCTGGCCGCGCCGATGATGAGAAACATGCCGCGCCAGGAAAGCCATGTGATCATCTTCACGCCCAGAAAACGCCGAGCGCAGGACCGACTTTCGAGCCGGCATCGATCAGCGCGTTGGCCGTTCCGCGCAGTTGCTCCGGAAAACTGATGACGATCATCTTCGAATAGGCCGGGTAAGCGATCGATTCGCCTGCACCTAGCATCAGACGAAGCACAAAGATGAGCCAGAGAAGTATGGCCAGTCCGGTAAGTCCGGTAGCGGCGGACCAGAGAAGAAACCCGCCGGCATAAACCCAATTGACGTTCCAGTGGTCGATCAGCTTTGCCGGCGAAAAATTGGAAGAGCGCATAAGTCAGCGAAAAAGCGGCGAGCAGGATACCCAAGCTGATCGGCCGGAAATGCAATTCGGTTTCAATGCTTTTCGCCGCGACACCGAGATTGCCGCGATCGGCGTAATTGATGCAGACGGAGACGACGAGAAGCGCCGAGCGCGATCCAATGCAGAGCTTTGGGGCTTGGGCGCGCTCAAGCCCATGCGTTTGCGCACTCGTCGGTGGTGGCAACTCTATCAAACTCAGATGGATGTAGAAGAGGCTGAGACGCGGCAGCTTTGCGTGTTCGAGCAGAGCGGTATCGAGATAGCGGCGTTCGAGCATCGCAGAGCTGGTCGGCGGTCATCTTGCCGCGATACGGCCTAAGTTCGGCCTCGAGCGCTTGCCGAATGCTATAGAGCACCTCTTCGCTTTCGAGTGTTCGCAATCGCGGCAACAATTTTTTCTTCGATCGCGGTAAGACGGCGCTCCAGATCTTCGAGACTTGGACAGGGCGATGTTCTGCATCAGCGACGAGCTCTTCGAGCGAGGCGGCGACGTCTTGAAACGGCGGCTCCGGTCTTTGGCGCAGACGCGTCAGCCGCAGTTGCAAGGTGCTGCTGCAATTCAGTCGGCGGAGAAACGGGGCGTCGATGGGGACGTCGCGCGCTGGCGCTGTGGCGGGTGTACGCTGGGCGGCTTCGAGCACAGCCTGTGCGCAATAGGCGACCGAATTGATCAGACGGCGTTTGACTTTGCGGCTGCGCCATTTCTCGAACGCCTGATCGATGCCTTTAAGACCGCTTCGAGCGGAATGCCGGCAGTTCTTCCAGTTCTCAATCAGTGCCCAATCGAGCGGCGAGAGCAAAAAAAGGCCGGTACCGCGAGCGCGCTGAAATTGCTCTTCGATTTCAGTGAAGTAGTTGAAGTAGTTGCGCGCCATTCGGAGTCATCGGAAGCTGAGGTTCGGGACGTTCTCATGGATTCAGGACGTCGGGGCGAATGCCGCCTGCGGCGACTCGTTCGAGACGGCCGGAATCGGAGCGAACCAGGAGAAATCCATTGGCGTCGAGCCCCGCCGTGATGCCTTTCGATCGCCGTTTCTTCGATGGCTACGCGGCGATTCAGGGCGTAGCTCGATGCGGCAGTGAAGGCGCGGAGAATGGCTTTCTGGACCATCGGTGGAGAGCATGGAACAGAAGCTATCGATGGATTCAAGCAGATCGCACGATGACCTCTTCCCGAGACTGGGCGGTCCACCGCTCTGCGATACGGAAAGACGTGGCCGGCGTGCGCAGATCCGTCGGAAATGACGTTTGATTGACGTTGATGCCGATACCGGCGACGATGCAGGATTCGACGAGTTGCGTGAGAATGCCCGCCACTTTTCGTTCGTTGACGAGAACGTCGTTTGGCCAGCGCAGATCGCAGGCCAGCTGAGTCGATTTCTGAATCGCTTCGGCCGTGGCAAGTCCGAGCAGCAGGCTCGCGATGGGCAGACTGGCGGCAGGGAGCGGCAAGGCGAAGCAGAATGGAGCAGTAGATACCGGCTTCCGCTTCGGAGAGCCAGGAACGCCCAAGGCGGCCGATGCCGGCGGTTTGTTCATCGGCGAGAACGACGGTCCCGTGCGGCGCGCCTGCAGTGGCGAGCTGCGCGGCTTCGATCATGGTCGAGCCGATGCTCGGAGAAATAGTGAATCTCGTTCTGTGGCCGGGCGCGACTGCAGTCGTCGCGAATATCCAAGCGGCATCAGGAGCGCTCCAGTTCCAGCCGGAAACTGATGTCGACGGCCGGGGCCGAGTGGGTGATTGCGCCACAGGAGATGAAATCCGGACCAGCTTCGGCATAGGATCGAATGTTTTCGAGATGATGCCGCCGGATAATTCGACTGTCGCGCGGCCATCGATGTGGCGAATCCATTCGGCGGCTTCAGCCGGAGACAGATTGTCGAGCAAAAGATGTTTTGCGCCGCAGGCAAGAGCTTCCTCGAGTTCGGCCGCGTTCGCACTTCGATCTCGACCGGCCCGGAAAATGTCTTTGGTTCCTTCGAGCGCCTGGCGAACGCCGCCTGCAGCCGTGATGTGGTTGTTCTTGATCAGCACGGCGTCGAAAAGCCCGCGACGATGATTCATCGCGCCTCCCGCCGCCGCCGCCATTTTTTCGAGCTGCCGCAGTCCAGGCGTGGTCTTGCGAGTATCGAGAACGCGCACCTTCGTTCCGGCGATAGCGCTCGACATGCTTGCGCGCGAGCGTGGCGATGCCGCTGAGGCGCTGCAAAAAATTCAGCGCGACGCGCTCGCATTCGAGCAAGCGTGCGAGCCGCGCCCGCCACCGTCGGCGATTACGTCACCGGAGTCGATCGTTCGAACCGCTTGCGGCAAGCAGCTGGACGTCCGCGCCGCCCCGGCCGTCATAGATCGAGCGGCAACAGTTCGATACCGGCCAAAACCAGAGCTTGTTTCGGCAATGAAATCTGCCGCGAGCTCGCAGGCTTTGCCGGAACAGTCAACTGCGATGTGATGTCGCCCGGTCCGATGTCTTCGGCGAGGGCGCGCTCGACTGCCGCGCGCACCTTCCGGATGCGAAACGTCGAACATCTCTAGGCCAGCCCTTCGAGCAGTTTCCGGTTTTTGGCGAGTTGAAGCTTCGTATTCGGCAAGCTTCGCGCGCAAGCTGGCGATAACCTTTTCCGGCGCACGGCTAACGAAAAGCAGCGTCGTCAAGTTGCCGCCGCGAATTCTCGATGGCGCGCTCCTGAGCGTTGCGATCTCCTTCACGATGCGAGCGCGGCTTCTGGGGTCGAGTGCGCCGTTTTGGAGGTGGCAGCATGGATCTGCAAGATCGAAATCCGGCGTCGGCCCGCACGAGGCCTTTTTGTTCCGATATCGTTCCCGGAGCGTCGTGATATCGAGTTTCGCGAGGGCGGAAATCGCGGCTAGATCTCTCTTGAGAAAGCGCTGAAATCCCGCAGGTACAACAGTGGCCGGAAGCGTCATTTCGGATCGAGCTTGTTGTCGGCGCGCAGTTCGCGGGCGGCGGTAACGATTTGCTGCAGCTGGCGAAATCGCGAACGCTCGCGCCGCATCGGCGGCAATTCCGTGCGCCTGCGGATACGCGGCTAGCGAAATCGAGACGCCGTGCTCGCCAGCTCGATGCTCGCCGCCAGAGCGCTGCCAAAGTTCCTCTGTGATAAACGGCATGAAAGGGTGCAGCAGCCGCAACAACGATTCATAGACCGCAAGCGCCTGCGTCCAATGCTCATCCTGACCGGAATCTTCCCGGAAGCGAAGCTTCTTGACTTCCAGATACCAGTCGCAGAACTCGTGCCAGACGAAATCCCATAGCGCTTGAGCCGCCTCGTGATAGTCGATGCGCACGCAGGCTCTCGTTGACGGTTCCGCACAACCGTTCAGGCGATCTGTTATCCACGCGTCTTCCGTGCGCATGGAGAAAGAAGCGGACCGCGCTGGCGCCCAGCTCGATGACGCCCGAACGCTCCATATTCATGAACAGCAGACGCGAGGCGTTCCATAGCTTGTTGGCAAATGTTCGCACCCGCCTCGATGCGATCCTCTTTTAACGCGATATCGGCGCCGGCGGCGGCCGGAAAGCAGGAGAGCGATGCGAACCGCGTCCGTGCCGAAGCGATCCATGATGACCAGCGGATCGATCACGTTCCCCTTCGTCTTCGACATTTTCTGGCTATCGGCGTCGCGAACCAGGCCGTGGATGTGCACTTCGCGAAACGGAACGTCGCCGGTGCATTCGAGGCCCAGCATGATCATGCGCGAGACCCAGAAAAAAAGAATGTCGAAGCCCGTGATAAGCAGCGAAGTCGGATAGAAAGTTTTCAGATCCTCCGTCTCATCCGGCCACCCCAGCGTCGAAAAAGGCCACAGGCCGGAGCTGAACCAGGTATCGAGAACATCGGGATCCTGCTCGAGCTTCCGTGGAATGGCAATGCGGGCAGGTGGCCGGTGCTTCGCGCGCGACGGTGATCTGATGGCAATTCCTGCAATGCCAGGCCGGGATGCGATGCCCCCACCAAAGCTGGCGCGAGATGCACCAGTCGCGGATATTCTCCATCCACTGGAAAAGACAACTTCACGATCGTCGGGTACGAATCGGATGCGGCCAGTCTTCGACCGCCTCGATAGCTTTTGCCGCCAGCGGCTTCATGCGGACGAACCACTGCGTGGAAATCGAGCGGCTCAATGATGGTTTTGCAGCGATCGCACTTGCTGAGATTGACGGTGTAAGGCTCGGTCTTTATCAATTCTGCCCGAACCTTCTAGAGCGGCGATAATTCTCTTACGCGCTTGGAAGCGATCAAGCCCCGCATAAGCGCCTGCCGCAGCGGTCATGCGAGCGTCTTCGCCGATCACCTTCACGGATGGCAGCGCGTGGCGCTTGGCCGCTTCGAAATCGTTCGGATCGTGCGCGGGAGTAACTTTCACCACGCCGGTGCCGAACTTGGGATCCGCCAGTGGCGTCGGCGATGATGGGGATCTCGCGATGCATCAACGGCAGCGTTGCGGTTTTGCCGTGCAGATGCTTGTATCGCGCGTCGTCCGGGTGAACGATGAGCGCGGTGTCGCCAAGCATGGTTTCGGGACGCGTTGTGGCGACGGTAAGGCTCTCGTCGCTGTTCCGCAACCCGATAACGTATGTGCCAGAGATGGCCTTCGACGGCGATTCGTGAATCGGTCTCGAGATCGGAGATTGCGGTCTGGCATCGCGGGCACCAGTTAACCATGTACTCGCCGCGATAGATCAGACCTTTGTCCCACAGGCGCACAAAGGTTTCGCGAACGGCGCGAGAGAGGCCCGGATCCATGGTGAAGCGCTGCGCGCGACCAATCGACGCTCGCGCCTTCGCGGCGAATCTGCTCGTTGATCCGGCCGCCATACTCCTCCTTCCACTGCCACACGCGGCGTTCGAATTCATCGCGGCCGAGCTGCTGGCGAGTGATTCCTTCGGTTGCGAGCTGCCGCTCCACGACCATCTGCGTGGCGATGCCCGCGTGATCCGTTCCCGGGCAGCCAGAGAGTGAGTTCCCCCATCATGCGGTGCCAGCGAACGGCCACATCCATCATGGTGTGCTCGAACATGTGGCCGATGTGCAGCGACCCGGTTACGTTTGGCGGCGGGATGACGATGGAAAAAACGCGCGTTCCAGGCTTGCTTCGCGTCCGCGCGATAAATGCCCGATTCGATCCACCACTGCGCCCAATGCGGCTCAAAGCGCTGGGGCTCATAGACCTTCTCAAGTTGCATGGGAAATCTCAGCGTATCATCCGATGGGCTGAAGCTTGCGAGCAAATGTCCGCCGACGCAGCGCGCCTGGGAGCTGTGCTTTAATGGGTTTGGCCCACTTTGCACGAGCCAGCCGTATCGGACTTGTGCAATGCGGAGCGTGATGCTCCTCAGTAGCTCAACGGTAGAGCATTCGGCTGTTAACCGAAGGGTTGTAGGTTCGAATCCTACCTGAGGAGCCAAATCTTTTCAGGCTCTACGCACTTAATGGGGGCAAGCCTGCGTGGCTCTACGCACTTAAAGGGGGCAAGGATGCCTCCGACCGATTCTAAGAACACATTACCTTAACTGTCAATCTGTAGTTCTGAAAATTTCTAAATCCGTAGGCCTGACGTTGGATAACTTCGATCTTGTTGTGGAAGCCTTCGGTGATGGCGTTGTTGCGGGTGAAGCGCCACATGGTGGCGATCTCTTCGCTCCAGGCATAGAGTGTATGGCCCAGCGCCACCAGGGGCGCGAGCCCGCAATAACGCAGGGCGGCCACCTGACGGAGGAAGCGGCTTGCCAGCTTGCGGCAGCGTGCCTGGTTGCAGCGTTTCTCCAGCAGCAGATACGAAAGCCGCTGCTTAAAGCGGTAGATCTGCTCCAGGGCCGGTATGCGGCGTAGGTAATCCGAGAGCCTGGTATGCTGCTCAACGGTCAAATTATGGCGGTGCCGACGCATGAGCGATAACAGGCCGCGATTTTTCGCGCCCACGGGATCGAGCTCCTTCCAGCAAGTCAGAAAATGATGATTGACGGTCCGGATCACATGAAAGCGATCCGCCACGATGCGTGCCTGCGGAAAATGTTTCCGCACCAGCGCCCGATAAGCCGCCGCCAGGTCCATGCAGACCACCTCCACCAGATGCTTGCCTTCGAGCCGATGCAGATAGCTCTCCAGCGCCGTCTCGCTGCGGCCCAGCACCACGTCATACACCTTGTGATTCCTCAGATCGCAAAAGGTGGTGGCATATCCGCGGCGCCGCGTGAAGAAATGTTCGTCAATACCGAGCACGCGCGGGCATTCGCGGCTGATGCGCTCGCCGGCCAACTGACGTAGGTAAGCGCCGAACCAGCGCTCCACCGTGGCGCTGGCTAGGTGTTCGCGCTGACCCAAGCGGCTCCGGCTGATGCCGTCAAAATGCTTCTGGCAAACCGCCCGCCGGAATGGTTCGCTGGCTCTCTGTCTCGGCAGTATGCCGGGGAAACGCTGCCAGAAGCTGCGGCCGCAGGCCCGGCACACCCATTTGCGCGTTTCTAACTCCAGCACGCAGTGCCTGGTCCCCCAGCTCTCGTGCCGCGGGCGACGGATGCGCCGGTCCTTCAGCCGCAGCTTCTCCCCTCCGCAGTGCGGACACTCAATCCGGCCCACAAACCGCACACTGATCCGCACCTGTCCCGCCACCTCCTCAATAGCTGTAATCTCGTATTCGGGCAAGCCCAATATCGCCTCTGGTCTGATCAAAACATTTCCTCACAAATATGTTTTATCAGTCGGAGGCTTGGCTTGCCCCCATTAACGAGCTAGAACCGAGCTTTTCAATTACTTATAACCGACACACTTTGCGAATTGCGTGCCAAAAGAGCGAATTTGGGTGGGTAATTGGGTGGCATCACCTTCGAGTCGGCGCGCCGAAGACCCAGTATGTCTGTTCGCTTCGGTTAGATTATCAATCGGTTGCATTCATTCACGCGCCAGCACTCCTTGGCGACCAGAGAAAATGGGTGGGCACTTGGGTGGGGGATCTCCTGGCCAAAACTCAGGCGATCAGGAACTCTCCGGTTCACATTTTGGTTAAGCTTGGCAGATTTTCACCGGTATCAGCAGATCGTTCAGTTCGTCCGCGCTCCTTCGCTTGCGAAGCCTACAGCGCATAATCGAGCTGGGGCTTGGTCGGCGATCACGGCTAAACTAATAGCGCTCCTGCTCAATCCTGATCCCGTGTTCGAGCAGTTTGTCAATGAGTTCACTTGCGCAATGAGTGTCCTCCCCGACAACCGAACTGACCTGCGATTTCAACCGATCGAGCGCCTCTGCTTCTGGAGGAGTCAGCGGTCTGCCGCCACGAGGAATTTCAGACTCGATCCATGCCGCTGTTGTGCGGAAGAGCGATACTGGCCGCTGCAGACGGCAACGCAGGAACCACCAGATGCGCAGACCTCCGAGATCTGCGTCACCCCAATGCCGAAATTCCGAACTCGGAACTCGCTTACTCAGGGTGACCAAAGCGGCCATTAAGGCAGGCGTGGGGAAGCCCGCTGTATAGACGGCGACCTCCCCACGGGCGCCTAACTTCCGCGGTCCGCCGACCTGCTCGACGTAAGAGAGAAATGGATACTCGTTTTCGATTGTGGTAATCAGATGCGCGCCGGAGTTGGCCAATGCCTCCGCCCATGCGTCGGACCAGGCATCGGGAAGGTGCGCGACCGGAGTGAAATCTTCCAGCCGATACTCTCTGCCGGCCACTCGAATCGCGGCAGCGCCGGCGCATCGAAGCAGACCTGGTTTGCGTCGCACCCCGTACGCTTCTAGCAAATCGCTCGCATCCTCTAAAGGAATACCGTCCCACCTTGCATCCATCCGAACCAACAAGTTGATGACGTGATGGCGGACCCGGCCTAGCAATTTCGAGTCACGAAATAGCTTTTCACTAATTACACGCTCCCAAGCTGGCGCGACTCCGTTCAGCAATGCCACCGCAGCGGTAAGGGCTGGCATCAACGCGCGCCACTCTTGTTTGAATCTCGATCGCCCTACTCCGATGGATGACAAGTCGCCTGCAGGGAGCGCGTTGGCTAGGGCTTCCAAGAACGATCGCCCAGCTTGTGATTCGGCCTTGGCGACGAGACTAAGCGCGTGCTGCCCGAATCGGTGCAGCCCTGTCGCCAGCGCTTCATAACCCAGAGCAGCAGCCGAGGCGTAAGCTTGATTCAACTCAGCTCGCCCGAGTCGAAGCTCTTTTGGCTCGTTGGCAAGAGGCCCTCGGAAATGGCGGTTAATCCGGACTGATCCTTCCCGCTCCAGGTCGATGGCCGACTGAAGCAGTTCAGCGCGTCTCTCCCGTCCGTCCGGAGCAAAAGCCTCGGGAAACGTAGCGTGATTCAACTTGAGGATGGCGTCCCGCCGCCACGGGCCGGCACAACCGTAGGTCGAGCTACGTTCGTGGGCGTCCAGCAAGCGCGTCAGAATCTCCGTCCGTGCTTGTTGGCTCGACGGCATCATGGGAAGCAAACTCCTTAGTAAAATCGAACACCTCCGGTATACTGCTCACTGGATCTTTGTGAATCAGCAGCGTGCGTTCCACATATGGCGCGACCAATTCACTACGCTCTTTGGGCGTCGCCAACATTAACTGCAATCCGAGCCTACGGGCGTAGGTGAGTGTGGCGCTGATCCTGCCTTCATCCATTTTTCCGAACGCTTCATCCAGCAACACGATGCCGCACAAGGGACGGCGATCGAGGGCGCGGCTCTGATACAGCCGGTACATCGAGGCAAGAATCGCGATGTAATACGGCGTCTGCGTCTCACCTCCGGATTTATCCCCGGATACTCTGTCGTACAGCGAATGGCTTCCATCCGCATGCAAGATTTTCAAGTCATACCGGAAGTATTCGCGGTAATCGGCTCTGGCCTCGAGCTCTGTCTTTACTTCGCGCGCTTCCGATTCCACCAGCCGGTCCAACAGGTGTTCCAGCGTGCTCTTCACCTCGGGAGCCGTCAGGGCCGCTTCTCCGAATAACGATTCTTTTTCGAACCGTCCCGCATCCATAACTAGGTCATGGAACTGCTTATGTTCAGGGTCCACTTCGACGGTGAACTGGTAACGCTCTGAGCCAAAGGGAACGTCTCGCAGAGCGCGATTTAGTTCGTCGATCTGACGGCGCACCTGCAGCAGATTCTCCCGCAGCCGGAAGACAATGTCTTCTGTGAGTTGTTGGAGGGCTTTCGATTTGCTCTCGGAGATCTTCTCGCGGTATTCGGGAAGGCAGCTATCTCGCCATAGCGCAACCTCTACACGGAATTCCTCGAATCCGGGGCCTTCCACCTGGGCGGCCAAGCCCCGGCGTTCCACGTACCGCGTCTTCAGCTCGATCAATCGCTGAACGGAGTTTTGAATCCGTGTCTCGACGGAACGGCGCTGGCGCTCGAAAATTTCGTGGATCGCCGCCGGAGTACGATGCTGGCGTTCCCGCCCGTACCGCTGCTCATAACTCTCTCGCGCCGCCTCATCGAGACGCGACGCAAATTCGTCCAGCGCCTCGCCGGCCACTCGCTGGCTGGCGCGCGCCGTCTCTACCTCAGAAGCAAGGCGACCCAATTCGTTCTCGGCTTGGCCGGAACGGCGCACAAGATCCTCATGCTGCTGACCGAAAGTTTCCTCTCTTTCCTTCAACTCGTCCCGGGTCGTTTCGAGTTCACAAATCTCGTCGCGATCGATGCGATCTTTTTGCTCGCGAAGTCTTTGCGCCCGGACCTTGAAACCCGCCAGGCCGGATGCGCGCCCAATCAGATCCGGAACCCGACGGCCATCTGCCCGCGCACGGTCCAGCAGAGTGACAAGTTCCTTGAGCGAATTCTGTTTGACTGCCGCATCGACGATCACTTCGTGCAAAGCGCCCATCCGCGCGGCGATTTCTTCCGCCCGGCGCCGCAGCGCCGCTTGCCCGATGTAATGCCGCGAAAATACTTCCCGGGCCGTCTGACGGGCAACGTGATTGCGGTACACCATCGCGGAATCCGTGATAGCCGCTTTGTGCTTGCGCAGGGATTGCTCGTCATCAACGCAGATGACATCCCCAAGGACGAAATCGGAGTACGCTCGCGCATATGTATCGTCCGTTTCGATCTGCTCCGCTAGGGACTGCGGCGCCGGCCGCGGGGCGAACTGCAAGATCTTTTCTATGTCCACCAGTCCGACGCCCGAAATGAACACCTCGCCGCGCCCCGGCAAACCGTAATTTCTCTTGTGGCGCTCGTACAAGCTCAAAGCCCGCGGATAATCTTCCGGCGCCACAATCACGTCGAAACGACGCGTGCTTAGATATCCTTCCGTTGCGTCACGCCAGCGAGGGTTGGGCACTTCGATGAGTTCGCAAAGCGGCTTGGGCTCGCGCCGTCCTTTGAGCCTAGCCGAAAGCAAGTGCAGCAAAGCCGCCGGCCCGGCAGGATACTGGAGCCGTCCCGCATCGAGCGCTCGCTGCTCCTGTTCGAGAGCCTTTCCTTCCACCTTCATCTCCTCCAGTTCACGATTTCGGATGAGCCGCAGTTCGCGAGCTCGATCTGCCGCGCGGTCAAGCTTTCTTTCCCAAGTTGCGAGATCTCTTCCCGCGAGCGTTCCTTCCGAGGCAAGAAGCGTTCGTAGTCTGCCCACAACCTCCGGTGGTTCCTCCGCGCCGAACAGGTCTTCGCGTTCAAACAGCACTGGCCGTAGCCGCCGGGCGGCGCGCGCCTGCTCCGAGAGCAGTTC
This sequence comes from uncultured Acidobacteriaceae bacterium, assembly GCA_963808405.1. Taxonomy (GTDB): domain Bacteria; phylum Acidobacteriota; class Terriglobia; order Bryobacterales; family Bryobacteraceae; genus Bog-105. The sequence continues at coordinate 312,422 of CAWEFG010000011.1, read as the reverse complement.
CTCGAAGGCCTTGTGTTGTCCGAACAGAAGTTTTCTTGCCTCGATATCCGCTTCACTGGCTTCGTGAATGTCTCGCTCGATCTCCAGTAGGTCGCGTTCGATCTCACGAAGCTGCCGATAGCTCTCGTGTCCCTCCAACTGCCGAATCACGCGCTCGTAATCGCCGCGGCAGTTTTCAATTTCCCGGCGAACTGTTTCCGCTTCCGCTTGGAGCGACTTCAGAGCGGAATGCGTCTCCAATATCCGGGTCTCGACGCGATCCACATTTGCGGCGGTGCTCTCAAGCTCCGCGCGTATCTCCAGATATCTGTGGCTTTCGACTGTGTGCCGCTCAGCTTCGATCCGTTCCCCTTCCGAGACCACCTCCTCCAGTTCGACGATGCGCTCCTCAGCTTCCTTAGCCTCGCCTTCGAGGCGCTTGTAGTGCTCGAGATTGGACTGCAGCGCAGCCGTGTCTACCGGGCGTGGGTCCAGCAAGTACTCGAACACAAACTGACGTACCTGGCCGATAGGTTTGAATGCCAACGCTTTCACAACGAGACGGTGGAACTGTTCAGGAAGAACCCCGAGCCTGTGCCGCAACTCCTCCCGATAGCTACCTGCATCAGGCCAGTGGCGCCCATCGTTTTGGCGCAGCCAGCGTTTGAAATCCCGCAGGGGTCGAACGATTTTATTCGAGGCGCGGTTTTCAGATGCTGTGACGACTTCCACGTCGGCCACCACTGCGCTTGGGACCAGGAAGTACATTTTGGCAAGGTCCATGTCTGTTTCATTCGCTTCGAATCCGACCCCGCACGCAAAACCTGCGGAGCCGTCGCGATCGTCCCGGAATTCGAGGAGAACGTAGGAGGTACACGCACCGCGCCCGAAACGAACCAAACCGGGACGCAATTCGTCCTCCACGCCGAGCTTCCAGCGGACGTAGCCGTGGAGCGTGCGGCGGCTCTTTTCGTTGGCTGCGCGGTTGAAGAGAGCTTCCCCGGCGTCGGCGACCAGCGCTATCTGAACGCCGTCGAGAACCGTCGTCTTCCCGCTTCCGTTGTCGCCGACCAGCAGGCAGTTTGCGCCGATTGGAAACACCTCGTCCTGAAAGTGATACCACTGCACTAGGCGCACCGCCTCCAGCCATCTCATTCGCCGGACTCTTCTTCCCGCTTGGCGATGCAGCCGGACCTTCCCAGCCGTTTTGGCGCGCTGGAGCGCCTGTATAGTTGTGAATCTTCTGCTCTATGTCATTGATCCTGTCGGCCGGCAGCACTTTCTCGAGGAGTGCCTCGATGACTACAATCTCATGATCCTGAGCTTCAAAGCCGCGATCGATGCGGACCAACGAGTGGCGCCCGAGCCTTCGCAAGGCGTGCGCCAGCACTCTTGGAGAGAGCTGTGCGGCGGGTTTTCCGGCCTGAATCAGCCGCTCACGGAGCTCACCGGCGAAATCTCTCAGCGCTCCTGGTCTGTTGCCAGCCGCATTTGCTCGTGGTAATGCAGACGCAGGGCGCATAAGACCAGACTCTCCAACTTAGTGAAGCGCACACGTTGCGTTCCCGCCTCGTGCACGGCACGCGCCATCCGTAGTCCGAGGTCGATATCGAACCGCCAGCCGCCCAGCCGCAAATAGGAATCGATCAAATCGCGGTACCGCTCCGCGAACCGCCAATCGGGATCGACTTCAGCGGCGAACCGGGACTCAGCACTGCGCCTGACAGAAGGCGCGTGACCACGTGCGGAAAATGATCCTTTTGCGCCGGTTCTAATTTTGGGTAGTTTTTGATAAAATCCATGAGTTGCCGTCGTGGCTTGCGCCTCGTTTACGGCTGCGTGCGATTCTGCCTGCCGGATACCCGTATGGCGCTTTGTGGAGGCGTCCTGAATCAGGATCGAAACGGAACGACGCTGAGCCGTCCAGGCCGTAGCCGACCATGTAAAGGAGGCGGATGTAATCCTCATCGCCCTTCACGTTCAGCTCTTCGAGCGAAGCAGAACTTCGCGAACCCAGGAACTGACGCACAAACTCTTCGACGCGCCGGCGGGCGAACAGGCGTTGCACCCTGGATGCCGCAACCTTGTAAACCTTCTCCCGGTCGGCGCCAGGTGAGACTGCCAACAACTGAGGTTCCGTTTTTGGCCGCCTTTTGGGGCGGCGTGTACAAAAATGAGTCGGAGAGAAGTTCGCAGCGATAGACATCGAATTCAAGCTCCGGTGCCTCGCCGCGAGCGAGTGCACCCAGGATAAATTCCAGTTGTGATTCCGTCCTGCGATCCTGGCGAAGCAAATAACGTAGCTTCCGCAGCGCTACTCCAGAGAATCGGGCGTTTCGTGCGTCGATTTCCGCAACCAAGTCCGGGATGGCGTCGAAATGAGATCGCAGCAAGTGAAGGTCTGCCGCAAAAGCGGATCTGGCTGCGTGGCTTTCCAGACTCCGCTGGGCGGCGTACCATTCCGCGGCTGATTCGAGCACCCGCTTGTCGCGTTCGATCGCCGACAGACGGTCCAGAATCGCGGAACGCTGGCGATAAACATTATCGATGGTCTTCAAGCGATGGTAATTCGCCAGGATTGCGTGCTCGTACCGGTCGATTCCCTCGGCGAGCACCGTAGCCGCCGTGTTCGCCTGGTCGAGAAGGCGCTGGGTAAAAAGATGGATGTTTCTTTCCAGGATCTTCAGCTCGCGCGCCAATTCCAGAGTATTGCGCTTGGCTTCGGCGAGCGAGACGCCCGGACGTTGCGCGAATAACTTAGGATCGAGAAGCGCGGCGATCGAATGCACAAAGCCTTGGAAAATCGGCTGCTTGTCACGGCCGACGCGGAGCAACGTTTCCAAAATGCGGGCTGCGTACGGGTGGAAGCTCATGATCTCACCGTGGCCCGAGCGATATTGGAAATGAATCCAACCAGTGCGCTCGAGGCGGCCCGTCAGCCGCCTCGCCAACGCCCGCACTAGCGTATTCTCATCCGGAAGATCTGATTCCATTCGCTTTTCATGGCCGCCGAGGGCCGCCGAATTCACTTCTTCGCGCGCAAGTGCCTCGAGCTCCGCTCTCCGGTCCACCCATAGTCTGGACATTCTGATCGTATTTTCTGCGATTTCCAGCGCCACAGCACGTAATACAATGAACGGTTCCCGCTCGAACTCGCATATATACAGCGTCGCAAGCAGCTCCCAGTAAAGTTCTGCATACGGGTCCCCTAGCGGTCCGAAGAGGCCGCGCGGGATGCGCTCGAAAAGCGCTGGGGCTGTTTCAACCACGAAGGCTACTATGATAGCTTTCGGCTCGTAAGAACAGGCTTCCTGTAAACATGAGGATCTATCTCGATGCTTGTTGTTTGAATCGCCTCACAGACGATCAGACCCAGCATCGAGTTCGCCAAGAAGCGGAGGCCGTTGAGAAGATCCTCAGGCGCACGCGTGACGGCAGTCTTCAATGGATTTCCAGCGAAGCACTAGCTGATGAGATCGATCGAAATCCTCACCTGGAAAGGCGGTTGGAGAACGCTGCCCTCCTGAGGCTCGCATCCGAAATAGTCGAAGTGAACGACAACGTTATCAGCCGTGCCAGAGAGTTCCAGGACGCGGGTTACGGACCCTTCGACGCGTTGCACCTTGCTTGCGCGGAAGCAGTCGGCGCGGATGTCTTGCTCACTACAGACGATGGATTCATGAGAAAGGCTTCGCGTGGGAACGGCGGCCCGCGTGTGGCGGTGCGAAATCCGTTATCCTGGAGCCAGGAAAATTTGCCATGAGCAGTATCGAAACAATGACTGACGAACAGTTTGAACGTCACGCACTAGATGTCCTCCGGCGTGAGCTGGGCGTCGACGGCTTGGCACGTTTCCTGCGATTACACCGATCTGGACCTGGCGACTATACGAAGGATCGGATCCAGTGGCAAAAGGATCTGACCGTCGATGAAATCTTTGATTCGATCAAACGTCGTCGGCACTGCTAGACGGACTGAACCCTGAGAGTGAGATGCTCGCGCAATTGGCACACGCAGGGAAAGGAAATGCGAGTAGCAAAAAGCGAGCGATAACGCGTTACCCACAGCGTTCCGGAAGGTGAAGGTCGAGCGGCTTAAGAGCTAGGACAATATTGTCGTTCTCTGGGAGAAGCTTGGTGTGCATCGGCAGCTGCTTTACAAGTGGGGATCAGTTGGAGGCGATCCACGACGGCGAAGGATCAGACTGCGAGAAAGCGACCCACCCAGTTGCCCACCCACAGGCGTATTTTTGGTGCCTAAATTGAATTTTCTTGCAAAAATATTCCCTGTGTAATCAAGGTGTTAGGAAAGACGCGCTGGTTCGGGACCAGGAGGTCGGTGGTTCGAATCCACTCGCCCCGACCAAACTCCGGCTCTACGCCACATACGGGGGCACCCGGGCGGGCTGTACGCACTTAATGGGGGCAGGATGCCTCCGACTGATTCTAAGAACACATTACCCTAACTCTCAATCGGTAGTTCTGGAAGTTTCTAAATCCGTAGGCCTGACGTTGGAGAACTTCCATTTTGTTGTGGAAGCCTTCGGTGATGGCGTTGTTGCGGGTGAAGCGCCACATGGTGGCGATTTCTTCCCTCCAGGCATAGAGTGTATGGCCGAGCGCCACCAGGGGCGCGAGCCCGCAATAACGCAGGCCGGCCACCTGGCGCAAGAATCGGCTTGCCAGTTTGCGGCATCGGCCTGGTTACAGCCCTTCTCCAGCAGCAGATACGAAAGCCGCTGCTTAAAGCGGTAGATCTGCTCCAGCGCCGGTATGCGCCGTAAGTAATCCGAGAGCTTCGTGTGCTGCTCAGCCGTCAGGTTATGGCGGTGCCGGCGCATCAGCGAGAGCAGGCCGCGATTTTTGGCGCCCTGGGATCGAGATCCTTCCAGCAAGCCAGAAAATGATGATTGACGGTGCGGATCGCATGAAAGCGATCCGCCACGATGCGTGCCTGCGGAAAATGTTTCCGCACCAGCGCCCGATAGGCCGCCGCCAGGTCCATGCAGACCACCTCCACCAGATGCTTGCCTTCGAGCCGATGCAGATAGCTCTCCAGCGCCGTCTCGCTGCGGCCCAGCACCACGTCATACACCTTGTGATTCCTCAGATCGCAAAAGGTGGTGGCATATCCGCGGCGCCGCGTGAAGAAATGTTCGTCAATACCGAGCACGCGCGGGCATTCGCGGCTGATGCGCTCGCCGGCCAACTGACGTAGGTAAGCGCCGAACCAGCGCTCCACCGTGGCGCTGGCTAGGTGTTCGCGCTGACCCAAGCGGCTCCGGCTGATGCCGTCAAAATGCTTCTGGCAAACCGCCCGCCGGAATGGTTCGCTGGCTCTCTGTCTCGGCAGTATGCCGGGGAAACGCTGCCAGAAGCTGCGGCCGCAGGCCCGGCACACCCATTTGCGCGTTTCTAACTCCAGCACGCAGTGCCTGCTCCCCCAGCTCTCGTGCCGCGGGCGACGGATGCGCCGGTCCTTCAGCCGCAGCTTCTCCCCTCCGCAGTGCGGACACTCAATCCGGCCCACAAACCGCACACTGATCCGCACCTGTCCCGCCACCTCCTCAATAGCTGTAATCTCGTATTCGGGCAAGCCCAATATCGCCTCTGGTCTGATCAAAACATTTCCTCACAAACATGTTTTATCAGTCAGAGGCTTGGCTTGCCCCCATTAACGAGCTAGAACCCACTTGGAACCCTGAATTTCACCGACTATTGGGACTTTTGTGGGTATCAGGCTCGAACTCGCTGCCTAGCTGTCGGTAATGGTCAGGAGTTCTGCACGATGCCTTCGAGGGCAGCCCGCTTCGCCTCCATGCGGATATGACTGTAGTGCTTGAGCATTGAGAAGAACCGAGTCCAATGGAATCGTGCGGCCTTCCCCGGCTTCGGTTTGCTCTGGCCAATAGCGAGATATCGCCTGTCGAAATTGATCTGAGCCCAGGTGAACGTCTTCATCTCCGCATCGCGCATGCCTGCGTTCAGCGCGAGCATCAGCGCGGGATAGATCTGCGGTGAACGGGCTTGATTCGCGGCCTGAAACAGGCGAGCTTTCTCTTCGGGCGTGAACGCCTCCGATCCGCGCTCGCGTCTTGAGTTTCAGCAAATTCTTCTTCCGAAGCCGGACGCGCAGAACGTCGCCGGGCACGTCCATCAAGCGGAGGAGAAAGCCAATCTCTTCGTTGATCGATTTCGGCGCAGTGTTCTCACCTAGTCGGGCGTCCTGATAGTGCTTGATCGTGTGTTCGTTGATGTCCACCAGCATTTTGTCGCCGAGAATGCGCTTAACATGCCCTATGGCATATTCGGCGAATGTGGCCGAGCGGGGATTGCGAAGCCGATAACTGGCGAGGTACTCCTCAGCTATCTCGCGGATCGTACGCATGCGGTCTTCGCGAGCATCTTCAAGATTGTTGAAGCCTACTTATAGTTCGCGACGGGCTTCTGTTCGGCGGCCTTGACGAGAGTGTTCGAGCGGTCTTCGCGGATTCCCGCACGCGTCGGTTGGCGAACCAGAACTCGTACCCCCAAACGTTGCCTCGTTCGAGCAGTGACATGGCTCTCACTTTCGCTTGTTCACTTCGGCCGGATCGTGGAGGTCAAGCGACGGAAACAGTTTACGGTAGAAGCCCCTGTCTCGGGAAACCAGACGTGTGGCCTGCTTCTGGGCGTGAGCTCCGATCATAAAATCCGCCAAAATCCTGGTTCGCTTTCCTCCCTGTTGCCGATACGTACGCCATGCGCGGCTTGCGAGGAAATGCGCTTCGCGTATCAAAGCTTGCACACGAATCTCGTTGCCTTCGAGGAATGCGTCGCACTCCCGCTGGGTCTCGAAATGAACACAAAGTTCCGCGTATACGATGTCGCTGATCACGAGAGAGCCCTCGCCAGCCGCTTCCTGCAGCGCGTCGGCTGACGCTTCGTAGAACTGCTCATTCGGCACCAGGATATCGAGCAGGATATTGGTATCGACTGCGGTGATCATCGACCACGCACGTCATCGATGAACTTGTCCACGGAGGAATAGCCGAGCTTGGCGAATGCGTCCTCGCAACGGCCCTTCCATTTGCGAGATTGAGTTTCTTGGGCGCTTTCTTGAGCACGATAGAGCCACCCACCACGCGGAGCTCGACTTCTGTTTCAGGCCCCAGACCAAATTGCTCGCGGATATCCTTGGGGTAGTCACCTGACCTCGCTCGCCAATTCTCATACCTTTTAGTATGAATCTGCATTCATACCACGTCAAGACGTGGGGTTATACACCGGCCGCCATTCTTCGGTTCGGAGCACGATTCGCCGATCCGCCGGTGGGCAGCGCCGACAGCCAGACTTCGAGATCGTCGGGCCCGTAACGAACCAGCGATCCAACCTTGATGAACAACGGCCCTCGCTTTTCAAGTCTCCATCGCCGAAGTGAAGCGATGCTGAAGTTCAGCCGCTTCGAAACGTCGTCTTCCGTCATGAGATTCGACATGATTCTCCTCAAATAGTGTGGCGCAATCATTGCGACCAGTGGTTCGCAGCGCCTCTCAACGGAAAGGGAGCGGCAGCGGCCGAACAGTTGAATCCACGGCGGCAAAATACGGCTGATTACGACAGAACATAACAGAACGCGGCATATCGTGGCGACTTATAGCAAAGCGCGACAGATCGTGACGGTTTGAGACAGCAAACGTGCCCTGCGTTCGGGTGGAAAGCGCAATTCGACTCGGAAAGTATCGGTAGAGGAACATAAAGGATGCCGGGCAGGCGTGGTGTTTTCCGGGCCTTTGTGCTTTGTACTCACACATTTGCCCCGCCGGGCACTTCAACAGCAGATGCCGGGCAATTACCCGGCAGCGCTTTTTCGCGTAATGGCTGTTCGGAAATGGGGCTCCTACCCCTTGTTCATTGAAAAGGATATTCGATGTCTTATCGGGACGCGAAAGTGACCGTACCGACTCAGCGCGAACGAAGACAAGCGGCTGAAGCAGGCGGCAAGAGATCCTTGCTATTTGAATTTAAGCGGGGAGCCGCTCGGAACGAGCTCAACGGACGTGAGGGGGCGTTGACGGAGGCCGAACAACGGACTGCGGCCACTCTGGACCGGCTGTCGCGCGAAATCTTTCGCGTGCACAGAGGCCAGCAGGCCTTGTTTGGCGTCATAGATACGCTGGTGAAGACGTTTCTCACTTGTGTGCCGGAGCCGCCCAAAGGTGGCATGGCGGCATCTGTCGCGCGAGCGCGGGGCCGTTCCGACCGCTTCGTCAGGTCCGCACGTCAGGCAATGGCGGGAGACGCGCATGCGGCGATGCAGGATCTGGTGAGCCGGGATGCGTAACGGGGCACTCGAATTATTCCATTGCGGATGTGATAAGTTAACTTTCTTCCGTCGCGGAAATAGTGCCCTTAAAATCAGAATGTCCAAAGATTTATTCCGAAGGACGTTTCAGCAAGCAATAGGTGGGAAAATTCCCCTCGCTTATCAGGAGCGTTTGGCTGCTGAAGGCCAGAGTATGCCGCCGCTGCTCGACGTGCCGACTGGGCTCGGCAAAACGGCTGCAGCCGTTCTCGCTTGGCTCTGGCGAAGGAGGTTTGAGCCAGACCGGGCCGTTCGGGATAACACGCCGCGCCGTCTAGTGTATTGCCTGCCGATGCGGGTGCTGGTTGAGCAAACGTTTCGGGAAACGGCGAAATGGCTCGAAATTCTGGGCCTCTGGGCCGAGTGCGAGCGATCTGCAGAGTGGACGGCACCCGATGGGGATCATGGCAAGCACCCAATCACAATTCACCTGCTCCTTGGAGGCGAAGAGAGATCCGATTGGGCCTTATGGCCCGAGCGCGACGCGATCCTCGTCGGAACGCAGGATATGCTCCTCTCTCGCGCTTTGAATCGTGGCTATTCCGCCGGCCGAGCTCGCTGGCCTCTGGAATTTGGATTTCTGAACAATGATTGTCTTTGGGTTTTCGATGAGATCCAGCTTATGGATACGGGTCTCGCGACCAGTCTGCAACTCGATGCCTGGCGGCGATGCCTACCACTTCGCTCCACTCGCGCTGATTTTCCGGCCCCGAAGGAAAATCACGCTTCAAAGCCGTCTCAGGCGCTCTGGATGAGTGCAACCATGGCCCGGCATTGGCTTGAAAAGGCTGTTGACTGGGCACCGCGCGTGAAGACGGAATGGACACAACGCGAGCAGTTGAGGGAGGCGGAGCGCATTGATCAGCGTTTGCGGAGCGGTCAGCTATTCGAAATAAAAAAGACGCTTACTCCAGCGCCACTAAGGTTAGAGAAACCGAAGTCGGGGGACAAGGCCAATGCCGATGCCAAGCGAAAGCAGACGCAGTATCTGGAGCAACTTGCCGAACATATCGGCGCGAACCACTCTCAATCGGGACTGACATTGGTCATCGTCAACACGGTTGATCGCGCTACGGAACTGTTCAAGCTGCTCGCAAACGAACCAGTTCCCGTCAAATTGATCCATTCCCGTTTTCGCCCGCTCGAACGCGAGCAATGGCTCGCATTCCTGGATCAGAAAGATCAGTCCCCCCGCATGCTGATCTCGACGCAGGTTGTGGAAGCTGGCGTCGATTTATCGGCGAGCGTGCTCTACGCAGAGCTTGCGCCCTGGGCTTCGCTGGTGCAACGATTTGGGCGTTGCGCACGATATCCCGGTGAGTCTGGCAAAGTGTTCTGGCTCGATCTCGAACTCGGCAGCGACAAACAGCCGGTCGATCACTGGGCAAACCCGTACGAGCGCCTGGACCTGAATGCCGCCCGAGAACAGCTCAAAACGCTTTCTGACGTGGGGCTGAAATCATTGGAAGCTATCAAAGCCGAAATTGACTCGAACCCAACCGATGGAGTCGCAACAACCCTCTTCCCTTATGAGCCGCGTTTCGTGCCACGCGATAAGGATCTGTTCGACCTTTTCGATACGACACCCGACCTGACCGGTGCTGACGTCGATATTTCGCGCTTCATCCGGGACGGTGAAGAGCTGGACATCCAGGTTTTCTGGCGCGAGGTTTTGAACGGTGGACCTTCGAAGAAAGATCGGCCTGATCACCGGGAGTTGTGTCCAGTACCATTTCATCGATTCCGCGATTCGTTACCGGGTTTGAGGAAGTCTGGGCGTATCTGGCGGCGCAATTATCGCAAGGGCTGGGAACTTCTTGGTCCTCGTGATCGCGACCAGATCTATCCCGGTCAGGTGTACCTTCTGGAGAAATCCTGCGGAGGGTACAATCCCGAACTCGGTTGGACCGGCGATCCACGCGATACGCAATTTGAGCTACCGGAGCCCGTAAAGCCATCCAAGGAGAAACTCCAAGGCGACGAAGAGGACGGGACGATCTGTCCCAGATCAATCAGTGGCTGAACGTGTTGGAGCACACCCGCCACGTCTGCGAGAAACTTGATGAAATCCTAAGCGCGCTTGCTCTTCCGGAGGCGGATCAAAGACTTCTTCGCTTGGCAGCACGCTGGCATGATCGCGGGAAGGCGCACAAGGTCTTTCAGTCGAAGCTGAAATCGGACACGCTCGGCGCGGAAGGCGTACAGCGAAAACTAGCGGGACAGCCGGTTGCCAAAGCTCCCGACGAAGCATGGAACAAGAGCAGCGAGCGACGCGGCTTCCGGCACGAATTAGCCAGTGCTCTAGCAATTCTCGAAACGCTGCGGCTTGCCAATCCGGAGCACGAGGGCTTCGCGTGGCCCGAAGACTTGGACAAGTCGGATTTCGAAGCGAGGCTCACAGAATCGGGGTCAAGCGACGGCTCGGATGATCCGCTGGTGCGTGAACTTCTTGATTTATCCGCCGACGAACTGGACCTGCTGGTATATCTGGTAGCCGCCCATCACGGTAAGGTTCGACTATCGATTCGCAGTTCGCCGGACGATGTTTGTCCGGATGACAAGCGACAGGCTCGCGGCGTGCGCGATGACGATCCGCTTCCGCCGTGCCGCTTGCCTTCGTTGGCATTGGAAGAAAGCCTGGTCGCTCCGGAGGTTAGGCTGTCGCTCGATCTGATGGAGCTCGGTTTATCGCCGCGCTACGGCGCTTCGTGGCGCGAGCGGATGCAACTGCTTCTGGAGCGGCTTGGCCCTTTCCGCTTGGCGTATTTCGAAGGTCTCCTCCGGGCAGCCGACTGCCGCGCGAGCATCGAAGAAGATGAGCAGAAGATTATGCACAAGGCGGGTGGGTAACGCATGGCCGTTCTGGAATTGCGCGGCTGCACGCCCGAGCCTCTTGGCAATTACCTGAAGGGTTTAGGCGTATTCCGGTTGATTGCCGAGCAGGCAGACCCGCTGGCGCGAGCGTGGTGGAAGAATGGATTCCTGCATATTCGCCAAAGCAAATGGGATGCCCGTGAATTAACGAAAGCAGAGGAGTCAATCGTAGATTGGCTTCTGACAGAATGTCATTTCACTCCGCTGATTGCGCCGTGGCAAACCGGAACTGGATATCTGGGCCGCGGAAAACGCAGCGTCGGCGGCGAGGCACTCACCGCGTTGCTAAAGGCCGATCATCCAGGGGCCGAATATTTCCGCGGGGTTTTCCGCGACTTTGCTGCAAGTATCGGAGTGGCTCTCGCTGAGGACCCGTCAAACTGGTTGGAACAAATGAAGGAAACCTTGTCAGAGGTTTCGGATGCCCACATTATCCGATTACTGCGAAACGGGTTGCGTTCAGCCAGTGCATTGAGGTGGCTGGATGCGGTCGGAATGTCGGTTTCCCGATCACGCGATGCCGATTTCCCGTCGTGGTTTGCGATTCTTGCGAGCGGAGGCGGGGAAGCGAGTGGCCAATATGTCGTCAATCACCAGCAACGGTTGAAGGCCGCACTGCTCGACGATACGGCCCGAAGCAGGTGTTGGCTAATTTCCAGTCTGTTTGCCCATAATCAGCCCGGCACTCTTGAAGCAAATGCTATGGGAGCGATGTACTACCCTTCGCTGATGAAAGCGCCCAATGTTGGACAGGACTTTCTTCCGAATCCTCAGCGGAGGGTGAACCCTTGGGATTTCATTCTGTTACTGGAAGGGGCGGCGGTCTGGTCGATAGCTGCCACCCGCCGAAGTTTCGTTACTTCGGAACGAGGTTCGTTTCCGTTTTACTGCCGATCCTCCTTTGGGGGTTCAATGATCATCGGCCCGAAAGAGGTTGAAGGCGCGGAGCAATCGATTGCAATGGGTGAGCTCTGGTGTCCGACATGGAACCGACCGTCCACTCTCGCGGAAATCCAAAGGATTTTCGGCGAAGGCCGAATCCAGATCGGCGATAAGATTTGTTCCCGCTCGCTGGATTTTGCATTAGCGATGAGAGGGCTTGGCACTGATCGAGGAATTCACGCATTTCACCGATATTCACTGCTCAAGCGAAGCGGTTCCGGTAGGCAGACCACGCTTATAGCGGTAGCGAATGGATGCTTTGTCCCGGATCGAAGGTCGGGTCTTTCTCTCGTCAAGGAGTTACGTGAATTTGCAGAGAGCGTCGCTACGAACCTGGTCGATAACAGCCAGCAACCTCGCCAATTAGTATCGGCCAGAATCGAGTTTGAACGTGCTTGGTACGACGCAACGGCGTCGATGATCTCCGCAAACGAAGAAGCCTTTTCTGAACGAATATCTAACCTAATCACCGCAGTTGGACGCCTGATGCGCCAACTGGGAGCGAATTCAAGAAGGCCTGGCTTCGTGAAGAGTAAGAAGGATGAGAGGACGTCCGAGAAGGTCATTTCTCCCGTCGGTGATCTTGGGAGCGACTGGACTACTATCACTGGCAAATCCGACATTTCAGCCGTCTACCGCCTCGCGCGGGCGGTGGCCGGGATCGGGGCATGGGGCGAGGCATCGGTCCAGGGCAAATCGGCTCCGGCAGTTGAAGTCATACGAACGAATCTGCTGCCATTAGCTCGTCAAGGGAACTCCTGGGATTGGAGTCAGATTGCGCGAAGCGTCGTCTGGGCGCGTGGCGCATCGTTAGCAGCTAATCTGGCGGCTGTACTGCGGCGTCGCCTGATTGATGCTCAGCGCGGCGTTGGCGACGGACTGCCTCTTTGGAGTCCATTCGCAGTCGGTTTTCAAGACCTGCTCGCCTTCTGGTATGGCGAAGTGGAAGAGCAGCGGACTACCGATCTGATTTACGGGCTTTCACTTGTTAATGCAGGAAAGTCGAGTGAATCGCACCCCAGCCACGAGCCAACACCAGACCTGCAAACGGGGGCAGTGTCGTTCGATTCCGACGAACGAGCCTGGACACACCTGAGGCCGCTTCGATGGGAACGCCGGGAGGTTCTGGACAGCCAGGAACTACGAGCGGCGTTTGAACTGCCGCGCATCTATCACCTCCTGAAGCTTTGCTTTATTGGCGGGCGTTTACCTCGACGGCCGATGGAAGGCATGACTGTAGCGCGTTCGGGTGACGAGCCGTTTCCTCCCCGGTGCCTGGATGTGCTCACGCTTTTGGAAGCCGGACGGCTTTCAGAGGCGGTGCAAGTTGCTGCTCGCCGTCTACGGGCCAAGGGTTATCCCGCGCTAATGCAATCTTCCGATATGAAAACCCTTGAGATGGACAGCAATCAATGCCGACGACTTGCAGGCATGCTGTTGATTCCCGTTCGGCAGCCCGGCGTCCTCGCCGCGTTAGCAGTTAAACCCGAAACCGTGTGATTTACAGGAGAAGAACATATGGTACTCGATCTCAGTCCCCTCGATTTCGCGTCCCGCATGCTGGTGGAAGCAAACTTGCGTGTCGCCCCCGGATCGGGTGGCCGGTTCCAGCCGACCGGCTTCCCCGACCTTGGACCGGCGCTTTACAAAGGAGTCCGTCGCGGACCTGACAACGGCCGCGATGAATCCGTTGACATGCTCCTTGTCGAGTCGGTGCAATCAATGGCAAATCGCCTTGAGGATGTTTGCCTTCAAGGCGAGGACTACAATGCCGATTGCCAGGGTATTCCGTACGTACGTGTGCTCGACGGACACCGCGGCAATGCCTTTCTGACGTCATCCGTGCGCGAGCCTCATCGCTTAGCATCAGACTACGTACTTTATGCCAAGCGAAACGGCTCCGTATTCCGGGAAGAAATGAAAACGGCACTTCAGGCTAACAAACAACGACCGGTTCACATATGGAAGATGGTCCCGGCGATCTTCGAGCAAGATCCGGGCTGCGTATTGCACGGCGTGTTCCTCGAAAGGCTTGATGGCCGCATCCGTCTGCCACGGCTTTTGTCAGCATACATCGAAGCATGCTCCCCAAACCAAGCTAATTCAGGCGGTGTGTACCGAGGCGAGATAACAGCAACAGACAATATCCCGTATCCGCGGCAGGAGTTCACCTCTTCGAGCATTACCGCATCCTTCATCTTCCATCTCTCGACTCTGAGCGGATATGGGCTTGACGTGAACAAGAAGCGGTTTCTGCAACTTTGGGCACTATACAAGGTCGATCGTTTCATTCATCAACACCTGCGCCTCAGGACGGCTTGCGAATTTGAAAAGACAAACCTCAAGGTCACTCTCGATGGCAAACCAGAGGACCTCGGCGGCGGCGAGGGAAAGTGGCCTGCCTCAGAGGATATTCAGACGGCGTTTACGGCTGCTCGTGATACCTGCTTCCCGCGCATAGAACAGGGGGACCAATGGGCACAGCGGCGCGTTTTAGTAGTGACATATTCTGTCGATATCGCTGAATCAGAAGAACTGCCCGACGGGCTCAAGCCTGAAGACTTTAATCTCGAAGGATTCTCTGGTCGTGCGGAGGTCAAGCATGTCACGACTGGTAAGGGAACCAAAAAGAAGACCCTCGATGCGCTCATCATTACCGGTGAGTGGCTAGAAGAGGATCAACAGGCTCTGCTGAAGAAGAACCCCGAGAAAAAGGCAAACGATGAGGGCGAAGAGACTGCCAACCCCGCTCACGATGTGGTCAAGAAGGCCCTGAAGAAGTGGAATGAAACATGGAAGAAGGTTCAAAAGAAGATGGCCGGAACCGAGGAGAGCAGCGACGGGGAATGAGCCTCACGATTTCGATTCGATTCCTGGCCGGTCGAGCACACCTTCATCCATGGCAGACGCACCATAGCGAAGGGCGGATCGAGTGGCCACCCTCACAATGGCGGTTATTGCGAGCTATTGTAGCTGTCGCTGGGCGTGGGCTGACTTCGTTGCCCGCTCCGGACTGGTTCGTCGATTCGGATAAGAGTGCGCGAGTAACAAAGAAGAATCCTAAACCGGCTTGGCCGCCTGAAGGTTATCATTCGTTGCCCGATCGGTGGCGCAGCGATGGACCTGACGAAATTCCTCTTTCAAGGCTGTCCGGTCTTCTCGCTGAGCTTTCAGCCATACCCTATATCTGGCTACCCAAAACCGGCGGCGGCCACACACGCCAGTATTTCCCGATGCGCCACGGGCCCACTGGCTCTGCCGTGTTCGACACGTTCGCCACTGTTTGTAAGGATCAGCCACTCCTGTTTCACTGGCCGGGAGTGAATCTCGTCGCACAGCAGCGGCTTGATTTGCAGCACATTCTCAGCCGGATGACCTATTTCGGCCGGGCCGAATCCTGGTCGTGCGCCCAGGTTCAGATGAGCGTGCCGGAAGAGATCGATGGAGTGGTGACCGAAGGACGCGCTCAGACTCACTGGCGCTGCGTTTGCATCGAGGAACACGGTAAGCCTGACGGCGAGGAGTACCGTCAATACACATTGGAACGCCGCCTCGCTCCACTAAGAGATGTCAACGCCGAAGCCGTTGACCTGCTGCCGCGAACGAAGCCCACTGATGGCAAGAAGCGCGGAACTGCTTTTTCGGAAATTCTCCGATCAGAAGAAGCCGACTCACTGCTCCTGCGGTGTCTCCTTCGCGAGTCGGGCCAGGATATCACGGACGGTCTGGAGCGGCCAATCGGTGCTCGTTGGGTCCATTACGCGGTTCCGCGAGCGATCTATGATGTGCCGCGCCCGAAGCCTTTAAGGCAGACACGGAAGGAGGAACCGATCAATCTCGTCCGGTATGCGCTGAACACGGCTACGGTCACCCGCCCGGTGCTGCCGGGCGTACCGGACACCCTGCTTGTCGCTGATCGCTTTCGGAACGCCGCCTTAGCGCTCCTCCGAACACGAAGCCCAAATCTAAGTGGGCACGAAGCCGATGGTAATCCATGCGATGACAATCACCACGCATCGTGGTGGCCGATGGACGAGGATAACGACGGACTCGTCGACCACGTGATGGTCTGGGCGCCTGGCGGATTCGATCTTATAGAGGTCGATGCGCTCCGGCGACTCACTCGTCTCCGGCAGCGCGGCGGTCGCCCCGATCTTCTGGTGACACCGATCTTCGTGGGACAGGAAGCGAAATATGTTTGGTTTCCGAAGCCGTCCGGAAAGGATAGTGGCAGCTTGACAACCACTTTCGTCTCCGCAACGCCCTATTTCTGCCCAGTGCACCTGTCGCACGGCCGAGGAGGGTCGGGGAATTTGCGGCCGATTACACGCGAGCTGCTGAAAGGCATGAGGATTCAAAGCGTGATCAGGGCAGACGAGGAGGTGAAATCTATTCAGGAATTTGTATTCGATTACGCCCCCAAGGCCCTCGCCGCCATCACCGCCGCCGTGGCAAACGGTTATCTCTGCGAACCGGTGGCCCCACGCCAGTTCTTTCCGGTAATTGATCCTCCCCAACAATTTCCTCCGTTGCCCCGCATCGCTTCTAACGGCTATCGATCTTTCATCGGCGCTTCGCTAAAAGACCCGGACGACGGGTTTCCCTTCGGACTTTCCATCGGGCTGTTCGTAAACGAGGGTACGCGCTTTATTCGAGCCGCGAGCTTTTGCCGCAGGCGAAGCCATCATCAACTCAAGGGGTATGGCCGTATGTTCAAGGTTGAGTTCCGCGAAGCTCGCAAGCCACGGCCCTTTGCCGTCGGCGATCAGTGTCACTACGGTATGGGACTGTTTGTGCCCTCATACTGAATGCTCGCGAAGCGCAAATCGACGACTTCACTGTGGGGACTTTTGTGGGTACGCTACTTCAAAAAAGCGGCAAGTTGTGGGTAGTCTCCACAGTTAGGCTCGAATGGCTGTCGTCCGTGACCGGCTGATTCCGAGCGAGTAATCGCAATCCCGAGCAACGGCCTCCAACCTAGCTGTTAACCGAAGGGTTGTAGGTTCGAATCCTACCTGAGGAGCCAAATCTTTCTTGTCCGGCCCGGACAACCGAGATTTTGGTACGCCCGGTAGGATTCGAACCTACGACCTTTTGCTCCGGAGGCAAACGCTCTATCCAGACTGAGCTACGGGCGCATTGTCAAAAGAAACTAAACCGTCCTACCTCGCCAGCGCCGCGCGCGAGCTTGCTGGATTTCTCCGTGAAGCCGAATTATTGCCGAGCGACAGCAGCTCTTCAATGTGCTGGCGAAGCGCCGCTTCGTTCATTGTCTTCTCCCAGTTCTCATTCTCTATCGCAGGCGTCTGATAGTGGATGTAGCCCTTGCGGTCGATCAATGCAAGCTGCGGCACGACATACCGATCCATGATGCTGAAACCCATAAACCGCTGCATCTCATCAGGCGTGCTCCAGCCAACCGGGAAACCAACCTGGTTATCCTTAACGAAATTCTCCACCAACAGATCGGCGTTCGGGTTGATCGCGATGTCGATCACCTGCAAGCCGCGCGCGCCATACTCCTGCTGAAGCTTCGTCATCAAGTGGGACGCCGCCTGACAATGCGGGCAGGTCGTGTAAATGAACTCTACTGCAACGACCTTACCTCGATATTGATTCAACTGTTTCTGCTCGGGCCCAGGGAGCATGAACGTCAATTCCGGGGCCCTGCGGACGCTCTGCGCCTCCGCTGCAAACACCGAAACGAAGACGAGTGCAATTCCAGCCGCGCAAGCCAAAGATTTCTTCACGGGTGAGACTCCATTCAACAGTGTAGCGTAGCTTAACGTCTCATTTCCCATGCACTGCAACAGCCCGAAAAGAGACCTTCAACGCGCTTTTCACCGGAATCGGCGCCTTCAACCGCTGCCAATCCTCCGCGTCGCTCAGGCCCTCAATGCTCGATACAGTATCGCCGCTGATACGCGTCACAAAATACCCGTCGTCGCCCGTCCCGACGAAAGCGGTCTGAGTTGCCGAAGAGACGTCGCAATGCTTCCACTTCTTCTGCAGGATGGTTTGATAGCGCGCGAAAAAGTTCGCCGCTTGCTCGTCCGAATCCCATTGCGACACGTATTCGAGAACTGGTTTGCGTTGCTTGCCCTCGCCAACTATTTTGAATTGGCCTCCGCGCAGATGCGGCGCAAGCGCATTAGCTTGCGCTTCCCCTATATACTGCCGCAGCAGCATCTGATGATCGAATTCGCCCACGGATCCTTCGGTAATCTCTTTTTCCCGTTCCTTCAATCCAAGCTTCGGCAGTTCCGGCTTCGATGCCTTCTCATGCGCGAAGTACTTATTCGGATGAAGAATCTGCGCCGAGTCGACCGGTGCATCCGTGAAAACCGCCGCGAAAGCTGCCTTGCCCATCTTTTTGTAAACCGCGTCGAAGAACAGCGTGCCTTGCCCGTACGGAAATAATAACGATTGCTGAATATAAAGCGGCGATCCCTTCAACACCGGATAATCCGCCATCGAAGCTTCGCTCGAATCCGCCACGGATCTCAGCATCTCGGGCGTGGGAACCGGCCGTTGCCCCGCCTCCTTCAAATCGTAGGCAATCATCAGCCATGAAGCCTGCCCTTCCACTACCGCCGTGTGCGCCAGATTTTCGTCGTCATTCGCTGGAGTGTCCTCCATGAATTTTCCAAGGTTGAAATGCTGATCCGCCAGCGCGTGCGAAAGCTCGTGCGCCAGAGTTGTGGTTTCCGATGTGAAGGACGAATCGTCGAGGAGAAACAATTTTTTCGCTTCGTAATCGTAGAACGCAGCCGCCTGCTCCGTCAGCAGATCGATGGTCGATTTCCGTAAATCGAAGTCGGCCGGAACCAGGCCGAACATCTTCAGCGCCAGCTCATCCGCATAAATCTCTTCCGGCTTCAAACTCTTCTTGATACGTTTGCTCAGAAACTGCCGCAGTTGCTTCTTCGATATGCGTCCGTAGGGCACTGGATGCTTTTCTGACAGCCCCGAGATTTCCGATAGCGACTTGACAATCGAGTCGATCTGACTGAAAACCGGATCGCGCTCCGGTTTGCTGCTCTTCGCAACCAGCGAAAAACAGCAAACCCCCAGTAGAAGCAGGGCGCACACGTGGCAATACCCTCGTCCTGGAACGGCGGCAAGAGAGTGAACGATTCCTCGGGGCATCAAAGGCAGGCGACGAGTGCTGTTCTTAGACTACTGGATGCGCCTCCCGGTGCTATTCTGAAATCGCTCACCCCTCCTCCATCTTTCATGGATTTCCTTGCAGGCCTCAATCCGCAACAACGCGAGGCGGTGGCCCATGTCGAAGGTCCGCTGCTGCTGCTCGCCGGTGCCGGCAGCGGAAAAACGCGTGTGATTACGCATCGCATCGCGCATCTCGTAGAGACCCACCGCATTCCCGGACCTGCCGTGCTTGCCGTCACCTTCACCAACAAGGCCGCCGATGAAATGCGGCAGCGCGTCTCGAATCTTCTCAGCAATACCGATCGCGCTAACTCGCCGCTGGTCTCCACATTTCATTCGTTTTGCGTCCGCCTCTTACGCCGCGATGGCGACTCTCTCTCTGAAATCCGTTCGGGATTCACACGGCGCTTCACCATTTACGACGACGACGACCAGCTCGCACTTCTGAAATCTATCTATAAACAGCTCGGCCTCGACGAGAAATTCATGCAGTATCGCGCAGCTCTGTCCCGCATCAGCCACGCCAAGAGCCACAACGAGACGCCGCAGGATTGGTATAAAGCCGCGACCGACCCGATGCTCACCCGCCTTGCAAAAATCTTCGACGTCTATGAAGAGCGCCTCCGCCAGGCCAACGCGCTCGATTTCGATGATTTGCTCCTTGAATCGGTTCGCCTGTTGCGCCACGACGAGGCACTGCGCCGCCTCTATAATCGCCGCTACGAATTCGTTATGATCGACGAGTATCAAGACACGAATCGCACCCAGTACGAGCTGATGCGGCTGTTGACCGAGACTCGCCATAACGTCTGCGTCGTCGGGGATGAAGATCAGTCGATCTACGGGTGGCGCGGCGCGGATATCCGCAACATCCTCGACTTTGAGCGCGACTATCCCGATGCCGTCGTGATCCGTCTCGAACAAAATTATCGATCAACCAAGAACATCCTCGAAGCAGCCAGCTCCGTAGTCGCCAACAATAAAGAGCGCAAAGGCAAATGGCTTTGGACCAGCTCCGATGTAGGCTCCCGAATCGGGTACTACGAAGCGCCCGACGGCGAAAATGAAGCTCTCTTTATTGCTGACACCACCGAGAAAATACTCGCGAAGAACCCGGCCGAACGGATTGCCGTCCTCTATCGCACGAATTTCCAATCCCGCCAAATTGAAGAGGCGCTGCGCCGCTACAACCGCAAATATCTGGTGGTCGGCGGCTTCAGTTTTTACCAACGCGCCGAGGTAAAAGACCTGCTCGCGTATTTGAAGGTGCTGCTGAGTCCGCAGGATTCCGTGAGCTTGCTGCGCATTATCAATACGCCCGCCCGCGGCATCGGCAAAGGTACCGTCGAGCAGATGGAGCATTATGCCCTCGAGCACGGAATGAGCCTGTGGAATGCACTTCCAAAAATGCTGGAAGACCGAGTGTTTCCCACCCGCGCCGAATCCGCCGTCAAATCGTTTTTATCCATCATGAATGAGTTGAGCGAGGCCACGCAAGGCAAGCCCGTGCACGAGACGCTGCGCGACATTCTTGAAAAGACCGGCTACGAAGCCATGTTGAAGAACGATGTGTCGGCGGATTCCGAGTCGCGCCTCGGAAACCTGAACGAGCTCGTGAATGCAGCCGCCGAGGCCGCCGAGCGCGGCGAATCTGCGAGCGAATTCCTCGATCACGCGGCGCTCGTCTCTGATGCCGATGCCGTGGATGAGCACGCGGTCGTGTCTCTGCTCACCGTCCACAATGCGAAAGGACTTGAATTCACCAACGTCTTCATTGCCGGCCTTGAAGAAGGCATCTTTCCGCATAGCCGTTCTCTTATCTCCGAGGCCGCAATGGAGGAAGAACGGCGGCTCTGTTATGTAGGCATGACCCGCGCTCAAAAACGGCTGTACCTGACTTGGGCGCGTTATCGCCGCAGGTTCGGCGGTGCGCAGCCGGAAGTCTCCCTGCCCTCCCGCTTCTTAAACGAAGTCCCCGCGAGCTTGCGCGAGAAGCTTTCGCCCTTCGGCAATCGCCACGGCAATGAAGTCGATCTCTTCGCTGAGCAGTCCGATGTCCGCGAATCGGTAAGGCGTAACCTATATACCGGCCGCACCTACAATTCCGTCGAGAATATCGCGCAGTTCTTTGCCGAACGTGGGATGCCGCCGCCCTCCGGCTTCACGCGCCGCCCGCAACCGCCGAATGCGCAAACGCCCGCCCCTCCGCCAAAATTGTCTTCCCGTTCGACTCCTCAGCCTCGCGCCGCTAATGCGCGCCCGCAATCGGCTCTTCGAACCGGCGCGGTCGTCGACCACCCCAAATATGGACGCGGTACGGTTCTTCGTCGTGAAGGCGAGGGCGAGGATGCGAAACTAACAATTAGTTTCCCGGGATACGGGTTAAAGAAGATTGTTGAAAAATTTGCCGGCATGAGAATCCACGAATGAACACCAAGCACGTAGAAGACAGAGAAGAACGCAAGCGGCTGAAGCGTGCCGCCCGCAAGAAAGCTGCTCCAAAAGCCAAGCGGGCGTCAGGTGTCGCGCGTGGCTCGAACAAGCGAAAAGTGAAGAAGATCGCAAAAGGCCAGCGCAAGCGTTAGCCGATCAGTCCAGCGCCCGAACTTTAAAACTCGCCTTCACGTCGAACGCGCTCAACAAATCGCGAATAGCACTCTCCGCATTCTTTTGCGCCTGGTCGAGAATCCCCATGCTGAGCGCCGCACTGCGTAAGTCGTCCACCGCCTCGAGCCGCGCTTTGTGTTCGAGATCGGGATCGTAGGGTACCCACGGCGTCCACCAGGTAATGTGGCGGTCCCAAACCTTGGTCTGCTTTTCGTCTAAAAACGCATCGAAAATTTTCGCGGGAGGCAGCGTAATTACAACCGCACGCCTCCCCGAATAAGTGACATTGCGCGGCGTGATGCGATCCAGGTCCACTCCCGCAAGCGCCTCCCCTTCAACCATCAGCAGAATGGATTCTTCTCCAAACGGTTGCTTCGGCTCTGTAAGACCGACCACCCGCTCGATGCTGTACCTTACCGTCACCAGTTGCTTCAGCTGCTTGATCTGTGTAACTACCGCGCCGGAATCTAACCGGTGCAGGCCGAACGCTTCTCTGAATTCCGCGTAGATAAACGCGCCTGCCAGCAACAACAGGAACACGATGATCGAAAGGACTGTCGCAATTTTCCACTTCATTGAGTGGACTGGCCCCTGAATAAGCTTATTCGTATCTCAATGCCTCAACCGGATCGAGGCGCGCGGCCTTGCTCGCCGGCCAGATGCCGAAGAATAGCCCGGTGCCGGCAGAGACGATCAGCCCCAAAGCGGCGGCCCAAAGAGGCACGCTCGTCGCCAAGCTCGAAAATATCAGCCGGCTCACCAGGGCAATGATCCACCCGAAAATGACACCCGCCAGCCCGCCTAAGCCGGTCAACACCACAGCCTCTAACAAGAATTGCAGAATGATGTCCGATCTCCTGGCGCCAATCGCTTTGCGAATCCCGATCTCCTTCGTGCGTTCTGTAACCGAAACCAGCATGATATTCATCACGCCAATGCCGCCCACCAGCAATCCCACCGAGCTGAGGATGATCATGACCAACGCCACCATCGAGGTGATAGAACGAAAGTCGCTCACCATTTGCTCCGCCGATGACAGCGCGAAATTGTCCGGCTTATCGTAGGCAACGTGCCGGTCGACGCGCAGGATGACGCGTACCTGGTCCTGCGCTTGTGGTACTTGCCCCTGTTTAGCGTTAACCACGACCGCCATATCCTTTGAATTTGGATAATTCTTGCGCAGCGTGAAAAAAGGAACCACCACGCGGTTATCGTCTTGCCCGAACATCGATGCCGCCGGCCGGTTCATCGTGCCAATGACTTGAAACTCATGTCCGTTTACCGTCACCGGTTTCCCGATCGCATCCACGTTCGCGTACAAACTTTTCGTGAGATCGGCTCCGATAACAGCCACTGGTACTCGACGGCGATTCTCTTCCTCCGTAAAGAAGCGGCCCGCGCTCAGATCCACCTGCCCTTCGTTCGCGTATGCCTCATCCACGCCCAGCAGACTTATGCCGTACACATCGTTACCGTGATAACGCGCGTAAATAGAGTTACCATTGATGAGCAGCATCGGCGATACCTCTTCGCAGGCATCGCACTTTCCGCGAATATCCACGGCGTTCTCGTACGTCAAGTCTTTTCGCGTGCGCTCCTCGCCCGTTAAATCGGTGGTGCGGGGCCCTACCGGGAATTTGAAGACGATGATGGAATTAGGACCAAAGCTCTCGAGCGCCGCCTTTATCGACGAGTCGAAACCGGTGAGAATAGCTCCTACTCCGATGATCGTTCCCGTGCCCATCACCACCCCAAGCACGGTCAAAAACGCGCGCATCTTATGAGCCCGAATGGTTTGCAGAGCCAACCCGGTTGCGTTTAAAAACGCCAGCCAATTCACGTTATTGCTCCGACCTCAGAGCTTCGATAGGATCCAGCTTCGCTGCCTGTCGCGCCGGGTAGATGCCAAAGAACAGACCCACGACAGCCGAGAGGCCGACGCCGATCAGGACCGCCGTTACCGGAAGCGCCATCGGAACAGAAGCCGCATTACGAATGATCGCCGCGATTGCCCAGGCGATGATCACGCCGATCAATCCGCCGGTCGCCGCGAGCGTCGCCGATTCCACCAGAAATTGGTTCAGAATATCAGTCCTGCGCGCGCCCAGCGACTTCCGAATTCCGATCTCGTGTGTCCTCTCCGTTACCGCCGCCAGCATGATGTTCATGATTACGATTCCCCCCACCACCATAAACACCGACACAATCCCTACCGCCGTCGCCGCAATTGCCGATGTCAAACGTTGCCACAAATCCACAAAGGAATCGGAAGAGATGAGTCCGAATGTACTGTCCTGCCCCGGACGAAGATGCCGATACGCCCGCAGCAGCATCGTCACCTCGTCTTCAGCTTGAGTCAGGTGCTCCTGGTCGATCGCCTTGGCTACGAAGCTCATCCCCTTCTGCGCGCCGTACGTCTTGAAATAACTCTCAATCGGGATCATCACAAAATTGTCTTGCGATTGTCCAAATACGCTGCCCAGCGATTTGGCCGTCCCTACCACTTCAAAAGGAACGCCATCCACCTGAATCGTCTTGCCGATCGGATCGCGGTCGGAAAAAAATTTGGTCCTGATGTCGTTCCCGATGAAAGCGACCGTGGCATGCCGCTGCACCTCGTTTTCCGAAATGCCCCGCCCGAGATCTACCTGGACATTGTTCAACGCCGGAATATTCGCGGTAATCCCCTGGATGCTGACTGTATTATCCGTGGACTGCCCCTGAAACGAGACGCGCCCCTGTGTCGAGGCCGTTATCCCGATCCCGTTCAGCAGAGTCGTGTTGTCCTTGATAAATTCGTACTCGTCTCGCCTGAGCTGCGGATTGCGCTTGGACATCAGCAACAGCTTCTTCGGATCCCGCGGGCCGAACCATGCCATGCGGACGATCCGAAAACCATCCGCGCCCATATTGGAAACTTTATCCGCGATATACAGGTTCATTCCGTGGATCAAAGCTGTCACAGAGATGAGCGTCGTCGTCGCGAGAATGATCCCAAGTAAAGTTAGAAAGCTCCGCAGCTTGTTTTTGTTGAGCGAATCGACAGCAATACGCGCCGCCTCCCAAAAAGACGCGCTTGGCCGGAATTTTTGCGATTTAGCCACGGGCTTCTTAAGCAGACGTAAGATGTTTCCTGTTTGTTCCGTCAGCCGGCATCAACGAGGTTTCCTCAATCCAGTCCAAAGACGTAACGTCGAGCCAGAATCGAGGCTTGTGACGCGATAGAAAGCCGACGTGCCCGCCATGTTCGGTAGCCAGTAACGTCAAAGCGGGATTGGTGCGAAATGCCGGCCGGTCATACACCTCAAACGGAACCAGCGGGTCGTCCTTCGCGCAAATCACCAGCGTCGGAACCCGGATCGCGTCTAAATACTGTGCCGACGATTGCGTTGCATAGTAGTTTGCCGCCGTCCCGAAGCCGAACAGCGGCGCCGTGAAGCGGTCGTCAAACTCCCAAATACTTCGTACCTCGTCCACGCCCTCGGGATTATAAAAATCCGGCGAAAGCTTGCTCTTCCTCTTTACGCGGCTCCGAAGTCGGTCCAGAAACCGCCGCGCGTAAAAGAAATTCGCCGGCCTGTCGAGACAGCGGGCACACGCTGCAAGGTCGATCGGTGTCGAAATGGCGCACACGTTGGAAATCAAGTCCGTCTCGCCCAATTCACCCGCAAGTTTCAGCGCAACGTTCCCGCCGAGAGAAAACCCAATCAGGAAATTCGGACCGGACAGGCGTTCTTGAAGTCTGTGCAAGATCGCGCGCGCATCGCCGGTGAGCCCCGAATGATACATCGTCTCGCAAAGCTCTTCTGTCCCGCCGCAAGTGCGAAAGTTCACGCGATGCACGGAAAATCCACGCACCAGCGCTTCTTGCGCAAAGCTCTGAATATAGCCCGCGTCCGCCGAGCCTTCCAGCCCATGCAGAAGCACCACTTGCCCGCGCGACGGCAACTCCGGCTGGTGCTCCATCACCACAACCGTGTTCGCCTTGTCAATTCGATACTGCTTCCGAACCGCCGGGAACCGCTGCTGATCTATCTCCCTCGGCCAGAAATTAGCCGCGATGGTTAGAAGATGCGGGTTGCCGAAAATCGGTTCAAACTCGGAGTGCAACTTTGATTGTACCGGCGGCGCTGCCGCTAAATGATAACCAGCTCTTCTTGCTCTTCGCCCGTTACTTGCGCAAAACCATCTCCGGCGTAAACGTTCACTTCCGACCGGATGCCAAATTCCGGCAGATAGATCCCAGGCTCGATTGAAAAACAGGTCCGGGCAATCACGCGCCGCTCATCGTGCGATTCCAGGTTGTCCATGTTCGCGCCGGTTCCGTGCACTTCCGTCCCAATACTGTGCCCGGTGCGATGGAAGAAGAACTCTCCGAATCCGTTCTCTTCAATAAAGTCGCGCGCGACGTCATCTACTTCATAACCGGCAAACTGCTCGCCGGCAGCCATCTTATTCACCGCAAACCGGGCGGCTTTCTTGCGTGCGTCTCGAACCGTCTCAAACACATTCTGAACTCTGTCGGGAACCCTATCTCCGCAGAATCCAGTCCATGTTATGTCGTAATAGACCGCGCTCGGCGCATCCAGCTTTGCCCATAAGTCGATCAGGACTACGTCGCCCGCTTGGACGTGCGATGTCTTTTCGAGGCTTGGCTCGTAGTGAGGATCCGAGGCATTGGCATTCACCGCAACGATAGGTCCGTGGTCGGTCTGCAGCCCCGAATCGGCGAATCGCTTGCGAATAAATTGCTGAATTTCATATTCAGTCACCGCTTCGGCTCCGCGCAATCGCGTGCTGATGAATCTGAAAGCCTCCCGGCGCGCCGCGTCAACCAGCTTGCCCGCCTCAATATGCATCTTGAACTGCTCCTCAGTCCAGCGTGCTTCAAACTCTTGAACGAGATCCGCCGACGTAACGACTTCGACACCCAGACTGCGGACGAGCTCTAGCGTACCCGCATCCACCAGTGAGACGTAAGGAATTGCGCAATTCGGCGAATACTGCATGGCGATCCGCAAGCATCCCGATAGCATTGCTCGCAGTTTCTGTTGCTGATCCGTCCATCGGGCATACGTTTCTTTTTGCCCGGGAATAGTATCGAGCGCCCCGCTCTCTATGCGGTGGACCAGTTTTCGCGGTTCGCCATTTGCCGGAACGAAATAGTACCAGCGCCTGCTCGCACCCACGCCATCCGGAATCCCAAGAATTCGATACGCCAAGGGGTCGCGCCGATGGTGATCGAAAAACAGCCATCCATCGACACCGCTCTCGCGCAGAGCTTTCTGAATTTGATCGGTGATCATCCTCAGTGATTTTACGCGCTCTCGAGCTTCGCTAATTTCACCGGCGATGGTGCCGGCGTCAGCAGACTCACAACGATCAAGCTCGCGACAGACGCCAACAACGCTGGATATACCGCATCTATCGGACCGATCCGCGCTTGAATGCCGGCAGAACCGTGTTGCTGTGTAAGCTCCCAACCGATGGTGACGACCGTCCCCAGGAGAATCGAAGTGATCGCGCCTGCCGTCGTGCTTCGCTTCCAAAAGAACACAGACATCACTGCCGGTGTCACGGCCGCGCCATAGACCGTATATGCGTACAGCGAGGCTTTCAGCACCGATTCAAACTGCGTAGCCTGTAGAACCGCGAACAGCCCGAGTAGTATCACAATGATGCGCGACATCACAAGTGTACGGCGCTGGCTTGCTTTGCGGTTGATAAAGCGTTCGTAGACATCGTGAATCAAATTCGTTGCCGGCGAGAAAAGATAGTTATTCGCGGTGGAGACTACTTTCGCAAACACTCCGCCCAGCAAGATTGCACCCAAAAGCGAAGGCAGCTCTTCTTTCGCCGTTAAGGGAATAATCTCGCGTGGCCTGTCCGTGTGGAGCTTTGCGCTTGCGACCACCGCCACAACCACCAGAAGCGTCTCCAACGTCACCGTGCCGATAATCCATCCGATAACGGATTTCTTTGCGTCGCTTTCGGATCTGGCGGAAAAGAATTTCTGATACATTCCTTGATTTCCGATCAGCAACAGCAGCGTCGGCAGCGTAAGCCCCACTGCGTTAACCAGACTGTAATTTCCCAAAACCTGAAAGTGCGTCGCTGGCAGCGCATGGCGAACCACGGCCCATCCACCCACCCGGCCTAACAGAATAGGCACGGCGATAATCACCGTCACGGTGACAAGGGATCCGATTACAAGATCCAAATACGCGATGGACGCCATTCCTGCCGCGGCGGTAAAGAAGATCACGAATCCCGCGATAATATATAGCCCGGTCCGCCGCTCGATTTGAGGAAAGATGAGGTGAAGGATGTCGCCGCCGCCGATGAACTGATAGCTGGCAATGATCGTGTACGAGATCACAATCGCGATCGTAGCCAGCACTCGCGCGACCGAGTTATACCGTACCTCCAGAAGATCCGGAACGGTGAATTGGGCAAAGTGCCTCGCGCGCCCCGCGATCACTCCGATAATCAATAATCCCAGCCACCCGCCCAGCGGTTGCCAAAGCGCCACAAATCCGTTCCGGTAAGCGTTCTCTGCGCCCGCCAACAGGCTGCCCGCCCCGATCCACGATGACAAAAGTGTAAAGACCAAAACCGGCCAGCTCAATGTGCGTCCCGCAACAAGGAAGTCGGTCTTGTTCTTGACTTGCGTCGTTTTGTAGATTGTGATGCCGCACAGCAATGCGACAACCAAAGAGATGGTAACCGCGTAGATCATGAACCGACCATGTTACCGACAGCCGGGCAGATCCGCCGCTATCCCTGACGTTGGCTTCGGATCAGTTTCACGAACGGAGGCGCCGGATATCCCACGAGACAATACTGATCCAGCGCAAATAACACCACGGACTCCAGCCCTTGTGATTGCGCCAGATCTACTTCCTTCATCCAGGCCGTCCATGAGTCGCCTATGCCGATCAAATGGCTCCGTTGCGGATTCGAAAATCCTTTAGCCGCGCTTACGCCCATAGAGTACGTGCTTTGATCCAGGTTATGGTTGCCCGTGAAAGTGAAGCTCTCGGTTTTTAGGCAGTCCAAGTTCGCCGGCGTCCAATCGTTGCTTGGAAAATTGATCAACTGGTTAAACGTCGTG
Organism: uncultured Acidobacteriaceae bacterium; assembly: GCA_963808405.1. GTDB lineage: Bacteria > Acidobacteriota > Terriglobia > Bryobacterales > Bryobacteraceae > Bog-105. The sequence continues at coordinate 283,393 of CAWEFG010000011.1, read as the reverse complement.
TCATTCGTGTCCGTCGGGTAAAGCACCTCATATCGACAGCTTGGAAACTGCGCCAGTAATGCGTTCCGAATGGCTGCCGTATAAGTGCCGATCAACGTGGGCAGGAATGCTGTCTCATTCGGATATTGAGCAGGCACCACATTGTTATTCAAAATCGTCTGCATCGTTACCCCATAAGTCGCCAGGAACTGCTGCTGTGTGTACTCGTCATAGAACGGCATTCCGATATTGACGTTGGCGCCTTGCTCGGAGTCCCAGACTTGTTTCGGAAAATACCACCACTGCACCTCGCCCGATTGCAGGTATGGAGTTATGCCTGCGCCGCTCTGTAAAGTGGCCATGTCCACGTAGACTTGTTTCCAAAACGCCAGTGAAGCCGGCGCGAAGTTCGTCTGTATCGCGGGCGTGTTTACCACCACCGCCGTTCCGTCCGGATATCGTTGGACAATCCCAGCCTCGTCCGATGGATCCCCATTCATAAGTTCGGTGCTGAATGACGCCACCACATCCATACCGTATCCCTTCAGTGCCGCGAAATACGCCAGATGCCAGTCGCGCGCCGCGCGGTTAATCCGCGGAAGAGCTGTTAGATCCGTACGCCAGTAGTCCGCGGCCGCGATCAACGTTTCGTTTAGCGCTTGCGTCGCATCCAGATCGTACGGAGTTCCGTCAATACCGCCGCTCAGGACATTCGACGTTGCGGTAAGCGTGTAACCTTCGGTCTGCGGCCCCAACTGAACGGTAATTCCATTACCCGCCTGGCCCATTGTTCTTGCAGTGAATGTCAGCTGCTCACCGTCTGTCGCTGCCCAGATCAAGTTAGTTCCCGTATTGATGAGAGCTGCCAAGGCCTGTGATACGTTTGCAGGCGTATCATCCACAAGCACAAGATGGGACACAAAAGTAGGCGAATCCGCTTGCCCCGGAGCGGCAAAGCCCAACTCTACGTTGGCATTGGCTCCATCTTCTTTCGTCAACGTTACGGTTAGCGAGGCATACTGCGTGCCCGCCCGAACCAATTCATAAAACCAGAGCGCGCCAGTGTAGTGATTTACGCGTCCCTGAAATCCTAATTTGTCGATCAGCCACGCTGTACGTTCTGCAGGCAGCGATTGCGAGTGATAAGTGTCCCAATCTGTCGCGAGCGCTAGTTGCGCCTGCGGCTCGAAATCAGGAAGATCGCCCGAGGGATACACAATCTCCAGGAAATCGAAATAGACAACATCCGCCGCCGGACCCGCATGCGTCAGCGTTACCGAATGCGTTCCCGCGCCGTAAGCGCCGAGCGGTAACCGTACGAGCACATCCTCGCCATTCAGGAAGAGCTTGAGCGTTTGCGATTCCCCATCGATGGAAACATTTACACTCGCCCCCGAAGTGAACAGCCTTGTTCCTAGAAACAACTGGTGTTCCGCGGTCTCGCTGTAAATAATCGTGCAGCTGTCATTCACATTGCTCGTGCTGTGAATCTTACTTCCTGAAAAGTTTCCGCTTTCTAACATCCACGACCCACTGTATGTCACCGCGGAATCGATATCTTCTATCCGCCGGCTGCCCGGCCCCGCGACAGCATATTGCCGGTTGGCCCCACTTACTGTCCAGTTTGAAATACTTACTTGAAACTCTTCCTGTGTGAACGATGCCGCCTGCAAATCTGCCGCCCATGTCCAGCGGAGCTTCCGGACGTTGTTGGTTGGAACCGGCTGGGTCGTGTCGCTGGGATCCGCGTCCGTTTTGCCGGTGAGATTGGAAAAATCGAATGTAACTCGATATTTAGAGGGAAACTGCCCCCCGCTGAACTCCGCTGCGGGTTCCTGCCAGACCATTGCCGCATCTTCGGCAAATCCGTACATCGTGATTCGGTTTCCGTTCGCGGCAAGGAGATTCTGGTAAGGTGCTTCTGAATCTCTCGGATTCCAGGTCACGGTCACCGAGGCGCCGTTGCTCGTTGCGGTAAACGTCTGGCTCAGTTGTTGGATGTCAGAGGCGATCCCTGCGGCGACATCCGCTAACTGATCTCCATCTTGCACAGTGTAGTAGTGGTGTTCTTCGAGAAACGCAAGGCCGGCGCGCTTTCCTGCCGCCGGCGACGCATTCAGGGTCATCGTCGCGGAGGCCGGGATGTAACTTCCGGCAATCGGCGTGGCGTGATCCTTTACGTTCACGTAGTAAACGGTTTCAGTCCCGTCACCATTCGGAACCCACAGCCGCAGCTGGTCCCATGCGACTACTGCGTAGAGATTCGACTCGATGGGAATGCAGCCACTGCGCTCCTCGTCGTAAGTCAACACCAGGCCGCTCAAATCCCCATCGGGGAGGTACCGCAGCACGGGATGCTCGAACACGTTGTCCCGGCTCCACTCGACAACTGTCCAGTCAAACTGCTGCCGCCATTTGCCGGAGACCGTAAATCCCGCCTCACTAGCCTGACTCATGGCTGCAACCGCTGAGGGCGTGAGGAAGTAACATTGCAGGTCCCTATGAGGACTCAGCTTATATATCTGCTCCGGCATGATTTATAGGCGAATAGTGATCGTTAGATCGCGTCCGGGACTGAGCGATCCTTGGAAGCCCTGCATCACGTTTAGCGAAATGTTCATCGTCAGCGCTGCCCCGCTCTCTAAGAAAGGCACACCCAATGCAAGACCGTCTATGATGGTTGACGAGTTTTCAGTAGACGCGAGGATCAGATTACAGAATGGAATGCCATTCTGCAGCAGGTCGATACTAACGGTGTAACCTACGGCCGCCTGACTTACTGTCGCCCGAATGTCTCTGATGGCGTGCGAAGCCTCAATTATCAGTGGAGGCGCTGCATTCGCCTGTGTAGCCAGGTAACCGCTCACCTGCATCGAGAACTGCCCGCCTGACAACGTCCGCAGTCCCTCGTCTGACTCCTTTGTGTAGCACTGCTGGTTAGCTTGGCTATCGCCAAATGAATTAGTCACAAAAAACTCGGCTGCGCATATTCGAATGTCGGGTACGCTCACCGTGTGAAGATAGTTAATCGAAGCCTTGTTCTCGAAAAAATTGGCCGCGAACGGTACAACGACGATTGAAGTTTGGAGCGGCAATACGATCTCGCCTGATGCGTGCGCGATCGCCTCCGACCCGAGCGATCCCCGAACCATGGTGAACGTGCCGGTTCCTATTTCGGCCGGGACTATCGTCATCAATTCCGTGCCGGCTTGAATGACGTCGCCAACCTGGAGAGTCGCCGGCGAGCTCAGCGAAAGAGTAGTGCTAATACTGTCGAGAGCCGCGGCCAGCAACCAACTACTCGGTACGTTCAGTTCGTTCCAGTAGAAAATTTGTAACGTCCCGCTCGAAATCGACGCGGTGCTTGAAAGGTCCTCGAAGCCCACCTGCATCACGCTCAAATCGCCGCCGCCGGGTACTGCTAACGCGAAATCGGGAATGCCCGGGACGCCCATGTCAGACTTCCCGCCCCCCAGCGCGCAGCGAGTCAGAGGGCATAGATCAGCCGTCCCCTCCTGATTATTGACGTTCGCGCCGCGTCCCGATATCTGAATTACGGCTCCCGTTTCATACGGAATCTCGAACTGCACCGGGCTTGTCGCCGACAGCGCCGCAAATTTCCAGGAGCCTTCCGCTATTACGAAATTACTCGTCGCATCGGGTAATACAGACCAAGCCGGATTCACCGTCAACGTGGTCTGGTCGTTTGTTGTTATCAGGCGTTCCTGCGCACGTCCGGTACCTTCGATGATCCTCACCACCATACCCGTATACGCCAACGCGGTCGCGCCTATGTCGCTCCATCCGATCGTCGTCGGCGAGACGATGGTCGCCGGGAACGGACCTGCATACTCGTAACGGTAATAAAAGTTCGCGTGATCGAAACTCGCGTCAGGCGGCCCCATCGCCTGGGGAGAAGCACCCGCGTCCGTAAACGAGACTGCCAGCGGCATATGCGTCGCGATGCGATACAGCATTTGCGGAGTCGTTCCCCGATAAACGTTGAAGGAAGCCGCCGCCGATGGGAAACTTAGCGCCATAATCGAAACGGAATTGGTATTTGTTTCACTCGAAATCGCCGCAGCAACCGTGAAGGATAGCGCGCCCTCGTCCCCCGCACTGTCGACAGCGCTCACCGCGTAATACCACTTACCGCCGCCCGCGAGCGTTCCACCTGTGGCCTCGTATTCCGGCGCCAAGCTCAGCAACGGAAGACTTGGCGAGTTCGGATTCGGCTTCGATGGCTGCGAGAACCCGACGGTCAGCGTATCGGTCGCCGTGCCGTCGCTCTGCGTCTGCGTCTGTTCCGTCACCGCAAAATCGTAGTATTCGAAGTTGCCGTTTGCATCGACGTGCGGAATCAGTCCAATCAGCGGCCGCGGCGTTTGAATGTGCGTTCCCGGTTGCCGCCCGGCGCCCCCAAGAACCGCCGGATTATCGCTGTACCAGTCATCGTCGTGTATTTGACCGAATATCGTGACCAGCTGATAATTCACTGAAGGCGACAGCTTTACCACGCGAAACAGGGCGCGCGTGAAGCCTTCCTTTAAGTAGGTCAACGCAACGATGTCTCCAGGGCGAATCTTCAGCGCGCGAAAACTGGTTTGAAATTGAACAAACAAATTGCCGTTCGTCGACTTATCCAACTGCCGCAGCAGGACTCTTGTCGCTTGGCTGAAGTTTGCTATTCCAAGCGCGGTGGATTGGCTGCTGATCTCGTAGCCGATCAGAGACGAGTCGTCTCCATCCGCCAGCGACAGGCTGTCCTGCTGATACTCATTCGATTCATCCTGAAATTCCACGCTGAGCCGGTTAGACGTTTCTGCGATGGTTCGTGAGCTCAGCCGAACGCTTGAACTTCCGTTCGGGTTTCTCACAATCCCGGAAAATGATGCCGAGCCATCGCTGAATTCGTACGCGGGCCACCCGCCATTCACGTCTTCCGTGCTGTTTCCACCGTCCGGCAAGCTGGGCTGCTGCGCCCCGATTGTCGTTTCAGGCAGCAATTCCAACAGGCCTGTTGCTCCATACCGCAACATCAAACTAGAGGCGACCCGAATGCCGCGCACAATCACCGCCGCGCTCTGCCGTTTCGTCAGAATGAGATTGCATTCGTACCGCGGCACTTGAATGGCGTTTCCGTTAAGATCGGTCGTGCTGATTAAGGTGTCGCAGAATGCGGCTGACGAAACGAAGGTTGTGAGACTAACATCGTTCATCGACCATCCGCACCGCCGCAGTATGTCCAGAATTACCCATGCCGGGTTATTCGTGTAACTTGTGCCTTGAAGCGTACCGTCGGGATTATAGGTGTCCAGCTGCATTCCTTGCAGCAACACCTCGACGTTCGGAAGCGACTTGCCGCTGCTGATGCGGTTGGGCACAACCACTGAGAGCACGGACATGCTCCCGTAAGGATCACCCAAAGCATTCCCACTCGCATCCGTGAAGTCGAGATTGAAATTCCCTTGCCGCGCTCCCAGCGTCACCACGTTGTACCACCCGGTCGTGGTCATATCTTGCCCTTGGATTGCCTCGGGAATTTCGACGTCGTTCACTACCACCTTCAGAATGCCTTGAACCGCCCCCATTCCGAGTAGCGTTTCCAAATGCGTGAGGTTTCCATCGTTGCGCGCGAAGATCACCGGGCCCTTTAGCCAGCCGGTTCCGTAAACAATCGGTACGGGATCGTTATATTTGGCTGAGTTGTCCAGAAGTGGAGATATATGCGAAGTTGCCGCCCCGGCAGTCCGCACCAGAATTGCGGACGGCACAAACTCGAATCCTCCGAACCTGTTGGTTACATTTCCAGCGCCATCGTTCGCGAACATCCCCCGCTGTTGGCATTGTCCGCGCGATTTGTCGCATGCGGTGAACGCTTGGCCCCCGGTTAGATTTCCGGTTCCTCCCGATACGTCCGCCGAGTAACCGCAGCGGTAAAAACGCGAATATCTTCCGCTTGTTCCCCCATCTTTCGCTTCGGTCCTTTGATCCGCGGTGGCTGGAAAACTCCAGGCACAGGAACGCTGAATGCGCACCTCTGGAACCGGAATGCGCTGCAAGCTCAGCTTGTTCGTAAAACTCAAGCTCAAAGAGTCTTCGGCTATCTCGTCGGGATCGCCCGCAATTCCGCGAAACAGCACCGTGCTTTCCGTCGTTACCAGCGAGCTTGCAAGGTCGACAAACGCAAAATACACGGTTAACTGCGATCCTTTGAATCCGATCCCGGCATTAAGTTCCGAAAGAGCCGAGTCGGCGTTCGCCAGTACCAGCGACAATTGCGAGATGCCGTCCATCGCGTCGTCGGCAGACAACTGCAAATCGAACAAGTTGTGTTTGAGAACCTTCGCCGAATACGGCTGCCCGTTAAAGGGAATCGAATGAGTGCTCCAGTATTCGACATCGCCCGATGGCAACACGCATTGAAAGAACAGGAGTGGCGTATCGGCTTCAGCGAGTTGCTTTATCTGGTTAATGGTTCCCATTCAGAATCCTATATTGCGGTCTCGATGCTTAACGAAGTCGCGAACAAATTCGGCGCTTCTGCCGTTATCGTGAGCTCGTCTATCGCCCAATGAGCGCTTGAATACACCCCGCCCGCCTGGCCCGTCGGACGATAACGCGAGGGTGCGATCTGTGCTTCCAGTTGCGGGCCATACAGTTCTACCTGCTGCCCCGCGGCGATGCGAATCGCGACACTAAAGCTCGTCCCCATGTCGTTCAACACGCCGCTCGATACAATCCTGGTCCAACTGGGCCCGATCGCGTAACTGTCGCTCTGCGCCGCCGACGATCCGGTTCGAATCAATGTAAGCGTGGATGGCTCCGCGCTTGTGGCGTACAACGAAAAGCAATATTGATACCACGCTGGTATGTCGAAAGATTGGCCCATCTGTTCCGCGCTTTGACCGGTGTTTGTAACCGAAAACCCGCCCACTCCACCCCGTGGGTCTTCGCTGCCCGCATCTGCGCGAATCAAACTGGACGCCTGCCACACCGCGGCCGTCAAATCGGAGCTGGCCGCCAGCATGTTCTCCGTTGGATCGATAAACGTAAATGCATGAAATGGGCCGCCGCATGCGTTGAAATGTGCCTGTAATGCCTCTGCATCGTTCGCGGACAAATCCCTATAGGAAAGTTGCCACGCTGCCCGGGCGCCGTCCGGATCCGGAAACAAGATCATGCTTCCGTCCGCAAGCACATTCTTTATGGTTCGCGCCTGCCGGATCTTGCGTATCGGGTATTGCGCCAAAGCTCCGCTCGTCAACTGCGGGAAGTAAAGATTAGCCATTGGTTTCTATCACCCAAAATGAGGTTGAACTCACATCCACCCCTACGTACTCGGTAACCAGTCCGGGTGCGCCAATCCTGCAGTTCGGTACATTTGCTCCGCTAAACGGGTCCGGGAAGGTAAACGTCGAGTAATCGCCGGATTGCTCCGCAAAAAACGCCTCCACCTGCTGAATCTCGGTTTCGTTCAATAAGTCGAGTTGTATCTGCCATTGCCGAAACGTTCTTCCTTGCGTCAGGAAGCGCTGATCGGATCCATCCATAAACCGGATCGCCTGGGCGCCTTGCCCGGTTGATCGCGGCGCAGGATACTGCGTCGTCGCGCCGGAGCCGAGTAGTGGGAAAGTGGCCATCTAGATTTCCGCTATAACGTCATTCAGCGAGCTGGAATTCAATAACGCGTTCTTTACAGCCTGGACAATCTGCGCGCTTTGTTGCTGAGTTGACTGCTCGCCCACAATGGCGCTGTTTGCCTGCCCGCCTGCGCCATAAATCCCATTGGTAGGCCTCGAAGCGCTTCCCTGCTCCGTCACGTTTCCTTGGTAAACCGTGCTGCCCTTTGAACCTATGTAGACGGTCTGCTGCTGCGAGGCCGGAAGACTGAATTTCACCAGAGGAGCCGGGACCTTTTTGCCGCTTCCTCCTTCGAACAGGCTGACAATGCCCGAAATCAGCGAGCCAAGCCCGCCGATACTGCTTAATCCGCCGCTCAGCACGCTCGCAATTCCGCCCGATGCGGTCTGTTTCAATAACTTCGTCCACTCACTCCCGGATTGCGGCGCGGTAGTCGTCGTGCTCGATGGCGCTCCGAATTTGATGCTTGCAGGCGTACTCTTCGCCCCCATTGAAAGCGCCTTCGCATCGCCGGAGATGCCTGGCTTCGACGCCTTTTCCGTCGCGCCGCCTGTCGGACTTACTAAGTCGGTAGGGGAAAGCAACTTACCCATACCTTTCGTATTTCTTGTTGCGCGCGATAGCTGATTAACAACTCCCGATAAGTTTTTATTAGATTTCGCCATGTTGATTCTCCACACCCCACGCCTCGTCCAAGGCCGCAATCGCCTCCGCCGTTTTCGCGCTCATCGATTCCGGATTAGCCCCTCCGAGTTGTTTCCAGAAGCGAAACTGCTCGATAAGGTACAAACTCTGCGCCGTGATCACCGACTTCGGGCAATGTAGCGAGATCACCCCGCTCCGCGCCCACACGGGTCTCGCGCTAACCGCCTTTTCCTGGCCGCTCCATGCGCAATTTCGAACTTTCACAAGGCCGCTCGATCGGCAACCATCGCATTTCCACGCGGCCTGTGCTGAAAATTGGAAATGGAATGCGATTAGGAGTTTTTTCTTTCTTCCTCCGAAAGTCCGAGCTCCCCTCGAATCGCGCCTATAATCTCATCGCTCAGTGCTTCCGGCCCTCTCTGCACAAGCATCTCGACCGTCGCACCCTCTCCGTCAATCGCTAAATTCTTTATCTCCGCGAGCCCCCATTCCAGATACATTTTCCGGACCAGAAGGTCGGCCAGCGACCCTTCAAGCTGATCCGCGGCGTCGCCCGCCTTCAGGAATTCATACCGCCCGCTTAACTCTCGCGCGCTCTTTGTCAACTCGATTCGTTGCGCAAGAGACACGCGCCGAATCGCATACCGCACACCCGGCAGCGCCTGGCTCTCGCGCCACAGCAGACTCTCGTGCTTTTCGCACCTAAGCGAACGCGATATAGATTTCATCATTCGAGCTCCCTTGTGCGAGATTGTTCTTAAATTGCCACTGCAGCCGCGTCTCCGAATCGTCGTAGTTTGGAATTTCCGGAGTTACGCTAGGCAGGAAAATACCCATCAGCTGGCCTTGCTGCCGCCCCAATTGCAACATCGCCGAAATGAAATTCCGTTGCTTCGCAGCCGCATAGAGTGCCGTGGTTTGAGCATCGTCCTGGGCCAGAAGTGTAAAGTTCGAAACGACCTGCCGTATCCCGGGCGCAATTGCTCGCGGATACGACGAGCCAAATTCCTGATTGCGAACCTCAATATTGTTCTTGATCTCGACGCTCGCTTCCATCAACGTGAAAAACTGGTTGGCGCCGCTCCCCAGCCATACCTCCCCTAAATGTCCGGGCACGATCGAATAGTCGAACTGCGCCAGAGCTGGCTCGACCGGGAAAACTGTTAATCCCGCTGTTCCCGCGCTAAAGCTGCTCGAATCGAGAAGATCCGCCGCAGGTCCGCTGAATACGAACTCGTGATAATCTCCGTTTACCGAAACCTCGAGCGCATCTACCGCCGCTCCTGCTACAATCCGGCTCACCGCTGTTGCCGGGTCCCAATAGTCGTACAGGGTAATGCTGGGCAGAACCGTCGCCAGGCTGTACGTGATCGCCGGCGACAGCGCGGCATTCGTTCCCGGTGTGTTTGTGAAAGGCGCGTTGATGACCATTGTCATCGCATCGGGTACCCCCGTGACAAAACGAATCTCATTGCTGCATGAGATCGCATTGCCTGGTGACAGGCCGTGCGCCGTCGTGGTCTGCAGCTGGGTCGGCGTTTCAGCCAAGGCAAGCGTCAATCCGCTGCTCAGTTGCGGAGTTCCGCCCAAAGCCGCGCTGAAAAACGGTCCATAAGAAGGCTCTCCCGATCCGCTCCACGATGTCAAATAGCTCCTTGCTTCAAACGCCGTCCTGCGCCGGCTGTCTTTCGACGTTCCCAAAAAAGTGCGGGTACCCGTCTTATCCAGGCGCTTGCCCCGCTCTAACACCTGCTGCGCCTGAAGCCGTACCGCCGGAAATCGGTTCGCCGCTGTCACTGCCGCGGCTTGCCCATAACTTGCCTCCGTGCAGGCGTAAAATCGATTTGCATTTGAAGAAATGTAAGTTGCCATTGCGGTCCTTTAATTACGGCTCACGTTCAAGTTACACGTCACTTTCGCGGATTGCACATATCCCAGGCCGCCCGGCTTCGGCGCCTGAAACTGCACCTCGTAGATACCCGAGAAAAACATCCCGTCGCCCCAGTCGCCAATGTTTTGCTCGAAGAATATCGGTCATCGCCTCCACATAGAAGTGAATCCATTCGATCGGCATCGTTTACTAAGTTCCCGCTCGCCCAGACTTCCGCCTACCACCGATACGGTCCCCGACAACGACCGGAACTTTTCCATCTGCGTATTCTTTACGCCAAGCTGTACAGGCATATTCGCGGATAAGTCAGTTGGATGTTTTTGTCGCCGATATCGGGAGCCGCGGAGCTCAACACCACCTGCCCGTTGCTGATCACCGGGACGTTGACGTTGCAAGAAGCCGCAATCGCGCTGATCCGCTCTTGCGAGCGCGCTTCCATTCGTCATCAGGTTCAACACTTTCTGTGCGGCAAGTATCGTTAGCGGCAGCATGTTACCCTCTCTGAATTTGCCTCGACAGCGCAATGTAAAAGTTCGGCTGCTGCCCTCCGATAGGCGCCGAACCTTCAATCAAGCCAGCGGATGGCAGCTGCCATGTCGCGCCAATCGCTAAAGGTCGCGCTGTTCTGCCGCGTTAACTCGTCTTCGTCACTGCTTCGCGTAAACATTCCAACCTGTCGCAGCCGGAGGAATATTGACGTCACCCTCTGCCATCGCGACACTAAAACCTGAGTCCTCGGCCAGAATCAGACCGTTCACCGGACTCAGATGCGCCCTCGTTCCCATTACCGTCAACCCATGCGGTCTGAACAAACATCGCCTGGGCCGTTGCGTTTCCGCTCCGAACGGAGACGAGCGGCAGCGGCGGCCTCGGCAAGCGCTTGTATACGATTCCAAGCCCCGACATGAAGACCATGTCCGCTGCATCGCTCGCCGCCTGCTGGTACTCTGTCCACTTGCCCTGAAATCGCGTGTTCAGCTGCACGTTGTACGCCTCGGCGAAAAATCGCGACAGCGATCAAAGACACAACCAGCGATGTAGCGTCGGCGTCACCACGACCGTCGACAGACCTAGCAATCGCCGGTTCAGCCATTGCGGATCCGAAGCCCCGATATTCAGCAGCCACAGCATCAACTTGTCGCTCACCGCATTGATGGACAAGTTGATCTTTGTCTCTACGTTGATTCCGTGCGAAGAAGCCACCTGAACCAGCGAATTCTCGAACTGCAAGCAAGTCGTCTAGCGTGACGATATCGGCATCCGTGAACAGCGCCATGGCGTTACTTTCCGCTCCCGGTATCCGTCGTTCTCGTTCTTGCCGGCGACTGACGCTCTGCAGATCCGATTCGGTGATAATCGCAACCTGAACCCGGCGCGCCAGTTCCGCCTTCTCGGCGGCCCTCTTCGCCGCCGCCTGCTGCTCGCCGATAGACCTTCTTCTCCTCTTCAGTCGCGAGCACCGCGCGTCCTTCGACGATCATCTTTGCCGCGACCAGCCGGGATACCTCGGAAACCATGCCCGGCTTTGCCGCCGTCTGCTGTCTCCAGGCTCACGACGAGCGGATACTGCTTCGCTTAGCGTTCGCTTCGATTTCGCGAATCTTTCGGTAATATTGTCTTACGTCCACAATCTATCTCCCTAAATAGAAAGGGAGCCACTGTAACGCGGCTCCCGTCACTTGAACTCGACTTATGCTGCTGTCCTAGCTGTTGACCTGGACGGCGAAGTTGTTTCGCAGCACGCCGCAGCCGTACAGCACGTCAACCGTGAACTGCTGAGATAGCGTGTTCGGCTGATAGCTCATCACCACCCGGATACCGAAGTTGCCCATCTCGGCGTATTCGGCCACCGCGCCCGTACCCGGAAGCGGTTGCGGCAGGCGGCGAATCACCAAGCCCAGCGCATCTTTTGTGAACGCCAGGTTGTGGGTGTTCGGCGCGGCCGCGCCGGTTACCGGAACAAACTGCGAACGGAAAATGAAGAAGTCCTTCATCTTGCCGACGTTTCCTTCCACCAACGCCTTCAGACCGGCCTCACCGGCCGAGTAGTACTCGCTGAATCGCGGAATCTGGCGGATCTGCGAATACGTGTTCGAATCCACCACCAGATACTTCGGCGCGCTCGCCGGCACCATCGCAGCAAACAGCGCGGTCTCCGCCGCGTCGATCGTCGCTTCGGTAATCGGCGTTCCAGCCGCGCCGACCGGCGTGTTCGCCGTGAACTGGCCGTACAGATTCAGCAGATCGTTCTCCACGCGCTCGGCAATCGCAATCACGGCCGGCTGCATGTAAGCCTTCAGCAGGTCGGGAAACGCCAGCGCCTTCGTGACGTCGGGAATCTGGAATGTCGCCTCGGCATGCGTGTTCAGAACGATCTGCGCATTGCCCAGGCTCGGATTCTGCGGCGTGACCGTGCCGCCTTCCGCGATGTTGTTCGCGACCAGCACCGGCGGAATCGGCACGTTGACCGTGTCTCCGGCGTGCGCCAGTACCGGCTCGTAGTCGCGATTTACCAAGTTGCCCATGACGAGATTTCCCATCAGGGCCGGCAATGCGTCGGCAGCCACAAGCTTGACGATCGCATTTGCCAGATTGGCAGATGTAATTGATGACATAATTCTCCTAAATTAAAATGTCGCGACAGAGCTTCTGTCGCTGAATATCTACTTACATGCGCGAGGTTCTCAGCGCCAGCTTACTTTGGCGCTGACTCGCATGCGATGACTTACGGCGCTCAGTACTACGTCGCCCCGCAATGCTTGAGACGCCAGACGCGAGATCTCCTGGCGCACCCGGTCGAGATCTTCCTTGTTCATTCCAGGCTTGATCTTGTCGATCTCGATGCCGGATAGCGCTCCTGCGCGCGCTTCGGAAGGCGTCTGCGCTCCGCTTCCCCCAGCGATTCTCGCCGGAAGAAGTTCTGGATTCTCCTGCACAAAGCCGGCCAGATACTCTTGCAGCGATTTGCCCTCTGGCCCTCTCGCCTGCAGACGTCCGTCTTCTGCCCGGACAATTTCGTCCTTTACCGCCCGGAACGCGAGGTCGATCTTCGCCACTCCCAGCCGCTGCAACTCGCTGCGGATCTGCGAGTTCCGGTCCGCCTCTTCCGCCAGCGCGCGCGCTTTCCGGTTCTCCTCCACCAGCTGGTTCAGCCGCGCCTTCCAGCTTTTCGCGCCGCTTCCGCTCTTCCTGCAGTTCGGCTTTGTAAGCGGGTTCGGCTTTCTGCTGTTCCGCGCGAACGAATTCTTCTATCGCCTGCCGGACGATATCCCGAACATCGACCCCGCTCGCTCGCCTCGTTCGCCCGTCGCGTCCGTCTCCGTCTTCAGCTCAATTTGATCTGACATGATTCTCCTCTCTACTACTTACGTAACTGCGCGTCGATTTCGCGCGCAATCTGATCTTTCGTTTCTTGCCGCGCATCGCTCAAATACTTCAGCGCCAGCCTCTGGTAGATCTGCCGCTTTAGGGTCGGCGAATCGATCCCCAGCTGCAACAGCTTCGTCGCGTTCTGCAACTCCGTCCCGAAATCCGCTAATATCCACTTCGTCCAGGCCGGACACCGAAATCGCCACGCCATCCTCCCGCGCCTCGCTGATCGCCGTCAGCACTTGTCCGATGCAATCCTTCACCGTCGCTGCCGTATGCCCGCAGCACTTCCTGAGTAATCGTGAAGTCCAGTTGCTTGCTCAGCGCCGATTGTGCGTGCCCGCCCGCCATCTCGCCCGAGCTTGCGACAGATAACAGACCCGGTAAATCTCTTCTTTCAGCGTCTCCAGATTTGCTGCGGCGATCTGATAAACCTTGCCGTCCGGCTCGGTCCATCCGAACTTGTCCGCCGGCCCAAGTTGAATGTAATAACTCTCTCCGACGATCTGGTTCCATTCGCGATCCGAATAGATCACCGGCATCGCAAACAGCCCCATCGTGATCGCCCAGCCCAGCGCATTCGACTTGTTGAAGTGCTCCAGTTGCAGATGCGCGGCCTTATTCATCAGCCAAAGCCCGTCGCTCACCTGCAACGTCAACAGCGGCACGCGCTGCTGCCGCGCCAGAGCAGTGCGCCCCTTGCGCGATCAGCTCGATATCGGGCTTGGCTCGTCTCGCCGCCTTCAATGCGCCGGTACGTCCGGTATTCTCGATTTGTCGTAGTAATGCCAATACGTTTCATCCACGATCTCGGGCGAGTCCACTCGGGTTGCCGTTTGTGCATTTTCTGCCGCAACACAACCCACTCGTACTCGCCCGCATTCATCCACGCTCCAGTTGATAAGTTCTTCAGCCTGATACCGGACCAGATAAGCTCGCGACAATCCGGCGGCATCCTCTTCCGCGCGATTCGCCGGAACCAGCGATCCTCGCGGAAAATCGATCAAGATATGGCTTCGCCCGGCGACCAGAGCGTCCATAAAGCATTGCCGAAAAAAATCGTAACAGCTTCGTTCCCCGCTGTCGCAATCTTCTGAAAGCTGCGACAGAACTTCTGACCCGCTTCCATTCCGCCCTCGAACTGCAAGCTTGGTTCGCGCCGGAAGAGCGTCGACGCATACCAGTCCACGATCGAACCGATGTAGTTCTCATAGAACACTCTGTGCAGGCGCTCGCCATACACATCCAGTGGCTCCTTTTGCCGCCGCAGCAGATACTCCGCCGCGCGATGCTTGAATTCTTGGCCGCCCGTGTACAGGTCGCGGTACATTCGCCACATCGGCCTTTGCCGTTTGAAGTCGGGATGCTCTCGATCGATTTCAATCATTTTGTGTCTTTCTGCACCTCTAAAACAGCCGCTTGTCCTTCTCGCCCGCGCTTGCTCTTCTCCGAACAATTCCCAAATCGCGTATCCCAGCGCATCCGAAGCGTGCGTCCGCGCGGATCGCGTCGCTTTGTCGATCACTCCCGATTCCGGCTTGAACATCACTTCCTCGAAATCCTTGATTAGTTCTTTGCATCGCGGATCCACTTCCAGCCGCACCTCGCCCAGCGCGTTTGTCAGCAATCGCATTCACCTTCTGAACTCGATTCAGCACCGGCGGATTGCTCGCCGGCACCCGCAGCTTCACGTTCCGGAATCCGCCCTTGTACAGGAATCTCTGCACCATCGCTGTAATCGCTCGTCCCCGTCGTGTGCATGTTCCTGCCGCTCGCGTCGCCAAAAATCTCCAGCGCCGCCGCATGCCCTTTGTACCGGTTCTCGAACTCCTGGCACGCCTCTTCCGTCGTCGCCCGCTCCAGCACGATCTCGTCGATCACCACCAGCCGCCCGTGATCGCGCTGAAGCAACAATCGAGCTCATCGGCGCCACGTTGAAATCCAACGCCCACAGCAGATTCCTTGTGCGGATCGTACGCGTGCCGCACCAGGTGCACCGCCGGGTTAAAGCAGTGATACACCCGGTCAGCCCGGCTGTTCAGGTATTCGCCGAGCACTTCTTGCTGATAAAACTTCGGATCGTAGCTGCTCTCCAGCCGCTCATAATAATCCGGCGTCTTGTCAAGCAGGAATCGATTCTCGAACGGCTTCGCGCGGACGCACTCGTAACCTGCAACAGGTTTCTGAATAAACCGCTTGTATATCCAATCGTGCCCTTGCGGCGTCCAAACCCCGAAACCGCACAACTTCTCCGCCTTCGGATCTCGCAGCCGCGCCTCGAGCCGCAGCCACGCTTCTTCACGCGTATAGGAAAGCTCATCGATTCCGAACCACGCCAGGTTCGTTCCTCGCAGCCTCTCCGGCTCGTCGAGCGAGCGCAACAGCACTGTGCTCCCGCACCGCTTTGAGCGTCAACTCGCCGTCTGCTTTGCGTATCTCGAAGTCAACGTCCTGCTCTTCAACCATTCGGAACAAGCCCGTCAACGTCGCGTCCCGCAACATCGCGAATGTCGGCGCCGCCAACACTCCTTGCCGCCCTCGATTCAGTAACACTGCCGGATCGCTTCAAAGCACAGCGCCGCGCTCTTTCCCGAACCCACCGGCCCGGAGAATCCTTTGAACCTCGCCCGAATCGCCTGAAATCGCGCCTGCGAACCCAGGGGACTGTAAATGCAGCACAACGTCTCCGCCAGAACCCCGCCGCGCTCCCCCTCCGCTTCGGAAATCGCCTTCATCCGCACACGAAGGTAGCGTGGCGGCTGCGCGCCGGAAACGAAAAAACAAAGCTAAGCTTCTCAATCTACGGAAGATAGTTTTTTCGAGGCTTTTGTGATGCCCCTTTTTCGACTATCCTGGTAATTGGCGAAACACTTGCCACCCCACAACCCGCCCAAGCGCTTCTCCATCCTTTTGCTCAAGCCATCGCACTACGACGATGACGGCTACGTCATCCAGTGGCTTCGTTCCGCTATTCCCTCAAACACGTTGGCGGTCCTCAATGGTCTCGCGCTCGATTGTAAGGAGCGCCGCGTGCTCGGCGATGACGTCGAAATCGGCATCACCGCAGTCGACGAAACCAATACCCGCATTCGGCCGGCCCGCATTGTGCGGCAGCTCCGCGGCCGTCCCGCCCTTGTGGCCCTGGTCGGCGTCCAGACAAATCAGTATCCGCGCGCTATGGATATCGCGCGCCCGCTCCGCGCCGCCGGTATTCAAGTCTGCATCGGCGGCTTCCACGTTTCCGGTTGCTTGGCCATGTTGCCGGAAGTCCCGGCCGAGCTCCTGGAAGCCATGCGCCTCGGCATCTCGCTGTTTGCCGGCGAAGCCGAAGGCCGCTTCGAAGAAGTCCTGCAAGACGCCTGGCACGGCACTCTGAAGCCGCTCTATAACTACATGGCCGATCTGCCCTCTCTCGATGGCGTGCCGCTGCCCATCCTGCCTCCTACACGCGTCAAGCGAACCGCCGGCAAGCTCACCAGCTTCGATGCCGGCCGCGGCTGCCCGTTTCAATGCTCCTTCTGCACCATCATCAATGTGCAGGGGCGAAAATCGCGCCGGCGCTCGGCCGATGACATCGAGCAGATCGTCCGCCGCAATCTGGCCCACGGCATCAATCGCTTTTTCATCACCGACGACAACTTCGCCCGCAATCGCGATTGGGAGAGCGTGTTCGACCGCCTGATCGAAATGCGTGAGAAGGAAAAACTCAACATCAAGTTCGTAATCCAGGTGGACACCATGTGTCATCGCCTGCCGAACTTTATTTCAAAGGCAGGCCGCGCGGGTGTCGCTCGCGTCTTCATCGGCCTCGAAAGCATCAATCCCGACAGCTTGCTCGGAGCCAGAAAGAAGCAGAATAAAGTAGCCGAATACCGCAAGATGCTGCTCGATTGGAAACGCGCCGGCGCAACGGTTTTTGCGGGATATATCGTCGGCTTTCCCACCGACACTCCCGAATCGGTGATGCGCGATATCAAGATCATTCAACGCGAGCTGCCCATCGATTTCTTGGAGCCCCACTGCCTCACTCCCCTCCCCGGCTCCGAAGACCACCAGCGCCTCGATAAGGCCGGCATCTATCTGGATCCGGACCTGAATAAATACGATCTCGAACACGTCACTACCACGCACAGCACCATGTCCACTGCCGAATGGGAGCAACTCTATCTAGACGCCTGGGACAGCTATTATTCGCTCGACCACATGGAGACGGTAATGCGTCGCGCCCAGGCCACCAACAGCAATCCCGGCAACATGCTGTTCCTGCTGCTGTGGTATTACACCTGCATCAAACTGGAAAACATCGATCCGTTAGAAGGCGGCTATCTGCGCCGCAAATATCGCCAAGATCGTCGCCCCACGCTGCCCGTTGAGAGCCCGTTCGTGTTCTACCCCCGCTACATTGCCGATTTAGCGCAGAAGCATTTCAAGCTGGCGCAACTGATCTGGCGCTACGGCCGCTTCCGTATGCGTCTGAAGCGCGATCCCGATGCGCGCAACTACACCGATCTGGCGTTAACCCCTGTGGGCGAGGAAGAATTGGAATCGCGCGATCTGCTCACGCACGTTTCCGAGCTCACCACAATCTCCTAACCTCACCCGTTCGCCTGCCCCTCCGGCCGGACGATCACGGCTGTTCCATACGCCAGCACTTCGGTAACGCCGTTCATCACGTCGTTGGCATCGTAACGCATCCCGATGATCGCGTTAGCGCCCATAGCCGCCGCATGTTGGATCATCAGCTCGAAAGCCTCACTCCGCGCCTTCTCGCACAGCTGCGTAAATAGAGTGATATTGCCGCCTATGAGCGTGTGCAACGCTCCGCCGATCGTCCCGAACACCGAGCGCGATCGCACCGTAATCCCTCGCACGATTCCCAGATTCTTCGTTGTGCGGAATCCATCCAGCTGAAACGCCGTAGTGACCATATACTCCGGCAAATAGTTTTCATACGCCATACGCCCACTCTAGTTCACCGAGCTCACAATAACGCCCACTCTACTTCACCAGCTCACAGTAATTTCCCAACCTGTTTCCGTGGGGCGGACCTCCTGGTCCGCGCGGGACGTCCACGTCCCGCCGGATCGTAAACAATCAGCCCCGCCTAGTAGCCAACCGCCCGTCCGCCCCGCCGCCCATCCGACCAGCCGAGCCTCCAACCCGACCCCTCCTCGATCATGACCGCGTGAACATCGCCCTGAGAGCGTAGTTTCGCATTAATCGTATGCCCAAACGAACGCAGCTTCTCGGCGACGTCGAACACCAGCGCTCCCGGTTCCGCATCCACCCGGTCCGGCAAATATTGCTGATGAATGCGCGGATACTCGATCGCGTCCCGCAACGACATTTTCGAATCGATAATATTCACAATCACTTGAAAAACGGTATTCGGAATCGTAGCCGAGCCCGGCGACCCGAGCGCAAACCACGCAGACCCATCCGCGTGCAAGACGATGGTCGGCGTCATGGACGAAATCGGCCGCTTCCCCGCCTTCAGTTCGCCGCGATCGCCCGGTTTGTTGCTGAACGCGCTCATAATGTCGTTCAGCAAGATGCCGGTTCCCGCGACCATTACCTGCGATCCGTAAAAGCTGTTCAGCGTATATGTATTGCTTACGATGTTCCCTGCTTCGTCGATAACTGAAAAATGCGTGGTGTCATTAGATTCATTCGATTCCTGCGGCGGCGCGTCGAGAGGCATGGTGCTCGAAGGAGTGGCGCGGTCGGGCTCGATCGAGCGAGCCAGTTCCCGCGCATGATCCTTACTCGTAAGTAAGTCGATGGGCACAGGGAAAAAGGCAGGGTCGGCGGAGAACTCCGCGCGATCGCGAAAAGCGCGGCGCATGGATTCAATCATGTGATGGCGCTGTTCGACAGAGCCTTCCATCCCCAGCTCCGCCGGGAAGGTCTCGAAAATATTCAACATTTCAATGACCGTCGCGCCCCCGCTTGAGGAAGGCGGCATCGACAGAATCCAATTGCCGCGGAAGCTGCCTTTAACCGGATCGCGCTCAATAGCCCCGTACGCGCGTAAATCCTCAAACCGAATCGTTCCCCCATGCGCAGCCATGTCGCGATCGATCAGGCGCGCGGTTTCCCCGTCGTAAAATTCGCGCCATCCGTGCAGTTGTATTCGCGCGATAGTGGCCGCAAGCTCGGGTTCTTTGATGATTTCCCCTTGTTTCACCGGCCTATCGGAGCCGTGTAAAAAGATCTTCGCCGTCTCCGGAAATTGCTTCATAACCGGCGCCTGAAGCGCGAGAATAATTTCCATCCGTTGCGATGCTGGGTACCCATTCTGCGCCAGAGAACGCGCCGGCTCGAGCACGTCCTTCCAAGGCAGCTTGCCAAACCGCGCGTGCGCAAGTCCCATCCCCGCCACCGTTCCCGGAACAGCGGAAGCTTTGTAGCCGACACTCGAATCGAGACGGTTAGCAAACATCCCTGAATGGCTCGCTGCGGGCGCGGTCTCTTTATAGTCGATGGCGCGCGCAGTCCCATCCGCCATCCGGATGAGCATGTACCCGCCTCCGCCCAGATTGCCGGCTTCCGGATGAACTACCGCAAGCGCGAATGCGACCGCCACTGCGGCATCGACCGCGTTGCCTCCCTTGCGCAAAATGGAAAGACCGGCCTGCGATGCGATCTCGTTCGCGCTGGCAATCATCGCCTTCGCCGCGCGCTCCGGCTGATCGATCATCGGCCGCGGCGACTTAAGCTCGAGCCCGCTCTGCGAAACTTCCTGAGCTGCAATGGGCGCGATGAGTCCGAAGATCAGCGCGGCAACAAGCAACCGCCCGAGGAAGGTATTGTTCATGGCTGTATTACACTACCGAATCAAAAATTCAGCTTCAACCCAAGTTGCAGCACGCGATACGATTCACCTGTCGAAACCACATTAGTGGAGCTAGGCAGCGACACCGTCAGACAGCACGTTTGACCGAAGACCGTGCTCGTGATCGTCGGACTGCCGGTACTGGCCGCGAGCGGCGAAGCGAAGTTCGGATGATTCAGAGCGTTGAACGCCTCGGCTCGAAACTGAAGTTTGAAGCGTTCCGGTAGATCGAAGTTCTTCAGCAGGCCGCCATCGAGATTCCAGAAGCTGGGCGCCTGCGCGAGGTTCCGCCCGCTGCCATACGAGCCCGGCGGCGGAACGCAGAAATATGTCTGCCCACCCGTAATCGCCACGCAGTCATAGTGCGGATCAGCCGGGTTAGTGATCAGCGAGCTCGCCTGGTACATCACTGGCCCTTTCGTTCCATTCACGAACTGAAGCTGGCCTGGATCCATAGGTCCTATAACGAGGGCTGCGCTGTTGTGTCCCCCGTTGGCCGTGCGAATGCCGGAATTAATTGTATAGGGCTCGCCGCTTTGGTAGCTGAAAATACCTGTGAGAGACCAGCCTCCCACAATTTCGTTTAGCCAATTTGACGCGCTGGCAAGGAAGCGCCGTCCATGGCCCAAGGGAAAGTCATACAGCATGTTGACCAACAATACGTGGGTGTTATTGAAATCGGAAAGTGCGCGATCCAAACGGAAATTGTGGACGTCGGTTGGCGTTCGGGAGAAGCTCGAAGTGCTGAGTCCTCCGCCGGTCGTGGCGCCGGTCGGATCCACCGACATGTCATCGATCGACTTGCTGAAGGTGTAGGACAACCCGAGCGTCAGTCCTTGCTCATAGCGCCGATGCATCGCAACAAACAGCCCGTGATAATACGAATCTCCGCCCGCGTCCTGATAAAAAATCGACGAAAACTGCGGATTGGGACGGAAATAGTTCGCTGGAAATCCCTTGGCCGGCAGCCAACTCGAGGTCGCTTGGCTATCCAGCCGAACGGCCATGTTGCCGATATTGCCGCGCTGCAAATCCGACAGCGACGTCGAGCTGTTGATAAAGGAAGCCGACGAGAGTTGAAGCAGCAGCGTGGGCGATTGTCCCGTCATCCCCGTCGGGCACTTCGTTCCATCGGCCTGGCAGCCAGACAGAACATTCGCGCGCGCCATGTTGAACGATTGCAGGAATCCCGGCTGATCGACGGAAATCTGGTTCAAGTCGTACGCGCGGTAGAGATGCGTGCCGCGCTTTCCCACATAACCGACTTCGCTGACGATGTGCAGCGGCAGTTCGCGCTCAATGGTTAGATCCCACTCGTGAACCGTCGGATTTTGAAGATTAGGATCGAATGCGCCGACCGCTGGCGCCAGATTGTAGGGCTGTGGCGGCGGCGACAGAGCGGTCGATGGCGTGATGCTTGGCGCCGCAATACTAAGCGGATAGCCTTGCGAAATCCGGTTCAAAGTTCCGGCGGGTGTGGTGCACCCGGAGGTCGTGCTGATGTTACCGCTTCCATCGACCGTCGACGTGCAATTCTGCAGGAATCCAGGCATTAGGCCAGCCATCGCCGTTACTTGAAAACTGGAAAGCGTATCGAAGAACATGCCGTATCCGGCGCGCACCGCGGTCTTCTGATTCGGTGACCACGCGATACCTACACGCGGGGCAACGGCGCCAATGTTATTGTTCTTGAACCAGCTCGAGGCCTTCACGAAGGTAACCGGACCCTGAGAACCGTCAATCGGCATATTCGGTACCAACGTCTGCTGCGCATCGTACGGCGCAGGATTGAATTCCCACCTCAATCCGGCATTCACCGTGATGTTCGGGCGCACCTTCCACTCATCGGAAACGTATGTGTCGTATTGATGCAGCCGAGTGTAGACCGTCGCATATCTCGCCTGCTGGTATTGATTGGAGTTGAAGTTCGCCAGGTAGCCCTGCTGAATCAAATACGGAATGCCTGCCTCCTCCACGATCGCTTGCTGCAAAGTGCTGATGTCGCCGGAGTACGGTGCCGTGGCGGCGTCGCCTCCAATTGTTCCAGGAATATTGTTGAAATTCCCAGGGTGTTGTGCGCCGTTAAACGAGATCCAGGGAACAACGGCCTTGCTGCCGAAGAATCCCCGACTGTCATTGTGAACGTACCAGCGGTCGTTTATGCCCGCATGGAACGTATGAGCGCCGTAGACTTTGGTCAAGTTGTCGATCAGTTGCGGCGTGGTGACCGCGCGCGCAGTGTGCGGCGAGATGCAGTACGGACTGGAAATATTGACAAACGACCCGAACAGGCACTGGTCCGCCCACGGCGGCAGCTTGGTGGGATCGCCGAAGTTCGGGTTCGATTCACCGAACGTAAAGACGAATGCAAAACGATTGAACCCCATCGTGAGCTCGTTCACCAGAGTCGGTGAGAACGTATGCCGGTAACTCACTGCCAAGTTCTTCCCCAGGCGGTTTACTTCCCCAAGCGGCGGAAAGCCCGGAAAGACGATCGGCCGCGCGTTTGTGAAATCGCCTTCCTTGGTGTCGTATGTATTCTGCAACCAGCGCCCGAACAGATTGTCGTTCGGCCCGAACGAATGGTCGATACGGAACATGATTTGCGGCCCCGTGAATTTCGACGGCGGATTCCAACTGTAGCCGCCGGTGTTTAATCCATCGCCCGCGGAGAAATTATTCGGCAGCGGCTCGCTGTTGATCAGGCCCATGGTGGCGGGATCGCCGCCAATGCCCTTAGGATCGTTCGCGAAAATATTGTAGCTGTCGACGCAGTTCTCGAATTTATTCGTCGCGCTGCACGTCGCAATCCCCGGCAGAAGATTTCCGCGCGCATCCACTAGAGCATTTGAGTTGCGGCTGTAACTTTTGCCGTTCGCCGTCACCGTTCCGCGTACGAACCGGAAAATGCCATTGCGCATGGACGAGGTGTACACGCTCGGCGTGCCAAAACTTGCCGAAATCGGCTGGCTCAGCAAAATCAGGTTGGGCTGAATGCTGAAGAAGAAGAAAGTCTTGTTCTTGATAATCGGCCCCCCGATATCGCCGCCATATTGATGCAGCTTCAGTTGCGGAGGCGCGATACCGGAGGCGTTATTAAACCACTCGTTGGCGTTGAAATCGGTGTTGCGGTTGAAGTAGAAAGCAGTGCCATGCACGCTGTTGGTGCCGCCCTTGGTAGCCACCATTACGTTCGCTCCGCTATTCCGGCCATTCTCCGCAGTCGCGTCGAGCGTGATCGTGCGGAACTCCTGCACATCGTCGGGTTGCAGCCGCTGCAGGTTCGATTGCGGGTTGGGCACCGTGGATTCATTGGCGTCAATGCCATCGATCGTGACGTTGTGGGCACGATCGCGAGAGCCGAACACGTGCGTGCCCGAGCCCGTATTTGAATTCGTGCGCTGCACCACGCCGGGCTCTAGCGTCAGCAGCGCCAGCGGGTTGCGTCCGTTCAGCGGCAGATTCACAACCTGCTCCGCTGTAATAACGTCGCTGACAGTCGCATTGGTTGTCTCGATACGTTGGTAGCCGCCCACCACCTCCACCGTTTCGTTTGCGGCGCCCACCTTTAAAGTCACATCCAAAACCAGCGGCTCACCGACAGTCAGGTTGTTATGCACGCTCACCGCTCTCTCGAAACCTTGCTTCAAAACCGTGATAGTGTACGGTCCCGGAGGCAGCGCCGAAAAAGAGTAATTTCCTGTCGCCGTAGTGGCGCCTTCGTATACGACGCCCGTATCTTCGTCCTTCACCTGAACGCTGGCGCCGGGCACAACCGCGCCCGAACTATCCATCACCACACCAGTGATGGACGAAGTGCCGACCTGCGCCCCCGCGGGGTTGGAGGCCAGCATCAAGAAACACATAATTGGCAATACGGTTGTTCTATTCACGACTCACTCCCCAAGAGTTTTGGCTGAAATTCTATCATTAGGCGAATGGCGCAATCTATCTATTTAATCCGCGTGCTTTGCTTTCTGACTGGCGCAACATTGCTCGCGCAAGATCTGGATATTTTGATTCGTAACGGCGCGGTTTTGGACGGCTCCGGCTCGCCCGACACAAAAGTTGACATCGGGATTTCCGGCGACCGCATCGTGTTCATCGGAAACAGCGCCGGAAAACACGCCAGGCGCGAAATCGATGCGAATGGCCTTATCGTCGCCCCCGGCTTTATCGATCCGCACACGCACACGCTCGAAGATCTCTCCAGTGCCGGCCGGCATCGCAACGACCCCTATTTAATGCAGGGCGTGACCACTGTCATAACCGGCAATGACGGAGAAGGCCCGGTTCAAACTGCCGCGACGCTCGAGAAATGGCAGCGCCAAGGCATCGGCACGAACGCCGCTCTGCTGGTGGGCGAAGGCGCGATACGCCGCGAAGTCATGGGCATGTCCGATGCAGCGCCGACCGAGCAACAGATGGATCTCATGAAGCATCTCGTAGACCAGGCCCTGCACCAGGGCGCCATCGGAATGTCGACCGGCCTCTACTATGCCCCCGGAAGCTTTGCCAAAACTGAAGAAATTATTGCTTTGGCGAAGATAGCTGCCGCGCAGGGCGGCATCTACGACACTCACATGCGCGATGAAAGCTCGTATTCAATCGGCCTTATCGGTTCGGTCGAGGAGACCATCCGCATCGGCAAGGAAGCTGGCATTCCGGTACACATCTCGCACATCAAAGCCCTTGGGAAGGACGTGTGGGGCAAGAGCTCGGACGTGATTCGCATCGTCCGCCAGGCGCGTGCGCAAGGCGTCAGGATTACTGCCAGCCAATACCCGTATATCGCATCAGGAACCAGTGTCACCGCTTCGCTTGTCCCAACGTGGGCGGAAGCAGGCGGCTCGGCTGAACTGCTCAAGCGCATCGACGATCCCGCCATCCGGCCCCGCCTCATCGCTGAGATGACCCGCAACATGGATCGCCGCGGCGGCCCGGAAACGCTGCTCATCACCTCTTCCAAGGACAAGCAGATCGTCGGCAAGACTCTCGATCGCATCGCCGCAGAGCGTCACGTATCCCCCGTCGACGCTGCGCTCGCCATTGTCAAAGCCGGGGGCGCAAGCGTGGCCTCCTTCAACATGCGCGAGGATGACGTCAGAAACTTCATGCGTGAAGACTGGGTGATGACCTGCTCCGATGGCTCAACCGGCCACCCCCGCAAGTACGGCACTTTCCCACGCAAGCTGCGCAAGTATGTCTTTGACGAGCACATAATTACGCTGCCGTTCGCCATCCGCTCCGGCACCTCCCTTACAGCCGAAACTTTTGGCCTCAAAGATCGCGGCCTTCTTAAGACCGGCTACTTCGCGGATGTCGTGGTGTTCGATCCCCAAACCATCCGCGACCTGGCCACTTTTGAAAAACCGGAAGTCCTGTCAACCGGCGTTCGCTACCTGCTCGTGAACGGGCAACTCGCCGTTGACGACGGCCAACTGACAGACGCGCTCGCCGGACGCGTGCTGCGCCACTGAATGCGTATGCTGGAAACATAACGTGTCTGAACTGCGCGCATTAACTCCCGAACAATTCGCGAGAGCGGAATTCCGGTTGCGCAATCCGCCACCGGGAAGCCGCCTCGAGGCGGCGCAGAAACACGGAATCGATCTGACTCTGCTCATCGAGCAGTTACGTCTCACGCCGGCGGAGCGGGTGAGTAGAATGCTTTCGGCCGTCGAAGCTGCGGAGAGCGTTAGGGGAGCAGCGCGCAATCCTAAACGATGAGTTTCCAGATGGCAGTTCAGGAGCTGAGCGATGCCGGGGTGGATTTCATCATTGTCGGCGGGTGGTCTGCGATCCTTCACGGGAGCGCTCACGTTACGAACGATCTTGGCGTGTTCTTTTCCAGAAAACCAGAAAACATTCGCCGGATAATTTCAGCGCTGGCGCCCTATCATCCGCGACTGAGAAACCTCCCTGCTGATTTACCCTTCGTTTGGGATCCAGCTACCCTGAGCAATGGGACGATATTTACACTAATTACGGATCTGGGGCCGATCGACCTCCTGGCCGAGGTCACGGGCCTCGGATCGTTCGATGACGTTCGGAGCGGCTCCATCCTGGTGGAAGCGTTCGGGCGGCGCGTGCGAACGTTAGATCTGAATAGCCTCATTCAGTCCAAGCGCGCCGTCGGCCGCAACAAGGATCTGAATGTCCTGCACGAATTGGAGGCCTTGCGCGACGCCGTGAATCGGAGCGACTCTGAGGACCGCATCCCAACTGAGTAGGCGATTGTTCATGCGCCCGCGTTGATCAGTTATTCTGCGCGTTCAGCCCTACTTCGAAGCTTCCCCTGGCGCGAGCCGCCCCCTACTTCACAAAGCCGCTCCGCGTCGGCGGCGGCGGATCGATGTGCTTAATCGCGCGCCACAAAATATCGTTCAATTGATTATCGTCAGCCAGATCCGCATCCGAAAAATCCATTCGAGCCGATTGGTCCGCCCCCTCGCCTTTCGCCGGATTGCGCTCCGTAATGGAAGTCTTCGGCTCGATCACCGAGTACGGCCGCGCGTCCCCCTGCCGGCTAAAGCTGCCGAACATGGGCCGGGCCCCTGCATCGAAATGAGTCAGCGGGTGCAGCCCAACGATCAACTCCATGGTTCGAAGCACGCTGGTTTGGTTGTACATCGTCGAATCGACAATCCCCCGTCGTGTGAAAGGCGAAATCAGCCACGCCGGAGCGCGGTGCGAATCCACATGATCGGGCCCATTCTGCGCGTCGTCTTCAATAATAAAAATTGCCGTCGAACCCCATAGCTTGCTGTGCGAAACGGCGTCCACAACCAGGCCAACGCCATAATCGTTGTCGGCTGCATATGCGAGCGGCGTCAGCGCCCCAGCCTTCGTGCCCTGCGTGTGATCGTTCCCCATGCGCAGGATAATCATTTGCGGCGCTTGCCCCTTCGTGTCGAAGTCCTTCCATTCCCGGATAAATTCCTTCGCGCGATTTACATCCGAATATTCCAGATCGAACCCCCGATAATTCATATCGACGTACGGCTGCAGCGCGGAATCGTTCACCTTTTCGATTTGCCTCGTTCCGCTTACGGATTTGAGAGGAATATTTTCCGTCCATTCGCCGTAATCGCGAACCGTCAGCCCAGCCTGTAGCGCGTTGTCCCAGATATATCCCGCGGGCGGAGTGTTCGCCGGCTCCCCGCCTTCGTAGTCATAATGCCTGCGCCGATTGGCGTAACTGTTCGGCCACATCTTCACCGTGTAATCCGGCGCGATCGCCGCCGATGCCCAGTTGTGCCCCTCCGCGCTCACATCCGCGTTCTCATAAAAGTTGTCATAGATCACAAAATCGCGCGCCAGCTCGTGCAGGTTTGGGGTGATCTGCTCCCCGAAAAGGTTGAGCGATTTATCTCCATTTCCTTGATTCAAATCGCCCAAAACCTGGTCATATGTGCGGTTTTCCTTGATGACGTAGATGACGTGCTGAATCGGCGACGCATGCTCCTCCGTTCTTGTGAAGTAAGCTTCTTGCGCATCTTCCATCGGTCCATAAACCATCTCATCGCGGTAGGGTGAGTTTTCGAGTACCGTGTGCGTGAACGCGGCGAGCTGCTCCTCATCGGGCGAGGGCAAAAACGCAACCGTACCCGTCTGTATGTGCGCCACGTAACCCGGCGCCACCACCGGCCCGCCTTCATATAAGGGTTGATTCCGCTTGGTAGGCTGCGGCCCATCCGGATTCGCGCGACTCCCCAATCCCTTGCCGTTCAACATCACCAGCTCATTGTCATCCAGCACCCGCACAGCCGTCGGATACCAGCCCGCCGGAATGAACCCCAGTACGCTGCTGCGCGCCGCCGATATGTCGACCACCGCAATCGCGTTTGCGTCCGAACAACTCACATACATGTGAGCGGCTTGCTTGTCCGCTGCGAGCGCGGAAGGCGTCATCCCCAGCGGATGCATCGGCGTCATCGCGACGTTGATCGATTCCAGCATGTTCAGCTGACCGTCCGGCGTTACCCCCAGCGAGTAGACATTATTCGTATTCGCCGCCGCCACAAAGAGCCGCGCTACGTAGTTTGCTCCCGCTTCCCCTTCCGTAGGCGCAGGTTTATTGATCCACAGCATATCGGTCGGGTGCGGACCCACCCGCGTTTTCGCAATCTGGTTCCCGCTGTTTGCGTCATATTGATATACCGCCGCATCAGCCCAGCTGCTCACCACGATTTGCTTGCCTCCCGGCGGCAGCACGATTCGATAAGGACGACGCCCGCACTTCCAACGGTCGATCAGACGGCCCGATTGCAGATTGATCACGGCAATGCTGTCGTTATACAAATCCGCCGCGTAAAGCAGATGCGCATCGTCCGAGACCGCGACATCGCCGACGAACGCGATGCCTTTCGCGTTCACATCCGGGACGGCCGCCAAGTCCCGCGCGCGTGTCAGAGCGCCCGTCTCCCCATCGAGCGACAGCTCATACACCGTGGCGCGGCTCCCGCCCCCTACGAACACGCTATTTCCACGCGGCGAGATAGCCAGACCCAGCCAGCAATCCGGCAGAGGCGTCCGCCCCACTTCCTTCTTCCGCGCGATATCGATCACGCTGATCGATGGCGGATTGTATCCTCCGTTCATCACCAGCAGATATTTGCCGTTATTTGAAACCGCCGTACTCATAGGAAAAGTATCGACCGGCACCTGCTGGCCCGCCGGACGAATCGTCCACCCGCTATTCAGCAGAAAGCCGCCATCCGCAAGCGACCCCACCCGCTCCTGAGGCGCGTTTTGCGACGCCGCATCTTCCATGACCAGAAGACCCGTCACAGCCAACGTGAAAACAATTAGTCGTTTCATTCTGTGAACCTATGCGCGATCGGGAACCGGCGCCCCACCCCAAACGCTTTCGGCGTAATGCGCAGACCCGGCGCGGCCTGCTGCCGCTTATATTCGTTGCGATCCACTTTCCGCACAATATCGCGGACCAACTCTTCGGCTACGTTCAGTTTGGCCGCAATTTCAGAGACGGATTCGTAGTTCTCGATGTAACCCGCTAAAATCGCGTCAAGCACTTCGTACGGCGGCAAGCTGTCCGTATCTTTCTGGTCCGGACGAAGCTCCGCCGAAGGTGGTTTCGTGAATGTGTTCTCCGGAATCGGGCTGGGCAGCCCCCGCTCTGCATAACGGAAATTCGCCACCCGCGCCAAGCGGTACACCATCGTCTTCGGCACGTCGCTGATCACCGCCAGCCCGCCGCACATGTCTCCATACAGCGTGCAGTATCCCACGGCGATCTCGCTTTTGTTTCCTGTCGTCAGTACCAGCGAACCGAACTTGTTCGACAACGCCATAAGCACCATGCCCCGAAGCCGCGATTGCAGATTCTCTTCCGTCGTGTCCGCATTGTAGCCCGCAAACAGCGGCTTCAACGTATCGAGTACTGCGCGATACCCGCATTGAATAGGAACAATTTCGAAACGGATGCCCAGCCGCTCCGCCAGCGTCCGCGCATCCCTCAGGCTGTGCTCGGACGAATATGGGCCGGGCATCCCAACACCGATTACATTTTCCCTTCCTACCGCTTCTACCGCCACCGCCGCCACCAGTGCTGAATCGATACCGCCGCTTAAACCCACAAGTACGCTGCGAAACCCGCATTTGCGAATGTAATCGCCCGTGCCTAGCACCAGCGCCTCAAACGTCGCATCCTCGCCAGTGATATGGTTTGCGTGATCGTCGCCAGTGCCGCTGTCACTGTCGAACACAACCAGATCTTCCGCGAACGATTTCGCCTTCGCCGCAACCTCGCCCTTTGCCGTGAACGCGAAGCTCGAGCCGTCGAACACAAGCTGATCGTTGCCGCCAACCATGTGCACGTACACCACAGGCAGCCCGAACCGTTGCGTCGTCGCGTGAAAAATCGCTTCCCGCAGCTTGCGCTTCCCGATATTCCAAGGTGAGGCGTTGATCGATATGATGAGCTCCGCCCCTTGCTGTACCAGTTCTTCGATCGGATCCCGCGAATAGCGGCGCCGTTCCCAAAATTGCTTATCGTTCCACGCATCCTCACAGATGGTTAGCGCAACCCTCCGCCCGCGAATCGTGCAAACCGTTTGCGAAACCGCGGGCTGGAAATACCGGGCCTCGTCGAATACGTCGTAGTTGGGCAGCAGCATCTTGCATTGCCGGAAAAAAATGCGGCCCCTATCGATAACCGCCGCCGCGTTCTGCGCCCGTATTCCCGAGTTATCCGCCGACCGGCCCACGTACCCCACAATCAGCGCCACGTCGAGATGCGCTGAGTCCCGCGCGATTCCATCCAGAGCAGTCGCGGTGCGCTCTAGAAAAGAGTGCTTCTCAACTAAATCCCGCGGCGGATACCCGGTCAGCGCAAGCTCCGGGAAGGCCACAACTTCTGCGCCCGCCCGCTCCGCCTGCCGCGCGAAATCCAGAATCTTCGCCGCATTCCCGTCCAGATCCCCCACCGTGTTATTGATCTGCGCCAGCGCGATCCGCATCAGAACTTCTCATTGTATTCGTCGCATGGCAGCGTAGCGGCTTGTCCCAACCGGCTCAGTTTTACAAAGCGCCCGAATCGACGAGAATGCCTAAATACGCCTCTGCAGTTAACGAGCAGTTTACAAGTGCTCTGAACTGTGGACCAGTGAGCCTGACCTGCCGAGCCATCGCCGAGCACAGATTGTCGCCGATTTTCTGCTTGGTTGTAGCTCACCTTGGTGTATATATTCGATTTCTTGCCGGTATGTTGGAAAAAGTGGTACCGGTGGTCCCGGCTCTCCTCGGCGAAGCCTTTGCTCTTGAGTGCCTGTCTCACGCTCCGCGCCTTCAAAGGCACCAGCTACTCCACCTCAACCACATCTATGGCATGTCGCATGGCGCGCTTCACTCTTTGGGCACTTGGTGTTAAGGATTCATCGGCCGATTGCGCAACGACTTCCCACATCATAGAAAAGTCCTCGCGAAATGATTCTAGAGCTTCTTCTTCAGACTTGCCGAAGGAAAGAATTGATAGCTCCTTCGATTCGCAATACCAGAGACCGTCTTCGTAAGAAAGTGAAACCAAGATAGGCTCGTTTAGCCGAAAGACCACTTTACCCGCCTTAATCTCTCTTAACGTCTGCTTGTACGAGTTAAAAAACTCGGTTGCATTCTTGGTCGGCCTGTCACTGAATAACCTCGTTCTTCTAATCGTAGACAATCCGCGGCAACGCCACACGCTGAAATCGAAATGTTAACCGGTGATCGCTCGCCTGCCGGAAAAACCGCGCTACCCTAAAAACAGAGGTGCGCTATGCGCTTCCTGACTCGAACCTCGTTCTTCATCATCCTCGCAGCGGCAGTTTCTACGAACTTGCCTGCCCAGCGCGGCGGCACTCTCGGACATGCCTCGGCGCCTGCTTCGCGAGGAACATCGGTAACAGGAGCCCGTTCGTTCCCCGTATCCCGCGGCTACCCTGCCCCGCTCGGCCTTCAGGCGCCTGCCGCCGGATACACCGGAATCAGGCCCGGAGCGCTCCGTTCGCGAGGAACCTACGGGCACAACTATAGCCGCTTCTCTTCCTCCTACTTCGCTGCGCCCTATTACTACCCGTTTCTCGATTACGGCAGCGTGCAGAACGACGCATTCGGATACGACCCGCCCGTCGATCCAAATGCAGAAGCCGCCATCATGGCGCAGTACGCATTAGGCGAGCAGATTCAACGGCTCAGCGCGGCAGTCGATCAGTTGCAATCCGCCCAGCAAGCGCAGGCCCCCGCTTACTCCCGCCCGCAAGATCCCGCACCCCCTCAAGCGCCGGTCACACTGATCTTGCGCACCGGCCAGCAAATCGAGGTCCAGAACTACGCCGTGATGAATCAGACCTTCTGGGATTTCACCAATCAACCCGCTCGAAAGATCCCCATTGCGAATATCGATATCGCCGCGTCCACCAAAGCAACCGAGGCAAGAGGCGGCGAGTTTCCCTCGATCGATGCGGGCGCGCAAAACGTGAAGTAAACGAGAGTGCGGCATCGTTTATTTCAGCAGCGTCTTCCGCAATAGATCCAAAGCCGCTTGCGTCGCCAGCGTCCGCACGCGGTAACGGTCCGGGTGGTACCGCACACGAATCACTCGAGTGCCCGCTGGACCCGAAATACCCAGATACACCGTGCCTACCGGGTCGTAATCCGTGCCCCCATCCGGACCTGCATAACCGGTTGTCGATAACGCGTATGTCGACCCGCTCCTTTGCCGCGCGCCCTCCGCCATCGCCGCCGCCACCGGCTCGCTCACCGCGCTGTGCTTTGCCAGAAGAGTCTTAGAAATTCCCAGCTGCTCATGTTTTTGAGCATCGCTGTAGGTTACGTAACCGCCCACGAAGAAGTCCGAGCTGCCGCCTTGCTCCGTCAAGCGCGCCGCTACCAAGCCCCCCGTGCAGCTCTCAGCAGTCGAAACTTTCGCATGATGTTTCCGCAGCAGGCAACCTATAACCGCTTCCAGCGGCTCGTCCGGATCGTGGCTGTAAATGCGGTCGCCCAACAGCTGCGCGATCGGGTTGCCCACTTCCCGAAGCAGGTCGTCCGCTTCTTTATCCGTCTCCGCTCGCGCGCGCAAGGTGCACGAACAAGTCGCCGGGAGAAGAAAGTACTGTCGTCGCCGGATTCGTGTATTTCGTGTACACCGGCGCGATCAGCGTGTCCAGATCCGATTCGCCGATCCCCGTGATTCGGAAATTTCGCACGCTTAATCACGGCTGGCGGCAGCACCGGTTTTAAACGCGGCGCAAGCTCGTTCTCTACCATCGGCTTCAACTCCCGCGGCGGTCCCGGCAGAAGCGCCAACGCCCCGTGATCGGTCGACAGGAATTGACCCGGCGCCGACCCATGCGGATTCGCCATCGCTTCCGCGCCCTCGAGCAAATAAGCTTGCCGTAAATTGTTCTTCGCCATCGGCCGGTTGATCTGCCGGAATCGCGTGATCAGAATCGACTCCTGCTCAAGCGAAAGAACCAGCTTCAGGCCCAGCGCGGCCGCCGCCGCCTCACGCGTGATGTCATCCTCCGTCGGGCCCAGGCCGCCCATCAGAATCACGATATCCGAACGCCCCACCGCAACCCGAATCGCATCCGTCAACCGCGCCTGATCGTCTCCGATAATTTGCTTCGTAACCACTTCCACGCCCAACAGATTCAGATGCTCGGTCACCAACAGCGAGTTCGTGTCCATCCGCAGCGGCGTCAGCAGCTCCGTGCCGATCGCAATAATTTCGGCATTCTTCGGCATGAAAGCGCGTTTACGGCAACGGACGTCCCGCGATTTCTACATCCACCCGGAACAGCGCATTGTGGGTGGCGAGAATCATGGCCCTTGAAGGCGTAAACGCCAGCCCCACGATCCCGGGACCCGACAGAAATTGCTCCGGTTTGCGCGACTTGTCGATCCGAATGATGCCGCGTCGCCCCGCCAGAGACGCCGCAATGTACAGCCGTCCGTCCGCGTCGAAAGCGATCCCCTGTGGCCGCCCCAACCCGCGGTAGAACGTCTCCACTTCGCCCGCCTTCGATATGCGGAACACGGAATCGAAGCTCGAAGTCGTCGGTCCGCTCACGTACAGATAATCCTCGGGTCCGAACGCCAGATGATACGCCGCGATCGATGGCTCCAGTGTCGCGAATACATAAATCTGGCGCGACCGGCTGATCTTGAAAATCGTCCCGCTGCGGTCCCCCACATAAAGGTTCTCTTCGCGGTCGAACGCAATGCCCGTCGCCACGCCCATCCCTTCCACATAGACCGACATGTTGCCCGTCGGCGTGACCTGGTAAACGATCCCGTCGTACCGGCTCGAAACATACAGCAAGCCTTCCCGATCGAATGCCAGTCCCGTCGGATTCATCAGGTCGGTCACGAACGGCTTCGAGTTGTAGTTGGTGTCGATCTTATAAATCGAAACCGGCGACTTCTGCCCGCGCGAGCCGCTGAACGTGCTGTACACGTTGCCCTTCCCGGTCCACTGCCGGATTCGCCACCGGATGCAGACTGTCGGCGATCTGAATCCCAAGATGCGTTTCGCGAAGCTCGCTCTCGCAGTTTGCCCGTAGCCACCACCAGTTCCCCGATCATCGCCGATTCCGGCACGCGCGCCACGATGTAGGAATCCCCCGCCACGATTAAATGCGCTGCCTGATTGCCGAACCGCACGGTAGGCCGTCCCGCCGATGCAAGATGCTGTCCGCGAATGTGCAATTCCCCTCCGCGTGATTGCTGCGGACGGCTCCACCTTCGCGATCGTAGGCCGCACCGTGGATTGACTAGCCGCCTGTTGTTTCGTCGCCATAGTTAATAAAGTCTCAACGCCCCGCCTATATACAAGATAAGCGCTCCGTATATTCCAGCGGCAAGATCGTCGCTTACAATGCCCGCGCCTTCGGGTAGTTTCTCAAAATTGCGAACCGGCCATGGCTTCCAGATATCGAACACCCGAAACAGCAGGAATGCCGCCAGAAACGTCCGCCAGCCCCGAGCCGCGCTTCCCAGAAGCGTCACCCATTGGCCCAGCACCTCATCGATCACCACCATGCCCGGATCTTTCCTGTTCACCATTCGCGCCGTTCGCGTCGAAGCCCAAATCGCTGGCCCCAGCAACACAAGGATAAGGATCAGCAAAGTGGGTCGCCCCGCGCCCGCATACACGATGCAGTAAGACCGCGATCAGAATCGCCGCTAACGATCCGGCCGTCCCGGGCCCCCATGGGAAATAACCGCATCCGAACCAGGTTGCCAGCACCACCGCCAGCCGGTTCACTGTCCAGGACCTTCTCGCGGCTCCGACTCGTCGCTCGTTCCTCTATCTCGTTCTGCCGGGTGGGCGTCGAAATAACGTACTTTTCACGTCGCCCAATTCCCCAGATCGATAATCCGGCAGCGATCGCTGCAGAACGGCATGTTCGGATTATCCGATCGCCACTTCTTTCTTGCAAATCGGGCAGCGCAAATGAATACTCTCACGGCTATACGAAGTCGGAAACAAGACGATTCTGAACCGGCGAAAATTCCGTCAGGGAGCGTTTGGACTCGCTCGGGCCCGTCGATCAGTTCACCCACCAGATCGTAATCGTGCGCTTCCGTCACGCGCAGCGTTCGCATCTCACCCGGCCGCGGCTCGGCGCAGCCGAAATCGTTGATGTAGCAAATTCCGTCGATCTCAGGCGCTTGCGTCGCCAGCCGCGCTTCCCACAGCAGCTCCGTTTCTTTCGACGGTCCTTCCACAAGCACCGGCAATTCGCTGCCGATCAGCCGCTTGTTACGCGAAAGCGATATCCGCCGCTGCAGCGCCAGCAGCTGGCGCTTGCGGTTATAAATAGTCCGCTTGTCCACTTTTCCGTCCAGATCGATAACTCTGGCTGGTTTCTTCGTCGCTGTAGGAGAACACGCCCAAACGGTCGAATTGCGCCGCTTGCACAAACTCGCACAGCTGTTCGAAATCGCCATCCGTCTCGCCCGGGAACCCGACAATCATGCTGGTGCGAATGGCCACGCCCGGAATCGTAGCGCGAATCCTCTCGAGCAACTTCAGGAATATTTCTCGCATTCGCTCCGCGCTTCATCCGCTTCAATACCGGCGCGCTGGCATGCTGCAGCGGCATGTCGATGTATTTCACCAGAGCTTCATGCGCGGCGATGGTGTCCAGCAGCTTCTGCGTAATCTTGTTCGGATACGCGTAAAGAAAGCGAACCCACTTAGGCAGCTTCCGTCGGGATCGCGGCTAGGCGCGCCAGCAGCTCCGCCAGTCCATCCTTCAATCCCAGATCCTCGCCATAGCATGTCGTGTCCTGCCCGATCAGATTGATCTCGCGCACGCCCATCGCGAACATGCGCGATGCCTCGTTCACCACGCTCTCAAAACGCCGGCTGCGAAACTGCCCGCGAAACTGCGGAATGATGCAGAACGAGCAAGGATGATCGCATCCTTCGGCAATCTTGATATACGCCGAATGCCGCGGCGTCGTGAACACGCGCGCGGTCAGGTCGTGATACAGATACGGCTCCGGCGCAAGCTCTTTCGGCGTCAAGCCTTCGCATAGCGCCGTGATCTTCTCGAGCTCATTGGTCCCGATCACCGCGTCCACTTCCGGCATGTTCTGCTGAATGTCGGACCGATACCGCTCCACCAGGCAACCGGCCACGACCAGCCGCTGGGCCTTGCCCGTCTTCTTGTATTCCGCCATCTCGAGAATGGTGTCCACCGATTCCTGCTTGGCGGGATCGATGAAGCTGCACGTGTTCACAACGATCACGTCCGCCTCCGACGGCTGCGGCGTCAATTCGTGGCCGTCGGCGGTCAAGCTGCCCCATCATCACCTCGGTGTCCACCAGGTTCTTGGGACAGCCGAGACTTACAAATCCTATCTTCAAAGGTGTGAAATCCAGCGGTGGAAGTTTTAGAGTACCAGGAAATCGCTATCCGCGCACTGTATTACAATCTGAACAGATGCGTAATACACTCACCGTCCGCCTGCCCGACGAGCTCGCCCAATGGCTCAGCGCAACTGCCCGGGAGACAGGACTGCCGCAAGGCCGAATCGTTCGCGATCAGTTGGAGAAGGCAAGAATCTCGGAAAAACGTTCGTTCCTCCGCCTCGCCGGTTCCGGCTCCGGGCCCGCCAACCTCTCCCAAAGAAAAGGCTTCTCTCGCAAGTGAAAGCCATCGCGGATACCGGTTTCCTCGTAGCATTTTGGAATCGCAACGACGCTTTTCACAGCTGGGCTGTATCGTTAGCCAAACGCGTCACTGAGCCATTATTGACCTGCGAAGCCGTGTTGGCCGAAACGGCTTTTCATATCGGCAGCACCGCCCTGACGCTATCTTTCATCACCGAGGGTTTGATCCGCTTGGCATTCAATGCTTCCGACCATCTCACGCGTCTTCAGGAGTTGGCCACGCGATATGCCGACCGTCGACCCGACTTGGCGGATTTATGCTTAATCCATATGAGCGAGTTGCACCCCACCTATCCAGTCATCACCACGGATCTGAACGACTTCCGCATCTACCGCCGCGGCCGCCGCGAAGCTATCCCGCTCATCCATCCTCCCTCCCAAAAACGCCGCAAACGCGAGCCCGCAATTTAAAAAGACGCCGATACGATGTTTAGAGATGTCCGCCACGCCCATTCTTGACCTGGAACAGCCCCTGCCGCAGCCATCCAGGCGCTCGCGCTGGCTGCCCAGACTCGTAGGACTCATTCTCGGTCTGGTGATTGGCCTCATATACATCCTCGAAGATCAGAACCAGCTTCCAAATTGGAATTGGCCGCCCTTCAATCCGTTCCTTATTATTCCTGCTCTATACCTCGCCATTGCAGTGCACGAGGCTGGCCATGTCCTCGCAGGTAACCTGGCAGGCCTCCATACCGGCGGAATTGCAGTCGGTGGATTCGTCTTTTTTAAGTCGGGCAGCAACTGGTCCTTTCGTTTTGACCGGCGCAGGTGGATAGGAGGCTTCTTCAAGCCGCTTACCGACTCCGCCACCTTGCCCCGCTCCAGCTATATATGCATGATTGCGGGCGGCCCGCTTGCGAGCGCCCTCTTAACCGAGGCCTGCCGGCAGGCCTCCGTTCACTCCGGCGGCGGTGCTTGGAATTGGATAGGCACTCTCTTCTGGATCGCCTTATTCACCCTCTTAATCTCCGCGCTCCCTTTCTCCTCCGGTCTGAATAAGTCCGACGGCGCTCGGCTTTGGTCGCTGCTTCGCTATCCCGACCGAGCAAGATCCTGGATCGCACTGCTCGCGGTTCAGACGCAAGAAGCGCAAGGATTGCTCCCGCGTGAGTGGGATCGACAGCTGTTCGACCAGATGTTGGCCGTCGATGCGTTCAGCCGGCGAGTATCCATATTGCCAGCTTCTGGCGTTCTACCGGCAACTCGATGAAGGCTCCCAACCTGCGGCGCTCCAGCATCTCGACAACGCTCTTGCCGGATCCTTGCGGACCGGAAACCCGTTTCGCCACATTTTGTTCTTAGAAGCCGCCGGGGCCAGCGCGACACTCAGGAAACGACCCGATCAGGCGCGCAGTTGGCGCGATCGGGCCTGTAAGCTGCGGAAACCGGAATCGCTCGATGCCGTCGAAGCGGCGATTGCGATCTGCGAAGGCCGCTACGCGCACGCCGCGCGGCATTTAGAAGCCGCAAAAGCGCATATTGCCCGGCGAAAACTCGATTCGGGATTAATCCGCTTTGCCAAAGAAAAGTGGGCCCAACACGAAGCGGTTTGCCACGCCGGCCACCAATGACGCACAGCGGCGGCAAATTATCCGCCGGCGCGCCGCCAATCCACCATGCTCCGCCAGTCTATGTATCCGTAGTACCCGAACCACGTGTCATCCATGCTCAGCCCCGGATTAAGCGGCCCAGCCACTTTGAACCGCATTGCCGCTTGCCACGTCGCTCAGCCATAGCGTCTTATTGTTGCCGCGGTCCATTCGGCAAAACAGAATGTGACTTCCATCGCCAGACCACATCGGCTCCTCGTCCCGGTAGCGGGCATCGTTAGTGAGCTGTTTTGGCGCGCTCCCCTCCGCTGCCCCGCTGATCCAAATGCGGCGCTTTTCCAAAAGACCCCTTGGTTGTTCGCCACTGCGGCCCGCCGGACCTCCCGCAAATGCGATCCGATCCCCCGCTGGAGACCATGACGGCGATACCGCGGCCATATTCGTTTCCGTCAGGTACGAAATCGCCTCTGTGTTCAGATCCATCACTGCAATGCGTTTGTTTTCCCATTCCTCACGCCCGCCTCCAGCGCTGATCGCCAGGTAATCTTGCTTCGGCGACAGCGAAACCATATCGTCGTGAACCAGCGTTGTAACGCCCACCGATCGCGCAGATCCCCCGCTCGTGGAAATCCGAAACATCTTCAATCCGTCCGCCATTACAGAAGACGAGAAAATCCGGATCCTCCAGAAAAGAATGTCGCCATTCCCGCCCCAAACACACGGAACCTTTCCCGACGTCGGTCCGACACGAGTATTCGCGGCTTACTATCCGCCTTATCCAGAGCCACACGGCAAAGCCGCCCCTCATCGCCATAGGCGATCTCATTCCCGCCCGGATGGAAGACAATCGGAAATCTGCCGCGCTCCACCTGCCGCGTCGCCTCTTTCCACCCGTTCGCCGCACTGAAAACTTTCAAACCACCCGCGCTGCCCAGCACCAGTTCATCCCGCTGCGGCGACCACTTCGCGCCGGTCGCCACGGCCCCTGCCTCCAGCTTGCCCACTTCGATCTTCTCCGCGCTCTCGAGCGACACCACACGAAGTACATCGCTCTGGAAATACGAGATCCACTTGCCCGACGGTGAGAACCGGGGCAACCGCAGCGGCATGCCGCTGACCACGCTCTCCGCCTTCCCATTTGGCAGACTTCGCGTCCACAACCCTTCGCCCTGTATATAGGCGATTCTTCCCAACCCGCCTTTCCCCTCCCGAAAAACAGCACCCCCCAGCCCCACCAGGAACGATCTGCGATCCATGCCCCGATCATACGTTTACCGTGAATTGCCCAAATCGAATAGACATCTGATTGCGTTCTCGAAGCTGATTCGCACTCAACAGCCGGCGCGTGTCTACCGCCAATGCCCGGCTTTGATCGCGTTATACTACCATCGTTTTTCGAGACTCGCAGCATGCCTCTTCCACGACTGTTGGCCCTGCTCTTCACTGTCACTCTATTCGCCGCGCAGAGCCCTCCAACCCCTCCTCAGGACCGCCCCGCCACGACCCCCAATCCGCAAACGGATTTCGAAATCGAACGGCAGAAAGCAAACGACGATTCCTGGCCGGTAAGGTGCTCGACGCCCTGCCCTTGTACGAGGACCTCGCAAAGCGCGATCCCAACCGCGCCGTATTTGCCGAACGCCGCGCGGCCGGCCTGATTGCCAAGTCCGCCATCCAAAACGATCCCGCGCAAAGCACCGCGCTTCTGCACCAGGCTTATGACGAGCTGCTGCGCGCCCAATCGTTGGGCGACAACAGCCAATATCTTATAAACCAGTTGGAGCACCTCAAGCGTTTTCTCTCCACTCCGCCCGGCAACCCGCCGCCGCCCGCGCAAAATCCCAAAGTACTCGCGTTATTGCGGGAGGGCGAAGCCGCTTTCACCAAAACCGATTACCCCGCCGCGCTGAAAGCATATGCGGCGGCCGCCGAGGAAGATCCCAAATCGTATCAAGCGGCGCTTTTCGCGGGTGACACAGCCTTTCGCATGCACGATTCCGATACCGCCGGCCAATGGTTCGCACGCGCCGTCGCCATCGACCCGAATATCGAAACCGCCTATCGCTATTGGGGCGATTCTCTGATGGCCGCCAACCAGCAGGACGCCGCGCGCGACAAGTTCATCGACGCCGTCGTCGCCCAGCCCTATTTACGCTCTTCCTGGGGAGGACTCCAGCAATGGGCCCAGCGAAACCACGTCAGCCTGACCTCGCCCCGCATCGATCGCCCGCAGCCTTCCGCTGATCCCCACACTCTTGCCGTCGATCCAAGCCTGACCGCCGACGACGCATCGGGCCGTTCCGCCTGGATTACTTATCTTGTAGGCCGAATGACCTATCGCAATACCTTGTTCCACCAGAAGTTTCCCGAAGAGACCAGCTACCGCCATACTCTGATGGAAGAAGCAGACTGTCTCGAGCACGTATCGCCGAAGTGAAAAAGAAAAATATCCCCTCCGATAAACTTGATCCCAGCCTCACCGTCCTTCTCGCCCTCGACGCCGACCATATGCTCGAGCCCTGGATTTTGCTGCACGGCGCCGACCAGGGCATCGCGCAAGACTATCCCGCCTTTCGCGCAGCCCATCGCGATCGGCTGCACGCCTTTATCGCCCAGTACGACATCGCGAATCCCCGCTAGATTTCAGATACTCCTGAACCTTCGCCTTCACGGTCCGGCGATCCAGTTCCATGCGCCGCGCCGCTTCTTCATAACTGCCTGTCTGCCGATAAACCATCGCCGCGTAATATGACAGCACTTCCGATATCTTTCAGCCGCCCCGCGCGAAAATCATCGAAAAACGCATCTCGCGATTCTTCACGCGCCTGCTCCATCGGCCGGTACGATCGGCGAATCACGATATTTCTCACACACTGCTCCATCTCCCGATAATTTCCCGGCCAGCGGTAATCCGCCGGCAAGTGCTTCTTGATCCACTCCCTCAATCTCGGGAAGGCACTGGTCCGCCTCCTCTCCCACGGCGCGGCGCGTCATATAGAACAGAAGCTCCTGCAGAACCTCCGGCGAATTTTCGATCTGCTCGGACAACGAAGGCGTCTCGATCAAATCCGCGCAGAGCCGGTAATACAGATCCTCGCGAAACCGCTTCTCGCGAATCTCCACCGGCAAACTGCGATTCGTCGCCGCTATCAGCTTGCCTTGAAATTGCCGCACCCGCCGTATCGCCGACCGGCGAAAAACGGCGCGTCTCAATTACCCGCAGCAGCTTCACCTGAATCGAAAGATCCATTTCTCCCAGTTCGTCCAGGAACACGGAGCCCAGCGCAGGACACGTCTCCAGCCATCCCTTGCGATCCCCGATCGCTCCGGTAAACGCGCCCCGCCGATGACCGAACAATTCCGATTCGATCAACGTCGGCGAAAGCGCCGCGACATTGATGGGCAGAAACGTCTCGCTCGTCTCATCCGCGAAATCCAGGCGATCGGCATTGAAAGGCACATATCGCGAGCCGGCGATCGCGCGCGCCACCAGTTCCTTTCCCGTTCCCGAAGGGCCCGTGATCAGCGTCGGAAAGTCCGCCATCTTGCGGTACATCGTGCGGCGATACCGGCGCATATCGTGAGTGAAGATCGATTGCCAGATGCTGGCGCGCAGTCGCGCCGCCGGCAGCGAGCTTCCGATGATGTTGTCGAAAATATGGTTGAACGCGGTCTGGATCTGCCGGAAACACGCGAATACGTGCGACGGTTCGCAGCGTCGTCTCAAAACGCTTGCCCGGAATATCCAGATAATAATTCCAATCGCGCAAGGAACTGCCGGTAGAAGCGCCATTCCCATTCGCCGAAACGAATTGAGGTAGAACCGCTGATACAGCAGGTGGTGCACGGAATCTTCGTAGACTCCCAGCTCCTGCGCATTCACGTCCGGCGCGCGCATTAGCCTGCTCGCGCATCGCGTCCAACACCGGCTCGAGCTTTTGCATGCACGCGCTGCACGTTCGGGCGCGGAACATTCGGGTCCGCCACCGATACGCTCCAAACCGGCTCGCCAGCCAAAAATCGCTCCCGAGCGCCGCCTTCTCGTACTCGATTCGCTCGGGCAAAAAATGGTTGCAGTACGCCAGCTTTGCTACGGATTCAAGAAACCTCCGCTCGACCGGTCGAAACAAACTCATGCATAAATTGTATGGCACTGTACATAGGATGTCCATAGGGCGCGATCTCCCGGTCGCAGCCCACCTCCTGGTCAACTGCCGGGATACATCGAAGATAGACTACGTGGCATCGAAGTGCCCTCTCGTCACGCATGACACCCTCGGACTCAGCAACCGCCCTCGGGAACTACCGCCGGCTGCTCGGAAACGGCGGCTTTGAGGCCTTTCTCTGGACTCAGTTCCTCGGCGCATTCAACGACAACGTTTACAAAATGATGGTCTCGATGCTCGCGGTTGAGATCGCCGCCAATACTCAACTCGGCGCGCGCTATCTCTCCATCGCCTACGCCGTCTTCGTTCTCCCCTTTCTGCTCTTCGCCGGACACGCCGGCCAGCTCGCCGACCGCTTCAGCAAGACCCGCGTCCTGCAAATCACCAAAGCGCTCGAAATCGTCACCATGCTGCTCGGCCTCAGCCGCCTGCTCCTGAATCGCATCGAGCTTTTGCTCGTCGTGCTGTTTCTGCTCGCCGACCAGGCCAATTTCTTCAGTCCCGCCAAATACGGCATCCTTCCCGGAAATGATGCAGCGAGGCGGAGCTCACCGCCGCCAACGGCCTCGTCGAGTTCTCAACGCTCGCCGCCATCGTGCTCGGCACCAGCTTCGGCAGCTTTCTGATCGCCATCTGGAAGCACGATCCCTGGCGCTGGGCGGCACGCTGCTCGCTATTGCAGTAGTCGGGCCCGCTGCTCAGCCTTGCGCATCCCAAAAGTCGCCGCCTCCGGCTCATCCGAGCCGTTTCATTGGAACCCGTTCTACTGAAATCTGGCTCGGTTCGGCGCTTGCGCGAAAGCCGTCCCCTCGCCCTGACCGTACTCGGCATCTGCTGGTTTCTGGTTTATCGGCGCGCTCTTCCAGATGGCCATTTTGTTGGTCGGCAAAGAGGTCTTACACGCCGGCGACCTCAGCGTCGGGCTGCTTGTTACCGCGCTCGCCTTCGGTATCGGCGTGGGCACCATTGCCGCCGGTTGGCTCTCGCGCGATCACATCGAGCTCGGCGTCGTTCCCTTCGGCTCGCTCCTGCTCGGCTTCTTTGCCGTCTTTCTGAGCTTTACGCCATTCTTACGCCTGGTCC
Organism: uncultured Acidobacteriaceae bacterium; assembly: GCA_963808405.1. Lineage (GTDB taxonomy): Bacteria > Acidobacteriota > Terriglobia > Bryobacterales > Bryobacteraceae > Bog-105. The sequence goes on along the minus strand of CAWEFG010000011.1, from coordinate 239,541 downwards.
GCCTGCTGGCTCGTCGCCATAGGCTTCTCCGGCGGCTTGTTCTTCGTTCCCCTCAATGCGTTTCTCCAGGAGCGCTCCGCTAACCAGGAGAAAGGCCGCATGCTCGCCACCAACAATTTCTTGAATACCTCTGGGCATGCTGCTCGCTTCCGCCGTGCTGTGGCTCTTGCACGATCAGCTGCATTGGGCCGCCAACTACATCATCGGCGCGCTCGGCGTCGCTACTCTGCTCGCCACCATCTATGTCACCTCCATTTTGCCCGCCAACTCACTCCGCCTTTTCCTGCTCGGCCTCACGCGCGTTTTGTTTCCGAATCCGCGTCGTGGGCGCTGAAAATATTCCCGCCAACGGCGGCGCATTGCTGGTCGCCAATCATGTTTCCTTCGCCGACGCAATCTTGATCGGATCCTCCACCCATCGCTTTATCCGCTTCCTGATGTGGAAGCCGTATTTTGACCTCTCCGTCGCCAAGCCTTTTTTCAAATTGCTGCAGGCCATACCCATCAATCCGCAATCTCCCAAAGAAACCGTGCGCGCGCTGCGCCAGGCTTCGACGATCTGAAAAGTGGAGAACTCGTCTGCATCTTTCCCGAAGGCTCCCTCACGCGAACCGGCCATGTCCAACCTTTTCAGCGCGGCGTCGAACGCCTGGTCGACGCTTCTCCCCAACTGCCCGTCATTCCCATTTACCTCGACGGCCTCTGGGGACATCCGCTGACCGCCAACGGCAAGCGGTCGTTACTCAGTTGGATGCGCGCATGGCGTCGCGAAGTCACCGTCATGATCGGCTCGCCCATCTACGCGCCCGTCACCGCCCCCGAGCTCCGCCGACCGCGTCCTCGAGCTAGGCAGCGAAGCCGTCGAATTCAGGAAGAAGCCCGATTCCACGTTGGCCCATCGCCTGGTCTCTTCCGCCCGCCGCAACTGGTTCAAACCCGCTATCGCCGATTCCACCGGGAAGCGCCTCAACTTCGGCGAAACACTCACCGCCGCCGTTCTGATCAAGGCCTGGCTCGACACCGAACACGCCGGCGAGACAAAATGTCGGCCTTGCTGCTACCTTCCTCCGTCGGCGGAGCCATCGCGAATTTCGGCGTCACGCTGGCCGGAAGAGCTGCCGTCAATTTGAACTTCACAGCCGGTGACCGGAATTGCCGCGCCGCCATCGAGCTATGCGGCATCCGCACCGTCCTTACTTCCCGCAAATTTATCCAAAAAGCCGACCTCGCCACGTGGCCCGAAATGATCTACCTCGAAGATCTGCTGCCCCGATTCACTCCCGGCGCAAAGTTTCGCGCCATGCTCACCGCCCGTTTCGCGCCAATCCGCCGCATCGCCGCCGCCCACCGTCCCGACGACATCGCCGCAATTCTCTTTTCGAGCGGCAGCACCGGCATCCCCAAAGGCATCGAGCTCACCCACTGGAACATCCTTTCCAACATCGAAGCCGCCGCAACCGTGTTCCCCATTCATTCCGGCCACTGCATGTTAGGAGTTCTGCCTCTCTTCCACTCCTTCGGCTACACCTTACGCTCTCTGGTTCCCCGCCGTCCAGCAGTTCCGAACCGTCTTTCATCCCAACCCCACCGACGCAAAAATCATCGGCGAGCTGGCCGCGGAGCACCGCCCCACATTCTTCCTATCCACCCCGACCTTCTGCCTGCACTACACGCGCAAATGCACCCGCGAACAATTTTCTTCCTTGAAGTACGTCGTCGCAGGCGCTGAAAAACTGCGGGATTCCGTCGCCGCCGAATTTCAAGAAAAACTTCGGCATCGAATTGCTCGCCGGCTATGGCTGCACCGAGCTCGGCCCCTGCGCCTCCGCCAACACCCCAGACTTCATGCCTCTTCCCATGTCCCCCCTTCCGACATCCTCATTACCCACCCCTTGTTCGCCCACTCCATTCCCAACGCCGTTGCCGAGCCGTGACCAAAGGGAGCGTCCGAAGCGCAGCCCACCACCCGCCCCGGAAGCGTCGGCCGCCCCCTACCCGGCGTCGCCGTCCGCATCGTCAATCCCGAAACCTTCCAGCCCCTCCCTCACGGCCAACAAGGAATGCTCCTGGTCAAAAGTCCCAGCCGCATGATCGGCTATCACCACGCGCCCGATAAAACCCAGCAGGTTCTGCGCGACGGCTACTACATTACAGGCGATCTCGCTTACCTCGATGACGACGGTTTTCTCTACATCACCGACCGCCTGGCGCGTTTCAGCAAAATCGCCGGAGAGATGGTCCCGCATCTGAAAATCGAAGACGCCCTCAGCGGTCTGTTCGACAACGCGCCGTCCTTCGTCACCGGCGTCGACGACGAGCGCCGCGGCGAGCGCTTGGCCCTACTCTATACCTCGCCCGAGATCACGCCCGCTCAGATCGTCGACCACCTCAACTCCGCCGGCCTCCCACCGCTCTGGATTCCCAAGCGCGAAAACCTCTATCTGGTCGAGGCCATCCCAACCCTAGGAACCGGCAAACTGGACTTGGTAAAAGCGCGCGCCCTCGTTCTCGAAAAAATCGCAGCAGGTGTTCCCGCATGAAGTGTATGAAACATTTTGCGCGCTCCACTCGTATCCAGAGTGAGGTATAGAAATGTTCTGCCAATCTCGTGGTGTTGAGGTTTCCGATTCCTTCCGTTACTGCCCCCAATGCGGAACCGCAACGTCGGCCGCGCCCGCTCCGGCACGCGCCTTTCGTCGCCCCTTGCAAGGCAAAAAAATCGCCGGTGTCTGCGCTGGGATCGCGCGCTACCTGGGTATCGACGTTACGCTGGTACGCATCCTGATGCTGGTCTTCGCCCTCTGGCCCCCAGGACTCGGCCTGCTTTTTACCTCGTGTGCTGGATCGTAATGCCCCGCGACCCCTGGATCCCCCCGCACCTGCAAAACATCCCCGTAACCCCCTAATGTCGTCTGTGTCTGCCGCAACAGAACCACGACTGTGAGGGAGTGGAGTTTTACGATAGCCGCAAACGAATCAGCTGATCCGCCCGAGGAATCCCCGCCTTTAACTCCGGATAGGCGATCTTCCTGCACAGCAGCGCCGCCAGACCCGCCCAGCTCGGAACCATGATCGCGAACCAGACTGCCTGCTTCAGATTGAACATCAGCGGCAATAACATCAGTACCGTCGAAGCCAGCAGCGCAGCAAAATAACAGCCCCGGTCCGACCACTGCCGCTTTCGCCCAGCGCCGCACACAAAATCGCGCACCCCGAATCCATCAGGGACAAGCTAATCAGGTCCAGAACCAGACAACTGCCCCTTCCCAAAAACCCCGTCCAGTACGTCGCAGCGATCGCGAGCGGCGCATAACCAGCCTCGCCCAAAACAAGCAAGCCTAACCCGCCCACCAAATCCCACACCCTGTGCCCACGAAATGAATTTTCTCGTCATCGCTCCGCCGCCAGCACAATCTCGTAAGCAAACAGCCCCGGCGCAATCGCCGTCAGTCCACGCAATATCCGACTCGCAAATCGCAGCAGCCCGCTATCCGCGCGCATCGGAATCACCCGCTCCACCGGCATCACCGTGTAATGCCGCGCAGTCACCCGGTACCCATGCTGTTCGAGCAAACCGCGAATCGTCTGCGCAGTGAAAAAGCGCAAGTGAGACCAATCCAGAATTCCTCGATCGCTATATCGGAATCGCCCGAACAACATCATCAGCCTTACCGTCAAGTTCACCGCGTTCGGAACCGACACAATCAACCGCCCCCGCGCCGCTAGCAGCCCCTGCACTCCTTCAGAACCTTACCCGGATCGCGAAGGTGCTCCAGCGTATCCAGCATCAGAATCCGGTCGAACGTTTCCGCCGACGTACGCACAGCTCGCTCAAACCATCCTCCGCATCCGCTCTGCATTACATCGGTTCCCGGCGCGCGCCAACTCCGCCCCGAACGCCCCATCCCCCGATCCGATCTCTAAAACCCGCTGATCTTTTCCCACCAGCCGGAAAGCATAGTAATGACTCGAGTACAGGCTGTGCTTGATGGCGTACGGAACAAAATACTCTTCGTACTCCGGATAGCTCCGCACCGCCCGCGAAGTCTCCGTGTACCGATACACGGCGCGCACGATATCCTTCGCATACTTCAGGCCGTTTACATGGCAGATCTCGTCGCCATAGAAAGTCGGAATCGGCACTTCCAAAATCCGGAAGTTCTGATGATGCAGCTTGATGATGATTTCCGTGTCGAAGTGGAAATCGTCGGTCAGATTGTCCAGCCGGATCTGCGCTAGCGCGTGCAGGTTGTAAGCCCGGTACCCGCTGTGAAACTCCGTCAGATTCAAGCCCAGCGCGCGATTTTCAAATGCCGTCAGCAGGCGATTCCCAAGATACTTGTACACCGGCATCCCGCCCTTCAGCGGCCCGCCGAAATCCTTCATCATGCGCGAGCCGAATACCGCATCCGCCTCGCCTCGCACCAGCGGCGCATACATGTGCGACAGAAGCTCCGGCGCGTACTGCCCATCGCCATGCAGCAGCACGACGATGTCGAATCCCTGTTCGATGAAGTATTGGTACCCGGCTTTTTGATTCCCGCCGTAACCGAGATTCTTTTGATGCTTCAGAACCCGCAGCTTCGGCAGACTCGTCATCGCCTGAATGCCGACCGCCAGCTCGTAGGTTTCATCCTGGCTGGCATCGTCGAAGACCACCACTTGCTCGACATTGCGCCACACATCGGGCGTGATGCGCTTCAGCACCTTGCTTAGAGTGGTGAGCGCGTTGTACGCAACGATGAAAATGCCGATGCGCTTGCCCCGATTATCGGCGCGCTCCGCGGATTCTTCGAGCGCGTTTCGGCGGAATTGCGGAAGCGGCTCAAACGGCAGAGTGAGGCTTTGCGGCGTTGCTCTAGACCGGACGGCGCGGGAATAAGCTGTTCGGATACGATCGTCACAAGGCCGGTCTCCGCCCTGATCGTATCACTCGCTGCAGCGTTATGGACGCGCTGCAACGGGTTAGTACGAGTTAAATCACTGTAGCCGCAGGCTATCAGATTACGGAACCAGGGCCATTCGTAGAAGCGCCGAAAACAGGTCATGCATCGGGACGGCTTCGCATGCAACAGCAACAGCGGCAAATCGCGAAGCCGAAAATGCGATCTCCGTACTTGCTTCGAAAGACAGGTGGGGCACATACAATACCTCGACCTATAACGTGCGCTCCGGAGGCTCATTCTTCGGGGTCAGTTTTATCCCATGACGCTCGTGTAAATCAATGCGACTGGTCAGGATGATCATGACCACCGCCGTTGCCCACGCCACCACGTTCTGCCACGGCTTGTTCTTGTAAGCCGCCCATCAGATGCGGCCGGTTCACCAGCAGCAGCATATACACCAGCACAAACGGCAGCAGAATTCCGTTTGCCACCTGCGAATAGATGATGAACTTCAACAGAGGCAGATGCGGAATGAGCACGACCGCCGCGCCCCTCCGATCAAACGCGTGTACAGCCAATAAAAGACCGGAGCCTCGGAAAATCGCTTGTCGACGCCCGATTCGAAACCCAGCCCTTCGCAGATGTTGTACGAAGTCGCCAGCGGCAGTATCGCGGCCGAGAGCAGCGACGCATTGATCAGTCCCGCCGCAAACAACAGCGACGCGAATTTGCCGGCGAAAGGCCTCAGTGCCACCGCCGCCTGCGCCACATCCGTGATTTGCGGATGGTTCGAATGGTAAATTGTCGCGCCGCAAGCCACGACAATGAAGAACGCGATCACCTCCGTGATGATGCAGCCGGTAATCACGTCCAGCCGGCAGATGCCGTAATTGCGCCTGTCGATCCCTTTCTCGACCACCGCCGCCTGAAGATAAAACTGCATCCACGGCGTGATGGTGGTGCCGATCAGCCCGACAATCATCACCACATACGCCGGATCGCTGCTGAAAGACAGGAATGAAGGTCTGCTTGATCGCCAAATCCCAATTCGGCTTCGCGAGAAATGCCGAAACCGGATAAGCGAAATACATCAACGAGGCGACGATCAGGATGCGCTCAACCGGCTTGTACCGCCCCCGCACAATCAGACCCCACACGAGCGCCGCGCCGAGCGGAACAACGATGTACTTGCTGATGCCGAAAATCCCCATGCCCGACGCCAGGCCCGCAAATTCCGAGACGATGTTGAAGAAATCGGCCAGCCCCAGCACCACCATCGTGAAGAACGTCGCCCGCAGCCCGAACTCTTCGCGGATCAGGTCCGACAACCCTTTGCCCGTGATAGCGCCCATCCGCGCAGCCATCTCTTGCACCACGATGAGCGCGATGGTCGTCGGGATGAGCGTCCAAAGCAGTTGATACCCGAATTGAGCGCCGGCTTGCGAATACGTGAGTATGCCGCCCGGATCGTTGTCGACATTCGCCGTGATAAATCCCGGACCCAAAACCGCCAGAAACGCCAGCATGCGCGCGCTGATGAGTGCGAAAGGCGATCTCCTGCGAATGGCGGTCTGCATCGTGACTCCCGGCGATTTTACATCTTAGTGTTGACCACGCCTGCTTCAAAAGAGTTTACCGTCATAGCAAAATGTGCAGCTCTAGCTCTTTCATCGGAAAGTCCTTCACGTGTCGGTGATGAGCGGCAGCCCATCGTGGATCGCAACCGCCGCAATCGTCGCGTCCGCGCAACAGCAGAGGCCGATTTCTCTTCTCATTGAGCGCATCGATGATTGCGCTGGTGTCGAGAAGATACGGAGCCATCTATTTCTTGCTTGGCCGTTGAAAGCGCCGCTCAGACTCGCGGCGGAGTTTCCTTACGCAACTGGCTGAACCCCCCGCGAGTTCCGGGTGATCGCTGTCTCTCCAAGCGCCGGCTGCTGCGTCGAGCGCCCTCAATTGGCGCAGGCGCATCAGCTCTCGTTCAGCGGCCTGAGGCAGGGAGCTGCTCCGCTGACGATTACCGACCAAAATATCGATTTCTTTCACTAGCCGTTCGGGGATAACCACATGCGTGCGTTTTGTATTCATCCCTTGTCCCACTTGAATGTTAACAAGGTGTGTGACCTGCCCTGATCCGGCGTAAACTTGTTATTACGATGGCGACTAAAACCATCCTGACCATCAACCAGTTCCTCGCCCTTCCCGAGCGCGAAGAGGACGGCACCCACTATGAACTTAGTGAAGGAGAGCTGATCAAATTGCCTCCGCCCGGATACAAGCATGCCGCACTGATCATCAACATAGGCGCCCTGCTCAAGAGCGTTCTTCCACGGGAAGAGTACATTGTCGCCGGCGGCGACGCCGGGTTCCTGCTCGACCCCAATCCGCAAGCCGCCACCGTCCGCGGAGCCGATATCGCCGTCAATCGCCGGAGCGACTTCCCCGAAGGCCTTCCCGCAGGTTGGTTCCACGGCGCCCCTCTATTAGCGGTCGAGATCGTCTCGCCCGGCAACACCGCCAAAGACCTGCAATTGAAAGTGAAACAGTACCTCCGCGCAGGCGCCCGCGAAGTGTGGCTCGTCTATCCCGACACTCGCACCGTTTATGTCTATTCCGCCGGCCGCCGCGATCCCCAGGTCTTCGAAGAACAGGACACCTTCACCAGCATCGTGGAAAAAGAATTCCGCGTCGCCGACTTCTTCCGCATCTAGTTTCCCGCCGGCTTCACCCCCACTACTGCGCTAGCCTTCGTATACCCGTTCAGCCAGTCGATCACCGTCGCATACCAGAACTGGCTGTCCTGCGGCTTCAAAATCCAATGCCCTTCCTCTGGAAATTGCACCAGCTTCGAAGGAATTTTCATCTCCTGCAGCGCCGTGAACAGTTGCTCCCCTTGCCCGATCGGCACCCGGTAATCGATCTCCCCGTGCGTCACGAGCGTCGGCGTCTTGAAATTCTTCACGTACGAGCTCGGAGACCATTTCTCATACAGCTCCGGATTCTCCCAGGGAAAGCCTTGAAACTCCCACTTCACGAACCACAGTTCTTCCGTCGTTCCCGCTTCGCTGCGCAAATCATACACGCCCGCGTGCGTCACCAGCGCCTTAAAACGATCCGTGTGCCCCAGAATCCAATCGATCATGTAGCCGCCGTATGACGCTCCCGCCGCCACTATCCGGTCCTTATCGACATACGGCAGATTGCTCACGTAATCCACCGTCGCCATGATGTCGTCGTACGCCCGCCCGCCCCAATCGCCATTCACCGCGTCCGTAAAGCTCTGCCCATAACCGATCGATCCATGCGGATTCGGCATACCACCACATACCCGGCCGCCGGCCAGCACCTGCGCGTTCCAGCGATAACTCCACGATTCGCCCCAATCGCCTTCCGGCCCGCCGTGAATCGCAAACAGAACGGGATATTTCACGGACGCATTGAAATCCGGACGGCTTCACTATAAAGCTCTCCACCTTCGACCCATCCCCCGCATCCACCGAAATCTTTTCCAAGGGCGTCAGCTGATACTGGTCGAACAACGCATCGTTCAAATGCGTCAGCGGAACTCCGCTCCCGCCTTTGGACAGCGCCTTATTGATCTCCGCCGGCCGCGACCCGCTCTGTTCGGTATAGATCATCATCTTGTCGTCAGCCGTAAACTGCACGCCGCCGATCGACGTCGGCCCTTGCGCAATCGTCCGAACCGCCCCGCCCGTCACCGGCATCATCATCAGCGGCGTCGTGCCGTGGTCGTCGACCGTAAAAAAAATCCGCTTCGAATCCGGAGACCAGGTGTACTCTTCCACCCAGCGGTCCAGCGAATCCGTCAGCGTGTTCATCTTGCCCGCTTTGCAAATCCAGCACCGCCAGCCGCCATTGATCGCTCTCATACGCGGCGCGAATCTGCGTTCGATACGCCAGATATTTACCGTCCGGCGAATAGACGCGGCCCTTCATCCGCCCCGGGATTCGTGGTAATCCGCTTCGTCTCGCCTCCCGCAACGGGCACCGTGAACAGATCCGAATTCGTGCTCGTCGCCAGGTCCGCATCCGTGTTGCTGACGTAAGTCACCTGCGCGCTGTCCGGCGAAAAAACATATGCCTCCGGACCGCCCAGCGAGAACGGCGGCGTATCGATATCGCCCGGCGTCAGATCGCGAACTTTGCCGCTGCCATCCAGCATCTGAATCAGCAGGTGCTGCCGCCGCTTGCCTTCGTAATGCGTCCAATGCCGGTATAGAAGTGAAGTGTAAACGCGCGCCTTCATCTTGCTCGCCGCTTCCTCATCAAGGTTCGTCTTGTTGCACGCCGCATCGTAATCGACCCCCGCCGCTGCGTTCGCCGCCTCGCAACCTGGATACACATGGCTCGTGAACAAAATCAGCTTCCCATCCGGCGACAGCGTGACCCCGTCCGCTTCCGTCGGCACATTCGTCAGCGGCCTCGGATCGCTTCCGTCCGCATTCATAGACCACATCTGCGACCCATTGCTGCGGTCCGAGACAAACACGATGCGCTTCGAATCGGGCGTCCAGCGTGGCCTCGTATTCGAATTGCCGTCGTTTGTCAACCGCTGCGGCGTCCCCCCTCGACCGGAACCACGTAAATCTGCGTCGGCTTCGTGTTATTAACCATGTCCACGGTCTGGACCGTGAACGCCACCATCTTTCCGTCCGGCGATAACTGAGCATCGTCTATTCGCGCGAGCTTCATCATGGCGTCGAAAGTAAACGGCGTCTTCGCGAATAACATAGGAGGCGACGAACGCGCACAGGACCGCTTTTCGCATGACTCTCATTCTAGTAAGGGACGGGCCCGCTATGTCGCAACCCGGTATTGGGACGGGCCGACTATGTCCCAAGCCGGTTTTTGGCGCGTGGACATAGCTGCCCGTCCCCCCCGGGTCGCACGAGAATCGCCGTGAATGCCCCTAACAACACACAAGCTCGCCCTCGATCCTAACCCGCCCGCGCGTCCTGCTACGCTAGGCTACAAAAGTGATCCGCCCCTACCGCGGAGTGATGCCCCGCATTGCGCATTCCGCTTATATCGATTCCAGCGCGCAGGTGATCGGTGACGTCGTCGTCGGCGAGCGCTCCAGTGTCTGGCTCAACGTCTCCATTCGCGGCGACGTCAACTATATCCGCGTCGGCGACGAGTCGAGCATTCAGGATAATACCGTTCTTCATGTCGACCGCCTGCTCTATCCCTGCATCGTCGGTAACCGCGTAACAGTTGGCCACCGCGTCGTCTTGCACGGATGCGAAGTAGCCGACGACGCGCTGATTGGAATCGGCGCAGTCGTGCTCAATGGCGCGAAAATCGGCGCTGGCGCAGTCGTCGCCGCCGGCGCGTTGTCACCGAACGCATGCAGGTCGCCCCCAACATGCTGGTCATGGGCACCCCAGCCAAACCGCGCCGCGAACTTACTCCCGAAGAACAGCAGCGCTTCCGCGAAAACTGCGACAACTACGTCCGCCTCACCGCCATCTACAAGGAAGAGCAGCCTTGATCCACAGCGTCAAAGGCATGCGCGACATCTTGCCTCCCTCTAGCGCCGCCTGGAGTCAGGTCGAAACCGCCGCTCGCCGCATCTTCACCCGCTATAACTATCGCGAGATTCGCACTCCCATTCTCGAAGACACCGCGCTGTTTACGCGGAGCGTGGGCGAAGACACCGACATCGTCACCAAAGAAATGTACACTTTCGACGATCGCGACGGCGCTTCCCTCACCCTCCGCCCTGAAAGTACCGCTTCCGTTCTGCGCGCCTACATCGAACATCGCCTCGATCAGCAGCCGGGACTCCAAAAGCTCTACTACATAGGTCCCATGTTTCGCCGCGAGCGCCCCCAGAAAGGCCGTTATCGCCAGTTCTATCAGATCGGGGCCGAAGCCATCGGATCGGACTCGCCCGCCATCGACGCCGAAGTCATCGAGCTCGTCGTCGACATCTTGCGCGAAGTCGGCATTCGCGATTTTGAGCTGCTGATCAACTCCGTCGGCTCGAAAAAATCGCGGGCTCATTACAATGAAGCCCTCCGCGAGAAGCTGAAGGATCTCGCCCCGCGCATGTGCGAAGATTGCCGCCGCCGCGCTCAAACCAATCCGCTTCGCGTCCTCGATTGCAAAGTTCCCGAGGACCAGCCGCTCATCGAGCAGCTTCCGTCGATCCTCGATTTTTTGAGCGAGGACGACCGCGAGCACTTGCGCCGCGTTCGCGAATTTCTGGACGATCGCCAGATCGCGTACACGCTCAAACCCCGCCTCGTCCGCGGCCTCGATTATTACGCGCGCACCACTTTCGAAATCACCCACGGCGCATTAGGCGCCCAGAACGCAATTCTCGGAGGCGGACGCTACGACGGTCTCGCCGAGAGTCTCGGATCGAAAGTTCCGGCCCCCGGAATCGGATTTTCGATCGGCGAAGATCGCCTCGTCCTTATCGCCGAGGAAGAACACACCATCCAGTCGCCTGCCTTGGATCTTTACATCGCGCCGCTCGGCGATGCAGCCTTGCGGCACTGCGCCATACTCGCCGCCGAGATCCGCCAGCGCGGCATTTCCGTCGAGCTCGGAACCGACCGCAAGCTCAAACGCATGCTCGAGCTTGCCGATAAATCCGCCGCCCGCCGCACCTTGATCGTCGGCGATAACGAGATTGTTACGCAATCCTACACCCTCAAAGACATGGCCTCCGGCGAGCAGCATAGGCTTACCCGCCAACAACTGCTGGAGCGTTTCGATGCCTGATCTGAAATTGGACTTCCTCGGCGATTTGCGCCGTACCCACAATTGCGGAGAACTGCGCGCGCACGACGCCGGCAAAACCGTGGTCCTCATGGGCTGGGTTCATCGCCGCCGCGACCTCGGCGGTGTCGTTTTTATTCACCTGCGCGATCGCGATGGCATCACACAGCTTGTCTTTGACGAGAGCAAGAATCCCGAAGCGCACCAGCGCGCCCAGCAGTTGAGCTCCGAATTCGTGATTGCGGTAGAAGGCGCCGCCGCCATGCGCCCCGCGGCTACCATAAACCCCGCCATCGCCACCGGTGAAATCGAAGTCGCCGCAACACGAATTTGGATTTTCAACGAATCGCGCACGCCCCCCTTCCCGCTCGAAGACACCGTCGACGTCAAAGAAGAAATCCGCCTGAAGTACCGCTATGTCGACTTGCGCCGCCCGCGCATGCAGCGCAATATCATCCTCCGATCGAAAATCTCTTTCGCCGTTCGTCAAGCCTTGTATTCGCAGGGCTTCCTCGAAATCGAAACGCCTTTCATGACCCGCTCCACCCCCGAAGGCGCGCGCGATTATCTGGTCCCCAGCCGCGTCCAGCCCGGCACTTTTTACGCCCTCCCGCAATCGCCGCAAATTTTCAAGCAGCTGCTCATGATCAGCGGCTACGAACGCTATTTCCAAATCGTGCGCTGCTTCCGAGATGAAGATCTCCGCGCCGACCGCCAGCCCGAGTTCACCCAAATCGATCTCGAGATGTCCTTTCCGCAAGAAGAGCAGGTCTATCACGTCGTCGAGCGTCTGATCTCGAGCGTCTGCGAAGCCGCCGGAAAGCCCGACCCTGGCAACATTCCGCGTATGACCTACGCCCAGGCCATGCGCTCTTATGGCACCGACAAACCCGATCTCCGCATTCCTCCCTTCCACTGCGTCGAAGGTCTGTTTTCCAATACCGATCTTGCTGCCAACGGATTGCCCCTCGTAGCCATTCACATCCCCAGTACCGGGCAACTCACTCGCCGGGAGCGCGACGAAATCAAAGCCTTCGGGCAGGAGCGCGGCCTCCGCGTCTACGACGACATCAAGCGTTTGGAACGCGATTTCGCCGAGCCCATCGCCAAGCTCCGCGAGCGAGTAAATCCCGCCCCCGACGACCTGCTGATCCTAGCCGGCTGGGCGCGTGAAAAAAAAGGCGCGTTGCCCGACCACACTGTGCTGCAAGCCTGCGGCCAGCTTCGCTTGTTCATTGCGCAGAAGTACAACGACCGCCACAAGCTTCTCGATCCCGAGACCTTCAAATTTCTCTGGGTCGTCGAGTTTCCCATGTTCGAGTGGGACGAAGAAGGCCAGCGCTGGAATGCCGCGCATCATCCCTTCACATCGGTTCACGATCAGGATCTCGAAAAGCTCACCACTGATCCCGCGCACTGCCGCGCCAAGTCCTACGACCTCGTGCTGAACGGCACCGAATTAGGATCGGGCTCCATTCGTATTCACCGCCGCGACGTCCAATCCAAAGTTTTCGCCGCGCTCGGCTTTTCCGACGAAGAAGCCAAGCGCCGTTTCGGATTCTTGCTCGAAGCCCTCGAGTATGGCGCCCCGCCGCACGGCGGAATCGCGCTCGGCCTCGACCGTCTGGTGATGATCCTCGCCGGCGAGCAATCCATCCGTGAAGTAATTCCGTTCCCCAAGACCGCCAAAGCCACCGATCTGATGTGCGAAGCCCCCTCCGAAGTTCCCGAGCGCCAACTCCGCGAGCTCGGAATCCGCCTCGACCCACCTCATTCGTGATACCGTTCGAACATGGCAGCTGGCACGCAGATTTCAGTGGAAGAGTACCTGAAAACCGTCTACCGGCCCGACCGCGACTATGTCGACGGAGTCGTTGAGGAGCGGAATTTGGGAGAACGGGATCACAGTTGGATTCAAGGGAAGCTCATTCTTTTCTTTATGAGCAATTTCCAGCGAACAGGAATTGCCGCTCTTCCCGAATGGCGCTTTCAAGTCAAGCCTACCCGCTTCCGCATTCCCGATGTAGTAGTTACACTCGGCAAGCCCGAAGAGCAGATTCTCACCAGACCGCCGCTGCTCTGCATAGAAATTCTTTCGCCCGAAGACACCGTCTCGCGCACCAACGCCCGCGTCCAAGACTACCTCGACTTCGGAGTACCCGTCGTTTGGGTAATCGATCCCGTCGAACAAACAGTTTGGATTTACCGCCCTAACGGCATGGAACAGGCAACCGGCGGATCGGTCAAACTGGATGGAACTTCCATCGAAATTCCGTTCTCAGCAATTTTCGATTAACGCCCTTCCGGTCCCGCCGGATTCGGCCTTCCCTCCGGCTGCGGATGCATCTCATACTCGTGCGGCGGCTCCGTCCCCAAAAGATACCGCACAAAATAATTCCACCGCCGCCGCGTCATGTAACCCGTGCCCGCGCCGTACCCATGCCCCGCGTTCGGAAAGAAAATCAGATCGAAATCCTTGTTCGCCTTGATCAGCTCATTCACCACCAGCAGCGTGTTATAAGGCGGCACATTGTTGTCCATCGTGCCATGCGCCAGCAACAGGTGCCCCTTCAAATTTTTCGCAATGCTCTCGTTCGCCTGATCGTCGTAATTCGTCTTCCCGTCAGGCTTGTGCTCCAGCAGCCCCTGCCACTTCTCGCCCCAATCGTCTTCATATTCTCTCTGGTCGTGATTCCCCGATTCCGCAATCCCCACCTTAAAGAAATCCGGATACCGGAACATCGCGTCAGCCGTCGCATCTCCGCCGCCCGAATGTCCATAAATCCCCGCCCTCTCGATGTCGATCCACGGATATCGCTGCGCCAGCTGCTTCATGCCCGTCACCTGGTCCGGCAGCGTGTTGTCGCCCATATTTCCGTAATACGCCTCGTGAAATTTCTTCGACCGCCACGGCGTCCCCATCCCGTCGATCTCCACCACCACGAAACCCAGCTCCGCCAGTGCCTCCGCATCTCCCCGTGCCGCTGAGAACGATCGGCCCCCCACGCTCCCCGTCTGCGGGCCCGGATAAATATGGTTCACAATCGGATATTTTTTACTCGCATCCAAGTTCGTCGGCTTGAACATCAATCCGTACAGATCTGTCGCGCCGTCACGCGCCTTCACCGTGAATGAAGTCGGCGGCTTCCATCCCGTCGCCAACAGACGCGAAATGTCCGCCTTCTCGAGCGTCGTCACTACCTTCCCGTTTTCATCCCGCAAAACGGAAATGGGCGCAACCTGCGGCGTCGAATAGCTGTCCACGAAAAATCGCCCCGAAGTCGAAAGACTCACATCGTGATTCGCATTCTCCGGCGTCAGCAGCGTCAAATTTTTTCCATCGAACCCCACCCGATAAAAATGACTGAAATACGGATCGCAGCCTTTCTCTCTTCCCACCCCCAGGAAGTACAGCATCCGGTTCTTCTCATCCACCCTCAGCAATTGCGTCACATTCCAATCGCCGCTCGTGATCTGATTTTTCAACTTGCCCGTCCCCAGATCGTAAAGATAGAGATGCCCCCAATTACTGCGCTCTGAAAACCAAATCGCTTCGTTCGACGCCGGAAGATAGCGCCAGTTGATGCGCCCGTTGCCCGACTCATAGAATGTCGCGACCGTCTCTTCCATCACATCGCGAATCGCGCCCGTGTTTGCATCCGCTATGCGCAGCTGCTCTTTCTTGTGATCGCGCGATGTAGAAACAAACGCCAGATGAGTCGCATCCGGACTCCACTCCACATCCGCCCACTCGCCCCCGCGGCACGCAATGTTGTCGCACAGCGTCGAGCGGTGCTGATCCGCCGGCATCTGCAGCCGCACCGTCTTCGGGCCATCCAAATCGATAATCACCCGCTGAATCGTCGTCACCACTTCATCGCCTGGCAGCGGATATTTCCACTCGCGCAGCTCCGGATGGCCCACCTTGGTGCTCACCAGATACATCTCGCCAACCCCGCGCTGGTCTTGTTGAAAGGTCGCAATCTTTTTCGAATCCGGAGACCACAGCAGAATCGCCCGGTCGCTCGTCTCCCACCCCGCATTGTCCGTCGCGTACCCGAAATCCTTCACGCCATCGGTCGTGAGTTGCCTCTCTTTCCCGCTGTCCACATCCCGCACCCACAGGTTGTAATCGCGAATAAACGCCGCATGCTTCTTATCCGGCGAGACAACTGCATTACGAGCCGCGCCAGCCCCGCCCCGTTCTTCCGCCGTGCATTTATTCCCCTGCCGGTCGCACTTCCAGCGATGCGATCCAACATTGAACGAAATCGTCTGCCCGTCATCCGACAAATCGAACGTCATAAACGGCAGGTGCGCGGCATTGTAATTCCCGTGCGCCGCCGTCGAAAGCGCGGCCGCCAATTTCGCCTGATTGAATGCCGGCTCCCGCGTCCCTCGCGTAGCATCCACCAATACGAACTCGCTGCCCTCCGCCGTCGTATTTCGGTACCAAAACAGCTCGTTCGATACCCAAGTCGGACGCACCGCCCCATGCAGCACCAGCGGATTCGTGTTGTACCCCATGAACTTCTCCGCACGCGCATAATCCGCCGCCGTAACCTGCGCAAACACCAGTCCCGGCAGCAGCGCCCCAATCGCGACAACAATCAATTTCCAATAACGCAGTAACATTCTCATCCTTCCCCGCCAGTATAGGCCAACCACGCCGTGGGGCGGACCTCCTGGTCCGCAGGCGACCTCCTGGTCGCCCTCGATGTATCTTAAAAAAGCTCGTTCCTATTCGACGCGCCAAATGCCAGGCTCCCCCGCACCCGTATTCGTCAGCTACAGCCACCAGGATGCTGATTGGCTGGAGCGTTGCCGTCCCTACCTCCGCCCCTTGCACCGCGAAGGTCTCATCGACCTTTGGGAGGACACGCGCATCCATGCCGGTGATCAATGGCGCGATGAAATTCAGCACGCGCTCGAGCACGCAAAAGTAGCGATCCTGCTGGTCAGCCAGACCTTCCTCGCGTCCGATTTCATCCACAAACACGAGCTTCCGCCCCTTCTCGATGCCGCAAAATCTCGTGGGCTCACCATCCTTTGGGTGCCATTGCGGCACTCCACTTACGAGACCACCCCGCTTGCGGCTTATCAATCCATCGGCGACCCCGGCCATCCTCTGAACTCCCTTCCCGAAGATCAGGTCGACCTCGTCCTGAAGAAGCTGCACGAACGCATCCGCCAAGTCGTCGATGTTCACGTCCCCACCACCTCAACAGGAGAGCCCGTATTCCTGGTTCCTTTCGAGAGAAATCCAACTTTCACTGGCCGCGAAGATGTGCTCGCACAACTCGATCGAGCTCTGTTGCAAGGCACGGGCGCGCTTTCCCAAGCCGCGGGTATTGCCGGGGTGGGCGGCGTCGGCAAAACGCAAACGGCCGTCGAATACGTGTACCGTCATAAAGATCAATACACTGCCGTTTTGTGGGCGGTCGCCGAGAATGAGCAGACGCTCGCATCGGGGTACGTTGAAATCGCCCGCAAGCTCGGTCTCTCAGCTTCTGAAGAGCAAAACCAAGCCGACGTGTGCGACGCGGTGAAAGCCTGGCTGG
Source organism: uncultured Acidobacteriaceae bacterium (assembly GCA_963808405.1). Taxonomy (GTDB): domain Bacteria; phylum Acidobacteriota; class Terriglobia; order Bryobacterales; family Bryobacteraceae; genus Bog-105. The sequence continues at coordinate 222,344 of CAWEFG010000011.1, read as the reverse complement.
AGCAAAACGCGGGCTGGCTCCTGGTCCTCGATAACGCCGACACTCCCGCGCTGGTCAAGCCCTACCTTCCGCGCCAACACCGAGGGTGTGTGCTCGTCACCTCCCGCGCCTATACGCTGCAAGAAATCGGTATCCTCCAAGGTCTATTGCATTTGGACACTCTGCCTCCCAAGGAGGCTTGCGCGTTCCTCTTTGCACGCTCTGGACGTGGCTCTACAGCAGCCAGCGCGCAGGAACAAGCTGCGGCAACAGCTCTGGTCGAAGAACTCGGCTACCTCCCGCTCGCCATCGAGCAGGCCGCCGCCTACTTAGTCGAGACCGGCGCCAGCGTTGCCGCTTATCTTGCCAGCTATCGCAAGCGTCATATTCAATTACTGGAAAAAGGCAAAGCGCTGGCACGCACAGACTCCGTCGCTACCACCTGGGCCTTGAATTTTGCCGAAATCGAAAAGGCACCCGCCTCGGCCGACCTCTTGCGCCTGAGTGCGTTTCTAGCTCCCGACGCGATCCCGCTGGACTTGCTCGCGCTCGGCGCGAACGAAATTGAAGGCCCGCTCGGCACAGCGCTGGCCGCCGCCACCGACGATCCGCTCGCCCTCGATGAATTGCTGGCCCCGCTCCTTCGCTACTCGCTGGTAAAGCGCGAACCCGGCGTCGGCGTATCGTTCAGCGTGCACCGTTTGATCCAAACTGTCGTGCGCAACCAGCTTGGCGACGAACACGGAAAGCTCTGGGCCGAACGTGCTGTCACGCTTCTGAACGCCGCTTTCCCCTACATTCAATTTGAAAACTGGCCAACTTGCGACCGGCTCGTAATGCACGCGCAGGCAATCGCGGCAACCGCCGAGCAGTATCGTCTCGAATCGCAAAATGCAGCTCGCCTGCTGAACCAAGGCGGAATCTATCTCGGGGAGCGCGGTCAGTACGATGCCGCCGAGCCGCTCTATCGCCGCGCCGTGGCTGTTGACGAACAGACGATCGGCCCCAAACATCCCGACACGGCCACGAGCCTGAACAATCTAGCCTTACTGCTCCACGAGAAGGGTGATCTCGCCGCCGCCGAGCCGCTCTACCGACGTGCTCTTGCTATTCGCGAAAGCGAAACCGGCCCCAATCACCCCGATACCGCAGTGAGCCTGAACAATCTAGCCGGACTGCTTGGGAACAAGGGCGATCTCGCCGCTGCCGAGCCGCTCTATCGCCGCGCACTGGCCATTTACGAACAGGTGCGCGGCCCCAACCACCCCGATACCGCCGCGAGCCTGAACAATCTGGCCGGACTGCTTCGACGAAAGCGCGATCTCGCCGCTGCCGAGCCACTCTACCGCCGCGCACTGGCCATCCGCGAAAAGGCGCTCGGCCCCCATCACCCCGACACGGCCCGGAGCTTAAGCAATCTCGCAGTCCTGCTCCACGATAAGGGAGATCTCGCCGCGGCCGAGCCGCTCTGTCGCCGCGCACTGGCCATCCGCGAAAAGGCGCTCGGCAGCGATCACCCCAACACAATCCTTACCCGAAACAACCTGATCATCTTTCTGACCGCCCAGGGCCGAGCTGCCGAAGCTGAAGCCCTGCGCACCCCAAAATGAAAAAACGAACGCCCAGACCCCTTCTCGCACTTCTCTTCGCACTGCTCCTCACCGCCGCCCCCCAAACTCAAACTCCGTCCATCCTCGCCTACATCCAGCAGACCTGGACCGTCCTCACACGCTCAAACAAAGATCTCGCCGCGGCCGCCGTCGATCCAAAATTCCACCCCGGCCCCGATGGCAAATGGCCCGTTTATATCCCACGCAGCGATGATCTTCAAACCGTCGAAAGCGCTTTGCGCCGCGACATGCCCCCCGCCGCCTTCAACACCATTCACATTTTTTCGCTCCCACAAGATCTGAACTCTCTGCGCGACCAAGGCCTCCTCTATCTTCCATTCCCGTACGTCGTGCCCGGCGGCCGCTTCAACGAAATGTACGGATGGGACAGCTACTTCATCCAGGTCGGCTTGCTGCGCGACGGCGACCTCACTCTCGCCAAAGACATGGCCGACAACTTCTTATACGAAGTCAAGAACTACGGCAAAGTCTTGAACGCCAACCGCACCTATTACCTCACGCGCTCACAGCCGCCCTTCCTCACCCAGATGATCCTCGGCGTCTATCGCAAAACGCTGGATCGCAAGTGGCTCGCAGACACCCTGCCGATGATCGAGAAATACTACGCCGTCTGGTCCACCGAACCGCACTTGACTCCGCAGACCGGATTGTCCCGCTATTTCGATACCGGCAATGGCCCCGCGCCGGAAGTCCTCTCAGCCGAGCGTGACGCCCAAGGCACAAATCATTACCAGCTCGTCAAGCAGTACTTTCAAACCCATCGCATTACCGATTACAACGTCAATCAGTATTACGACCACGCCAGCGGTCAACTCACGCCCGCGTTCTACAAGGGCGACCGTTCCATGCGCGAGTCCGGTTTCGATCCTTCGAATCGCTTCGGCCCCTTCAACATCGACATCATCCATTACGATCCCGTCTGCCTGAATTCCCTGCTCTATTTGATGGAAACGCAAACCGCCGAGATCCTCCACACCCTAGGCCGCGATAACGACGCAAACACCTGGCGCAAGCGCGCGCAAGACCGCGCCGAGCGCATGAACCGTCTGATGTGGGATCCCAAAGACGGCCTCTATTACGATTACGATTTCGTAAACCAACGCGTGCGGCACTATCCATTCCTCACCACGTTTTATCCCCTCTGGGCCGGCTTCGCATCCAAGGAACAGGCCGCGCGCATCGTGAAGAATCTGCCGTTATTTGAGAAGCCCGGCGGATTGCAGACCAGCACCTATATCAGCGGCAATCAATGGGACGCTCCTTTCGGCTGGGCGCCCTTGCAAATGATCGCCGTTGAAGGTCTGCGCCGCTACGGATATACCGAAGACGCCGAGCGAATCTCCATGAAATTCCTCTCGCTCGTCCGCCGCGAGTTCTTGCGCCAAGGCTACATCGTCGAGAAGTACGACATGGTTACCGGCGGCTCGAATGTCAGCGCCAACATTCACTTCGGATACAGCGCCAACCAAGCCGGCTTCGGCTGGACCAACGCCGCCTTCACCGACCTCTACGACCAGCTAACCCCCCAAGACCAGCGCAAGCTCCTTAACCAGGTTTACTAACCAACGCCGCCTGCGCGTCCTCGCCTTCCGCCATCGTCTTCTCATGAACCGCAATCTGCACTTTCTCGCGCTTAATATCCAGCCGCACATGCGAATACAAATTCATGTACACATTTGCCACCCAAACCAGCGCAAACCCCGATACCAAATACCCGCGCCAATCCGAATAAAGCAGTTTGAAACGCGTGATGAAAAGAAAAATAATCGTCACGTAATGGCTGAAGCAGTATTCGCACGTAAACAGATAGAAGAACTTGCGCTTTAACATCTGGTTGCATTTTTCGCTGCGTTCTTTGCACCACTCCCGCGGCTCCCGAAAAATGTCCTCGTGCGTAATCGTCCAGGCCACCGATGCAATTGGAAGCGCCAGGATAAATAAGAACGCCAGCTGTTCCCCGATGGTCATCTCGTCCCTCTACCAGTATCGACAGTTAGAATGGCCATATGCCAACTGATCAGCCGTTTCTGAGTGACGTCCAACAGCTCCGGGCCAAAGCTCGCGCCAGCATCGATCAAGGCGCGGTCACGCCCGCCTACGAGGGCGACGTCCATCAAGCGATCGAAATCCTTCAAACCGTGCTCGCAACCGAGATTGTATGTGTTCTGCGCTACACCATGAACGCCATCGCCGCAACCGGTATCTCGAGCGAAGGCGTCAGAGACGAGTTCAATGAACACGCCAAAGAAGAGCAGGAGCACATGCGCCGCGTCGCCGAGCGCATCAACCAGCTCGGCGGCTCGCCCAACTTCAATCCCGAAGGCTTAGCCACGCGATCCGCTTCTCAGTATGTAGAGGGCGCCAATCTAATCGAGATGATCAAGGAAAATCTCATCGCCGAGCGCATCGCCTGCGAACACTACCGCGAATTGATCCGTTTCTTCGGCGACAAAGACCCCACCACCCGCGTCATGATGGAAAGCATTCTCACCAACGAAGAGGAACACGCCAACGACATGCACGACCTCCTGGTAGCTCACGAAGGCAAGCCCATGATCGCCCGCGCCTAGCCTCCCCAAAAATTAAATTCCTTGCAATTACCGCCGCCGCGGAATATCACTCTGCCCAGATCGGAGGGAAAATGCCCGATCTTTCGCCCCGCACCGAAGCGCTCGCCGGAGCCATTCTGATCGCCTTCGTCCTCGCGTTGACCCGATACGGGCAAGTCCTTCGGCTATCCCTACGGAACGATGCCCCGACTGGTGCTGTTCTGGATCACGCGCGAGGTGCTTCGCACGAACAGCCGCCGCGTGGTGCTTTACGGGCAAAACATCGGACGGCGCTGTCAGCAACGCTTTCGGCATTCATGTTTCCATGCGCGCGACCAGCATCACTGATTAACCCAAGAGCGATGGGTCGCTGGCCGAAGCCCACAACATGGCGAATCACGGACACCCGCACGACGCAGCTTTACGACCGGCACGGCGATGCGGCTTCGCTCGATGAACACGGCAAGGTGGGGACTTGACGGCGAAAATAGAAACGCCCAACGGGAACACCGTTGGGCTTCGACGCAAGCTTTGGAAAGCTAGCGGTCTTTTGCGCAATTTCATTATGCGCCAGTTAAAGAATTCCTGCGAGGGCCGCGGAACTTTTTGGCGAGGCTCCTACTGGACAAAACCGTCCAGAGGGCTGGACATTCTGTTCTTCCCTCTCCCTCCCACAGGATGTCCACTGAAACATAGCGCAGACGTGGGTTTGGATTATTGCACAGATGCCCTATTCGCTGCTTTTTGCAAGACTGCGGGAAAGCAAGCTAGCGAGAAATCTTGTATAGTCATATCCGCTTCAAGGGCGGCTTTCTTCATCGCCTTGACTTCGACGGCGTGCCAGCGGAAATTGACGGGTCTATCGTTCTTGGGCGGCTCCTGCTGCTTCCCGCGCTCCTTCGGTGAACGCGGGCACGTGGCGGGTGGCTCGTGCGCCGGGGCGTTGAGGTCAATGTCGAGGTCGGCAACTTTAGGCCTGGGCTAGTTGCTCCTTCCGGGTTGTGGCCGGAATACCGGCTTTGATGTTCTTCCAGAGTGCGGCCATTTCCAGCGCAGCGGGGCCTTTGGGCGCAAGCTCTCGCGCTGACCTTCCGTCGTCATCGAAGCGGCGCAACCGGTGCGGTCGGCAATGAAGGCAGGAGCGACTTCGCCGTATGTGGAGAGAAGCGCGACAGACTGCGCCGTGATGCTGGCGTTTGTCTTGGTTCGGGTGATAACGAACAGGAACGGATGCGCTCGGCTTTCAGCAACTGAAACGTCGCGGCGGCTGACCAGATATCGCACGGGCTTGGCTGCACGGGAAGGATAACGAGGTCTGCAATCTTAAGCAGCGCGGATAGTCCTCGCCACAGCTCGGCGCGGTCTCCACGATGCAATAGCAAGCGCCGCGCTCCCTGAGCTTGGCGAGTCCTTTCCCGAAACCGCAAAAGCCACTTCGACGCGCGTGCTGGGGCGTCTGGGCCTGGCGCAAGCTGTGCCATTTGGTAAGCGTGCCATTTGGTAAGCGTGCCTTGTGGGTCGGTGTCGATGATTTCAGTGCTGCCGAAGCCTCTGTCGGCGACATGTGCGCGTTCATGCAAATAAATACGCCCTCCGCGAATTCCTCAAAAACCTGTAACAAACATCGCCCTAGACGTCGCCTGCAAAAGAAAAAAGAACGCTAGTCCGCCTGCCATACACGATGTATGTACAATACGATAGAAGGCTTTGAGTGGGGACAAGGACCAGAAGGCCGGAAAAAATTATCGCAAGCACGGCGTTCGAATCCCGGAAGCGATTCCCGTCTTTGCGGATCCATATGCAATCACCATCGTCGATGACAAGAGCGATCCGCAAGAACAGAGATTCGTATCTCTCGGTATGGGCGCGATCGGTCGATTGCTGGTCGTCGTCTACACCTATCGCGCCGACCACATCCGAATTATCTCGGCGCGTCCCGCCAATCCACACGAACGAGAACAGTACGAGGCGCAAGCATGAAAGATCATTACGATTTCAGCAAAGGTAAGCGAACGCGGATCATCCCTGAAAAGCCATTCGACGGAGGAAAGGTTAAGATCACGATCCGTCTCGATGAAGACATCGTGAACCGCTTCTTTCAAATCGCCGAACAGTCCGGCGGTTCGCTTGGATACCAAACGCTCATCAATTCCGCGTTACGCGAATACCTCGACGGCAAAGCTCCCAGAATCGAGGACGCTCTCCGGAGAATTATCCGTGAAGAGCTCAAGGGCAGCCCGGCCTGACAGCAGGTCGATCCATCAGTCCTCCGCAAACGCCGATCCGCGATTGAGTCCGCAACAAGCCATTTCTCGTCAGCGCGAATACCTCTAACTTCCGGAAGTTCCTGATCCTCCGGCGTCAGAAGAATACTCCGTGCTCGATCTTTCCGAGCACGTCGAGTACACTATCGGCGCCCTCCTCCAAGAAGGCCTGTAATGGAGTGCGATTGGCGAAATCCGGATTAGCGTGGGATAACCAGCGAGTCGCCTCAACATCGCTCCCAAACACCTCAACCGCCCGTGCCACAAGCTGCTTGTACTCTGCATAGCGGGCGTCTATAGCAGGATCACTTTCAACGGTCAGCGGTTGGCCGCCCACCCGCCGAGCCTTCAATTGTGGTGGCATGCGAGGTCCATTTCATTATCGCTCCGCTCTCCGATCCAATATCGCCTGGTTCCCCGTACACACCTCGCAATCGCAGCCCCCGCGCTCTTTCGGCCTCGGCAGATTGCCCACGCCCGTCGGCCCCAGATGCCCGGTCCCCGCCGCCTCCTCCCGCTCGATTACGTCCAGCCAAGTGTCCACCGTCATCCGCTGAAGCCCGCACATTCCCAATCTCCGCCGCTCCTCGTCCTGCGTCGCCCAGTGGTACTCCGGCGGAATCCCGTCCACAAAATTCATCCGCCGATAAACCAGGTCCGGCGGCGGCAACATCGCCTTGCCTTCTTCAATCAACTGCGCATTCGACGGAATCACCTGCGTCACCGTCTTGCCATCCTCCACCGTGATCTCCGCCCACTGTTCCATGGTCACAATCTTGCGCATCTTCTTGGGATGGTTCTGGCCTTGAAACATCTCCGCCCCGCGCGTCTTCGGCGCTTCCGCCGGCTTCGCAGCCTCGGCTTTCGTCTGCGCCTTCTCCTTCTTTGACGCCTGCCGCTGCGCCTCTAGCTCCGCCACTCGGTGCTGCAACCGTATATGTTCTTGGTTTTCCCGCATGATGTCCTTCCTTAGTCCTCGCATTGCTTCCCACGCCCTATAGAACGCCCGTTCCGCTGTCGTCTTGTACCGCTGCATCAAATCCAGTCGGTGCTGCTGATCCTCCTCCGGTAACCCCGCTTCCCCGGCTCCCGTCTCAGCCTGCATCGTCCGCCGCTGCCCCCGGCTCAGCGTCCAGTCGTTCACAATCAGAATGTCGATCAATCGCTCTTCCTGATATCCTTCGGGCTCGAATTCCTCCCGCCAGCCCTCTTCCACCCGCTCATAATCCTCCCGGCTCTCATCCGCCATAATCAGCGTCTTCTTCGCCCGCATCCCGTGCTTCATCGAATTCTTACTCGAATTAGCCTTCCCCTCCGGACTCCGCGGCCCCGTTGACCTCTCGCGATGATCTTCCATATACCCTTTTGCCCGAGTATCCCCATCCCGCCGTCCCGCCCGCCCCTCCCGCCAGCCCGCAACTCCTTGACTGTACGGAAGTAACTTTATTTAGCCCCTCCGGGACACTGTCGGCGCACCCTCGCCTTCTGTGCTCTGCCGGCGCCCAAGCCTCACCCCCAGTTCGTTTGGCAAAATCAACCATTCCAGCCACTTACGCTGATACAATAAAGCCAAATGGCCGTTTCGCCGCGCCGTAAATCGGCCGTCGTCAACATCGGAGGCGTCAAAGTCGGCGGCTCCAATCCCATCGTCGTGCAGTCCATGACCAACACCGACACGGCCGATACCGCCGCCACCGTGAACCAGGTCATGGAACTGGCCCGCGCCGGCTCTGAGCTGGTTCGCGTCACCGTCAACACCGAAGAAGCCGCGCAAGCCGTCCCGAAAATCGTCGACACCCTGCGCAATTTCGGCGTCAACGTCCCCATCATCGGCGACTTCCACTACAACGGCCATATCCTGCTGAAGAAGTATCCCGATTGCGCCCGCGCGCTCGCCAAATACCGCATCAATCCCGGCAACGTCAACATCGGCCGCAAGCAGGACGACAACTTCCGCATCATGATCGAAGCCGCCATCGAGTACGACCGGCCCGTGCGCATCGGCGTCAACTGGGGCTCGCTCGATTCCGTTCTGCTGACCCACATGATGGACGAGAACTCGCGCTCGCCGAGACCCGCTCGACGCCATGGAAGTCACCATGCGCGCCATTGTCGAAAGCGCCTTCCGCAGCGCCGAAAACGCCGAGCGCTACGGCCTCGCTCACGACAAGATCATCCTCAGCGCCAAGGTGCAGCAGCGTGCAGGATCTGATCCACGTGTACGAGATGCTCGCCGCCCGCTGCGATTATCCGCTGCATCTCGGCCTCACCGAAGCCGGCCTCGGCTCGAAAGGCATCGTCGCCACCACGGCCGCGCTCTCCGTGCTGCTGCAGCAGGGAATCGGCGATACCATTCGCGCCTCTCTGACTCCGCTGCCCAATGGCGATCGCACCGAAGAAGTCATCGTCTGCCAGCAGATCCTGCAAGCTCTGAATCTGCGCAGCTTCACGCCGCAAGTCGCCGCCTGTCCCGGCTGCGGCCGCACCACCAGCACCTTCTTCCAGGACATGGCCGACCAGATCCAGACCTATCTGCGCGAGCAGATGCCGGTCTGGCGCGAGAAGTATACCGGCGTCGAAGAAATGAAGGTCGCCGTCATGGGCTGCGTCGTCAACGGCCCCGGCGAATCGAAGCACGCCAACATCGGCATCTCCTTGCCCGGCACGTTCGAGACACCCGTCGCGCCGGTTTACGTCGACGGCAAGCTCGTCCACCACGCTTGCGCGGCGACCACATCGTCGCCGAATTCCGCGACATCCTCGACGACTACGTTGCCCAACGATATGGAGCAGCCGAACCAGTCGCCGCCAGCGTTGCCTGACTCCGAAATCGCGCGTCTGCGCGAGCCGTCGACGATCTTCAGCACCCGCGTCATCGCGCTCGAACGCGGCTTGTTGCTCTGCCGCTGCTCCCGCCGCGCTCGCCTGACCCGACCGCCGAGTCCCGCTTCGGCCTCACCATCATCAACCGCATCGGCGCGCTCACTCTCGCCATCGGCATCATTTTCTTCTTCAAGTACGCGGCCGACAATCAATGGATCGGCGCTGGCGGCCTGCGTCCTTCTCGGATTGCTGGTCGGCTTTGTCCTGATCGGCGCCGGCGAGTGGCTGCGCCGCCGCAGCCAGCAGGCCTTCGCGCAAGGCGTGGCCGGATGCGGTCTCGCCATCGTCTACATCTCGCTCTACGCGGCGTTCGCCTATTACCAAGCTCATTTCGCGGCGGCCGGATTTCATCGCCCTCGTCGCCGCTTCCGCCTTCGCCATCGCGCTTTGTCTTTCGTTTTGCAAGCTCAGCCATCGCGGCCGTCGGCTTCATCGGAGCCTTTGTCGCCCTCTGCTTCTGCGACCGCTCGATCACTGGTCTGTCTTTATCCGTTCTTGCTCAGCGTGGTCTCCGTCTTCACCGTCGCCGCGCTTCTATCGCGGTCGCGCAGCAAAGTGCTCTCTTTCTGATCCCGTTCAACGCGTTTTGGACCATCCTCGATCGCCTGGATTCTGTATCCTCGCGCCTTGGCGCCTATTCGCCTTTGCATTCGCCGATCGTTCACTTCACGCCGCTTACCGCGTGATCCGCATCGCGAGTCTTCTATCTCTGCGGCCATGCCTGCGTCATCGTTGCCGCGCCTCCGCGCGCTCGACCTCTGGATCTGCCAACCGCCCAAGTCTCGTCAGCGAACTCGATTCGTCTCTTGCTCGCCCTGTATGGCGTGGCCGCGATCGCCTACGGTGTTCTGCGCAGTCCGCCATGAATCGTGTCTTGGGCCCGCTCTGATCGGCATCGTCATTGTCAAGCTCTATCTCTACGACGTCTGGCTGCTGACGCGTTTCTATCGCATCTCCGCCTTCGTCGCCTTGGCGTGCTGCTGCTGGCCGCCTCCTTCATCTATTCGCGATCCGGACTAACCGTCGTAGGCGGACGTCCTGTCCGCGCTGGACCTCCCGGCAGCCTTCCGGCTAATCTACTTCTGCACCAGCCTCTGAATCTCGTCCAGCTCTTTCCCCGCGTCCGCCCATTTGCCCTGTGAGCTCAATTCGCGATATCGCTGCAGATGGTCTCGTATCTGCTGCAGCGTCTGCACCGCCTGCATTGAAACCGGCGATGTCGCCGCCGCCGCGCCATTAGCCGCCGGAGCTTGGCTGCCCGTCGCCGCATTCTGCCCCGTCCCCGCCTGGTTCGCCGTCTGATTCGTCTGCTGCACGCCTGCCCAAGTTCTGTATCAATTGCGACAGCGCCTGCTCATAAGTATCCGCATACGCCAGCCGGTTGCCCATCGCCAGCGCCACCTTCTTCAATTGCGGCATGCTCGCCTGCGACGCCTGAATGTATATCGGCTCCACATATAGGAAACTGTTGTCGATCGGCAGCACCAGCGTCTGCCCGCGCAGCACCTGCGACCCCTGCTGGTTCCACAAGCGTCAGGTCCTTCGAAATATTCTGATCCTGATTGATCCGCGCATCGATCTGCATCGGCCCGTAAATGATGTTCTGTTTCGAAAGCTGCTCGAACACCAGCTCGCCCAGATGCGCGCCGTCGCAGCGCGCATACATCACTCCGATCAGGTTGTCTTTATTCGCCGGAGTGAAAGGCGTAATCAGCATGAACTCCGGCGTGTCGCTGTCCGGCAGCGTCGCCACCACATAGGTCGGCGAAACCGGCGTCGCACGGCTTCGCCCTGCCTGCTGCCCGTCTTCGCCAGATCCCACAGATCCGCGCGGTTGTAAAACGCCTCCGCATCCCGCATATGGAACGTGCGGTAGATCTCCGCTTGCGCGCTGAACAACGTCTCCGGATACCGCGCATGCGCCCGCAGATCCGCCGGCATTGCCGATTCCGGCTTGAACAGATTCGGAAACAGCCGCCAGTACGCCTGAATCAGCACGTCCCCCGGATCGAAGACGTACAGGTTCGTCTCGCCCGTGTAAGCGTCGATCGTCGCCTTGACCGAGTTGCGGATGTAATTGACCGATTGCCGTTCGCCAAATCGAGCTCGCGCGAATACGGATGCGCATTCGAGGCCATGTAGCCATCTACCATCCAGACCAGCCGCCCCGCATCCGTCAGCACCAAGTACGGATCGGAGTCCCAGGTCAGAAAACCAGCCAGCGTCGCAAGCCGCTCCAGAATGGGCCGGTGAATCATCATCCGGCTGCTTCCGGTGATCGGGCTCAGCAAAATGATGTTCAGATCGCCATATTGAATCGCCGCCGCCAACCGCAGCAAAGGCGATGCAATCGGGAAATCCGCCCGTGCCGCTGTACCGCGTGTAGACGCTCTCCGATCCCGACGGATAATTGAATTCCTGCTGCGCCGTGTCGACAAACACCGGCTCGTGCGCCACCTCGCCGTAGTAAATCTCCGGCCGCGTGAACTTCAAGCTCTTCGTCGTCACATACCGGCGGAGCGTCTTTGATAAACAATACCGGCAAGCCATCCGGCGTGATGCGGTTCGCTTCCGCCATCACCATGCCGTATCCGTGCGTGTAGATGAAATGCGGATTGATCCAACGGCTGCGCGCCTCTCCCAGCTGCCGGATGTCCAGCTCGCGCGGCGAAATCAGCACCTGCCGCAATTGCCCGTCGATGGTGTATCGATCCACGTCCGTATCGATGTAAACGTACGGGCGCAGCGGCTGTATTTGCGAAATCGTGTCGTGAAACGCGCGCCAATCCCAAAGCCTCACGTTGTCGAGCAGCGGTTTATGCTTCGCGTAATCGATCGGAATCTCCGGCGCCGCTTCCAAGCTCGTTTCCTTCACGCGCTGATTCAATCCATACGCCGAGCGCGTCGCGTCGATATGGTGCTGGATGTACGGCCCCTCAAGCGCCAGCTCGTTCGGCCGCACATACAATCCCGCTATCAGCGACGGCACGATGTAGCGCACCGGCAGAATCAGCAGCAGAACCAGCGCCCATCTCCCCGCTTCGCCATCACCAGCAGCGCCGCCGCCAGCGCGCCCAAAATCATCAGCCACTGCAGCGGAAGAACGATGTGATCCGCTACCCAGTCCACCCCCACCAGGTACGAGCCGTGATCCTCGAAGCAAAAAATCGTACCGGCTGAAATAAAGCTTGATCGCAATGCCCACCAGCAGAATCGCCGCAACCAGCCGCACAAAACTCGAATCGAACGCTTCGCGAACCGAAAACTGATCGAAATCGAACGGTGCTCGCCGATTGAAGATTCGGCATCCGCCTGCTCAGATTCTCAGCGTGCGCCGCCAGCCAGTAAATCAGCAGCGATAGAACCGCCCCGACCAGCACCACGCGCAGCAGCAAGTTATAAAACGGCAGGCCGAAAAAATAGAAATGCAGCGGCTTGCCGAAAATCGGATCGACGAACTCCGCCGCCGGCGTCGGCAGGCGCAATCCGCCGAAATACCGCACCACGGTCCAGCTATCCACCGTCGCATTCGCCACCACAATCGCCAGTACCGCAAACGCCACCAGCGCGATGCGAAATACGAACGTGCGCTTGAATACCCCGAATATCGGCCCTTCGTTATGGGAGTGCCGAATCCCCACTTTGAACGCAATCCAGAACGCTGCCAAAAACACCAAAAACGCGAGCACGATCGGACCCGTCCCATACAACAGCAGGTTCACCCAGGTGTCCACCTGCCCCATCTCCGACCACCACGAGTAATCGATCAGCGTCGAGGCGATGTACCGCGAGCAGAACAGCAGAACGAGCAGCAGAATGATCAGCGACAGCAGCCCCCCGCGCCGTTGCCGCTTCCGCTGCCCAATATATAAATCAGCCATTTAGTTATGTAGCGAAGCGTTAGTATATCGGAATCCGCGTTTATCCGCGTTCATCGGCGGCTGCGATACCATCCGAATAGGCGATGGAGTTCGCCACAACCGCCCTCCAACGGCTGATGACTCCTACCACTTAACCGGCTGGAGTCTCTCTTGCGAACCATCTTCTTTATCTCCCTAGGCGCCATAGTTGGAGCCAATCTCCGCTTCTTCCTCGGACAATCGATCGCCAAACTCGTCCCCTCGAATCTGCCCTACGCCACCCTGCTCATCAACGCCACAGGCAGCTTTATCCTCGCGCTTTTCCTGGTCTGGACCACCGAGCGCGTCTTTGCCGATCCCAAATGGCGCCTCATTGTTGCCGTCGGCTTCTGCGGCGGCTTCACCACTTTCTCCAGCTACGCCTACGAAACCTTTTCTCTCTTTGAGAACGGCCAATGGCTCACCTGCGCGCTGAACATCCTTGCCAATAACGCAGTGTGCCTGGCAGCTACAGTATTAGGAGCTATGCTGGCGCGCGCATGAATACCGCAGTCCAAGTGACCATTTACCTCAACGAGTCCGATCAGTGGCATCACCAGCCATTGCACGCCGAAATACTGCACTTCCTCCGTAAAGAGAACGTGGCCGGCGCCGCCGCCTTTCACGCCGTCGCCGGCTTCAATGGCCGTAACCACGTCCATACTTCTTCCCTCGTCGACGCCGGCGGCAACCTGCCCGTCATCATCGTCTTTGTCGATTTCGAAGAACATGTTTCGAGAGTCCTTCCCCACCTCCGCGAAATGGCCCCTCATCGCCTCATCGTTCGCGAGAACGTAGTAATCGAGCAAGGCAACTTGGCTGAGCCGTGACCAAAGGGAGCGGTAATAAATCGCGCCAACCCACCCCGCCCGATATACTGCAAGCAATGCTGAAAGCTCTCCTGGGCCTGCTCTGCGCCGCCGGCCTCGCCGCACCCGCCGCAAAAATCAATCTTCCCGTCGAAAAATACAAGCTCGAAAACGGCCTCCGCGTGGTCCTCTCCGAAGACAACACTCTGCCCGTTGTCGCCGTCTACATCGTCTATGACGTCGGCGCCCGCGCTGAAGAAAAAGGCCGCACCGGTTTCGCCCACCTCTTCGAGCACATGATGTTCGAAGGCTCCGCCAACGTCAAAAAGGGCGAGCACATGCGATACGTCGAATCGAACGGCGGCTCCTTCAACGGCTCCACCCATCCCGACTACACCAACTACTTCGAGACCATGCCCTCCAACAAGCTCGCCGTCGCCCTGTGGCTTGAGTCCGACCGCATGCGCAGCCTCGCCATCACTCCCGAGAATCTCGCCAATCAAAAAGAAGCCGTCAAGCAAGAGCGCCGCCTCAGCTTCGATAACCAGCCCTACGCAACCGCCATCGTCGACAAATGGCCCCAGCTGGTTTTCCAGAACTGGCAAAGCTCCCATTCGTTAATCGGGTCCTTTGAAGATCTCAATGCCGCAACCATCGAAGATGTCTCGAAGTTTTTCAAGACCTACTACGCCCCCAACAATGCGGTCCTCACCATCGTCGGAGATATTCGAATCCCCGAAGCAAAGAAACTCATCGAGACTTACTTCGGCGATATCCCTTCCCAACCGCAACCTAAGCCGCCCGATTTAAGCGAGCCCGCCTCCATTACCGCCAAAAGCGAAACCTATAAAGATCAGTTGGCCAAAGTTCCCGGAGTCGTCATCGGCTATCCCGGCCCGCCCCGCGGCTCCGAAGACTATTACGCCATGATCGTCCTAGACGCAATCCTCACCGGCGGCGACAGTTCCCGCCTGCAGCAGGATCTCGTGAAAGGCAAAAAATCCGTCATTCACTACGAGGGCGATCTAGGCTGGCCTTTCGCCTCCGCCGACGACTACAAAAGCCCCGGCGATTACGCCAGCTTCTTGATTTACAATCCGAGCTTTCAATCCAATCAAATCGTCGACCAATACCAACAGGAGATCGCCAGATCCAGGACCACGGAATCTCCGCCGCTGAGCTCCACCGCGCTCAAATGTCGTTACTCTCGGCCAAGCTGAATGAAGTGCAAACCTGTCTCGGCCGAGCCACCTTGCTCGCGAACTTCGAGGTCATGGATGGCAAGCCGGAAGAGATCAATACGCTGCTCGATCGCTATGGCGCGGTCAGTGCCGCTCAGGTGCAGGCCATTGCCAAGAAGTATCTCGAGCCCAACCGCCGCTTCGTGCTCGCCATCCAGCCCGCGCCCTTCGCCTCGAAAGGAGACCAGTAAATGACTCGTCTATATCGCGCCGCGCCCATCTTCGCATTCCTCTTGTCGAGCGGCTCTCTATGCGCTCAGCTCGATCGCACAAACCGCCCGAGACTCCGCCCATCCCGAATATCAAAGTTCCCAACGTCGACCGCTTCCAGCTTCCCAACGGCCTCTGGGTGATCGCGGCGCGAAGACCGCCGTTTTCCCCTCATCACCTTCCGCATCGCCTTTCAGGCCGGCTCGAAATTCGATCCGCAGGATCTGCCCGGCTTGTCCGACAGCGCTGCCGCTCTGCTCAATCAGGGCACCACCACCAGAACCGCCCGCCAGATAGCGGATCAGGCCGCCGATCTGGGCGGACAGATCGCCGCCAGAGCTTCGCCGCGATACCCTGACGATTTCGGGAAGCTGCCTCTCCGACAACACCGCGCCCTTCCTCGCGCTGCTTGCCGATGTGGCGCGTAACGCCTCCTTTCCCGAAGACGAAGTTCAGCTGCAGAAGCAGAATCGCTTGCAGGTGCTCCGCGCCGATCGCTCCCAGGCCGACTATCTCGGCCGCGAGCAACTCAGCCAGGCGCTTTTCGGCGACCATCCTTATTCCCACATCGGTCCCACCGAACACTCGCTCAGCCTTCTCGATAAGCAGTCGCTCGAAAGCTTCCGCAACACCTATCTGGTCCCCAACAATGCTTATCTGGTCATCGTCGGGCAGTTGCCGCCTAAAGAACAGTTGCGAACCATAGTCACCGGCGCATTCGGTTCCTGGCAGAAAAAAGACCTGCCGGCCTATCGCCCTCCCGCCGTCCCACCGAATAAGAAGAGCATCGTTCTAGTCGACCGCCCCGGGCTCGGTTCAGGCCAACATCTTCTCATCGCATCTCGCCCCCACTTATGGATCTCCGGAATTTTTCCCCTTGGCGGTAGGCGAAATGGTGCTTGGGCGGTGGAACCAATTCGCGGCTCTTTGCCGATATCCGCGAGAAACGCGGCTTCGCCTACGATGCGCACGCCGAGGATCAATCTTTCAAGGAAGCCGGCGTCGTAAGCGCCGTTACCGAGGTTCGGAATGAAGTCGTGGAGGCTGCCGTCCAGGCCCTCGATGACGATCTGCAGCCATCTCGAAGCAGGACGTCACCTCTCTCGAACTAACCGATGCCAAAGACGCTTATGCCGGTGCCTTCATCCTCCGGCTCGAACGCCAAGCCGGTCTCGCCGACCAACTCGTGAGAGTCGAAACCATGGGCCTGCCCAAAGATTATCTCGACATGTTCACCACCCATGTCCGGTCCGTCGAGCCCGACCAGATCCGCGCCACCGGCAAGTACTGGGATCCGTCGGATGCCACGCTCGTGGTAGTCGGCGATGCGCAGAAGATCCAAAAATCGCTCGAAAAATTCGGCACCGTTGCAAGTGACCAGGCCCAAGCAGTAGCGTCATCCGGCATCTCCGCCTGAATCGACTCCTTTACCAGTACCTCAGGGACAGGCTAAGTCCCTCCGTATCCTCAAGACCCGCGGTCTAGTCCCGATAAGCGTCTTGACTACCTAAAGTTCCTGCCAAGTTTCGGAAGGCGCAAGCAGGGTTACTAACGCAAAGGGATCGGAAAAAAGATGAAAAAAATAGGTTTATTTCTGGCGCTGGCGGCACTGGTTTGCTCGGCTGCGCCGCCACCAAAGCATCCCAAGGTGTCCAAGGATTTGGAAACCACGGATCCACAATCCACCGTTAAAGTCATTGTTCAGTGGAACAATGGCCCCGACGACGCAAAAGAGCAGAAGGTTGTGAATCGCGGAGGCACCGTAAATTTAAAACTAAACTCCATTGGCGCCAGCCTTGTTACAACTTCGGCTTGGGCGGCCAAAGAACTGGCAACGATCCGGACGTAGCCTACATCTCCATCGACCGGCCCATCGCCGCCAAATTGGATAACACCGCGGCGGCAGTGAATGCATCGGCAGCCTGGAGCGCCGGCTGGACTGGCACAGGCATCGGCGTCGCGGTCATCGATAGCGGGATGAACAACGATCCCAATCTTGGCCCCGGCAAAAAAATCGTATACACCTACGATTTCACAAGCAAGGGCGCTGCCGCGAACGCAGCGTCGCTTTTCAGCGGTATTGTCGGCGCCATCCTTCCCCTCCCGGCCGATGCGCATGCTGCCCGGCGGAGGCGGTGCGGCGCCGGATCAATTCGGTCACGGCCAACACGTCGCCGGCATTATCGCCGCGAGTGGCCAAACCTCTAACTGCCCGAACTGCATGAGATCCTTCAAGGGCATCGCGCCCGGCGTCAACCTGATCGACCTGAGGGTTCTCGATCAGAACGGCCAAGGAACCGACAGCAATGTCATCGCCGCCATCGACGCGGCCATCTATCTGAAGAACATCTACAACATCCGCGTGATCAATCTGTCGCTCGGCCGGCCCGTGTACGAGAGCTACACCCTCGATCCGCTCTGCCAGGCTGTAGAAGCCGCCTGGAAAGCCGGAATCGTCGTCTCGGTCGCCGCCGGAAATGACGGCCGCGATAACACCTTCGGCGAGCAGGGCTACGGCACCATCAACGCTCCCGGCAACGATCCCTACGTCATCACCGTCGGCGCGATGAAGACCGAAGGCACCTATACCCGCACCGACGATCTGATCGCCAGCTACAGCTCCAAAGGGCCCACGCAGATCGATCACGTTGTGAAGCCGGATCTCGTAGCGCCCGGGCAATCTGGTTGTGTCGCTTGCTCGCCCAGGGATCCACGCTTCAAAAGCAATATCCCGGCAATGCCGTGCAGCTGTCCTACTACCAGTCCGGTCTGACCTGGCGGTCAAGGCAAGAAGATCTCAAACAACTTCTTCATTCTGAGCGGCACCAGCATGGCCGCCCCCGTGGTGAGTGGCGCGGCTGCGGATCTTATTCAGGCGCAACCCAGCCTTACTCCCGATCAAGTCAAAGCTTCTGTTGATGCAGACCGCATACAAAACCTTCCCGCAATCCAGCACTGTCACCGATTCAACCGGCACTTACACCGACTACTACGACATCTTCACCGTCGGCGCAGGATATCTCGATATCGCCGCGGCTTTGTCCGCCATCAACTCCGTGCCCGCCTCGGGTGACGCCTTATCTCCCGTCGCCGTTTATCAGAACGATACCGGGACCGTAAACCTCGCCTACGATCCAATCGCCATCTGGAACGCGCAATCGGTCTGGGGCGCGCAATCGGTCTGGGGCGCTCAGTCCGTCTGGGGTGCTTCGGTCCTCAATGGCAACCAGTGCGTCTGGGGTGCTCAGTCCGTATGGGGCGCTTCGAGTCCTGCCAGTTCTCAATCCGTGTGGGGCGCTCAGTCCGTCTGGGGTGCTCAGGCCGTGTGGGGTGCTCAATCGGTTTGGGGTGCTCAATCAATTTGGGGTGCTCAGACCGTGTGGGGCGTGAACATAAGCATCGTGGGCGAGCAATAGGATTCGGAGAACTCAACCAGGAGATTTCAAATGAAAATCATGGGTTTATTCATCCCATTCACGCTTGCCGCGGGTCTGGCCCTGGCGCAGGCGCCGAAAGTTTCTGCTGAGATTCAGGCGCTCGATCCGAAGGCCAACCTCCCGATTATCGTGCAGTTCGATAAAGACCCCACCGACGCCTACCACCAGAAAGTGGTAAGTAGAGGCGGGTCCCTGCGCGCGAGCTTGCATTCGATAAGCGGCGGAGCTTATTCCATGCCCGCATCCGCCATCGCAGATCTCGCCCGAAGATTCCAGCGTGGTCCATATTTCGCTCGATCATAAGATCTCAGCGAAAGTGGACTACGCGACCGCCGCAACCAACGCTGCTATCGCCTGGCAACAATACGGCGCGACAGGCACCGGCGTGGGCGTGGCGCTGATCGATAGCGGAATCACCGCCGCTAAAGACTTCAGCGGCGCAAGATCGGCCAGCCGCATCGTCTATGTCCAGGATTTCATGGGCGGCGACGGCACGGACCAGTATGGCCACGGCCAACACATTGCCGGCATCATCGCGGGCAACGGGAGCGCTTCCGAATGCTCCTCCTGTACCCGCGCGCTGAAAGGCATGGCGCCCAGCGCCAGCCTCATCGATCTGCGCGTGCTCGATCAAAAACGGCGAAAGTACCGATAGCGTCATCATCTCCGCCATCGAGACGGCCATCGCGCTGAAGAAGTCTCACAATATTCGCGTCATCAATCTTTCTGTGGGCCGCCCCGTGTTTGAAAGTTACCGGCAGGATCCGCTTTGCCAGGCCGCCGAAGCTGCCTGGAAGGCTGGCATCGTCGTCGTAGTAGCAGCCGGCAACGAAGGCCGGGACAACACGGTTGGCAACAACGGTTACGGCACCATCACCGCACCCGGCAACGATCCCTATGTCCTCACCGTCGGCGCAATGAAAACCATGGGCACCTACGACCGTTCCGACGATCTGATCGCCAGCTACAGCTCCAAAGGCCCTACGCTGATCGATAACGTCGTGAAACCCGATCTCGTCGCGCCAGGCAACAAGATCGTCTCACTGCTCGCCTCCAACAGCGCCACCCTGGCTACTGAGTACCCGCAGAATCTGATACCCGTCTCCTACTACAACGGAACCTCCAGCACGGCTCTCTCCAGCCAATACTACATGTTGAGCGGAACCAGCATGGCCGCCGGCGTGGTCAGCGGAGCCGTAGCCGACCTGCTGCAGGTCGAGCCGAACCTTGCCCCCGATGAAGTGAAGGCCCGGCTCATGAAGACCGCCTATAAGGTGTTTCCGCAATCGAGTACGGCGGTCGACCCGGTCACCGGTATCAGCTATACCAGCTATTACGACGTCTTTACCAGAGGCGCGGGCTACCTGGATCTGAACGCCGCGCTGCAGAACAAAGATGTGGCCTGGGGGACCGCGATCTCGCCGACCGCGCAGTTTAATTCCTCTAACAGCCAGGTCTACATGATGTTCAATCCTTCTTCCGTGTGGGCTCTCCCGGCAATCTTCAGAAGCAGCGCCGCCTGGGGCAATAGCGCTGCCTGGGGAACCAGCGCTGCGTGGGGAACCAGCGCCGCTTGGGGTAGCTCGGTCGTAAATGCCGATCGCTCGTTGTGGAGCGAATCGGCCGCTTGGGGCGCTTCAGCCGCCTGGGGCGCCAGCGGCATCTTCGGAACTTCCATCCTGAATGCCGAGCGCTCCCTGTGGAGCGAATCGGCTGCTTGGGGCGCTAGTACCGTTTCCGCAACCGCAACTTCGCAAAGCGATAGCACGAAAATCATCATCAACGGCGAGCAGTAACCCGCCCCTTTGCTGAGAATCCGAGGCGGCGCCCCGAGATGCGAATCTCGGCGCGCTGCTTCGATCACCCGTCCTAATTCATTTCAGCCGTAGATCCTAGAGAACTAAAGTAAGTCGCTCTTTCAGCCGATGCATACACTATGGACGAAATCCTCAACATTGTAAGAATGTTCTGGGCAGAGGAAGACGGACAGGACCTCGTCGAGTACTCCCTGCTGCTGGCTTTTATCGCACTGGGAGCAGTGGCTATCCTGAATGGCGCTCACGCGAGCATCCGGTCACTCTGGTTCTCGATAAGCAACGCCTTGACAAGCGCCACCACCGCGGCATCTTGAGCTTCGCTCCTTCTCACAACTACTCTAATGTCCTCAGGCAGCTTCGCCGATGTGATCTATGTCAGCCCGTTCAACACATGAGACCCGCCCGCAAACGCCGTGAGTCCGGTTCCGCGATCATCGAATTCACCTTGGTCTTGCTTCCTCTTCTCGGCTTTATGCTCCTCACTATGGATGTGGCCTGGATGTTCTTCGCCTGGGCCAGTCTTCAGGAAGGCGTGCGGGAGGGTGTCCGCTTTGCCGTTACCGGCCAACTTCTCAGCGGATACACCGGCCAGGACGCGTCCATTCGCGCCGTCGTCCAACAGTATTCATTCGGCTTTATACCCGCGGCAAATGCCGCCGCGGATATCGACATCCAGTACTACACGCCCACCACCTTGACCGCTGTATCTGGCCTGAACAGCAATACCGGCGGCAATGTCGTGAAAGTCACCGTTACAGGCGTAACCATTCGCTCCTTCGGCCCCATCTGGCGCGCTGGAGGACCAATGAGCTTAGCCGCCAGTTCTTCGGACGTTATGGAGGGTTCTCCGGGCGGCATACCTCCGCCCCGCTGATATGCCGGCCAATAAAAACCGCAATTCACGCGAGCGAGGCAGCGCGCTCATCGAGTTTGTTGTGTGCTTCGCTCTCTTTTGGGTGCCGCTGTTCTTAGGTCTTGTGGTGATGGGGTTCGATCTCATCCGCGCCATGCAAGTTACCCAAGTCTGCCGCGACGCGGGCCACATGTATTCCTATGGAATCGATTTCTCCCAGACCGCGTATCAAAACCTCCTCCTAAGCCTCGCTCCCGGCTTGAACATGACCGCCACCAGCGGAAACGGCGTCGTCATTCTGTCGACCGTGACCTATATCGCCTCGAACGATTGCGTCGCTGGCGGTTATCAGGCTACCCAATCGAGCTGCGCCAACCTAAACCAAACCGTGTTTACCCGCCGCCTCGTTGTCGGCAACACAAGCCTTCACACCAGCGCCTTCGGAACGCCCAGCTCGAGCGATATGGACAGCAGCGGAAACATCAGCTCCGCCGGCTACCTGAACAACAGCAACGATCGCGCCGTCGGCTTTTCGGGTCTTATCCCGTTGAACTCCGGGCAATTCTCCTACATGTCGGAAATGTACGTCCAGTCCCCCGACTTAAGCTGGTGGAGCTATCTCGGAACCACCTGGGCCAACTCCCGATCGATCTTCTAGCACCGATAGTAGCTACTTTCGGCAAACACTCGAATCTGAGCCGCGCCCAAAGGGCCTGCGACCTGCCGGTCACGATGAAAATACGTAAGAATCTGAGTCTGAGCCGTGACTGAAAGGAGCGGTTTTTCAGAGGAGTCGTTCCGGCCACTTTGCGATGGAGAATAGCTCGTAGCACAGACGATCGTTTTATCTCGTCGGCGTTCGCGGCCCCGCCTCGCCCCTATTGCCCCAGCCGGAGAACTTCGGATGCGATCTGTTGGAACGCCGCACTAAGTTGGCTTGGGGTCGGCGCGTAGATGAATTCGCCGGCCGGCTTCGATGAATCGTAGCTCGTCGCCCGGGGATCGTTTGCAACTCGTTCCAGGAAATCCGAATCGACACCTCCGTTCGAACCGAGCCCGATGGTGTAAATGATGATGTTAAAAGTCGTATCGTTTCGCGCCTGCAGGGCGGCGTAGTCCGCGGTGTTGTAGGACACCCCCAGTATGCTTTGCGGACTATCGGGGCGAATCAGGTTCCCATAATGTGGATCGCTGCTCGGGAAATAGGATAAGGTCTTAAATCCGGTATCCGTGGTGTTGCCATAACTATCCTGTGCAGGAATGTAGGCTAAGTCCTCGCGCATGTAGTCCCAACCGGAGCTTACAAAGGAACAACCGGGTGCACTGATGACGGGCGGATTGCTGCCGCCGCTCGAATTGATGGGGATGCCGGCCGGATTAAAGATTCCGTACGTCGTACCCGTCGCCGTACCGTCTTCCAAATGATCGATCAGAACGCCGGACAAAACATCCCCGCCGTTACAGGAGCTTTTCGACGTCGGATTGTCGAGAGTGGAAGTGTTTATTGGATCGTAACGAGTGTCGCTCTTGTCTTTTATTTGGCCATTTGTGATGTTAAACGCGGTCGGATATCCGTCCGTGTAGAAAAGGATTACGTTGAGGGCGCCTGGCCGGTTGACGGCTTTGATTTGGTTGTAAGCCATCGTAAGCGCCATAGAGGAATTTGTGCCACCGGCGCACACTAGGGTTCCGAGCACGGAGTTCAGACTGGGATTACTCGATTTAAAGGTCAGAGTGGGAGCGTAATCGACATTTGCGGTGGTTTGAAAGCTGATGAGCCCCAACTCATCGCGGCCGTCCACGAACATATTGACGAAATTTTCGGCCGACGCGACCATTGTGCCGCAGACGCTACCGGACATAGAGCCTGAGCGATCCAGAACTACAATCACGTTGACATCGCGGCGCTGGGATTGGCCGGTATCCGGCAGCGTGGCGGTGCTGAACCCGACCAGCCGCAGAAAATACAACGGTACAGTGACCGTCGCTTGCACTGTCACCGTCCGCACCGTAGCAGAGGTCTGCGCAACCGTGACCGTCGGCTGGCCTCCCACCACTGCCGTCCCCATCGTCCCCGGCTGAAAATTCGCCGCAAAATAGGTTTGCGCCGTTGAAACAGCAGAAGCAGTCTGTGCGGTTAACGTTTGCCCATCGCTCAAAGAGCGGCCTGCCGCAAGAGCCGCGGCATCGACCGATGCGGAAAGCCTGGCCTTCGTCCAATAAACGATCGATCCGTCAATAGCCAGACCAATCATCGGAATGACCACCAGCACGGCCAGAAACGTAAACAAGATTAAAGTCGCGCCGCGCTCACCGTGATCTGAAGAAGCTGACGTTCTATTGCCGATTCGCAATCTCATGCCGGACGATTCTCTTCAACGTAGTGAGCTACTGGCCGATAGGCTCTCATTTGGCGCTTATCGGCCAGAATTGCGAAACAGATGAGCTCGTGCGTGCTACTTCGTTTCAGCAGCCGCCTTGCGCCAGAATCTGACGGTCCCAAGGCCGAGCAACCCTATGCCCATCAGCGCTAGCGCGGCCGGCTCCGGAACCGGGGAAGCATTCGAGCTCGATAACTTTATAATCATGTCGTTATAGTCGAAGTCCGTGCCGGAGGAAGGCAAATCCTCCGCCCCTACGAAGTACGAACTCGAGCTCGCCTGAAATACCGCGAAGTGCTGGTACCCGGGATCGCTTCCCAGCGTCGATTGCGACAGAAAAGTATCGTTGGCCGCCGTGTCTGTGAAATACAACCCGTATGCGCCCGTAGGGTTGAAGGTCACTTGGTTCGAGCTTGGGGACACCGGAAAAATAACGTTCAGCTTGCTGGGATTGCTCAATGCATACCAGCCGATTGAGTCCTGAGCGGCATTCCCTGCGATCTGCGCTTCCAAAGTGGCGGTCACAGTTCCGCCCGAGCTATTGAAAAAGAACGCCGAGACCGCCTGCCCTTTTGTCTGGCCAAGATACGGCAGCACCCCGGGCGCGCTCGACATCCCGCAGCTGCCGGTCAGGCAATACCCTACATTCTGGTTCGCCCCGTCCCACGATGAATTGTTCCAGTAAGGAGTGCTGTTCGCGCCCCAGGCCGTGTTACTTAATTGCGGCGTGCTCCACGTCTGCCAGGTAGGACTCTGGCCCGTGCCGATGCTGACCGTGTCCGCCAATGCCAAACTGCTTCCCACCAGAAACAGAGCCGCTATTGGCAAATGTTTTATCGATTTAATTGTCATTATTTAATTCCTTTTTCGTTAAAATCGCAGAGAACTGATCCAACGATATTGCGGAATAGAAATTAAATTGAAGTACGGAGTACGGCGCGTCCCGAAGGACGAGTTCGACGCCGGCTCGAAGGCGCTCGTTCCCCGCATAGTATCCGCGTGTCACTCATCCCCTACCCCACCCATCTACGAACGTGGGCGAAAGCGCGGACCGCGCAACCGGCCTCATTTGCGCCCCAATTTCAAATCCCCGCCAAAACCTTCATGAAAGCACTCACCATCGTTCCCGGCAAGGCAAACTCCGCATCCGTTCAGGACGTTCCGGAGCCCCTCCGAGTGACGGCAGCTATCTGGTTCGCGCTCTCGATCTGGGAATTTGCGGAACCGATTTCGAGCTCATTTCCGCCGAGTACGGCTGGGCGCCGCCGGGCAGCGATCACCTGATCCTCGGCCACGAGTCGCTCGGCCGCGTGGAAGAAGCGCCCGCAAACAGCGGATTCAACAAAGGCGATCTGGTCGTCGGCATCGTTCGCCGTCCCGATCCCGTCCCGTGCGTCGCCTGCGCGGCCGGCGAATGGGACATGTGCCGCAACGGCAAATACACCGAACGCGGCATCAAGGAGCGCAACGGATTCGGCTCGGAGCGTTGGCGCATCGAACCCGCTTTTGCCATTCAGGCTCGATCCCAGCCTCAGCGACGTCGGCGTTCTGATGGAGCCGGCGAGCATTCTGGCGAAAGCCTGGGATCACATCACGCGCATCGGCGAACGCGCCGTATGGAAACCGAAAACCGCTGCTGATCACCGGCGCCGGTCCCATCGGACTGCTGGCCGCGCTGATGGGCGCGCAGCGCGGTCTCGAAGTTCACGTTCTCGATCGCGTCCAAGGCGGACCGAAACCGCAGCTCGTTCACGATCTCGGCGGCACGTATCACACCGGGACCGCTGGATAAGCTCGGCTTTCGCTCCCGACATCATCATCGAATGCACGGGCGTCGCTTCCGTCATCGTCGAATGCATCGACCATGATCGGGCAACGACGGCATTCTCTGCCTTGCCGGCGTCTCCTCGCACGACCAGCAGGTCGACCTCGATCTCGGAACCATCAATCGCACCATGGTGCTCGAAAACGGCGTCATCTTCGGCAGCGTGAACGCGAATCGGCAGCCACTAGGAAATGGCCGAGGAAGCGCTTGTGAAAGCCGACCGCGATTGGCTGAAGCGCCTGATCTCGCGCAAGGAGCCGTTGTCGAACTGGCAGCAAGCTCTGAAGCGCCATCCCGACGATATCAAGGTCGTCATCGAATTCGCCGCGAACTGAGCCAGTCCAACATCGGTGCCGCATGACTCAGCTCATCGAAGATTACGCTCTCATCGGCAATAACGCCACCACCGCGCTAGTCGGCCGCAACGGCTCCATCGACTGGCTGGGCTTTCCGCGCTTCGATTCCGCGGCCTGCTTTCGCGGCTCTGCTCGGCTCGCGCGAGAACGGCCACTGGACCATTGCTCCGAAAGCCGAGCATCCCGCCGTCACGCGCCGCTACCGGCCAGGGAACTCTCGTGCTCGAAACCGAATTCTCACACGCCCGAAGGCACGGTCGTGCTTGATCGATTGCATGGATCGGCGCGGCGAGCACCAGGACGTCATCCGGCTGGTGCGCGGCGTTCGCGGCGCGTGCCCATGCAGATGGAACTCGTCATCCGCTTCGAATACGGATCGGTCGTTCCCTGGGTCAGCCGCTTGGACGACGATCGTCTGCGCGCCGTTGCCGGTCCGGACCAAATCGTCTTTCGCCGCGCCGGTCGACCTGCGCGGCGAAGATCTCAGGACGCGCGCCGATTTCGACGTCGAGGAAGGCCAGGAGATTCCGTTCGTCGCTCACCTGGTCGCAGCTCCTTCGGCCCCATGCCGCCACGCACTCGATGCCGCCGCCGCCATCGAAAATGTCACGCGCGCCTGGGAAAAATGGTCGAGCAAGTACACAAGCCAAAGGCCCTGTACGCGAAGCCGTTCTTCGCTCGCTTATCACGCTGAAAGCGCTCACTCATCACCAGACCGGCGGCATCGTCGCCGCCGCCACCACCTCCCTGCCCGAAGAAATCGGCGGCGTACGCAACTGGGATTACCGCTTCTGCTGGCTGCGCGATTCCACCTTCACGCTTTACGCGCTCATGGAAGCCGGCTTCACCGACGAAGCCAAAGCCTGGCGCGATTGGCTGCTTCGCGCCGTCGCCGGAAGCCCCGAGCAGATGCAGATCATGTACGGCGTCGCCGGCGAGCGCCGCCTTACCGAATTCGAGCTGCCGGAGCTCCCCGGCTATGAAGGTTCCCAGCCCGTGCGCATCGGCAACGCCGCCTCCGAGCAACTTCAGCTCGACGTCTATGGCGAAGTGCTCGATTCCTTTTACCAGGCGCGCCGCAAAGGCCTTGCCGAAGCTCGAAGCGGCTGGAATCTGGAGCGCGCGCTGGTCAGCCATCTCGAAAAAATCTGGGTCAAGCCGGACGACGGCATCTGGGAAATTCGCGGCAAGCGCCGCCACTTCGTGCATTCGAAAGTGATGGCCTGGGTGGCGGTCGACCGCGCGGTCCGCACCATGCAGGAGTTTCAGCGAGGAAGGCCCGCTCGACCGCTGGATCAAGCTGCGCGCCGACATCCACGACGAAGTCTGCCGCTTCGGCTTCAGCCAGGAGCTGAACTCGTTTGTGCAGTATTTCGGAGCAAAGAGCTGGACGCCAGCCTTGTTGATGCTGCCGCTGGTCGGCTTTCTTCCGCCGGACGATCCGCGCATCAAAGGCACCGTTGCGCGCTATCGAAAAACATCTGATGAAGGACGGATTCGTCGCGCGCTACAACACGCACAGCTCGGTCGATGGCCTTCCGGGCAGCGAAGGCGCTTTCCTCGCCTGCAGCTTTTGGCTGGTTGACAACTACGTCCTGCAGAAGCGGCATGACGAAGCCCGCGCTCTGTTCGAGCGCCTGCTCGCGCTCGCAACGACGTGGGTCTGTTATCGGAAGAATACGATCCGCAAGAGCGCCGCCAGCTCGGAAATTTCCCGCAAGCCTTTTCGCATTTGGCGCTGGTGAACACCGCCCATAATCTGAGCGCCCGCGCAAAAGAAAAACCTGCCAAACACCGCTCCAGCCGGTAATTTGACACACCCGATTAAAGTGGTACTGTTTAAGTTGTGATCTTTAAATCACAACCCGGAGCGTTCCAAGCACACGACCGTGGAGCCGAGATCCAAGAAGCTGGTCTATTACCGCGATGCTAACGATGTAGAACCATGTTTGGTGTGGCTTAATGGCTTACGCGACGCTAGAGGCCGGGCGGTCATTAGAGTCAGGCTCAACCGCCTACAAGACGGAAACGCCGGTCATTGCGCGCCAGTAGGCGAGGGAGTGCACGAATTGAAGATAGACTTTGGCCCTGGCTATCGAGTTTATTTTGGGAACGATGGCGATTGTATTGTTTTGCTCGGTGGCGGAGACAAGGGCACTCAAAATCGTGATGTAGAAGCGGCGAAGCGGAGATGGGCGGACTACAATGCCTAAGCGCGTTACGGACTACCGGCAAACTCTACTGGAGAGTTTAAATAATCCGCAGGAAGCAGCGAATTATCTTGAAGCTGCGCTAGAAGACTCAAACGAGATGTTTCTCGCCGCCTTGCGCGATGTTGCTGAATCGCGACAAATGTCAAGAGTGGCTAAGGACGCGGGAGTTGCAAGGGAAGCGCTCTATAGAATGCTTTCCGACTCCGGTAACCCAACATTCGCCACTCTTGCTTCGATTCTGGATGTCCTTGGTCTTCGGCTAAACGTCACTCCGAAGGACCTGTGAGGTCAGGCACCGCGGCCGCATAGATCCCCTCGACGACGTGCTCATCGATCACGGTGTCGTGTCCATTCAGCCGCGTTAACGAGACCCATCTTTGGAACAAATTCTGTTATCGTGGAGCAGCGGTAAGGACAGCGCGTGGGCCCTGCATCTTCTCTCTGAACAGGCAAACCTGCGCGTTGCGGCATTGGTAACCACATTCAACTGCGCGGCCGATCGCGTAGCCATGCATGCTGTGCGCCGCTGTTTAGTTCAGGCGCAAGCCCAGCGAGCCGACCTTCCCTTGTGGCAAGTGGAGCTGCCTTCGCCCTGTTCCAATACAGAGTATGAAAGTCTGATGCGCCCGATATATCAGCGAGCAGTGGCGGAAGGCATTACAGCCATCGCATTCGGCGATTTGTTCTTGCAGGACGTTCGCGATTATCGCGAACGGCAGCTGCAGGGCACCGGGCTCAAGGCTATATTTCCCCTGTGGCACATTCCCACGCCGCGCCTGGCTATCGATATGATTCGCGCCGGAGTGAAGGCGAAAATCACCTGCGTAGATCCGTCTAAGCTCGATCGAGGTTTTGTCGGTTGCGAGTTCAACAGTTCATTTCTCGAGGAGCTTCCGAGTGCTGTTGATCCGTGCGGCGAGAATGGTGAGTTCCACACCTTCGTTTACGATGCGCCGGTGTTTACACACTCGATCGAGGTGACAAGCGGCGAGATAGTCGAGCGCGACGGCTTCGTGTTTGCCGATGTGATGCCGGTTGAGTAGCGCTCGTACGGCAAGGTCAGCGCCCGTCGGAAGGAATTATGATTTTCGATTCCGACGATGCCGGTGGGGTTGTATCGTCGGCCGCTTTCACCATGCCTTCGGGTTGCTTCGACGGCTGCGAGCCATAGCGAGTCGCAAACGTCTTCGTAAACTCCGCTCCTAGGAAAAAGATCTGGCCCGAATAGTAGACCCAAATCACGAGCACGACAATCG
This sequence comes from uncultured Acidobacteriaceae bacterium, assembly GCA_963808405.1. Taxonomy (GTDB): domain Bacteria; phylum Acidobacteriota; class Terriglobia; order Bryobacterales; family Bryobacteraceae; genus Bog-105. Next base: position 192,741 of record CAWEFG010000011.1, on the reverse strand, counting down.
ATGCCGCCGCCCCGTAGGTTGACGCGAAGCTTGCTTTTCCCAGATAGAGACCCAGCGCGAGCTTCCCGATGGCAAACAACAGCGAAGTCACTGCGCCGCCAAGTATGACGTCGCGCCACTCAACCCGGGTGTCAGGCATGATCTTGTAGATTGCCGCGAACAGGCCCGCGATCACTATGAACGAGACCACAAAGTTCACAACGTGGAGAAGCGCCTCTTCGCCGGGAATGAACGACGCCGACATGGTTCCTAAAGCAGCTATCGCGGCGCTTACCGCAAGCGAAACCACCAACAAAAACCCGATGGCGAGTACAATCGCGAAAGAAAAAAGCCGCTGCTTGATGAAGCTCGTTATCTTTGCAAAACCGCTCATTGTGGGAGTCGGAACCTCCCAGATGGTGTTCAATGCGTCGCGCAGCTCAATCAAAACTCCCGAAGCGCCGAACAACAGCGTCACCAAGCCGATGATGGTAGTGACGATACCGTGGCTGGTATTTCGCGATCCCTGAAGAAAGGCTTTGACCGCCGTCGCCGCGGCCGATCCCGCAAGCTGCCTGACCTGCTGCATGATGTCGCGCTCCGCCGTCTGTTGGCCGAATACCAGACCCACGATCGAAACCACCACCAGCAGTAACGGAGCCAGCGAAAGAAGTGTATAAAACGCCAGAGATGCGCCCAAGCGCGTATCGTTGTGCTTGTTCCAGGAATCGAAGCTGTCCCCCAGCAGCACTTTGATATCGCACCATCTAAACGCGCGGAGTGGTTTGCGGTACCGCCGCGCGCCGCCGGCCGAAGTACTGACTTCCGTCCCATGCGGCTCGAGTATGTGCTTGACATCCTTACCGGGAACCACTGCGTCGTCTCGATCCGGGTTTGGGTCCAAACTCTATTTTCCTACGTCCACTCTCCCTTTCGCATCAGCGGCTCAGCACTGCCGTTGGAAAGGACACCGTTTACGTCCATATCGCTCGATCCGATCATCCAATCGACGTGAATCAGGCTCGTGTTTGCGCCCTTGGTCGCGAGGCCTGCCGCGTCCAGACTGTCTCCCTCGCGAATGCACGTGCTGTAAGCCTGCCCCAGCGCAATGTGGCTGGCCGCGTTCTCGTCGAACAGCGTGTTCCAGAATAGTAGTCCGCTATTTGCGATTGGCGAGGAGTGCGGGACTAACGCAACTTCACCCAGCCGCCGCGCGCCATCATCTGTATCCAACATGCCGCGCAGGATCGATTCCCCTTGTTCGGCTGTCGCGTCAACCACGCGTCCGCCCTCGAATCGCACCTTGATCTTCTCGATCAGCGTGCCTTGATACGAGAGCGGTTTGCTGCTCGCTACCACGCCGTCGGCGCGATCCTTGTGGGGCGTTGTGAACACCTCTTCCGTGGGCAGGTTCGGAATGCAGCGAATGCCGTTTCTAGCCGTCGTGCCCCCTCCCAGCCAGACATGGTCTTCCGCGAGTCCTACCCGCAAATCGGTGCCCGGGCCAGTGAAGTGCAGCGCCGCAAACCGTTTCTCGTTCAGCAATGCCGCTCGCCGTTGCAGTGTCGCATCCTGCGCCCTCCAGGAGGCGACGGGATCGCGGTCGTCGATGCGCGTAGCGGCAAAAACCGCGTTCCAAAGCAGTTCGATCGCAGCGGCCTCGGTTTCCTCCGGAAAAACGGCGCGAGCCCACGCCGGCGTGGCGCAGGCGACGATCGCCCAGTTAATCTCGTGGCGCGTGATCAAGTCGAGCGCGGGCCGGTATGCCTTCGAAACAGCGAGATTTGCCCGCGCCACCTTGTGCGGATCTTCCCGCGCCAGCAGCGCAGGATCGTTCCCCGTGATCGCGAGGCGCGCCGCGCCGCTGCGGTACGCGGCTGCCATGCCCTCGTACAGCCACGCGGCCGCGCGATCGAAGCTTTCATCGGACGCGCGATGAAAGCGGATCAAGGTCGCCTCCTCATCCGTAAACAGCGTCGTCACCAAAGAGGCTCCGGCTGTGTAAGCATGTTCGGTAATGCGGCGCGCCAGTGGTAAAGCATCCAGCGGCGCGGTCATCACCAATTCCTGCCCGCTGGCAAGATTCACTCCCACCCGCACGGCGAGCTCCGCCAAACGGTCCAGCTTCTCTTCGTGTGCGCGATTTTCCATATTGGCCATAAAATGAGATGAGACCATAGTATGGCTGATTTCGAAACACGCCTGACCGCCGTCGAGGCCGCTCGCAAAGAACTGGAAGATGCGTTTGTTGTGATGACGCACCTCGAAACAAAACAGAGTCAAGCTCTTCGAGAGCAAGCCGAATACGTAGCCAGTCACGAGAAGCGACTGCAAGAAGCCGAGCAGCGCAATCGAGATGTTGACGCTCGCATTGAAAAACTCGTCTCGGCTATCGGGGCGCTTATCGCGAAACGAGAGCCGTCCCGCTGAAGCTGCGGCTGCGGTGGAACTCCTTCCTATTCCGGCCTTCATCGACCACGCAGCGCGGATCGGATCTAAAATAAACCTATGGATCTCGTCATCAATGGCGTTCGTTCCCACGTCGCCGCCGACCCGGAGCGCCCTCTGTTATGGGTCCTCCGTAACGACCTGAATCTCACCGGCGCTAAATACGGCTGCGGTGAGGGACAGTGCGGAGCCTGCACAGTTCTCATCGACGGCGTTCCCCAGCGGTCTTGTCAAACGCCGGTCGGCACCCTTGCCGGCAAGAAGATAACCACCATCGAAGGCTTGGCGGACGGCGACCGTCTGCATCCCGTGCAGCAATCCTTTATCGAGTCCGATGCCATGCAATGCGGATATTGCACGCCGGGCATGATCATGTCGAGCGTGGCGCTTTTGCGCAAGAATCCATCGCCGTCGGAAGCCGAGATCAAACAGGCACTGGAAGGAAATGTCTGCCGCTGCGGCACCTACAACAAGATTGTCGCGGCGGTGCAGAAATCGAAGGAGCGCCACCATGCTTGAGTTGCAGGAAAGAATCTCACTCGATCGCCGCGGCTTCCTGAAATCGCTCGGGGGCGGCCTCCTGGTTCTATTCGCGTGCAATGACAATTCGGACGCCCAAGAATCCGGCGGCGCGCGGCGCAATGGCGGCCAGCAGCTTCCGCAGAATCTCGCCGCATGGCTGCATATCGCTCCGGATGGCGCAATTACCGCGTTTACAGGCAAGGTAGAAGTCGGCCAAAATAGCCGAACGTCGCTTACTCAGGCCGTTGCGGATGAATTGCGATGCGCGCCCGCCTCCGTTCGCCTCGTCATGGGCGATACGGCTCTGACGCCTTTCGATATGGGCACGTTCGGAAGCCGCACAACTCCCACCATGGTTCCGGTGCTTCGCAAGATGGCTTCAACTGCCCGCGAGACCCTGGTCAACGCCGCGGCGCAAAAGTGGGGCGTGGATGCAAGCTCACTCGCCGTTGTAAAAGGATGCGTGACGAATCGTGCATCCGGCAAGAGCGCCAGTTTCGGCGATCTCGCCGCCTCCATCGATTGGGTGAATACCGTCGGTAAGGATGATTTCGTTACTCCAGCAACCAAGTGGCAGGTTGCGGGCACCAGCGTTCCTAAGGTGAACGCAAGCGAGATCGTAACCGGTAAGCACAAATATCCTTCCGATCACAAGCTCGAGGGTATGTTGTACGGCCGCGTTCTGCGGCCCCCCAGTTTCGGCGCGAAACTTACATCCGTCGACACCAGCGCCGCCTCGCAAATGCCGGGCGTCACTGTAGTACGCGACGGCGACTTCATAGGTGTCACAGCGGCCGACGAGCACGTGGCGCAAAAAGCTCTTGAAAAGATCGACGCGAAGTGGCAGGAAACGCCGCAAATCTCAGCACGCGGTCTGTTTCCCTATATCAAGGCGAACGCGGAGGAGCCGTCATCGCAGCCCGGGCGCGGCGGTGCCACGGTGCGCGGCTCCGTCGAAGCTGGCTTGCAGTCCGCGGGCAAGACTTTGAAGAGCAGCTACACCATCGCTTATATAGCTCATACGCCACTGGAGCCGAGGGCTGCAGTCGCTGAATGGAGCGATGGAAAACTCACGGTTTGGACCGGCACGCAGCGGCCCTTTGGAGTGCGAACCGAGCTTGCGAGCGCGTTCGGGCTTTCAGAAGATCAGACGCACGTGATGATGCCCGACACCGGATCGGCCTACGGCGGCAAGCACACCGGCGAGTGCGCTGTCGAAGCGGCCCGCCTGGCCAAAGGCGCAGGGAAACCGGTCAAGCTCATCTGGACTCGCGAAGAAGAGTTCACCTGGGCTTACTTTCGTCCCGCCGGTGTCATTGACGTCACCAGCGGTGTAGCAAAAGATGGCGCGCTCACCGCCTGGGACTTTCACAACTATCTTTCCGGCCCCTCGGGAATCGAAACGCCCTACGAAGTTCCAAATCAACGTGTCGAATATCATCGCGTGAAATCGCCTCTGCGCGAAGGATCCTACCGAGGTCTCGCCGCGACAGCGAATCACTTCGCGCGCGAATCGCACATGGACGAGCTGGCCTGCGCCGTGAGTATGGACCCGCTCGCATTCCGGCTGAAGAATTTGCAGAATCCTCGCATACGCGCTGTGCTCGAAGCTGCAACCGAGCGCTTTGGCTGGTCGAAAAATAAATCGACGCCGACCCGCGGCTTTGGGCTGGCCTGCGGGACCGAGAAAGGCGGCTATATCGCTTGCTGCGCTGAGATTTCGATAAGCGGCGGAAAGCAGGTTCATATCGAGCGTGTCGTGGAAGCCTGGGAATGCGGCGCGATAGTCAACCCTGAACATCTCAAGAATCAGATAGAGGGCGCCATCGTCATGGGCATTGGTGGGGCGCTGTTCGAGGCGATTGATTTCTCCGACGGCGGCATTCTCAATTCACGGCTTTCCAAATATCGCGTGCCCCGCTTCAGCGATGTGCCGAAAATAGACATCATCCTCATCGACCGCAAAGATATTCCCTCTGCCGGTGCCGGTGAAACTCCGATCGTCGGCATCGCGCCTGCGGTCGCGAATGCGTTCTTCAACGCCACCGGGGTGCGTATCCGGTCCATGCCGCTTTTCCCGGCAGTAAAAGTGTAGAGTGCAAGCCGCAGTCCTAAGTTCGCCAAAGGACATCTCCGCTCGCCCGCTTCAAATAAAGGAGCTTTCTAAACCGCAACTCACAGCGGGTCAGGTGCTGCTGCGAGTGCGTGTCTGCGGCGTGTGCCGGACCGATCTTCACATCGCGGAGGGCGAGCTGCCAAAGAGGGTTGCCAATTTAATCCCAGGACATCAGATTGTCGGTGAAATTGCAGACGGCGCGACAGCGGATCTTCCGCTCGGAATGCGCGTGGGCGTTTCCTGGATGGGCGGCGTCGACGGGACCTGCCCCTACTGCCGCCGCGGGATGGAAAATCTTTGCGATGCCCCGGTATTCACCGGGTACACGGTGAACGGCGGCTACGCGGAATACGCGCTGGCGCGAGCGGATTTCGTGTTTCCCTTGCCGCCCGCCCTCGAAGATTTGCAGGCCGCTCCCCTGCTGTGCGCCGGCATCATCGGCTTCCGCAGCCTGCGTGTAGCGGGCGTGGAACCAGGCGAGCGCGTTGGCCTTTTTGGTTTTGGCGCGTCGGCTCATCTCGCGATTGCCGTTCTGCGGGCCTGGAAATGCGACGTGTATGTGTCTACGCGCGGCGAATCGCATCGCCGACTCGCCGCCTCGCTCGGCGCTGCGTGGGTGGGAAGCGAAACCGAAAAGCTGCCCATTCAACTCGATCGCGCCATCACCTTTGCCCCCAGCGGAGACGTAGTTGTAGCCGCGCTCGGCAGTCTGCGCAAAGGCGGCGTGGTTGCGATCAACGCGATCCATTTAGATCGAATGCCGGAGTTCAATTACGACCAGCTTCTGTGGGGCGAGCGCCAGATCCGCAGTGTAACCAACATGACGAGATCCGACGCGGGCGATTTTCTAAAGGTCGCGGGCGATATAGGTCTACGGCCCAAAGTAACGGCGTTTCCGCTGGCCAACGCCAATGAGGCCTTGCTCGCGGTCAAGAACGATTCTGTGAACGGCGCCGCGGCAATAGTTCTTCCATCATGAAAATCGCTTTTATCGGACTTGGAAAAATGGGCTCGGGTATCGCGCGGAATTTGCTGCGCGCCGAGCACGATGTAACTGTGTACAATCGAACCCGCGAAAAAGCTGACGCTCTTGAAAGGGATGGCGCTCGCGTTGCCGATTCGCCCGCAGAGGCCTGCCGCGGCTGCGATTGCGCGTTCACAATGCTTTCCGATGACGCCGCCGTCGTCCAGGTCGTTTACAGCAAAGACGGGATTGCTTCTGCGTTAGAAAACGGAGCCACCCACATATCGAGCAGTACCATCAGCACTTTCGTTGGTCGGCGCTTGGCCGACGAGCATGGCAAACGAAGCCAAGGATTCGTGAGCGCACCGGTTTTCGGCCGCCCCGAAGCCGCGGAGAACAAGAAGCTGATCGTGGTTGCGGCCGGCGAACAGAAATTGATCGCGCGTTATCGGCCCTTGTTCGATGCAATCGGCCGCGCGACGTTCATCGCGGGATCCGAGCCCTGGCAAGCCAATGCAGTGAAGCTGTGCGGCAATTTCATGATTGCCAGTATGCTCGAGGCTTTCAGTGAAACGTTCGCTACCATGCGGAAGGCCGACATCGATCCTCACCTCTTTCTGGAAGTGATGAATGAACTGTTCGGATCGCCAGTCTATAAGGATTACGGCATTACCATCGCCGACGAAAAATTTGAGCCCGCCGGGTTCGCGCTGAAACTCGGTTTAAAGGACGTCCGCCTCGCTATCGAAGCCGCGCAAGAACTCGGCGTGCCAATGCCTTTCGCCAGTGTCCTTCGCGATCAGTTCGTTTCCGCCATGGCGCATGGGCAGGAACAATTGGATTGGTCGAGCGTGGCCCGCGTTATTGCGCGGAGCGCGGGTTTGTGATGCTAGACGCGACCCGCTCGCTCGGCATCGATCAGCACGCGCTTCCGCTCTAATCCCCAACGGTAGCCGCCCAATTCCCCGTTTCCGCGGATGACGCGATGGCACGGAATCACGATCGCAACCGGGTTCGACGCGCAGGCGCGGGCCACGGCTCGACTGGCTTTGGCATTTCCAGTCGCGTTCGCGACCTCGGAATACGACTGCACTTCGCCGTAAGGAATCGATTGCAGATAGCGCCAGATCTTCAGCTGAAATGCAGTCGCGCGCACGTCCACAGGTAAATCGAGGCGCATCTGTTCGCGCCTCAAGTATCGCGAGATAGATTCCATCCACAGATCCAGCTGCTCCGGGTAGGGCGCCTGGGTTTCTTCTAACCGCGCTGACGGATACTCTTTGCGCAAATTCTCGAATAGCTGGTGGTGAGAATCGCCGAACTGTACGGAGCATAATCCGCGCTCGGTTGCGCCGATCATCATGAGTCCGAGCGGACTGTGAACGGCGACATACGAGATCGACACGTTCTTGCCGCCAGCCCGATATTCTCCCGGCGTCATGCCCAATCTCGTGGCCGCCTGGCTGTAGATGCGGCTAGTCGAGCTGAAGCCGGCTTCGTAGATCGCGGCAGTCACCGACTCGCCATTGCGTAATTGCCCTTTCAACGATTCAACGCGGCAAGCGTCAACGTATTCCTTGGGACTGACGCCGACGATAGATTTGAATCTTCGTTGCAGATGAAAGGGGCTTAGCCCCGCTTGCCGGGCAAGTTCTTGGAGCGCCAGCGATTCTCCGGTTGCGCTATTCGATCGAATGTATTCACAAAGCCGCCGAATCCGTATGATAGTTGAGTCCACGAAACGATAGTAAAGCGCTCTTGACCCTGAGTGCTATCCGATTCTTGCTATCGACTCTTTTATCATCGGAAGTTGATGAAGAGATCCTGGACCAGACGGAGCTCCTTGAAGTTCCTGGCGGCGGTTCCGGTTTTGACCCGCGCTTTAAGCGCAGACACTCACATGTATCTATCGTTGAACAGTACGTTGCTCTCCGGCCGGGTTCGTTGGCCGGAATTCGCGCGGCTGGCTGCGCAAGTTGGTTTTCCCGGCACGGACGTGATGCTTCAACCCGCGATGAACGAAGGTGTCGAGGCGACCAACCAACTGCTCGCTGAGCTGCACATTAAGCCTGCCATCATCGATTTGCCGGTGGAGTTTCGCAAGGACGATGCGGCGTTTCAGTCTTCGCTGGCGAAGCTGGAGGACGCTGCGAAATTTGCGGCCGCGATCGGCTGTCCTCGCATGATCACGCCCATCATGCCGTCGAGCGATACACCCAAGGATGAGCTGCGACGCATTTACAAGCAGCGCTTCACCGACATCGGCCGAATTCTGGCGCGATCGAACGTGCGGCTGGGGCTTGAATTCATCAGCCCGCTTCATCTTCGGAAGGCGCACAAGTATGAGTTCATCTGGCGCATGAACGAGATGCTCGACTTTGCGAAGGAATGCGGCGCGAACGTGGGATTGTTGATCGACGCGTGGCATTGGTATCACGCCGGCGCGAGCACAAATGACATTGTCGCCGCGGGCCGCGATCGCATTGTCCACATTCATTTCGACGACTCCGCCGATCTGCCGCCGGAGCAGGTCCGTGACAACGAACGGCTGATGCCTGGTGAAGGCGTCATCGATCTTACCGGTTTCCTGCGGGCGCTCGAGTCGATCGGTTATCGCGACGCGCTGAGTGTAGAGGTTTTTGGCCGGGGGCTGAAAGATATGACACCTGAAGCCGCCGCTAAACTGGGCCTCGATACATCGCTCGCAGTGTTTCGCAAGGCAGGCTTCGAAGAAGGCTGATATCTATCGTGCCGCCGCAGAGCTGGTCCTGATCGTCCACTTGGGGTGGATTCTATGGGTGATCTTCGGCGCATTGTGGACGCGCGGGCGCCTTCTGCTGACGTGCTTTCATCTCGCCTCGCTGGTGTGGGGAATCATTGTCGAAGTCAGTTCTCTGCCCTGTCCACTCACTCTTGCAGAAGGATTTCTCGAAGGCAGGGCCGAGAATGGTTTCCTGGTCCATTACCTGGACCTGATCGTTTATCCTAATCTTCCGGAGCGGCTGCTGGTCTATTTCGGAGTCGCGGTCTGCGCCGCGAATCTAGCTATCTACCTCCGAAGAGCGATAACTGCACGTTCTTAGATTTAGAATTCTTCTTGTCGTCGAAAACGGACCTGCCATTCAGACTGGGCGAGATGGCGCGTTCGTGCGCAACAACCTTCTCGAAATCGGCCAAAGGCCGATAGCGCTCTTCCACCTTTCGCACGAACTTGTCCAAGCGCTTCAACCCATCCATTCTTTCTGTGTCGCCGAGTTTGGCGCTGTCGAGAGACTGGCGCAATACCGCAAGCGACTCATCGTACGTCTTTAAGGGGACCGGGAATGGATGCCGGTCCTTGCCTCCCAGCGCGAAGGAGAAGCGCGCCGGGTCCGAGAAGCGGCTGGGCGCGCCGTGCACTACTTCGGCGACCAATGCCAGAGTTTGAAGAGTGCGCGGACCGAGATTTTCGACCAGCAGAAGCGAAGCGAAGTCGCGGAGCTGGCGCTGATAGCTGACGGCGAGCACCGCCCCCAGACGCTTCAGATCCACATTCCCGCGCGCGCACCTCGTGATGGCTGGGCATGTGCAGCTTGCGAACATCCCGGAGAGTCTTTCGGGGTCTTCGCGCGCAATCGTGAGCAGCGCGTCCTGCGCCGGCTTGGCGCGCCGATCGACGAGATTGAGGATTACGCCTTCGCTTTCGCCCACGATGCCGGTGTGCGGCTCGCAAGTGAAATCGCGAACCGCAGGCGAGTGCCAATGGTAGCGCCGTGCCAAACCTGTTGATCGTTCATGCCCTGCTGCACAACGGCCCAATTGCCCTTGGCGCTGAGGACAAATGTGTGGAGGTAGATTTGGAATCCGTCGCCGATGGCGTTGTTGTCGATCTTTGCGGTCAGACGGCTGGCCCTGACCAGCTCCTCGCCATCGAGACTGGTCGTGTCGGCGATGGCGCGCAGCTCGTCGGGCGTTTTTCTCGATGCTTTCCGCGGCCGCCGCATACGTAAATCCCAAGTTCGTGCGCGCGAGGGTTTAGGCCGCGCTTCAACGCTCCTAACACTGATGTGGTGATGCCGGACGAGTGCCAGTCCATGCCCATTACGCACCGAGTGCCTGAAACCAGAACGGATCGCTCAAGCGCGACAGGAACTCTTCCGCGCCGTAGTGGTAAACGATGTTTTCGACGATGGCGGTTCCCAGCCGTTCCATTCGCTCGGCGAGCCAGGGCGGCACGCGGCCGCCGTGCAGCGGGAGATCAGCGAATCCGGACCGTTTCATTGGTACTACTCAAATGTTGGTCTCTGGTTTGAATGAAATCGACCCGCTGAACGAGTACACTTCCCGGCGCGACCGTTGGAGGGTTGAGCTGGCGGGGCTGCAGCAGCGGTTTATCCGCATCGGAAATTGGCGTCTGGCGACGGGCGCTCTGGCCCTGTTGCTGGGCTGGCTCGCTTTCGGCGCTCTCGCGATCAGCGGCTGGTGGCTGCTGGTTCCACTCTTAATATTTGTCGCGCTGGTGGTCTGGCATCAGCGCGTGATGCGCCGCCGGGTCGTCGCAGAGCGCGCCGTGCGCTATTACGAGTCGGGTCTGGCGCGCATCGAAGATCGATGGATGGGAAGCGGCAACTCAGGGGATCGGTTTGGCGATGGCTCCCATGTGTACGCGGAGGATCTCGATGTATTCGGAAAAGGCTCTTTATTCGAGCTGCTCGCCTCCGCCCGCACTGCCGCGGGAGAGCGGATGCTGGCGGATTGGCTGCTCGCGCCGGCACCCCGCGAGCAGGCTCTCGAGAGACAGGAAGCGGTGCGGGAGCTGTGCGCGCGGCTCGACCTTCGGGAAGATATGGCGCTGCTTGGGGAAGAGATTCGCGGCAAAGCGAACGCCGAGACTTTGGAGAAATGGGGATCGGCGGCTGAGATCGCGTTTGCGCGAGTGTTGAGACCGCTCGCGCTTGCACTTATGATTGCCGGTCTTGCGACACTCGGCGCATTCTTTGCAGGCTTACTTCCCCTATGGCCATTCCTCGCGGTTTTGGTTTGCGATTTCGTGTTCATGGCGGCGATCCGCAAGAGCGTGCGGCATGTTTCCGACGCGATCGACGCGGCTGCGCACGATCTCGGCATTCTCTCTTCGTTGCTCAATCGTCTGGAGCGAGAAACTTTTGAGACGCGGCGATTACGAGAGCTTCGTGTGGAGTTGGATGTTCGCGGGCTTCCCGCATCGAAGCGAATTTCGCGCCTGAGGCGTTGGGTGGAGTGGCTCGATTCAGCCGATCATTTGATCGCTCGCGTCATCCGGCCGGTCGTGCTGTGGAATGAGCAAGTGGTTATGGGCATCGAGGCCTGGAGGCACGATAGCGGTCCCTACATCGGTCGTTGGCTGCGGGCCGTGGGCGAATTCGAAGCGCTCTCGTCGCTGGCTTCGCTTGCATTCGAGCGCCCTCAATGGACGTTTCCGGTATTGACCGAAGCTAATGATGCCTGCTTCGAAGCAGAAGGTCTCCAGCATCCTCTGATGTCGGGGGCGCGCTGCGTGCCGAATAATGTGAGGCTTCGATCGAAGTTGCAGCTTCTGATCGTGAGCGGCTCGAACATGTCGGGCAAGAGCACTTTGCTGCGCGCGGTGGGATTGAACGCGGTTCTCGCCTGGGCGGGTGCGCCGGTCGCCGCTCGACGGATGCAGATCTCCGCGCTGCGCGTAGGCGCTTCTATTCGCGCCGTCGATTCTTTGCAGGACAACCGTTCGCGGTTTTTTGCGGAGATTACACGCATCCGGCAAATCGCGGACTTGACCAAGAGCGACGCTTCGGTGCTGTTTCTGCTGGACGAGCTTCTCAGCGGAACGAACTCGCATGACCGGCTGATCGGCGCTTCGGGAATCGTTCGAGCATTTGTGCGATCGGGCGCGATCGGACTGATTACGACTCACGATCTTGCGCTTGCAAACATCGAGCAGGATCTCGGGCGGGGCGCAGCGAACGTGCATTTCGACGATCGCATCGAAGACGGCCGGATCGAATTCGATTATGTATTGCGGCCGGGCGTGGTGGCGCGCAGCAACGCGCTGGAGTTGATGCGCGCTGTCGGATTAGAGGTCTAGTGACAACCGACTCCCTTTGGTCGCGGCTCAGTTGATACTGGACAGTCGAATCGGCGGACAGGATTTACTATTTGCGGGCGGCGGCAAAGCGCTTCTGCAGCTCCTCGGGCGTGAGATCCTCTTTGTGCGTGGCGAGCCACCACTGGTTGCCGGACGGGTCTTTCAGGCCGCCGCTGCGATCGCCATAGAATTCGTCCTTCACTTCCCGGACAACGGTTGCTCCGGCTTCAACAGCTTTTTGGAATGCGGCGTCCACGTCCTCGAGGTAGACATAAAGCATCGACGAACTGCGCTTCCACTCGCCTGTGGCTTGACCCATCATCACCTTGGAGTCGCCGATTCTGACTTCCGCATGCACGACAGTTCCGTCGGGCGCAGCGGAGCGGTGATCCTCCTTCGCGTCGAAGGCACGCTTCAGGAATTCAATGTAATTCGCTACGCCATCGACCAAAAGATACGGCGTAATGGTGTGATAGCCGGCGGGAACGGCCTTGACGCTGCTCATTGTTGGCCTCCTCCGCGAGGACCCGCGGGGGGAGCGGCATTCACATCGATGGTCACGTAAGGCACGCCAGCCTCGGCCATCATCTTGTTCAAGCGAGGCAGATCGTCATCGGTTAATTTCTTGACGGCGGCGAGCCCTTCCTGCAACTCGGCGGATGCGGTATCGATATCGGCCAATTGCCGGGCGGTCGGGGCTGCGGAAAAGCTGTCGATGGAGTTCATCAGCCTGCTGACCTTTTGATTGACGGGAGGCGGAGCGTATTTCAGCGGGGGACCTGCGCTGCCGAGTCCACCCTCGCGCTCGACTTCAAACGTGCCGATTACTTCTTTCACGCGAGCCAGCATGTCATCGGCTTCTTTTTTCACGGCGGCGGGCACTTGGGGCGCGCCCGGCCGCTTCCAACTGTCGGTCAGAGTAGTGAGCGAAGTGCGAAGGGCCACGATTCTCCTGCGGCCCGCATCGGCTTCGCGGGTCATTCCGTAGAGTTTGGTAATGGCCTGGCGCCGCGCTGCCATTACTTCGGGCGACATGGTGATGCGGGGATCCTGTTCCACCGCGACGGGCTTCGAGACGGTTTTTCCGGCAGCCACGACGGTGATGGTGTATTCGCCGGGATCGACTAAGGGGCCACGGCCGCCGCCGCCGAAGAATCCGCCGCCACCTCCTCCGCCGCCACCTCCGCCGCCGCCGCCACCTGCGCCGCCAGCGGCTGCACCTGCGGCGGCAGCTTCGGCGCCTTGTCCGCCGGCTTCGGCTGTTGCCGTTCCGCCCTCAACAGGCGCGACCTGGGCTGGATTTGCTCCGCCCGGCGCTGCTCCTCCGGGGCCAGTACCGGCGACCGGCGCAGGAGCTGATTGAGCAGCTGCCGCGCCTCGTCCACCCGCGCCTCGTCCACCTCCGCCGCCTGCTCCGCGAGCTCCGCCTGCGCCGGCTTGCCCTTGCGGACGCACCGGAGCATCGTAACGAAGATCCCAATCCACTCGATTGATGCCGGCTTCGGCGGGTCCATTCAGCTCACGAATGCGGTTGCCCGCTTTGTCGGTCACTGTGATCCGCACGGGATTCCGGCCATTCAATTTGGTCTTCAGGTAGTAATCGACAATCACGCCGTAAGGCGGGTTCGCGGCTATGTATTCTCTTTGGCCAGTGAAGCCTTTCATGTTGGCCATGTGGAACTCGACGCCGGGACGCATGCTGAACAAATCCAGCTCCGCAGAAGTGACGTTATCGCTCATCTCCTCGAGCGGTGTGATGTCGTCCATAATCCAGATGGAGCGACCATGCGTGCCGACGATCAGGTCGTGTTCGCGGGGATGAACATGGATGTCGAACACGGGGACGGTAGGAAGACCGTTCCTCATCTTTTCCCATGACGATCCGCGATCGAAGGAGATGAACATGCCGAATTCGGTACCGGCAAATAACAGGTTGGCATTGGTCGGATCCTCGCGAATCACGTGAACCGAGCCGGCTTCTTCGGGAATCCCTTTGCCGATGGACTTCCAGGTTCGACCGTAATCCTGGGTTGCATAGATGTAAATGGAAAAGTCATCGCTGCGGTGGTTGTCGAAAGCCACATAGGCGGTGCCCGCGTCGTGGTAAGAAGGCTCGACCTTGGCGACGTACGCGCCTTTTCTGAGGCCGGGAACGTTCCCCACCACATTGGTCCAGGTCTTGCCATCGTCGCGCGTCACCTGCAGATTGCCGTCATCGGTGCCGACCCAAAGCACGCCGGCTTTGATGGGGGATTCGGCGACTGTGGTTGCGCAGGGGAATTGTTGGACTCCGTCATGGCGGGAGAGCGTTTCTTTGTCGGGCACCTTGCCGAGGATGGGAAGCTTGTCGCGATCGACGCCAGTGGTTAAATCCGGTCCAAGGCGTTCCCAGGAATCGCCGCGATCGGTGGATTTGAACAGGTAATTGCCGCCGTAATAGAGGGTCTTCGGGTCGTGGGAGGAGAGCACCAGAGGGGAATTCCACTGGAAGCGATAGCGCGCGGATTTTTCGCTGTCTTCGAGCGGCCGCAGGGAGCGCGATTCTCCAGTGCGTAAGTCGCGGCGGAGGAGGTTTCCATCCTGGGATTCGGTGTAGACAATGTTGGGATCGTTGGGATCCATTTTGGTGTCGAAGCCATCGCCGCCGCCGATGTTGACCCAGTCGTCGTTAGTAATGCCGCTGGTCATCACGTTCGCGCTGGGGCCACACCAGGAGTAGTTGTCCTGCAAGCCGCCGCAGACGTGATAGGGCTTCTGCATGTCGAAGGCGATCTCATAAAACTGGCCCAAGGGTACGTTGTTGACGTAGTCCCAGGTGCGGCCGCCATCATAGGTCATATTGATTCCGCCATCGCAGCCGGCAATCATGTGATCGGAGTTGGCGGGGTCGATCCAAAAGCCGTGAAAGTCGCTATGGATCTTCTGCCAACGATCCTGGCGGAAGGTGCGGCCGCCGTCCTCGCTGTAGTATAAGGGCGCGCCGAGGACCCAGATTTTCTGGTCGTTGTTGGGATCGATGCGGATCTGGCTGTAATAGGAAGGGCGAGGATTGGTGTCGCTCATGCGGGTCCAGGTGAGGCCTTTATCTTCGGAGCGGAAGGTGCCGCCGCGGGCGTTTTCGATCAATGCGTAAACGACGTTGGGATTGCGGCGCGAAACATCTACGGCGCAGCGGCCGATGTCGCCGGTGGTTGGCAGGCCTTTGGTAAGTTTGGTCCAATGCGCGCCACCGTCGGTGGTTTTGTA
This sequence comes from uncultured Acidobacteriaceae bacterium, assembly GCA_963808405.1. Lineage (GTDB taxonomy): Bacteria > Acidobacteriota > Terriglobia > Bryobacterales > Bryobacteraceae > Bog-105. Next base: position 177,384 of record CAWEFG010000011.1, on the reverse strand, counting down.
AATGCCGCCGGAGGGACCGCCGCCGTTGTAACCGAATACTGTACGGCGACGCTCATAGGCAGCGGCATAGAGCGTATTCGGACTTTGGGGATCGATGGCGATATCGGAGATGCCGGTATCTTCATTGATGAAGAGCGAAAGGGTCCAGGTTGCGCCGCCATCGGTGGTTTTGTAGACGCCGCGTTCTTTATTCGGGCCCCAGAGGTGACCAAGCGCAGCGACATAAACGATATTCGGATCGGAAGGATGGATGACAACGCGCCCGATACTTTGGGTGTTGGTGAGGCCCATGTGCTGCCAGGTCTTGCCCGCGTCCATGGATTTGTAGATGCCGTTGCCCCAGGAGGAACTCTGGCGATTATTGGCTTCGCCGGAGCCCACCCACACGATGGAAGGATCGGAGGGAGCGATGGCAATATCGCCGATGGTACCGACCGGTTGATCGTCGAAGATGGGCTCCCAGGAGGTGCCGCCATTCACGCTTTTCATGACACCGCCGGCAGCGGCGGCCACGTAGATAATCCGGGGATCGGATTCGACAACGGCAATATCGTCGACACGTCCGCCCATGATGGCGGGACCGATGGCACGGAATTTCAGGTTCTTCAGAGCGTCCTCGTGCGCGGACTGCGCAAAGGCGGGCGCGGCGATGAAAAGGAGCGACAGCATGCAGGCGCGCAGCTGTCCAGAGGGGCGGTTGGCTTTCAACATATTCATAAGACTTGCGGAATGGACACTGATTATATCAGTAAGAAAACAAGCTGAAGGTAAGGCACTGCGCAGCTTGGGTGCGGTGCGGTTCCCGGGGCGATGCGAAGGCGGAGCTAGGCGGCTTTTTGGTGGGTGAGGATACGCTCGATGCGAGGTTGAAGGCCGGCTCCGGAGGTATCGAGGGCTGAATTTTTCAATTCGCGGTGCTCGCCTTCGGCTTGGAGCAGCCAAATCTGCATTTTGTGCTTGTCCTGCTTGCGTTTTTCGTTGGCTTCGCGGCGGAGCTCTTCGGCTTCAAGGCGCTTCTGCGAGTCGAACCCAATTTGCTCTTTGCGCTTTTCGGCTCTCAGCTTCAGCAGGTCGCTCAAGCACTTGTGGAAGCCGCGATCGTTGGTGGTTTGATAGCGCAGGTAGAGCGCGAAAAACTTTTCTTTAACGTCGAGCGGGAGAGCGGTGTCCGACATGGTGTCTTGCTGGAGGTCGATGGCGCGGCGACCAAGCCAGATGTATTGCGCCATCTTATCGATCAGAACAGTTTCGGTGACAGTTTGCGGTTTGTGTTCGGCGCGGAGAGTGAGGTCGAGCGCATCGAACATATCCTGGCTCTCGGACGCGAGAACGGTAAATGCGCCGGTGAATCCGTGGCGAAAGTGGTTGAGGCAGGAAATGGCTTTGCCTTCCGCAGTCTTGGGGCCTGAGCTGTGTTGCGCGTTCGCCTGATTGGCTGCGACTTGAGCTTGTGTTGACATATTTAGAACTCCCTTAAATCTGGCTTTCGGGATTAGTATAGGCGCGGGAACAGATTGGGAAACGCGGCAGGCGGCGGGGAGAAGGTGGGTGCCCGCGCGTAACGGGTTATGCTGCGATGAGATAGCGGGGTCCGGGGCGGCTGGAATTTATTTGGCTAGGGTTGTGACTTGTGTTAGGCCCGCTTCAGAATGACGTGGGTGGCCTGCTCGCCCGGGGTGGTTTGGACGGGCTTGAAGCCGAGCTTCGGGAGGTGAATGCCAGTGAAAAGATTTTCTCCTTCGCCAAGCAGGACGGGTGAGAAGGCCAGATGTGGCTGAACATGATCAAGGAATCACTCGGATTGGAGGCGTCGGATCTGAGCTTTGGAAACCTGCCAGCCGTTGGGCGTGTGACAGTCAGCAGTCCAGCCGTGATGAAGCCGTTCTCAGATTTCAATACTGGCAAGCCGTACTCAAACCAGATGAAGCCCTTTAATTTCCTGCTCACTGGGCAGACGAACGCGTTCGGTCACCCAACTGGAGCGGACCCGAAACGCTTTCACCTGATTGCTCCGTATGAGGTTAATCCGAAGAAGTGGCTGCGATGTAATTGGATAGATCAATACAGCGGGAAACCATATCGAGTTACAACAGAAGGTGACCACGGGACGCGAAACACTGCACGTGTAAAGACTTATCAAGACGTTCTGAGCGACTACCAATTCCACCCCGAGCCGAAATGCGCGGACGCAAAAGGGAGTGTCTGCGGTAAACAGACTATCGGGTTGCTACAGCGAAGACACGTCAAGATCGACCGGATCGTATACATCGGCAAAGAATCCAATCGACTGGAAGAGGTCGAATCGGGCATGGTTCACGATGAAGACTCCGTCTACACCGAGTACGTCGATCCGCGCTGGGACCAGTGGCAGACGAAGCTATTGCCAGCGCTGAAGAAGATACCGCTTTCGAAGCTTGTGGAAATGATCGGTTTGTCACGGCGAGCGCTGATTGATCTACGCGCCGGTCGCAGCAGGCCGCATCCAAAGAATCACAGGCTGTTGGCTGGAATTGCCATCGAAATTGCACGTAACGGTCGAGACTCTGCTTTCGCTCAAGTAATCTGCGCAGACGCGGCGATAACCAGCGATTTCTCCTTGAGACGAGATTGCGCTGCCTGAACGACCACGCGTCCCTCTGGGATCGCGTTCCGAAACAGCGTTAGCATTACTCTATGTTTGCGGCCAACTATTTGCCGCTTGCTCAGTTCCTTGCCCGCGATGATTAGCGCTGCTCGCGGCTGGTCCTTGGATTGAATCAGCGCTCGGATGTGCTCTCGATCAGTCACGTAATCAAAGTGACCCTCCGAGGCAATTTTCTCCGGGCAAATAAAAGGCGAATACTGCGGTACAATCTCACCCGTGGGGCGGAATCGCTGTCGCGTAAGTTTCCAGGACGTGCAGGGCATTCATCACGTCATCGAAGTCGAGGCTGAGACGCTTTATGAAGCAGTTGCTCTCGCGGTCGCGGAGTTCCGTGACGATGCGCTCGTGACTGACGAGCCGACCATGATTACCGAGCTTACGGTCACGGTACTGCGGAAACCTATTGAACATCGACTTCGCTTCAAACAACTCCACGATTGGGCGCAGCCTTCAGTCCAAGGTGGTCCCGCTGCAATCATGAAACGCGAGCGTGTCAGAAGGCTGCTGGGTTGCGCGTGAGTCTGAACAGCAACTCAAAGACCGATCTCGAACATCTTTTTCGCTTCTTCATATTCCTTGACTCGTGTTCGGGTGGAGAATAAAGTCTACTTCACCTAGCCGTGGTGCGTGATGACCAAATAAGCGTGTCTGGGTCTGGCCTGAAAGTGGTTGGTTTACTCGCTGAATGTTGTGGAAGGGGAAAGCAGCCCTTAAAGCAACCCGGGTGATAGACACGGTCGGTTCTCTTCGGTCTGTCCTGACGTAAACGAAAGGGTCTTTTCGCAACATGTTAGCGGCAGCTGTAAAGACTGTGGTGAGCAAACACTGATACACCTCACGATTTTCGAATTTGCCTTGATGTTTACCCCCGAACTGGCTGCACCGACGGTCGGTGGGTGGTCCACCTAGCAACCAGAGACGTATCCATTGGTCATAGTGGTAATTAGTGATTCCGAAGTAAGGCGGCGATGTAAACATCAGGGATGGCTTTGAAAGGCCGTCCAGTTGCGGAAGCAGAGCCGCGCTGTCCCCTAGCAGGACAGTGCTGACGGATGACTTAGGTATCCCTCTAGCGTATCGCCAACCTACTTTCTTTTCAAAAAATGCGAAGGGCTCGACATCTGGAGGATCCAAACGACGGTTCCGCCACCAATCAATCGCGTAATTGGGGGACATAGCTTTGGTTTGCCTCATCTGGTTGGACAAAGAATCGGTCGATTTCCCGTGTAGATGTGTGAGCAGAAAAGCCATGACCGTCCGATCCAAATTGCTCGCACGCCAATTCAGCACTCGACGCGCGCACATCAGAAAAGACCTAATTTCGCTGGAAAAACAGTGATGAAAGAACAGCGGAAGCTTATCGGCGGATCTGCGGTACCGAAACGCGTGTGATTCGAGTTCAGCGATCCTAGCTAACACGTCGTCTTTTGGTGCTGGGCTAAGCTTTGTTTTGCAGTAGATCCAACCGACCGGATTTACCTCGATACCAATCGCTTTCCGGCCAGTGCTGGCAGCGCTAAAGAGTGCTGTGCCCCTCCCGGCGAATGGGTCCAGAACCGTATCCCCGACTTTGGAATACTTCGATACAACCTTGTCAGCAAAAGCGCTGGGGAACATTGCATAGTACGGTCCCATACCAGCCCACCGAGCGTTAGCTGTTGAGTACCTCCCCGAGGAGTTTATGCTTCGACTCAATTCTTCTTCACAAGAGCCCGGGCAAGCTGCTCAAGCACTTTGGTGCCTAGCGTTAAAGGAATCGCGGCGTACGAGTGCGCCGAAATGATCGGACCGATTGAATTCGGAAACCGTGAAGAAACCAATTTGTCGAGGATGGCGCACACCGCGCCGAAGCTTGGATATTTCGTTATGTCATCTATCGAAGTATCACCTTGGGCGTCGTCCAGCATCGGTATTGTCCCCACAATCCGGGCGCCAGACCTACTTTTATAAAGGAACTTACGACCAAAGTACGTGTCTTCTCCATAAGGCTTGTCACTGTCTGAAAAGATCACACGCGCCTTTATGTACTTGTCCGTGAGCAAAGCATACGTTCTGTTTGGAAAGAAAGGACTACCGGTTTCGGTGCGATCGATTTCCTCGAAATGCGTTACGAAAGATCCGCTCTTTTCGATCCCAATGATCAACAGATCTCTTGCGGTGTGATTCCTCAAGACCTTATTTAGCCGTTTCAGTTCACCCTTGATGATCGGGCTGAGCCAAGCGGGATGTCCAAACATTGCTAACGGTCCGTCCAAGAGAAACGCGATCTTTGTAAGTTGGTCGAGTAACCCCTTCCGCTCAAACCAGCGAAGTAGATGTATGAGCAAGACCCGTTCCCAAACCTGCATGACTTCACCAAACGCCTCTCCATTGCTTGTGCTGTCATGAAAGCGTTCATGAATTCTGAGCGCATCAGTGGAATAAATTGGATACTTGTTTGGGCAAGGGCAAGAAGTGGAACCCGCTGATATACCAATCTCGCTCTTACACGTTGCACGCTCTTGATAGGGACAACCGATTATGGCTGAACACCTTTGGTCAAGAAGCGCTTCGTATGTGTCTAAGAGAGACTTACCATCGGCGCTATCAATAACAAGGTCAAGTAAGTTCTCATAGACGGCTTCCCGAAATGACTCCACCGCAGAGGTGTGGGTGCGGGTTACGACGTTGCATCCCGGCATCGCGGCGTCTAGGGTAGAGGCCTCTTCGGTCTTGCGAAATTCTCGGGGATCAATCGGGCGACTCTCATCCAGCTCATCTATTCGCTTCAAATCCAGCAATACGCTGGCGACCGTCACATATCCAATCTTTGCGCCGGGATAACCATTGCGTACGTCGACCTCCGCGTAGCTCCCATCAATAGCAAAAGCATAGGATGGGAGTTCTGAATTACAGACGGGACTTGGTGTAGGAAGAACTGAGCCCTTGCTGGTCTGCGCTGGGTTAATTGCCCTGGATTTCTTAAGAAGGTCCCTGACTCTTTCAGTCTCCACAATGCGCCGCAGGGGCTGATATGAGGCGAACTCCCCCTCGTAGGGCATTAGCTCTTCTCCGCTTCGATGGAAATCGATCTACTTGTACTGGAACGACGTACGGATTAGATAACGTTTTTACGCGAATGAATCCTTTGTCCTGCGCCCTTAGAATACTCCCCTCGAAGTCAGCGAAGTCGTAGAACTTCCGCAGTTCTTTTGTTTCATCAGTATTATTGAGATGACCTATAAACCAGTTCGCGGTATTTCTTAGGATATTCCGCTGAATCGAGCTGACCTCTTGCGTGGCATACAGCATGCCAATGTGGTATTTTGCGCCCTCTTTTGCGGTACGCACCCATATGTCCTGGAAATCCTGCTCACTAGCGGCAGGAAGCAGGTTGTGCGCTTCTTCCACGTACACCAGGATTTCCGGCGGCTGCTTGGCCGTTCTGAAAAGGCCTCTGTTGCCGTCGAAGATTTGCCACATGATTCGTTCTGCAGAAGCTTTGTTGAGTTCCGGATCTCCGCTTGATTGATCGACAATTACTAACCGGCCCTCGACGAGATCTCGATATATGTCCTCTGCGTAATCTGTTCCAACGCTGGCTGTGTGCTGCTCTTTCACTTTCCCAATGCTTCGCGAGCCATTCGGATAACGAAACATCTCCAGAAGTTTCTTCAGTTCCTCGTCGGCCCAATCCCCGGAGCTACTCTTCTTCACGTAATCTTGATTGAAGGTAGCGTACCCGGACTTGTCATCGGCGATGAACTGCCGAAGGGATTCGAAAGCTTGCGCAGGTTCTGCCCACGATGGATTACTTTTTTCCAGTTGAGTTGCCGCGACGACGTACTTCGGAGCCGAGTCACTCGTACTCGCTTTCATGGTGTTCAAGAGTTTCTCACTGAAAAGTCCTGCAACCTGAGGCTTGAGCGTGATAGGAACGTCAAGACCCGCCTTATACAGCAACGCTCGGTAGCTGAGGATACGCCGGGAGTAACGCGTTGTGGCGGATTTGTCGCTCGGATCGGGCTTCTCTAATACAACATCGCGGAAGTTCAAGATGTACTTTGAACTGTCTCTTGCTAGAGCTGCATCAATTATTTGCTTTCCGATCTGAAGGTTGTTCTCTTCATAAAAGTTCAAGAGCATTAATTTTCGTCCGGGATCATTGGGATGCGGAAGCAGGCCATAGGTAATGACATCCTTCTTGAGCTGTTCTTGAAGGGTTGACGGTCCGCATGCCCAGACGTTCTTGATTGCGCTGGCGTTCTGCTTAGCGTCGTTGTCCTGTGTGTTTTCGTTTGCATACTCGCCATTAGGATCGAAGACAATTTGTCCAACTCTAATGGGGTTAGAGTCCCAACGTAAACCGAAAACCGATTTCAGGATTATTTTTGTTGTATTCGATTTTCCAGTTCTGGTCATGCCAAATAGAGCAGCTTTTTGCCCGAGTAGATCTGTGGGGGTTAAGCTGACGGGGACTGCTGAAACCTGCTGAAAGGGCCGATTAGTGGAAGCGTAGCGGACCTCGCCCACCCTGACTAGCAGATTGCTCTGAGCCGGGGAACCGAGTCTGGGATCTCGATAGTTTACGATCTTGCCTAGCACCTCGCCGCGAGCCTTGAAGACTTTGAGGCCTCGATTGGGATAGTAGTTGCTCAGATCAGAACCAAACATTAGCGCGTATTGAGAACCAGTCGAATCTTGAACGAGATCGGAGTAAAACGTTCCAAGAACGCGACACCGAACTCCTGCATAGCCAAGCAGATTGTTAGTCGTCGGGTCCATGACGTCTCGGTGGTCGAAGGTCTTTCCAAGCTCACCGCTTACCCGTTGTGCATTCTCGACGCGAACCCGGAGTGCCTCCTGCGCATTCGGCAGATCAGCCTGATCCATGACGCGAAGAAGAATCAGGGAAGAATCTTCCTTGCGAACGTCGGGAGTTGCGTCGGGAACGACGCGCGTCGCGATTAAGAATGACAGAGCGGGAATGCCACCCACTTGCTGTCTGTTGTAATCGTGGATCTGTACGAGTGCTTCATCGTACCCGATCGAGTACACCTCGCCAATGTACGCCCCGCCCTCTATCAAAGATGCGAGGTCAAGCCCTGCGCTCTTGAGTTTCGCTGGGAGTTCTTTTTCCTTCATCTGCTGAGCTATTTGGGTAATCAGGGCGGACATGAATGCCTCCGTGTAACGAATACACACCTACAAATCGAGCTTGGTTGTCTCGGTGAAGAAGTGTAACACCCCGCACAATCAAAAAATCTGTGGCGGCGGACAGTTATTTCGTTGTGGGTTGCTAAGGGGCTTAATATTTACAAAGCATCCTGCTTCATCCACGAGTGAGGGATCATCAGGCTATGCAGGTCCTTCAGGGTCTCCGCGACCTTCACGTTTACCGTCCATTCCTTCCCGGCAGGCGTGCAACGCAGCCGTAGGCCAGCGCCATGCCGCTCGAAGGGCGTTCGGCAGGGGGTCGGCGCTTGCGAGGAAGGTTAGACTGTGGAGGAATCATGCCTGGCGGTCGGGGTAGGCCCAAAAACATCGACGAGTACATCGCACAGTTTCCGCGCGAGGTTCAGGCGATTCTCGAAAGGATAAGGTCGACGATCCGGCAGGCTGCCCCGGAGGCACAGGAAGTAATCAGCTACAATATGCCGGCGTTCACGCTGAACGGGATTTTGGTGTACTTCGCCGCCTTCAAAAAGCACATCGGACTTTATCCACCGGTGCGGGGCGACGCAAGACTGGAGAAAGCGCTCTCAAGGTACGCGGGAGAGAAGGGCAACCTGCGCTTTCCGCTCGATCAGGAGATCCCCTATGGCGCAATCGAAAAAATCGTGAAGCTCAGAGTGAGGCAAAACTTGAAGAAAGCTGGTTCACCTGGCAGAGCGTAAGGTTGAATCGTTCGGGATGACGCCTATCGTGGCCAGCCAGGTTTCGACTAACTGAGGCCAGGCGGTCGCCGGAAACTTCGTGCGCCGCAGCCCAAACGCATGCCCGCCCTGCGCATACAAATGCATCTCCACGGGAACTCCAGCCTTCTTCAGCGCGGCATAGTAGCTGAGCGAGTCTTCTACACGGTCCACGTGGTCATCCTCATTCTGCAGCAGAAAGGTAGGCGGCGTGTCGCGGGTGATATGGGTACGAATATCCGGATTCAGGGCAAAGCTATTGGCGGCAAGCGACAGATGCCCGGGATAGATCGCTACCGCGAAATCGGGGCGGCAGCTTGCTTGGTCGGCCGCATCGACAGCCGGATACAAACGGTGCTCAAAATGCGTGCTGATGGCTGCGACCAGATGCCCGCCTGCCGAAAACCCGAGGACTCCAATCTGGTGAGGATGGATATGCCACTCGGCGGCATGAAAGCGCACCAGCCCAAGCGTCCTCTGCGCATCTTCCAAGGCCATCGGTGATTTCGGATACGGCCCCGATTTGGGCTCGAGTCCATTACCGGGCACGCGATACTTCAACAGCACACACGTGATGCCCTTCGCGGTCAGCCAGTCACACACCTCGGTGCCTTCGAGATCGATGGCCAGAATCTCATACCCGCCGCCGGGAAACACGACCACGGCAGCGCCGGTATTCTTGCCGGTTGGCGAATAGACAGTCATCGTCGGCCGCGACACTCGTTCCACGTATACCCAAGGCTTACCGGCAACCAGGTGGTCCTTCTCTGTCGTGGTAGAGCTCTCCGGCCCCCTTACCGGCTGCGCGTCCGGGGCTGCGCCCGGCCATATCGGCACCTGCGTATGTCCCGGCGATGGCTGCCAGCGGGGCGTCTGCGCGCCCGGGCCGCCGAACGCAGACGCGATCCAGAGAGCAACGATCAAAGGCTTCATGACAATCTCGTTACAGGCAGGATAGAGGTCCGGCGCCCAAGGTGCGCATGCTGGCCGAGGGTGTGGATGCGGCAACGGCGCGGAAAGGGGACGAGACGTGAATGCCTCGAGCTTCGACACGTCAACATACCTGATGACAGGTCGAAGATCCAGGTGTCGAGGGGGGAATCTATTGGGCGACCTTTTCCGGGGCGGTGGGCAGGTCGGAAGGGAGGGCCTTCAGCTTGAGAATGCACCAGATCATAAGAAGAATGTCGCAGGAGTTCAGCACAGTCAGCGAAACGTCTATGACCGGACCTTTGAGAAGAGTTCCTACCAGCAGGATCACGCAGTCCAAAAAAGACATGATCAGCGAAACCACGATGAAGACGGTCCAGACGAAAGTATTGTTAGACGTGGCGATCTTCTGAGCGCGGATAGAGCGATAGACGAAGGCCAGGAACAGCAGGCAGGTGGTGGTTGAGCCAGAGAACAAAAGAACACCCGCGAAAGGCAACAAACCGCCGTTCTGAGTTTCATTCTTGGGATCGAAGCCCCAGGCGTAAACGATCAAAAGGAGTAAGGTGACGAAGATACCTGAGACCAGCCTGGGGGCGTGCGCGCGCCGGAGTGCGGCGGCTTGCGATTTTATTTCTTCGAAGACATCCCAGGCGGCCAAAGGATAGACGGCCGCGAAGACGTAGAGCGAATAGATATCGATTCTGTGACTTTGCTGCGATTCCAAGCCGAGCCACCACTTGGCGGCGTCGAACAGGAAATTAAGGGCGCAATAGAGGGTGAGGAAGGCGTAGACGCGGTGAAGCTTGAGCGCGAGGACGCGAAACAGCAGCAGACCCTCGAGGACGGTGGCCGCGATGACGACCCAATGAATGACCTGATCCAACATTTTGCGAGACTATTTCACCTTACCGTCAGAGGCGTTCGAGATCGAAGGCCGAACAGGTCGCGCCAGTTCGGCCGGCCGAATCAATGTACCTGCGAGCTACTGAATGGCAGGGACGGGTTGCAGCGTCGATAAATCGATGGGCTGCCCGGAAGCTGCGCTCTCAGCCGCGAGTGCCTGTTGGGTGGCGGCGATGATCATGGCTGCTAAAGCGGAGTAGGGTTGCGCTCCAGGTACGGTTGCCGCTATGGAGGCGGCGATTTCGAGCGCCGTCAAGATGTCCGAGACGCTTATCTGAGGACTCGCGTGAGCAACGACGGCCGCTCGCAGCTTGGCTGCCTTCGCGCGGGTCTTCAATATGACCGCGGGAGAGACGTGCAGGTCGGTTTGAAACGTGTCTTCGAGAGCGACGATGCTGACGGTGAGGTTGTTGATGGCAACGGAAACCGCGGCTTGGCTGCCATGGCTGGCGCGGAAAACCGTATAGGCGTCCAACGCCGTGGTGTAGGCGGCGGCAGCCTCATTGAATACGGGAGTGTAGTGCGGGTAGTTTGTCGATACCTGCGCACGCAACGAGAGAAGCGCGCCATGAGCGAGCGTCAAGGTGTCATACGATGCGCCGTCAAAGGTATTGATCTGGTTCGGATGGTTAGGCTGTGTGTTGCAGCCGGTGATAGTGAGAAGGAGGGAGGTCACGGTTAAGGCGACCGCCGCGAATTTCATTTTAAGCATAGGAGTTCCCGCACACTAGGCTAGGGGCGGGGTGAAACGGCGAGTGTGGGAAAGGGCGGTAAACGTATGAAAGCTCAGGAATAAGGGGTTTTTGTCAATCTTGTGACCCAAAGAACCGGTAGCAGAAACTAGTAAGAATCCTTACTCCCGCTGGAGGCGTCTAATGAGTGGATTTTTAGGGGCAAAACCTCGAAGGAGGAGGCAATGTTCAAGAGAATGGGATTTTTGGTGCTCGCGCTGGCGGCAATGCTGATACTGATCAGCCCGACTCCGGCGAGCGCGCAGGTGCGGTTCGGGGTGTCAGTCGGACCGGTTTATTCCTATCCGGCGTATTCCTACGCGTACTCGTACCCCTATCCTTATGCGTATCCCTATGAATACTATGGATATCCATACGCTTATGGATATCCCTACGCTTACCCGTATTTAGGCGTTTATGGCGGGTATTGGGGGTGGGGCGGTTACTATCGCGGCAGTTACGGATACCGGGGCGGATATGGGTATCGCGGCTATGCGGGCGGCGGACGCGGCTTCGTAGGCGGACGCGGATTTGCTGGTGGCGGCGCGCGCGGGTTCGCCGGAGGCGGCGCACGGGGCGGCGGTCGACGGTAAATCAAAGCACGTCAGATATAAGGACAGGCTCCGGGGTTTAGGCGACCCTGGGGCCTGTTTTCGTTTGGGTCGATAATCAAAGGAAGCTTCGATGAGCGCCCTCGCAGAAAGACTGACCGCAGAGCGATTTCGGAAGATGTACGCACAACGGAAGCCGTACTTCGAGCTTGTCGACGGCGAGGCGGTTCAAAAGGCATTGCCGACAAAACTTCATTCCATTCTGCAATTCGTTCTCTCCCTGATGCTGAAAGAAATCGGGTTTAAGCCGCGGCCGGAGTTGACACTCGCGATCAGTGAATCGTGGGAGCCAACGCCTGATGTCTGCGGAATCATCGGACCCGAAGAAGACGCTTATCCGACGCACGCGGTGGCGGTTGCCATCGAGGTGCTGTCGCCAGAGGACCGCTTCACTCGGGTGGTCCAAAAGTGCAGGAAGTATTCGGAATGGGGAGTGAAGGATATTCTCGTATTCGATCCCGTGGGACGGGAGGGTTGGTTTTGGGATACGGCGAGCGGCGAACTATTGCGGCTGGGAGAGCGCTACCGATTTCATAGCCGCGCGGTTGAGCTGGTCGTGAAAGAAGTGTTCGAGCGGCTTGATGACGAAGTTCGATAGCCGGGGCGGGAGGCCCGGCGCGGGCAGGAATGCCCGCCCTACTATGCACTCACGGGGCGCGTAGAATGAGATGCGATGACGCGACGAACGTTTCTGCCTGCGTTGGCGAGTGTTTCGGCATTAGTTCCGGCTGCGCTGCCGCAATCGAAGGGGCGTCTGAAGCAGAGCGTTACGACGGGGGTGTTTCGCGGGCGGCAGATGACTCTCGACGACATGTGCCGCGAGTCGGCGCGGTTAGGGATCTACGGTTTCGATCTGATCGCTCCGAAAGACTGGCCGGTGCTGAAGAAGTACGGGCTGGTGCCGACCATGACGCCGTCTCCATACGGCGGGACGATTTCGGATGGCATCAACAATAAGGCGAATCACGAGCGGCTGGAGAAATCGATTCGGGAGGGAATCGATTTGGCGGCGGGCGGCGGATGCCCGAACGTGATCACGCTATCGGGTAATCGGCGCGGCATGCCGGACGCGGAAGGGGCGGATAATTGTGTTCTGTTCCTCAACAAAATCAAGGCGCAGGCGGAAGATAAAGGCGTGAATGTCTGCATGGAGCTGCTGAACAGCAAGGTGAATCATCCGGACTACATGTGCGATCACACGGCGTGGGGGGTAGAGGTGATGAAGCGGGTGAATTCGCCGCGGGCGAAACTGCTCTACGACATTTATCACATGCAGATCATGGAGGGCGATATTGTCCGAACGGTGCGGCAGAACATCGAATACATCGGACATTTTCATACCGGAGGGAATCCGGGGCGGCATGAGATCGACGAGACGCAGGAGTTGAATTACCGGTTTGTGGCGAAGTCGATTGCAGATCTCGGATTTTCGGGAGTTGTGGCGCACGAATACACGCCGGTTCGCGATGCGCTTGCTTCCCTGGCGCAGGCTGTCGAGATATGCACGGTTTAAGAGGCGCGTGAAATACTGAATTCTTGATGCGTATTCGAGTTGCGGCATTGTGTTTGGCCATGGGGTGCGTGTTGCCTATAAGGGCGCAGCAAGCGCGGCAACCGACGCCGGTACCGCGAGATCAGGCTATGGAAGATCCGGCAGCGGTGGGGCGCGGGCGCGCTCAATTCAGGTCGAGCTGCGGTTTCTGTCATGGTGAAGATGCGACGGGCTCACGCGCGCCGGACTTGCTGCGCTCGGCGATACTGGGGCACGACGATCACGGGAACCTGCTTGCTCCGGTGATTCGCAACGGGCGAGTGGATAAAGGAATGCCCAGCTTCTCGACATTGAGAGACGACCAGATTGCCGATATAGTGGCTTACCTGCATCATCAGGCGAACGAGGCTTTGCACAGCAACAACGTGGCGCGCGATTATCCGCTCGCGAGGCTGCTGACGGGGAATGCAGAAGCGGGTAAGGCGTTTTTCAACGGGGAGGGCGGGTGCGCGCATTGCCATTCGGTAACCGGCGACTTAGCGGGGATCGCGAAGAAATACTCGCCGATCGATCTGCAGCAGCACATGGTTTACCCATCAGGCCGAAGAAACGCCGCTGGGCCGGGGAGAACTGCGCGAGTGACGCTGAAGGATGGCAGCAGCTTCGAAGGCAAAGTGCTGCATGAAGATGAATTCAATATCGGGATCGTCTGCCAGGATGGGTGGTACCGATCGTGGCCCACTGCCGATGTAAAGGTGGAGATTCAGGATCCTTTAGAGGCGCACCGGGACCTGGTGAGCAAATACACCGACGCGGACATCCACAATTTGTTTGCGTATTTAGAGACGTTGAAATAGCATGATTCGAATCGGCCGCGCGATGGCGGTTTTCAATTTTTGTGCGCTGGTCTGTTTCGGCGCAGACGGAGGATTGACGCCTGCAGACCTGCTGAAAGCGCTTTCGGGCGATTGGCCGACATTCAATGGCGACTATTCGGGGAAGCGCTACAGCAGCCTTTCGCAGATCAATCAAGCGAACGTTGAGCAATTGACGCTCGCGTGGGTATTGCTGCCGCAGTCGGTCGGGATCAAATCGACACCGTTAGAAGTGAATGGAATTTTGTATTTCACTACGCCGGACAATGTGTGGGCGGCGGATGCGCGCACGGGAGAGATTGTGTGGCATTACTATCGGGAGTCGACGGGCGATCACATTGGGCAGCGGGGCGTGGGGATGTACAAAGACCGCCTGTACTTCGAGACGCCGGATTGCCGTTTAATTTGCCTGAATGCGAAGAACGGGTCGGTGGTATGGAACGTGGAGCTGGCGGATCCGAAGCTGGGGTATTTTGCCACGATGGCGCCGCTGGTCGTTCGCGATCACGTGATTGCTGGAGTTTCAGGAGACGTGACCGACGTGCCCGGATTTTTGGAGGCGCTCGATCCGGAAACCGGCAAGGTGCAGTGGAGATGGAACAGCGAGCCGAGGGCGGGCGAGCCTGGGTCGGAGACTTGGCCGCAGGGTACGGATGCGATCAGCCACGGCGGCGGCATGACGTGGATGACGGGCACCTACGATCCGGAATTGAATCAGCTTTATTGGGGCATTGGGAATCCGAATCCGGTTTTGAATGGGGATGTGCGCAAGGGCGAGAACCTTTACACCTGCTCGATCGTTTCGCTGAACCCGGACACGGGTAAATTGAACTGGCATTTTCAGCCGTCGCCGCATGACACTCACGATTGGGATGCGGTGCAGACGCCGGTGGTTTTCGACGATGAGTTTCAGGGCGTACACCGCAAATTGCTTGGGCAAGCCAGCCGGAACGGATATTTTTTTGTGCTGGACCGGACCACGGGCGAGCACGTTTTGACTGCGCCGTTTATTCCGACGAATTGGGCGAAGGGAATCGATTCACGAGGGGAGCCGATTCCGAATCCGGCAAAAGAACCGAAGCCGGATGGGACGCTGGTTTCTCCGGGATCGGATGGCGCGACGAACTGGATGGCGCCGAGCTTCGATCCGAAGGCGGGGCTGTTTTATGTAAGCGCGCGGCGGCTGTGGAGCATTTTCTATATGACGGCGGTTGGAAAGCCGGAAGGATGGGCGGGGCGCGACCGGAACCTGTGGTCGAGCTCGGTATTGGAAGCGATCGATTACCACACCGGGAAGGTTCGCTGGACGCATGAGATCGGCGAGGGCGAAGGCGGTGCGGGAATGTTGACGACGGCGGGGGAACTGCTTTTCACCGGCGACAACTCGGGGAACGCCATGGCGCTGGATCCGAGCACGGGGAAGACGCTGTGGCACGTGAATCTGGGCGGAAAGATGCAATCGGGGCCGACGACTTATGAGCTGGATGGGCGGCAATATTTGTTGACGCCGGCGGGAAATGTGATTTTTGCCTGGGTGCTGCCGGGGAAGTGAGCGGGCGGCGATCGTTTCACTGCTTCAGCAGATTTTGGATGTGGCTTTCGAAATCATTCTTGCCTACGATCCCGGTGTGTGACACAGCGATTTTGCCGTGGCGATCGATGAGCAGCGTCATGGGCATGGAAGTGAGATTGTAAAGCTTCGCGAGTCTATCGTTACCGATGACGACTGGGTATTCGATCTTCTTTTGGGCGAGGAAAGGCCGGACCGCCTGCATGCCTTCATCGTCCATCGACACCACTCGGCCTTTGTAGGCGGACAAGGTCTCGTTGTCAATACCGGGCACCGAGCGTCCTGTATCGGTGTCTTATGTTTGAGGAAAATCGATGTCTGCAACGCTTCAGACGATTTGGCGATGCTTGTGTGTTGTTTTGGCTATGTCCTTTTTTATGCCGGACGTGAGGGTTCGGCGAGCTGTCCAGAATACTAATCCAAACTACACCGCTATTCACGAATTCGGGCGTATCGAATGGCATGGAAATAGCGCGAGCTTGATCGCGGGGGGCAGTCGTCCGCTCGATATGGCTGCCGTAACGCTGTCCACTTGTCTCGGTGTGTCCGTCAGCTCGGAGGAACCGCAGTACCGGTATATGGGCGATCTGCTGGATGTGACCGCGCCGCAATGGTCCGCACGGCACCCGGAGAGCCGTGCTTATGCTGCAAAGCCAGGGAAGCTAGAAATTACGTTTGGCATATACCGTGACGGCTCAGCGACCGATCTCGACAAACTGCTGCGGGATGCGGCACGACAGATCAATCAGCAGCAGCCTTTTGCCTACCAAGTGTATGAGCGGCAGCGCCCGAATCGCTCGCCTTACTCCAGCTTCGTCCCCACTCGGACTCACGATGAGAACGGTGTTGTGGTGGAAGCGCCCGCGTATCTTGACAGGAAAATCACCATCCCGCGACAAACGAATACCATCGCCAATTTCGCGGCGATCCTGTCCGGTTTGCTCAGCCGCGCGTCGGGAATGGATTTTGGCTGCTGTCAGAGCGTCGTAGGCGGACAACTATGGGGAACGAGGTCTGTGACGTACCACGCGTCTGACTTGCCGGCTCGCGACGTGCTGGAGGATCTGATGGATAGGACTCACTTGGACGAAAGCTACTCACTGCGCTGTCAACCGCTCGGCAGGCGCTCCTGCATCATCGAGGTGCATCCGGTGTTAACGCAGAGGAAGCCTAAAACGGATGGAGTGTGCGCGGCCCTGGGTTACGACGGCCAGTGAGTCTGATGGAAACAGTGTCGCTCGAAGAGCCGGTCGCCCTTGCGCGCAGGAAGCGGGGAGGGCGGCTAGAGGTGGACGGAATGGGGGCTATGGGTCCGGCGCAACTGAAAAAGGCCAGTGAGGAATTTTATTTTCCGAACACTTGCTATGTAGGAGCGGCTCAGGGAAGCCGATGATTGGAACAGGACAATGATGCATTTCTCGTTATCCTCGCTATCGAGGCTTGCCTTTGCGGGCGTGGTTTTGGTGGGGAGCTCGGGGGCAAATTCCGGGCAGGAGACGGGCAAAGGGAGAGCCGTCGGCGCTCGGGATTATGCGAAAGAGGGTTTTGTAATCGAGCAGTTTTCTAAAGACCTGATCTTTGCCGGGGACGGCACCTGGACGTGCGACCAATCGGCGGTAGTGCGGCTTCAATCGGAGGCCGGCGTGCGGCAGTTTGGGGTTCTGGATTTCGGATACAACAGCGACAGCCAGAAAATCGAGATTGCATACGTGCGCGTCAGAAAGCCCGATGGCGCCATCGTATCCACGCCGGAGGATAGCGTTCAAGACGTCTCGTCCGAGGTGTCGAGGACCGCTCCGATGTACAGCGATCTGCGGGAAAAGCAAATACCGGTGAAGGCGCTGGGTACCGGAGACGTTCTCGAGTACAAGCTGCGGTTCATTCAGACGAAACCCGATATTGCCGGCCAGTTCTGGTACTCCCAAAATTTTGTGACCGGGGCAGTTGTGCTGGAGGAGACGCTGCGGATAACAACGCCGAAGGACAAATACGTGAAGGTCGTCAGTCCGAGCGTGAAGGCGGAGGTGAGCGAACAGGGCGGGCGGACCGTTTATTCCTGGAAAACGGCGCAGTTGGAGCCCAGCGCGCAAGAAGGAAAAGAAAAAACGCCTGCCGCTCCCGCGCCGCCTTCAGTGCAATTGACCACCTTCAGAAATTGGGACGAATTGGGCCTGTGGTATGGCCAACTGCAAAAAGCGCGCGTTGCGGTGAGTCCCGCTATCCAGGCGAAGGCGGCCGAATTGACAAAGGGTCTCACGAGCGATGTGGAGAAACAGAAGGCGATTTACACCTACGTCTCCACGAAATTCCGCTACATTTCGGTTTCGTTTGGGGTGGGGAGATATCAGCCACACGCGGCGGAAGAGGTTCTGGGGAATCAATACGGCGATTGCAAGGACAAACACACGCTTTTCGCTTCGCTGTTAAAAGCGGCGGGGATAGAGGCGTGGCCGGCGTTGATCGGCGCCGGGATGAAGCTCGATGCGGAGATGCCTTCACCGGCCCAGTTCAATCACGTGATCACGGTGATACCGAAGCGGGGCGAGTACGTGTGGCTGGACACGACCGCGGAAGTAGCGCCTTATGGATTGCTGGAACAGACGCTGCGCGATCAGAAAGCGCTTGTAATACCGGGGGATGGACCACCGGTTCTGATGAGTACTCCGGCTGACCCGCCATTTCAGGCCTCGAGCGCCGTCGAGGTGCAATCTACGTTAAGCGCGGACGGCACTCTGAAGGCGCATTTCGACGTGGCGCTGCATGGAGACGACGAACTTCTGGCGAGAAGCGCTTTTCACCAGATTCCGCCCGCGCAATGGCAGGAGCTGGTGCAGCTGATGATTCGTTCGCTGGGATTTGCGGGTACGGTTTCGAATGTGGAAGTGGGGAGCCCGGAGAAACTCGACGCGCCTTTCCATTACTCATACGACTATCTGCGGACCAGTTACTCGGATTGGTCTAACCGGAGGATCACTCCTCCGCTGTTCTTCATTCCGCTGCCTTTCGGCGAGGGCGACGAAAAGCCCGTTGAACCGATCGCGATGGGTGCGCCGGGAAAGCTGATTTATCGCGCGACGGTGCGGCTTCCGAAGGATTTTGCAGCCGACATTCCCGAAAACACGAAGACGCAAACGGATTTCGCGGAATACAGCAGTACGTACGCGGTCGTCGACAATGTACTCTCCGCGGAGCGGCAGATGATCGTCAAGAAGTCGAAAGTTCCGGTTAGCGCGTGGAACGAGTACCTTAAATTCGCAAAGAAAGTGACCGGCGATCAAGAGGAGTCTATTCAGCTTGCGGCTTCAAATGGGGCATCGAAGGCTTTGGTGGTTCGCAACGATCCCGAGGCGGAAGCGCTTATTCAGCAGGCGGGCCAATCCCTTCAGCGGCGGGACGTGAACGCGGCTAAGGATGAGCTGCTGCAAGCCGAACGGCTGAATCCGAAGCAGCGCAATTTATGGAGCGCTTACGCAACGTTGTACTTTTTCAGTCATGACCAGGAAAACATGTTCCGCGCTCTGCATAAGGAGCTCGAAAATTTTCCGAATAGCGTGGGGGCGTACCGCGCGCTGGCAGGAGCGCAACTGCAATTCGGGCATCGGACTGACGCGATCGAGACACTGCGGACGCTGCTGAAAGTGGCGCCGGATGACGTAAGCGGCGTGGTGCAACTCGCGTCGCTGCTGATTGCGGACAAGCATTATGCGGAGGTTTCCGATCTGGTACGGAAAGCGCTCGTGGCCGCTCCTGAGGACGCGCAGCTGCAAGCGGAGCTCGCGGAGGCGCTGCTGCGCGATGGACGCAAAGAGGAAGGATTAGCGGCGGTTGAAAAGCTGGCGAAAAATGCCACGGACGGAAACACGCTTAATTCGGCGGCGTGGTTTCTGGTCGACACAAACACGAACCTGCCGATGGCGATGGAATATAGCAAGAAGGCGGTCACGATGCTGGAAGAGGAGTTAAAAGGCGTTGAGATCTCCAGCTTGAGTGACAACGATCTGCGAGGCGTGACGAAGCTGACAGCGGCATGGGACACGCTCGGGTGGGGGTATTTTCAATCCGGCGACAACGGCAAAGCGGAGCAATACATCGACGCATCGTGGCGGGTGAGTCAGGACGGCATTGTGGCCGACCACCTGGGCCAGATTTACGCGCGGCAAGGTAAGCCGCAGCAGGCAATCCGCATGTGGCAACTCGCATTGGCGGCGAACAGCGGGCTGGAGGAGACGCGAGAAAGATTGAGAAAGGCCGGAGGTTCCGTATTCCCGGGACACCCGACCGTTGTGCGCGGTGCAAAAGGCGTTAAATTCGTTCCGCCCGAAGAGGAGCTTGGAAAGCTGAGAACCACAGACGTTGCCGAGCTGCCGAAACAGGAGGGCAGCGCTGAGTTTTTCGTGTTGTTTTCGGAGGGGAAAGCGAAGAAGGCCGAGTTTATCAACGGAGCGGAGGCGTTGCGGCCGGCGGCGAGCGCACTGCTTAAGGCGAATTATGGTCTTGCGTTCCCCGATGATGGGCCGGAGAGAATCGTCAGGCGCGGCATTCTGTCCTGCTCCACCTACACGTCGCCAAGTTGCCAGTTCGTGATGCTTCTGCCGGCGACGACGAGGAAGTGATTCGCACCGGCCGACGTCGAGCAAATCGCCGTAAGATACAAGTGCGAGCAGCGCAAAGAGAGCGCGAGTAAGATGAAATGCGTGACTATGAAGCGATTTTTAAAGTGTCCTTCTGGCGAAATCGTGGTTCTTGTGCTCAGCCTCTGCCTATTCACGGCCGGAATTCTGGCGGCGCAGGGGAAACCACCAGCGCTCACCGATCAGGAAAGACTGATCGTGAATCAGTTACAAGGTCTGCGCGGAGTACCTGACGATAAACGAGCTGAAGTAACGAAAGAGATAGCCCTGGACATTCGGAAGCTTTCGCCAGGAGGCGCGAAGGTTGGTCTCGCCAATGGCCTGGCGAGTCTATCCACCGAAGGAGACTTCGGTCGCGACACGTTGCAGGAAGTAGCAGCTACGCTCGCGGAAGCACTTCGAGAGCAACCATCCCGCTCTGACCAAGCGTATTCGGAACTGGCTCAACTGATCCGGTATGAGCACGTGCAGGTATCGCTAGACAACGCACAATTAAAGGCGGCCATGTCACAACTGGAGGCTGACGATCGCGACCGCCAGGAAGCTAACTTTACGCTCACGGATGTGAAGGGCCAAACCTGGACGTTGAAGGATCTTCACGATCACGTGGTGCTGGTCAACTTCTGGGCGACCTGGTGTCCGCCTTGCAGGAAAGAGATGCCCGATCTCGACGCGCTTTATCAACGCTTCAAACCACAAGGACTTATCGTTCTGGCCATCTCTGACGAGGACACCGCCAAAATAACCTCATTCCTTGCGGAGCATAGCGTCTCCTATCCGATTTTGCTCGATCCAGGGCGTAAAGTGAACCAACAGTTCCACATTGATGGAATTCCGAAGAGCTTCCTCTACGACCGCCACGGCAAGCTGGCCGCGCAAGCCATCGACATGCGGACGCAGCGTCAATTTCTCGAATTGCTGACCCGAGCGGGCATTGTTACATCGCCGTAAGATAAGAGAGGGGGCAGAGCAATGAAACTGGCTCTGGTTTTGCTCGTCGTTTCTGCCGTCGCGCCGCTCGGGGCGAAGGACTTCGTGTGGCACTCGGGCACTGTAGCGAAGCTCGGATTCGAAGGATGGTGCCCCCAGATGCTCCCGGCTAGCGGATATGACAAAGTGTGCGGCTTGACCCCGCGCACCGCCTCCTCCAGAGCATTTCCGCTTATGCCAGCCGAAGCTTTCAGCCCGGAGACGCAGTTCCTTCAAATCGATAGCTCAGGGGCGTCCTATTTGGTGAAGTGGCAAGCGTTAGAAGCCGCGGCAATCATTGACGTTGGTCCTGGATCGAAGGTGGAGTATGCGGTGGATGGCAAACACTTGGTTCTGCGGCCGACGAGTGAGGGTCCGCGGCACAAGCGCATGCGAGAACAACCGCGCGGTCACAAATATTTTTGGCTGGCGTTCAAGAAGTACAAGACCGATATTGTCGCGGTTAAGACGCAGGCGAGTTAGTCCGCGGTAACGTGTACGCGAGCGGGTTCGTCAAGCAATCAGGCTGGTCGCGAACCTCATGGTATTCTGACGCCAGTTAGCTGAAACTATGGCTCCGCACGGCGCGCTCTTAGCGAAACGTTCCAGCCTAAGTCCGCGCTTTCCCTCCTGAGTACTGGTAATCGGTCGAAATGTTCCAGTTCCTGTTCAAATATCCAGCGAGCGTGTTTTCGAAGGGAAGCTTTGTGCTGCTGGGCTCATGGCCGAGATGGATATTAGCGGCGGGAATTCTAGGAGCGGCGGCGCTGCTGGGGTGGCTGATCTGGCGGAAACGGGCCCACCTTGCGCCTTCGGTACATGGATTGAGGGTGCTGGTGCTGTGGGGATTACAGTCGGCGCTGCTGGCGCTTTTGCTGCTTCTGTTGTGGGAGCCGGCGATCAGCGTAACCGCGCTGAAACCGCAACAGAATATCGTGGCGGTGGTGGTGGACGACAGCCGCAGCATGGCGTTGAAGGACACGGGCGAATCGCGGCAGCAAGAGGCGCTGAAGCTGCTCGACAGCGGAGTTTTGAAGAATCTTCGATCGCGCTTTCAAGTGCGGCTGTACCGCCTGGGCGCCGGAGTCGAGCGCATTCAGAGCACGGATCAGCTGAAGGCAAACAAATCCGCAACGCAAATTGGTAAGGGACTGCGGCAGCTGGCGGATGAAGCGGCTACGTTGCCGATCGGCGCTGTGGTGTTGTTGAGCGATGGAGCGGATAATTCGGGCGGGATCGATCTGGACACGCTGTCGGAAGTGCGGCGCAGACGTTTGCCGATCAACACCATCGGCGTGGGGAAAGACCGGCTTGCAAGCGACGTCGAGCTGGATGGATTGGACGTTCCCGGCAAGGCACTGGCCGGCTCGCGGCTGCAGGCGCAGGTGACGATTCGGCAAAACGGCTTCGGCGGCAAGCGGGCAAAACTCGTCTTAACAGGAGGAGGAGCAGTCCTGGCCAGCCAAGACGTTGTGCTTCGAGATGGCGCTGAGCAGGTGGAGACGGTCGAGTTTAACGCGGGCAAGGCAGGCGTCAAGAATATCGAAGCCAAGCTCGATCCGCTGCCCGGAGAAGAGAACGCGGATAATAACCGGCTGACGCGAGTGCTTTCGGTCGATGACGCGAAACGCCGCATCCTTTATGTGGAGGGAGAGCCGCGGTGGGAATTCAAGTTTCTGCGGAGAGCGGCTGACGACGACCCTGCGCTTCAGGTGGTTTCGATGTTGCGCACCACGCAGAACAAGATGTACCGGCAAGGCATTGCGAATCCGAATGAGCTGGCCGAAGGTTTTCCATCGAAACCTGAGGAGTTGTTCGATTTCCAGGGGCTGATTATCGGCAGCATGGAATCGGGGTTCTTTACGGCGACGCAGCAGCAGATGATCAAGGATTTCGTCGACCGGCGCGGGGGCGGGCTGCTGTTTCTGGGCGGACGATGGGCGCTCTCCGATGGCGGTTACAACATCCCGCCGTTTGCGGAATTGCTGCCGGTGAATTTACCGCAGCGAAAAAACACTTTTCAGCGGGACATGGTGGCGGCCGAGCTCACCGATGCAGGGAAGAAGAGCCTGATCTGCCGGATTGAAGAAAACGCGGATAAAAGCAATGAGCATTGGGAGGTTCTGCCGTATCTGGCGAATTATCAAGATCCTGGAACGCCGAAGCCGGGGGCGGTTGTGCTGGCGCGCGTGAATGCGGGCGGCAAACGTTTGCCGCTGCTGGTGACGGAAAATTACGGCCGGGGGCGCACCGCGGTTTTTGCCACGGGGGGAAGCTGGCGATGGCGGATGCAACAGCCGGTGGGAGATCACGAGCGAGGAAACTTTCTGGCGGCAACTTCTGCGATGGGTGGTGAGCGCCACGCCCTCGCGCGTGGTCGCTTCGACGCCCAATTCGCAATTAGAAGACGACGGCAAGATTCAGCTGCGCGCGGAAGTGCGCGATAAGGCCTATCTTCCAGCGGGCGATGCGGAAGTGGAAGCGAACATCATTTCGCCGGACGGATCCGCGGAAACGATATCCCTGCGGCCGGAGCCGCTGAGTCAGGGAATCTATTCCGCCGAATGGAATGCGCCGAAAGCTGGTTCTTATATAGCCGAGATCAGCGCGAAACGGGGAATGCAGCAGCTGGGGAGCGATGTCTTGACCTTCCGGCGCGAGGATGGAGTGGCGGAGAATTTCCATCGTGAACAGAATCGGGAGCTTCTCGAAAAACTCGCCAATGAGACAGGCGGGCGGTACTATACGGCGCGGGATGCGAACCGGCTTCCGCAGGAGATCTCCTATTCCGAAGCGGGCATCACGAATCGGGAAACGAAAGATCTTTGGGACATGCCCGCGATTTTCCTTGTCATACTCGCTTTGCGCTCGGCCGAGTGGCTGCTGCGCAGGAAGTGGGGCGTGGTGTGAGGGGCGCTGTCTTCTTCTTCGTCTTTTTGGCGACGGCAGCGATGCTTCCGGCCGCGAACTACTATGTCACGATTGCGGGGCTCGGCGGCACACCGGAGTACGAGACGCAGTTTGCTAAATGGGCGTCGGACATGGATCACGAGCTGCGGGCCAACGGTCCGGACGCGCACGTCGTTACGCTGAGCGGAGCAGCGGCCACGCGGCAGCACATCCAGGAGACGCTTTCGCATATCGCCGATGAAGTAAAGCCGGAGGATGCATTCGCGTTGCTGCTGATCGGTCACGGAACGTTTGACGGGACCGAATTATAAGTTCAACGTGCCGGGACCGGATATGACGGCGGCGGAGTTGGCGTCCATGCTGAACCGGATTCCGGCGCGGCGGCAGCTTGTCGTTAATATGACCAGCTGCAGCGGGGCGTCGCTGGCGCCGCTGGCGAAGAAGGACCGCATCGTGATTACGGCGACGAAATCGGGCACGGAGAAAAACGCGACGATATTTGCGCGCTATTGGGTCGATGCATTGCGCGATCCGGCGGCGGACACGGACAAAAATGGAACCGTTTCGGCGCTCGAAGCTTTCCGCTATGCGCAGCGCAAGACGGCAGCTTATTTCGAATCGGAGAAGCTGCTGGCAACCGAGCACGCCATGATCAGCGATACGGGAACGGCGAAGGCGGTACGCGATCCGAAGCCGGAGAATGGGCAAGGAATGCTGGCCGGCGGCGTTTCCGGTACTGCGGCCGCAAGTGGAGACGGCGAAGAATGCGTCGCCGGAGAAGCAGAAGCTGCTGGCGAAGAAGGAAGAACTGGAAGCGAAGATCGATAGGCTGAAATATCAGAAAGCGGCGATGGCGCCCGAAGAATACAAGCAGCAATTGACGGCGTTACTGCTGGAGCTGGCGCGAACGCAGGCGGAGATCGACCGGTGATGCGGGCGTGGAGTGCGGCGGCTGTGACCGCGATTTCGCTGTGCGCCTTGCCCTGCCGCGGCGTTCCGGTCGACAACTGCCGGGCATTGCGGCATCACGGCAAACTCGAGCAGGCGCAGGCGTGTTTCTGCGGATTGCTGCGAGACTCCGACCCTTTGGTTCAGCGCCGAAGGCTATTTGGGTCTGCAGCAATACGACGAAGCCAATGATGAATTCCGCATGGCGGAGAAGGAGCGGCCCAAGTCAGCTGCGGTGAAGGTCGAGTGGGGCGAATTTGTATCTGGAGCACTATCAAGCGGGGGATGCCGCGAAACTGTTTGAAGAAGGCCTGGAGATCGATCCGAACTATGCAGCGCGCGTATCTGGGCCTTGCGCGAGTGGCGGCCCAGGCATTCGATAAGAGAGCCGTTGAGCTGGCGCATCAAGCACTTGAGCACGATCCCAAATCTGTCGAAGCTCACGAGCTGTTGGCTTATCTGGCGCTCGAAGACAACAACGCGACGCTCGCGACCGAGGAGGGCGCAAAAGCGCTGGCCCTTTCAACCGAAGCGCTGGACGGCATGGCGGTGCTTGCCTCCATCGATTGGTTGAACGGCAAAGCGCAATCGGAATGGATGGATCGCATCTTGAAAATCAACCCGGTGTATGGAGAAGCGTATGCAACGGGCGCGCACTTTTTCGTAATCAACCGGCGTTACGAACGAAGCGATCGAGCTTCTACCGCAAGGCGCTGGAGCTGAATGACAAGCTTTGGGCGGCGCGATCGCAGCTCGGAGTGAATCTGATGCGCCTGGGTTTTGAGAACGAGGCGCAAGCAGGAATTGCAGCGGTGTTACTACGCGCATTACCAGGATGCCGAGACGGTGAATTCGCTGCGGCTGCTCGACACGTTAAAAGACTACGAGACCTTCAAGAGCGGGACGACGGAAGTGATGCTCCATAAAAAAGAAGCGGCTCTCCTGCGGCCTTATATCGAGCCGGAGCTTCAGCGGGCAATCGCGACGTATGAGCGCAAGTACAAGATGAAATTGCCAGGCCCGGTGCGGCTGGAGGTCTATCCGAATCATGAGGATTTTGTAGTACGCACGCTGGGGCTGCCGGGACAGGGCGGTTTGTTAGGCGTAACGTTTGGCATGGTTGTCGCGATGGACAGCCCTTCGGCACGGCCGCCGGGAGAATTCAACTGGGCGAGCACGATGTGGCACGAGCTGAGCCACGTGTACGTGCTTACGGCAACCAAGCATCTGGTGCCACGCTGGTTTACGGAAGGACTGGCGGTGCACGAAGAGAGCGCGGCGTCGCCCGATTGGGGCGATCGCGATGACTCCCGAAATCGTGAAGGCGCTGCAGAAGAAGCAGTTGCTGCCGGTCCTGGAACTGGATCGCGGCTTTGTGCGTCCACATTATCCAACGCAGGTGATCGTGTCCTATTTTGAGGCGGGCCAGATTTGCGATTACATCGCGCAGAAATGGGGCAGCGATGCGCTGTTAGGCATGATTCACTCTTACGCGGCGCGAAAAAGCACGGCAGACGCGATTGAGGACAATCTGCATGAGAGTGCGGACGCGTTCGATAAAGATTTCTCGGCTTGGCTCGATCAGAAGACGGGAAACACGGTGCGCCATTTCGACGAATGGAGGCAGGGCGTGAAAGCGGCGTATGCGGACCTGCAGAATGGGAAACAAGACGAGGCAATCCGCCAAGGTTTGGCGATCCGCGATTTTTATCCCGATTATGTGGGAAGCGACAGCGATTACGAGCTGATCGACGAAGCCGATTTGGCCAAAAACAACAAAGCCGCTGCGATGCAGGAACTGGAACGATATCGCGATACGGGCGGCACGAATACGAAAACGCTGAAGAAGCTGGCGGCGCTGGAGCAGGATGAAGGCAAATCGCGCCAGGCGGAAATGACTCTCAGGAAGCTGAACTACGTTTATCCCGAAGAGGAAGAAACGCATCGGCGATTAGGCGCGCTGCTGCTGGCGGATGGGGATGCGAACGGAGCGATTCGCGAAGGCGAGGCGGTGATTGCGCTGCATCCGTCGGATACCGCGACAGCACATTACGAATTGGCGAAAGCGTTCTATGCCGCTCACCGAACGGACGAAGCGAAGGACCACGTCGTGATGGCGCTGGAGGCAGCACCCGGTTTCAAGCCGGCGCAGCAACTTCTTCTTGAATTGAGCCAATAATACATGTCGACCACACTTGCATCCGTAACCGATTCAGCCGAGGTGAAGAGCCGCGTCCGGCGTTTTCAAGAAGTACAGACGAGCATTAAGCGGGAAGTTGCCAAAGTGATTGTGGGGCAGGACGAAGTGATCGAGAACGTCCTGATTTCGCTGTTCGTGGGCGGGCACTGTTTGCTTACGGGCTTGCCTGGTACGGCGAAGACATTGCTGGTGCGCACCATGGCGCGCACCTTGGGTTTGAAATTCAATCGCATCCAGTTCACGCCGGATTTGATGCCGTCCGATATTACGGGCACGGACATCATCGACGAGGACAGCACGACGGGACGGCGGATGTGGACGTTTGTGCCGGGTCCGATATTTTCGAATGTGCTGCTGGCGGACGAGATCAACCGCACGCCTCCGAAGACGCAATCGGCGCTGCTCGAAGCGATGCAGGAGCTGTCTTGCACGGTGAGAGGGCATCACTATCGCATTGAGCCGCCGTTTTTCGTTTTGGCGACGCAGAATCCGATCGAGCTCGAAGGCACCTATCCGCTGCCTGAGGCGCAGCTGGATCGATTCCTGTTCAACACGGTTCTCGATTATCTATCCGCGGAAGACGAGTCGAAAGTGGTGGATTTGACCACGACCACGCAGCAGGCGCAAGCGGACGTGGTGACGAATGGGGAAGAGATCCTGGATTTCCAGCAGCTCGTGCGGATGACGCCGGTAGCGGAATCGGTGGTGCGCTATGCAGTGGAGCTGGTGCGGGCGACGCGGCCCGGACAGAATGGAGAGGGCCCGGATTTCATAAAGAAGTATGTAAATTTCGGCGCCAGCGTGCGAGCGGTGCAGTTTCTGGTGCTGGGCGGAAAGGCTCGCGCTTTGATGCACGGGCGCTTTCACGTTTCCTACGACGACGTTCGAGCGCTGGCGGTTCCCATCATGCGGCACCGCGTATTGCTGAATTTCCACGCCGAGTCCGACCGCCTCACGACGGACGATATATTGCGGCGGCTGCTCGAATGGAAACCTGCGCCGCGCGGGTAGAGCGGAAGAGAGAGCGACAGGGCGAAGTGCCGGTAGAAGTCACAAACCGTTTTCTCGATCCCGCCGTGCTGGCCGAGATCTCAGGCCTGGACCTGGTGGCGAAGACGGTGGTGGATGGATTTATTGCCGGACTGCATCGCTCTCCCGATTTCGGGTTCAGCCAGGAATTTGCGGAATATCGGGCCTACAGCCCCGGCGACGATCTGCGGCACGTGGATTGGAACGTTTTTGCGCGAACGGAGAAAGCGTATCTGAAGCGGTATCGCGGGGAGACGAATACCGCGATCATGGTGCTGCTGGATGCCAGCGCGAGCATGGGTTTCGGCTCGGGTCCGGTGCGGAAAATCGATTACTCGAAATACCTTGCGTCGGCGCTGGTGTACCTGGCGCACCTCCAGCGGGACAGCACCGGCCTGATTGTCTTCCACGACGATGTGGCGAGCTTTGTCCGTCCATCGGGGCGGCAGGGGCAGCTGATGCGATTGCTGCACGGCATCGATAATGCGCAGCTAGGTAAGCGAACGGATTTCAAGCGGCCGTTTTTCGAGCTGCAGCAATTTTTGAAACGGCGCGGCATCACGATCCTGATTTCCGATTTCTTCGAGAAGCCCGAGACGATTGTTGAAACGATCGAGCCGCTGCGGTTTCGCGGTAATGAACTGATCCTGTTCCACATTCTGGATGCGCGTGAGCTGGAGCCGAAACTCGGTGAGCCGGCCCTGCTGGTCGATATGGAAACGGACGAGGCAATCGAAGCCTCGCCGGATTACGCGCGCACGGAGTATCGCGAGAAGATAGACGCTCACATTCAGAACTTGCGTTCGAAAGCGCAGGCGGCGGGCATCGAATATTTTCTATTGCGGACGGACCGGCCTCTGGACGAAGCTCTGCGCGAATATTTCACGATCCGGCAAGGGAGAGTTTAGATGGGCTTCCTTGCTCCATGGTTTTTGGCGGGCGCGGTCGCTATAGGGCTTCCTTTATGGCTGCATCTGCTGCGGCAGTATAAGAGCACTCCGCAGCCATTCAGCTCGTTAATGTTTTTCGAGCGGCGAGTGCAGAGCTCGGTGAAACATCGGCGGCTGCGGTACCTGCTGCTGCTGGCGCTCCGGTTGGCGCTGCTGATCCTGCTGGCGCTGGCGTTCGCCAATCCATTTGTGAACCGCACAGCCGCGACGAACAGCCGACGGAAGCTGACCGTGATTGCCGTCGACCGATCGTTCAGCATGCGTTATGGCGATCGCATGCAGCAGGCCAAGGCGCAGGCGCATGCAGTCGTGGGCGGCCTACACGGGCAAGATTTGGCGCAAGTGATTGCGGTGGATTCGCATATCGAAAACATGACGCAGCCCGAAGCGGATAAGGGCGTGTTGAGCGCCGCGATCGATTCGATTCAGCCGGACGACCGGGCAAGCTCATTCGGCGAATTGGCGCGCGCGCTGCGAGTGATGGATCAAACCACGGGCATGCGCCTGGATGTGCATTTCATAAGCGACATGCAGGCGACATCGATGCCTCCGGGTTTTCGGGACTTGCAATTAGGGCCTCACACCGCGCTTGAATTTCACGTTACAGGGGAGCGCAATGCGCCGAACTGGGCGGTAGAGGCGGTAACGGCGCCCGCGCACGTTTACGATGCGGACGCATACGCGGGTGACCGCAACTATCGCGGGATGGCAGACGCCGGCGGCTTCACGAAAGGCTCTGCTGGTGCTCGATAATCGCGTGATCGCGTCGAAGGACGTGATGGTTCCCGCCAATGGCCAGGCGCAAGTCGAGTTTTTGTCGTTCGAGGTGCCGTATGGCGCGCATCGGGGCGAGGTGCGGATTGAGCCGAACGACGGGTTGCGCAATGACGACTCATTTCCTTTTTCGATGGAGCGCTCCGATCCACGACGTGTTCTGTTTCTTTACGCCGGAGGCCGCTGCGCGAGAGGCGTTCTACTATAAGGCCGCCATCGAATCCGCGTCGGACACCGGACTGACGGTGCAGCCTGCGCCTGTGGAGCAAGCGTCGAACGACGATTTTTCGAAGTTCGCTTTCGTGGTACTCAGCGACGTAGGAGATCTGGACACGAAAACAGCGCGATTGCTGTGTGAATACGTGCAGAAAGGCGGGGCCGTTCTGATTGCGCTAGGGCCGAACAGCGCGCGAAGCGGCCGGGTGCCTTTGTCGAGCGATCGCTTTGCGGATGTACATGAAATACAAGGCGCGGGATTTGTGGACAGCCAGGATGCCGCGCTGCTGGGTACGGGGCACCTGGAGAATGTGCAATTTTCCGAGACTGCGCGTATCTCGCCGAAAGCGAACGCGCGGATGATCGCGAAACTCGCGGATGGATCGCCGCTGCTGGTAGAGGAAGCGATGGGCGAAGGGCGAATCTTGATTTTTGCTTCCGCTTTGGACAATTCGACCAACGATTTTCCTCTGCACGCATCATTTGTGCCATTCGCGGTGCAGACGGGACATTATCTTGCGGGCACGGAAGAGACACCTTCCTCCGTTGTAGCCGGCACGCCGGTCAGTTTACGGCGCACGCGCGATCAGGACACGGCGGCGGATGTGATCGGGCCGGATGGAAAACACCAGCTATCGCTTGTCGAGGGAACCAAAGCGCTGAGCTTCGATTTGGCGAGCGATGGGTTCTACGAAGTGCAGCGCGCCGACGGGCAGAGGCAGCTGATGGCGGTCCATGCAGACCGGCGCGAGTCGGATTTAACCGACCGTGCCAGATGAAACTCTGGCGTTATGGCGCAATACTGGAGATACGGCTGCCGAGACGTCCCCGGGAAGCGTAGAGCAGCAGACTCGCCCGTGGAGCTTGTGGCGGTACGCGCTGGCTCTGGTCCTGTTAGCGGCGATGATTGAATCGGTGTTCGCTAGTCAGATATTTGAGAGAAGAAAGGCAGGCGGCATGACGGCGCTAGAACAACTCAATGCTTATTTGCGGCGCATGGAATTGCGTCTGCGGCTATTCGCCGCATCGCGAGGGACGGCATTGGTCGCGGGCTTGGCTCTGGTGCTCACGGTGCTGCTGGTGTGGATCAGCAACCGTTATGCCTTCGCTGACGCGCGTGGTCCTCCCTTTGCGCATTTTGCTGTTTCTGGCTTTAGCGGCGGCGGTATCGTTCGCGTTGGCTATTCCGCTATTGAAGCTGAACCGGCGCCGTGTCACGCGATTGGCAGAGCGGCGCATCGGTGGGTTCGAAGAACGTCTGCTTACGGTCAGCGGAGCGGCCGGACCCAGCGAATCCATTTACGGAACTGGTGGCTGAAGACGCATTGCGCGTCGCGCGCGAGCACCAGCCGGAGGAATTGACACCGAAGCGGGCGCTTTCGGGATTTTTCGGTTCGGGAGCAGTTGCGGCGGGAGTGCTGGTGTGGCTGATCGCAGCGGGCCCGGGTTATTGGGGCTATGGCGCTTCCCTGCTCTGGACCGGGCAGCGCGAATGCCCAGCAAGCGGCCGCTTTACGATATCGGCGTTCAACCGGGCAACAAGACGATCCGGCGGAAATCGGACCAGGCTATTACGGCGGAATTGTTCGGATTCTCGGCCAGAAAAGTTACGCTGTACGCGAAATATGGGAGCGCGCTGAAGTGGGAGCAGGCGCCCATGCAGCCGCAGGCCGGATGGAAACGGCTACAGATTTTTGTTTGCCGGCTTGTCCGAACCGGTTGAATATTACGTCCAAGCGGATGCAGCGCAATCGAAGCACTACGCGATCGCGGTGAAGGATTTGCCGGGCGTGAAGCGCGTGCGGGTGGCTTTGCATTTCCCTTCCGGGTTGGGATTGAAGGATGTGGTCCAAGATCCGGGCGGCGACATTCGGGCGGTAGAAGAACAGCCAGGCGGATATTTCGGTGCTGACGGACCGGCCGCTCGCGCATGGCGTGCTGGTGATGGAAAACGGATCGAAACTCGAATTGAAGCCGGGAGACGGCAATTGGCTGACGGCGCACCTTCCGATCACAGAAAGACGGCTCCTATCACGTAGCGGCGCTCGATGGTGGCGAAACGATTCGCATCAGCGATGACTACTTCATCGAGGCGAAAAAAGACGAGCCGCCCTCGGTGAGGATTTTGCGTCCGGGACGCGATCCGCATGTCAGTCCGATCGAGGAAGTTCCGGTGACTGTGGATGCATCGGACGATTTCGGCGTAGAGGGTCTGGAGCTGCACTACTCGGTGAACGGCGGGCCGGAACAGGTGGTGCCGCTGCTGAAAAACAAAGGCGCGAAGGAAGCGGAGGGATCGACCACGCTTTCCTTTGAAAATTTCAAAGTTGTGCCGGGCGATCTGGTCAGCTTTTACGCCACTGCGCGAGACGCCAAGACCACCTCGCGAAGCGACATCATTTTCGCCCAGGCGGAGCCTTTCGATTTCAAGTTCACTCAATCGCAGCAAGCGGGCGGCAGGGCGGAATGGGCATGGGCGCCGGCAATCAGGACAGCGACATCTCCGAGCGGCAGAAGCAGATCATCGCAGCGACCTGGAATCAAGCTGAGAAACAGCAATCCAAATCGCGCCGCGATGCAAGAGGGCGCGCGATTTCTCTCTGAGGTCGAATCGAAGCTTGGGGAACAGGCAAAGACGCTGGCCGAACGGATGGGAAATCGCGAGCTTTCGGCAGCGCAATTCGGAATTCCAGGAATTTCTCGAAACTGATGACGCAGGCTTCGTCTGAAATGAACGACGCGGCAACGCAGCTGAAACCCGGCAAATGGCACGATGCGCTTCCGCCGGAGCAGAAGGCTTTGCAATCGCTGCTTCGAGCGGAAGCGCATGTTCCGCAACATTCAAGTCGCGTTCGGACAGCAAAGCGGCGGAGGCGGAGCGGGCGGCAGCGGAGCGCAACGCGATCTCGCGCGGATGTTCGATCTCGAGCTGGATACGACCAAGAATCAATACGAGACCGGGCAATCGAATTATTCGTCGGCGAGCGACCAGCAGAAGGCGATCGACGACGCTTTCGAAAGCTGCAGATGCTGGCCCGAAGACAGCAGGAGTTAGCTGCGCAAAACGAACCAGCAGCAGGGATTGGAGCAGCGCTGGCAAGAAGAGCAATTGCGGCGGGAAGCCGAGCAATTGCGCCAGCAAATGCAGCAACTGGCGCAGAATTCGCAGGGGCAGCAGCAATCGAATTCGCAGAACAGAGCGGGCAGCAGAGCGCCTCGTCGTCTTCGTCATCGTCGTTCATCCTCCTCCTCGTCTTCGCAATCTTCGCGGCAAAACGGGCAGATGGCGAATGGCGGCCGGAATGCGCAATCCGACCAGCAAAATCGGCAGATGACCGAAGCGATGCGCCAGGCGATCAACGCTTTGCAGCGGTCCGAAGAGGAGATGCGGAAGGCGGTGAGCGATCACGACAAGACCGCCGAGCAGCGGGCTGCGGCGCAGCTTGCGGAAGCGCAGAGTCTGTTGGATAATGCGCTGCACCAGCAGGCGGGCAGCTCGGTCTCCGATATGGCGCAACGCGCTCAGGAGATCGCAAATGCCCAGAAAGAGATCGCGAATCGATTGAAAGCAGATGTACGGCGCGCAGGGTTCGGCGGCCCGATGGGCCGCGATCGCATCGCGGTTCGAACGGAAGTGAGATGCCGGAGATGAATGATCCGAACAATCCGCGCGGATACGGCTACGGATACCGGCGCCGTACTGGCAGCAGGAAATGGAGCCCGGCCGTTCCGCAACGGAGCAAGAGAAGGCGTCTCGCGCGGCGAGAAGGAAAAATTCGCGCAGCAGCTGGAGCAGCTCGAACGGCAAATGCAGCAACAGCAGCAGAGCATGGCCGGCGGCCAGCCGGATGCTTCATCGAAACTGCGCCAGGCGCTTTCTGACGCCGAGCAGAAAGAGCTCGCGATGCGCATGCAGAAAGAACGCCGAATGGATTCGGGAAGGCTACGGCGACCGGAACATAGGAATGGAAGACAGCGTGACGGCCGGCCTGGATCAGCTCAGCCGCGAGTTGCGCGATGTGCAGCAGGCGCTGAAATCGGGCAATCGGCCGGGACAGAATGGGCAGAACGACAGAGAGGCGCAAGAACGCTGGCGCAGGTGCGGGCGCTGCGCGAAGAGTTGGAGCAGCGCGCGCAGCAAGGCGGGCAACAGGGCAGCAAAGCGGCGCAGCAGAGCAGCAATCCGGGCAACAAGGCCAACAAGGGCAGCAGGACAACAAGGGCAGCAGGGCGGTCAGCAGGGTAGTCAGCAGGCTGGTCAAGACTGGCAGCAAGCACGAAATGGCGGGTACAACTTGCTCGGCGGCGGTGGCGCGGAGCATTGATCGGCGCGGTGTTCAGGATGCCATCGGCGATCTCATATGCGCTGCGTGGACAAATCGATCCACACGACCGCGCGCTGTACGGATATGTCAATGGCGCATTAGGATATCTGCGGCATCTCTACGATGCGGATCCGAACTTGCTGGACTCCCGGATCAGTCACGATGCAGTAACCAGTCTCGAGCGGCTGGAAGTGGAGTTGAACAAGCGCGTCGCTCAACAGCAGCCCAAGGCGCGCGAACCGGGGCATCGGAGCCTGCGCCCGAAAAATATCGCGATGCGGTTGCGGAATACTTCAAGAAGCTGAGTAAGTGAAGCGGCGCGGGGGCGAGAAGCCGGCGCGGTAACAGGCAATCCCTTGCCTATGCCGTCTGAGGAGAAGCGGAAGAAGGACACCAGAGATGCCGCCCCCGATCTGAACGCCGCCAGCCTTAATTAGTTCTCGGTGGGTACCTTGTTAGCGTGGTCAATTACAAAAACTGGGACCGGCCCTTTACTCGGCTGCAGTTTCAGCCCGAGTTGCTGCTGGAGCGCTTCAAACAGCGTAGGGCCGCTCTCCGAGTTGGCAAGGGAGCTAGAGTCGGCCGGATCAGACGGTGAGGGCGGGGCTTCCGCCCGCAACCCTCCGATCTGGTAGTGCAGAGTATAGTCGAATTTTCCCTTCAAACCGGTGCGATTGATTACTGGACGGCCAACCTCAGATGACAGCTTGGCAGCTATGTCTTCCGCCGTTTCCTCGTGACCACGTACGGCCAACTTCCCGCCCGGCGCCATCATAGTCACAGGGCGTTTTCCAGCGGGTAGCACTGGAAAACCGTCCGGGCCCACTTTAGTCCCGTTGAATGGCGGTGCTGCCTCATCCGGTCCTGGTGCCGATTCTTTGAGCTTCGGGCCGGACTTGGTAACCACTAGCTCATACGCCGGCATGACCTTGGAATCCCAGTGGAATTTGAGGCCGAAGCGTTCGATTAAAAGGTTTTGGAGCATCAGATGGAACTGTTCCTTCGTGGTTCCAGGTGGTACGTTAGCATTCACATCGAAATCCACCTTGTCAATCCAGCGCAGGCTGGGATACTCATACTGATGTGGGTTGATATTGAACGCATACCGCACGAGAAAGAGCAGGTCTACGTTCACGGCGGTAAAGCGTGCCGGGTCTTTAGTCCCTGGTCCGCCGTCGATACGACTTCCCTGACTACGAGGCGACGACTGCCTGATAGAAGCTACTTCGAAAGCGGGTAGAGTGGCTGCTGCTTGGTTACTCCTATCTAAGCAGGTGACGAAACCTATCAGAAGGGAGGCACCGATGATCCGCATTATTACATCACCATTGTTACGTCGATCGGCGAACAGGTCACACGCGCTTGACAGAATAGGAAATCGATAAATTGCTGCGCGCCGATCAAATAGTTCGGCGCAATCTTTCGGGCGACGCATCTTTACTACGGCGCGCCGCTCTGTTCCAGAAGTTTCGCCACGATACCGGTCCAACCGGTTTGGTGGCTTGCTCCCAGCCCTTTACCCGTATCGCCGTGGAAGAACTCGTGGAACGGGATGTAGTTGCGGAAATTGGGATCGCCCTGCAGCAATTGGTTGTCGCCATAGACGGGCCGGCGGCCATTCTTGTCGGGAAGGAAGAGAGCCGACAAACGGTGCGAAAGCTCTGTCGCGGCCTGCCACAAATTGATCCGGCGGCCGGAGCCGGTGGGAAATTCAAGCGTTAGAGAATCGCCGTAATAATGGTTCAGCCGCTGCAGGGTTTCGATCAACAAATAATTCATCGGAAACCAAACGGGCCCTCGCCAGTTGGAGTTTCCTCCAAAGGTGCCGGATCGCGATTCGCCAGGTTCGTAATCGATGCTTAGCTTGGCGCCATCCAGAGTTAACGTGTAGGGATGATCTTTGTGATAACGGGAAAGGGAGCGAATGCCGAAGGGCGACAGGAATTCGGTTTGGTCGAAGAGGCGCTGCAGAATGCGCTCGAGGCGCGGACGATCGACGACAGAAAGCAAGCGGCGCTGCTTGATGCCGCCTTGCGTCAGCGGCGCCAAGCCCGCGGTTAAATCGCGCCGGTGATCGATAAACCAATCCATTCTCTTTTTGAATCCCGGATGCTTGTCCACGGTGGCCTGCTCGAGAGTGTCGGCGGCGAACAGCGGAACTAAGCCGACGAGGGAGCGGACGCGAAGCAAGACGTGGTTGCCATCGGCGACGCGCAGGCGGTCGTAGTAAAAACCATCCTGCTCGTCCCACAATCCGGAACCCTCGTAATGGTTGATCGCGTCGGCAATGTAGAGGAAGTGCTCGAAGAATTTACTTGCGATGTCCTCATAGGTGAGATCGTTCGCGGCAAGCTGAAGGGCGATCTTCAGCATGTTGAGGCAATACATGGCCATCCAACTGGAGCCGTCGGATTGTTCGAGCAGCCATCCGCTTGGAAGCCTCTCGTCGCGGTTAAAGAGGCCGATGTTATCGAGGCCGAGGAATCCGCCCTCAAAAATGTTGGCGCCTTCGGAATCCTTTTGATTGACCCACCAGGTGAAGTTCATCAGCAGCTTGAGGAAGACGCTTTCGAGGAACTCGAAATCGGGCTTGCCTTTGATGCGGCGATCGATCTGGAAAACACGCCAAGCGGCCCACGCGTGGACGGGCGGATTGACATCTCCAAAGGCCCACTCATAGGCGGGGAGCTGGCCATTCGGGTGCATGTACCATTCGCGCACGAACAGCGACAGCTGCGCTTTTGAAAAATCGGGATCCGCCGGAGCGATCGCCACCGTATGAAACGAGAGATCCCAGGCGGCATACCACGGATACTCCCATTTGTCGGGCATGGAGATCACGTCTTCGTTGAAGATGTGTCTCCACTGGTGATTGCGCCCTTGCTTTCGTTTTTCGGGGGGCTTGGGCATGGTTTCATCGCCGTTCAGCCAGGTCTCGACCACGTAGTGATAGAACTGCTTGCCCCAGAACAT
The DNA here is from genome assembly GCA_963808405.1 of uncultured Acidobacteriaceae bacterium. Taxonomy (GTDB): domain Bacteria; phylum Acidobacteriota; class Terriglobia; order Bryobacterales; family Bryobacteraceae; genus Bog-105. Next base: position 139,806 of record CAWEFG010000011.1, on the reverse strand, counting down.
TCCGGCGAAGGCTTGCCGCTGCACGTCTCGAGCCTCATCGCCGAGCCCATCGGAGAGGTGTGAATAGAAGTCGTTTGCTTCCTGAATGCGCGAAGCGAATACGGCGTCCCAGTCATTTTGGGAGAGGTCGGGCAAGCCGGTTCTATGCAAGCGAAAATGCAAAATCTTCCGCTCGCCGGCGTTAAGCGACAAGCGGTAAACGGCGCAGGCTTTCGTCCCGCGGTGGTCTGGATTCACGGAATCATGGCGATCATGGACCAAGTATTCATCGAAGGCGTCTTTGTAGAACTTGTTCTGGCTTTGCGAATTCCAAAGACGCCAGGTATTCGTCTCGTTCTCGGTAAATAAAACGGGCGGCGCGCCATCCAGAGTTAAGCGAAACGTTCCGAGCGAAGGGTGCTGCGCTTCAAGGTCGCCGGGCGATACCTGGCACAACTCGGGTTTTGGGGATGGAAGTACCATGCCCAGGTGTTGCGAAACCACAAGGTCGGCAACAGCGCTAAATCCGCCTTATCGGGTCCGCGATTCACGACAGTGACGCGAATCAGAATGTCGTCGACGTCGTGCTTGGCATATTCGGCGAAGATGTCGAAATAACGTCCTTCATTGAAAATGCCGGTGTCGGCGAGCTCGTATTCAGGATCGGCACGGGTGCGGCGGCGATTTTCTTCGACGAGATTGGTGTAGGGAAATTCGCCCTGCGGATATTTGTAAAGGCCTTTGAAGTAGGAGCCGGTGGGGGTGGCATCGAGATAGTAATAGAGTTCCTTCACGTCCTCGCCGTGGTTTCCCTCGTTGCCGGTGAGGCCGAAAAGTCGCTCCTTCAGAATGGGATCTTTTCCATTCCAGAACGCAAGCGCGAAGCAAAGGTATTGATGGTTGTCGCAAATGCCCAGAATGCCGTCTTCGGTCCAGCGGTAGGTTCTGGAGCGTGCGTCATCATGCGGAAAATATTCCCAAGCAGTGCCGTCGGGGCTGTAATCCTCCCGCACATTGCCCCAGGCCCGCTCGGCGAGATAGGGACCCCAGCGCTTCCAATGTTTTGTGCGAGCCTGGTCTTCGGCGAGACGCTGCTGTTCAGCCGACGCCACGGAAGTCAGGCCACGCTTGCCAGCGGGTGCTTGTATTTGCACTCGGGATTCGGACACTGCGCGACGGGGCCCGACTTCAGGTATTTTTCAATCAAGTAGCTGCTGCCGCATTCGGGGCATTTTTCGGGGATCGGTTTGCCCCAAGCTACAAAATCGCATTCAGGATAACGATTGCAGCCGTAGAAGGTGCGGCCGCGCTTCGATCGCCGCTCGACAATCTGGCCTTCCGAGCAATTCGGGCACGGAACGCCGATAGTCTTCTGCTTGACGTACTTGCAGGTAGGGTAATTGCTGCAGGCGACGAACTCTCCATAGCGGCCGAATTTCTGAACCAGGTGGTTGCCGCACTGGGGACATTTTTCCTCGAGCGGAACATCCTTGCGCTGCTCGCCTCCGATCTGCTTGGTGGTTTTGCACTCCGGATAACCGGAGCAGGCAAAGAATTGGCCAAAGCGGCCTTTTTTCAGAACCATCGGACGGCCGCAATTCTCGCAGTATTCCTCTTCGTCCTGCTCGGTCAAATCGGCTTTGTCGACATCCGGCAGATCCACCGTCAGCTCGCGAGTATTGGTGCATTCCGGATATCCGGTGCAGGCAATGAAGCTGCCGTGCTTGCCCCATTTGATGACCATCGGCTTGCCGCATTTTTCGCAAACCAGGTCGGTCGGCTTCTCCATGCGTTTGATGTCGGTCATGTGCCGCTCGGCGTGCTCGAGGTCCTTCTGGAAGCGGCCGTAGAAATCGGCCATAGCGGTGCGCCACTCGAGTTTGCCTTCTTCGATCTCGTCGAGCTCCTCTTCCATGCGCGCGGTGTAGGTCACGTCGAAAAGATCGTTGAAGCTTTCAAGCAGCAGGTCGGTGACCACCATGCCGAGCTCGGTCGGGACGAATTTGCCGGTCTCTTTCTTCACGTACTCGCGATCCTGAATAGTGGAAAGGATCGATGCATAGGTCGAAGGACGGCCCACTCCGTCGGATTCGAGTTTCTTCACCAGCGTCGCCTCGTTGTAACGCGGCGGCGGTTCGGTGAAGTGCTGGTCGGGGCGAATTTCCTTGAAGCGCAACGTTTCGCCTTCCGCAACGGCCGGCAGCTTGTGCTTGAGGTCTTCGTCTTCTTCGTCCTTCTGGTCCTTGCCTTCTTCGTACACCTTTCGAAAGCCGTCGAACTTCAGTACGGCCCCCGTCGCGCGGAAGATGTAAGGAACTTTGCTCTTGCCGGTTGCATCGATGTCGATGGTGGTTTGATCGAACACCGCGGGCATCATCTGCGAAGCGATAAATCGCATCCAGATGAGGCGATACAATTTCAGCTCGTCTTCAGCGAGATATTTTTCCAGCGATTCCGGAGTTCGAAGAACCGATGTGGGGCGAACCGCCTCGTGCGCGTCCTGCGCATCTTTCTTGGTCTTGTACACGTTGGGCGACCCGGGCATGTAGTTCTCGCCGTAACGCTCGGCCACGAAGGCACGCACTTCGGTCAAAGCATCGTCCGATACGCGGGTTGAATCGGTACGCATATAGGTAATCAGGCCGAGGGAGCCCTCGGCGCCGATCTCTTTTCCTTCATAGAGCCCCTGAGCGAGCATCATGGTGCGCTTCACGCTGAAGCGCAGCTTGCGCGAGGCTTCCTGCTGCAGGGTGGAAGTGATGAAGGGCGGGACCGGATTGCGGCGCTTCTCTCGGGTGGCAACGGAGCGAACGACATAGGATGCGTCTTCGAGATCGTCGACAACGCTCTTGGCGCTATCCTCATTGCGAATCTGCGGCGCTTCTTCACCGCGCTTATGGAGTCTGGCAGTCAGGACCGGCGGCTTCTTGGCATGCAGGGAAACGTCGATCGTCCAATATTCCTGCTTTTCGAAGGCGCGAATCTCCCGCTCGCGGTCGACAATCAGCCGCAGCGCGACGGTTTGCACGCGGCCCGCCGACAACCCGCGGCGCACCTTATCCCAAAGCAGCGGCGAGATTTTATAACCCACTAAGCGGTCGAGAATTCTGCGCGCCTGCTGCGCTTCCACTAGATGGAGGTTGACTGCCAAAGGCTTATCGAATGCGCGCTTCACCGCATTCGCCGTAATTTCGTTGAACATTACGCGGAAAAAGGCAGGCTTACCGGGTTTTTTGGGCTCGAGCTCCTCTTGCAGATGCCAGCAGATCGCCTCTCCCTCGCGATCGGGGTCAGCTGCCAAGTATACGGAATCGACGCCTTTTGCCGCCTGCTTCAACTCCGAGATCAGCTTTTTCTTACCCTCGATCACCTCGTATCTGGGAGCGAAATCGCGCTCCACATCAACCGCTAAGTCCTTTTTCGGCAGATCTTTGACGTGGCCCAGCGAGGCTTTGACCAGATAGTCCTTGCCCAGGTACTTCCCAATTGTTCTCGCCTTCGCGGGGGATTCTACGATGACGAGTGATTTAGCCATACAATGTTGTGTTACCTACAATCCGATTCCTGGCTGCTCGAATAAGCGCCGGAGAACGCTACCCTTTTACCACACCTTGAGAAAGTTCTTACCCGGAAGCTGCCGAACCAAGCCAGACATTTCCAAGTCGAAGAGGGCGCTGATCAATTCAGATGAGGAAACCTCGTGAAAGGATTCAACCAGAGCCTCAAGTTGTTGTGGAACATCGACTTGCAAAACCTTCAGCAGCTTCTGAGCGAGCACTTTCAGGGGCACGTCCGAGACCTCGGGCAGCGCTGAGGCCGGGTCGATGCCTTCCGATAGAACTTTTTGCTGGGCTTTCGCGACCAGATTCTGCCGCACGGCCAGAGGCAGCTCATTGGTGACGTCGGTCCATTCCTGCACCAGCTTGGCCCCTTGTTTGATGAGCAGGTTCGGTCCCCAGCTCATTTTTGAGGTGATATTTCCAGGAATTGCGAAGACGTCCCGTCCCTGGTCCATGGCGAGCCTTGCGGTGATGGCGGAGCCGCTATGCTGGGCGCCTTCGACGATCAGGACACCGAGCGACAGGCCACTGACAATTCTGTTTCGGATGGGGAAATTTTGAGGGTAGGCCGGCGCGCCCATGGGAAATTCCGTGACTAGAAGACCGCGGCGGGAAATATCTTCATAGAGCTTGCGGTTATCGGCGGGATAAAGAACGTCAACCCCGCAGCCAAGCACCGCGACAGTATCACCCGCTGCGGCGAGAGCGGATTTATGCGCAGCCGTATCGATGCCGCGGGCCATGCCGCTGATGATGGTGAGTCCGGCCCTGGCCAGATCCGCGCTGAGCCTCTCAGTGGCGGCGACGCCGTAGGGAGTGGGACGCCGGGTGCCGACAATCGCGACGCCGTGCGATTCCAGCAGCTCGGTGCGGCCCAGGGAAAACAGCAGTAAGGGCGGATCGAATATTTCGCGCAGCCGCTGAGGATATCGCCCGTCCTGAATGGAAATGAGCTGTGCGCCCGCATTCAGCATCTTTTGCTGCTGGTCGACAGCATCTTCGAAGGCGTATCCAGTGGCTATGTTGCGCGCCTGGGCGGGGCTGATCCCGGCTGCTTCGAGCTCGGAAGCAGACGCTCTGAAAATCGACTGGGGAGATCGCAGTTTATCGAGCAGGCGCAATGTTCCGAGGGTTCCGAGACCGGGCACCATCCTGAGGGCAAGCCAGTGGAGAGTCTCCTCCCGATTAGGGACAGCCGTTGGCACGTGGAATACGTGGCATGGAGTGGGTCTAGTTCTCAGGAGCGGTAAAGAAACTTCTTCGAGCGTGAGCGGGACGGGGACGTCCCGCGCGGATCTGGAGATCCGCCCCACCACGAGGGTGGTGAACGGCGGCGCCGCTGCTCTAGCGGGCGACGGGTTCGGCGGGGATATCCGCGCCGAGCTTTTCCGCGTGAGCGAAGAACCAGCGCTGGATGGTGAGATCGAGTGTTTCCTTGTTGACCGGCTTGGCAATGTAATCGTCCATGCCGGCCATCAGGCATTTTTCGCGTTCGCCGGGTAGTGCGTTTGCCGTTACCGCGATGATGGGAACTCTGGGGCCAGGCGGCTCTATTCTCCGGATGGCCCGGGTTGCTTCATAACCATCCATGACCGGCATTTGACAATCCATTAAAACGACGTCGTACTGCCCTTGACGAAACATCTCGAGCGCCACTGCGCCGTCACTGGCGACTTCAGCCGTATAACGCAGATGCGCCAGCAGGTGAACGGCTACTTTTTGATTGATAGGATTGTCTTCGACAACCAGCACCCGTCCGCGATTTTCGTGACCGTACACAACCGCTGGCGTGATGACGACTTCGGGAAGTACATTGACGCTGGGCATATCGATGTTGCTGCTCGGACAGAGATTAACGGTGAACCAAAAGGTGCTGCCATGGCCGGGTTTGCTGGTGACGCCAATCATGCCGCCCATCATTTCGACCAGGCGTTTGGAAATCGCGAGGCCCAGGCCCGTACCGCCATACTTGCGGGTCGTAGATGTGTCAGCTTGCATGAAGCTTTGAAACAGCGAGGATTGCGTCTCGAGCGGAATGCCGATGCCGGTGTCGGTGACGGAGAACCGGATCAAGGTACTTTCCGGCGTTTTTCCCGTGTCCAAATGTTCCTCTCGAGAGAGGTGCACCGTGACGTGGCCTTTCTCCGTAAATTTAACGGCATTGGACAGCAGATTCAGCAGGATTTGCCTGAGGCGGATCGGGTCTCCCAGGAGGCGAACCGGAAGCCCCTCCTCAAAAACCGTTCTTACGTCGATGTTCTTGCGTTGAGCGGGCTCGGCAATCAGGGCAGCCGCGTCTCTCACCACCTCGTGTAAATTGAACTCCGTGCTTTCGAGAGCCAGTTTGCCTGCTTCAATCTTGGAGAAGTCGAGGATGTCATTGATGATGGCAATCAGCGACTCGCCCGAATCGCCGATGGCTTTCAGATATTCCCGCTGCTCCGCCGTGAGTGGCGTGTCGAGCAGCAAGGCAGTCATGCCGATAACGCCATTCATGGGCGTGCGGATTTCATGGCTCATGATTGCCAGAAACTCGCTTTTGGCCTGATTCGCCTGCTCGGCCTCGGCTTTCAGCAACTCTTCCTGGACGAGTCTCGCGTCCAGCTCGCGGGTGCGTTCGCCGACCAGGCGCTCCAGCTCATGCTGGCGCAAGACCAGGATCCGGACGCGCCAGCGCCAGATCAACACCAGCACGCATAAGAGGGCAGCAGCCAGCGCCGCGGTAAACGTTTTCGTTCCCCACCACGGCGGCACAATCCGGAAGGGCAGCGTCTCAACGGGCGAAGCTTTGCCGTTCGCGCCGTCGACGGCCATAACCTCGAACCGGTAATTTCGCGGAGCAAGCCGCGGATAGCGGATTTCACGCGCGCGCGTTTCGATCCAATCCTGCTCTAATCCCACCAGGCGGTAGCGAAACTTGATGGCCTTTTCGTCTTTGAACGTCAAAGCGGCTAATCCGATCGTCAGCGGATTGCTGCTCCACTTCAATTCCGCGTCGCGCGCTACGGTATCCTTGGGGCCGAATTTCGCCCAGACCAGGACGGGCTTCAGGGGGAAGCTCGAAGCACAAGCGCGGGGGTCAAGAAGTGGGACACGCCGCCGCTTGTTCCGATCCACACGCTGCCGTCCGCGTCGGCGAAGAATGCTTTACTATCGCAATCGTTCCAGATCAGGCCGTCATCTTCCGTATATTTTCGCCAAAGGCGCCCATCGAAGACTTCGACGCCGCGGTCCTCGCCGACCCAAATCCAGCCGCGGCGGTCGGTATTGAGAAACAGCACCTGATTCGAGGAGAGCAGGGGATGGCTGGAACGAAGGATGTTATTGCCCTGAAAAGTAAGGCGGGCAATTCCGGCGTCCACGCCGCCGATCCAGAGCGCTCTCGATGTATCGAGCGCGACATCGGAGAGATGAAGCCCCAGCTGCTGCCGGCTCAGGTCAACGCGCGCCCACCCGGAAGCGTCAAAACGAAACAGATTCGGCTCAGATACGGCCCAGATATGGCCGGGTGGGCCTTCAGAGACGTCGACAAACGGACCCGGCAGGAAAAGCGAATTTTGAACCAGCCTAAACTCACGGCGGGGTGCGGTTGTGTCGCTCAGGAGGAGGCCTTTGGAAGTCGCGAGCCAGACCCGGTCGCGGGAATCCACAAAGACGCGATTGATGTGGCTGAAATTGAGTTGGGTCGCGCGAAGCGTTGCGGTCTCGATTCGAATCAGTTTGCCGGCGGCGGTTCCCACCCAGATGAATCCGTCGTGCGATTCCGCGATCGACCGGCATCGTTCCGCATCGATTCGCGGCGCGCTCCAGGCATGGAATGATGTCGACCCCGGCGTTTGAAAGCTGAGTCCGTGTTCATCGCCCACCCACATTCTTCCCGTGGAATCGCGGAACAAAGCCCAGATCTCGTTGCTGCGAAGTCCTTGCGCCTTGGTCCAGCTCTCCCACTCGCCATAGCCGAGCCACTTCAATAATCCATGGCCGAGCAAACCGAACCAGACCAGCCCCTCGCGGTCCACCACGATAGAGGAAACGGTTCCTTCTTTGAAGCCGTTCGGTTCAGAAATCACAGCCCATTGGCCATTCCCGTAGCGCGCTACGGCGGAATCCATTCCCGCGAGTACGCGGCCCTCCGGATCTTCCGCGAGGGTTAAGTACACCTCGCTGTTGGGACGATTCGGTAAGTCGCGATTCTCGAAGCGCTTTGCGCCCGGACGCAACACGGCAACGTGGTTTATTCCGCGAACCCACAGTTCTCCGTTCTGTTTGCGAAGGAGACAGGTCCAGGTGTCCTTCGCTAAACCCTGGGCCGGGCCCCAGGTAGTAAGGTGGCCGTCCGAGACTTGACACAGACCTGCACGGCAGCCGAACAGAACCGATCCATTCTTGTCCGCGAGTACGCTATCGGCGTTCTCCGCGAGTACGCTATCGGCCTTGTCCGCGAGTAGGCTATCGGCGCGCCCCTCGCCCGCTGCCTTCGTCAATTGGGTGAGAAAGGGTGAGCAGCGCCAGGACCGTCCGGCATCATCGGACGTAATCACCAGCAGGCCGAATTGGGAGACAGCGAAAACTCTTCCGTCCGACGATGACGAAATCTTGGATTGATATCCGATCTGCAAGTCGCGGCCTTGATATTGAACATTGGCAAAGCGGCGCTCGCCGGCCTTATAGGCAAGGCCATCTCTTGTGCCAACCCACAAGCGCCCGGAAGTGTCTTCGTGAAGGGTTCTGACGAACATTCCGGGAAGGCCGTCGGCGCGCCCGAACTCCAGAAAACGGGAACCGTCGTAGCGAAACAGGCCGCTTTCGGTTCCGACCCAAAGGAAGCCGGAGCGGTCTCGAAGCAGGCAGTTCACGCTGAGATTTCCGAGACCTTCCTTGTATTCTTTGAACGTGTAGCGTTGCGCGACAGATAAGGACGGCAAGAAAGTGGCCGCTAAACACACCACCGTCCACCGCTGCCGAACCCGCCGCATGCTAATGGCTTATCGACCCTAAGCGCGGCTATCTTTATAGGCTCGATCAGTGACGGTTAAAGGCGTTTATTCCCGCCCCTGCTTGTGGCGGAATGATGCGGAACTTCTTTCCGCAGGCCCGGCGGAGCACGCCAAAGTCGCGCCGATCCAGAGTAAAAATCGTGTCGATGCCTTGACGGTTCGCCAAGTGCACCAGGGAGGCATCGGCAAGCTGTATCCCCAGATCCTTATACCGGGCCAGAACCGCGGCAACGGCGGGTAGATCCGTCTCGTCCAAGGAGGCGAGCTCAAACGGTCGCCCCCCGAAAGAGGACATGAGGATTGCGAGCGCCCGCGGGTATGCTCGCAACAGCCAGGCTGCTTCGGTAATGACGGGCCAACATGTCATCAGCGGCCCTGTGATTTTTTGAAGCTGGTCTGTGCAAGCTTTGTGGTAGCGGTCGGATTGCGAGAAGATGGCCACAATCGGGCCGGTATCCACTAAAACCTCGCTCTTCACGAGTCAAGACCTCGCATTTCACGAGTTACCAAAGCCGCGAAAATGTTTTGGATTCGTGCTGAGGTCCCGGCGGGCGCCCCGCACCGCTCCGATCAATCCAGCGTTCTTAGCGCGCTCGAAGGCGGTGATTTCCCGCTCCTCGGCGGCAAACTGCCGCTCGACTGCTCCCCGAACTATGTCGGACTCGCGTGTACCGCTTCGATGAGCCGCGTCCTTGAGTCGTCGCCGCAGCTCAGCCGTAAGCCGCACAGTAATCCGGTAGTCTTTCATTTGTGTCTGACATTTTATCAAAATTGTCGGACGCGCGGGGAGCTACATCGTCCATGAAGGCGCCGTTAGATACTAGAAGCCTACCCTCCGCCATGAGAATTACCGGCGTGGCCAGCGCTCTTCCGCAGCACTATTATCCGCAAAACGCGCTCATCGGTGCCTTTCGCAAGCATTGGGGTCACCGGCTGGACAGGTTCGATATGTTGGAGCGCCTGCACGCGGCGACTCAAGTGGATGGCCGCTATCTGGCGCTGCCGTTAGAACGCTACCCGCTGCGCAATTGGGGAGAAGCTAATAACTGCTGGATCGAGGCCGCCGTCGACCTGGGACAACAGGCGGTCTCTAGGGCGATCGAGCGAGCTGGAACCGCGGCGGATCGAATCGGGGCCTTCTTTTTTGTGTCGGTGACAGGAATTGCGAGCCCCTCGATCGAAGGGCGCCTGATCAATCGCATGAGCCTGAATCCTCGCATGAAGCGGGTTCCGATTTTTGGGCTGGGCTGCGTTGCCGGCGCTGCGGGAATTGCGCGCGCCGCCGATTACGTCAAAGCTTTCCCGAACGAAGCCGCCCTGCTGCTTTCGGTCGAATTGTGCTCGCTTACCGTCCAGCAGGATGACTTCTCGGTGGCGAATCTGATCAGCACGGGACTGTTTGGCGATGGCGTTGCGGCGGTGATTGTTTCCGGCGCCGAGTGCGAGGGGCCGCGAGGACCGGAGATTGTGGCGACTCGATCCACCTTCTATCCGGAAACTGAGTACGTGATGGGCTGGGACATCTCCGAGAAAGGCTTTCGAATCGTCCTTTCCCGCGACGTTCCCGAGGTGGTTCTGGGAAACCTCGGCCGGGATGTCGATCAATTCCTGGCCGATCATGGTTTGGAGCGTCGGGACATAGCAAGCTGGGTTATTCATACCGGCGGTCCCAAGGTACTCGAGGCCACCGAGGCCGCGTTAGGTCTTTCGAACGGCGCTCTGGCGGTGTCCTGGGAATGCCTGCGGCGGACGGGGAATTTATCTTCGGCGTCTGTTTTGTTTGTGTTAGAAGAGGTGATGCAGAATGGCCGGCCGGAAGCAGGCACTTGGGGCATTTTGGCGGCGATGGGCCCGGGCTTCTGCTCCGAGCTTGTACTCCTGAAGTGGTAACTGGTGGTAACCTGGGCCGTAGGCAGCCGCATCTAACTTCTTTTGATGATCAAATCAGCTATTTTTGCGGCGGTCCTTCTTGCGGTGTCGCTGCCTTTGGCCGCGCAGTATCCGGGTCAATATCCGCCCGGCCAATATCCGCCCGGCCAGTATCCTCCGGGACAAGGTCCGGGCACAGGCGGCATTTCCCTTCCCGGCCGCCATAAAAAAAATTCGAAGCAACCGGATGCCTCGCAACCGACGCTTTCCGCGGATGGGAAAACGGTGTCGAATAACGGCAAGAAGCTGGTGATTGACACTGCGGACGGGCGCACGCTCACCATGGCAGTGAACGATAAGACGAAGTTCACGCGCTCGGGAAGCGACATCGCATCGAGCCAGATTGTTCCGCGCACGACGGTTCATATAGAAGCTGCGGAAGACGAGGATGCGAATCTGACGGCAACGCACGTGGACCTGGTGAAAGATGCGCCGGCAGAAAGCGCGGGAAATGCGCAGCCGGCACCCGGGACGGCGGACAATCCAGAAGAACGGATCCGCCCGACTATCCTGAACAATCCGGTGGATGCGCCGGATCGGCCGGTACTGCGTCGCGGCATTCCGAAGAAGACGGACACGGATGAGAGTTCGGACACCGCGCCGGTCGCGAGCAATAAGCCCGTTCCCAAAGCGCCGGCCCCACAAAAAGAATCGACCGACTTTACCATCGATGGTCAGACGGCTGCGGTAAAGACGGCATCGTCGGCATCTCAAGAGCTTGTTGAGCGCACCAGGCAGTGGGCGGCAACGTTTTCAAATGGGCTGCCCAACTTCGTTTGCCAGCAAAACACGACGCGGTACTACGAACAATCGCGCTCCGCGGGTTGGGAGCCGATGGACATTGTAACGGCGAAGGTGGTCTACGAAGACGGCAAGGAAGATTATCGCGAGATCACGGTGGGCGGGAAAAAGACCAGCAAGAGCATACTGGAATTGGGCGGCTCCACCTCCACCGGGGAGTTTGCTTCAACGCTGCGAAGTCTCTTTTCTGAGGCGAGCCATGCGGAGTTTAAGTTGAATCAATCGACGACCATTGCGGGCGCGCCGGCGGTGATCTACGACTTCAAAGTCGCGCTCCAGAACTCGGACTGGTTCATCAACGTGGGCGGTCAATCGCTACATCCGGCATACAGCGGCGGCGTCTGGATCGACAAGGCCACTGCTCAGGTGCGCCGGATTGAGATGCAGGCCGACAACATCCCCAAGGATTTTCCGCTCGATTCGATGGAATGGGCGGTCGATTACGACGAAGTGCCGTTGGGCACAGTGAAGTTTCTGCTTCCGGTACACGCGGAGAACCTGGCGTGCCAGCGCGGATCGACAATCTGCATGAAGAACGCCATCGATTTCCGGGATTACCACAAGTTCAGCGGCGAGAGCACCATCACCTTCAAGTAAGCTTTACGTCCGCCGTGTCCGAACGTCTACCACCGCTTCGGCGATTTGGCCCAGATATTTGCCATCGGCCATTACATCGAGCGCGATAGCAACCCGCGACCAGGTATTCGACCAGTTTCGGGGAATCGAAATCGTCGCGGCGGTCGTCGCTTGCGATTTCGCTTCAGCAGCGAGCGAAATCTCCGCGGGTTCAGAACGCCAGCCCTCCGGCAGAACGAGAGCGCCGCGAATGTCGACGCGCCGCGCGCGGTGATTGCGGAAGCGAATCTCAATCCGTTTTCTTTGCCCGGGCAACAGCATCATCTGATACGGATAGATGCGGAGCCAGGACGGATCGATGCCCATATCGGGGTCTGGATCGGCAACAAGGTCGCGGAAGAACGCATCCTGCTTCTCGGCGCGCTTTTCGAAGTTCTTCGCCGTCGCCCGCTCAATAAGAAACGGTCTGCCATGCCCCGGAGCGATAATGTTCGGCTCGAAATCGAGGATGTTGCGAATGGACTGCACGTGGTCTCCGCTCTTCACTTCATTGCGATAGATCAGGTTGTGTCGAAGCGAGTTTGGATTTTGCGGATCGTTGAAGAACGCATCGCCCGTGAATGCAATGCGCGCGCCGTCAATGGTGGCAAACATGGCCATCTGGTAATTGGTGTGGCCGGGCGAGTGAACTACCGTGAACTCAAACTCCTCCCATTTGAAGGTCTCTTTGTTGTGGATGGAGCGGTCTACTTTGATCTGCTCGCCAAGAATGCAGCCGACGTTCAGGCCTCGCGGATTCTCGAGAATCTCCACCATGTTTTCGTAGCACCAGATTTTTGTCCCGTAACGCCGGACCAGATACGGGAAGCCATTCAGGTGGTCGTCGTGCATGTGGCTTGGAACCGCGACATCGATCGATTTCAGACCGTAGCGCGCGCGAAGCTTCTCGATGCTGTGTTCGACGAAGCGCATTCGGTCGAACGTGCCGACATAGCGCGTGAAGACCTGGAAAAAGGTCCAACTGGCGGAGCCGTAATCCACAAACAGCGCTTTGCCGCTGTCGCTGATAATCGCGTAGAAAGAGGAAGTAGTCTCGGTATTCGCCGCCAGGTGCGGCGTGACGGCATAGGGCTCGAGATCGGAAGTAGGCGGATGCGCGTACCAATAGCGGTGCCAGTCGCGAAGCTTTTCGGACAACTCCGCCATGCCGGGCAAAGGATTCGAAACCGGCCGGCCATGCGAAGGGCATAAGAGGTCGGGCTTCAATTTACTCAGCTCAGTAAGCGAGTAGATGGAGAAATCGACGCCCTCGTGCTCTTGATAGTAATACTGCAGATCGTAGAGCGTTTGAACCTTGCCGGGCGAGTGCATGAGATCGCCGGAAAATGCGATGTTCCTGCCGTCAACCTTGCCGACCAAGGTGATGGATCCGAGGGTGTGGCCGGGCGTCGGCTGGATGAAAAAGTCAAAACCTTCCCAGGAAAATGTCGCGTAGTCGCGCAGCAGGGCGGTAACCGGAACGTTCTTTGTAATAGAAAAGAAATCGTTCTTCACCTCGTACAGCTCGAAAATGCGCCGATTGCGCCAAAAATTCTCGACGGCTTCAAAGAACTGGCGCTCGTGTTCCGGGACGGCGATCGGAATGCGCTGCGCAACTGCAAGAAGATCGCCTTGGGCCTGGTCGCGATGATGATGGGTATGCAGAATCCAATCGATGCGGGATACGCCAAGCTCCGGCAGAAAATCGAGGATCTTGCCTGAGCCAAAGTCGATCAGCACGGCTCGATCCGCCTTGCGGACCAGGTAAACGTTGCAGGTGTCTTCGAGGAGAAAGAGATTGTCGGAAAGCTTTTCGGGTTTAGCGGCGGGCTGGAATGTGTGCGCTTCCGGCTGAGTCTGAGATTGGAGCAGCGGAGTTACCGCCATTCCCGCTCCCGTGGCATGCAGGAAATTCCGGCGTGAAACTTCGTCTTGTTTATCGCGCCTGGACATTGACGTGGGCCTGATTGCGCAATGGGGTTGCGCGCATCCATGTTTCCGTTTCGCTGCGAGAAAGAACGCCTTCGACGGCGCCGATCTTCCGGATACTCAGAGCCGCGACGGCATTTGCAAAGTGTCCGGCTTCTGCGAACGATGCGCCGCGCTGCCGTGCGGCGAGAAAGCCCGCAACAAAGCAGTCCCCCGCTCCGGTAGTGTCTTTCACGTCGACGTTAAATGCGGGGCAGATCAGCTCGCGATCACAAGTATAGATGGCGGATCCCCGCGAGCCGAGTTTCATCACGCAAACCGGCAATCCCTTTCTCAGAACGACAGAAGCGCCGCTCGCGGGGTCCGAATGCCCGGTAATCATGCGCGCCTCGTCCTGGTTCATAAAGAGCACGTCCAGGTACGGAATACAAGGCGCAAGAGTGTTCATCCAGCCGTTATCGGGATCCCAGTTGGTATCGAAAGAGGTAGTCAGTCCCGCCCGGCGAGCACGGATTAAAACCTCGGGGCCGTGAGCTCGCAAAAGCGGCAGAACGAAGAAGCTCGCCAGGTGAAAATGCGAAATGCCCGCACATCGTTCGGCAGTGAACTCGATGGGCTGAGCAAAGCCCTGTTCACTCGCGCCGGGGCGATGGAGAAACCTGCGATCGCCTGAAGAATCGATCAGGACGATGCTGGCGGCGGTGGGAGCTGCAACTCGGGTAATGTACGTGATATCTACTCCCGAAGCTTTAATCAGCCGCAAGGCGAAATCGCCTTGCTCGTCCGCGCCGATGACGCTGAGAAGGCGCACAGGAATATCCAAAACAGCTAAAGCGCGCGAGGTATTCGCACCGTTGCCTCCACCCCGATAATGTATGGAATCGACAAACGTGGTGCCACGGCCCTTCAACTCGTCGACGGGTTTGACCAGGGTGTCGTACACGATGTTGCCACAACAAAGAACGCCTGAAGGGTTCACAGCCGCGCGGCTCCTTCAGAGCTGGTGTTGGTCCAGCAGACCTGTTCGACGCGGCCGACAACCAGTCCCCACAGTAACGCCCCGACGATAACGATGGCGGCGGACACAATGAAAGCGATTTTGGACGAACCGCTGATTTCGACTGCGCCGCCGGCAATTGCAGGCGCAAGAATGCCGGATAGATTTCCTATTCCGTTTTGCAAGCTGGTCCAGCGGCCGGCCATGAGAGGTCCCGCCAACGTTTGGGTGATGGCCCAATGATTTGACGTGTATGCGCCAAAAGCGAGGCAGGCGGTCATCAAGAAAATGACGCAGGTTATTGAGCTGCTCACAAACGGAACGGGCAGGATTGTGGAGGAAAAGGTCAGCCCGCCCACCACGATACCTTTTCGCACACGCGTAGGAGAAGCGCCGCGCGCGATGCAGCGATCCGATATCCAGCCCGCGCTGAGCGTGCCGGCGGCCACAGCGACGAAGGCGAGCGATGTGATGGTGCCCATCTGTCGAATCGATAGATTCCGTTCATTGACCAGGTAGGTAGGAAGCCATGTCAGCAGAAAGAACCAGAAGTAATTGCCGCAGAAATGACCGCCGAATGTGCCCCAGGCGGACCGGCTGCGAAGGAGATCGCCGAACGGCGGCAGATTCCCGGTTCTTCTTTGACGCACGGATTTGAAATGCGAGCCCCACTTGAACCAGGGCAGCAGCCAAAGCACGCTGCCTATTCCGAGCGCGATAAAGAACAGGCGCCACCCCAGCCTGGCGAGCCAGAGCGCAGCCAGGAACGAGCCGAGCGCGGGCCCTAACTTTGAGCTGGCGTCGAGCAGAGCGTTGGCTCGCCCGCGATGATGCTGAGGAAGCTCACTCGCGAAGATGCGCGAGTAACAGGGGTAAGCGATCGATTCGCCGGCTCCGAGCACCAGACGAGCAACATAAATCGCGGCAAAGGTAGATAAGAACCCGGTCATGATAGTTGCCGCGGACCATACCAGCACGCCGGAAGCAAAGACCAGACGAATAGGCAGCACGTCGGCCAGCCACCCGGCAATTCCGAGCAATTGAAGGAGTGAATAGGTCCAGAAGAAGGCGGAAAGCAGCGCGCCAATCTGCAGCGGTGAAAGGGTAAGCTCCTTTTGAAGGAGCGGCGCCGCTACCGATAAATTTCCGCGATCGATGTAGTTGATGAAAATGGACGCAACCAGCAGAATAAGCAAGCCCCACTCGGCGCGCGACATCGATTTGGATGCAGGTTGCATGGCGTTCAAGCGTTGGGCTTCTCGGGCCAGTGGTGCCATGGAGTCGCGGAGCTTAGGAGATCGTTGATGGCATCGATATTGCGAATGCCCGTGGCGCTGAGCCATTTTTCCAAAGCGGCGGGGTGGAATTTGGGACCAGGTTGCGCATACGCGGCAATGCCGTCCTTCCAAGTGGCGCGCCCACACAGCACGCCTGAATAGCGGACCGCGGCGCGATTTGCGAGCTGCAGGGATTCAAGAAATTCAAGGCTGCCGACACCGGCACTTAAATAAATGTAGGGACGGCGAGCGGCCGCGTCGGCCGCGCGAAAGTGATCGAGTGCTTCGTCCATGCTGTACGCCGCGCGCCCGCTGTATACGGATGAGTCTTCCACAAAGGACGTGATGACGGGAAACTCTACTTTCAGAACGTCGACGTTATAGATATCTTTCGAGAACTCCTCGATTGTGCGCACCACCAGGTCGGGCTTGCGCTTGGCGAACTCGAAGCTCCGCGGATCCGCGATATTCGGATGGTAGACGACGGGCTCGAGGAAAAACGGCATATCGAGATCGTGACATTCGTGGCCAATGCGCTCGATCAGCGCACATTTCTCGTCATTGGCCGATGGCGATCCGTCTGGCGCGTAGTGCAGCAGGATCTTTATGCCGTTGGCGCCCGCATCCCGCAGGCGGCGGACGGACCAGCGCGGCATGAGAGCCAGCATGCGATGAGGCCGCGGATTCTCATAACCATCCAATTCGTAGGCGAGCAGCAATCCGCATCGTTGCGCGCGCAGCCCGGCGGCCGCAAAGCCGAATTCAGGATCAAGCAGGATCGCGCTGGCGTGGGGGCTCAGAATTTTCGAGATGGCGCTCTTGAATTCGGAAAGAATGCAATCGGGCACCTGTTCCGGCGCAGTCCTCGCGGCATCGGCGATCATGCGCCGCAGGCTCTTCCGCTGATCGATAGCCAATGCGGCAACGATGCCTCGCGGGGTGGATAAGTTCTGAAGGCGCTCGCGCTTGCCGCGGCTGAGGTTCAGATTCCGTTTACCGCCTATTCTGGATGTCACTGGGTGAGAGGATCTGCCCGTGGGCGCGAAGTTGCGCCTGCAGGACGGCAATATCGATCTGATGCACCGGCCGCTTGCTCTTGATGGCCAGTGCCGCGGCCGTTCCGGCACTTTGCCCGGCGATCATGTAGTTCGCTTCCATGCGGAAGGAGCCGTAGGCGACGGTGGATGCCGAAATACAACTTATCACCAGGAGATTCGAGCATTCCTGCTGAACCGGCAAAAGCGCGCGATACGGAATCTGCCACGGCTCGACCGGCATGCTCAGATAACCTTCCGTGAACACCTGGTTCATCACATGCGGGAAGACGTAGACCTTGTGGGCGAGCCATTCCACTTCGCGGATATCGATGTTGTAGCCGGCCATGCCGATTGAATCGTATTTCTGCCGATGATTCTGCAGGTCGTGCTGCGTGAGAATATACTCGCCCAGCATGCGCCGGCCCTCGCGTACGTAAAGCTGGTGCGGCCAATGGCCCGTGTCGAGGAATTCATCTTTGGCCAACCCCAGGCGATCGGCTTCGTCTCGAATCGATGGGGGGACTGCGGGATCGTTCTGCAGGAAATAGAGCAGACCCTGGACCCAGGTCAGGTGTTCGTCCCAAATCTGTTTTCTGCGAGCATAGCCGGCCTCCGGGTATTCCCAATTTGCGCCCAATAGATCGGTTGAAACCGGGCCGGTGCTGTTGATGTCGAATTTTCCATTGGGGATGCGAACCGCGCCAAGAAAATCAGATAGAGAAAGGCGCTCCTTGGCGCTCTCCAGGTACCTCTTCGCCAGGATGTAACGCGCGGGATTGTAGCCGTCGGGGCGGTTGATCGGTAAGCGGTTTCGTGGATCGTCGGTTAAGCACAGGCGAAAACAATAGGATTGGAACCTGCCATCCGCTTCGCCGATCTGCGCAACCTTATCTTCAGGAACAACCAGAGGCAGCAGGTCTCCATTGGGCGCGTCCGCGGAAACCGAAGAACGGAACTGATGCCTGCCGGGCAACAGTTCTTGACGTCCGGCGAGTGACTCGTTGTATCGGCTGCGTCCCTCACGGCCGACCACGTAAGATACGCCGGCCGCTTTCATCAGATCGCCTTCGTAGGAACTGTCGATAAATACGGATGCGGTATATTCGGGACCGCTCTCGATGCGGATGCTTGTAACGACAGATCCATGCTTCTCGATGCCCGCTAGACGGGCGTGAAAGAAGGTGCTGACGGCTGCGGCTTTCAGCATGTCGCGCAGGATGTCTTCAGCGACATGCGGTTCAAAGGCCCACGCAACCGGTTTACCGTAATGGGCGCCGGCGGCCGCAAAAAAAGATCGGGCGAGCCCGCCGATAAGCTGCTGCTGGCTGTCGACGTCGCTGTTACTCAGCCCGCCGGAGAGCATTCCGCCTACGTGCGAACCGGGTTCGAGAAGCGCGACACGCATGCCTTCGCGCGCCGCGGCAATGGCCGCCATCGTTCCACCGGCGGTGGCGCCGTAAACGAGGACATCGAACTTTTCGGGTTGCGAAGCCGCGCCCGCGAACTGCGCGGCAAGCCCGATCAGCAAGCCGGCATTCGCTAAAAAGGCGCAGCGCTTCGGCATGTCACGCGCTCTCCCGCCCGAGGGCCGATATATGCCCGAATTTGGGGCGAGCGAAAGTATCGCGCAGCGCGAGACAAACCGCGCCATGTAAGAGCGAATCGTCCGCCGACAACCGCGCCGGACGAACCGAGTAGCGTAAGTGCGAGGACCCGTAGAGTCTCTCCAGGTGTTGATGAATGAGGTCCCAGACAGCGGTGATTCGGCCGGCAACGATGACCTCCGCCGGATTGAACATCGACGCTATATTCGAAATGCCCAGCGATAGGTATGTCGCGGTCTCAAGCAAGCTTGTGAGTACCCGGGAATCGGCTCGCTTGGCGGCCGAAAGCATCTCGTCGAAGGCTTCGACACTGAACGGCGAGCGCGGATGGACTCGACTCCAGGTAGCTTCATTGCTGACGTAAAGCTCCCAACAGCCACGGCGGCCGCATCTGCACACGGGTCCGGAGCGCTCGACGACCATATGCCCCACCTCAGCGGCGAAATGGGCATCGTGGCCCAAATAGATTTCTCCGTTGAGCACCGCGCCCGCGCCGGTTCCGAAATCGCTGACGTTCAAGAAGACAAAATCTGTGCTGCGGTCGCTGCCCTCGTCGCCGCTCGAGAGCCAAAGCTCGGAGAGCGCGCCCACGTTGCAGTCGTTATCGGCAAGCGCCTCGATTCCGGTTTGCTTTTCAATTTCTTCAGCGATGGGGAAATCGTTTAACTCCTGATGCGTGGGCGCCCACAAAATGCGGCCGTTCGGAGCGTCCACGTGTCCCGGAATCGCTATACCGATCCGGCGGAATGCGTTTTTTTTGCGCGCCCTCGAGCCGTCGGACAGGCGTTCGATCGATTGCGCAACCGCGTGCACCAGCTTGTTCGGAGACGTGGGGGTCTCGAATTTGAGGGTGCTCAGAATGCGACCGCTCAAACCCGCGTAAGCGAGCTGGGAATAGGCGGGGCGGATGTTCAATCCAAGGACGCAATACTCGGAGTCGTTTAGCCGCAAGCTCATCGGCACTCGTCCGGGCTGCGATCGAGTGCTGCGCTCCTCACTGACCAGGTTCTCGTCGACCAGTTCGTCGACAATATCGGAAACGCTGCTGCGGAATACGCCGGTCAAGCGCGCCAGCTCCGCCCTGGAAATCGGCTGGCGCCGACGGATAAGCTCGAGCATGATCGAGCGATTCACCGCGCGAACGCTCGACGGCGTGGCGGTGCGGATCTGAAGCGAGACGCGTTGCGGCGTCTTTTTGCTTGACATGTCGCGACCGTAGCAGTATACCGTTTTGTAGGGATAGACTACTAATTATTTGAAAGCTCAGGGTTGAAAGAGAGGAACTATGTTGTCTCGCCTGTTATCTGTATGCGCGCTCTTGTCTCTTGCCTGCCTTCTGGCTGCGCAGACTTCCGATGGAACCGTCTCAGGGTACGTCATCGATCCCAGCAGCGCTCCGGTTGCAAACGCAAAAGTGACGCTCACTAATTCCGGGACCAACGTTGCCGTTAACACGGTAACCAACGCTACCGGCTTCTATACTTTTCAATTCGTAATCCCAGGCACCTACCAGGTAACGGTAGAAGCTACCGGGTTCCAACGGCAACTTCATCCGGATGTCCGGGTCGACGTGGCGCAGAGCGTTCGTCAGGATTTTTCTCTCCAGGTTGGAGCGGTGCAGCAGGAGGTAACCGTTACGGGAGGCGCGGAAATGATCCAGACAGACAACGCGTCGATGGGGACGGTCATTTCGCAGCGTGAGATTTCAGAGCTGCCGTTGAACGGGCGTAATCCTTTGGCGCTGGTGGCGCTCACGCCGGGCGTCGTGCCGCAAGGCCAATCGCAGCAGAATGCAGCCGGAACAAACAATTCGGCGTACGGCAATTTCCAGATTGGCGGAGGCGCGGCAAACCAGAGCAACTGGATGCTGGACGGCGCAACTATAGTGATTCCGTTCGGGCACGCGGTGGAGCTGCTGCCCTCTCAGGAAGTGATCAAGGAATTCAACGTGCTCGAGAACGATTTGCCCGCGCAGTATGGCGGTTTCGCCGGGGGCGTGGTCAACTTAACCACTAAGACCGGCAGTAACGAGCTCCACGGCGACGCCTATGAATTCCTGCGCAATAAAGTCCTGAACGCGAATACTTTTTTCAATAATCGAAGCGGCGTCCCCACCGGCGCATTCACGCAGAATCAGTTTGGCGCAACCTTCGGCGGGCCCGTCGACATCCCGCATATTTACAAGGGCAAAGATAAGACTTTCTTTTTCATGAATTACGAAGGTTTCCGCCTACGGCAGGGGCAGGGCTTGCTGCTTTCCGTACCCACGCAAGCCATGCGCAACGGCGATTTTTCAGCTTTGGGTATCAATATATACAACCCCTTCACGACGACGCAGGCGGGAGGCACCTATACGCGGCAACAGGCGGTCTGCAACGGCAAGCTGAACGTCATCTGTCCAGGACAAATGGACCCGGTCGCCGCGCACCTGCTGAGTCTTTGGGCGCTGCCCAACATTCCGGGCGCGGGCGCGACGAACAACTGGGCGGGAAATGTGGCCACGGGTGGAAATACGGATCAGGGAACCCTCCGCATCGATCACGCAATCAGCGAAAAGCAGCATCTCTTCTGGCGTTATACCTATTGGGCCGATTTGGATTTGGCAGGCGATCCTTTCCAAAACGAGACCTATGCGGGCGGAGTGGGCACGCCGGAAAATTACAATACGCTGCAGACCGTGCTCGATTACAACAACACGCTGACACCGCACACCGTCATGGATATCCGGGCGGACCTTCTGCGGTTTCGATACCTCAGAACTTCCGGAAAGCGTTGGATTGGATGCGACCAGTATCGGCTGGCCCGCTTACATGAATTTGGACGTGGCCAATCAAGTCCGCACGCTGCCGAACATCTGCATCAACGACGGCGTATACAACGAGTTCTGCGGCGGCGAGACCGGCAGCGTCATTGCAGGATTCGACACAGACGTAGAGATTGCGCCCAGCGTTACGACGGTTCATGGCCGCCACACGCTCAACTTTGGCGGCGAATGGAGATCGGCGCGACACAATTACGGGCAGACCAACAACGGTACCGGCGGATACAATTTCACGCCTGCATTTACCGCGGCTAATCCGTCCACCGGCGCTGGCGGCGGATCTGCTTTTGCCTCGTTCCTCTACGGCGCTGTTCAGAGCGGATCGGTGCAGGAGCCTGCTTTCACCGCCAGCCAGCAGGTCTACGGCGGGCTGTATCTCAACGACACATGGCAGGTGTCGAAGCGCTTGACGGTTAATGCAGGCGTGCGCTGGGAGCTTACGGGACCGTGGACAGAGCGCTATAACCGCATCAGCGTTTTCTTCCCGAATGCCACAAATCCATTGGCGGGTCCTACCGGAATGCCTCTTAAGGGAGATGTCGGTCTGGTCGCGACGCCGCAACACCAGGAGCGCACCGCCGTTAATCCCGACTATCACGAATTCTCGCCGCGCATCGGCATCGCCTACATGCTGACGCCAAGCACTGTGATCCGCACCGGCTATGGAATTTTCTGGCTGCCGATCGACGTCAACCTGTTCTCCGAGCCCGATCACGATTCGATCAACGCCATTACGGAGTCGATGAACACTTCGCTCAACAACGGAATAACGCCCTATAACGTTCTTTCGAATCCGTTCCCCAGCGGAATCATCCCGCCGCCGCAACGCAACGTGGATCCAAACCTGGCGCTGTACGGCCAAACGGTTCTTACTCAGATCCGCAAAACCCGCTAGGGTACGCGCAGCAATGGAACTTCGATATCCAGAAGCAGTTCGGCCCCAACTTCCTGATCGACGTGGGTTACGTGGGGGCAAAGGGGACTCACCTTGCCCATCCAAACTCAGGACGAGAATGAATTGCCCAATCAGTTTGTGCAGCAGCAGGCCGCGGCAGTGGGTACGGCAACGTTTCTGGGGACGGTGAACAACCCGTTTGCGCCGTATGTTCCCGCAACATCGCCGTTCGCGAGCTTCGAAAATCGCTTACGAGCAGCTGCTCCGGCCTTTCCCCACTTACGGGCAAGTGCAATACGCGTCTCAAGGAGATGGCGATTCGAGTTATCAAAGTTTCCAGTTGAAGGTGACCAAGCGTTTTGGAGACGGCGGAACTGCGCTGCTCGCGTACACGAACCAGAAGCTGATCGACGACGCCGAGACGCTGACGCCCTGGCTTGAGAGCAACGGCGGCGCGGCCGGTTTTCAGTACTGGGGTAACTTCCGTCTCGAAAGATCGTTGTCCACTTACGACGTGTCGCAGCGGATGGTTCTGAGTTATGTTGTCGACCTGCCGTTCGGCAGGGGCCGCAAATACATGGCGCATCCGAATCGCTTCACGCAAGCGGTCGCGGGCGGCTGGGGACT
The DNA here is from genome assembly GCA_963808405.1 of uncultured Acidobacteriaceae bacterium. Taxonomy (GTDB): domain Bacteria; phylum Acidobacteriota; class Terriglobia; order Bryobacterales; family Bryobacteraceae; genus Bog-105. The sequence goes on along the minus strand of CAWEFG010000011.1, from coordinate 116,738 downwards.
CGACGGCATTCTCACTCTGCAGACGGGATTTCCCATTGCTCTGACGACACAGAACAACAACATCCATGGCGAGGGCGGCGGATCGCGACCCGATTTCAACATCCAAGCTTGTCCCAACGGAGCCAGACCTCACCGGCTCCGCAACCAGCCGTCTCAATCAATGGTTCAACACTTCCTGCTTCTTCCAGCCGCCGATTTTCACGCTGGGTACGGTGAGCAGAACGCTGCCCAATGTGCGTACCGACGGCTTGCACAATCTCGATTTTGCGCTGTTTAAGAATTTCGACGTGATCGGCGAGGGCCGTCTGAAGTTCCAGTTGCGCGGAGAAGCTTTCAATCTGCTGAACACGCCTCAGTTCGGATATCCGGGCCAGTCCTGTCCCTGTAACGGTGGAAGCAACGGAAATTTCGGCGTAGTTACGTCCCAGGCGAACAACCCACGCCTGATCCAGGTGGCCGGCAAAGTTATCTGGTGACGCTGCTCTTGCTGTGGTCGTTCGTCGTGCTCGCAGGCGGGGCGGCACAGACGGACAAGGAGACGCTCGCGCAGAAAGCGGTCGAGGCGGAGAGGCAGGGCGATTTCGCGGGCGCGGTCTCCGCCTTTCAGCAGCTGATTCATGAAGGCGCGGACGGCCCGGAGCTGCGGAGCAATCTCGGCATAGCGTATTTTCAGCTTCACAATTATTCGGAGGCTCTCGACCAGTTCCGCGCAGCTCTGGCGAAAACGCCCGGTCTGGTTCCCGCCAATCTGTTTTCCGGCCTGGCGCTGTTGAAGCTGCAGCGCCCCCGGGAAGCGTTGCCGTACCTGGAGCGAGCGCGCCGCGCTCAGCCCGATGCGCCCGAAATACTGCTCGCTGTCGCGCAAGCGGAAGTGGCTTCAAACGACACCGCGCGGGCGCGAGATTCCTATGAGCGCGCAACGCGGCTCGATCCCCAGAATGCAGAAGCGTGGTACGGCCTCGGCATCACGGAGCGGGCGCTCGCTGAGCAAGACTTGAAAGAACCGAATGGCTCGCATCGGCAAGATTCGCGCGTATTGATGAATGCTTCGCAGCAAGCAATCGCGAGGGCCGCGCAAATCGATCCCGATTCCATCCACGCTCACATGATCCTGGGCGAGTCCTTTCGCATTGCCGAACGGTACGACCAAGCCGTTCAGGAATATGAAATTGCTACGCAACAACAGCCGAACCTTGCTCCTGCGTGGGCGGGTTTAGCAGCAGCGTACAGCGCTGCCGGGAACGACAAGAAAGCTCTTGAGGCCGCCCAGCGGGCGCGGACGCTCGATCCGAACGATGCGGATACCAACGCGATTATCGCCGGCACGCTGCTGCGGCAGGGTGACGGCTCGAGCGCCATGCGTTATGCTCAGCGCGCGCTCGAACTCGAGCCGGACCTCGCGAGCGCGCATCTGGTTCTTGCAAAGATCTATTTGGCTGGGCATCAAGCGGAAAAAGCTTTGCCCGAGCTTGAATCCGCAGCGAAGCAAGACACGGACGGCCGTACCTACTATTTGCTTGCGACCGCGCTGAGAGAGCTGGGCAAACGCGAGCAGGCCGCAATCGCCATGCAGAAATACAGGCAGCTGCACCAGGCGCACGTAGCGCCAATGGGCAAGTAGGCGGGGAGAGAATCTAACTCTCGCCTGTTCAGCCCTCCGTATCTTTTCGAGGAGTTAGGACCTTTTTACTAAAGCAAGCGGTGGTTTGGGTTTATTTTTCATTTCGTCTTCCCTCATTGAAAACTGTGTAGTTATAATCACGAATTGGCATGCCGCAACTTTTTCGACCAAGCGCGAACACGATTGCACAAGTCTCGATTGCAGGAATTGTCGTTCTCGCCGGCGTGACGCTTGCCGTGGCCTACACCATGGACCGCGGCCACTGGATGACTTTTGTGCGTGAGGCGCCCGAGCAGCCCATTCCGTTCAGCCACAAGCATCACGTGAAAGACGACGGTATCGATTGCCGCTACTGCCACACCAGCGTTGAGACCTCGCACTATGCCGGTCTTCCTCCGACGGAAACATGCATGACGTGCCATTCGCAAATTTGGTCCAATGCAACGCTGACGCAGCCGATCCGCGATAGCTGGGCGAGCGGCAAATCGATCGAGTGGCGGCGGGTACACGACCTGCCCGATTTCGTTTACTTCAACCACAGCATTCACATCAACAAAGGCATCGGATGCTCGACTTGCCACGGCCAGGTGGATGAGATGCCGCTGATGTATCGCGTGAACACGTTGTACATGAATTGGTGCGTCAACTGTCATCGAGATCCGGCGAAGTACATCCGTCCGAGATCGGAGGTGTTCAACATCGACTATGTGTACCCGGACAATCAAGCCCAGCTCGGGCCGCAACTGGTGAAGGAATATCACGTGCAAAATCCGCGATCGCTGACCGATTGTTTTACGTGCCACCGATGAAGAACAACTCGCTCATTTCACTCGAATCGTTGCTGGAGCCGCCGCCCAAGCGGCCGGTGAATCTTCAGGCTCTTCGCGAGAAGCTGGCCGCGGGAAAGGGGCCGGCGTTCTGGCGCACGCTCGAAGAAGCGGCCGAAAGCGACGAGTTGCGCGAATACATCGAGCAGGAGTTTCCGGGTCTGTCGGGACAAGTGCCGCAAGGAGTGGATCGGCGCAGCTTGTTAAAAGTAATGGCGGCTTCGCTCGCCATGGCGGGCGCAGCGGCCTGCACGCGGCAGCCGCCGGAATACATCGTTCCCTACGTGCGCCAGCCTGAAAACGTGATCCCGGGCGTTCCGCTGTTCTATGCAACAGCCATGCCGGTTGGCGGATACGCGCGCGGGCTGCTGGTTGAAAGCCATCTGAACCGTCCCACCAAGGTGGAAGGAAATCCGGATCATCCGGCGAGCCTGGGCGCAACGGGAATTTTCGAACAAGCCTCGGTTCTCGACGTGTACGATCCCGACCGTTCGACGGCGGTGTTGCATGAAGGCCGGGTCAGCACGTGGGGCGACTTTACGGCGGCGACCGTCACGGAGTCGCAGAATCTGGATCAGCGCAAAGGCGAGGGGCTGGCGATTCTGACGTGCCCGACCACTTCGCCTACTTTGATCGACCAAGTCAATTCGATACGTTCGAGCTGGCCCGCGGCGAAATGGTACATCCACGAGCCGGGCGTAAATCCGGCGATCGCAAGCGCGGCGAAAAAGATCGCGGGGCGCAATGCACTGGTTGTTTACGACCTTTCGCAGGCGGATGTGATTGTCAGCCTGGAAAGCGATTTCATGAACACGGGGCCGGCCATGCTCGCCTATGCGCGCCAGTTTGCGGCGCGGCGCACGGTCGATAACGGCGCGAACCCATGCCGGTTGTATGCCATCGAATCTTGTCCTTCGGTCAGCGGCTCGTTAGCCGATCACCGCTTCCCGGTAAAGAGCAGCGCGATTCCGGCGGTTGCTTATCAACTTGCGAAGGCTTGCGGCGTATCCGCGCCGGATGCGGGGAACGCGCCGGACTGGATGGCGACGGTTGCCGCCGATCTTACGAATGCAAAGGGACGCTCGGTTGTCATACCGGGCGAGTTTCAACCGGAGAGCGTTCACCTGGCGGCATACGCGATCAACGCCGCACTGGGAAACGTGGGAAAGACTGTACGGGTGCTCGAGGGCGTCGAGCCGGACAACACTCATTCGCTCGAAGAACTCACTAACGACCTGAACGGCGGGCATGTGGAGACGCTGGTGATTCTGGGCGGAAACCCGGTGTATACGGCGCCGACGCGGCTAGGCTTTGCCGATGCAATCAAAAAGGCGCGCCTGGTGATCCGCTTAGGGCAGTTCTTCGACGAGACTTCGCTCTGGAGTCACTGGCACATCCCGGAGGCGCACTACTTAGAGACGTGGTCGGACTCGCGCGCATTCGATGGCACCGCGACCATTCAGCAGCCGTTGATCATGCCGTTGTACGACGGCAAATCGGCGCACGAGATTCTCACGATTTTCCAGATGAAGCCGGATCTGAGCTCGCACGAAATTGTGAAAGCTTACTGGGCGAACCAGAACAAGGGCGGCGGTTTCGACACGCTGTGGCCGCAATCGCTGCACGACGGCTGGGTTGCGGGAAGCGCGGTGGCAACGGTCAACGCCGGAGGCACGGCAGCGCTGCCCGCATTGGCTGCGACGCAAGGGAGCGGAACGGAAGTCGTGTTCCGGCCGGATCCCACCATCGGCGATGGGACTTACTCGAATAACGGCTGGCTTCAGGAACTGCCCAAGCCGCAAAGCAAGATGACTTGGGACAACGTGGTGTTGATCGGCGCCAAGGCCGCCGCGGACATGAAGATCTCCAAAGGAGATGTGCTGCGGGTGACGGTGGCCGGAAAAAGCATCGAGGGTCCGGCCTGGATTTTGCCGGGACACGCGGACGAGTCCGTCACCATTACGTTTGGATACGGGCGGGAAATGTCTGGCCGTGTAGGCAACAAGATCGGCTACAACGCTTACTCGATTCAAGACCCTGGTTCGCCTTATGTCGCCGGCGGCGCGGTGGTGAGGACCGGGGCGACCTACCGGCTGGCGAATATTCAGGAGACGCAGACCATGGCGGGACGCGCGCCGGTGCGGGCCATCGATCTGGCTGAATTCCGGCAGCATCCGGACTTTCCGACACTCGATGAGGAATACAAGCCGCTGCCGCCTAACGAATCGTTGTATCTTCCGCAAGAGTTTCCATACAACGGCTACAAGTGGGGCATGGCAATCGATTTGAATGTCTGCATCGGCTGCCACTCGTGCATCATCGCCTGCCAGGCGGAGAACAACATCGCGGTGGTCGGCAAAGATCAGGTCGCGCGCGGGCGGCACATGCACTGGATCCGGGTGGATCGGTATTACCACGGTGATGCGGACAATCCGGATATTTACAATCAGCCGATTCCGTGCATGCATTGCGAGGATGCGCCGTGCGAACTCGTCTGCCCGGTGGCGGCCACGGTGCACAGCGACGAAGGCCTGAACCAGATGGTGTACAACCGCTGCGTCGGCACGCGCTATTGCTCGAACAACTGCCCCTACAAAGTGCGCCGTTTCAATTTTTACTTGTATTCGGATTGGAATACGCAGAGTCTGTATGGCGTGCGCAATCCCGATGTGACGGTGCGCAGCCGCGGGGTGATGGAAAAGTGTTCCTACTGCGTGCAGCGAATACAGGAAATCAAGATCAAGAGCGAAGAAGAAAACAGGTTCGTGAGGGATGGTGAAATTCAGACGGCGTGCCAGCAGGTATGCCCGACGCAAGCCATCACTTTCGGCGATTTGAACAATCGCGATAACAAAGTGGCCAAGCTCCAGGCTCTCAAGCGGAATTATGGGCTGCTCGACGAGCTGGGCACACGCCCGCGCACCAAATATCTCGGCTATGTACGAAACCCCAACGAAGCCTTAAGAGGTCAGCGTGCCACCAGAGAATCCTGAAGAAAAGCTGCTCGAATCAGACGTCCGGGTAATCGACCCGGGGCCAAACTCGGTTCTCGGGCCGGGGCATAGCTACGCGTCGGTGACCGACAAGATCTCGGGCGTAGTCTACCTGCCCTGGAAGAAGCAGCCGAAAAACTGGATGATCGGCGCCATCGTTGCGTTCCTTGGCGTGAACCTGCTTTTTCTCGCAGTCCTGGTGCTGTTTATCAGAGGCGTTGGAATTTGGGGCATCAATATTCCCATCGGCTGGGGCTTCGCCATCATCAACTTCGTCTGGTGGATCGGTATCGGACACGCCGGCACGCTGATTTCGGCAATTTTGTTTTTGCTCAAGCAGGATTGGCGCACATCGATTAACCGGTTTACGGAAGCGATGACGTTATTCGCAGTGGCTTGCGCCGGAATGTTTCCGATCCTGCACCTGGGGCGTCCTTGGTTGTTCTATTGGCTGTTTCCGTATCCGAGCTCGATGTGGTTGTGGCCGCAGCCCCGCAGCCCACTGGAGTGGGACGTGTTCGCGGTCTCGACCTATTTCACGGTCTCGCTGGTGTTTTGGTATATCGGCTTAATCCCGGATCTCGCCACCATGCGCGACCACGCGCCGAAGCGCTGGGTGCAGATGATATACGGCGTCATGGCCATGGGCTGGCGCGGATCGATCAAGCATTGGCACCGCTACAACAAGGCTTACCTGTTGCTGGCGGGCCTGGCTACGCCGCTGGTGCTTTCCGTACACACCATTGTGAGCTTCGACTTCGCCATCAGCATCATCCCCGGATGGCATACCACGATCTTCCCGCCGTATTTCGTCGCAGGCGCTATCTATTCCGGCTTCGCCATGGTGCTGACGCTGATCATCCCGCTGCGCAAATGGTACAAGCTCGAAGACATCATCACCATGCGCCACATCGATTCCTGCGCGAAGCTGATGCTGGGCACGGGGTTGATTGTTGCCTACGGATATTCGCAGGAGGCCTTCTTCTCCTGGTACAGCGGCGACAAGTACGAAAGCTTCATGTATTGGAACCGCATCGTGGGTCCCTACGGCTGGGTTTACGCGCTGCTGATTCTGTGCAATATCGCGCTTCCGCAGCTGCTGTGGTCCAAGAAAGTTCGTCTGAACTTGACGCTGGTTTTTATCTTGTCGCTAATCATCAACACCGGCATGTGGCTGGAGCGCTTCGTCATCATCGTGGTCAGTTTGACGCGCGACTTCCTGCCCTCCTCCTGGGGCACCTATATACCGACCAAGTGGGATGTCGCGACATACGCCGGAACGCTCGGATTCTTTCTGCTCTGCATGTTCCTGTTTGTGCGGCTGCTGCCGGCCATCTCGATTTTCGAGGAGCGCGAAGTAGTGCATCACGACAATTACATGGAGGAAGCCTATGAGCAGCACTGATCTGCAGCTCAATGAACTGCCCTCTATCCACGGTGCGATGGCTCAATTCGATACGCCGGAAGAGTTGCTCGACGCGGCCGAGCGCGCTTACGCGGAAGGCTATCGGCAGATGGACGCATACACTCCCATGCCGGTGGAAGGGCTTGCCGAAGCCATCGGATTCAAGAAGAACTATGTCGCGTTGGCGGTTCTGATCGGGGGAATTTGCGGCGCGTTGGGCGGCTACAGCTTGCTGTATTGGATTACGGTCATCGCCTATGCGCACAATGTGGGCGGGCGGCCTCTGCATAGCTGGCCATCGTACATCCCGATTACCTTCGAATGCATGATCCTGGCATCGGCGCTGACGGCATTGTTTGCCATGCTCTTCATGAATGGATTACCGCACCCCTATCATCCGGTGTTTAACGTACCGGCATTCGACCGGGCCTCGAAGGACAAGTTTTTTCTTTGCATCGAATCGTCGGACCCGAACTTCCGGGCGGACGACGTATTGCAATTCCTGCGCAATATGGGCGGAGATGAGGTGACGCTTGTTCCGGCGTAACGGCGCGGTCTTAACGGTACTGGCAGGCGCGCTTTCCCTCACCGCTTGCCGGCAGGACATGCACAACCAACCGCGCTACAAACCTTTTGCGGCGACATCGTTTTTCGGCGACGGTCGATCGGAACGGCCGACGATTGAAGACACGGTGGCGCGCGGGCAGCTGCACCTCGACGAGCCTCGCTACACAGGCAAAGAGAACGGCAAGGACGTCAGTTATTTCCCGATCCAGATTACGCGAGCCGATCTGGCGAGGGGACAAGAGCGATTTAATATTTTCTGCTCGCCCTGCCACGGGCGGCTGGGCGACGGGCACGGGATGATCGTGCAGCGCGGATTGCGGCAGCCCCCGAATTATCACGATCCGCGACTGGTGACCGCGCCGGTAGGACACTTTTTCGACGTGATGACAAACGGTTATGGCGCGATGTTCAGCTACGCGTCGCGAGTTCCGGTGGATGACCGGTGGCGTATCGCAGCTTATATCCGCGCGCTGCAATTGAGCGAGAATGCACCGCCCGATCTGACGCAACCGGCCAGCGCCGCTCCGGCCGCGGAAGGAGGCGCCAAGTGAGCCGCCATTTTCCGAATCCGCTTCCGGTGCCGGTGGAGCAGATCGGGCCGCGGGGCATTCGCGTCCAGCAGATTTCCGGGCTGGTCGGCGTAGTGGGACTGCTTCTGTGCATCGTGGCGTTCTTCGTCAACAGGGCGCAATTTATGCAGTCGTACCTGTTCGCCTTCATCTATTGGGGCGGATTCTCGATCGGCGGATTGGGCGTTCTGTTGATGCATCACACCGTGGGCGGAAAGTGGGGAGTCACGACGCGGCGGCTTCTCGAAGCGCAAACGCGCGGGCTGCGGCTCACGTTGGTCCTGATTGTTCCTCTGCTGATCTGGGCGCATTATGTGTACCCATGGGCCAATCACGATCTGGTGGCGCGAACTTCCATTCTTCAATACAAAGCGCCCTATCTGAACATGCCGTTCTTTATCGGGCGGGTGGTGCTGTACTTCGTGCTTTGGTTCTTCTGGGGTTTTCGCGTGACCCGCATGGCCGACCGGCAGGATGAAACCGGCGATCCCACGCTGCGGGAACGAATGCGGGCATTCAGCGCTCCGGGCGTCCTGGTTTTTACTTTGACGGGCACCTTCGCTTATATCGACTGGATTCTGTCCTGCGACATGCAATTTTTCTCGACAGTGTATGGCGCGATGATCCTGATCGGCGATATTCTGCAGTCGATCGCATTGTCGATCATCGTGTTGGTTCTGGCCTCGCGCGACGATCGGTTCGGGGGACGCGTGAACGCGAAAGTGCTGCACGATTTGGGCAACATGATGTTCGCGTTCGTCATTTTCTGGGCTTACCTGTCGGCTTCGCAGCTGATTATTATCTGGCCGGGCAACCTGCCGCAGGAGATCGGATGGTATCTCGATCGCATCCGCGGATTTTGGAAGTACGTTGCCGCGGCCACCGCGCTTTCCATGTTCGCGATTCCCTTCTGCCTGCTGCTGTCGCAAGAGCGCAAGCGGCACCCGATACGATTGATGCGAGTGGCGATCTTCATACTTTGCGCGCGGCTGATCGATATCTTCTGGATTGTGGAGCCTACGTTTCGCAACAAGGGATTCGGCCTGTACTGGACCGATTTGGTCGCATTTTTCGGTATCGGCGGCATCTGGGTCTACCTGCATATCGGCCAGCTGCGGCGGCGTCCTCTGCTGCCGTTGCGCGATCCCCGAGTGGCTGAGCCAATTCCGGAGGCGGTTGCATGAAATTAGAGCACGACCCCCACAAGCCGAGGCATTCGGAGCCGCACGCGGGACACGGCGGAACGAAATTCGAGGGCGTCGACGCCAGCCTCAAGCTGGTGGGATGGTCGCTGGCATCGATCGCCGGCATGCTGATCATCGTGTTTGCACTCGTGATTGGCCTGGAAAAATATTTGTACGATACGACCCCGCTGGGACAGCCGGCAAGTCCGCTCGCGCCGGGGCGGGGGTGCCGCCCAATCCTCAATTGCAGGTGCATCCCTGGGAAGAGCTGCCGGATTTGCACGCTAATGAAAACCGGGTTTTGGACAGCTACGGAAAAGATGCAGACGGCCATGTACATATCCCGATCGACCGCGCAGTAAACGCGGTGGTGTCGCATTTGAACATCCGTCCCGACGCGCCGGAGGGAATTACGACACCTGGCGGCGAGGGCCGCGACTTCTCTGGAAGCGTGAACGCGATGCCGGCTCCTTATCGCAGGACGCAAATTCAGGGTGAGATTCATAAACATGCTACGCAGTAAATTCGTTTTGAGCGCCTGGATCGCGATTGCAAGCGCTTGCCTCGCGGCCGGGCAAGATAACCGCCCGCCCATAACCAAGGGCGTGACGATTGAGCAGAAGTTGAATTCTCCGGTTCCGCTGGATCTGGTGTTTCGGAACGAGGCGAATCAGGCAGTGCCGCTGCGGACTTATTTCGGCGAGAAACCGGTGGTGCTGGCGCTGGTGTATTACAAGTGTCCGAACCTTTGCAGCTTGACGCTGACCGAGATGGTGCGCGCTTTGCACCGCTTATCCTTCGAGCCTGGGCGCGATTACCAGGTTGTGGTGGTGAGCTTCGATCCATCGGAAACTCCTCAATTGGCTGCCGAGAAGAAGGCCAATTACGCAACCGTGTTCGGCCGACCTTCTTTTTACCCCGGTTGGCATTTCCTGACGGGTAGTCAGGATTCGATATCCCGATTGGCTTCGGCTGTGGGATTCCGATACCGGTGGGACGAGCCAACGCATCAGTTTGTGCATGCGGGCGGAATTATGGTGGCCACGCCGGACGGGAAGCTGTCGCGCTATTTCTACGGCATCCGGTACGCTCCCGCCGATCTGCGGCTGGCGCTGGTCGAAGCGTCGCAAGAGAAGATCGGCTCTCCGGTCGACGACTTTCTATTGTTTTGCTTCCACTACGACGCCAGCCAGGGTAAATACACGCTGGTGATCTTTAACGTGCTGAAGATTGCAGCCGCCCTGACCATGGTGGGTCTAGGCGCGCTGCTTTATTTCTTGCTGCGGCGGGACAAAAGCCAGAAAACGCGGGCTGCCTGGAAGGAGGCGCATCGTGTCGGCTAGCGCGCCTTTCTTCGCGACCATCCCGCTGTTCCCGCCGACCGCCTCGAGCGTCGCGCATGAGGTCGACGAGCTGTATTTTTTCCTGATCGCGGTGTCGGCGGTGATGACGATACTGATCTTTGCGTGCATTATCTTTTTCGCATTCAAATATCACAAGAGCAGGAATCCGCATCCCACTCAGATTCAAGGATCGACAAGGCTGGAGCTCACCTGGTCGATTCTTCCCTTCTTCGTCATGCTGGTCATGTTCTGGTGGGGCACGAAGCTGTTCTTCTATAACGCGCAGCCGCCCAAAGATGCCATGGAGATTTTCGTCACGGGCAAGCAATGGATGTGGAAAATCCAATATCCGAATGGCGGGCGCGAGATCGATGAGCTGCACGTGGCGGTAGGCCAGCCGGTGAAGCTGACAATGGCCTCTGAAGACGTGATTCACAGCTTCTCGATTCCGGCCTTCCGGGTAAAGCACGACGTTGTCCCCGGACATTACGACACGATTTGGTTTACGCCTACCAAACCGGGACATTATCATCTGTACTGCACGGAGTATTGCGGGAATCAGCACGCGAGCATGGGCGGCTGGGTAGACGTGTTGGACCAACGCGATTACGCAGACTGGGCGAGCGGCGGCGGAACGCAGGGAACGCTGGCCGAGCAGGGGCAAAAGCAATTCGAGCAGCTGGGGTGCGCTACCTGCCACCTGCTCGATCAGCAGGGGCGCTGCCCGAATTTGCGAGGGCTCTACAACAAACCGGTGCTGCTGTCCGATGGAAGCACGGTGATCGCGGACGACGCATATATACGGGAATCCATTTTAGATCCGAACGCGAAAATCGTCGCGAACTTCGCGCCCAGCATCATGCCGGTGTTTAAAGGACAAGTGACAGAGGAAGGAATCGTTCAATTGATCGCCTTTATCAAATCGCTTACGCCGAACACTCCGGCATCGCAGCAAGGCAGCCAGCAACCGCCCATCGTGATTGCGCCACAGGCGCCCGGCGCTCCCTCGACAAGCAACTCCAACGCCTCCAAGAGGCCCGCGAATGCACAACGGCAGTAATACGATTTAGAGAGACTCAGATTTATGGCAACAATCGCACAAGGAACACCGGAAGTAATAGCCGAGAGGGTCAATTACCTCAATGTGGAACACGGCTGGAAGAGCTGGCTGTTCACGACCGACCACAAGCGCATAGCGATCCTGTATCTGATCTCCATCACCTTGATGTTCGTGGTCGGTGGAACGTTCGCCGCCATGATGCGGATCAATCTGCTGTCGCCAGAGGGCAACTATTTCTCCGCCACGACGTACAACCGCTTGTTCTCGATGCACGGAATCATCATGGTGTTTTTCTTTTTGGTTCCGTCGATACCGGCCACTCTCGCGAATTTTTTAATACCAATCATGATCGGCGCCAAAGATCTGGCGTTTCCGCGGGTGAACCTGTTGAGCTGGTATCTCTATGTGGTTGGCGCGATCATCACCATGTATTGCGTGTTTGTCGGAGGCGTGGACACCGGCTGGACGTTTTATGCGCCATACAGCAGCACCTACTCCAACTCTTATGTGCTTCCCGCTGTGGCGGGCGTCTTCATCGCGGGATTTTCATCGATTCTGACCGGCTTGAATTTTATCGTCACGGTGCACAAGATGCGCGCACCGGGCATGACCTGGGGGCGCCTGCCGCTCTTCGTCTGGTCGAACTACGCGACGGGGCTCCTGCAAGTGCTCGGCACGCCGGTGCTGGCGATTTCACTGACGCTGATTGCTTTTGAACGCATCGCTCACGTCGGAATTTTCGATCCGAATATCGGCGGCGATCCGATTCTCTTCCAGCACTTGTTCTGGTTCTACTCCCATCCGGCCGTGTACATTATGATTCTGCCGGGCATGGGGGTGATCAGCGAGCTGGTTTCCTGTTTTTCGAAGAAGCGCGTGTTCGGGTATAACTTCGTAGCGTTTTCAAGCCTTGCAATTGCGGTATTGAGCTTCGTAGTGTGGGGCCATCACATGTTTGTCACCGGCGAGAGCGTGTATACCGGCGTGGCGTTCTCGATATTGAGCTTTCTGGTTGCCGTCCCCTCGGCCATCAAGGTGTTCAATTGGACCGCTACGATGTACAAAGGCTCGATCTCCTTCGATACACCGATGCTCTATGCGTTCGGCTTCATCGGGCTCTTCACCATCGGCGGCTTGACCGGGCTGTTTCTGGCAACCTTGGCGATAGACGTTCCGACGCACGGCACGTATTTTGTCGTCGCTCACTTCCATTACGTGATGGTAGGCGGCATGGTGATGGCGTACATGGGCGGGCTGCATTTCTGGTGGCCCAAGATGACCGGCCGCATGTATCCGGAAGTGTGGTCGCAATTCTCCGCGATGATCATCTTCATCGGTTTCAATCTCACCTTTTTCCCGCAGTTCATTTTGGGGTACATGGGCATGCCGCGGCGCTATCACGCTTATCCGCCCGAGTTCCAGATGCTGAATGTGCTGTCGACGGCGGGATCGTCCATTCTGGCAGTCGGTTATATCATTCCGCTGATTTATCTTCTCTGGTCTCTGAAGAACGGGCCAATAGCCGGCAATAATCCCTGGGGCGCGGCGGGATTGGAGTGGCAGATTCAATCGCCCCCTACAACCTACAATTTCGATGAAACGCCTATTGTGACCGAGGAAGCATACAACTACGGTCCGGTGGAGGAAGTCGTTGGCTGAAACCGTTGTTCCCCTAGCGCACGAACCGTCAGAGCCGCCCCCGGAGGTCACGCATCTTCGGCATCACTTTGCCACGCCGGAGCAGCAGATGGACGCGTCCACGCTGGGCATGTGGACGTTCCTGGTTACCGAAGTTCTGTTCTTCGGCGGCATGTTCGCGGGATACGCGGTGTATCGCGCCATGTACCCGGCCGCGTTCGCAAGCACCAGCCGGTACATGAGCGTGGTGTTGGGCGGCACCAACACGGCAGTGCTGATCTGCAGCAGCTTGACCATGGCGCTCGCGGTGCGCGCCGCTCAGCTCAGCAAACGGAAGGCGCTGATCATTTTATTGATTCTGACCATGATTTTCGGGTCGATCTTTTTGTATATCAAATGGGTGGAATGGCACCAGCATTGGGTGGATCACGTAGTGCCGGGCTTCAACTTCCAATACGATCAGCCTCAATTCCAACACAACGCGCAGATTTTATTCTTCCTGTATTTCATGATGACGGGCATGCACGCTCTGCACATGATCATCGGCGTAGGACTGTTGACATTTCTGCTGGTGCAGGCTGTGCGGCGCGTATTTAACGCGAACTATTTCGCGCCCGTCGAGATGATCGGACTGTACTGGCACTTCGTCGATATTGTGTGGATATTTCTGTTCCCGCTGCTGTATCTGATTGGACAAAACAAATGAGTGTACATGCGCCGGTTGCAACGGTAAAGACGCTAGTCCTGGTGTGGGGGACGCTCGTGGTACTGACCGCGGTCACGTCGGAAGTCGCGACGATTGAGCTGGGTCCCTGGAATGTGGTGGTCGCGCTCGCGATCGCGGTGATCAAAGCGTCGCTGGTGGTTTGGGTCTTCATGGGCGTGCGGTATACGACTACGCTGACCAAGCTATTCGTAGTGGCCGGGCTGGTGTGGCTGAGCATTATGATCTTCATAACGTTGAGCGACTATAATTCGCGCAACTGGACGTACCACGCGCTGCCGTGGTCGCATTCGAAGACCGTCGGCGGCGCGCACTGAATCTGCGTAGATCAGCGTTGATCGGCGGCTACGCAAAACATTCGCCGCCGATGTACACCGATTAACGCGGATAGTTCCTTTACTGCATGGTCTTTACGGCATCGCCGACTTTGGGCTGGCCGGCGCCAGTGAATGTGCCCACCGCGGAACCCTTGTCGACCGACGTGATCTGTATTTCACCGACGTGATCTTCGATTGAGCGCAGAGGCTTGCCGGTAGAGGGGTCCTTGATGACACGCGTCACGCGCGTGACTGCGAGCCTGTCGCCGACATGCACGCCGGAGCGGCTGCCGACATTAATGACCACGGAGTTGCCCGTGGCGTCCGCGATCAACCCGTTCACCTGAACAGTTGTATGCGGAATTTTCGCCGAATCCTGATCGAGCTCGGTGCCCAGGTTGTTGACGGCGGTTTTCACCGCTTCGCCTATGATGGTTGCGCCGAAATTGGAGCTGGACATATCCACGTGACCGCCGCCTGAGTTCCAGCCAGATCCGCCGCCCCCCAGGAGATTCGTGCCGGAGCGCTCCGACTCGCCATGGCCCGTCGCGGAGGCGAGTATCTCGCCCGTATTCACGTCAACCATGCGGGCCGTGACTTCCACTACCGCCTTCGCTTTGTGGGTGCCCACGCCTCCGATCCCATACCTGCCGAACGTGCTCCCAGCGCCGCCGATGCTTCTGTTTTGATCGTCCCGGCCGAACTGCGTGATGTCACCGGTGATGATAGTATCCACGCCGAGAACACGCCCGATCTTGGCGGCCGTAGTCGTGTCGGCACGATCGCTGTTTGAGAAATTCTGCTCTTTTAAAATTTTGTCGAGAGCCTGGCGCTCAATAACCCGGTAGGTTCCGTCATTCACCAATTTGTTCACCAGGAGATCGGATATGCCTTTCCCGATATCCTGATTGGTTCCAAAGACCGCCTGTACGGAACTCATCACGGTCGCATAATTGAAATCCAAAATGGCGACGCGACGCTTCTCCGGCTGCGCTTGGCCAAAAGCCAACGGCAGCGAGACAGCCAGACCTGCTACTACGAAAGACATTCGCATGGGACTCATCTCCTGATACGGATCCTATTCTGCACATGATACGCCAAAGTGAGGGAATTGGGGAGGCCCAATGGTTTCTTTGGTTAAGGCTGCTGCTTCAGGGCGTTCCAGTCGGCTAACCTGGCTTTCAGGGTTTTCGTGGTTTCCAGATAAGAAGCGATGACTTGCGACGGCGGAGTGCGATCGGCGCTCTCAAGCGCGTCGAATACGTCCGCGAGATTGCGGGCCGCCGATTCTAAAGCTGTGAGGATTCCGGCCGACTCCAGTTTGGGGTTCTGTATTTGAGCGGCGCGGATGTCTGTGATCGCTTTCCTGGCACTCTCGATATCTTCAAAGACGCGCTGCGCCCATTGGAACTGCTGGGCCAATTCCGCTGCCGTGGCACGGGAGCGAGGGCCCATCGCCACCTCCAGAGGCTGCACGGATTCGCGGCCGTTCACTGTCAGCTTGACGCGATAGCTGCCTGGCAGGACGAGAGGGCCGAGCCAGCGCAAGCCGCCTTCGTCTTCATTGAATTCCGGCGTTTGCCCTGCGTATCCGTAGCGTAAATCCCAGACAAAGCGATGCATGCCCGCCGCTTCGCTCAGTTCCTGAGGTTTGGGAAACCAGCGCGGCGCGACGGGGGCCTCCAGCGGGGGTGCCGTGGGTTGGTCCCGGCTCGAAAAACGGCGCACGGGTTTGCCGCGGACGTCGATGATCTCGAGCGCGACCTCGCCCCCCGCGGCGTTGCGCAAATAGTAATCAACGTATGCTCCGCGGGGCGGATTCTGCGCCTGCGGTTCTTCGGGCGGAAGCGGCGTACCGGGGAAAGTGTCGCTGGTCGAGCGAATCGCGCGAGCGGGTTTATACAGCCACATATCGCTGCTCGCAACTTTATCGCCGATCTGGCGAAGCGGCGTAATGTCATCCAAAATCCAGAAGGAGCGGCCATGCGTGGCAATCACCAGATCGGGATCGTGAATGGTTAAATCCCGCACAGAAGTGACGGGCAAATTCAGCTGCAAAGGGAGCCACTGGTCGCCGTCGTTGAACGATACGTAAACGCCGAACTCGGTCCCGGCGAAGAGCAAGCCTTTTTGTTTGGGATCTTCCCGAACGGCGTTCAGGAAGGCGTTATCGGCAATGCCCGCGACAATGGGCTTCCAGGTTTTTCCAAAATCGCGCGTGCGGAAAAGATAAGGGCGCATGTCGTCCAGGCGATGGCGATCGACTGCCGCATAGGCTTCGCCGGACGTGAAATGAGAGACTTCGATCTGCGTAATCTTGCTCCAGGTAGAGAGGCCCGGGGGCGTGACGTTGGTCCAATTGCGGCCGCCGTTGCGGGTCATGTGGATCAGGCCAGTGTCGCTGCCGGCCCAAATTTCCGCGGCGCTGATGGGCGAAGGCGCGATGGCGTACACGACCCCATTCGAGGCGCCCGTCAAATCGGGACTGACAGTCTGCCAATGCAAGCCGCCGTCGAGGGTGCGCATGACGTACTGCGTTCCTAAATAGAGGGCGGCCGGCTGAGCGGGCGAAAAAACTACGACCGGCGTCCAGGGATCGCGATATTTACGTTGGGAGATATCGGAGGCGAGTGCGTCCGGCACGGGGGACGGCGCTATATTCTGGCTCTGCATGGTGCGCCGGTCAAAACGGCTGAGCGTGCCAAAGGTTCCCGAAATGTAGAAGATGTTCGGGTCCCGCGGATCGGGGGCGATGTAGCCGCTTTCGCTGCCGCCTACCGTGAACCAGTCGCGGCCGTCGATTTGACCATGGTCGGTGCGGCTCGCGGTAGCGGCAGTTCCGCTATCCTGTTGCGCGCCGTAGACGTGATACGGAAATGCGCTATCGGTGACTACATGATAAAACTGCGCGGTGGGTTGGTTGTACCAGCTGCTCCAGGTTGCGCCTCCATCCAGGGTCACGGTTGTTCCCTGATCGCTTCCCAGCACCATGTGCGATGAGTTGGCGGGGTCGATCCAGATCTGGTGGTAGTCGTCGCCGCCCGGCGCACCACGAACCACGGTCAATGTTTTGCCGCCATCGCTCAGCTTGTAAAGCGAGACGTTGGGCACATATAAAACGTCGGGGTTGTTCGGATCGGCGATAATCGAGCTGAAATACCAGGCGCGACTGGTGAGCCGCGGGTCATGGTTGACCAACTTCCAGGAGGCGCCACCATCGTCGCTGCGATAGACGCCTGCGTTCCCTGCCTCCGCGTCGATTGCGGCGTAGATGCGCCTGCCCTGCGTTCCTGGGGCGATAGCGATGCCTACGCGGCCCCATTGACCGCCAGGCAGTCCGTGGCCCGTGACCTGCTCCCAATTTCTGCCGCTATCGGTCGAGCGATAGAGCCCGCTTCCCGGGCCTGCGAGCGGGGCATAAGTGCTCCAGGGCGCGCGATGCGCATCCCACATGGCGGCAAACAGAACTGCAGGATTGTCGACCGCCATGGCGAGATCGGCAGCGCCTATTTGCGGCCCCTTGTACAGCACCTTCTCCCAGGTTTCGCCGCCGTTCATCGATAGGAAGACGCCGCGTTCTTCATTTGGCGCATAGGCGTGCCCTAAAGCGGCGACGAAGACCACGTTGGGATCGCGTGGGTTCACAATAATGCGGCTGATTTGGCGGGTGTCCTTCAGGCCTACGTTCTTCCAGGTTTTTCCGGCATCTGTCGATTTGTAGATACCGTCGCCGGTCGCAAGGTCGGAACGGATGTCCGATTCGCCGGTTCCCGCGTAGATTACATTTGGATCGAGCGGCGCAACCGCCAGCGCGCCAATGGAGGCTACGGGCTGGCCGTCGAAAATAGGCGTCCAGACGGTGCCCGCGTCGATGGTCTTCCAGATGCCGCTATCGACTCCGCCGAAGTAGAAGGTGGATCCGTTACCGACAACGCCGCTGACGGCAACGGCGCGACCGCCTCGGAACGGACCGATGAGGCGCCATTTCAGACCGTTGAATAAACTTGGGGAGATCTCCTGCGCGCTTGCGGCAATGCACAACAAGGAGACGAAAAGCCATCGCAGCTTCTTCACCCGATCTGGCTCTTTACGAACGACATGAAATCGGCATCGAAATCGAGTTGCTGGTCGACCGATCTTCCACCGCTATGGCCGGTCAGCGTATCGTAGCGAATGAGGATCGGCCGGCCAGGAGCGGCTTCCGCCTGCATCTCGGCTGTCATCTTGCGGGCGTGCAGAGGATCGACGCGTGTGTCGCCGTCACCGCTCCAGAACATCACGGCCGGATACTTCACGCCTTTTTCGACGTGTTGATAGGGCGAGTACCGCAGGATGTATTTGAATTGCGTAGGATCTTCGGACGATCCGTATTCGGAAACCCACAATTTTGCGATTTTGAATTTCTGATAGCGGATCATGTCAAGCAACGGAGCGCCGCAAATCACCGCTCGAAACAGGTCGGGGCGTTGGGTCATGGCTGCACCCATCAGCAATCCGCCATTGGAGGTGCCGAAAATGGCCAGGTGTTCCGGGGAGGTGATTCCCGCATGAATCAGATATTCGGCGGCGGCGATGAAGTCGTCGAAAACGTTCTGCTTTTTTTCGAACATGCCCGCGCGATGCCAAGCTTCGCCGAACTCGCCTCCCCCGCGCAGTGCAGGTATCGCGTAGACACCGCCTTGCTCGACCCACCAAGCGATGGTGGCTGACCAGTGCGGCGTCTGCACAAGATTAAAGCCTCCGTAACCGGTCAGTAAGGTGGGGCGATTGCTTTGGGTCTGCCCTTTTTTGCCGACGATAAACATCGGGATTTTCGTACCGTCTTTGGAGGCGTACCAGACCTGCTTGATTTCAATTTGGTCGAGCGCTACGGGAACAGTCGGGCGCCACCAAAGCGTCGCGGCATCGTCATTCGCAAGCCGGAAGATGGAGGGCGGGTAAGCGAATGACGAGAATCCAAAGAAGGCTTCCGATCCGTCCTCTTCGCCGCGCACTCCGCCAATCGAGCCAGCGGCGGGAAGTTTTATTTCGCCCAGCGCGCTCCCGTCGGGTGTGAAAGCGCGGCAATGCTCGGAGACGTTTTCGAGTGTAATGACAAACAGCTTGTTGGCGGCGACGGAGATCCCCGTAATGGCAGTCGACCCCTGGTGAATCACTTCTTTCCAATTACTTTGCGCGGGATGATCGAAATCGATGTCCAGCACTCGCCGGTTAGCGGCATCGGAGGAGGTAAGCATCAGAAGGTGATCGCGATACAGGTCAGTCGCCAGGAGCGCCTGGACGTGTTGGGCGATAAGTCGCGGACTTTTCTCCTCGTTCAGCTTTTGAACGTAGAGGTCGCCTTCCACTCCCGACGCACCTTTGCCTGCCTCGCAGTAGAGATATTTCGAGGTAGTGGTAATTCCGCAGGCGGCGCTGTAATCCGGACCATACGCGCTGCCGAAAATCTCGCCGTCGGTCGATACGGGCGTGCCGAAGCGGTGAAAACGGACCCGGGATCCGGTCGGCAGCATGATCGAGTAATAGACGCCCGCCTTATCGGCTGTGAAGGAATGCTGCGGCATGAAGCCGTACCTTGCCTTGGGAAAAACGTCCGGTAAATCCTTTTTGGAATTTACATCGAGGAAGTGAACTTCCGTCTCATCCTGGCCTCCCTTGCGCAGCTCGTAGGTCAGGATCTGGCCATCGCGGCTGACGTCGGCGATGGCTGCCGAGACGGAGTGATCCGGGAAACGGGAGTTGGGATTGACAAGCAATTCGTCGCGTCCCGACAAGCCACCGCGAACCAGAATGGAGGATTGCTCTTCCGACGGCAGGCGACGCGTGAAAAAATAGCGGCCATTCGCCGGAATGGGCACCGAGGTGGTTTCTACGCGCTCGACACGATCCAGCGAAGCACGGATCCTGTCGCGGTCTGGAACGGAGGCGAAGAACGCCGCGGCATACTTTTGCTGGGCGGCGATCCAGGCTCGCGTTTGCGGGCTGTTTTGATCTTCGAGCCAGCGGTAATTGTCGGTGAGTGTTACGCCATCGATGGTTTCAGAAACGGGAATTTTGGCGCTGGCAGGCGGCAGAGGAACCTGCGCCAGGAGAAGGAAAGGCGCCAGCAGGAGGCATGTGATAGAAACGCGCATAAAAAACAAATCCCTCAGCAGTTTACACTGCTGAGGGATTTAAGCCAACGTCTGTTCGGTCCAGACGAGAAGTTAGAGTATGACGTTAGACTTTCTTGCTGGGACGACGCCACCGCGCGAGGCCGAGAAGAGCAAGACCGCCGCCCAGAAGAGTCATGGAAACCGGCTCTGGAGTCGCTGAAGCCGGTTGGAAGCCAGGCCCAGTTCCCGCTTGACCGTCTTGGATAGATACAAAGCCGGGCACGTAGCTCGTTGCGTTGGTCATGATTTCCAAAACCATCGAGTTCTGTGCGCCAGATACAGCCTGTCCCGGCGGTATGAAATTGAAGCCGACGACATTGCCATTTATGCTCCGATCAACAGATGTGGGCGCTACTGCTCCAGTTGAGCTCATGGCCGTGTTTACGCCTGCATCAGTGAGAAAGTTGTCGAAGGCCGAAGTGGAAACGCGTTCTACTATTCCAGGGCCCTTGTTGTTCATTCCGATAAGGAATGTAATGCAGTTTGCACAAAAAGTGTTATTAGGGTCTTTTGCGACCTCCTCAACATACGTGGCGTTGAAAGACGTCCCCGGTACCGGATTGATCGTTCCCGAAATGCTGGCAAGGAACGTGTAAGTAGAAGTGGCGTTTGTGAATACGTCCGGGGCAGCAGTTTGCCCTGGAGCTAAAGTGGTTGCATACGCGCTGGGTAGCGTGATTGCCAGCCCAAACGCGAGAAAAATTGAGAATTTTTTTATCATAGATCGAGACCCTCCGTTGTTCTCGTCAGAGTCCTTCGTGCGGTTGAAGGACTAAGTTGATTGTACGCACTCCCCTCCCAAAAAGAAAGAATTCGGTGTGCGTTGAAGTACTATTTCTCGCCTCACGGTACCAGTACATTCGATCCACGAGGACCCGGGCTGCAATTTAGCCATGATACTCTCGTCTTTTGAACTTTGTCGGTCAACCGGCATGCCAATGATCGATATTCACAGTCACGTGCTACCTGGCATCGATGATGGAGCGCGCACTCTTAAGGAAGCTTTGGCGATGCTCAAGTTGGCTGCCGAATCGGGTACCACCGATATAGTTGCAACGCCGCATTCCAACGCGGAATTTGCTTTTGATGCTAAGCATGTAGAAGAACTGTTCCGCGACATCGCCTCGAAAAGTGAGGGATTAATTAACCTTCACCTTGGATGCGATTTTCACCTGAGCTATGAAAACGTTTATGACGCCTTACGTAATCCCGAGAAATACACGATTAATCACCGTCGTTATCTCATGGTCGAGTTGCCTGATTTCGTAAGTCTTTCGGGAACGCGGCAAGTACTCGGGCAGCTACTTCGCGCGGAAATCGTCCCCGTCATTACTCATCCAGAACGAAACTTGTCTTTGCAAGAAAGGCTTGGCGAACTGGAATTGTGGGTGCGAGACGGCTGCTTACTGCAGGTGACGGGGCAGTCGTTCTTGGGACGTTTTGGTGCTCAGGCGAAACGTGCAGCCGACTCGCTCATGGCTGCGAATCTCGTACATTTCATTGCCAGCGATGCGCACGATTGCATTGATCGTACACCTGATCTTTCGGCCCCACACAGATACGTTTCGACCAGATACGGTACGGAACGAGCTGATGTGACATTCGTCTACAATCCCGCCGCTGCCCTCGTGGGCGGGGATATTGGCCAGTGGGAAGCCGCGCCCAGCAAGCTTTCGCGGATTGTAAAATTCTGGAAGTAAGCTAAGCGGGACTCACGAACCCAAGGTGCTTCAGGTCATAGATCGCGATTATCAGTGCGGTTAGGGCCATAGCGAAAAGAAGACCATCGAGCCAGAATCCGTGGGAGTTGTGGACTTCCACGGTCGCTGGACCTTGCGGTGCTGGAGCTGGCGAATTGCCTGCCGTAGTTCCACTGGTCGAATTATTGCCTGTGCTGGCCAGTGACAGTGCCGAGCCGGGGGCCAGTCTGTACTGAAGATTGCCTGCTGTCAAAATCACCTTGGGCTGTTCGCTCGTGCCAATAATCTTCGCTTGCGACTGCGGGGCGAGTTGAACGCGACTGCCATCGGGGAAGGACATAACCGCCGACGCTGCGGCTGTCGTAATTTCATCACCAATCACTAACGGCCATGACGTGACACCCGCCGTCGTGATCGCGTGTCCATCCAGCGCAAAGGACTGAGTACTCGATACGCTCGCGATTGGAGCAGAAGCGAAGCTGAGCAAGCCAAAAGTCGAGAGCGCTACTAACAAAATTGTCGGGCGGTGCGTAGAGAGTCTCATAACGAACGTGGCTCAATTCTAGCGCGTACCTAACCCCTTAAGCAAGACGATAATAACAAAAAGTAGTAATACGGCGTAATCCGAGATTTTGCCGTAGCGAACGTAGCCAGCTACCTCGGCATTGCCGAGCATAAGACAGCCTGGCGTTATTATGAACGAAGGAGCCAACGTCCATAAAAGTTTACGCTTGCGTGATTAGCCTTACACTCTTTTGGTACGGTTTGCTTGAAACTTGGCGGAGCACCGCTCACTTTGGAAATACTCTGGAGGGCCGAGTATGCGCAGCGTGGTTGTGTCCTGAAGAGTTTTCCAGAGACCGGGCGTACGAACTCCAGCAGGAGAGCGCGAGCGGGCAAACTGCGCATCCAATAGCGGAATTCAAGCGTGCTTTAGTTCTGGATCCCGCATCCGCTTACCAGTGGGCAGATCTGGGCGAAACGCTGCTCGACGCGCACCGGCCGGATGCAGCAACATACTGTTTTCAGTGCGCCCTCGCTGCTGGACCGAGAAATCCGGCTATCCTGGTTCGTGCGGCAAACTTTTACTTCAGCTTGGGCCAGTATGCGGAGACGATGCGCTGCCTTTCGGCTGTCTTACGCAATCCCGAGCTGTCGGCGTATGATACGGCTGCCTTCCTCACCTACGCTCGTATGGGAGTTCCGATACGTGAAATTCTAAATAACGGAATTCCGCAAACTCCTCTGGCAGCACGGTTGTTTCTCAGCTTCCTGATGGAAAGCGGCCAAGTGGCTGATAGCGAAGCGACCTGGGACTGGATTTCGGAACACTCTCTAGCCGACGACAGAACGGCCGCTGAGTTCGTCGCTTTTTTAATCAGTAACAAGGAAGAGGAGCGTGCGGCCAAGACTTGGGAGGCGGTGAATTCCAAATCCATGCCCGGATACCGCCATGCAAACTGGATTTTCAATGGAAGCTTTGAGTCCGAGCCTAAGTCTTCACCGCTCGACTGGCATCTACAATCCACGGACGACGCGGAGGCGAGCAGAGTTGAGGGAACAGCGTATGATGGGCGATGGTCGCTCCAATTAGCTTTCGAAGGCAAGCGGAATGTTGACTATCATCAAGTTTTTCAGGAAACCGTGATTCCCGCTGGAAAATGGCAGCTTCGGGCGTTTGTTCGTACCAGCGGAATCACGACCGACCAGGGAATTTTTTTGCGGATCTATGATCCCGCTCAACGGCAGCGGCTTGATGTGAGGACGGATGCCCTCACCGGAACTCATGATTGGACAAAGCTGGAGCGCGTGTTTGAGGTTGGATCCGGGACTAAACTCCTACGCGTTGAGATCGACAGGGCGGCTTCCACGAAATTTGACAGTAAGGTGGAGGGAACGGCTTGGATCGACTCAGTAGAGCTTAGTCCGACGCATTAGCCGAGCCGATTCCCGCGATCCAAGCCAGAGTCATCGTGTTTGCAGGAATATGCATATTGAAATCGACTAAGCTGTGTAGTGATATAGCGAGGAAAGCGCCAGCGCAAGCGATTACCAGCAGTCGCCGATCCTCCTCACTGAGCGCGAGAACTCCACGCAAAATCTGCAGAATGATGCCAGCCAAGATCGCGGCGAGAATTGCGAAGCCCACCAATCCCAGTTCAGCCAGGTATTGCAGGTAATCGTTGTGAGCGAAGTCAGCGCGCAAGCTTGAGGCAATCGCCTGATATTTCAAGAAGGTTGATTCAAAACCGCCAAGTCCGCAACCGAACCAGCGAAATTCGGAAATCAGCGAAAGCGTTTCTTTCCAAAGATGAAGCCGAACGTTGGCGGAGACGTTTTTGGTCGAGGACAGTTCGGCGAAACGCGCTATCAGCTGATCTGGCGGGAAGAAGATCAGCATCACCGCAATTACCACGCCTGTTAAACCGACTGACCCCAAGCGCCAGACCCGCGAAGGCAGCCGGGGACCCATGCTGAGCACGGCTACGAGGAATAGAGCGCAGAGCGTCACTACAAAACCCATTCGCGAAAGAGAATACATGATCGCAAGCAGCAGAACGGCAGCGACGGCCCACGCTCCACATGCCAAAACCGCAGGTAACGTAGGAGAACCAAATCGATCTTTGCGACGACGCATGATCGCCAAGCCATAGAGCGCCGCGAACGGCAGCACCATTTCTAGTAACCCGGCGAAATGGTCTGGGTTTGCGTAGGTGCCGGTTGCGTGGCCTAGGGGCCAAGCGGTAAAGACTTGCACCAGACCGATAGTGCCCTCCAATGCCGCAATCGCGATCAGAGGTACAACCGGTATCCATGGATGCGCCGAGAAACGCGACGCGAGTTCGCGGACAAGTAGAAAAGTGACGGTGTAACCCAGAATTGTGAACAGGCCCGCCATAGCGGCGGGGGGATTTACGCTGAGCGGTGCCCGCGTAATGCCCGGGATCACCGGCGCGAGTGCCCTAACCAGGTCAGCCCGCGCGGGGGAGAGGACTTGAAGCAGACCGACGGGCAGGGGAATGAGTTGAAAGGCGATGTAGCAGGGCAGGAGGAATATTGGCCACCGCAGCCATGGACTGAGAGGCGTGGCGCTGTGAATTGGTCGAGTGAACAACCAATACAAGACTGAAACGCAACTCACGACCAACAGGGTCACGTCCCAAACTGCCGGAGAAACGCCCGCTCTGAAGAAAACCGACCAGGCGAGCGCGATGGAAAGCAGGATGAGGCTTACCGCCGGCCCGAGCATCAGCCGCGCCCCATGGGCTGGGATACCGATTGTTTACGGCTTCGCCTCATGGAGTAGTTTGGCATAAATACTGCCAATATTATCGAGGAGAGTCTCTAACCCATATCGCTGGGCAGCATAGATTCGCGCTCGCGATCCCATTCGAAGAAGCAAAGCGCGGTCTTCAGCCAATCTCATCAACGCACCTGCGAATGCTACTGCCGACGCCGGTGCAAGCACGCCCTGCTCAAACCAGCGGCAGCCGCCTTCTCCTTCCGATACCTTGCCGCTAACCATATTCACAACGCCGCCTGCTGGAGTGGCAATGAATGGACGATTCGCCGCCATGCCTTGAATAAGGGCTACCGGGGTGCCTTCGTTATGGGATGTCTGGATCAGAACGTCGCATCGTGCGATCAGAGCAGTTACGTCCTTCTGCCACCCTACCCAGGCGACCTGTTCCGGATGGCGCGCGCACACGGCTTGTACCGCCACTCGGTCCGGTCCATCGCCCGCAATTACGAACTTGACGCCTGAAGTTCTTCGCAGAACCGTTTCGATAATCTCCACTAATAAAGGAATGTTCTTGACGGGAACCAGACGTCCGAGCCACGCCACGTTGAGCGGACCTATGAGCTCCGGTTCAGGGAGAGATAAGAAGGGCTGCAACTCCAGACCAAGCGGCACCATGTGGAACTTCCGACGGGGAGCAATCTGGAATTTTTCGCTCAACTCCTCCGCTTGCTGCTCTGATACCACGCAAATCGCATCGGTACGCAGGGCGAGCAGGCGCTCGATGTTCCGGAAAATCGCGCTTATTACCGGAGAGAAATACTGAGCGAGGCTGTTTCCGTGGAAAGTGTGGACAATAATCGGAACTCCGCTCAGGATCGCAGCGGTCCTGCCAAGAGAACCCGCCATGGCTGTATGCGTATGCACGATCATGGGCCGCTCCCGTCGCATCAACCGCCACAGCTTCCATAAGGCGCGAAGATTCTTCCACGGCCGCACAGACCGCGACATCTCAGGGATCCAGTGTACGTCGTCATCTGCGGTCAGCAGATAACTCATGTCACCATCGTCCGCTTCACACGAGCCCGCGACAAGCAGACTCTTGTAACCTCGATTAGCCAGCCCACGAGTTAGGAGAACGCTGTGAATCGCGGGGCCGCCGATATTCAACCGCGTAATGACACGTACGATTTTGCAGATGCTTGCTTGGTTATCGCGCACGGAAAGACGGAGCGCGGTGGTTTGTATCACCGCGTCGCAGCGCAAAGGCAGCGCTAGGCTCGAAATCCCAGAGCACACCAGAAAGGTTCTTTATCACTGAAACGGATGCGCTCAAGACCTGAGTTGACCATCATTCGCCGGATCTCTTCTCTGGTAAATCGTTTCTCCAATTTGGTTCCGAACCTGTCCAGGGCATCCGTTCTCATGGTATAGAAGCTGCTATTGCGATACTGAGCTAGCGGGAAGCTGGAGACCGCCACGCCATTCGTTTCCAGCAAGGAGGCGGTTTTCGCAAGAGGAAAATAGACCGTGCCGGCAATCACTTGACTGATCCAATAACGCACCCTGTGTGGCAACTGCGAAATTCCTCTTCGCAGCATGTCGCTCGCCTTCCACAACAGTCGATACCAAATCGGCCGATTATCGAACGCATAGTACAAGTACAAAAGAAATGGGGCGCCTCTCTTAAGGCGGGAAACGCACATGCGCATTCCGGCTTCAGTATCCGGTATATGGTGCAGCACCCCCAACGAATACCCGAAGTCCATAGATGCGGGCTCCAGCGGAATGCTCTCAACAGAGGCTTGGTGGAAAGAGCAGTTCGACAACTCGCTCAAGTTCCGTTTCGCCACCGCGAGAGCCCGGTCACTGGCGTCCACACAATGCAAGCGGCCGACGCGCGGAGCCACGCAGCGGGCCCATCGCCCACTGCCGCAGCCGAGATCGAAGCCGACAGCAGCATCCGGTAGAGCATGCCAAGGGAAGATCCGAAAATAGTTGCTGAATAGATCGGCGAGTTCTGAGCCGGACAACTCGTTTTGGTCGAATTTCTCCCATTCGTAACCAAATCCGGCGACTGTAACCGGGTCTAGATTCTGACTCATTCTTAAAACTCTGTTTCAGAGAGCCGGGCCAGCCAATGCAGCCATCGACTCGCGACCACTGCTCTTTCGGTTTTCAAGCCAGGCTTGAAACATCAAAACACCCCAAAGCGTATCTGCCCAGTTCCGTTGACCGCAAAGATGTTCCTGCCATTTACGTCTGATGGGGCCTGGGGACAGGTATCCGTCTTGCCGCAAGCGGTTTCCGTCGAGAAGGTCTTCGGCCCAGTCGCGTAACGGGCCACGCAACCAAGTCTGAATCGGCACGCCGAATCCGATCTTCGGCCGGTCAATCAGTTTGGCTGGGACATACTGGTCGAGCACTCTGCGCAAAATCCACTTCCCCTGTCCAAGGCGCGCCTTCATTTGAAGGGGAAGGCGCCAAGCGAATTCGAGCACGCGATGATCCAGAAAGGGAACGCGGGATTCCAAACTAACCGCCATGCTGGCGCGATCCAACTTTACAAGAATGTCATCCGGAAGGTACGACATTGTATCCAGATACATCATCCGGTGAGTGAAGTCGCTGTCGATCCAGTCTCCTCTTTGAGTGAGTACCGTCGGTGGTTCAGCTGCTCCCAGAACGACGGCCGTCGGATCGTCGCAAAGCGCGATCAATTTCCCGTACATGCTTTCCGGGTCCGCGGCCTTTATTACCATCCCCAGCTTGGTGAGCTTATCTCCAGGGCGGCTTTGGCGCAGTTTGTGCGGCACGAGAAAGTCCGCCTTCGCAAACAACGCGCTCCACGTTGTTGGAGACACCGTCTGCAACAATGTCCCCGCCGCCCGCCGTACTATACCCGGAGCCCAGCCGACAGAATTCCAGATTTGCTGGCCCCAGGCATATCGTGTGTAGCCCCCGAACAGCTCGTCTCCGCCATCCCCGGATAAACTGACGGTCACTTTCTGACGCGCCAACTTACTCACCAGGAAGGTCGGGATTTGAGAAGAGTCCGCGAACGGTTCGTCATACATCATGGGCAGGCGAGGAATAACCGACATAGCTTCCTGAGATGTAACGTAAAGTTCTGTATGATCCGTCCCGAGATGTTTTGCGACATCTTTCGCGAATCCTGCTTCGTTGAAATCGCGCTCGTGAAATCCGATCGAGAACGTCTTAACTGGCCTCGAACTTTGAGCCTGCATCATCGCCACAATGGTGGACGAATCGATGCCGCCGGAGAGGAATGCTCCAAGCGGTACGTCCGCTACCATGCGAATGTTCACAGCGTCCCTAAGTAGCGTGTCCAGTTGCTCTCTAGCGTCCTCATCAGAACCTGCAAATCCTTGCGCAAGGCCGGCATCTGCGGCCTGGCGAGCGGACCAGTAATGGCGCGGCTTTACTGGATTCTGCACGGAGCCAGCGTCCAGGCACAGAAAAGTCCCAGGCGGGAGCTTGGATACGCCTTTATATATTGAGTAAGGAGCGGGAACGTAATTGTGGCGGATGAAGAGGGCCAAGGAATCGCGATCGATTTCGCCCGCGAAGTCCGGATGAGCACACAGCGCTTTGAGCTCTGATCCGAATAAGAAACGCTTTCCGCTCCACGCGTAATACAGGGGTTTCTCGCCGAGCCGATCACGGCCCAAAAAGAGCGCCCGTGCATCGCGATCCCAAAGTGCAAAAGCGAACATTCCATTGAAACGTCGAAGGGATTGCTCGACGCCCCATTGTTCGAAGGCGGCGAGCATTACCTCGGTATCAGAATGACCACGGTAAGGACCGTCGAGCTCCGAGCGCAAAATTTGGAAATTGTAGATCTCTCCATTGAAGACAATGGCAAAGCGCCCGGTTCTGGAGAACATCGGCTGATTCCCTTCCACCGATAGATCGAGAATGGATAGGCGGCGATGGCCGAGCGCCACGCCGTTTGCCTTGTCAACCCAGATTCCTTGGTCGTCTGGACCGCGATGACGAAGGGTTCCGGCCATGCGCGCAACCGTTTCGCCTAGATCCTCGACCGCGCTTCCGGAGAAGTCCCAAAATCCCGCTATGCCACACATGGGTTTAACAGGCCGATCTGTTCGCCGCCCAGTCATGCGCATTCCGCTCGGCGGCAGCCGGTTTATAAGCATGGTAAGAGGAGAAGCCCCAGTTACTTGGCTCAATGTCCTCAAGATTGCATTCTTTGAGCCACGAAAACACCTCAAACGATTCGTGTGAAGACTGATACGCTGTCGTCACGCTATCAAACGTATCCAGAACGGACCATTCAGCATCAGGCAGACGAACGAAAGGAAATGCGGCACGTATCACCAGTCCGAAGCCTGGAATACGCGAAGCGGGAGACAGCACATGGCCGGCGAAATACGAATAAAGAAGAGCAGGATATTGCTTGAATGCTGGCCAAAGCGCTCGAAATATTTTTCGATATAGTTTTACAGTCGGAAAATCGTAATACGTGCGCTTGCCATAGACTGCGACAGCCACCCACCCGCCGGGCCTGACTGTCCTGACCATCTCACGGAACGCTTTGCGAGGGTCGGGAGTGTGGTGAAGCACACCTATCGAAAACGCACCGTCCATGCTTTCAGCACGCACTGGCGGTTTTAGAATGTCGGCCTGGCAGATGAGTACATTGTCATCATTTCGGAAGTTTTTAGCCGCTGCTTCTACTGCGGTGCTCAGATCCAATCCGATTACTCGCCCTTTCTTCAGCCGGACTATCTCAGTGAATCTCCCAGGGCCACATCCGTAGTCCAGAATTACGCCTCCCCTTAAATCGTTCGCACTTATCGATGTGATCTTCTCCCACATGGAGAGCGTGTACCCCTCCATGGGTTTACCTCGATTACTGCTTTCGAATTGCACTTTGGACCACCTATTCCACTGGTACCCAAACGATTCCGCATAGCCGTTTTCCTTCTGATATCCCGCGAAACGAGGTATGCCACGGACGATCGCGTAGCTGTTGGAGGAAGATCGCAGCTCGCCTTCCATGACGAAATCGCCTTCGCTGCGGCTTGCGAAAAGTTCGAGCCCCTCTCCATTAGCAGGATCGATCAGGTAGCGCAGAAAGGATGGATGCATGTGTTCTTACTGCTGATCAGGCGACAACACCTGCCCCATCCGCGATCAGCGATCGCGCAAAATGGTCGATGCCGGTCGTAAATGGAGTTTGGGGGTCGTATCTGAGAAGAGCCTTCGCCTTGAGAATGCACGCCCTCGTTATCGGCACGTCCCCGGGTTGCTCGGGAAGCACCTGGATCTGCGCCCGTACCCCAAACCGCTCCTCGAGTGCATGAATCATCTCATTCAATGTGATTCCTTGATCGTTGCCGAGGTTGATGATCTCATACCGCGAGCCGCAGTAGCTCATCGCGGAGTAAAGTCCCTGCACGGTGTCGTCGATGTACGTGTAATCGCGACTCGTCGATCCATCGCCGTATACCGGAATAGGGATACGTTTGAGAATTAAACGTGCGAATTTGTTAATGGCGAGATCTGGACGCTGGCGAGGTCCATAGACAGTAAAAAATCGAAGACCTACGAAACGGATGCCGTACAGATATGAATAGACATGGCCCAGCAGTTCGCCACTTACCTTCGTGCTGGCATAGGGGCTGATGGGCAGCAATACGTGGTCGTCTTCTCTCCAGGGCACGTTTGGATTGACACCATACACACTGGAAGAGGACGCAAAGACGAATTGTGAAATCTTCCGTTCCTTGGCTAATTCCAGAAGAACCTGCGTTCCTCCGACATTCACGTCTTGATATCCGACAGGATCGGAAAGCGACGGGCGTACTCCGGCTCTGGCGGCTAGATGCACGAGCACGTCATAATCCTGACAAAGGCTCGCGCGCAGGCGCTCAGCGTCCCGAATGTCGGCTTCAATCAGCGAAAAATTCGGGCAATCGAAAAGCGCTTCGATATTTCGTCGCTTAATTGCCGCGTCGTAAAACGGATCGAAATCGTCGATCGCCGTAACCTTCCAGCCCTCATTAACCAAGCGTTCGCACAGATGGCTTCCAATAAATCCTGCCCCGCCAGTCACTATTGCCTGTCGCATCGCAAGCTTCACCGCCCCGAGGGAACGCAGGCGGGATTCGAATGAGATTTAAAGTTGTCGGAACACTCTTCACGCGTGCTCTGCCAAACCTCAAACCAAGTCTGGCGCTCCGATTCGGTAATCGGTTGTGCGCGTTGGCGGAGCAAACGATATCCGAGGCCGGTACGTACCGCGCCAAAATCCAACAAGCCGCGAAGAACGAATACGACCGTTGTCGCCGTAAGGCGAAGGTAACCTCCTGGCCCTTTCAAATGGGACGAGAGGTGCTTGAGCCACAGGCGTCTCGACCTCACGAGCTTTTTTAGATCGATATCGTTCTCGCGATAGCCCAATAATATATCGGGGAGATTGGCATAATGGCTGTCGCAATGAGCGCGGAACAGAAGGTCTTGATCCTGTCCGAGTGCCGCCTCCACTCTATACCGGTAACGCCGGAACCAATCCACCCGACCCATAAAAGTTGGATGGAACACCCTGAACGATAGCGTGGGTCGCCGTACGATTTGTGAATGGGTCAGTGGGCCCACCCGCTTCCCAAACGGCTGACCGTTCGGACCGAACACTAGCATTCCGGCGCCTACGAGGTCAACTTCCGGATTGCGAGTTAAGAACTGTACCTGCTTATCGAGCCGCTCGGGATACGCAACATCGTCTCCATCCATGCGTGCCATAAGCGAGCCTCGAGTCCGTTCAATGCATTCATTCAGACGCGTCGAAAGATTCGTCCGCGCGCCATCCGACCAAACAATGATTCGCGGGTCCTGGAAAGACTTCGCAATTTCGAGGCTGTTGTCCGTAGATCCATCGTCGGGCATCAGCAATTCCCAGTTCTTATAAGTCTGGTTTCGAATCGATTGTATTGCGGTTCCGAGGGTCTTTGCAGAGTTATAGAACGGCATCGCAACAGTAACCAAGGGACAGTCCCGCTCTGTTCCCGAACTCATTGCGGAAGTTGAGATCCCCGCATTTTGCCGCCAGGGCCCGGAGCTTGACCGTTAAGATGCGTCGGGAGGCTCTGAAGACGCGATTCAGGCGCGGCCGGTAGGTTTTCCGACACGATCTTGTTAGGGCCGCCTGAGTCGGATAGCGGTCCACTTAAATTGCCAGTCAAATCGCAACTCGTTAATATATACATGTCGGCTCCGCGAGAAATGTTTATGCCATAACGCTGAGCATTCCCTTTGAAATTGGGATTGCCCGTCCACATAGTATTCCCCGATCTAATGGAATGTATTGTGAAGCTGGAAACGCCCGGATCAACGAAGAAACCGTCATACTGGCCGGTTGCGGCCTGGCTGTTGTCCGCAATCGCGGTACCAATAATCTGAACGTTCTTTCCGCCGTGCAACACGATTCCATGTTCGCCTGCAAGCTGGACCGTACCACCCAACAAACTGACTAGATTCGCGCCGGCCCCAATGACAACGCCGTTTCTGCCAAATGCGGTATACAGTCCGTAACATTCTACGTCCGTCGCATGATCGATAGACACTCCGACTCCGGAGCGGGGATCAGGCTCGGCAATCAGATTGTAGATACGGATAAAGCGCGGCTCATGTACCGGCAGATCGCGCATTGATCCGCCGAGAAGGCCACTGATCCGCACACCGTAATCGAACACGCGACCATCAATATTTACCTGCGACATCTGCAGCGTATCGACAGTCGTACCGATTTCGATTCCCGTTTCATAAGGCACCTTGCTACTAACACTTATGTTAATGAGCGTCGTACCAATCGCCCCGTTAGTAATTACGATGCCCCTGTTCAAGCCGCCGAAACTATCGGTGCCCGCGTCGATACTGACGTTTTGGATAATCCCTGAATGCGCTCCGTCGATAACGATGGCGTCCCATCCCTTGCGAAGCAGAAGATTTTCAAGATGATAATCGCCGAAATTGGCAATGTAGATGCTGTTGGCTTTACTACCTGGAGCACGTCGGCCGCCGCGTGAAACGATTGCCATGTCTCTCATTGCGAATCCAGAAGATTTCTTCTCGCCACCGTTTGCCGTGACAGCGGCGCCGCTGGAATTGTCTAGGAACAATTTGGTTGCTAGCATACCGGAGCCCTGTAACGTGAGTGGCCCAGAAGCTATGACTAGGCCAGTGCGAATGCGGCAGGTGCGTGGAGGGAACGTGAGCACTCCTCCGCCGCTCTTCCGGATGCTATCGATTGCGTTTTGGATGGTGAGGGTGTCATCCGCTACTCCATCGCATTTTGCACCATAGCCCAAAACATTTACAGGGCCGTCGCGCGGACGGGGCTGCGCCTGAATTAAACCGCAGATGCAGGCGAACCGGGTCGCTACTGCAAAATGGAAACCGCAAAACACCCATCTCATTGTCGCCCTCACGGCTCACAGCCCATTAATGCGCGGCCGCTCTCAATCCCATCTCCGTGAACAGCTTTGAGAACCGATGCGACCAAAGGTGCTCCCCGATGGTTCGATCCCGGTAGTTCGCGGCTATGCGGAATCGCTCGGCCTCGTTTCTGAGATAAAACATCGCTTTTGCGGCGCAATCTTCCAGTCCATCAAAAGTGACGAACTCCTTACCCGGGTCGTAATAGCGATCAAGATCAGGGCTCAATTCGCACAGCATCAGTGTTCCGGAAAGGCCCATTTCGAACGCCCGGCCTTTGACCTGAAGAGCTTTGCCATCTGGTCCGCTTCCCATTGGTGTATACGAAATGCGTGACCGATTCCAGATCTCATGCACCTTGCCGAAATCGAGTGGAGGCCCGCACAGTGCAGTCAGCCTAAGAGCGCCGGCGAAATACGGCAGGCCGAGATTCACCAGGCGCGATCCACGCCCAAAGCAGCGCAATCCCGATTTTGTGGAAAGATAACGGCACGCGGAATTACGTGCGTCATAGATTGATCCAGCGAACGAGAATCCAATGTCTTTTGGACGGGAAAAATCGGAAAGTGCAGGATAGCAGCCCCATTGGCTGAGTAAAAGGTTGGGGAATTTGGCATGGTTGGCCTCATAGATGCGGGGGTACGTCGTGACCATAAACGTAAAGTTTTCGGCGATTTTGCTCGTGCTGGATTCCCATTGCCAATCATCATCGCTGTTCCAGGCGGCGATGCAGAAGCGCCTCGATAAATGGCGCAAGCCAGAGGTGTCAACAGGCTCGCGCCCCGCTGTCTGATACAAAATTACGTCGAACTCTCCACCCTCTATTTTGTTGATCAGCGCGCTTGTCGCCGCGTTGCCCAAGCGGCTGGCGTGTTCCCAATGGTCAAAGGTATCGACATCATGCCCCATTTGTCGCAGGGGTTCGGTGAAATATAAAAACATTGGCTCCATGGCGGATCGGCTCCCGTAATAGCCGCGCCGCACTACGCTCAGAATGCGCATAAACCTAGCGATGGACCGAAGTATCTTCAGTTAACCCCGTCGGGGTCAAAATCGGGTGAGTCCCCACGTAATGCTTGCCAGCTCTAAGCTTCTTGGCTGACGGAGCGGTGACGATGACATCCAAACCGAATACAAAAACAAGCATCATCGGAATTGTATTCCGAATGAATTCATTATTCGCCGTGCTCATAGCACAGAAAAAGACGAATGTCGCGTACATCACCAATATTCCGAAACGCGCTCGCTTTCGGAGCATCCGGTAAACAAAAGCTACCAGCGCACCGGTCAGAAATGCCCCGATTATCGCGCCGGAAACACCCGCGTCAAGCGTATAAGCATCGAGGAAAGTATAGATATTTGTGGGGTTATTACCGTACAGCCGGACCAGCTCCGGATAAGTCTGAGATGATACCTAGCTTCTCCAGGGTGTAGTTCAGCATATCTAACGTATAAAAATTTCCTTTATACCTGGGGTACTCGCCGTGTAGGATCGTCTCGTACGCCCGCATAGACCCGCCCCAATAACCGTCGAGAGCCGCATGCACTCCCGTGTTTGACCAGTCTCTTACCAGGAAGGTTTGCATCCCAAGGAATAATCCGCTAAACCCCAATCCGGCTATAAGGGCCACGACGCCAACCGATTTGATTGTTGGCTTATACACGAGTTTCCAAGATACAAGTAGGACCATAATGGCCCACAGGAGAGGAGCGCGCGTGAACTTTACCAGACTCATCGCGCAACCAGCAATGACGATCAACGTGAATGTAAAGCGAGAAATCCATCGATTGTAACGGACGAGCGTCGCCAGCGGGAAATAGTAGATGAATCCGCTGCGCACAAATTGCAGGTACCAAGGAATTTTGGCGTTCAATTCGAGGTGGATGCGCAATTCGCTCATGCCAAACACGATATCTGTGAGATTTTGCCCCAAGTCTCTGAGGTCTGGTACTTCAATCCACCAGGTGATGACGTGCACCGCGAAGAGCGCCCAAAGCGTAATGAGGGCTCGTCCCCGGTTCAACTGATAGGAAGTGCCGCCTTTTGGAATTGGTTTCCGTAGTATCCATAAGCTTCCCAGCAGAAAACTCCACCAGGCGCCGAACAGCACGAGAATAGTTTGGATATCAGGCCGGTTTTCGAACACGGGCGGAATCTCAGTCGATACGATGCATAGGCCCCAGAACGCCGAAAATATGTGCGCAAAGGTAAACCCATCACGAGCACGGCGCGTAATCAGCCAGAGTAGCCAAGCCGCAACGCTATAGCCGTAAACGTTGATTAGAATGTAGTACCAACTCATGGAAACAGCCTTGGTCCTGCATGATGCGAACTGAGAAATCTCATACGCGCGGCATGTGCTCGAATTTACTTCGAGATAATCGGCGAAATTGCTGGTAGATTAATTTGCCAATGGCATCGCCTAGCCGCACGCAAACCAAGACCAGTCGTCGCAGCCGATTTGCTGCCAGATAGCAGCGTAAATAATGGAGCTCGCTGCGGGTCTGTTCCCGGAACATGCGTAATCTGAATTGCGAAGGAGTCGATTGCGTCGCTGAACCCTGCAGGTGTTCGATAGTCGTGGAAGCTACCAGGCAGGCAATCCGTCCCGCTCTCTTGATTTGTGCCCCCAAAATCAACTCTTCCATGTACAAGAACGTGTGCTCGTCCAAATACCCGATCTGCCGCAGAAAATCGGCTTGAATCAAAAAAAGCGCTCCATTGATACTTTCGCAGTTCACTGTCTCACCCAGCTTATAGGGCCGCACGTCCGCGTAAGTATAATGATTCATCAACTTTCTAAAGAAAGGAAGCCGCCTGAGCACGCCGCTGTGGACGATTAGAAGTGTGCTAAAACCGGGGACCCTCCGGACCTGTACTGCGGCTTTCGGATCTACGTGTACTCCGACGTGCCGTATCAGCGGTGATGCGGCCACGCGGCGGGCATCCTCCTGCAGTGCTTGCACCAGCGTAGCAATGGTGTCGGGGTCCGGCAGAACTACGTCGTTATTCATTGCCAGAATATAGTCGGCCGCCGGAAGATCGGTGAGACGTGCGCCTAGATTGATACTCCCCGCATAGCCGCTGCTGTGCGCAGTCCTGCGAAGGCCGCTGCCGCCGGGAACGCTTCGCTGCAGCTCCTCCCAATCTTCAGTGGGCGAACAGTCATCGACTACAACGATATCGAGCGGCGCCCAGGTTTGCCGCGATAAAGAGGCAATGCAATTCGCGGTTAAATCAGCTCCGTTGTAATTAACCACCACAACGCGCACTCTCGCACCCTGCACGTTCACGGGAGTTGGACGTGCGACGTTCTGCTCTGAGATGAGGCGACGCCTTGAGGCTGTACGGTCAGATAATCGGTACCTATCCCGGCCATCGAACTAAAGCCTAGCTCGATTGGGATTTACGCGATGCGCGATCCCCGACATGTGCCTGGAAGCTGACATCAATGCCTTATAACCGTGAAGGCGTAATTTATGTATTCCCGTCCAATTTCCGTGCGTTTGCCAGTGAGTGCTTGTATCGCCGCTAAACCCAGGCGTCTCTGAGCTGGTGTAATAATAGAGAGCGATTGATCGTCGCCATCTTTCTCCGACGACCGGCTTACTGAACCCGTGCACGGACTTGTCGTCAGTCTGAAAAATTACGCAGCGCCCCCACTCCGGGACAACTATCTGTGTTGGCGTCGATTCCCCCTTTTTATACAGCTCCAGACACCCTCCGTATTCTTCCTGCCACTCCGGATTCAAATATAGAAGCAGATTCAGCCGTCGATAGAGTCCCAAGCGCTCATGAAAATGAAAATCCGTATGGGGAGCAAGAATACCTCCCGTGCCGCTACAATGGAGGCCGCCACCGTCGAAGTAGGGATCGGGGATAAGGCCCGTGATCCCGGTCAACTGTTGAATGAACTGTAGAAACGGAGGCGACATCATTTCGATCATCAACGACGCCAGCGGAGGCGGAATTACACTCAGATCATTGCAAACCATTTTGCGGCGTTGATAATAATCCTTAAACTTGCTCCAGTGTGGCCAATCCGGCGAGGGATAGGCTTGCAGCACGTCTTCGCGCGGTGCGTTTAGAAAATTATCTATCGCGATGTGGGGGAAAGGATCTGCTGTCCTGAACTGGAAGGAAAGTTTATCTGGCTCACCGAAATTAAATGTCATAACCTTTTTCTTTGATTAGAATGATCAGATGCTTACGCGACCCGTTGCTCGTACTCGAAGATCGGCCAATCCCAATCGGATGGAACATTGTAACACTGCAAAGTTGATGCTCTCTGAGAAGTCACTTCATTCTTTAGTACAACCACGCAGCGAATAAATCACGTCAGCAACTATTGATTACCGGCCCGAATTCTTCTAAACTTGCGTAATGGTTTCTTTCGGCTGCGTTCGGTCGCAGCGGTGTTCTGGACCTACGTTTCGAGAGTTCCTAGGATGAACATCATCGGCCGAGTAACCAGCTCGGCCGTGAAGGCGGCATCATATCCAGGAGCGCTGAGGGCGGTCCTAGTTCGACGATTCCTAAGATCTCTCCCGCCACGATTGAGGCTGTGCCCGTACAAGACGCAAATAGACATCGGAGCAGTCGTTCGTCCAAATTATGGCTATTCAATGTACGTCGCAGCCGATCTTGCCAGAAAACTCGGCCACAAAACCCTTAGCGTAATTGAATTCGGTGTAGCTGGAGGAAACGGGCTTATTGCTATTGAGCGGCACGCAAAAGAAATCGCCGCTGAACTTCCTATGAATTTTGAAGTGTATGGATTCGATACCGGCAGCGGATTGCCGCCACCTGATGATTATCGCGACCTCCCTTACCACTGGAAATCTGGCTTCTACAAAATGGATCTAGAGGCGCTGAAATCGAGGCTCAAAAGTGCACAACTCGTCATCGGCGATGTGCGGGAGACGTGTAGGGATTTC
The DNA here is from genome assembly GCA_963808405.1 of uncultured Acidobacteriaceae bacterium. GTDB lineage: Bacteria > Acidobacteriota > Terriglobia > Bryobacterales > Bryobacteraceae > Bog-105. The sequence continues at coordinate 77,978 of CAWEFG010000011.1, read as the reverse complement.
TGTTCACGTTTTGGTCCCGCCCCGATTGGGTGTATATTCTTTGATCTCGATTTTTACTCTTCGACCAAGGCTGCGCTAGAAATCTTCAATGCCGATCAACGATTCTTCCTGCCCAGGGTATTTTTGTATTTCGATGATATTATCGGGGGCGAAACGGAATTGTACAACGAATTTACCGGTCAGCGTTTAGCGATATCCGAATTCAACCAAAAATCGGACCATCGCAAGATTACCCCGTGTCATTACCTAACCTCTACCCCAATGGCCCAATCGTGGCATCACCAAATCTTTGTTTATCATGACTTCCGGCACCCGCTCTATAATACCTTTGTAAGTAAGGAGAATCAGCAGTACCCTGTTAGCCGTTAAATCTGGCGCGTCCCGCGCTATTTTTCAGTTCACCGCCCGACCAACACACGTTCAACCTACTCGCTTAGTTTTACCGATGATCCGAGCGCACAGCACCCCATATGCCGCTAGCTGAACGATCGCGGTAATCAAGACCGAATACATCGCTCCTGAGGGCCCACCACGCGGGATCAGACAGAACCCCGAAATTAGCGCGGCAGCCAAAATAAAGATTGAAGCTGTCAGCTGAGGCCAGTAATGCAACGATGCCGTCGCCCCCAGTCCCAGTAACGTCGATACGTTATTCAGGACCGCGACGAAGGTCAATCCCGTCAGGAGACCGCCATATCCGGCGAACGCGGAGCCGTAGGCTGCCCCCAGAATACGCGAACCAAAGATGTGAACTATGGCAACGATAATGATCCCCGGAACTGCAGCCAGAAGGAGCATCCGAATTAGCAGCTTGGCAAACTGCGAGGAGTCGCTCAAATACATTTTGGACAACGTGGGTAGGGCCGCTTGGCCGAGAGCTATATAGATTAGCCCCAAGCCCCCAGAAAGCGTAGCCACGGCTGAAAAGAAGCCCAAGATCCGCTCTCCGGCGTAATTTTCAAGGAAGAGTCGAGATATGCTTTGTGAGGAACTTAGTAGAAACATGACGATTGCCAGAGGAAGTGAAAGTAAAATAAGGGGTCTTGTTCTTTTAAATAAACCACCGCTGCGCGGCTTCCAGGCGGCGAGGCGAGGTGTCCAGCTTAGTGACTTCATGGCTCTGGGGAACTCGTAAATTAGTAAACCGGCCAGCCACGCACCGGTCATAAAAAGCGCGCCGACGATCAGACTTTTACTGATCCACAAAGCCGCTGCGAGGACTGTCACGCCTGTAGCAGCCCTCAAGATCATGCCCTTCGCAATGATATCCAGTCGTTCTTGTTTCTGGAAATAACCATATGTGATGTCACTGAATGATTCAATGGCGGCTCTTAACCCAAGAATGATGACTACAATCCTGCTCTGAAAAGACCACGAGGAAAACAGAACGGCGCCGAAAATGAGCAGAATCGCGAACGAAGTTCCGACAGCTCGCAGACTTAGAAAGTCACTGAATTGGTAAGTGTTGCTGGCATCGGTGACCTGCACTGCCCGAAGTTGGAGGCTACAGCAGGTCAGTATGGGGGTGCTGATTGCGATGCCAAGAGCGAATTGGCCAACCATCTCCGGCGTACCCAGGCGAGCGATAACTATGACCGCGAGCCACTGACAACCGGAATAGATGATATTGCCTGCCAGAGTCGATGAAAAGTTCTGACGTAAAGAGAGCCTCGGGAGATTGCCGCCTGCTTCTATTTCCCGGACAGGCATTTGAAAGTTCGGGCTGAGTACGCATTCGTAATGGCAATCCTGGCGGTCCGTACGCGATTATGTGCTCTCAGGTCTTTCGCGTGTGAGGAATAGCCACGATGATGTCGTTGTGTACCAGGATGTTGTAGTCAGGATTAATTGCCCGGATGGCAGAGATTACTTCAAGGAGATCGGGACCTGAATTTCGTTGAAAGGTCCGGGCGTCGTCGATGAACAGGATGTGCTCCTTATTCGGGTGGCTTTTGATCTGGCTGAGCGAAACCAGAATGGGGTCGTCCACAATGCCACGACCGGTGACCCAGCCGCTCCAGTGCCCATCGAGCCAGAATGCCGCTCGTCCATCGAGTTTGGATAAAACTTTAGGGAGTTCGATGACGCAATCGCCCAGAATCAGATCGACATTCCGAGCTCTAGCAACGCGCGCCTTAGCAATTTCGTGAAGCGCCGGATCAATTTCAATCGAGATGACACGACTGAACGCGTGCCGCAAAGCAACTACCGTATCGCCAAAGTACGTGCCAGTCTCGATAAAGGTCATTTCAGCCGTGTCTGGAACCCAGGACCTCAGCAGTCGCATCTTAACGCCATGCGATGCCGGCCGATATTGCCCTTTCCAGACGGAGGCCAAGAAGCCAATAGTTCGGGCAGCTTCGACCAGCGGTCTAGCAGTGCGTTTCCAGAGCGGAAAAGATGCCTTTTGGGGTTGGAAGCCGGGATTCGCGGCCGTACTGGTGGTCATTGGGCTTCGACGCCTCTCATGAGCCGATAGCCGCCAGGTTGTGATCCAACGCTTCAGCCCTGCCGGCTGCCAAACGCTCCGGCGTCAAAGCGCGAACCTGAACGTCAAGCAAGCGCAAGTGCAATTGCGCCTGTTCTGCCTCGTTTTCGAGTCCCTGCAGGTTACCTGAAGACGCCACCCCTTCCGGAATAATCACACTCTGAAAACGGTAATCGGCGGCAAGCTTCTCGAGGGTAGATTCGCAGCAACAGACCGGAATACCTCGGAGAGTCCGGCCGCTCTTGATGACGTCGTAGTCCAAAAACACCACGGGCTCAAAATTCAGAAGAGGATGATCGCGTAACAGGTGAGCGGCTATTACGCTTTCTTGGTCGGATCCGAAAATCGCGACGCGCTCGACTGATGGCGCCGTCGGAGCGCGGAAAATCTCGTGGAACAATCGAAGCGAGGAGCGGAGCAAGCCACTCAGCAGAAGGCCCAGGACGCAATAAATCAATAGGGCCCCGCGAGAAAGGTCCCGTATAGAAATGAGCGAAAGTATGCCATAAGATAAGGCCGCGTCCAGACACACTACCCGCGTCAAGCGAAGCGCATCGGAAAAATCGAAAGACCGCGATGCGATTGTATATGTTTTCATCAGGTATGAAAACAGAAGATGGCTGCCCATCACGATCGGGATGGCATACATCAGCACGTGGAACTGACTCTCTGGCAAATTGCCTTGCCAACGCACGAGATATGCCATAAGGAACGCAATCCCTGCAAGGCAAGTGTCGACGATAAGCATAACGACGGCCCGCAGAGATGGAAGCAGGCGGCGTGCCAGAGGATGCCTGAAAACGCCGGCGTTGAGGTCGATCCGGTATGCGGGCAGGGTAGCAAGGAAAATTCCGAAGGCGGCAGTTAGAAAGACCAGCAATCCCGAGGCGGCAATCACCGCAAGCCGCATCGAATGGATGGCATATCCAATTAACCCGCCCACCGCCGTGAGCAGCCACAAAATCCAGATCACCTTGCGCTCTGAAATCCCAAGCGATACCAGGCGATGGGAGCTATGGTCCCTTCCACCGACTGAAACTGGCCGGCCGGCCAAACGGCGCAAAACCGAGACCAAGGCTGTGTCGAAGATCGGATATAAGAATGTCAGTGCCGGCGATGCAATCGCGGCCGCGAAAACTTTGGTGTGGGCTACGGGAGTGGCGATCGCAAGCGCACTCAGTGCGAAGCCAGCGAACATGCTTCCACAATCGCCCATAAAGATCTTCGCGGGACTGTGATTGAAAAACAGAAACCCAAGAAAGGCAGATGCTATGACGGCGCAGAGTGCCGCCTGCTGCCAATCACCGTGCTGGACGAGGAGAACGAACCGGAATGACGCGATTATTATAGTGACCCCGGCGCAGAGCCCGTCCATGTTGTCGACCAGGTTAAACGCATTCGTGATCCCGACGATCCACAAGAAAGTGATTACAAGGTTCGCGGCGTACCACGGAGTCGCCGGAAAAATTATGCCGCTCAGAATCACCGCTAGCGTTACTGCGGTTTGGCAGGCGAACTTGACCCCCGGACGCATGCGGATTCGATCATCGATAAATCCTAAGGCGCTCAATACCAGAGCGCCGACTGCGATTGTTGCGACCTGCCCGCGGAATGCGATCAGATATGTGAGCGTGCAAGCTGCGAGAATCGCCAAGCCTCCGCTGTTCGGCGTCGCGCTCTTGTGCCAGCGGTCAGACGTTGGAGCCGCCGTGAACGAGAGCCGATTGTTGAAGCGAATCAGGGCATGCGTGCCTAAGACGCTCACGGCCGCGGTGAACGCGCATAAGCAGAAAATAGTTAAGGCGCTATGCTCCATTATTCCGCGACTCCACTGACACAACTACGTGTTCATTGCAAGCTGTGGCTCAAGGGAGTAAGACGCGATCTGACGTTGCATGTTGTCGCGCACAAGCTCCACGATGACGCTTACATCGGTTTGTGGACGATAACCAATCAGTGTTTCGAGCTTCTTTAGCGAAGGAACACGCCGAAGCATATCTTCAAAGCCCGGAGCATAAGCAATCTCGTATGGCACGTATTCGATTTCGGATTCCGAATCCGTCGCGCGCTTCACCAGTTCGGCCAAGCCGCGAATACTGATCTCCTTATCGTTGCCGATATTGATCACCTCACCGGCAACATTGGGTGCCTCTATGATGCGAATCAATGCCTCCACTACGTCACCAACGTAGCCGAAGCAGCGCCTCTGCTGGCCATCTCCGTATACTGTCAGTGGCTCATTCTGCAGAGCCTGACGAACGAAGTTCGGCAGGACCATGCCATAACGTCCAGATTGGCGGGGTCCGACGGTGTTGAAAAATCGCGCAATCGTAACTGGAACCTTCTTCTCGTTCCAGTAGGCAAGTCCAAGAAACTCGTCCAGAGCTTTCGAACAGGCATAACTCCAACGTCCCTTGGTGGTCGATCCCAGGACCAGGTCAGCGTCCTCCCGGAACGGCAGATCGTTGCTCTTGCCGTATACTTCCGAAGTCGAAGCGATTATGACCGGTTTCTTCTTCTTGGCTACCGCCCGCAGGACCACCTCCGTTCCGTGTACATTGGTCTCGATCGTGCGCACGGGGCTCTCGACGATGAGTTTCACCCCGACAGCGGCAGCCAGGTGAACAACGAAGTCCGCGCAATCCACCAGCTCGGCCACTATCGGCGCGTTGAAAACTGTATCGATGCAGTACGAGAATCGAGGATTGTTTTTGAGAGGGAGCACGTTATCGAATGATCCGGTCGAGAGATCATCGATAATGCAGACTTTCCATCCGCGGTTGAGGCAACGTTCGGCTAGGTGGGAACCGATGAAGCCAGCTCCGCCTGTAATGAGAAGATTCATAGCAACTCTCCTAGAAAAACGCGCTAATCTCGATTGGGATGAGCAGCTCAGTCCGGCTCTCTGTGGCTGTAGTGCTTGTGGTAGCTCTTGTAGTAGCTGTTGTAATAGCCATAGTATCCATTAGGGGCCGACTTCGGATTCCAATCGTTTAAGATCGTTCCCAAGATTTTCGTCCCGTCCTCGCTAAATCGTTGACGAGCAGCCAGCGCAGCATCTCGCGTTGTGCGCCCTGCCCGGAGCACCATAATCACCCTGTCCACCATGCGGCCCAATACGCGAGCATCCGGAATTTGCAACATCGGCGGCGTATCCAGAAGCAGGACGTCAAAGTCGCTGCGCAAGTATTTGAGTACTTCTGGCATGTGTGTGCCGTAAAGCAGGTTCGTCGCCGCTGAACTGCCTGGACCACTGGTCAATACGAACAGGCCCTCGATCTCCGTTGCGCGGATGAGTCCACCCAGGGACCTGTCTCCGTTTAGCTCCGTTTTTTCTCGCAAAATGCTGCTCAAACCGCGCTGATTATCCATGGCGAAGATTTCATGCTGCCGAGGTCTTCTCATGTCAGCGTCGATCAGCAGAACCCGTTGGCCTACCTCCGCGATTGCAATGGCGAGGTTGCTTGCTACCGTCGATTTGCCTTCCGAAGGTCCGGCACTCGTAAGGACAAATACTTTTGGAGGCGGTCCAGTCTCCGTAGTGAAAAGAATCGACACCAGTGTCGAGCGGAAGCTCTCAGCCAGCATTGAGGGCTTTCGCTGCCACGTCACAAGCTCCACTCGTTCTGTCAATTTACTGGCCGCTGCGTTGTCCTCAATACCAGGAACCGCTGTCGCCGGTGCCGGATCGATGCTCCGTCGCCGGGATTTGTCCATCCCACCCGAGGGAATAATACCGAGTTCTGGCACATTCAGGTAGACACTGCTGTCACCTGGTTGTTGAATCGTGCGGTCCGCTCGATCCCGCATGACGATAAACGCCGCTCCAAGAAAGATACCCGTAAGCAGACCGAGGGCTGCGCTTTGCGTTGCGTTGGGTTTATAGGGCCGTGGCGGGACAGTAGCTGGATCGACCACACGGATATTGCTGGCCCGCATCGCAGACGCCATGGTCGATTCCTTCAATTGCTGCAGCATCGTGTCGTAGAGTTGGCGATTGCTGTCTGCCTCGCGTTTTAGAATGTTGTACTGAATCGACTTCTCGCCTTCACCCGTGACTTCTTTCGTTTGCGCATCGTAAGCTGCACTCAGAAGCTTCTCCTTCCGGGTGGCTTCTTCAAATTCGTTGCGAATGCGATTGAGTATTGCCCCGCGGTCCCGATCGAACGCGACTTGTAACGTCGCCAGTTCCGCCTGCGCTTGCTTTACTTTTTTGTATTCCGGCGTAAATGTCGTACTTAATTCGGCGATCTGCCGGCGGAGGTCCGTTATTTTTTGTCGTGTATCTTGCAGGTACTCATCATTAAGAACGTCCGGCAGGGCGTCCGGCGGGCTGCTCTGCGCCATCTCGTACCGGGATTGTTTCGCAATACGATCCCCCGTCGCCGTCGACAGTTCCTGTTGTAATTGCTTAAGCTTGTCTCCCGAGACGTTGGTCTTTTCATCCATGAACACCAGCCCCGAGTTGCGCGCGTAAGTTTGCAGCGCATCCTCGGAGTGCTCGAGCTTAATCCGCATCCCGTCTAGCTGACGGCTCAGCCAATCGCTTGTTTTTTCCGTCGTCTTCCAACGCGATTCCAGGTTTTGTTCGATGAACTCACTGGCAATGGTGTTGGCTGTATCGGCGGCGAGCTGTGGATCGGGGGAGTCAAAGGTTATTTCCAGGATACGCGTCTGCCCGGCGTGTTTGACCGCAAGTCTCTTGGCCATTCTCTTCAGGGCTTCTTGTTTCGCGCTCACAGGAGCAGGTTCCGGCAGATTAAGAGCCTTCCGCCACACAGAAATGCGGCTGCTTGCCTGAGCATCGGGTTTTTCATTCACCTTCAGCTTGTCGTACACACGTTCCAGCAACGATTCGCTCTGAAGAATTTTAATCTGCGTCTGGATATCTGAGGTCTCGGGAGTCGTACCCCCTTCATTCACCGGACTTGCCTGTCTAAAATTGAGGAAGTTGTCGTTTAAACCGACAATCTCAACCGACGTTCGGGCCTGATAGATCGGGGTTTGCGGGAGCGTAATCAGGATGCCTATCAGGGCACCGGCAAACGCGAAAATGATCCACGTGCCCTTATACCGGCGAAGGATGCGCCAATACTCGATCAGGCCGCCCGTTTCCGGCTCGTCGGAATCCGCTCCATACGGACCAACTGGAACTTCGACGTATTGGTCGTGCGCAAGCGTGTGCTCCGATGCAGCCCGCCTGGAGCGAGGCGTCAAACTTCTTGTGGGCTCAGGTGTTTGATTTGGAGGTTCCATCATTATTGTTTAGTACCGGCCGTAGATCGCCACTCCGGTGGCCACCTGTATCGCCGCTTCCATGGCTCGACCGCCGGCGCTCTTAGCCGCGCTGTTCGGGACAAACAAAATATCGTTCGATCGCAATGGTAGATCCGGACTCTTGCCCGCCATTAACTTCTGTAGATCAACCGGGATCTCGACACGGGTAGTCGTCCCCGGCACTTCGCGCATGATCTTCGCTTTTTTCGGAGCAGCGGCTTTGTCCAGCCCCTCGGCCAATGAAAGAACCTGTAGTGCTGAAAGTGACTCATTCTGGTTCAGCAGAAATCCACCCGGCTTCTTTACCGACCCTACCGCGTAAACGACATCCGCTTTCGGCACGGAAATAACATCCTCCGGCTTGATCAGAATGTTGGCTGCCGGGTCACTGCCGTCCATGATGGCCTTCACGCTCACAGAAGCCACGCTAAATTTTTCGCTCGCGTCGTTCTTAGCATTCGGAAGCGGTATAGGTCCCCATTCCAGGCTGCGCGTGATTTTGACGGTGTTGCCGGCATCCTTGTTAAGCCCTCCGGCCATCGAAAGGACCTCGAACAAGGTTTTGCGGCCCTCAAGTTGATGAACGCCCGGCTTATCGACGTCTCCGAGCACCGAGATCGGCTGGCTCCGAAACTCTTTGATCGAGACGACGACATCCGGATTCTGCAGGAATTTCTTTAATCGGCTCCCAATTTCAGCTTCCAGCTTATCCGCAGTCAAACCAGCAGCATGGACCCGCCCCGCCATAGGTAATGTGATGTCGCCACGCATATCGATGCGCATAGGTTTATTGCTCAAATCCTCGATATCTGAGACAAAGAGTGTGATCTCATCATCCGGACCAAGGACATAATTTGATGGCGCGTTCGCGTTGGCTATACTCCCTGAACTTGGATCCGGCGTATCAGCTCGGAGGGGGTCCACATACTGTGGATGCTGTTGAGCAGAACATCTCCCCACCAGGATCAGTAATGGAATCAGGGCCACAGGCAGTCGAAAGTGCATGTAAATCTACCTACTCGCCGGGCGGTTACTTGGAAGTGCCAAGTGGGAAACCGTGCCCGTCTGTCTCCCGCTCTGATGCAGTTGTTTGATCTCCAACGAAAGTATATGTAGGCGCCCTTCCAACTCAGACAGGCGCGATTCCACGGCTTCCTGCGGTGCTCGCGCCGGCTGCTGCAACAGCATGTTGATGGCAGCGCGAGCCATTTCAGACACGCTGCGGATACCGTGAGTAAAACAAAGCTCCCGGAACCGCTCATATTCTTCCGCGGTCAAGCGGAAGCTGACCATCCTGCTCCTCGATTCAACCGACATGTAGTTTTATCGCAATAACCATAGCTTAATCGTGAAAATCATAGCTAAATCGTACTAATCCACTCCCGATCGATTTCTACGGAGACCGATCGCTGCAGCATCGTGACCGATACCACCATCCTCCACTCGCTTCTCTTGTTGATCAGAATACCTTCGAGTCCTTCCAGTGACCCGCGGTTCACTCGCACCCTCTGTCCTTCGCTAAGGTATCGACACGGCTCGCTCGCGATACCTGACCGCAGGACCGCCTGGATACCTTCGATTTCGCTGTTGGCTATCGGCACCGGCTCTTTTCCATAACCCACGACGGAAATAACGCCGGGAGTCGTCATAATTGGAAGCCGCCGCTTCACGTCAAACCTGCAAAAGAAATACCCGGGAAACAGAGGTTGATCCGTTTCAACGATTCGATCCGACCAGCGGCGGCGGCGGCGATATACCGGCAGAAATTGCTCATATCCTTTGTTTTCCAGTACAACCGCCGCTACCTTCTCATGATTCGACTTGGTCCGAATGCTATACCAGGGCAGATCAGAAGAACCGTGGATATCGTATCGCAGGGAGTCCATTACCGTGAATAGGAATTTGCTTTAAACGTCAGGTTTTGCAAAAGGGCAAGCTATCGCCCTTTTAGTCCCGCTCTTTACCGGCAGGGCAAGAACCAAACTTCGCGAACGTTTGGTTAAACATCAACTGTAACATATGTCCTACCGCGTTTACGAGTCCAAAAGTCAAGCCCGAAGCTTTCTGTAAATTCGAATCTCCAAAATTAATCAATCGTCTTCCTTGTTGATTCGCTGCTGTAGTGGAGGGCGGAGCCCGAAACCGAGGCTGTGAATCAGGCCGCCGCTTTGCCTGACTCCCTCGCGGTCGTTTCCGTATTCACCTCGATGTTGAGATAGATGCGTTCCATCCATTCCTGATTGAGCTCCATCATGAGCGTGCTCACTAGGCGCACACAGGCCTGCTCATTCGGAAAGATTCGGATGACTCGCGTGCGGCGTTTGATCTCCTGATTCACTCGCTCCAGCATGTCGGTCGAGCGCATGCGTTTGCGGTGCGCACCGGCAGCTGGTACACGGCCAGGATCTCTTCGCCAAAGGCGTCGAGCAGAGCGGCCGGTTTTTGGCGCCCGAGCGCCTCGACCGCCTCAGCCAGCACCTTGCGCGCGGCTCCCGCGTTCACATCTCCGGCTTGGTGCATGCAGGCAAGCGCACCTATTTTGGTAAGGGCGCAGTTGTGATAAATGGAACGAAGGAGAAACCAATCGTTATAGAAAACGATGCCGCGGCACGAGCCGGAGCCGTGTGCCATTCGCTCAGTGCCGGTCGGAGTCACTGTCATCGGAGTCCCTGCCATGCAATCGGGCAGTAGCGTCAATTGGGGAGTAGAAAAGAAGCGCCGAACCCGAACCCGGTATAGGATCCATCGGACCAACGCCAACACCCTGTTAAGCACGATGCACAGAGTGAAGTTAAAGATTTCTGGCCCGTTCATGAGTGGGGGGCCGGGGTTGTAGCGCTCGTTCCGGGTCCACCGGCAAGAGGAGCCTCCGCACACGATCTCCTCATGCGCCCTGCGTACAATCAGATTTTCCGCTCCATTCTCCGCAATTTTCGACACCGACCGCTCGGGGAACTCCTCCGCGAGCTGCTCATTCGTCACCAGGCTGGGTAGTCGATTGCGGAAATTGCAGCTTTCATCGAAAACCTCCTAGTCAAGCGGCGGCTGTTGCTTCAGAATATTGTCAAGCATAGCTGATGAAAGAACAAAGGATGTCGAGAACTGTGTACCTTCTTACTCTAACCGCTGCCAGCGCTCCTTTGATCGTGATACATAATGTCTGATATTCGTTTATCTCCACAACCGCACTTTGGTGTTAAGAAAGCGCTGCAAGAAAACCAAATTATGTCCCCTTTTCCCATTCCTATAAAATTGACCGCCGCCGTCCTGGCATGCGTCACCTTCCTGCTCACCACCCCCGCCGCCCTTCCCCAAGCCCGCAACCCCGACGACGCCCAGACCGGCCTCCGCTTCCGCTTCGTCGGTCCTCAAATCGGTAATCGCATCGCGTCCGTAGCCGGCGTCCCGGGCGATCCCAGCATTTACTACGCGGGCGCGGCTTCAGGAGGCGTGTGGAAATCAACCGACGGCGGAAACCAGTTCACTGCCATCTTTGACGACCAGCCCTCCGCAGCCATTGGCGCTTTGGCCGTTGCTCCCTCCGATCCCAGCACCGTTTGGGCGGGCACTGGCGAAGCCTGGGCCATTCGCGACAGCGACGTCATGGGCGACGGCGTCTACAAATCCACCGACGCCGGCAAGACTTGGAAGCACATGGGTCTCACCGAAACCGGTCGCATCGGGCGCGTGATCGTAAATCCCACGAATCCCGACAACGTGTTTGTCTGCGCCCTCGGCCGCGCCACCGGACCGCAGGCGGAGCGCGGCGTCTTCCGCACCACCGACGGAGGCCTCCACTGGGATCGCGTCCTGTTCGCGGATGAAAATACCGGCTGCTCAGGTCTCGTCATGGATCCCCACAATTCCCACGTGATGTTTGCAGGCATGTGGCAGATCGTCATGCACACGTATGGCGAATTTAGTGGCGGCCCGGGCAGCGGCATCTACGCCTCACACGACGGGGGCGCTACTTGGACCCGCCTCAATGGCCACGGATTGCCGCGCCCACCGGCCGGAAAAATCGACGTTGCCATCGCGCCCAGCGATTCCAATCGAATATACGCACTCATTCAGACTGCGAACCAAGGTTCCGTCTGGCGCTCCGACGATGGCGGTGAGAATTGGCGGCCCGCAAGTCACAGCCGCGAGCTCATCGGCCGCGCCGGCTATTACATTCGCATCGCCGTTTCGCCTACCAATGAGAATGAAGTGCTGGTCGCAAACAGTTCCTTTCACCAATCGCTCGACGGCGGTGAAACCTTCCGAACCGTCCCGTGGGGCGGCGACACTCACGATATTTGGATCGACCCCACTAACCCCGATCGATTCGTAATCACCAACGATGCCGGCATGAACATCACCACTGTGCATGGCCGCGGTTTCCGCCGCGTGCAACTGCCTATCGGGCAGATGTATCACGTCGCGGTGGACAATCAGGTGCCTTATTGGGTGTACACGAATATGCAGGACGGCTCCACGATGCGAGGACCTACTAATGCGCGCGGCTTCGGCGGCGGTGGCCGCGCACCGTCCGAGGAAAATCCGGAAGCCAACGCCGAGCCCGCCGCAGCCAATGCAGGGGGTACGCGTGAAACTCCTGGCGCGCCTCCACCCGCTTCCCCTACCGCGGGCCAGCCCCCGATTCGCTCCGCTGAGCAACCCCCGCAACCTGAAAATCCAGACGCATCTTCGCGTCCTTCACCGGGTCAAAATCGAGTCGTCGGAGGCGGCGGAACGCCTGCGGGTGGCGATGGCTGGGAATACCGCCTCGGCGGCTGCGAGTCGGGCTTTACTCTTCCCGATCCCACCGATCCCGATATCGTCTGGGCTTCTTGCTACGGCAACGAAGTCACTCGTTACGACGCCAAAACTAAAGAGGCGCGATCCGTCAGTCCTTGGATTCACACGCTCGATTCGCCGCCGAACGAGACCAAGTACCGCTGCCATTGGACTCCGCCTCTGGCCATCGACCCCTTCGATCACAACACTGTCTATTACGGTTGCCAGGTGATTTTCAAAACTTCGAATGCGGGTCAAAGTTGGAGTGTCATCAGCCCGGACTTGTCTACCCACGACCCAAGCCGCATCGTCTCATCCGGCGGCATCATCGGCGACAATCTCGGGCAGTTCTATGGTGAAGTCGTTTTTGCGATTGCGCCTTCTTCCATCCAAAAAGGTCTTATCTGGGCCGGCACAAATGACGGCAAAGTCTGGTACACGCGCAATGGCGGCGGCCAATGGACCGACGTAACTCAGAACATCTCCGGCTTGCCTGCATGGGGAACTGTATCGAAGATTCAGCCGTCCGTCTTCGATCCCGGAACCGCCTATATCGCGGTCGATTTCCACCTCATGGACAATCGCGATCCCTACATCTATAAGACCAGCGACTTCGGTAAGACCTGGAAACAAATCACCGGCGATCTGCCGAAAGGCCCGCTTGGCGTATGTTAAATCCGTCGCCGAAGATCCGAATCGCAAAGGATTCCTGTTTGCCGGGACTGGAAACGCTTTCTATTATTCGCCTGATGACGGAGGCAAATGGATCGCCCTGAAAGCCGGCCTCCCGCACGCGCCCGTGACCTGGATCGAAGTGGAAAAAAGATTCCACGATGTAGTTGTGTCCACTTATGGCAGAGGAATCTACATTCTCGACGACATCACTCCACTGGAACAAGCTGGCGGATCATTCCTCGAACGAGCCAGTCACGTTGTACAAGCCGCGACCCACCTACCGTTTAGTCAGCGGAAGCCGCGCGTTCCTTGATTTCGAGCTGAAGTCTCCCGCCCGCGTAGATCTTTCCGTTCTCGATTCGCACAACACCGTCATACGCGATTACAAAAACGTGCCGGGCCGCCCGGGCCTGAATCGCAGAACGTGGGATATGCGCTACGATCCGCCTCGGCTGGTAAAGCTTCGCACCAACGCGCCCGACAATCCTTTCATCTGGGAGGAGACGCGCTTCCGCCGCGCCGATTCGCGCCCCATCACGCACTGGGGCATTCAGCAAGCCGAAGTGGGTCCCGTCGTACCTCCCGGCAAGTACACAGTCCGGTTGACGGTCGGCGGGAAAGCATATACGCAACCGCTCGAGATCGTCAGAGCCCCGCAGATCAAGACGACGGACGCCGAGCTCGAAGCTTCCGTGAAAATGCAGCTTCGCATCCGCGATGACATCAATGCCGTCTCCGACATGGTCAACCAAATCGAGTGGATGCGCAAGCAGATGGACGACGTGCAAAAGATGATGCGCGCCGAAACTCCCAAAGCCGACCTCTTGAAATCCGTGCAGGCCATGGACCAGAAGATGCAAGGCGTCGAATACAAGCTGATCTCGAAGGTCGAGGCCAACAGCGACGACAAATATTACGTCGAGCCCTACAAGATCTATCTCAATCTGATCTGGCTGAACGGCGAGGTAGGAACCGGAGCGGGCGATGTGGCGGGCAGCGCCAACTACGGCCCAACCGACACTTCGGCAGGCCATCCTCGACACCATCGAAAAGGACCTCGCCGCCGCCCGCAAAGATTATCAAGCCTTGATGGACAAAGACGTCCCGCATTCAATCGAGCCATGGTCTCAGGCGGAGTCACGCCCCTAAGCGCTGGAACCCCGACCCCGGTAGCCGCCCCCGCCACGCATCGCAACTGAACCGCGAGCGCAGCAAGCCGCGATCAGGCATTATAAGAAAAAGAGCTCGATGAGTTCGCCAATCATAACTCCGAACACCGAAGCAGCCATTCTCGGGCGCCTCATTCAGGCTAGAGATAGTGTCAGTCGCGACGTGGCTGAGTACCTACTTTCAATCGAATTTGAAAGTAGTGACATCGACCGAATGAATTTCCTCGCCCGGCGCGCTCAAGAAGGGAACCTGACAGCTGAAGAAGCCGCGGAACTTGACAGCTATCTGCACGTAGGAAGCCTCCTATCAATCATGCAATCTAAGGCGCGACGGCTTCTGAAATCCCAGAATCTCGCCTCGCCCAGTCAGTGAACCAAGCACTGGTTAAGCAAATTTGGCAACGTGCGCGCAATCGCTGTGAGTACTGCCGGATACCACACCCGCATTACCGTCTCCCGTTCCAAATCGATCACATCATTGCCCGGCAGCATGGAGGGACAACAACGATTGATAACCTTGCGTTGGCCTGCTTCCACTGCAATCGCTTTAAAGGCCCGAACATCGCTGGCCTTGATCCCGACTCAAGCCAACTCGTCCGCTTGTTTCATCCGCGGATCGATCTTTGGACGGAGCATTTCCAATTCGATGGCCCTCGCCTTATCGGCGTGACGCCGGTCGGTCGCGTGACGATTCATGTGCTCGCGATGAATGCGGAGGACCTCTTGCTGTTTCGCGTCGAGCTTCTTCAGGAAGGTGCAAGGCTCACATAGATTTCCGTTGTGATCGATCGCACATCGGAATAGGCGCTTAAGTAACTGAGCCGCGACCACAGGGAGCGGTCCAGCCCTTTACCGCGCCAGCGGCTTCAGCATCTCGTCCAGATAATCCGGCTTGCTGGCGTCACGGACCAGATGCGGATATCTCTCGCCGTCGTGGTAGTCAACCGCGCAGGTCTTGTAGTAATCGTCGTCGATAACAAGAAGTTGAATCGCTTGCGACGTGTTCTTGCTCGCCTTGATCGCGTCCGCCAGGATGTCTGCCGTATAAACCCGGCCATTCACGCCGACAACTTTCATTCCCGGACTGATGCCTGCCTCGAACGCGGGCCCGTCATGAATCGCATCCGAAACCGTGCCGTCCGCCGCCAGACTCAGGCCTATCGAGAACGTACTGCCGGAGAAACCGCGCGTGGTTCTTCCTCCTCGCGTTGGCTCTGAAGTGAAATCGAGCTTCCAGCCGCTCGCCTCAATTCCACCCAGCGGAGCCTCAGCCGACGTCGACATCAAACGCTTATTCAGGAAATCCGCCCAGCCGTACGGCACTACGCGATTCAGCGTCTGAACCAGTTGGTCGAACGTGTACGGCTTTACTTCCGGGCCATTGTTCGCACCACCGTAAAAAAGCCTCGCGAAATCATCGAACGACTTTTCACCATGGCTCTCATTACGGATAATGCTCGCCACCTCTATCCAAATCAACTCTCCTTCTTCGTAGTAATCGGAGCCTCGCCGCCAATTACCCCAACCGCCTCCCCCGCGAACATCCCCGGCAGCGCAACCGCGGTATCAAGCACTGGACGCCAAGTTCGTCCAGGACGGCCAGGACCAAGACTCGCGGCCGTGCTCGCAATCGACTGACGATAATCTTCCGGTGCCCAGAGCCCGCTGCGCGTGGCAAGCACGTTACCAAGGTACGACGTGTTCCCTTCGTACACCCAGAGCAGGTCGGTTTCCATCGGAGCCTCATAATCCGCCGTGCTCTCGTCCTTTGGCCGCCGAAATTTCCGCTCCACGAATGCGCGAATTCATGCGCAAGCAGGCCGCCCAATTCGCGTGCCGCCCCGGGCGACAGAAACACGCGCTCCGGTAACCGGCTGTCGTTCGATTCGTGATGCTCCACGCCGAAATGCCCCGTATGATCGCTCAACGTCAGCAGGAAATGATATTCCCGATAGTGACGCGAGCCAAACAGCTTCCCCGTCTCCGCCACCAGGTTGGTCATTCCGCGCTGAACATCGGCCGGCATGGCCAGCGCTGCTTCGCTCTCCGCGACAATGTCGATCTCGTGGTGAATCGGTTCTCCCGGCGGCGTTAGGTCAACCGCGCGATAGTACTGCCCCGCAACGAGCGGCGAATCGACCAGGCGTTCGAGCGAAACAGGTTCGAAATCGATATCGCCGCCCGATGCAGCTGCCCCATGCAACGCAGTGCCGAACCGCCAACCCGCTGGAAGCTGCAGCTTCGGTTTGTAAGTTAACCGCGCCGCCGGAGTGCCCGCCGGATACAGAAGGATCTGATTCCAATTCAGGACCATCAACTTGTCCGTCGCGGTTCCCGCGGCCGGACCGCCCATTCCGCTCGGCTCCAGATAATCGAACGAAATTTCGAGTTGTTTCGCCCCTTCGGGCACATCTACGTGAAACGTGAAGACATCCAGCAGGTCCCGCCGCCATGGAATCTTTTTGCCATTCGCGATAAACTTCAGCCCCGTAACATTCGCGATCGGGCCGACGGGTTCCATGCAGACCTGGAATCCATTTCGGATAGTAGAAAGTCAGCGGCCCGGGATTGACCGCTAGCTCCATGTGTGTGCGTAGAACCTTTTGAGGCGCCTGCCTCGCGTCGACAGTAAGGCTGATCGTCGGCGGTGTTTGACCTTTCAAACACGCGATCCCTAGCAGCAAGAGCATTTGAAGTTTTTTCATGTCCCAGCGCCCCAAATATCGCCAACCGTAAACCCATTCGGAAACGGATCGTCGGGATCGACGACATACTGCGCGAATCCAGTGATCCACGCCTGTCCCGACAATGTCGGCACCACCGCTGCATATGGTCCCACACGCGTTTCTTCCACCAGCCGCCCCGTAAACGCGGTCCCCAATATACCTTCATGCACGAAGTCCTGGTTGAGAGGCAGCTTGCCCTTGGCATGCAGCACCGCCATTTTTGCGCACGTCCCCGTGCCGCATGGCGAGCGATCCAGCACTCCAGTCAACCTGCCCGTCGAAACCACAACGGCGTTCTTCCGGTGAGCATCCGCACGTGATGCCTCACCCGAGATCTGCGCAATTGTCACGCCCACGATTCCAGGATTCTCCGGATGCACCACAGGCAATTGCTCTTGCGCGGCAGCCTTAATCATCTCCGCCACGCGTACGATGTCGCGAGCTTCATCCGGCGCCAAACGGAATCCGAGCGGCGCCGCCTCCGCGATAACGTAGAACATTCCACCGTAGGCAACATCGACAACAACTGTACCGAGCTCACGAACCTCAATACGCGCGTCCAGATGCATAGCGAACGCCGGAACGTTGCGGAAAGTAACTCGCTTCACCTTGCCGCGCTCCACCTCCGCATCGACAGCAATCAAGCCCGCCGGCGTCTCCAGTTTTAACTGCGTAACCGGCTCAACCGCCGCAACCATGCCCGTTTCAATCAACACCGTCACAACGCAGATCGTGTTGGTCCCCGACATGGGCGGATATTCCACCTGCTCCATGATCACGAATCCGGCGTCCGCTTCAGGATGCGTCGCAGGCAGAATCAGATTGCAGTTGGCAGCCGGATAGCCGCGCGGCTCGCGCAACATTCTGAGGCGCAAATCGTCTGCGTGCGTCTCCAGATACGTCTTCTTTTCGAACATCGTCTTACCGGGAACGTCCAACACCCCGCCGGTAATCACGCGTCCCGGCTCACCGCAGGCATGGGCATCCACCGCCGTGATCATGCTCGAAAATCGCATTACTTATTTCCGGAGAAATCGGCAACGCCCACGCGAACCACCGTCGGGCTTCGCCGCGCAGCATCGCCCGAAGCCGCCGCTTCCGCCCAGATGCCATACACCCGATTGCCATACGCCGTCAGCCACGTATAGTCGCCCAGAAATACTTGCTGGCCTTCGAACGGCGTATAGGTCCACGCGTAATTCGTGAAAGTCTTTCCGCCGTCGGTCGATCGCGCCAGCGTAACAAACGTTTTCCGATTCGCCGGATCGTCGCGACGATCGTAGAACTGCACGTAAACCGCACCCGTCATCGGATCCACCGCCATCCACTGAAAAAATTGATCGTTGCCGTCGTGTATCGGATCGTTGTTCACGCGCATCGCCGCGGACCACGTGCGCCCGTGATCGGAAGACGATGATAGGAACACATCGATATCGCCGTTGCGGTAATCGCTCCAGGCGACGTAAAGCTTCCCGCTTTCCCAGTCGACCCCGATCTGCGGAAAACCCATCACTCGCGCCACTCCAGGGACGCCGCCGAAATAGGGAGGCCCAGTTTCAATCACAGAACGCGATGGCGCGAAACTCGCCCCCCCATCGTGCGATTGCGTAAATGCGACCGTGCTGCCGTCGCTCCACACTGCATAAATTGTTCCGTCCGATCCGACAGTTCCCACAAAGCCGACCAGCGCCCCGTTATCGTCGCGAGGCAGTCCCGCATGCGTGCTGATCCGCATGGGTCGAGACCACGTCTGCCCGTCGTCCGTCGACCGCGAGAAAAGCATGATCGACTTATCCATCTGCCACTCGATCCAGCCCGCATAAAGATTCCCGGCATACCGGCTGTTCGGAGCGTTGTCGGCGAACATGCGCGGCATGTCTTCCCATTGAATGTCCGGTTCTTTCCCGGTGGGAAATGCCTTAATCGCTATAGCATCCCGCTCCCACGTCTTGCCGCCGTCGAGCGAGCGCCGCACGTAAATGCCATTCCGTCCCGCCCCATGCGCCCAATAGGAAGTCGTGCCCAGTTTGTCGAACGTCAGGTAGCAGAGAAACGCGTGCCCTTTGTTGTCGAACGTTGTCGATACGTCCCCGGCACTGCGCCAGTCCGTCGGCGCGGTTCCCTCCGCAAGAGTAAAAGTCTGTCCCGCATCCGTCGAGTAAGCCGCCTTCGCATTCCCCTGGTAAACTCCTACGATCTGATTCGGATTTTTCCAGTTCACCGCAATTCCCGGCTCGTTGCCGCGCCCGTCCGAGGGCGAGATGTTGACCACCCGCGCTCCCGGCGCCCGAGGCAAAGAGGACTGCGCGCCGCTGCAACCCGCGCTGATCAGCAAAAGGAAGAGCGCTCGATTGATGCCTCCGCTTCCATTCACCGCTCGCCGTCTCCTCCCACCGCCACTGGCCGAACTCCCTCCGCGTCCCGCGCCGCGGCGCTGATCGATTCCTGGAACGGCACCGCGAATCCCACGCCGAGCTGAGCAGCCGCCTGCAAAATCTTCAGCAACAATTCCGATTGCACCTTCAAATACTCGTTGTAATCCGTCGTCCGCACATACGCGAAAACCTCCAGCGAAAAAGACTCGGGATTGATTTTCGTGAAGCGCAGCGGAACACCCGTCGCATCGATCATCGGCTGCTCTTCGAGTATCTTTGTCACGGCCTCCATCATTGCCCGTATCTGCTCCGGCCTGGTATCTCTGCGCAACTGCAGCGTCGGATGAAACCATATACGATCGCGTCTCGAATAATTTTCAAGAGTCATCGTGGAGAACTGCGAATTCGGAACCGACACCAGCGTCCGCTCCAGCGTGCGAATGCGGGTCGACCGCAACCCGATATCCTCTACAGTGCCTACCTGTCCGCCGAATTGGCAGACGTCGCCAACCAAAACCGGCCGATCGCTGATCACCGAAATTCCGCCAAACAGGTTCTCGATGGTCTTCTGCGCCGCCAGCGCCAGCGCCACCCCCCGATACTCACTCCGGCGAGAATCGCGTTCGTGTTGTATCCCCATGCCGACAACGTGAAAAGTACCGCGGCGCAGAATACGCAAATCTTGACGAATCGCACAATCAGCGGCACAACCGAGTACGACAACGCGCGCTCCGCCGGATCGAGCCGCGATATCACCTGGTCGGAAATAATATCGACCACTCGCATCAGCAGCAGTGCAATGCCAAGCACGAACAGCAACGTTATGAGCTTCAGCAGGTAATCCCGCAGCAGCGCAGATGGCGCGATCACCTCCATGCAGGCGCGAAACACCGCGAGCGAAACCAGCAATCGAAGCGGTTCGGTAAATGCTTCGAGCCGGTACGTGCGAAGCGATTTCGCGTAGCGCCTCGTAATCGGCTTCACCAGCGCAAGCAACGCCGTTGACAGCACACGCGAGACCAGCGACAGAATCAGCGCCGCCAGAACGAGAGCGAGCCACACCCAAATCGGCGTGTCCATCAGCTTGGTTGCCACCAGCGGTTCGGGCAGCCTCTTTTCGATCGCCGATTCGCCCGCGAGCGAGCTCAATTCGGGAATTCGCGAAACACTGCCGGCCGATACCAACCAAATACCGATTCCCTGCTGCGTCACCCGTTCCATCTGCAGCGTCACAGCCTTGTTCTTTAACTGCAGCGTTGCCAGCGTCTCGATATTCGCCGTCAGCCCGCCGCCGCTTCCTTCCGCTTTGTTGCTCAGTTGGTCTACTTCGAAGTGCGGATCGCGATCGAGGAGCGCGCCTAACTCCTTCGCGAGTTCAGGCCCCACTGCCGATCGTACTTGTGGCTTCACGTTCCGCAGATCCAGGTACTCCGATGCCGCCAGAAAATCGTTGCGGTGGCATGCTTCCAAAAAATTGTAAATGGAGTTTCTCGGATTGGTTCGCCCCAATGGATCGGCCGGACTCGGAACAGCAGGTGCCGTCGATTTTCCATTTGCCAGCAGATTGTTTAAGCCTTGGGCCAACCCCGGTTGGCCGACCAGGAGCCCGATCACAGCAGCAGCAACGATTTGACGAATCAGATTAAGTGTCACCGGGTCAGCAGCTTAGAATCAATCATTCAAGCATCAGCTTAGGTCTAACGAAGCTCCCTGAAGCTACTCTTCCCTACAGGAGCAAGAACCGTATGTCTTCTCATGTCATTTTAAGCGGCAGCCATCGCGAGCACCCGGCCGATTCGGTCTCGCTTGGCCAACCCGCACCAGACGAAATCATTCAACTTACTTTAATCCTGAGGCGCGAGAATGCGAATCTCCTTGGCGCCGCCACTGCGGACGTCAAGGCGGTCGAAGCCTTCGCGGCTCAACGCCATTTCTCTATCGTTAACATCCAGCGCGCGGCCCGTTCGATATCCATATCGGGACCTCTCTCGGCGGTGGCCGCTGCTTTTAAGGCCGACCTCCGCATCAGCCGCATCGCGGCCATGACATTTCGAACTCGCCGCGGCGCGCTTCAATTGCCGCAGTCGCTGGACGGCCGCGTAATCGCTATTTTAGGCTTTGATCAGCGTCCCGCCGCTCGAGCGCGCTTTCGAGTTCTTCCCCACGCCGCACAGTCTTACACTCCCCAGCAGGTGGCGCAGCTTTATAACTTTCCTACCAACGCCGGGAAAAATCAGACCATCGCTCTGATCGAGCTAGGTGGCGGATTCAATAACTCCGACGCTCCCAACGTCTCGACCACTGCTGTTTCCGTCGACGGCGCGCAAAATAGTCCGACCGGTGATCCGAACAGCGCCGACGGCGAAGTCGCTCTCGATATCCAAGTCGCAGGCGGCATTGCTTCCGGCGCGCTGATTGCCGTCTACTTCGCACCGAATACCGATCGAGGTTTTCTAGATGGAATCAACGCCGCCATTCACGACACCGTCCGCAAGCCCTCGGTGATTTCCATCAGTTGGGGATCTGCGGAAAGCGAGTGGACCCCTCAATCGCTCAACGCCTATAACGCAGCTTTTCACGATGCCGCTCTACTCGGCATCTCCGTCTGTGCTGCTGCCGGCGATGGCGGCTCCTCCGATGGCGAAACCGATGGGAACAATCACGTCGACTTCCCTGCGTCCAGCCCTTGGGTTCTCGGGTGCGGTGGAACAAAGCTAGTCGGAAGCGGCTCAACCATTCAGTCCGAGATCGTGTGGAATGATGGCGCAAACGGCGGCGCGACCGGCGGCGGCGTCAGCTCTCATTTCTCCCGTCCCGCCTATCAAGCCCGCGTGAACGTCCCAAAACCAACCGGCACTGTGAATCCGACCGGACGCGGTGTGCCGGATGTCGCGGGTGACGCTTCTCCGGAAACCGGCTACACCATTTTGGTCGATGGACAACCGGGCGTGTTCGGCGGCACCAGCGCTGTCGCGCCGCTCTGGGCGGCACTCATCGCTTTATTCAATGAGCAGCTCGGCAAGAATGTTGGCTGGCCGCATCCCGCTCTTTACGGAACCATTACGCAACACAAGGCGCTGCACGATATCGTATCCGGCACCAACGGCTCTTATAAAGCCGCACCGGGATGGGACCCGTGCACCGGCCTCGGCTCTCCCAACGGTCAAGCGATTTTAGCTCTTCTTAAGAAGTAATTTCCGCGAGAACCTGCTCGCACATTCTACGAGGATCGGCCGCGCGCGTTATTTGCCGGCCGATCACCAGATAATCCGCGCCGCTCGAGATCGCCTCGCGCGGCGTCGCAACCCGCTTCTGGTCTCCCGCCGCAATGCCTGCCGAACGAACCCCCGGCGTCACAATCTTAAGATTTCTGCCGCCCACTTCCCGCACCCGCGCAACTTCGAGCGGCGAACACACCACGCCATCCATCCCGCTTTCAACCGCTTTCCTCACTCGCAGATCCACCAAATCCGAAATCGGCACAGAATAACCAAGATCAGCTAAATCTTCCTCATCGAAGCTCGTCAGGACCGTCACCGCCAGCAGCTTCGTCTTCGCTTCCCCCCGCCCCTCGACCGCTGCCCGCATGATCGGCCGGCTGCCATGCACTGTTAAGAAATTCGACTGCGTTTGTTCCGCAGATTTGCCGCGTCGCCCGTTTGACCGTTTCGCCGATATCATAAAGTTTCAAATCGAGGAAGACTTTTTTTCGAAACGAAGCGAACTGCGCAACGAAATCCATTCCCGCCGACTGCATACAGTTCCATCCCGACCTTGTAGCAATCGGCGGCGAGTCCGATCTTTTCAACTAGTTGAGCGCCTCGGACGTGCTCTCTACATCCAGCGCCATGATCAATGGGTTCGTTTCGTCGTTCAGGCGCTCACCTCGATTGGCTTCGTTTCGTAATCTTTCACTTGACCGATCACGTAAGCTTCGGGGCCAGCCTCCAGCAGAGACTTCTCGCATCCTCTTCGGCAAACGAAATAAGCAGACCGCCCGAGGTTTGCGGATCGTAGAGCAGAGCTTGGAGTTCGTTCGGCAATTCGGCCGGCATCGCCACGCAGCTCTCTACAAATTCGCGATTGTTTCTCAGACCGCCCGAATGCGCCCCCGCTTTCGAATACTCGATTGCTCCCGGCAGGAATCGAACCGCGCTGGCCTGAATGTCGAGAGTGACTTTGCTGGCAAGCGCCATCTCGCGCGCATGGCCCAACAAGCCAAATCCGGTCACATCGGTGCAGCCATGAACATCGAGCTGCAGCATTCGATCGCACACTTCGCGGTTCAGCTTCAGCATCTGCTCAATCGAAGCCTCCATGTGGGTTCTTCCGCAAAACCCTTCTTGAGAGCAGTCGAGATCACCCCGGTCCCAATTCGTTTCGTAAAAACCAGCACGTCTCCGGGCCGCGCCCCTGCATTGGTCAGAATTCTATTCGGATCGATCAGACCCGTCACCGCATAGCCGAATTTGATTTCGTCTTCTGAAATGCTGTGGCCGCCGAGGATCACGCAATCGGCTTCGTGAATCTTCGCCGCGCCGCCTTTGAGGATCGCTTCCAGATCTTCGATATTGCCCTTAGCGGGATAAACCACCAGTGACAGCGCCGTCACGGGCCGCCCACCCATCGCATAAATGTCGCTCAGCGCATTCGCGGCGGCGATGCCTCCGAACGCGTACGGATCGTCGACAATCGGCGTGAAAAAATCCACCGTTTGCACCATGGCAAGCGGCTTCCCGCCCGCTTCGGTCAAGTCGTAAACGCCCGCATCATCCGCGGTGTCGTACCCGACCAGCACCTTTTCGTTCGCGATTCGCGGAACCGCTCTTAGCGCCCGGTCCAAAATTTTTGGGCTGAGTTTCGATGCGCAGCCGCCCGCCTTCACGTTGGCAGTGAGTTTGGTCGCCATCAGTCACCAGTGTAGTTAGCCAGGAGAGCGGCTTCTTCTTCGAACTGCCACTCGCGCCAGCCATCCAGCAACGGGAATACAAACCCAGCCAGATCGGACCTTTGCCGAGCCGAGACACCAAAGTGGCGTAATTGTTGAGCTGCGGCTCATGCCGGCGTTGTTCTTCCTGGAGAAAACTTCCCGAGCGACCGCCTTTATGCTCACTAGTTTTGAAATCGACGATCCAGAATCGCCCTTTCTCGTCGCGAAACATACGATCGACCGTTCCGCTGACCAGCGTGTCCCGGATGCGGCCACCAATCGCCCACTCGGATCGCGCTTCCTCATGGCGATGCAAAATCCAGCGGCCCGCGCTCGCTCGCCAAGCGTGTTGGCCAGCGCCCGAGTAACCTGTTCGGATGCCTTCGCCTCCTCCGCCTTGGAACGCCCAGCCGGAGCAATTCGGACCTGATCAACGGCGCAAGCGTCGCCAGCCGTTCCGCAGTCCACTGATCGATGCCCTCCCCGGCGATGCGCTTCAGCAGCGCGTGAAAGACTGTTCCCACATGGCGGCCGGTATCGCTTACCCATTCATAAGTGATCTTGCGGGCCGACGGCGTCGCGCGCTGCAGTTCCGGCTGCCATTGAACCGGCGTATCCAAAGTGGGCGCTCGCCAGTTAGCAGGCAAGCGCCGCAGTACCGTTCCGGCGGAAGGCGCGAAAATCGAGACTCGTCTGCACGAAGGGCTTGCGACGCAGCTCGCTGTGAAACTGTCCTCTACACTGCTCCAGATCAATCCGAGAAAAGTGTTGCTGCGCGCTTTCTTGCATTGAGTGCGCTCCTTATTCGCCTCCGACATTCCCAAGCAGATAAAGTTCGTTTCTTGGCCCGCGTTGCGGCGACGTAAAAAAGCCGCTTCAGCTCGTGAGATTCTTTGTGCTTGATCTCCTCGCTGACGAAATCGTATGCCGGATCGTTGCCGCCCTTCTGCGGTTGCGCGGCGACGATGAAGCGCACGTCTCGCCATTCTCATCGATCGTCTCGGTCCAGATCAGCAGATCGTTTTCGCGCGATCGTGCCGGCGCCGCCGAGCTTGGGAAGAATCACGGTATCGAACTCCAGCCCTTCGCTTTGTGGATGGTCAGCACCTGGACCCATTTCGCCGGAGCTGGGTTTCGCATAGAGACATTCCAGACGCTGCTTGAGCAGGCTGAAATCGCGGATGACGCCGCCCTCCTCAAACTCTCGATCATGTTGAAGTAGGTATCGGCGTCTTCCTGCTGATTCGGCTCGCGCAAAATCGCAGGGCCGCCCAGAGCGCATCCACGTGCGCTCAATCAAATCGCGCAACGGATAACGGCCAACATTCGGCAACCGCAGTGGACAGAATCTCCTGAACGCGCACTGCCCTGCCCCGGCCCTCCGACGAAAGCTGCGCGATTTTTCCCGGGTCGGCGAGCAGATCCGAGAATCGTGCTGGCTCGTTTTCTGCCAGCGCCGAAAGATCCGCCAACGTAGCCCGCACCACGGCGCACGCAGGCACGCCAGCCACGCCACTCGATCGCCGAGATGCAAAACCGCGCGGGTAAGCGAGATCAAATCGAGAATATGCTGCTGCTCCCGCAGTTCGTCGATTTCGATGGCCTCGTATCGCAGTTCCGCCTTGCGAAGCGCCGGAAGAATGGCCGCGATGTGAGCTCGGCTTCTGCACCAGGATCGCGACTTTGCTCTTGTCCTTGGCGCGTTCGAACGATGCGAACAATCTCCGCCGCCTCTTGCTGCCCGTCGTCGCCTACGAACGGAATAAGTTGCGGCGCGATCTTGCCCTCGGGCCGTGACGCGCGCGAGGCCGCAGCTTGACTGCGCCATGCTGCAACGTCGTCCTCGCCCATGATTGGGCCGAAGATCGCTTGCGTCCACTCGATGATCTCCGGAGTGGAACGGAAGTTGGTGGTCAGCCGCACTGGATTCAATCGGACCGATCCAAGCTGCTCCTTTTTCCAGCACTGCAGGAACAGCGACACTTCGGCTTCGCGAAACCGGTAAATGCTCTGCATGGGATCGCCCACTAAAAATAGCGTGTGACCGTCGCCAGCCGACCATTGCGCCATCAAAGCGTCGATGAGATCGTATTGCGCGCGCGAGGTGTCCTGAAATTCATCCACCAGCAAGTGCTCGATCCGGTAGTCGAGCCAGTACAGCAGATCGCTCGGCTGATCCGGAGTGCCCAAGGCTTTGATCGCGGCGCGCGTCACCTCGGTAAAATCGACTGTCGAATGCCGGCGAAAGACTTCTCTCAGCGCCTGGTGCGCGCGGTCAAGCAGTTCGCAAAACGCGTCGATCAGCTCGTCGCGTTGCTCGTGGCCGAGGAAGCGCCATTGATCGCGCTGGCTCAACATCCGCGCGACTTGGCCTTCCAGGCTGTCTATATCGTTATCGAAGTGCAGCGACACCCGATGGAACAATGTCCTGCCGGCCTCGTCGCCTTCCGCGAGATTTCGCAGCATGCGGCGCGCAGCAAGATGGTATAGATCTCGCGCGTCTTCCACAACCTGATTCACTCCGCCGAATTCGGAGATCACCGGCATCCGGCGCGTCAGCATCGCGCAAAGCGAATCGATGGTTTGAATCTGCAGCCGGCTTGTGTCGTAAGCCGGTCCCAACGCTTCGTGCACGCGCTGCTTTATCTCGGCCGCCGCTTTTCGAGTGAAGGTCATTGCCACAACAGATTCGGGGCGGTCGACAACTTTTAACAGACGTAGATACCGCTGGATCAGCAGCTCTGTTTTTCCTGAGCCTGCGGGCGCCTCGACGATAAAAGATTGCGACGGGTCAAGCGCCCGCTCGCGCTGCTCCTGATCGGGTATCACTCTTCTTCCTGCGCTTCCATTGGCTTTTCATTGACGCGGCAGATGGGCTTCATCCGGCAATACTCGCAGGCGTGGTGGACGGGATCCACCGCCGCATATCCTGCGACGAATTCCGTTGCGATTCGCTCTACTTCGGCGCGCGACTCCTCGAGAAATGAGGGCCAATCTTTCCGTACCTCGGCCGCATTGCCGGGAAAGTGTTTCTCCCGTGAAAAACCGACCGCGCGTAGGTCACGGGGCTTCAGCTCGCCGAAGAACACGCCGTCCACATCATTTCCCAGCGGTGCCGCGTAGACCAGAAGCTGCGGCTCGGCGGGACGCGGACACCTCAGCTTCTCGCGCGACTGTTTTCCACTCTTGTAGTCAATCAACACAACGTTGCCGTTCTTCAGCCGGTCGATGCGATCGACGCGCAGACTCAGATGCAGACCCGCTGCGTCGTAGTAGCGCTTCTCTTCGATCGTCTCAACCGTGAACGGCTGCTTGCGTTGTCGCTCAAGCCTGAGCCAATCGAGGATCAGCTCTTCCAGGCGGTCGCGTTCCGTCTGGCTGGCCAATTCGTAAAACGGGCTCGAACGATCGTCTACCGCCTGCGCTATGGCCTTCTTCACAAGCGTGCGGAGCTCTTCGGGCGAAATGGACCGGAGCCGATCCAGCGTCTCGAGCTGCTGCCAAACATATTGAAGCGCCTTGTGAACAAACCCTCCTCGGTCGCGACTGTCGAAGCCGAAGCAAGCATCCTCAGGACTCTCGGCGCGAAGACGCATTTCCGCGAATGCGCGGAACGGGCACAGCGATTGCAGTTTAATGATGGTGGTGCCGCCTCGAGTAGGTTCCATCGCTTCATATCGCGGGGCGTTGCTATCCTCCAGTTCATCGAGAGAGGCTGGCGGGTAGGACTCTCGCGGCAGCTTGCCCTCCCATCGCTCAGAAGTGCGGGCATCGTGCCGAACAAAGGGTTGAGCCACAGGCGAGAGACGATCGGAATAGGTGGCGATAACCACTGGCGCGACTGCAAACAATAATCGAGTAGCGCGTTTTCGCTCCTCTCGCACGCTCTCTGGAGAGCTGCCTGGCACACCACAAGCGCGCTGCAGCTTCACCGGCACAAGGGGGGAGGTGCTGACGGATGGCGGCCAAGTCTCGTCGGAAAGGCCCGTGATAATGGCGCGATCGAACTCCAGGCCCGCGGCATCTGAGGCGTCCAGGATCTGGATCGGCGAACTCCAGTCGCCGCGCGTAACTCCCTGATCCGCTAACAGGCGGCGAAGATGGCGGAGCGCGCCGTCGAAAGGAACGGGCGGGGTAACCAGTCCCAGCGCCGCCAACCCGGAGAGCGCGTCCTCCCAGGCTGCCACCACCTTTTGTTCTTGCGCGGTGAGCTCCGCGTCGCCCGGCCAACCGGCCGCTTTGACAAGATTGCCTGCGAACTCGCTCCAGGCGGAAAGCTCGCGCAGCGCAGATCGATCGCGAAGAACGCGGCGAACCGCGGGCCAGACCCGCACGAGTACAGGACAGTTCTTTGTCGAATGCTCCATATCGCGAAGCGTGACGTCGAGCTCTCGTTTGCTTCGCAACTCAAGCTCTGCAAGCGCGCGGCTGCTTCGTTCGGCTGCGGCGCCGGTAAGAAAAGGGCAGCGAAGAATCGAGCACGCATCCGCTTGGTTAAGCCGTGGCCGTTCGAGTTCCAGCAAAAGCAATGCGCTCGAGACTAACGGATGTTTATGCAGCGGACTTGCCGCGTCGATGTGAAAGATGCAATCTGCCTCTCGTTCGATGTAAAACACGGATTGAAACGTGTGCTCCACCACGACCCGATTACTTGCAAGCTCCGGGACCAGCACGGCAATGGATTGCCGCGGCTGCTGTTCGAACATCCATCGCGCCACCCGCGCAGCGTGCTCCAGTTCCTCGCTTACATCCGCGAAGCATTTCGCCAGAGCGGACTGACCGGAATTGCCGCTGCGGATCTCTGCGATAACTGCCAAACTCCCAAGTACCTGCCGAACTCGGTCGAGCGCGGGACTGAGCCGTTCAAACCCGGCGAATACAATCGTTTCCCGGCAGCAAAGACCATTCGCAATCCACTTCGGAAGCAGATCCCAAACATCCGATCGCGTAATCCAGCCTCGCGCCCGGCACTCCTCTTCGAACAGTTTGGACCAGTGTTGAAAGTGCTGCGCATCTTGCTGGTCGTTCCAGAACTCACCCTCTGAGGGCACATGCCACTCGGCCAAAATGTTTCTGGCCCGATACGCGAGCCCTGCCGCCGCGCCGATGTCAAACAGTTCCGGCTGTTGTTCTTCGATAATCCGCTGCCAGAGCGCTCGTTCTTGGGCGGGTGAAAGAAGCGCCGGCACGCCGCCCGTACTGTAGCGAGCTTCGAGCCACGAAGCCGCGAGCCACGCGCCCGTACGATAAATGGCCGGCCGCGGCCAGCTGAAACGCCCTTGATCAAGTTGAGAAGCGGCAAATTGCTGGGCCGCAATTGCCGCCATGGTGCGCGATGGCGTTACAACTGTGGCCTTTTTCTCAAACCAGGAGGAAAGGCCGGAACAAGCAAGCCGCATCGAGAGGGTACATACTTATTATCGGAGATTGCAGGGTCTCAATCGCTCATCAGGAACAGGCAAGGCCGTTCCACGGAAGCGCGGGCGGCTTCCCAATACTGCCGCAGAATCGCATAAACCATCAGCCCGGTTTCCCCTTCTCCTAGAAGTAGGTAGCGAATAGATTGGCGCATCGGGTTTTGGCGGGTGAGGCGCAGGAAGATTGCGGCTGGATGCATCAGTTCGGCCAAATACGCAATCGCATTCGCGCGCGCAACGGCCTGCGATGCATCGATCAAATATTGCCCCTGCTCTTCCTTGACCGTGACCTCGATGGGCGAGAGGAATTCACTCCGGTTATCGAGAAGCGCTACGCGGACAAAGGCAAGCGGGCCTTCGAGCCGGTAATGTTGCAGGATCTGTTCGGCATAACTCGCCCGCACCTCGGGCGCCAAGCTGCTGACGGGTACAAGATTGACCTTTGCGCGAACCGCGGAATTCCAGATGCGTTCGGATTCGGCATCGCAGAAGCGATGTCCCTCGACCCGCAGCTCCGTCGAGCGGGCGTAGCGGCTGATACCACTGACCAGCAGAATGAACAGGATGAAAAATGCTCGCGATGATGATGCCGTCGGTGCGCTCGATCATATTGACCACCGTGGTATAGGCGAACACTACGACCACGGCCCAGCAATAAAGGCTGGTCCAGCGCGACTTCTCCTTCCACAGCGAAATGGCCGATGCGACCGTGGCGGAGAACATGAGAACCAACACTCCGGTTGCATAAGCGCCGCCCTGCGCCTCGACGTTCGCGTGAAATGCCAGAGTGATCACTACATCGAAGGCGAAGAGCACGAGCACCAGCGGGCGTGCATCGGCGACCCACTGCGGCGCAAGTCCGACGCGCGGCAGATAGCGCGGGACAAGATGGAGTAAACCCGCCATGGCCGATGCCCCGGCAAACCACAGAATAAGGATGGTCGAAATGTCGTAAACCGAGCCGAAAACATTTCCAAGGTATTGGTGCGCCATGAAGGCGATAGCGCGGCCGCTGGCGGGACCACCTTCCCGGTAAGCTTCGGGAGGAATCAGCAGCGCGGTTACAAAGCTGGAAACAATCAGCAGCACGCTCATGATGACGGCGGCAGTGATCAGCAGCTTGCGTGTGTTGCGGATGCGGCCATAGGGCCGGTCCTGAGCATTGTCGTCCGCCGCGCCTCGAATCAGCGGCATTACCGAGACGCCGGTTTCAAAACCGCTCAATCCGAGCGCCAGTTGGGGGAAAAGAATGACCGCGGCGATTCCTACATGAGCCCAACTGCCTTGTGCGCGCAGAGCGTCCAGCCAATGCGGCATAGCGACAGGATGCGAGATCACGGCGAACAGCGCGCGAACCAGTACGATGACATTCAGGACAAGGTAAGGAATGCACACCGCCGTTGCCAGGCGGATCGCCTCCTTAAATCCTTTCAGAAATACGATGGCAAGCAGCGCTAGCAGTACCAGCGTAATGCTCATACGGGCGTTCGCAGAAACGGATGGAGATAGGGATTGTGGATTGCGTGCGTGGCGGCGTCGGCGGCCGAAAGGGTCATGGTGATGACAAAATCGGTCGCGGCGAACCCCAGCAGCACCAGAACCAGGATGCGTCCCCACCAGCCGGGCAGAAGATTTTCGAGCATCGCAATCGAACCCTGCCCCACGTAGGACCGGCGCGCGACTTGCGAATAGATGGGCAGAGCGCCAGCCAGGGTGACCGCGACCAGCACTGCGGTTGCGATCGGCGAAATGGCGCCTGCGGCAAGCAAGGCGATGCCGGGTTGATATCCCAGCGTGGAAAAGTAGTCTACGCCGGTTAGCCAAATAACCAGGTACCAAGGCTCGGAGCGCTCCTCATGGCTGGCGGGCGAGTCGGAGGAACCAGAGCCGCGGATCCATGCTCGCCACCCCGAGGGCGCGCGCACGGGCGATTCGATCATGGGTTCGGGTTTCGAACTCATGATTTAAACCGCGAGACTTGGATCTACTGTCGCCGTCTTGTCCCGATTTTCTTGATCGGCGCGACAGTAGGAGGCCCAGGGAACTGCTTCGAGCCGCGCCGGTTCGATGCGGCGACCGCAATCGAGGCAATCACCGTAGCTGCCGTCTTCAATCCTCTGCAACGCCTGTCGAACTTGTTTCAGAGTCTGTGCGGCTAACGTGCTTTCTTGGAAAACCGCCGCTTTGGTTTCCGACGAAATGACCATGTCGATAGGATCCTCAACCTCCGCGGAACGGGAGTCTCGAGCTTCTGCTTCCCGGCGTGCAATACCGTCGACCAGCTCCTCCTGTTTTGCGAGCAGGCGTTGTTTAAAGATTTCGATGTTCATCACGTATATGATGCAAAGGAGAATGGGAAATGTGACTCAGGAAGATACGATCCGCCAATTGAACGAGCTAATCCAGGTCTGCAGAGACGGGGAGCAGGGATTCCGGACGGCGGCCGAGCAGGTTCGCAACACGGAACTGGAGACCATGTTCAGCAGCTATGCGAAGGAACGCGCCGAGTTCGTGCGAGAATTGGAGGCCGAGGTCAAGCGGCTAGGCGGCGCAACCGAGGAGGCGGGCACTTTAAGCGGGGCCCTGCACCGGGGGTGGATGGACGTAAAGTCGGCTCTGTCGGGCGGCGACGCGGGCGCGATGATCGCCGCGTGCGAGACCGGAGAAGCGCACGCTGAGGAAGCTTACTCGCGCGCGATCCACACCTACGTCTCAGGAAAAAGCCGATCGCTGATCGACAAGCAGTGGCAGCGGATTAAGGAAGCTCACGCGCGAATACATCGTCTGATGGGCGAGACGAAGGACGGTACAGAGTTTCCGCGGACTGAGTAATATTACTGAGGTCGCCGCGTCGCAGGAGCACGGAGCGAGCCAGATACAGGGGTCGTTGTTTGGCTTCCGTGTAGATTCGACCGACGTATTCGCCCACGATGCCGATGCTGATCATCTGAAGGCCCCCCAAAAATAGCATTCCGATGAACGATATCGCCCAGCCCGCTACCCAGGTGTGCGTGAAGAGCCGCACCACCAGGGCATAAACGATGCCGATCACCGACAAACCGGCGGCGACGAATCCGATCAAAGCCAACAAGCGGAGCGGAACAGTAGAAAACGATGCGATTCCATCCAATGCGAGATTGAGCATCTTCCGGACCGGATACTTGGTTGCGCCGGCGAATCGGGGAGCGCGCGCATACTTGAGGCCATACTGGCGAAACCCAATCCAGCTGCACATCCCGCGCAGCAGCCGATGCCGTTCGGGCATGCTCTTGATAGCCTCGACAGCTTTTCGATCGAGCAGCCGGAAATCGCCCGTGTCGAGCGGAATGTCAACGTCGGAGAGCGCGTTAATCAGCCGGTAAAACGCTTTCGCGGTCCAGGTTTTGAATCCTGTCTCACCGGCGCGGGAATCACGGACTCCATACACGACTTCATAGCCTTCTTGCCACTTCTCTAACATTTTTGGAATAACTTCCGGCGGATCCTGCAAGTCGGCATCGATGATGATCACCACTTGGCCCTTCGCAATTTCCAGGCCGGCGGTAACGGCGGTTTGATGGCCGAAGTTTCTCGAGAGCTCGACGACCGTTACATTCGGATCGGAAGCATGGATGGCCCGCAGAGCCGACAAAGTGCCATCGCGGGACCCATCGTCCACATATACGATTTCGTACCACGTATCGAAGGCACTCAGTACGCCGGTAAGCCGGTTATGGCATTCGGAAATGCCCGCGGCCTCGTCGAAACAAGGGACGATGACACTGGTCGCCGGCGGTCGATTATGCATCGGCCAACGGCATCAAACGCGCTTCGATATAGCGTTTCAAATTGTCTCTAGGAGGACGCCGCGGCGGCCCGGCGCTGATCGGGCGGAAGCGCCTCTTCCATGTCTTCAAACTTCTGCGAACGATGCAGGAAGTAGTAAACGCACAGCAGGGTCAGCATGAACAGAGCGAGGACGACCATCAGGACGGCGAAGCGTTCGAGTGCGCGAATAGAAGCGGTGGCCTGATGCTCTTCCTCACTCACGATGGCAACCCAGCCGAGGTTATCGAATTGCTGCTTCAGCCCGGTGCTGGCGACACCGACGATGTACGATCCGCCGCGAACCGGGGCCACTTGCCAGTTCGCCTGGCGGCCTTGCAATGCTCCGACCGAATCTCGGAGGCCGTCGAATTCCTGTGACTTCACGTGCGCGAATGGGTCGGCGTTTGGACCGGCGATAACCAAGCCTTGCTGATTCACCAATTCGGCTTGCGCGCCGTTGCCGATTTGATTTTGCTGGAACAGCGAAAGAACAGGCGTGATATTGACTGCGGCGCTGAGGATTCCAATGAGGCGCTGCGAAGACGGGTCCCCGACAGGCACGCTGATGTTGACGTAATAAGATTTGGTGAGCTCGTCGTCGACGATGTCGCTGATTTTCACCGCGCCTTGTCCCTTGTTGTAAGCGGCCTGCCACTGCTCATTGTCGGCGAGAGACGACTTCGGCGGTTGTTGGGTCGCGGCGACAACATTACCGTTCTCGTCCGTCACTACGATTCCGAGAAAGCGCGGATCGAGATTCCGGCGCTGGCGCAAGATTTCCGAGGCGCTGGAACCGGTTACACCCTTGTTGGCGGAGGCTGACGTTTGCGGCCGAGCCGCGGTGTTACCGCCCGCGCGATCGGCGGCCGAAACTGCGCTGACAACTCCTGAATCGGCTGCCATGGCGTTGACGTCAGCTACACGGTCGTGAATAAATTGCGCCACGTCGTTGCTGTACATCTGGGCCATGCTCTTGAAATCGTCTCCGATGGCGCGGTCGAGAGACTTTGTCGCTTCGCTCGGTCAGAATCAGACCGATGACGCTCAGCGGCACAATGACAATAATCAAGCTGAGCAAAAGCTTGGTGATGGAAACCCGGACTTCTAGTCGATCAACTGCCATGTCACACCTCCTTGCACTCCATCCGAGAAGGCGTACCTCAGCCCGGGTTGCGGCATAGCGACTATCGCCAAGTCGGCCTGGGCCATATGGCCGCTTCCCGCTTAAATCATACTCCAATCCGACTAGGTGAGAGATAGTAAGAGCAGCGCAATGGCGGATTTAGAGGCGGACCGGCCCCGAACACTTTCCGTGGTTGTGCCCGTGTACAACGAAGAGCGCACTCTAGCCACGCTGGTAGACAGGCTGTTGAGCGTGCCGCACCTGTCGGAGATCATTGTCATCGACGACTGCTCGACCGACAGAACGCCTGAAATCGCGCGCCAACTCGCGGGGGAACATGCGCAGGTGAAAGTTGTGCGGCACCAGCGCAATGCGGGCAAAACGGCTGCCTTGCGCACAGGCTTCGGGCTAACCCAAGGCGATATCGTAATGGTTCAAGATGCCGATCTTGAATACGATCCTTCCGAGATGAAGGAGGTAATTCAACCGATTCTCGACGGTGTTGCCGATGTGGTTTACGGCTCTCGATTCCTGGTGCGAAAGACCAGCAGAGTGCTTTACTTTTATCATTTTCTCGGCAACAAGTTCTTGACGTTCTTATCCAATCTGCTTACCAACGTCAATCTTTCCGACGTTGAGACGGGTTATAAAGCATTTCGCGGAGAGATCATTCGTCAGATGATCCTCTCGTCCAACGGATTTGGATTTGAGGTTGAAGTAACGGCGAAGGTTGCAAAACTGGGCTGCGCAATTTACGAAGTGCCTATCAGTTATTACGGACGAACTTACGAGGAGGGGAAGAAAGTCAGCGTGGTGGATGGGTTGGCGGCGCTATGGTTCATCATCCGGTACAACATTTTTTGCAGCCTGCGGAACTCCTATCGCGAGGTGCCGCTGCGCGAGGGCCGCAATAGGATGAAAGCGGGCCACGAGGAAGACGGTGACGCCGGCAAGTAGCGCGAGAAAGCAAGCGAGAAGAGCGCAGATGAGCGGCACAGGAGCAATTAAAACGCTCGAAAGAGCGCCGCTCCAGTCCGTTCGCCACCAGTTCAGAATACGGGGCAGCGTGGAGCGTCCTGAGTATCCGCCGTAAAAGGGGAGCAGCTTTGCAATATAGGTGAGAGCGGCTATCCAGGCCGTCACCAGGCACAGGAATGCGGCGAACCAGCGGCCCCAAATTCCGCTGCGCTGCAGACCGAGGAAGGCGAGAGCGAACACCGCCGGCAGTATGCATTGCGCGTACCAAGGCTCGGCGCCGGTCGAAACTCCATGCGTATCCACCCACGCCACGCATATGTAATAAGCCAGCGCGGCAATGAAAGCTGCTAACGCCGCAACGATGCAGAGTTCAATGCGGCCTAACTGCTTATAGCGCGTGAAAAGGAGAACCAGCGACACGGCAACGAGAAGCGCCTCGAGATTGAGAGTGCTGCGAGAGAATGCAAGGAAGGACCAGTTTCCGGTCCACAAACTCCAATGTCCCGCGCGCAGTGCCGTAGCGAGCCAATTGATGTGAAGCGAAGCACGCAGAACACGAGCCATCGTGACGCCATGTACCACTTCCTGCATTCCGCTTAGGCTCCCATATAGAAGCACATTCCGCAGATACCAGGGGCCGGCGGCGATCGCTGGAATCGCGAGCGAGATCGCGAGCATTCTGAGCTTGAGCCGCGAACGAAAGTACTGATACAACAGAACGCCCAGGAAAACAGGCGCGAATGCGAGACAGTAAGCTTTCGCCAATAATCCAACCGCCAGCGAGATTGCAAGCAGCAGCGCATATCTGCTTTGACCGTCACGCATGAGCCATGCGGCCGCGGCGAAGAACCACGTAACAGCCGAGATCGCCAGCCAATCATTCCCGACGTGCGCTACGGCGGCCCAAAACATTTGCGTTTCAAAGACGCAGGCGAGAACGGCAATGCAAAACGGCTCGCGCAGTGCGATTGCGCCGCACAGCAAAATTATTGCGAAGAACACGAGCACGGTCGCAGACACGGCCGACAGCAGCCGCAAGCCCAAAATCCGCCGCGGCAATTGCAGCGATGACAACAGCGCATCGAACGGCGCAAGAAGCAGGTAAGCGAGCGGCGCTTGCTGCGCTTCGTAATTCAAGGTGGTCGACGGGTCCCGGCGCAGTTGCAGCGAAATACGGGCGAGCGCGTCATTGCGCCGCATTCTATTTTCAGGCGATAAGCGAAACCAGTCCTCAAAAGCGACGCTGCCGGGAAAGCTGGGTTCGAGCAAACGACTTACGGGAGTGTCGTTGAACGATTCGCGTATTTCGCGGGAGATGCGCGATTCGTTCAGAACGGGAAAGCGGTGTTCGACGGAGAGGGATTCGACGTAGGCGTAATGAAACGGCTCGTCAAATCCCTCCCAGAGCGGAAGTGCGCAACAGTAGAGGATTGCGTTCCCGAGGCCGAGAAGCAGGACCAATATTTTTGGTAGCGAATCAGACTTCCTCAGCACCCATGGCTTCTTCGCCGAGATCTTCAGAAAGTCCGCCAGTGTAGACCCGCGGCGTATCTTCCGAGTAATCCTGCAAGCCGTCGCCCATCACAAGCTCTTGCTCCGGAACTGGCTCCTCTTCGATCACGTCCTCACCGGCAATTTTCACGCGCCGGTAATATTCCATACCAGTGCCGGCGGGAATCAGCCGGCCCATGATGACGTTTTCTTTGAGGCCGCGCAGATAATCCACCTTGCCGTTTATGGCGGCTTCGGTGAGTACGCGCGTGGTCTCCTGGAAGCTCGCGGCCGAAATAAACGAATCGGTAGACAGCGATGCTTTCGTGATACCAAGCAGCAACGGCTTGCCGTTCGCGGGCCGTCCGCCAGCCTCGATCACGCGATTATTTTCTTCGCGGAACCGGAACTTGTCGACCACCTCTTCCGGCAGGAACTCCGAATCGCCGATGTCTTCGATTCTCACCCAGCGCATCATCTGGCGCGAGATCACTTCCAGGTGCTTGTCGTTGATGTTCACGCCCTGCAAGCGATAGACTTCCTGAATCTCGTTGACCAGATACTTCTGCAGCTCTTTTTCGCCGAGCACAGCCAGAATATCGTGCGGATTGCGCGGACCGTCCATCAACGGATCGCCCGAACGCACGCGCTCGCCTTCCTGAACGTTGATATGCACGCCGCGCGGAATCGAATATTCCTTTTGCACGCTGTCGTCGCCCATGACGTACATCTTGCGCATGCCCTTGCTGACTTCGCCGTACTTCACAGTGC
Organism: uncultured Acidobacteriaceae bacterium; assembly: GCA_963808405.1. Classification (GTDB taxonomy): domain Bacteria; phylum Acidobacteriota; class Terriglobia; order Bryobacterales; family Bryobacteraceae; genus Bog-105. The sequence goes on along the minus strand of CAWEFG010000011.1, from coordinate 39,972 downwards.
CGTTGATTTCGGCAATGACCGCGGTTTCGCGAGGCTTACGAGCTTCAAACAGCTCCACCACGCGCGGGAGACCGCCGGTGATGTCCTTGGTCTTTGTAGTTGCGCGCGGAATCTTCGCGACAACATCGCCGGCGTGTACCTGCTCACCATCGGACACCATCAGGTGAGCGTGGGTGGGCATCAGGTAACGCTTCTCTTCCGAACGGGAACGCGATTCAACACCGCCATCCTGGCGCACGATAACCGTCGGGAAGCGCTTCTCATCCGACGTTTCCGTTACCACCACTTGCATGTTGCCGGTGATTTCGTCCACTTGCTCTTGCGTCGTTACGCCGTCGATCAGGTCTTTAAAGTGAATAGTGCCGCTGACTTCCGTCAGAATCGAGAACGTGTAGGGATCCCATTCGAGCAAAATTTGATTTGCCTTCACGGGCGCGCCATCGTTGACGTTGATCTTCGCGCCGTATACCACTGGATAACGCTCACGCTCACGGTTCTTCTCATCGACGATGATTACGATTCCGTTCCGGTTCATCGCGATCAACTCGCCCTTGTTGTTGCGGACGGTGTTGACGTTGCTGAACTTCACGAATCCATCGCTTTTTGCGTCCTGAGTCGATTGCTCGCTGATACGAGTGGCCGCGCCGCCGATGTGGAAAGTACGCATGGTCAGCTGAGTGCCAGGCTCGCCAATGGACTGGGCGGAGATGATGCCGACAGCCTCGCCGCGCTCGACCATTCGGCCGGTTGCGAGATTGCGGCCATAGCACAGGCGGCAAACGCCGCGCTTCGATTCGCAAGTAAGCACCGAACGAATCTTCACGCGCTCGATACCCGCCGCTTGAATGGCGCTGGCAAGGTCCTCTGTGATTTCCTGATTCACTTCGACGATCAGGCTGTTCTCGTAATCGCGCTGATCTTCGAGCGCCACCCGACCGACGATGCGATCGCGTAGCGGCTCGATAATTTCGCCCGACTCGATGATCGGCTCGACGTAAATTCCGTCGCTCGTGCCGCAATCGTCTTCCGTGATGATGACATCCTGCGCCACGTCGCAAAGCCGGCGTGTCAGGTAACCGGAGTCGGCCGTCTTCAGCGCGGTGTCCGCCAGACCCTTCCGCGCGCCGTGCGTGGAAATAAAGTACTGCAGCACGTTCAGCCCTTCGCGGAAGTTCGCCGTAATGGGCGTTTCGATGATCTCGCCCGAAGGCTTGGCCATTAATCCGCGCATCCCGGAGAGCTGCCGAATCTGCTGCTTCGAACCACGAGCGCCCGAATCGGCCATGATGTAAATCGGATTCAGCATCCGCCCTGTGCGGTCGTCCTCTTCCATGTTCTTGAACATCTTGTCGGAGACCGCTTCGGTAACCTTCGACCAGATTTCAATGATTTTGTTGTAGCGCTCCGATTGAGTAATCGCGCCTTCCTGATATTGCTGCTGCACTTCGATGACTTGCTTCTCAGCGTCGCGAACCAGGCCGGCCTTCTCTTCGGGAACAACCATATCGTCGATACCGATCGAGATGCCGGCGCGAGTTGCGTACAAGAAGCCCAGCTTCTTGATCTCATCGAGCATCTGAACGGTGATCTGCAGCCCGAACTTCAGGTAGCAATACTGAACCAGCTGGCCATCGCCTTTCTTCTTCAGCAGCCCATTGATGAACGGCATTTCTTTAGGCAGGACGTCATTCAAGATGACGCGGCCCACCGTCGTGTCCATGTATTGCTTGTTGAACTCGATGGGCTCGGTGTGCATAATGTTCTGGTTATCGAACGCCTTGTTCAGGTCAATCACCTTGCCCGTGTACCTCAATTTAATAGCGGTTAGGGTTTCTACCTCGCCCATTTCGAGCGCGATCAACACGTCTTCCATGGAAGCGAACGTGCGGCCGGATCCCTTGGCGTTGGGGCGCATCTTGGTCAGATAGTAAAGACCAAGCACCATGTCCTGCGTCGGAACCGCGATGGGCGCGCCGTGCGCAGGCGACAAGATATTGTTGGACGCGAGCATCAATGTGGCAGCTTCAATCTGCGCTTCGGGCGCCAGCGGAATGTGAACCGCCATCTGATCGCCGTCAAAATCGGCGTTGAACGCGGTGCAAGTCAGCGGATGCAATTTAATCGCTTTGCCTTCCACCAGCACAGGCTCAAACGCCTGAATGCCGAGCCGGTGCAGCGTCGGAGCGCGGTTCAAAAGGATGGGATGATCCTTGATCACTTCTTCGAGAATGTCCCAAACCACGGGATCCTGCTGCTCGACCAGTTCTTTCGCCTGCTTGATGGTGGTGCAGTGGCCGCGCTGCTCGAGCCGATGATAAATGAAGGGCTTGAAGAGTTCGAGCGCCATCTTCTTGGGAAGACCGCACTGATGCAGCTTCAGCTCCGGACCAACCACGATGACCGAGCGGCCGGAGTAATCGACGCGCTTGCCGAGCAAATTCTGGCGGAAGCGTCCCTGCTTGCCCTTGAGCGTGTCGGAAAGCGATTTCAGAGGACGGTTATTTGCGCCCCGAAGCACACGCCCGCGCCGCCCGTTATCGAAGAGCGCATCGACTGCTTCCTGCAACATACGCTTCTCATTGCGGACGATTACGTCGGGAGCATGCAGCTCCATCAACTTCTTCAGCCGGTTATTGCGATTGATGACGCGGCGATATAGATCGTTTAAATCGGATGTAGCGAACCGGCCGCCGTCCAGCGGCACAAGCGGACGCAGCTCGGGCGGAATCACCGGAATCACATCGAGAATCATCCACTCCGGCTTGTTGCCCGATTTGCGAAAGCTTTCGACTACGCGCAGGCGCTTCGCATACTTCAGCTTCTTTTGCGCTGACGTTTCGGTCTTCATACGCTCGCGAATTTCCTGGCTCAGGCCTTCGATGTCGATGCGCTTTAGAAGCTCTTTCACGCCTTCGGCGCCCATCATGGCGGTGAACTTGCCGGGGAACTCCTGATCGAGCTGGCGCTTGCGCTCGTCGCTGATCACTTCGCCCATCGAGACGCCGGCCGCCTCGCCTGGATCGATAATGACGAAGGCTTCGTAATAGAGCACGCGCTCCAGCTCGCGAAGCGTGATGTCGAGCAAATAGCCGATACGGCTAGGCAGGCCTTTGAAAAACCAGACGTGCGAGCAGGCGCTCGCGAGTTCGATGTGCCCCAACCGCTCGCGCCGTACGCGCGAGAGCGTAACTTCAACGCCGCACTTATCGCAGATCACTCCGCGATGTTTCATGCGCTTGTACTTACCGCAGAGGCATTCCCAGTCCGCGACCGGTCCGAAAATGCGCGCGCAGAAAAGCCCATCGCGCTCAGGCTTAAACGTCCTGTAATTGATGGTTTCCGGTTTGGTGACTTCACCGTGCGACCAGCTCCGGATCTTTTCCGGAGAGGCAAGACTGATTCGAATGGAATCGAAGTCGGCGATCAAATTAGCTCTGTCGTATGGAGAGGAACGATACATGAATTATCCTTAGATCCCTTTCAGCTTCCTTAATCCACTAGTCAGCGGCGTGCGCCAAGTCCTGCATCTCGCGCGGCTTCTTCATCAATTCCACGTCGAGACAGAGGCTCTGCAGCTCGCGAATCAACACGTTAAACGATTCAGGAACACCGGGCTCGGCTGCCGCTTCGCCCTTCACAATAGCTTCGTAGATCTTGGCGCGTCCGTAGACGTCATCCGATTTCGCAGTAAGCAATTCTTGGAGGATGTACGCCGCGCCGTAGGCTTCGAGCGCCCAGACTTCCATCTCGCCGAAGCGCTGTCCGCCGAACTGCGCCTTGCCGCCGAGCGGCTGTTGGGTGATCAGCGAATACGGCCCGATGGAGCGCGCGTGAATCTTGTCGTCCACCAAGTGGCTCAATTTCAGCATGTAGATGTAGCCCACGGTTACAGGCTGCTCGAACATCTGGCCGGTCATGCCGTCGTACAACTGAATCTTGCCGGAGGTCGGCAATCCAGCTTCCGATAAGCGCGTCTTGATGTCTTTTTCCGCCGCGCCGTCGAACACCGGCGTTGCAAAGTGAAGCCCCAGCTTCGCGGCCGCCCACCCCAGGTGCGTTTCCAGAATTTGCCCGACGTTCATACGAGAGGGAACACCGAGCGGATTTAAAACAATCTCGACCGGAGTGCCGTCCGGCAAGTAGGGCATGTCTTCTTCGGGAACGATGCGAGCGATAACACCCTTGTTCCCGTGACGTCCGGCCATCTTGTCGCCGACCGAAAGCTTGCGCTTCATCGCAATGTACGTTTTCACCAGCTTGATAACGCCCGGAGGCAGTTCATCGCCTTTGCGAAGCTTCGCGATTTTTTCGTCCGTGATCTTCTCCAGCACAGCGATCTGGCGCGAGGTCATCTCTTCGATCTCGTCGATCTGTTCGTTTAAGCGGACGTCTTTCGCCTGAAGCCGCATGCGCTTCAGATCGCGCGCGCGCAGCTTTTCGAGCACGTCGCGGGTGAGCGGCGTCTCTTTCGAGAGCAGCCGCTTATTCGTTTTCTCGTCGTGAAGGTCCGCTAAGACCTCCTTGCCCTTCAGCAGCTCTTCGAGGCGCTTGGCGCGCTCGTCGCTCAGGATGCGCTTTTCATCCTCTAAATTGCGGTGCAGGCGCTCTTCCTGTAATTCCAAAATCTGCTTGGAACGCTTGTCCAGTTCCGCGCCCTTGCGCGAAAACACTTTGCAATCGACAATGGTGCCCTCGATTCCCGGCGGGCAATAGAGCGAAGCGTCTTTCACATCGCCGGCCTTCTCGCCGAATATGGCGCGCAGCAATTTTTCTTCCGGCGTGAGCTGCGTTTCCCCTTTCGGCGTCACCTTGCCGACCAGAATGTCGCCGGGTTTCACTGTTGCGCCGATCCGAATAATGCCGCTCTCATCGAGATTGCGCAGGAACGATTCCGCAATATTCGGAATGTCCCGCGTGATCTCCTCCGGCCCCAATTTGGTGTCCCGAGCCTCGATCTCGAATTCTTCAATATGGATCGAAGTGTAGTAATCGTCTTTGACCAGCTTTTCGCTGACCACGATCGCGTCTTCGAAGTTATACCCGCGCCACGGCATAAACGCCACCAGGACGTTGCGACCCAGCGCGAGCTCGCCCGCCTCGGTGCAAGGTCCGTCGGCGAGCACATCGCCCTTTTTCACCTTTTGACCTTGATAAACGATGGGCTTTTGGCTGATACAGGTGTTTTGATTTGAGCGCTTGAATTTCGTGAGCTGATAAATGTCTGCGCCGACTTCGCGCGACATCTGCCCTTCGTGCGCGCCGCCTTCGACGCGAACGATGATCCGCTCGCCATCGACCGAATCCACCACGCCGGCTCGCTTGCAGATAACCACTGCGCCCGAATCGCGAGCGGTTACGCGCTCCATACCGGTACCGACATAAGGCGCTTCAGCACGCAACAACGGAACAGCCTGCCGCTGCATGTTCGAACCCATGAGTGCGCGGTTGGCATCGTCGTTTTCAAGGAACGGGATTAAGCTGGCGGCCACCGAGACCAGCTGCTTCGGACTCACGTCCATGTATTCGATTTCATCGCGGTGCTTCAGCACGAAATTGCCGGCTTGCCGGGCGTTTACCAGGTCGTCGACAATGCGGCCCTTCTCATCGATGGATACATTCGCCTGGGCAATGATGTACTTGTCTTCTTCCCAAGCGGACAGATAGTCGGAGTGCGGCTCGAACTCGGCGTGTTGTTTCTTGCCGCCAAGCGATCGATTCGCTTTGTCGATGCCCTCGCGCGCGACCACTTGGCTGACCTTGAAATCCGTATCGCCAGGATTGAGAATTCTCACTTCATCTACCAGCGCGCCATCCTTAATACGGCGGTATGGGCTCTCGATAAAGCCGTATTCGTTGATGCGAGCAAAGCAGGAGAGCGAGGAAATGAGGCCGATATTCGGGCCTTCCGGCGTCTCGATGGGGCAAATACGCCCATAGTGGGTCGGATGGACGTCGCGCACTTCGAATCCGGCGCGCTCCCGCGAGAGGCCTCCTGGACCAAGCGCCGAAAGACGCCGCTTGTGGGTGATCTCGGAAAGCGGATTGGTCTGGTCCATGAACTGCGAGAGTTGGCTCGATCCGAAGAATTCGCGGATCGCCGCCATTACAGGCTTCGCGTTCACCAGGTCGTGCGGCATCGCCGTCGACATTTCCTGGTACACCGACATTTTTTCCTTAATCGCGCGCTCCATGCGCACTAAGCCGATGCGGAACTGGTTCTCGAGCAGCTCACCGACCGCGCGCACGCGTCGATTCCCTAAATGGTCGATATCGTCCACTCCGCCAATGCCCTTGCGGAGCTTCAGCAGATAGAGAATGGTGTCGATGAAATCTTTCTGATCGAGCGTGCGCTTGTCGAGCGATGTGACATCCGCCTTGTCGTACAGCTTGATGTTGAACTTCATCCGGCCCACGCGCGAAAAATCGTATTTGCGCGGATCGAAGAACATGCCCTGAAACAACTGCGTCGCGGTGTCCAGCGTCGGAGGATCGCCGGGCCGCAGCTTCCGGTAGATTTCAAGCAGCGCATCGTTCTGAGTCTTGACCGCGTCTTTCCGCAGGGTCGCGGAAATGACACTGCCCGCGTCGTCGCGATCCGGGAAGAACACTTCGAAGCTCTCAATTCCCGCTTCCGCAAGCTTTCCGGCAGCCGTCGCAGTCAGCTCATGGTTGGCTTCGATCAGCACCTCGCCGGTCGACATGTCGATCACATCGGAAGCGACATAGCCGCCTTCGAGATCGTTGATCGCAACCTCCACCTGCTCGATCTTGGCCTTTTGAATTTCGCGGAAGACGGAGTTGGTGATCTTGCGCCCCTGCGGCACCACTTGATCGCCGCCCTTACTCGATATAGCGTGCGAGAGCTTCATTCCGACCAAGCTGTCGTTCACGCACCAGAAGAGCTTGTTGTTCTTCAGGGTGATTGTCGAAAGCTTGTAAAAAGCTCGGATGATATCGGAGTCGGTTTTCAGGCCTAGCGCGCGAAGAAAAACGGTTCCGTAGAATTTGCGCTTGCGATCGATGCGGACATACAGCAGGTTCTTGTTGTCATACTCGAACTCGACCCAGCTGCCGCGATAAGGAATGATTTTGCCGAGGAAATAACCTTGCGTCTGAACGCGCTCGAAGAACACGCCCGGGGAACGGTGCAACTGAGAAACGATGACGCGTTCCGTGCCGTTGATGATGAACGTGCCGTTTTCCGTCATCAGCGGGATCTCGCCGAAGAAGACCTCCTGCTCTTTGATGTCCCGAACGGTCTTGTTCCCCGTCTCCGCATCCTTGTCATATACGGTGAGCCGGATGGTGACCTTTAAAGGAGCGGCATACGTCATCCCGCGCTCTTCGCATTCGGGCACGTCATACTTCAGCTGCAAGGCAACCGGATCGCCGCAACGATTGCAGAACGTAACGATATTCTTATTGAACGTTCCGCACTTGTGGCAGAGCACGTCGCCCGCGTGGAACGGATCCGTGCGGATCTCGGCCCCGCAATTCGGATTACGGCAAATCGTGCGAAGGTGGTGCAGGCCTTTCAGGTTGCCGCACTTGCACTCCCAGTTGCCGATAGAGTAATCGACGAACTCGAGTTGGCTCAAGCCGCGAAAATCCGAGATAGGAAATACTGAGCTGAATACGCTCTGCAGACCTGCGTCTTCCCGCTCCTTCGGAAGCAGATCCATTTGCAGAAAGCGCTCATACGACCGCTTCTGCACCTCGATCAGGTTGGGAATGGGTATTGAAGTTTTGATCTTCGAAAAATCAACTCTCTCGCGGAGAGATCCGTTCGACACGTTGGGCATCTACGCTTAATCCTTTTGGGCTTGTCCTTTTGGAAAGCAATCACGAAATGACGACATTTAGCAATTCGCTACACGAAGCCGAACCGCACTATGCGGCTACGGCCCTGCGCGATGAATCAGGCGATCCACCGGCAAATGCTTGCGCGGCACTGGCGAAAACGGCCGCACGGAAGAAAAAACTGATGAGAACGATCACGACTGACGATAACCAGTTGGTAAGCCTCGATTGCAGCTCGGCAAATCCTCACAACACGCGCAAGAAGAGGTACGGGATAAAAGGGTAAATTTGGGCATGCAAAAGCCCCACCAGCCAAATTGGCCCGCGGGGAAACTCTTCAGAAGACTGAAACCACAAATCCGATGATTGACCGTCCCGGCCTGACGTCTGATTTAGGATAGCACACGAGTGGCCAAACGCTGCTTATCACTGCAATTCACCGGCTGCCCCAATCGATACCGGCTGATTCGTGGCGTGCAGAGCATTCGACAACTCGAGTTCTTTACGCCACTTCCAGCATTTCAGCCAGCGAGGAAGGCTCGGGAACCGTTTCTCCGTGAAGCCGCATGCCCTCTACATGGAATTCGATGGCCTCCGGGCCAGTCTCGTAGATTACTGCATATTTTATCTGAGTCCTGCCTGCCTCAAGATTGTAGCCAATGTCTTGGCATGAGGGTTTCCGACGGATGCCCCGCTATCGTCACGGTTCCCGATTTCAAAGGGTGGTGAAACTGGCGATGGCTGCCCTTCTGCCGGGTGGAGCAAATGCGAAGCAATGCGGAGGCAGTTAAATCCGAGGCTTGGGACAACACGACAGAATAGCCTTCGGGCGCGAAAACCGCATCCGTAAATTTCTTGCGAATCGCCTCGGCCTCACCCTTATTAACGCCTTCTTTGATCGGCCTCGGCGCGCCATCCACCAGGTCCTTCGCTTCCTTTAGACCCAGACTGGTCACTTCACGAACGGCCTTAATGCCGAATTAATGTGGTCCTTGAAAACTCGGAGCTCATCCGTAACGTCGGCTATGTAATTCGATAGCGCCAAGTCTGGAGCTACCTGGCCGTCGGAAATACGTTTGATGAGGTGGTCGAGTTCGTAAGTCAATCTGCCATATACCTGGTTGTCTGACTGTACTTGTGTGCTATCCGTTCCGGCTCCCGTCCCAAGCGTCTGCGACGCCCCTGCTGACATGCGTCCGTCGTATTGCGATTTTAATCCCTGTAAATGGGACAGAACGTCGCCTGGAGGTACGGAGCTAAATTGTTGAAGCGAAGTAAGATGCTGATTCATCACGTTGACGAGCTCCTGTCGCGGCAGGAATATTTTTGAGATCGCCAGCTTCTCATCGCCAGCGACAGAGTTGTCGGTATAGACAACCGCCACCGGTTCTACAGTGACTGTCGTACCCGGGCTGGCTGGGCCATGGAAATTCCACATTTCGCTTTCGCCGGTTTTCAGAGAACCGATATGAGTTCCAGCCGGAGCCGCAAGCACCTTTCCTGCAATTGCCAGCGTGAAAATGTGGTCTTTTGTGAAAATATGACTCCGGGTGTGCCCATTCGGAAGATGCCACGTTATTGATACGAGATATGCGAGTACAGGGTTTGAGTGGTTAGTCACTTTGAACTGAATCTGACCTCCAGTAAAAGCGACGTCGCTTACTTCGAAGACACTCTTGTCGATTGCGCTAGTGGACTCCGCCTGCAGGTTTAGACCAGTTAGACAGCACAAAACTCCAACGCATTTGGCGAGGTTAGCTAGGATGGTCGTAAATTCCTTTCGGCTCAGGTTGCCCCAATCTCGGCAGTATAGGTAGGCGGATCTTGGAAGAAGGCGTTCCGCTACCCATGATGATTGACTGCGTCCCAACCCTCCGCGCCGCGCAGAGCTCAAAATCTGTCACGGGTTGGAGATAGCTTAACGTCTCGCCGAGAGGATTTAAATCGAAATTCGGTGTCAGAAATTCGGCCTTCTTCGTAAGAAATCCTGGATGCGCGGAACTTCTCACCCGTCGCGTCAGCGTGAAGTTGCTCAGAATCGCCGCATCTCTAAATTCACACGCAGTGATTCCATGCATTCGTGAAAGTCATGTCCAAAATGGCTCTGATGTTTGTAGCCGAACATCAACGCGCGAGTTGGTGGGCTGAGTCGGCTCGCTCGAAGCGATCCGCGCATCCGCAAGATGACGCGCGACGGCTGCCACCGCGGCGACAAGATCGATTAAGGCAAGCCCGACTCCACGTCAGCCCCTGGAATCCTTGAGATAGGGACGAGCAGCCCTGAATCGTTTTCGCCGTTCATCTTTACCCCAACCGATGAACCGCCTGAATTTCGCGCCGGTTCGATCTTTCAGCCAAAGTAGTCCAGTCGCACTACATTGTCAATGGCTGGAACGCGCGCTGCGATGAACGATCCCCTGACAGCCGGTCTATTTAACTTCTACCGTCGCGCCCGCATCCGTAAACTTCTTGCGAATCGCCTCGGCCTCATCCTTATTAACGCCTTCTTTGATCGGCTTCGGCGCGCCATCCACCAGGTCCTTCGCTTCCTTCAGACCGAGACTGGTCACTTCACGAACCGCCTTGATGACGTTGATCTTGTTTGCGCCCACCGCGGTCAGGACCACCGAAAATTCGGTCTTCTCCTCTACCGGCGCCGCTGCCGCCGCGCCGCCGCCCGCCCCTGGAGCCGCGACCGCGACCGAAGCCGCAGCCGCCGACACGCCCAGCTTCTCCTCCAGCAACTTCACCAGCTGCGAGGCCTCCAGCAGCGTCAATCCCTGAATCTGTTCTGCAATTGCGTTGATGTCCGCCATTTCTCTTCCTAAACTCCCTGCTCTCTGAACTTGTTCTCTTTCCCTGCCTGATCCAATACGACTGCCAGGTTGCGCCCCACTCCGTTAATGCAACTCACCAAGCCCGTCGCAGTGGCGTTGATCATATAGAGGAGCCGTGCATAGATCTCCTCCTTCGGCGGCATCGAGGCCAGATCGGCGATGGCTTTGATGTCGATCACCCGGCCTTCCACCATGCCGGCCTTGAAGGTGAATGCCGCGTTTTCCTTCGAATATTTCGTCAGCGCCTTCGCCAGCGCCACCGGATCGCTGGACGTGAAGGCAAGCGAAGTCATGCCCTTCAAATTGCCCAACAGATCGTTCACGGGCGTGCCCTCGGCCGCCGCTTTGGCCGCCAGGTTGTTCTTCACCACGCGGTACTTGCCGCCGGCGTCCCGAATCGCCTTGCGCAATTGGAAGTCCTGGCTGACCCTCAGCTTTTCGTAGCTGGTCACGAAAATATTCGGGTTCTCTTCGATCGCCTTCTTCAGGTCTTCCAAATCTTTCTTCTTCTCGTTCTTGTCCTTCATAAGCTATTGCGCCGTCCTCGCGTTGAATGGCGTCACATCCAGATGCACGCCCGGCCCCATCGTCGAGCACAGCGTCGCGCTCTTGACGTACTTGCCCTTCGCCGCCCATGGCTTGGCCTTGATCACTGCCTGAATCAGACTGTTCGTATTCTCCAGCAGTTTGTCGGTGTCGAAGCTCACCTTGCCCACCGGCGCGTGAATGACGCCGGTCTTGTCCACGCGAAACTCCACCTTACCGGCTTTGATTTCATTGATCGCGTTCCGCACATCGGTCGTCACCGTGCCGGTCTTAGGATTGGGCATCAAGCCCCGCGGGCCCAGCACTTTTCCAAGCCGTCCGACCGACCGCATCATGTCCGGCGTAGCAATCACCGCGTCGTAATCGATCCAATTTTCAGTCTGGATCTTATTGACCATGTCATCGCCGCCCACGAAATCGGCTCCGGCTTCCTGCGCTTCCCGGATCTTGTCGCCCGAGGCTATAACCAACACTCGCTTCGATCTGCCAAGACCGTTGGGAAGCACCACCGTGCCGCGCACCATCTGGTCGGCATGCTTTGGATCCACGCCCAGGCGCATGTGTACCTCCACCGTTTCGTCGAACTTGGTGAATTTGATCTTCTGAACCAGGGGAACGGCGTCGGCGAGCTGATAGGGTTTCGCTTCTACCTGCTTGGACGCAGCTTCATATTTCTTGCCGGGCTTGTGACTCATAAGGTGACTGGTACAAACGGCTCGGGTCGGATGCGGCTGACCCGTGCCTCCCAAATTTGGATTAAATCTTTAAGTAGAATAACACACGAGCACGGAATACGGAGTGACCAAAGCCTTCAACTCTACGTTAAAAGGGCCGGCTCTATGTTAGATCCATGTTAAACGTCTACCCCTCAGGCCCGCGATCCAGCCTATATCCGGCCAGTGATCCCGCTGTTATAATTCTCGACGTGTGGCATCTGTAATTCCGACTGGACTTCTCTCAGACGCACCCGCCGAGGACCGATGTCGAGCGGAACTTGCCGCCGTTCTGGCATCGGAATACTTCAGGCGCTCTCCGAAGCTTTCCCGCCTGTTGCGATATTTGTGCGACAAGAAACTTAACGGGTTAGCCGGTGAGATCACGGAATACAGTATCGCGGTCGACGTGCTCGGCCGCGACACCAAATTCGATCCGCAGCAGAGCGCGGCAGTTCGAGTAGACACGCTCCACCTTCGAAAACGCCTCAAGGAGTATTACGCCGATGCCGGTGGCGATCATGAAGTCCGCATCGTAATACCCAGCGGCCAGTACGCGCCCAATTTTGTGCGGCGCGGCGAACATCCATCGTCCCAAGAGCCTGCCCCCCAGAGCCGCAAGGCCGAATCGCAGAGGACATTACCACAATCGATCTCCAGTAAGCGGAAATGGCTCGTCGCCGGATTCACTCTTGCGATTCTGGCCGGTACATTGGCTATTACGCGTCGCGCGCAAATAATCTCCCTGGTGCGCAGTCCGGCCGAGACCCTCGCCGTCGCTCCCGTCATCGCTCCGGGCGCATCCGCGGAACTCCGCGTCCTCGCCGGTGAACGCAACCAGAACTATATCGACACTGCGGGCCGCACTTGGCTGTCCGACCGCTTTTTCACGGGCGGTACAACCTTCCACCGAACCATTTCGCAGATTCAGCGCACGCAAGACCCGGAACTGTTTAGAAACGGCCGGGAGGGACAATTCACTTACGCCGTTCCGCTGCGCCCCGGCATCTACGAGCTCCATCTCTACTTCGCCGAGACCGGCGTGATGAGCGAAGCGCAGCGTTCCGTCGATATGTCGATCAACGGCAAACCGGTTTCGCCTGTCGACGTGGCCTCCGACGCGGATGGCGTGAACACCGCGACAATGAAGATCTTTAGGGATATCTCGCCAGCCAAAGACGGGTACCTGCATTTGATGTTCCAAGGCACCGGTCCCAGCTTTCTGAACGCGATCGAGGTCCTGCCGGGAATTGCCGGCAAGATCCGCCCCATCCGCCTCACCGCGCGGGAAAACATCTTCTCCGATCACCTCGGCCAAATCTGGCTCCCGGGCCGTTGGGTCACCGGCGGCCGCAAATCCACCCGCGCAGTGCCAATTGCCGATACTCCCGACCCCGGCCTGTACCAGTGGCAACGGTTTGGTCACTTCAGTTACTCCATCCCGGTTGCCGAAGGCGGCCGTTACACTGTGGTTCTGCACTTTTCCGAAACGTGGTTCACCCCGCCCAATTCCAGCGGCGGAATAGGCTCACGCGTTTTCGATGTCTATTGCAACGGGACGACGCTCTTGAAAAACTTCGATATCCTCCGGGAGGCGGGAGGTCATGCCGACTGCGCCGTCACTCGAGTCTTCCGTCACGTGCCGGCCTCGCCGCTTGGCAAAATCGACCTCGCATTCGTTCCCATCGCCAATTACGCGCTCATCAATGCCATCGAGGTCGTGGAAGAGTAGCCCCGCTCCCGCCCTCCTCGCGTTTCGGCTGTTAACTTTAACCTGAGAAAACTTACATCAAGCTGGTTCTTGGCGTATACTCACAAGAACGTTGGCGCTTATTTGGATTCCTGGCTGTGTCCAGGGCACAAAGCTTCTAAAGAAGGGGTACCTTTAATGAGATTTCTGCGCTCCGCATGCGCATTCTGCGCGCTTTTCTGTCTTTTTCAAGCCTTCGCATACAGTCAGGCGGTTACTGGCACCGTTCTAGGCACTGTGACAGACAGCAGCGGAGCTGTAATCCAGAACGCCAAGGTAACTTTGACAGAAGTCAACACCGGGATTGTGCACAACGCTCAAACCAATGCCAGCGGTAATTACACCTTTTCCGACCTTTCCGAAGGCAACTATTCCGTCACCGTAGAAGCTACGGGCTTTAAGAAGGAGACGAAGGAAAATAACCGCGTAGAGGTTAATACGAGCGTCCGCGTCGATGTCACTCTTCAGCCCGGCGCGGTCAGTGAATCCGTTATCGTTACGGCCGAGGCTGCGCAACTGCAGACCGACCGCGCCGATACCGGCCGCAGCATCGACACGATGAACGTGTCGGAACTGCCGGTTCTGGTTAGCAATCGCAACTTTCAAGCCCTGCTGGCCCTGGTGCCCGGGACGTCGCCTCCGACAGAGCAGCACTCCCAGTTCTTTAACGCGTCGGACTCGCTGCAGACCGAAGTGAATGGGGCCCCCCGCGTGACAAATAACACCCAGATCGAGGGCATCGACGACAACGAGCGCACCGGCCTCCTGCAAATGCTAATCCCGCCGCTCGAATCGATTCAAACGGTGGACGTCTCCACCAGCGACCAGTCCGCTGACTTGGGACGCGGCGCCGGCGCGGTCACCAACGTGATCCTGAAGTCGGGAACCAACCAGATCCACGGCTCAGCGTACGAGTTCGTTCAGAACAACGATTGGGACGCCCGCAACTTCTTCCAGCCCACGGTAGGCGCTGTCCACTACAACTATTTCGGCGGTACCATCGGCGGCCCGATCAAGAAGAACAAGTTGTTCTTCTTCGCCGATTATCTGCGCTCCGAAGATCATGAAGCCATCGCCACCACGGAGACCATACCGTCGCCGCTCGCGCGCACCGGCAACTTGAGCGAAGCCCTGGCTGGTTCCAACCCCGCTCTGGTTTACGATCCGCAAACCGGGAATACGGCCACCGGTGTGGGAAGGACTCCGTTCGCCGGCAACGTCATTCCCATACAGCGCCTGAACCCGATCGCGCTAAAGATCCTGGCCCTACTGCCTCAGCCGAATGAACCATACAACCCCCTGGCGCCGTCCAACAACTACTTCGCCACCCTGCCGTTCACCAAGGACACCGATTTCACCGACGGGAAAATAGACTATACCATCACCGAAAAGGACCGCCTCAGCGCTCGCTTCAGCTTCCAGCGGCCAGTGATTTACCAAGCCCCCATTTTCGGCAATGCCGGCGGCGACGCCAACGGAGGCTTCCAGGGCACGGGAGTTCAGAAGACATACAGTAGCGGCATCAATTGGACCCACATTTTTTCGCCCACTCTGCTGAACGAATTCCGGGTCGGCGTGGCGCACTACAACAACACGGCGCAACCAAGCGACTATGGAACGAATGCTTCCACGACGCTGGGAATCCCTGGCATCAATATCAGCCAGTTCGACAGCGGTTTGGTGGGTATCAATATTGGCGCATTTACGAACCCTCTGGTGGGGTTTTCCGCTAGTTTGCCCTGGATCCGTGCCGAGGTCAACGCCGATTTGGTGGACAACGTGACCAAGACCTACGGCAACCACACCTTTACCTTCGGGTTCGATATGCGCCGCATCCGTGACGACCTGTTACAGACGCAGACCTACAGTCCGCGCGGTGTTTACGCTTTTGGCACCGCCCAAACGGCGTGCGCGGGCAGTTGCCTGCTCGCAAATGGCACTACAACCTCGCCGACGACTCCGAACACCACCACCTCGTGGGCCAACGACCTGGCGAGCTTCTTGCTGGACAGCCCTCAGGCGTCCAGCACCGGCCGCGACTTCAGTGGCACGTTCCCGACGTTTCGAGCTTGGTATTTCTTCCCCTACGCCTCCGATAGATGGCAAGTCAACAAGAAACTGACCCTGTCGCTCGGGCTCCGCTGGGAAATTTATCCGCCAGCAGTGCCCGCCTTTCCTGGACAGTTTTCCAACTACATTCCGTCGAATAACACGCTTGTGGTTGGCGGGGTAGGCGGCAATCCCAATAACGGGGGCTTGGTCAACCACCTAAACTATGTTGCGCCGCGCTTCGGAGTCGCTTACCGCTTGACCGATAAGACGGTTATCCGGACGGGTGTCGGCGTCAGCTACACCCCGTTTGAGGACAATACGTACCTGACCAACAACTATCCGACAAAAGGCAATCTCGGAGCGGTAACAGGCGCGAGCTCCTATACTTCGGCCTTCTACAACGGCTCCGTTCTTAGTTTCGAGAGCGGTCTCCCGGTGCCCGCGCCACAGCCAATCCCGTCCAACGGGATTTACAGCGTCTCCGCTCTCGGCCAAAACGGTTCTACGGAAGACTTCTTCCCGACAAACTACAAGAATCCTCACGTGATTGCCTGGAACTTCTCCATCCAGCAAGAGTTGCCGTATCATTTCACGGCGGATGTTGCGTACGTTGGCAACCACGGAGTGGATATGGGCTCATCTCAAAACATCAATGCAAGTCACTTGATCGCCCCCTCGTCCACATCCGCGGTCGAGAACTCCTATCTACCTTACTTCCCGCACACAGGCACCGTATCCCAGTATTTCGTGCCGGTGTCCTCCATGTATAACGGCCTGCAAGTGAAGATTGATCGGCGCTTCACCTCGGGGCTAAGCATCACCTCCTCATTCAGTTGGCAGAAGGGCATGGCTTACTACAACGGCGGCGACGACGATGGATTCTACGGCTTCTATCTGAACGGTCAATATCACCGTAATTGGGGGCTGAACGATTTCAATCGTACGGTTGAGTTTGTGCAGAGCTACGTTTACCAACTACCGTTCGGCCAGGGGAAGCGCTTCCTGAACTCCGGTCCTCGAGGGCTGAACAAAATTATCGGCGGATGGCAGATCGAGGGCATCCTCACGGTCATGACCGGACTTCCCTTCACAGTGACCTACAGCTCGACGTACTTGAACCTGGCCCAAGGCGGGACCAATACGCCGGAACAAGTGGGCCCCGCCACGATTTTGTACGGAATCAACACCGCCTCAAACGGTGGAAGCCCTTGGTTTAATACAAGTGCCTTTGCCCCGCCACCCTGCCAGTCGGCGACACCTAGCGCGGCCTGCCCGACGGGCGCCGCCGATCAGGCCCCCGGCGCTGCCCAGCAGGTCGGCAACGTGGGACGCAATTCCATGATCGGGCCGGGATTCTTCAACTTGAATGCCGCTTTGGCCAAGACCACCCAATTCGGCGAACGCGTGGCCATGCAGCTTCGGCTGGAAACTGTAAATACAACCAACACCCCGCAATTTGCTAATCCGAACGCGAGTTGCTGCACCGCGAATAACGCGAACTTCGGATACGTGACCAGCACGCTCAGCAGCGGCTCGGGTTCGGTCAACGCCGGCACCGGCGCTCCACGCAGCATCCAATTGGCCGTAAAGTTCACTTTCTAGCGATTCGAGAAATGTAGCCGCCGGGTTCGTGCCTACCGCCCCGGCGGCTATCTCGGTTTTTCGAGACGATTCAGCATTTGCCCGGAAGGTCTCAAACTTCAGACCTGCAACAAACTGCATTGCAAGATGTATGTGATGCTGTATGTCTAATAGCGCGGCCGCCGCCACGTCAGAAGGTATCGCCGCTCGCCCCAGGTCGGAATGCGGCGGAGCTGACCGGTAACGTAACTGAACAAGAAAGGATTAGCTCTATGACACAACCCGAAGCGAATCTTTTGATGGGCCAAGTGCGGCAATTGTGACGCCACTCGGGCCAGAGGCTTTAACTTCGGTCCTGACACTCGACGATTTTGAACTGCTGGCCAGAGATCGCCTGAGCGAAATGGCCTACGCCTATCTGGCGGGCGGCGCCGGATCGGAAGTTACCGTTGCGGAAAATCGCGCGGCATTCAATCGAATTCGGCTGTATCCGCGTGTGCTGGTGGATGCAAGCCAAATCGAAACGGGCGTCACACTCTTCGGCCGCGATTACCCGTTTCCCATATTGCTCGCGCCCACCGGTTATCACATGCTGTTTCATCCTGAAGGCGAGCGCGAAACCGTAGAAGGCGCAAATCTCGGCGAGGCTACCCTCGTCGCTTCTCTGTTCTCGAGCGTTCGATTTGCTAAGTTGAGCAGCTTAGCAAAACGGCCGCTGTGGTTTCAGTTGTACATCCAGAACGATCGCGAATTCACCAAAGACATCGTCGAAGAAGTTCTCTCGGCTGGCTGTGAAGCGATCTGTGTCACCGTAGACGAGCCGCTCAATGGGCCACGAGACCGCGAATTCCGAGCTGGCTTCAAACTGCCTGCTGGTATCGAGCGCGCTAATCTAGCGAGACTCGGCAGCAGCATTGCCGCCGGATCCCACCGTCCTTCGGGACGCAACATCTACTCGGCGACACATGGTTACGATGTCACCTGGAAAGACATCGACTGGCTCCGGCGCATTGTTCCGGCCCGCGTGCTCCTGAAAGGAGTACTTCATCCCGCGGATGCGCGACGCGCGGTGGAAGCCGGGTGCGATGGCGTGATCGTTTCAAATCATGGCGGACGTAGTCTGGATACGGTGCCTGCGACAATCGACGCGCTTCCGCCCATTGTGCAGGCCATCGAGGGACGCGTGCCGATTCTCCTCGACGGCGGAATTCGCCGCGGCATCGATATCTTCAAAGCGCTGGCGAAAGGCGCCGCCGCTGTACTGATCGGGCGCCCTTATATCTATGGACTGGCAGTCGGAGGCTCAAGCGGCATCGCACGCATCATCGAAATTCTTCGAACCGAACTGGAGATGACCATGGGTCTCGCGGGGTGCCCGCGTCTTTCCGAAATCGGCGAACAGTTCCTGTTTTGACGAGCGAAGACACCTGCACGAGCGATGTTTAACGAGGAGAGCGCAATAATGAACATCCCGGGTGGGATTTCTTCAATCTGCACTTCGCGTCGCGAAAGGAGGTCAGCGGCCAAGTGTTGACCGCGCTAAATCCGTCGTTGAGTTTTTCTGCTTTGACGGATTGAAGAACGCAGAACTAGCATCGGTACATAGGTGAGATGTGGCGCTTTTCGCGTCCGTAGCGTCTCACGAGCCAGGGGTAGAACGATATGAGAAGCGGCCGCGCGGCTGTACTGTGTTTATTACTTGGTTTTGCGCTTCGCGCACAGGAATTTCGAGCCACGATCAGCGGTTCGGTGACCGATGCCTCCGGGTCCGCGGTTCCAAACGTAAAGGTGGCGGCGACCGAGGTGAAAACCGGAACCGTCTCGCAGGCGACCTCGGACGCAAACGGGAAATACACCATTCCGTTTCTGCTTCCCGGAACTTATGAGGTCACGGCCGAAGCCTCCGGATTCACCACTTTCAAGCGTTCGGGCGTGACGCTCGGTTCCGGAGATCACCCGGTCATCGACGTCCAGATGCAAGTCGGCGCGCAATCGCAGACCGTCAGCGTGACGGCAGATGTCCCGCTCGTCAATAATTCCAACGCCTCCGCCGGTCAGACCATCACCACCAAGCAGGTGGAAGATCTGCCGGTGAACGGACGAACTCCCTTGATGCTGGCGCAGCTTTCCATGGGCGTGATCATGGAGAGCCAGCCCGGATTGGTTCATCCCTTCGACAACGGTGGAGCGACTTCTATCAGCATTGCCGGATCGAAGATTCAAGCGTCCGAGATCTTGATGGACGGCTCGCCCGATACCACCTGGGACCAGCGCGTCGCCTTCAATCCAACTATGGATACCGTTCAGCAGGTGACCGTCGATATCTTCGATTCCGATGCGGTCTTTGGACATACCAGCGCGGGTACCGCAAATCAGATTACGAAGGGCGGGAGTAACGACCTGCACGGCACCCTCTACGAGTTCAACGAGAACAACTTCACCAGCGCGAATAACTATTTCAGCAACGCAGCCGGCAAGCCGGTTCCCGCTCTGCACTACAACCAATATGGTCTGAGCGTCGGCGGGCCGGTCTGGGTTCCCAAGGTCTACAACGGCAAGAACAAGCTGTTTTTCTTTTTTGCATTTGAAGGCCTGAAGGACAACACGCCGACACCCACCCTCACGACTGTCCCCACAGCGGCGGAGCGTAACGGCGACTTCTCGCAGCTGCTGAGTTTAGGAAGCAATTACCAGATCTACAACCCCTACACCGGCGTCCAGAGCGGCACCACCATCACGCGCCAGCCATTCAAAGGAAATGTGATTACGTCGGGCATTAACCCCATCGCACAGGCGTATCTGAACCTCTATCCGCTGCCGAATACCACGGGCCTTGCCAACGGCGAGGACAACTACTTTGTCAATGCGCCGAGCATCGATAATTTCAACAGCCAATTTGGCCGCTTGGATTACAACCTCGGCAACAACGATAAGATCTTCTTCGATTTCCGCCATAACTACCGCGACCAGAATAAGAACAACTTGTTCGGCGGCGGCAGCACCGCGACGGGAACACTTTTGGATCGCGAAAACTTCGGATCCACCGTCGATGAGGTCCACACCTTTGGCGGAAGCTCAGTCCTCGACGTGCGCCTGAACTGGACACGCATGGATGAGATTCACTCCGAACCGAGCGCCGGTATCAATCCCACCGCGCTCGGCTTCCCGGCATATATGGCTTCGCAATCGGAACACGTCCAGTTGCCGGCGATCGCTTTTCCGAACTCCGGCAGTGGAGGCTTTCAATCGCTCGGCGATACGGGTGCCAGCAGCTTGCCGTCGGAGGTTTACCAGATTTTCGGCACTCTGGAGAAAGTGGTCGGCAACCATACGATTAAAGCCGGTGGAGACGCCCGCCGGTATGTCTTGAGCAACATCGCCTATGGCGCGGCAGCCGGCACATTTACCTTCTCCACAAATTGGACGACCGGCCCCACCAGCAGCGCCTCCGCCGCACCCATCGGGCAGGATCTGGCCGCGTTCCTCTTGGGTCTGCCTACGTCGGGCAGCTACAACGAAGCTTCGTACGCCTATCTGCGCGAATATTACTATGGCCTCTTCTTTCAGGACGACTGGAGAGTCAAAAGTAACCTGACGCTCAACTTAGGACTGCGCATGGAGCGCGAAACCGGAATGACCGAGCGTTATGGACGGCTGGTAAGCGGCTTCGATACCAGCGATCCGAATCCTCTCGCTCCCGCAGCCCAAAGCGCGTTCGCAACGAATTACAGCACCTATCAAAAGGATTGCGCCAGTTTTCCGGCTTATTGCCCATCATCGAGTTTCCCGGTTAACGGCGGCCTCACCTTCGCCAGCCCCAGCGACCCCTACGCTTACCACGCGACCAGTTATCACTTCAGTCCACGCTTCGGATTTTCGTGGAGTCCCAAGAGATTTAACGACAAGACTGTAATTCGCGGCGGCTTCGGTATCTTTGTCGCCCCGGTGTGGTCGACCGGCCTGGCAAATATCAACAACAGCGGCACCATCTCTTCCACGCCCATTGTCAATCAGGAAGGCTTCACCCAAAGCACAACCTTCCCCATACCCAGCACCTTTCTAACTCCGACGACGACACTGAGCAATCCCTTCCCCACTGGAATTCTTTCGCCCGCGCCGGCAAGTTCGCTCGGTCTAGGGACGTTCGTGGGGCAAAACGTCAGCTTCCTGGCGCCCAACATCAAGAATCCGTATTCGGAGCGTTGGGAATTCGATATCCAGCAGCAGCTTTCCCCCAATCTGATCTTCGAGGTTGGCTACATCGGCAATCGCGGGATTCACGTTCCGATTCCGCAGCAGGAACTGAACTTTCTTCCGCGTCAATACCTGAGCACTTCAAACTACAGAGATGCTGCGGACAACGCGGTCAACACGGCTTTGACCGCAAGCGTGCCGAATCCTTTCAAAGGATTAAATCCGAACGGCACCATCAATGGTTCGACCGTGAATCTGATCCAACTGCTGGTGCCCTATCCGGAATTTCCGGCCGTGGCGAATGGGGGCAGCTTATCCGGCGGCATCAATGGCGTGCTGATGCAAAACAACACGGAGGGCTCTTCCTGGTTCAACAGCTTGAACGCCCGCATCGAGAAGCGATACAGCAGCGGCCTTTCCCTCATTGGCAACTACGCGTATTCAAAGTTCATGGAACGCGACGACTATCTGAACGATTCCGATTTCGGCCCCGAGACGCGCGTCTCTCCTTTCGACCATCCGCATCACATCGCAGTCGGATTCAGCTACGATTTTCCGATTGGGAAGGGCAAAGCGTTGGATCTGCACAACGGAATTTTGAACGCGGTTCTAGGCGGCTGGGTGACTAATGGCATTTATTTGTGGCAAATAGGAGCGCCCATCGTCTTTACAGCGAACGTGGTGTATTGCCCCGCTCCCAGCGCGGCGTGTAATGGATTCGGCGGCCCCATCGATCTGAATAGCAGCAATGGCAACGGCCAAGCTTTCAATTTGCAGGCGTTCGATCTCAAATCCACCGACCAGCCGGTCGACAACATTCGAACATTTTCGACCACGTTTGGAGATCTGCGGCAACAGGACCAGAACGAATTCGATGCATCGCTGCTCAAGAACTTCAACATCACCGAATCGAAGTACTTCCAATTGCGGTTCGAGGTGTACAACGTTTTCAATCATCCGGTGTTCGCGGCTCCTACGGTGAGCAGTCCCACCAGTTCGACGTTTGGACTGATCCAGTCGCAAGCCAATCTTCCGCGCGCTGTGCAACTGGGCGCTCGCTTCGTTTTCTAATCTCGTGCGAGTCACCGCTCTGCTGTTCCTCTGCGGGCTGGCGGCGCTGGCGCAAGACACGAGAAATGTTACCGAGCCGGCAATTCCGTCTTCCTGTGTTGTCCTGCACGCCAGGTTGGCAGAGGCCGACGAGAGCAAGCCAGATACGGATCGGATTCAAAAAGCGCTGGATGGCTGCGCAAGCGGACAAGCCGTCGAGTTACAGCCGGACGGAAGCAATCATGCGTTTCTCTCGGGTCCTTTAGTTCTTCGGACCGGTGTAACGTTGCGTGTCGCTAAGGGCGTGATTCTGTTCGGCTCGCGGAACCCGCGCGATTACGACGTAACTCCGGGACGTTGCGGCACGGTTGACAATGCCGGACACGGATGCAAAGCGCTTATCAACGGCGATCATGCCGATCATGCGGGCGTCATCGGCGAAGGCGTGATCGACGGGCAAGGCGAAGCGAAACTCCTGGGCCAAAATGTCTCCTGGTGGGATCTCGCGCAGGAGGCGAAAGTCAAAAACCAGAATCAAAACTGCCCGCGCTTGCTGATCCTGTCCCACTGCAACGATTTCACGCTCTACAAGATTACGTTGAAGAACTCGCCGAATTTTCACGTCTCCTACAACCAGGGCGATGGCTTCACGGCTTGGGGCGTGATCATCGATACTCCGAAGACGGCGCGGAACACGGATGGAATCGATCCCGCCAATTCCACCAACGTCACCATCGCGCACTGCTATATTCACGCAGGCGACGACAACATCGCTATCAAAGCGGGCGGCACTTCGGGACCGTCCACAAACATGAGCATCGTCGACAACCATTTCTACACCGGACATGGAATGTCGATCGGCAGCGAAACAGATGCCGGAGCGAATCACATTCGCGTGGAAGATTTGACCATTGATGGAGCGGACAACGGGATTCGCATCAAATCGAATTCCAGCCGCGGTGGACTGGTCGAAAATGTTGTCTATCAAGATATCTGTATTCGAGATACGAAGAACCCGATCTTCATGGACACCAACTATTCCTATTACGGGAAGGAGCGAAACAAGCTGCCCGTCTTCCGCAACATCACCTTGCGAAATGTTCATATCTACGGGCCGGGCAAGATTACGCTCGAAGGCTTCGACGCAAATCACCGGCTGCAGATGAATTTCGACGACGTGACCATATCCGGGGGCGCGGCGGCGAACATTTCCGCGAGCTTCGCCGATTTCACGCTGGGCCCGGGCCCTGTGAACTTCCGGCCTGCGGGCAAGGACGTTCACGTGACCGGAACGCCCGGCAAATCGACGGCTGCGAACTCCTGCGAAAGCAAATTCGTGCCCATGCCGCGGGACGAAGCGAGGTAGAGATGATGACCCGCCGAGACCTTCTGGCGCGGATAGCGGCGCTGCCCGCCTGCAAGGTCGCGGCCACAACCCAAGAGATGTCGAGCGATGCGCAAATAGATGCCGCCATAGCGCGCATCAAAGCGCCTTCGTTCCCCAATCGCGATTTCGATGTGACGAACTACGGTGCCGCAGGCGACGGGCAGGCGAAATGTACGCAGCCGATCAGGAAAGCCATCCAGGCTTGCAGCGCAGCCGGAGGCGGGCGCGTTGTTATTCCCAAAGGCGTTTTCTTGAGCGGCGCCATTCACCTGGAAAGCAACGTCAATTTGTATGTTTCCGAAGGCGCAACTTTGCTGTTCAGCACCGATCCGAACGACTATCTTCCGCTTGTGTATACGCGCTTCGAGAGCACGGAATGCATGAACTATTCGCCGCTCCTCTATGCCTTCGAGAAGCAAAATATCGGAATCACCGGCCCCGGTCTGCTGGACGGCCAAGCCGACGAGCAGCACTGGTGGGATTGGACGCGCAAAGCGCGCGGCGGCGCAACACGGGATCAGCCGAACGGCAACAACGACGTAAGCACGCTGGTCGAGAAGATGGGCGACAAAGACGTGCCGGTCGAGCAGCGCGTATTCGGCGCGGGCCATTATTTAAGACCGAACTTCATCCAGCCCTACCGCTGCGCCAACGTGCTTCTCGATGGGTTCACGGTGAAGCGGTCGCCCATGTGGGAATTGAATCCGACGCTTTGCCGCAATGTGACGGTGCGTAACGTGAATATCGACAGCCATGGCCCGAACAACGATGGCTGCGATCCGGATGCCTGCTCCGACGTGCTGATCGAAAAATGCACGCTCAGCACCGGCGACGACTGTATTGCAATCAAAGCCGGGCGCAACCGCGATGGTCGGCGCGTGGACGTGCCGACAACGAACTGCATCGTTCAGGATTGCGTGATGAAGGATGGCCATGGCGGGGTGTCCATCGGAAGCGAAGTCTCGGGCGGTATGAAAAATATCTACGTTCGCCGGTGCCAAATGAGCAGCCCGCATCTGCAGCGGGCGCTGCGGATCAAAACCAACTCTTACCGGGGTGGCATTATCGATGGCGTCTTCTTCACGAATGTCACGGTGGGCCAAGTCGCCGATGCCGTGATCACAGTCGATTTCTTCTATGAAGAAGGCGAAGGCGGCCCCTTTAAGCCAGTCGTAAAGAATATCTTCATCAGCGACGTGAAATGCGAGAAGAGCAAGTACGGGATCTATTTGCGGGGATACGCGAATGCGCCCATTACCGGAGTCGAGCTTTCACACTGCGTCTTCAACAACGCGACGCAAGGAAATTTCTTCAAGGATGTGGAAGGCGTGAAGGTGAACGACGTCACCGTAAATGGCAAGCGGATCACCTCGGCAGATTTGAAGAGCAGTTAGCGCTTATGGGATCTGCACTTTCGTGGGCTGCCAGCCATCGTCGCCGCGCAGGAAAACGTCTGGCTGGAACTGCGCCGCTTCTTGGGGCGTGAGCTGATGCGCCCAAGACACGCGTCGATCCTGCTTTCCGCCTGGACCGATCGAGCCATATTCGCCGTACCAAGTGGTCTTGTAATTCTCCGTCTGGTTCCAATTGCTCCAGCCAGCGGGCAAGATGTGCTCGCCCATCCAACAGTTCAAGAAAATCACGCGGGAATACGGTCTCCACGGGCGGCCCAGATACACGCCTTTCCCTGTGTTTTCGCCCGTCAGCTTGCAGTTGATGAAAACGTAACCGGTCGGGCTGTCGGGCGCGACCCTGCTTTGCGCCGTGATGTATCCGGCGCCGCGGCTGTGAATCTCAGAGTTTTCGAACACCGCTGCGGCATTGCCGAATATGAAGTCCACGTGGCCTTCGATGAAACAATCGCGATAATATTGGCGGCCGGAAGCCGCGTAGAGCGTGTCCTGCCAGGCGATGAAACGGCAGTCTTGAAACACTGCGCGGTCGGAATGAATCATCAGGGCAACCGCTTGCGTGCCTGTGCCGTAAGAATTTTCAAAAGTGATATTGGCCGCTTCGAATTCAGCGCCGTCCACTTCGACGGTGCTGCTGAAGAACGTGCCGCCGACGTCTTTTGCGCCCGCATTGAAGGTGATGATCGTGTTTGCGGCGTCGCGGCCGAGAAACGTGACCCGCGGCCGGTCCTGAGGAACCTTGACCCGCTCATGATACATGCCCGGCCGGATTTCGATGATCAAGCGCCCGCTTCCGTACGCAGGCGCGTGATCGATCGCCATCTGGACAGTCCTGAAATCGCCGCTTCCGTCGGCGGCGACAACGACGCGAACGGCGCTGGGTGCATTCGCCGACAGCATCGTCGCCATCGAACATATCAGCATCAAACTACTCAAACCAGACATCGATAAACACTATGTTACTTTCCAAATACTCAGTCGGAGTCGGAGACCGCTTCGCACATCAGGCTAAAGCGCAGTTGCAGGCGTGTATATTGGCGGCCGAACAGGGCGTCGACGTGATTCCGGTTTGGAACAAATCCAATCGCGAACACACCATAATCGGCTCGGATCCAAGCAGCACTCGCAAGGCTGCCGACGAAGCCGTGGAGGCTTTGCAATGGAAGAAGCCCTATCACGTCGACGCCGATCACATCACGCTCCAGACAGTGGACAGATTCGCGCAGCCGTGCGATTTCTTCACCATCGATGTTGCGGATGTGATTGGCCAACGCTCGGATGATCGTACGGTCGAGGCTTTTGCCGATAAACACCCGGAGCTGATGGGCGACTTGCGCGGCGTTGCCCATAAATATCTTGCCGCGGTCGAGGAAGCGGGTCGCATTTACCGGCATATCGAGAACATCAAAGGGAAAGACAATTTCATTGCGGAAGTCTCGATGGACGAGACAGACTCGCCGCAAACGCCCGCGGAGCTGCTCATCATTCTTGCGGCCATAGCGGATGAAGGCATCCCGATTCAGACCATCGCGCCCAAGTTCACTGGCCGTTTCAACAAAGGCGTGGATTATTCCGGCGACCTGGATAAGTTTGCGCTGGAGTTCTCTGACGACGTGGAGGTCATCGCCTACGCGATCAAACAGTACCGACTGCCGCCGAATCTGAAGCTCAGCGTCCATTCGGCCAGCGACAAATTTTCCATCTATAAGCCCATCCGCGAAGCTATGCAAAAATTCGATGCGGGCGTACACCTGAAGACCGCGGGCACAACCTGGCTCGAGGAATTGATCGGGCTCGCGGAAGCGGGCGGCGAGGGCTTGAAGCTGGCCAAAGAGATTTATTCGGAGGCATACGCTCACCTGGAAGAACTGTCCGCTCCTTACGCCGCGGTGATCGACATCGATCCGGCGCAGCTTCCCAAGCCGGAAGAGCTGAACCGGTGGTCTTCCGATCAGTTTGTCTCCGCATTACGGCACGATCCAAAATGCCCGTCATACAACAGCAGCATGCGGCAACTGCTGCATGTCGGGTTTAAAATAGCCGCGAAGATGGGTGATCGATACTTGAGGCTATTAGAAGAGATGGAGGACACAGTGGCCAAGAACGTCACCATGAATCTGTTCGACCGTCACATCAGGCCGCTGTTTCTGGGAGCCTGGTCGAATGTCGACTGAACTGTTCGATCTGACCGGGCGTGTCGCGGTAGTGATGGGCGGAACGTCGGGAATAGGCCGCGCTATCGCTCTGGGACTCGCGCAGGCAGGTGCGGATGTGATAGCAAGCGGTCGTCGGGAGGACAAGGTTCGCGATGTAGCGGACGAGATCGAAGCGGCTGACAGGAAGAGCTTGCGGCGAACGGTCGATGCTTCGAACCGTGCGTCGATCGATGCGCTCCGCGGCGCGGTGCTCGCGGAATTCGGGCGTGTCGACATCCTGGTGAACTCCGCCGGCCAGATCTTTCGCAAGCCCACCACCGACATTACCGAAACGGAGTGGAACGCGCTGCTGGATGTAAACCTGACAGGCACGCTTCGCGCCTGCCAGAGCTTTTACGAGCCGCTGGCCGCGAGCGGACGCGGCCGCGTGGTCAATATCGCGTCGCTGAACTCGTTTGTGAGTTTCCTCGAAGTGGCGGCCTACGCAGCGTCGAAATCCGGCGTTCTTGGTCTGACGCGAAGCCTGGCAGTGGAATGGGCGCCCAAAAATGTAATCGTGAACGCGATTGCGCCTGGTGTATTTCGAACTGAGCTGAATGCCGGCCTGCTGGACGGAACCGGCCGCGGCAAGGAACTGCTGATGCGGACCCCTATGAAGCGCTTCGGCAAAATCTCCGAGCTGGTAGGAACTGCGATATTCTTGGCATCGGACGCGGCGAGCTTTATCACCGGGCAGTGCATCGCGGTCGACGGCGGATTTCTCGCTTCGGGCGTGAATCAGTAGTCAAGATGGATATTCGGCAGCTGGAACTTTTCCTCGCTGTGATGGAGTACGGCAGCGTCACGCGCGCTGCCGAGCATGTCTACTTATCGCCCGGAGCGGTCAGCCTTCAGCTGCACAGTCTCGCGACCGAGTTGCACACGGACCTGTTTGTCCGAACCGGAAAGAAATTTGCTCCCACGCCGGCGGCGATACGTCTTTGCGAGATGGCCAAAGGCGCGGTGCGGCATGTTCGCAGGATCGAGCACGAATTCTCGAACGATCCCGCCATCGATATACGCCCGTTTCATCTCGCGACCGGCGCCACCACGCTGATCCACCGGTTGGGACGCCCGCTCCGGCTGCTGCGGAAACAATATCCTCAGACGCCGATACAAGTAACCGTCTCGGCTACTGAAGAGATGGTAGCGGGGCTGCTGGAGAGACGTTTCGATTTAGCGATCGTCTCGCTGCCCTTCGACGAAACGAATCTTACAATCATTCCACTCTTCGACGAGGAGCTATTGATTCTGCGTCCATCGGCCAAGCAGGTCAGAGGAAATCAGGTCCGTTATATTTCGAGCGACGAGCTCGCGTCCGCGAAGCTTCTCCTTTACCCGCGCAGGAGCAATATGCGCACCATCATCGAGAACTTCTTTCGAGATCTCAACATTGCGCCGCAGGTGGTGATGGAAGCCGACGATACGGAGGTGATCAAGAAGCTTGTCGAGGCAGGCTTCGGGTATAGCATGCTGCCGGAGTCGGCCTTGAAAGGCTCGCCGCGGTTCTATCACATGTTCCGCGTGCGCGACCACAGGGTCACCCGCAAACAGGCCGTCGCAATTATGAAGTCGGAATACCCGCGCGCTATTACGCTTTCCATTGCGCACTTTCTCAAATCGACACTGGGGGCGAATGGAGTTGTACCGGCCTGGGAAGCAGCAGATGAATGATCAGCAGCGCGACGATGTAGATGGTTCCCGCCACCAGGAAAATGGGCCCGTATGCGCCGTGTGAAACATCCAGCCATCTGCCGATCGCAGGCTGCACCAAGGCGCCGCCGATCGCGCCTCCTAAGCCGCCGAGCCCCACTACCGATGCCACTGCAGCGCGAGGAAAATTGTCGGAAGCCAAGGTAAACAGGTTTGCCGACCAACCCTGATGAGCGGCAGCTGCCAAGCCGATCAGCGCGACCGTTAACCACAGATTTCCCGCCGCCTTGGGCACGAATACGACCGCGGAGACGCAGAGCGCGCAAACCAGCATGGCGGTTTTCCGCGCCGCTTCAACGCGCCAGCCCCTTTTTATCAACGAGGAAGAAAGCCAGCCGCCTCCGATCGAGCCGACTGCGGATGCAGCATACACGGCAACCAGCGGCGGGCCGATGTGCAGCAGATCCACGCCATAGTTGCGGTGCAGAAATCCCGGCAGCCAGAAAAGATAGAACCACCAAACCGGATCCGTGAGCAGCTTTCCCATCAGGAAAGCCCAAGTCGCCCGCTTATCCAGCAATCTCACATAAGGAATGCGGCCCACGGTTTCCTCTTCGTGATCGGAGCGGATCAGCGCAAGCTCCGCGCTTGAGAGCTTCGGGTTTTTTTCGGGCTCGCGGTAAAAGCTGGCCCAAAGAATCACCCATGAGAAGCTCAGCGATCCCGTAAAAATGAATGCCGCATGCCAGCCGAAGCGAGCCGTGATAATCGGAACCGTAAGCGGCGCGATAATAGCGCCGAGGTTCGACCCCCCGTTGAAGATGCCCGTGGCGAACGCCCGTTCCCGCTTCGGAAACCAATCGGCAACCGCTTTTATGCAAGCTGGAAAGTTCGCCGCTTCGCCCAGCCCAAGGCCCAGCCGCGCGAACGCGAATTGCGTGCCGCTTCTCGCCAGCGCGTGGCTCATCGAAGACAAGCTCCAGACCAGCGTCGAAAGGGAATAACCCAATCGCAGCCCCAGCCAGTCAATCAGCCGGCCGGCCAAGGGCATCATGATTGCGTACCCTATTTGAAAAACGGAGTTGATCGTGCCGTACTCCGTCTCGGTCCAGTGCAGGTCGCGCGCAATGGTCGGCTCCAATATCCCGAGCACTGCGCGATCTACATAGTTAACCGTGGTGGCGTAAAGCAGCAGGCCGCAGATGTACCACCGCAAATTCGCGATCGTGCCGGGTTGCGCGCCAGCTTTATGCTTAAGCGGCGCTGTGGCGCTCATGACGACCTCGAAGGTTCACCCAGCGCGCAAAGTTGCTTCGAAATAACCGGTCAATGTCCCGTTTGATTTCCGATCTGGTTACCGGACGACCATCGTGCGAGAGTAGACCGTAAGTATTTGCCAGAATAGGCGCCATAGTTCGCCGCGTGTTCTTCCATTTGTAAATGACCTGCTCGAGAACTCGCGCGTCGGAATGCTGCGGAATAAAGCTGAATCCGAGCATCTCGATTCTCTCGCGCGTGATCTCTTCCACAACAGACGGCTGATTCAGAAACCACCAGCACCCGAACGGCAGCAGATTGCCGAACTTCCGCGCATAGACGCACAGCTCATGCTGATTTTCGCGGCTCAGCACGCTGATCAGAAAACGGTTCTGGGGGAATTCAACGCAGATGTGCTCCACCGCCCGAAGGTCGGCCTTGCCCACCGCATCTCCTGCCAGCTTGATTGCAGGATTCACTTGATAGCGCACTCCTATCATGAGCGAAAGCGGGATATCGAATTCGCGGCAGGCTGGAATGACAGCTTCGCGTAACAAGCGCCCACGGACGCTGTCCTCCGGGTATTCAAAGGTATCCGGCAGTGAGCAAGCCATGTAGACGGGATGCATGCGGCCATGCCAATCCGCCAGGAATCGCCGCACCTCTGAGATGCTCTGCTTGTCCAGGGTTTCGTGCACGCGATATCCTTTTGCCCTCAAAATAGACCAGTGCTGGCCCCATTTGTTCAGGATGCGATCCAGCCTCAGAACCGCGTGAAACTGATCGTTCGCTTCGGCGCCCTTTTCCCACATCGCAGCTTCTTCCGGGTCAAGCGGGTCGTTCGTCATCACCGCTTCACTCATTCCCGCCAGCTCGAAAACTCTCCGAATGTGAGGCTCGATTTGCTGCTGGCCGAAAAAGTCGCGGGCTTCTTTCAGGTCACCGGCTTGTGTATTCAGGCCAAATGCGCTTAACACCGCGATGACACCGCGACAGGCCTCGGAAACGGGACTGTTTTCGATAAAAAGTGTCCGCCAGATCAAATCCGCCTGCTCACGCTTCGTCATCGACGCGTATGCCGCGGGCGTGACCTTCGAGAATCGGAAAAGTTCGGCTTCCAGATAGTGGTATGTGATCAGCTCGTCGATACCCCACAATCCCAGCTTGCCGAGCGATGGCATGAACAGGTGAGTGTGCACGTCGATAAAGCTGGATTTCTGCAACTCGTCCGCGACAACCGCGCGGATCTGTTCGCCCGTCAGCAGGAACGGCGAATCGGCTGTGGAAGTTGGGTCTCCGGTCGCTAAGGCGCTCATGTAGTTAGTATCACGTTATGATCCGCGACTGTCACTGTCAACGAAGAATTATTAAACGGAAAGTTTAAGAAGTCTTGGCGCCCCACGTGCAAAATTCTTCCCCCGGACACCGGACTGACAGTATTCTGAAGACATGCAGTTTCCGAGATTCGTGCTTGCCGAGCAGCATTTCCCCAACCGCGCTATCGCGAATATTCCCGATCAAATTCGCCGCGAGCTGTCCGCATCCGATTTCGCCTCGCGCGTTCCTAAAGGCGCGCGCATTGCGATTGGCGTAGGCAGCCGCGGCATCTCAAATATCGCGACCATCGTCCGGTCCATCCTGGACTTCTGGAAAGAGCAAGGCGCCAAACCGTTTTTATTCCCCGCCATGGGGAGCCACGGCGCGGCGACCGCCGAAGGCCAAGCTGATGTTCTCGCGCATTACGGCATTCATGAGGCCACTATGGGAGTACCCGTCGTCAGCTCGCTCGACGTCGTTTCCGCCGGCAAAACGCCGGAAGGCATCGAGGTCTTCATCGACAGGAGCGCCTACGAATCCGACGGTATCTTCCTGGTCCCGCGCATCAAGTGGCATACCGATTTCTCCGGCGCGCTCGAAAGCGGCTTGTTCAAAATGATGGCCATCGGAATCGGGAAATTCGCGGGGGCGCACCAATATCACACCTTTGCCTACCGCATCGGCCTGGAGCAAATGATTCGAAGCGTCGGCGCGAAGATCTTTTCGACCGGTAAGGTGCTCGGCGGCTTAGCCATTCAGGAGGGCGCGCATCATGAAACCGCCGGACTCACCGCCCTCAGCTCATCGCAAGGCCTGGCGGCGATGATTGCGCGCGAAGAAGAACTGTTGCGCGAAACCAAATCCTGGATGGCGAAGCTGCCTGCACCCGAGATCGACATTTTAATCGTCGACGAGATAGGAAAGAACATCAGCGGTGCGGGAATGGATACGAAGGTGATCAACCGTAGTGTCAACGGCCATTACAATCCATTCCCCGATACCCCGATCGTCAATCGTATTTATGCGCGCGGACTGAGCGAGCTTACCTATCACAGCGGCGTCGGCCTTGGGATGGCCGATGTCGTTCACGACCGGCTTGTCAACGATGTGGATTGGAAGCCGACCTACATCAATTCGCTCACTGCTTCCACGCCCGCCTGCATTCGAACTCCCATTCATTACTCGACCGACCTCGAAGCGCTCTCGAACATCGCTCCCACCGTGGGCAAAATCGATCTCTCTACGGTGACCTACTGCCGCATACGAAACACGATGGAGCTCGTGCATGTCGCAGTAAGCGACAACCTCATACCCACGCTTTATCCGAATGTAGAAGTTACCTCCGCGCCCTTCAAATTGCCCTTCGCCGCCAGCAACGATTTAGCCGAATTCGAAGTTGCGAAAGAGCTTTCCGCCGAATCGGGCGACTTCGAAGACGCGTCCCAGACTTCCGCCCCAGGCTTGGAAATTGTGCGCGGTTGACCCTGCGCGCTTCGGCCGTCGGTGTTAGACTGCCTGCATGCGAACGTGCGGCTGGGTCTTTTTCGTCTGCCTGGGGGCTGTCGCTGCCGCCCAAATTCCTGCCAAACGGCCTATAAAACTGGACGATCTTTACCTCCTGCACGATGTGGCCGATCCCGAATGCTCGCCCGACGGTAAATGGGTTGCTTACACTGCTTCAAACATCGATCGCGAAGCAGACAAGCGCTCCAGCAATATATGGATGGTGAGCTGGGACGGCTCGCAAAATATTCGCCTCACCTACGATGCCGAATCGGAAAGCTCGCCGCGCTGGAGCCCCGACGGAAAATACATCTCGTTTGTATCTTCGCGCCCCGGCAAAGCGAAAGGATCGCAGGTTTGGGTGTTGGATCGGCGCGGCGGCGAAGCCCGTCAGCTCACCCAGCTGAAGGACCACACCATTTCTCAATACGAGTGGTCGCCCGATTCGAAGAAGCTCTTATTTGTCTTGCGCGAGAAGGATGATACGACGCCGGACGAATCCAAAACTCCCGCAGCCGCGTCTGCGCCGCCGAAACCTCCCAAGCCGATTGTCATAGACCGCTATCACTTCAAGCAGGACACGCAAGGCTATCTCACCGGCTCAAAACACAACCACATTTACATCTTCAACATCGATTCGGAAAAGCTCGACCAAATCACCACCGGCAGCTATGACGAAACGAATGCAACTCTATCGCCGGATGGAACCGCCATCGCCTTCGTCAGCAATCGGGATAAAGATCCGGACCGGACAGACAACACCGACGTGTTTGTTGTGGACGCGCGTCCCGGCGCCACTCCGCGTAAGCTCACCAACTGGCCAGGCCCCGATACAGGCCGCCCCGCGTGGAGTCCCGATGGCAAGTTACTCGCCTACCTGCAAGGCAGCGAAAGCAAATACACCGCCTACAACATGAATCGGCTGGCGCTTGTTCCGGTTGCGGGCGGCCCATCGCGCATATTGACAGACAAGCTCGACCGCGGCGTTTCCTCGCCTGTATTTACAAACGACGGCGCGTCGCTCACGTTTTTAGTCGCCGACGACCGCTCCGAATATCCCGCCACCATACCTGTGAATGGAGGCGCGGTCGAACGCCTGGTACGCGACCCCATAGTGATATCCGCTCTTTCTTCCCGCGGCGGCCACACAGCCGTGCTTGCCGCCACTGATCATGCGCCCCCCGAAGTTTTCGCGCTGGACGGCAGCAGCCTACGCAAACTCTCCGCGCAAAATGACGCTCTCGTTTCCCAGCTGCAGCTCGGCGCGGTTGAAGACATAACGTTCAAGAGTCACGATGGCACGGAAGTGCACGGGCTGCTGACTGAGCCCGCGTCATTCGACAGCGGCAAAAAATATCCCACGCTGCTTCGCATCCATGGCGGTCCGAACGGCCAGGATGCGCATTCGTTCAGTTTCGAGCGCCAGTTTTTTGCGGCGAACGGTTACGCTGTGCTCGCCGTCAATTATCGCGGCAGCGCCGGCCGCGGCGAGAAATATGGGCAAAGCATTTTCGGCGATTGGGGCGACAAGGAGGTAGCCGATCTTCTTGCGGGCGTCGATCGCGTCCTCGCCATGGGCATTGCGGACCCCGATCGTCTCGGAATCGGCGGCTGGAGCTATGGCGGCATTCTCACCGACTACACCATCGCCACAGATCAACGCTTCAAAGCCGCAATCAGCGGCGCGGGCAGCGCAAATCAACTCTCCATGTACGGCGTAGATCAGTACACGCGCCAATACGATCTCGAACTCGGTCCGCCTTGGCGCAATCCCGCAAGGCTGGATGAAAGTCTCTTACGCGTTCTTCAAAGCCGATCGAATCCACACGCCCACCCTGTTCATGGGCGGTGACAGGGATTTTAACGTGCCCGTCATCGGCGGTGAACAGATGTACCAGGCGCTCCGAACGCTCGGCATTCCCACAGAGCTCATCATTTATCCCGGCGAGTTTCACGGCTTCACGCGGCCCAGCTTTATCCGCGATCGCTACGAGCGCTATCTTGCCTGGTACGACAAGTATCTGAAAGCCTCCAACTCCGCCGCGCTTATCCCTGCAGAACCGGCGTCTCGCTGCCGTGCGCACCGCCCCTGCGGGCAGCGTCACCTCAAACCGCGAGCCTTTCCCGATTCGCTGTCCACGTGAATCTCGCCGCGTGAGCTTTCACGATCGCGGCGACAAAGCTAAACCCCAGCCCAGACCTTTTTCCGGATTGGGATCCGGAACGCGATAGAAGCGATCGAAGATGTGCGGCAGGTGATCCTTCGGTATCCCCACGCCGGAATCTTCGACAACCAGCCGCACGTTCGTCGCCGGCCGTCTCAGCAGTAGCTCGCACCCACCCGCCCGGCGGCGTGTACTTGATCGCGTTTGAAAGCAAATTCGTAACCACCCGCTCGAGCTGCGTGCGGTCCGCCTCGCAGAAAACTTCTCGCCGACCTCCTGCGTCAGTTTTATATTGTGCGCTTCCGCCGGAATCTGGAATTGATCCACCAGATCCTCCACCAGTTCGCTCAAATCCACCACGCTCTTTATTCATCGGAATCTGCCCTGATTCCGATTGCGACAGCAGCAGCAGCGCGCGCACCAAATTCGCCAGCCGCTCCACGTCCTGCAGCGCGTTTTCAATCGCCTCCTGTAACTGCTCCTTGCGCGTGGCCGTGAACAGCGCAACTTCCAGCTGCCCCTGAATCGCGGTTAAAGGTGTGCGCAATTCGTGCGAAACGTCGGTCGAAAATTGGCGCATCTGCTCGAACGATGCTTTCAATCGCCCGCTCATCTCGTTGAACGAATCGATCAGCCGGTCGAGCTCATCGTCGGCACCGCGTTTCGGAATCTGCAGGCCGAAATTCGATCCCGTGATCTCCTGCGCGGCCTTCTCAACCGATTGCAGGGACTTCAGCACGCACCCGGCCGAGTACCAGCTCACCAGCGCGCAGGCCAGCAAAGCAATCGGGAAGAAAAATGAAGAAATTCCGCCGGAAACGTCGCAGCACCAGCCGATCTGCCGCCAGGCTTCGGCCTTCCGCCACGTACCACTTCCGTTCGTGATCCGCATCCGTCATCGTGCTGCTGATCACTTCGTACGGAACTTTGTCTTTGCCGATAATCGTCTTAATCAGGGGTTCTTTGCGTCTTCTCGATTTGCGCCAGTTCCGACAATATCGTCTTGCGGTCGAACAGCTCCTTCAATGCCGGGTCCGGCGTCCCGTCCGAAGCCTCGCCCCTCATCGTCGCAATCACGAATACCGTTTTCAGCCGCCCGACCGTTGCTTCCTCTTCCGGGTCCGATCGGTCGACGAACCAGATCGGCTTGCCCTGGCCTCGAAATGGATATATCCCTTCATCGCGCCGAGTTGCTCCTGCAGCAGGCTTCGCTCTGATTTTCGAGAATCCTGCGCAGCGTTGTGAGTCCCGACCATTCCGATCACGGCAAGCACGCCGGCAAGCAGCAGCAGGAATAGTGCTGGCCAGCCGGAACCGCAGGGTTCGGAAGAGCTTTACCTCGTTGCAGTTTCTTCCAAAGCATGCATGCGCGCTTACGCGCTGACGTTTTCGGTTTCAGGCGCAGGCTGCGGCGTTTCCGGCGCATCCAGCATGTAGCCGATGCCGCGGACCGTGTGGATCATCTTAAGCGGAAACTTATCGTCGATCTTGCTGCGCAAATGGCGGATGTAAACATCCACGATGTTCGTGAGCCCGTCGTAATCCATATCCCATACGTGCTCGACGATCATGGTCCGGCTCAGCGGACGTCCGCGATTGCGCATCATGTACTCCAGGATGCTGAACTCTTTCGGCGCAAGCTCGATGTTTTCGTTGCTCCGGGTCACCTTCCGGCGAATGCAGTCCAGCGTCAAATCGCCCACCTGCAGCTTCTCGGGAGTTGGTTGGCCGCGCCGCAGGAGCACTCGGGCGCGCGCCAGCAGCTCGACAAATGCGAACGGCTTTACCAGATAATCGTCGGCGCCCTGCTCCAGACCCTTTACGCGGTCGTCCACCGAATCACGCGCGCTCAGAATCAAGACCGGCGGAATGGTCTTGCGATTCTTGATTTTCTGCAGCACCTGCAAGCCGTCGATATCGGGAAGCCCAAGATCCAGAACCACCAGGTCGTACTCGGTGGAGTGGACTCTCTCGATCGCGTCGCCGCCCGTGTTCACCACGTCCACCGCATAGCCCGCGCTCTGCAAACCCCGCGACAGAAAATCAGCGATCCGTTTTTCGTCTTCCACAACTAATACACGCATGGTTGTTTATCTTGATGCCTAACAGAACCGCGGATGTCGGACAAGCGATGGCTCAATCGCCAGAAGCCCGCCGCGGCTGCGGCAGCGGCGTCGGCCTGAAACACGGGCCAATCGATTTACCGCGTGTTCGCAGCACCGACAGCACAGTCATCAACGCCATCAGCACGGCTCGTAAATGCAAGCACCTGCGGGACGGCAAGCCCTTCCTTCCAGATGCCGAACCATCGGCCGTACACGATCTCGATATGCACCCAATACACCAGCAGCGACGTCGTTCCCAGCTGCCGGAACACGCTCCATCGCTGCGCCGCTCACGGTTCACCCACAGATATGCGAGTGCCAGTAGCGCCAGCACGACGCCCGAGTTTGATCATGATCAGCGCCGGACTGTTCAGCCAAAATTCGCTCTTCGCATAAACCGAATACCCCATATTCGAAAGTTGCTGCGCCGCCACCGCCAGTGCCGACCCCAATCGCCATCATCCATAGCATGGCGCGCGGCATCTCTTCTTGCTTCACGGTTCGAAGCACGCTGCCCGCCACCATCCCGAAAGCCAGAAACGACGCCCAGGGGAAAAAGCCGAAATAGTTGTAGCTCGGAAAGAAATAAGAGCGCACAATCCATGGAACGCCGGAGCCGTCGATCATGCTCACAACCGGCGCGAGCGCCGCAATCACCAGCCCAATACCGTGCACAAGCGAATCCGTTCCCGCGTGGTGAACACGGCCATGGGCGCAAATATCAGCATCGCCATACCCATGCAATTGAGAATGTCCACTCTCAGCAGTTCGCTCGCCGGGCTGGTGGGGAAACCAAAAACGTAGAGCTGAATGCGGAATAGAAACGCCAACAGAAAAAGGTATCTGGATCTCTTCAGCGCCGCCACTACGCGCCTCCATGCGCTGGCGTCTTGCTTCTCCTGGCTGTCCATCAGAAACGCGAACGTAATGCCCGTCAGAAAAAGAAAAATCGCCGGCGGCAAGTCCCCCCAGAAATTGCGAGAACATGTACGGTCCCTTATCGCGCAGGCCGTTCCGGGTGAACGAATCGAATATGTGGCCCTGCAGCATGACCACCGCCGCAAAACCACGCGTCCAATCGATGAACGCCAGTCGCCCGGCAGCTTTCTTCGGCTCGGCCATTTTTCGCGTGTGAAACGGCTTACTTCTAAAAGGTTACGAACTCTGCTTCTTTGCTCCAGGCGGCAACTTCAGGTCCAAACCTCCCTTAATGGAAGGATTCAGTTTGACGTTGCTGTAGGTCACGTTCCGGTAATTGCCCGAAGGCTCATAGAATTGCTGCTGAATCGGGTATGCCACATTGTTCGGCACCCACATCTCGATTTTCGTAGCCGCTCTTTGACGCTTGGATCTTTCGGCGTCAGCAGAAGCTTCGTTGTCTCCTCGCCTGCAACTTTTTCCGAGCCCTCCTCGTGATGTTGTAACTTTGCCCGAGTTCTTTTCCAGACGAGCCAAATCCTAACAATAAGAATTGGTTAAGCACATCACTGTTCTTGCCAACCTCGTAGTCCTGATACGTCTTCAGCTTCGGATAATAAATCCTGACAATCTTGCCCAGAAAAGCCGATGACGCGCGCATCGGTCTGGCTGGAAAAATCGATCATGGCGCGTACATCATTGGATTTCAGCCGTTGCATTTTCATCGTGCCGTTCTCCATTTGTTGTTTCGTCGAGATTTTGGTGTAAGTCAGCATCTGGACATCGGCTGACATGGCGTGAAACTTCGGCGCAGCCTGGTCCATCCGTGCTCAACATAGCATCCACGTCTTCGGCCCGCCGAGCGCTGCGCTGCAAAAGGCACAATACCGGTAAAAGCGTTTTCATCTCTCTATTCGATGACGCGCGACTAAGGTGCGGTGTACGCGATGAATCCCTTGATTTCTTGCTCGGCCTCATCCCGTATCGGCTCCACGCGCACCACCTTCCAGCTTTCGTGCGTCCCTCCGGATCAGCCTCCGCCCGGGCCCGCCGTTCCGGCTCCGGAACGCCCTCCAGTAGCTCGTGGCGATGAATACACGATTCGACCCGTGCAGCGAAGACATCAAAATGATACTCGACGCCTTTGGGCTGATCGTGAAACCAATCGCGCGGCGTCGCAAATATGAACAGCAGAATGAGCCTACCGCGACGTCGTAGCGCCAGGAAGCCCGGGGGAAATCCCAGAAAATCAGCCGTTTCCCGAACCTTCCATTCGTGCCTGCTCCGACAGCCTTCAGCACTAACTCCAGTTTATCACTCGAGAGCTAATACTTTCGCATTACGGCGAGCACGCGCCCCTGGATTGCAAGCTTGCGGAATCGACGAAAATCGGCGCCATCGTCGAGTTGGCCGGCTGCAGCCGAACACCCATCCGGTTCCATGTAGTAGCGCTTCAAGGTCGCTTCGGTCCCGTCCACCAGGGCCACCACAATTTCGCCGTTCTTCACCGAATCGGTTTTTTCCACAAGCACGAAGT
>CAWEFG010000010.1:0-250610 GCA_963808405.1 uncultured Acidobacteriaceae bacterium | reverse complement strand
CCCGATCTTATTCAAGAGGGGAAGACAGGGTGGGTGCTCCCTATCCGTAGTCCCGAGGCCTTTGTGGAGCGCTTGCGTTGGTGCGATTCGCACCGAAAAGAGTTGGCCGGGATGGTATGGCGGACTTACACCGAATTTCGGCCGCGCGACTGGACCGATGTAGCAGCCGATTTTGAAGCGATTTGTGCACATGCGCTGTCGAGCCAAAAGATCTGAGGTCATGACCGTACATGGAAGATAACAAATTACCGGGAATGCTTGTTATCTGGATGGCAGCCGTGTTGGCGGTTGCTATCGTGCGCCGCTGGCGTAAAGAAGAAGGGTGCGGCCTAACAATTGCGTATTTGCTGAATTTATGGCTGATTCATTGGCTCGCGGTCACCATTTATTTGCTGCCAGGCTACCAAGGTAATGATCCTCGGATCGTGGAACTCGGCTTCGAACAAAGTATGTATGCTGTCTTAGCATTCGCATTCG
Organism: uncultured Acidobacteriaceae bacterium; assembly: GCA_963808405.1. Lineage (GTDB taxonomy): Bacteria > Acidobacteriota > Terriglobia > Bryobacterales > Bryobacteraceae > Bog-105. The sequence goes on along the minus strand of CAWEFG010000010.1, from coordinate 250,133 downwards.
GTAGCATTGTGCTCACGCCCTTCATTATGAACTTAGGACTTTTCCCGCGGGCAGTCGCCCACACACCCGATACAAGACTGCCGAAAGCTTATATCTGGATTGGGGTAGTTTCTTACTTGCTCTTATCGAAGGCTAGCGCTTTACCATCGGCCACGGCTATCGTCTCCACGGGACAGCAACTCGTGATTATCGGTCTCGGGCTCTGTTGCTGGCAGGCCTGGCAGCAACGCCGCTACCGGTTGTTTGCCGCATGGCTGGGGGTTACGTTGCTGTTGCCTTTTATCACCATCATTACTCGGGGATTTATCGGCTATGGAGCTGTTGCAGCTTTAACTGTCCTGATCTTTACCTCGACGTTCATTCGATCCCGCTTTGTGGTGATGGTTGCTGGACTCCTTGTCGGCTATCTGGGACTGTCGGTTTATGTCACGTATATGCGCGATCGTGGCGAAATCAGGGAGACCGTCTGGGGTGGCCAATCATTACGCAACCGTGTAGAGCGCGTTGCTACAACCATCAAGTCATTCGAATTGTTCGACCCCTCGTAACAACGATCATCTCAGCGCGCATTGACGACCGGCTGAACCAGAGCTATTTGGTTGGTGCTGCTGTGAGCCGCCTCTCTGATATAGGTGGCTATGCACACGGAGCCACACTCTGGGAAGCGTTGTTGGCGCTGATCCCGCGGGCGATATGGCCGGAAAAACCCATGGCTGCCGGTAGTGGAACGCTGGTCACCCAGTACACCGGAATCCCGTTCGAAGCCGGGACCAGCGTCGGGATCGGTCAGGTCATGGAGTTCTATGTCAACTTTGGAACGCTTGGCGTGTTGATCGGATTCACGATCATGGGGATCGCGATCACCGTGCTAGACCTCTTGGCAGCCGAATGTCTAGCCGCAGGCGATCTGCACGGTTTCGTGCTGAGATATCTGCCCGGTATCAGTTTGCTCCAGGTTGGCGGGTCGATGGTGGAGATCACGACGAGCGCAGTGGCCGGCGTGTTCGTTGCGCTATTAGCCAATAAATATCTGGACCGCTTACAGCAGAAAGAGGCGCTCGGAACGCAAGCGCTACCCCTCACTCTCGTCGCAGAGCCACATGCATGAGATCGCGTCCTCAGCCCGACATCCTCGGTCTTTTCCCCTCGTTCGACTCAGGCGTCGGCGGGGTGCAGGTGAGTGGGCGGGAAGCCTGGCTGGGTATCGTGGAGCGAATCGGCAATGACCGAGCCAAGCTGCTGAGTTATGACGTCGGGAGAGGGAAGACCCACGCAGCAGTCGCGGCGCTGCGAAATCGGCGGGGTGCCGGCGCCATCCTCGTGTGGCACCTCGATCTGTTAAAGCTCGTGCCACTGCTCAATAGGGTGTCGACGCGTGTGTTCTTGTTCTTGCATGGAATAGAAGCCTGGCGTCGGCAAGACGCGCTCACAAGGTGGGCTCTCCCAGGGGTACATCTCTTTCTCTCGAACAGTGAGCACACCTGGGAACGCTTTCTCGAGTGGAATCCCGGTTTACGCCAAGCCGCACATGCTCTCATTCCGCTGGGCCTCGGGTCTGCTGCAGCGGCTCGGACTCCGGCACCTTGCGGGAAACCGATCGCCCTCATAATCGGCCGACTCGAACGGGGCGAGGGTTATAAGGGACACCGCGAAATGATCGAAGCGTGGCCGCGCGTGATCGAGCGAGTGCCTGACGCGGAGCTGTGGATTGCAGGCGACGGCAACCTCCGACGCGATCTTGAGCAACTGGCACGTGCTCGCAGGTTGAATGGTCAAGTCCGCTTTCTGGGAAAGATCCCTGAGAACGAAAAAGAAAAAACGATCGAGCAATGCCGCTGCCTAGCGCTACCCAGTCGCGGGGAAGGATTTGGCCTCGTCTATCTGGAAGCGATGCGAATGGGACGTCCGTGTTTGGTCAGCAACCAGGACGCCGGCCGCGAGGTCGTGAACCCTCCGGAAGCCGGCTTGGAAGCGGATCCTGGGAATCCGCGCCATCTGGCGGAGGCGGTGGTCCGGCTACTCGCTCCCGGGCCAGAGTGGAGCAAGTGGTCGGAGCAGGCCCGGCGACGATATGAAACTCGCTTTACGGCGGAGCACTTTCGTAAGTGTTTGAATGCAGCTCTGTTTGCGGACTGATGTTTTGAATTCCCCCACGAAAGTTTTGCATGTTATCCCATCTGTCGGGCCCGAACGTGGCGGCCCAAGCGAATTTATGCATACGTTGACACGTGGACTCGCCCGCACAGGTCTCGATGTGCACGTCGCGACAACGGACGACAATGGGCCCAAGCGGCTCGATGTCCCCTATGGCGTCCCATGCCTCGAAGAAGGAGCGACGTACTGGTATTTCCGGCGCCAGACGCGCTGTTACACCTTTTCCTGGCCTTTGACCCAGTGGCTCGCCCATCGCATCTCGGGATTCGACGTTGTGCATATTCACGCTCTGTTCTCGTATGCGACTCTGCCGGCTGCGCTGTGGTCGCGCCGGTCAGGCATTCCTTATATAGTCCGCCCGCTCGGCACATTGAGTCGGTGGGGAATGGCGAACCGACGGCCCTTGCTGAAAAAGCTGTCCTTCCGGATGCTCGAGGGCCGCATTTTGGCAGCCGCGGCGGGTGTTCATTATACGAGTGATCAGGAGTTCGTCGAGGCAAATGAATTAGGGATCGCGACGAGCCCGCTCATCGTTCCGAACGCAGTCGATCTGCCGTCCGATAAGGCACAATCTGTGGCCGGGCGTTTTCGCCAGCAACATCCGAAACTTGAGGGGCGTCGGATCATTCTGTTTCTTTCTCGATTGGACCGAAAGAAAGGCCTCGAACTTCTTTTGGAGGCGTTTGCGTTAGTACAGAGCCGCTGTCGAGAAGCGGTCCTGGTGCTTGCGGGAAGTGGAGACTTGTCCTGGGTAAAGGAGCTCCGCGAACAGACTTTGCGACTCGGTATTGAGCAAAGTGTAGTCTGGGCTGGTTTCCTCGGCGGGGACGATAAATGGGCGGCGTTGGCCGATGCCGATGTCTTTGTGTTGCCCTCGTACTCCGAAAATTTCGGAATTGCAGCGCTAGAAGCTCTGGCCTGTGGGCTTCCGGTCGTAGTTTCCGATCAGGTGGGAATTCACCGAGAGATCGCCGCGGCAAAAGCTGGTCTTGTGACGCCCTGCTGTGCGGAAAAAATCGCCGAAGCGTTGGTAGAGATTCTGCACGATAAAGCACTTCGGTGTCGCATGCGCGAAAACGGCTTGCGCTTGGCTCAGGAGCATTTCTCACTGGACGCGGTGAGCCACCAGCTCCGTGACATATATCGCGCCATTCTCCAATGACCACACGCGGCACAATAATTGCCGATCCATTTGATGTGCGCAGCACTTCCAGCGTGACTCGACTGTGCGTATCAGTGATCGTGCTCACCTACAACGAAGAGGCGAATTTAAAGGATTGTCTAGCCAGCGTTGCTGGTTTGGCGACGAAGATCTTTATCGTGGACTCGGGAAGCACCGATCGCACCATTGAGATCGCCGAACGCTACGGCGCTGAGGTCTTCTACCACGGTTTCGAGTCTCACGCCAGACAGTGGGCTTGGGCTATCGAGAATGTGCCGCTTACAACCGAATGGGTCTTGGCGTTGGATGCCGACCAGCGCCTCACGCCGGAACTAGTTGAAGAGATCTCCGCCTTCAATACGACTTCACTGGAGAGAGTCGACGGGCTTTATGTCAACCGTCGGCAGATCTTCCGTAACCGTTGGATCCACCATGGCGGGTATTACCCGAAATACTTGCTAAAGATGTTTCGGCGTGGCAGCGTCCGCACGGATGCGAGCGAATTAGTTGACCACCACTTCTATGTCGCCGGTAGGACAGCGAAGTTTCATAACGACCTCATCGAAGCCAACCGAAAGGAAGACAACATCTCTTTTTGGATCGAGAAGCACAACCGGTACGCCAGGCTGCTGGCTGCGGAGGAATTCAACCGACACTGGCGAGCCGAAGCTGCACCGTTGAAGCTCGACTGGTTCGGCACGCCGGACCAGCGAACTTTAGCACTCAAGCGGCTCTGGTTCCATCTCCCAATATACGTACGGCCGTTTCTCTATTTCTTTTACCGCTATTTCTTGCAGCTTGGATTCCTAGACGGCAAGCAAGGTACAATTTTCCACTTTCTGCAGGCCTTCTGGTTCCGTCTTCTGGTCGACATCAACCTCGATGACATGCGGCACCCCACACACGAATGAACATTCTCGGACTTAACGCCTTTCACGGCGACGCCTCTGCGGCCTTGCTCTCAGGCGGACAACTCGTCGCCGCTATCGAAGAGGAGCGCCTCAACCGTATCAAACACTGGGCCGGTTTTCCGGCGCAGGCAGCTAGACTCTGCCTTGAGAACACAGATCCCGGAGATCTCGAACACGTCGCGATCTCCCGCGACCCGCGAGCACGTCTCTGGAAGAAAGCGAAAAGGGTCGCGGTACGACCCGCTGATTGGGGTCGACTGGTCTCGCGAGTGAAAAACAGTGCGCGCGTCGCACGGATCGCTAGCGATTTGAAGGGTTTGGGCATAACGGATTCGGAGCGTGCGCGGATCCACCACGTGGAGCATCACAGGGCACATCTGGCCAGCGCGTTTTTTGTGTCGCCGTTCGAAGAAGCCGCGGTCGTTTCGATCGATGGTTTTGGCGATTTCTCAAGCGCCATGTGGGGGATAGGACGGGACAACCGGTTCGATATCCGCGGCTCGGTTCAATTTCCACACTCGTTGGGCCTCTTCTATACCGCCTTCACGCAGTTCCTGGGATTCCTTAAATACGGGGACGAATACAAGATGATGGGTCTAGCCGCATACGGCGAACCTCGTTTTGTACCGCAAGTACGTGAGGTTGTCCGCTGTTCAGAAACGCAGATCCGACTGAATCTCGACTACTTTTTGCATCACACGGAAGGGGTCGACATGACCTGGGAGGGCGGCGAGCCACTGCTCGGCACTGTCTACTCCCCGAAAATGATTGAGGTGTTTGGGGCTCCGCGCCTCCCTCGCTCGGAAATTGAGCAGCATCATGCCGATCTCGCCGCTTCTGTACAGGCGGTTCTCGAAGAATGCTACTTCGCATTCTTAAACGCGGTGCACCAACACACGAAACTGAAGACACTCTGCCTTGCCGGCGGGGTGGCGCTCAATTGCGCCGCAAACGGCAAGCTTTTCGAGAACACTCCGTTCCGGGATATTTACATTCAACCAGCAGCGCATGATGCGGGAACTTCGATTGGAGCGGCGCTATACGTGTCCCACCAAGTGCTGAATCAGCCGCGCTCGTTCGTTATGCGCCACGTGTACTACGGGCCTGAATACAGCAATGCGGAAGTGCGCAGGGAACTGGAGCACGCCGGTGTCGTGCATAAACGGTGTGAAGAGGAAGAACTCGTGGACGTGGCTGCACGAGAGATCGCGGCCGGCAAGATCGTCGGCTGGTTTCAGGGACGAATGGAGTTCGGCCCGAGAGCTCTGGGCAATCGCAGCATCTTGGCGGACCCGCGGCGCAAGGATATGAAGGACATTCTCAACAAGCGCATCAAGTATCGGGAGCCTTTCCGTCCGTTCTGCCCATCAGTGCTGGCCGAATCAACCGGCGATTACTTCGACACGAGTTATCCATCGCCCTTTATGGTTCGGGCGTACAAAATCAAACCCGAGCAGCGTGCTCAAATTCCCGCGGTCACACACGAGGACGGAACCGGACGCCTGCAAACCGTTGAGCGCGACACCAACCCGCTCTATTGGAAACTGATCAGGCGCTTTGGTGAACTGAGTGGCGTCCCCGTGCTCCTCAACACCTCATTCAACGAGAATGAGCCCATTGTTAACACCCCGGCCCAGGCGCTCGACTGCTTCCTCCGAACGAACATGGATGTGCTGGTTATGGGCTCCTTCCTTTTGTCTAAGCCAGCGAATCTGGAACATTGCGAAACACGACGCGCGTTTGCCGAAGCGAACGCGCAGTGAATTCCGGCCTCACTAGCAGGTGCGCAGACGATCTAAGTCGTCGGCGGGTGATGCCGAATCAGAAGCTTTGGGAGAGCACATTGCCTTCTCATAGCGACGCAAGTGTGATAAGAACATCAAGAATTCTGCCGTTTGTATGAAAATCCTTTTGCTCAACCAATTCTTCTGGCCGGATTTAGCGGCTACAAGCCAGCTACTCACCGATGTCGCCCGCGAACTGGTTGCACGGGGGCACCAGGTGCGTGTCATCTGCGGACAGCCTGCCTATGCGGGGTGTTCTGAAACGGATCTTCCCTCAGTCCAAGTCGAATATCTGCCTGATCTGCGCTTCTCGAAAAATCACCGCGCACGCCTGTTTTCTTATCTGTCTTTCTGGATTCTTTGTTTCGGCAAGGCTGTCTTTAGCAAGCCTCCCGATGTTGTCGTCACGCTCACCACACCGCCGCTTCTGTCCCTACTTGGGGCAGTCTTGAAAATCATCCAACGCTGCCGCCACGTGATTTGGGAAATGGACATGTATCCCGAGTTGGCAGTCGAATTGGAAATGATCTCAAGGAATGGAGCATTCACCAGGTTTCTGCACCGAGTTGCGGGTCTGGCCCGCCGACGCGCCGACGTGGTGATCGCTCTGGGTGAATGCATGCGAGATCGCCTGATTGAATTCGGCATGGACTCGAACCGCATTATCATCGCCGAAAACTGGGCTAACGGCAATCTCTTCCAACCGTCTCCGGATAGGAATCGGGAAGCACGGTTGACCGTCGTTTATCCCGGTAACCTCGGTCTGGGCCATGACGTGGAAACTCTGCGTTGCGCCCTTATTGCTTTGCACGAGACAAACGATCCCAAGTTCCTCTTTATAGGTGGCGGAAAGGGGGTCGAAGAGATGAAAGCTCTTTGCGCTGAACAAAGCTTGACTAACTGTCGCTTTTTTCCGTACGAAGATCCCACCACACTGGCCCGCGAGCGCTTTTCTAGGGCACATGTTGGCTTAGTCACTCAGAAGGAATCTTGCTCAGGACTGCTGGTTCCCAGCAAGGTATATCCGCTCATGGCGGCCGGTCTGCCGTTCATCTTTATAGGTCCTTGTTCAGCGACCCCGAATCTTCTGATCCGGCGTTTCGGTTGCGGCTGGCATATCTCTAACGGAGATGACAAAACCCTTGTGGAGACTCTGCGATTCCTGGCTGGCCGCCGTGATCTGGTCTCCGACGCTGGTCGGCGTGCGCGTCACGCCTTTCTCGAGAGATTCGACGTGCGGGCGGGCGCCGCACGGGTTTGCGACGCGATCACCTGCTGCACCACGCTTGGCCCACAGCATGAGATCGAAAAGACTGGAATCCGAGCTTCGTCGGCGCCATCTGATTTTTTTTAAGTACTCATGGATTCAGCCCCTTTCGATAATTTCCGGTTCTGATATAAACGCTCGCTCCATCATTTTAGATAATGCGATGCACTTGGAGGATCAGTGTATTCGATCTTGTTTCTTGCCGTTAGCTCGTTTTGCCTTTCTCTGTTTCTGACCCCGCTGATTCGAAGAGCATTTCGCCGCTTCGGGATTGTGGACCAGCCGAATGCCGAGCGCAAGTTTCACCGCTCGCCGATTCCACGCATTGGCGGCATATCTATCGCGGCTTCTTGTCTTATTGCATTCATGCTTCTGATGTTTTCTCCGCTGCACGGGGCGTCCTCCGTGAGTCTGCCTCTCGTACTGAGTCTGATGCCCGCGGCAATGGTAGTGTTTACAACGGGCTTGCTGGACGATCTGGTAGGACTCGCCCCCTGGCAAAAGCTCATAGGCCAAGTGAGCGCGGCGGCTCTCGCGTATTACTGCGGAGTACGCATTCTTGGCATCGCCGGCCATTCCACAGGGGGATGGTGGAGCATCCCTCTCACGATCCTGTGGCTGGTCGCTTGCACTAACGCCTTCAACCTGATTGACGGTGTAGATGGCCTTGCTACAGGTGTTGGGCTTTTCGCTACGCTGACAACATTCCTCGCCGCGCTTCTGCAGAAGAACACGGCTCTCGCAATGGCGACGGTGCCGATGGCCGGCGCACTGTTGGGCTTTCTGCGCTACAATTTCAACCCCGCATCCATCTTTCTCGGAGACTGCGGAAGCCTGTCAATCGGTTTCCTATTGGGTTGCTGCGGCGTGATCTGGAGTCAGAAATCCGCCACGCTGCTAGGCATGACTGCGCCGTTGATGGCTCTTTCGGTTCCCCTGGTTGACACTGCGCTTGCCATCCTGCGCCGGTTCCTGCGACATCAACCGATTTTCGGGGCTGACCGCAACCACATACATCACCGGCTGCTCGATCGCGGCTTCAGTCCACGCAAAGTTTCGCTGCTCCTGTACGCCTTGTGCGGCGTGGCCGCTGCCTTTTCTCTTCTCCAGAGCACGCTGCACAACCGCTTCGGCGGCCTTATCATCATTGTTTTTTGCATTGCCACGTGGGTCGGCGTGCAGCACCTTGGCTACAGCGAGTTCGGCACGGCCCGCCGCTTAGCATTCCAGGGCACCTTCCGTCATATCCTCCATACGCAGCTCTACATGACACAGTTCGAGAAAAAGTTAGCGATTGCGAAAACAAGAGACGAATGCTGGCGAACCATTCGCGAGGTTGGTAGAGACTATGGATTCACACAACTGCAGATGCATCTGGGAGGAACGCTGTACGAAGCGCAATTAAGGGAGACAAGTCCAGAAAAATGTTGGACCATGCGCATCCCCTTATCGGATTCCGAGTACGTCAATCTCACACATCAACGCGAATCTTCCGTCCGAACCATGATGGGAATCACTTCGCTCGCCGAAATCCTGCAGCGCTCCCTCGCATCGCGGATCCAGCAGTTTCACCCCGAGATTAATCTTCTGAAAAATGGCTCCGATTTTACATCACAGACCGAGGGTTCAAAATCGCTGGCCGCATCTGTTTCTTAGCTACTCGGTTATGGGTATTCCTTTTTGCTTATGAATGTGATGGTCACAGGCGGTGCCGGCTTTGTTGGTAGCCATCTGGTACGGCGGATAGTAAGTCAAGGGACCGCATCGATCACCGTCTTAGATAACCTCCATCGCGGGTGTTTCGAAAACCTGAGCGATTGCCTCGCCGACATCGGCTTTCTGCGGGGCGACGTCCGAGATAGCCTTGCCATGAATCAGGCTCTGCGTGGCATCGATCTCGTCTATCATCTCGCTGCGCAATCTAGCGTCATAGGTGCGACGACGGACCTCGACTACACGGTGAATACAAACGTGACGGGAACTTTTAACATCTTGCAGGCGGCAAAGATGAACGGAGTGAAGCGCGTTGTGTTCACCTCTTCTCGAGAGGTCTATGGAGATTCATTGCAGCTACCTGTGCCTGAAACAGCACCCCTCAGGCCAAGGAACTCATACGGTGCTAGCAAAGCCGCAGGCGAAGCGTGTTGTCGCGTGCTCGCATGTGATGGGTTGGAAACAGCCGTTTTACGCCTCGCAAATGTATACGGACCCGGTGATAAGGATCGAGTCCTTCCCATCTTTATAGAGAATGCCCTGGAGGGACGTCCCTTACTTCTATACGGCGGGGAACAAATAGTTGATTTCGTCTGGATAGACGTAGTCGTAGAAGCTCTGTCAAGAGTTGGCTTCGGTGAGCCGATAGCAGAACCGTTGAATGTTGGGAGTGGTAGAGGGACAACTATTTCCGCTCTCGCTCAACGCGTTCTGGAGGTGACAGGCTCGCGGTCTACTGTGGACATTGCTCCGTCTCGCGAACCGGAAGTGAAGAGGTTTGTTGCGGATGTGAGGCGCGCGAAGCAGCTGATCGGCCTTGAACAGCCGAAGGACCCATTATCTCGACTGCATGAAGTGATCGCATCAGCTCGAGAGCGCATTGTCGCGAGCCATGTCGTCGGTACCGTGACCAGAACTGGCAATACAGACCTATATCTTGCTTAACAGCAGTCGAGTGAAGTTCACAGCGATCCTGATGGCAGGGCTCTTGGGACTCCGCATCTCCGCGAGTTGGGCCCTCAACAGCTTCACCCCATCGAGTCCGCTGCTGATCGGGACCTTCTCTATTCATGAGGTCTTCGGGGTGACTCACCCGAAGCAGATCATCGACTTTGATTTTCAGAAACCGATCGACCGTAACAACAGCTTCATGATCGGGCCGCGTGGGATCGAAGTTCCGTTTCAGATTCTGCACGATCGCAAAATCGCGGTCGAAGCCGAGCTCCCGGCGCATGGCGAGGCCACCTGGAAGCTGTATTCAGGCCATGCACCAAAGCCCTTCCAAAACGCGGTCCAGGTTTCACAGCATACATCGGTTTATGAGATCACGAACGGTCTCACGGGGGTACGAGTCACCCGGCCATGCGGCACTTCTTGCAATAACCGAGCGCCGGTTCAAGGCATTTTGTATCGCAACGGTACCTGGACAGCTACGGGTCCCAACTATCTCTACGAGGCGCGCGATACCTATCTAACGGCGAAAACGATGAATGTTCGTTTCGTGGATAGCGGTCCCCTGAAAGTTGTCGTAGAGGTCTCATACCATTTCGATCGCCCCGATCTCGTGTATGGGGGGAACATCCTTATCCCAGGCGGCGGCGGTTTTTATCGCTCTACGATTGAGCTCCAGGCCGGACAGCCTTCCATCCTAATTGAAGATGATACGGACATGGATTTCCGGTATGGCCTCAATGTCTTTGACGGCCTGCATCCCGATAAGGCGCGCTACCGCGGCCACCACTCGACCTCCGTTCAAAATGGCTACGAAGCAGACGGCAGGCAGTATCGGCAATGGCACGAGCGGCCCGCCATGGATGCCTTCAGAGATCTTCCATACAAGACGCCCGCACCCTCGTCTTACACCAGCACTGCTCCGTACCTCAGGCGAATGGCTATCTGGGACCCCTGGGTTTATGACAGCGGATGGTATTGGGAGGTCTATAACGCCAAAGATGGCGACGATTCGAATCTGCTCGGAATCTTTGCAGGACGCGCTTCTGAGGCAATAGGCGCGGCGAACAGCGGTCCAGGCATTTTTACCGCTCCTGCTACACCAAACCAAGAACCAGCCGCCGGAATCACCTTTGAAAGCAATCGGCGCTCACCGGACGCCCGTATCTTTCCCCGAGTGCGTATTTCTTGGGGAATCTTTATCGGGACCAAAGGTCAGGATCTCCGCGACCCCTACCAGATCCAGAACATCGCAAGACAGATGAACCTGCATGGCGGGATCAATCTCAACAAGGTTTATCGCTATCAAACGAGCTTCGATGATCCGGCCGAGGGATACAGGCCACTCTACATGTCTCGTGATGCGGTCAGGAAAATAGTCACGAGGGTACGAACGGACGAGGACTATTACAAGCAGCTGTATGATGCCGAGCCAACCGCAAGACCACTGTTGGACATGTGGCGCGACACCTCCGGCCGGAAACTGAGAGACGTCGTGCAGAACGTCACAAACACGGCCAGAGATCTGCTCGCCGCCCTTGTAAACGGCGATGGAATCTATGACTTCCGTTTCCATTATTGGCATGGCGGATTGGAGATGAGCCGGCAGGCGGTGTGGATCAACAGCATCCTCACCAGCGACCTCGCCACGCCGGAAGACAAGGCGCGCGTCAAAGCGGCAGCCGTACTGTTCGGCAATGTGCTATGGGACTCGGATTTCGTCCCGATGTTCGATGGGCATGGCCTGAACATGGGAACCGCCAACATGCCCGTTCAGCAGAGTGAGTATCGCGACCTGTACGCGCTTCTGCTGGCAAACCATCCTATGATGCGCGGAAGAGTCGAATCTGCCTGCCAAAACGCGCTACAGAACCTCGACAACACTGTTAACGAATTCGGCGCGCACATGGCTTCTACGCATTACATCGGCGCCTCGATGGGGCCTCTTCTCAGCACTCTGCAGCAGTTGAAAATGACCGAAGCTTTAGACGCGTTCAAGACGGGAGATCGGCTGGCGAAATTCGCTGAGTTTTACCTGAATCTGCTCACGCCTCCTGAAGTGCGCTTTGGTGGATACCGAAAATTCGTCTCGATCGGCGATTCCTCCACCGAATCGTCTGAGCTGTACGGGCAGCTTGCCACGGGTTTCGCCGATACAGATCCAGCCCTGAGTTCCCGCCTTATCGCCGCCTGGTTTCAGTCCGGCGCCATGCATTCCGGCTTTCACGGCTCAACGATTCTAAAAATCGATGACACGCTCCCTCCGCAGAACGCAAGATTGAGCAATGCTACGTTTCCCGGCTGGTACTCCGTCTTGAGGAACGGTTGGGCAACTTCTCATGAGACTGCGATGTGGCTAGTCAATGGCGACTTCTATCGCGATCATGCCCATGAAGACAATGGCGCGGTTGTGATCTACGCCCTCGGCGCACCACTTTCCATCGACTGGGGGAGCATGTACTCGCCTCAGGTGCCCGGCGCCTTCATGCACAGCGTCGTTGTCCCTGAAAACACCTTGCACTTCGGCTGGGCTCAGGACAACACACCGCTTGCGGCAAATGGCTTCCGCTGGCAGAACGCCACTCAGCAGGCATTCGAGTCTTTCAGCGCGAGCGCTCACGCCCGCGCGACTTACAATACTCCGAATGGAATAACCTGGACCCGGTCGATTTATTCCATTCATCCGGATGAGAATCGGCCGCTTCTCATCATCCGCGACGGCTTTAGCGGGCGCGATGCAAATACCGGCAAAATTCTGACGCTGAATTTAATGGCCGGCGGAAAAGTGGACACGCCGCAAGGCTCTGTTTCACCGCCGCTCCGCCATTACTCGAGTGGCGATGGTGCGAAGCAGCTCCCTTCTGCAGGCCCGGTTCTATCTTTACCAGCCGGTCTCAATCAGTTCGGATTCGCAGGACAATGGCTGATCGATTGGAACCTCTACACGTTTAGCGCGCAACCCATCGAAGCTCAGATCGGAAGCTGGTCCCACGATTGGCACCCCAGCCGCGAACAATCGGAGTTTGCCAAAGCCAACGGCTTTCCGTTCGCGGAGAGTCAATACATTTTCCGCGTCAAGGGCACGAGCGAGTTCGGAGTTCTGCTCGCGCCTTACCGGAAAGGCCAACAGCCGCAAATGGATGTGAAGTTGGACGGGCCTGAGATTGTAGTTAACCGGAACGGCTCAGTTACTAAGTTCGACGACCATTGCTATAGCTACTCGGATGCGCACAGCACAATCGTCACAGCGTACGGATCGGACTTGTGTAAAGCATCGGAACTCAGCGTTCAGGGCGGTCCGGCGGAGTTGGTTTTGGAAAAAGAGCGCGTGACCATCACTGCACACGGCGCATCCGGCTTGCGTACGATCAGCCTTCCAGGCTCGTGGAACCCAAAGCCGCCAATCGTGAGGCGGGGAGGGCTGTTTTTCCTGAATTACGGAGGCGGTGGACCTGAGTCGGTGGCCCTCGATGCCGCTCCCGGTACCGGTACGGCGACCAGATCTCCAGGCGTCGGCGGTATTCCGAGTAAATTCTGAAGGACTTGAGAAACATAGTGCCGGACATAACGATCACAGCAGCCACGATTGTTGTAGTCTCGCCGGAACAGGTCTCCTGCGACCTGGCGGGCGAAGCTGCAATGCTCAATTTGAAGAACTCGGTTTACTATGGGCTGGATCCTGTCGGAGCCCGCATCTGGAAACTGATCCAGACACCGGTTACGGTTAGTGCCGTCCGTGACATGATTGTGCAAGAGTACGACGTGGAAGCCGAGCATTGCGAGCGCGATTTGTTCGACTTGCTTCAGAAGCTCGCCAACGAGGGTCTGATTGAGATCAAGCATGAAAAGGCTGCGTAAGTTCGCGCGCCTTTCGGCGGACGATCGGAGGCTCGTTATCCGAACCACGATTCTGATGTCAGGGTTGCGGCTTGGGTTATGTTTGCTGCCATTTCGTCGACTTATCGCTCGCTGCGAACAGAAGCAACCTCCACCGCACGATGCCATCTCTCCCGAGCGCGTGGTTTGGGCCGTGCAAGCGGCGAGTCGCTATGTGCCGAGGGCTACCTGTCTGGTGCAAGCTCTCACAGCGAAAGTGCTCTTAGAAAGCGCCGGATTACCTGCCGATGTGCATCTCGGCGTGGCGAAGACGAGAGAACAAGGCCTGGAAGCGCACGCCTGGGTTGAGTTCCAGGGACAAGTTGTGATTGGCGGCGATCTTACGTCCTACACCCGTTTGCCGGCTTGGAAGGCAAAAAGTTCGTGAGCGGTATTCTTGGCATCTGGAACCTGGACGGCAGACCTGTGGAACGGTCGCTGCTCCAGCGGCTCAGTGCGACGTTAGCCCACCGCGGACGCGATGGAGGAAGCCTCTGGCTCGACGGACCGGCTGGATTAGCGTCCCAGATGTTTCGGGTGACTCCGGAATCTCTGACCGAAGCTCAGCCGCTCGTAAGTTCTTCGGGAACAGTGGTGGTCTTCGATGGAAGGCTGGATAACCGCGAAGAACTTCTTCCGCTGCTCAACGCGCGCCCCGGAATCTCGGTTCACTCCGCCGACTCTGTGTTCGTTCTGGCTGCTTATGAAGTTTTCGGACCAGCATTTCCCGAGAAGTTGAACGGAGATTTCGCGCTTGCCGTTTTCGATCCGGGCCGCCGGCAGCTTATTCTGGCGCGTGACGCACTGGGCGTCAGGCCGCTTTACTATTGCCGCCTGGGCGAGACGTTTTTATTCGCTTCCGAGACCAAGGCCATCCTCGCACATCCTCAGATGTCGCCGCGTCCCGACGTCGACATGCTCGCCGAGTTCGCTGTGCTGGGATTATTTGGCGACGAGCCGGGTTCAACTTTCTTTGAAGGAGTGCATAGCCTTCGCCCGGCACACCTGGCGCTCGTCACGCCCGCGAACTTTGTCGTCAAACAGTACTGGGATTTTGACGTCACGCGGCGTGTTCGTCTGAAATCATTCGAAGACTACGCCGAGAGTTTCCGTCAGCTGTTTTTCCAGGCGGTCCAGCGCCGCTTGCGCAGCGCCTATCCGGTTGCTGTCTCGGTGAGCGGCGGCCTTGACTTGTCCTCGGTTTTCTGCGCCGCGGAAACGTTGCGCCGCCGTAACTCGCAAACGTACCCGTCGCTACGCGGCCTCACCTACGCGTTCAACGATGGATCGCCGATGGACGAGGAAGCCTTTGTCGGCGACATAGAGAAGGCATACGACATTTCCATCGAACGAGTGCCCTGGGGACCGCCCGGACTGCTCAGCGGCTCCCAAAAAGAGATGAGGCATATCGAGGTTCCTCTTCTGAACCTCATGAGTAACAACACCCAGTCGTTTCTGGCCACCATTCGTCAACTTGACGCTCGAGTGCTGATGGGGGGGCAGTGGGGAGACGAGCTGCTTTTCGACTGGTCCTACCTGATCGACCTTTCCCGCCGCTTACGATTTCGGGACATAGGACAACACCTCCGCGAATATGGCCGCTGGTACACGGACGCGGACCCCAAGGAGTTCAAGCGACTCTTTTGTGGCGAACTGCTGCGATCCTCCATTCCGGATCGCCTTGTGCCGCTGCTGAAGAAGCTGCGGTCCAAAGTGGCTCGCGACCGATCGGAAGGCTCCTGGTACACGGATGATTTCCGAAAGCGAGCGCTCGCGAGCGCATCCCGCCGCGCCCGAGGACGAAGGCCTTACGCAACCGCCCATGCGAAATCGATGTACTTGGAAGCTCGATCGAGGTATAAGGTTTTGCGGATGGAAATTCAAAATAAGGCGGCTTCGATGCACGGCTTGGAAATGAACTTTCCATTTCTCGATCGCGACTTGATCTCTTTTCTGATCTCGATTCCGGGCGAGATGCAAACGCGGAACGGTGTTCCCCGGGCAATTCTGCGGGAAGGACTGCGCGGGATTCTTCCGGAGAGCATCGCCGCTCGCCGCTGGAAAGCAGATGCAACTCATCTAGCAAACAGCGGGCTGGCGGGCGATCTACCAGCGATCCGAGAGTATCTCGGGCCCGATCTTAAGTCGGCAGAGTTGGGATTCGTGAGCGAGAGTAACGTGAGGAAACGTATGATTGAGTTAGACAATCAGCTGTCCGGCTCAACAGCAACGGTAGCGTGGGGTATTTCGGGGCTGGTCGGAATGGAATTGTGGCTCCGAACGTTTTTCGCAGATGCGCAGATTGATAAAGGAAGGAATTTGGAATATGCAATCGCAGGATGAAGTGGACGGAGTGGGACCTGCACTGAGGACGAGAGCGCGAATCGAGGCAAAGAAGCCGTACCATTCCCCGAGTCTTACAGTCTATGGCGACATGCGCCAGCTCACTTTGAAGAAAGCCGGGCAGGCTTGCGACCCCTCGCACGCGCACGGTGGCACAAAGATGGGCGCCTCGCCTCCGCCATGCGGGGGTGACCCTGGATCTTGAGCGCCACGATTGAAGCAAGCGTGCGGTCAAGCGGCGTATACGGGCTTTATGGCCTGTGCATACAGAGCCGATGGCCGCTGCCCGGTTCCAAAATACCCGAATGCCGAACTGCGTCCATTCGCATCAGCGAAGGACCTGAAGAGTTGTTTGCGGCGGCCCGACGAGAAGCGCCGCCGCAGAACGGGAACGTTGGCCACGCCGGGCTCAAGAATGGCTCTACCTATCTAAAGTGGCCCGATTTATTCGAATTCCTTATCTCGGCGGAAGGACGGAAAATCGTCGGCCATCCGCTCAGCGGCGCGTCTGCCGAAGCATTCCGTACCTATCTATTGGGACAGGTCCTTTCCTTTGCTCTAATCAACCAGGGAATTGAGCCGCTCCACTCTACTGCGATCGTGATCGGCCAAGTGGCAATTGGGCTTTGCGGCGATTGCGGTTATGGGAAGTCGAGTCTCGCTTGTTCCTTTCTACAGTCGGGCCACAAACTACTGACCGATGACCTGCTGGTTCTGAAGAGGCGGAACGGCCACTTTCTGGCACAGCCTGGACCGGCCCGCCTCAAGCTTTATCCGGAAACTGCGAAGACGCTCTTCGGTGAAAGCGTTCCGGGCACTCCAATGAACAACCTCGGGCCAAAACTCATCTTTCCGCTCACCCGGCATCAAAGCTCTTCGTCGGCGACGCCTCTGAAGGCGTTATATGTGCTCGATCCGCCAACGACACCGTCAAGAGACCAACGCATCGCGATCCGGCCACTGCCGCAAAGGCAAGCCTTCCTGGAGCTAACGGCGAACACGTTCAACAGTGTTGTGACGCATCCGGATCGTCTGAAAAATCAGTTCGCTTTTGCCAGCCAAGTTGCCGCGGGCGTACCTGTCCGCCGCCTCTCCTATCCGCGACGCCTGGATGCACTCCCGTCGGTTCGCGAGGCCATCCTTTCGGACTTGTCAAAGCTATAAAGCCTGGACCTTGATTAGAAATCTTCAAATCGTTGGCGCGAAAGCTCGCGCGGCGTTGGCGCAGTTGTCCTACTTGCCGCGAGCTCTGCGGCTGGTCTGGCAAGCGACTCATGGCTGGACGATCGCCTGGCTAGCGCTGTTGCTGGGCCAAGGCATTCTGCCGGTTGCCCTCGTATACCTGACGCGGCCTCTGGTGGACAGCATTGTCGCGGCTGCACACTCGCATGGCGATTCGCCGCATCTGCGCCGCGCGTTGTTGCTCGCCGCAACGTTGGCCGCAGTGCTTCTTCTTACCGAGATTTTGCGCAGTCTTGCGGGCTGGGTTCGCACCGCTCAATCCGAGCTGCTCCAGGATCACATCAGCGAGCTCATTCAACAAAAATCCGTCGAAGCCGATCTGGCGTTCTACGAGTCAGCGGAGTATCACGATCACCTCCATCGCGCTCGCACCGAAGCTTCCTATCGCTCCATAGCATTGCTACAGAGTCTCGGCAGCATGGCGCAGAACGGACTGACCCTGATTGCCATGGCCGGGGTGCTGCTGTCGTTTGGCCTGTGGCTGCCTCTGGGTCTGGTCCTGAGCACGCTCCCTGTCCTTTATGTCGTGGTTCGTTACAACTTGCGCCTCCATCAGTGGAGAATTCAAAATACGGCCTCGGAACGCAGGGCCTGGTATTACGATGGCCTCCTCACCGAAGCGGAAAGCGCCGCTGAAATACGGCTGTTCGGGCTGGCAGGCCATTTCAAATCGGCCTTCTGCGCGCTGCGAACGCGGCTGCGCAATGAGAATGTCGAGCTTGCCAAACGCCAGAGTTTCACGCAGCTGGGCGCCAGCGCATTCGCTCTGTTGATCACCGCGAGCGCCTTGGGCTGGGTGCTCTGGCGGGCGGTTTACGGTCTCATCACGCTGGGCGAGCTCGCTCTTTTCTATCAGGCTTTTCAGCAAGGCCTTGGTCTGGCGCGCAGCCTGCTCGACAATGTGGGCCAGCTTTATGCCAACAGCATGTTTTTGGGAAATCTGTTTGCGTTCCTGGCATTAGAACCCGAAATAAAAGATTGCCCAACGCCCTGTTCTGTACCCTCTCGTCAAAAAAGACATCCGGTTTCTCGACCTTACGTTCCAGTACCCAGGTAGCGAGCGGGTCGCTCTTGACCGCTTCAACCTCACCGTCCCAGCTGGTCAGATGGTGGCAATCGTCGGCCCGAACGGCGCTGGAAAGAGCACTCTATTGAAACTCCTCTGCAGATTCTATGATCCGCAGGCGGGTGGAATCGAAATCGATGGAATCGATATACGCCGCCTGCCGCTCCAAGAATTGCGCCGCCTGATCACCGTTCTCTTTCAGCAGCCGGTGCATTACAACGACACGATTTCCGACAACATCGCGTTCGGCGACGTGTCCTGGAGGCCGGACGCGGCTGAAATCCGCACCGCCGCCGAGGCAGCCGGGGCGGACGAGATCATCCAGCGCTTGCCCTGCGGCTACGCAAGCCTTCTCGGGAAGTCTTTTGCCGACGGCAGCGAACTGAGCATGGGCGAATGGCAGCGGATCGCTCTGGCCCGCGCTTTCGTGCGGCAAGCGCCCATTCTCGTGCTCGATGAGCCAACCAGCGCCATGGACCCTTGGGCAGAAGCCGACTGGCTCGACCGCTTCCGCTCTTTAAGCGCGGGCCGCACGGCGATTCTGATCACCCATCGCTTTACCACGGCCATGCGCGCCGATGTTATCCATGTTGTCGATAGCGGGCAGGTGGTCGAATCCGGCTCGCATGAACAACTGCTGGCGCGTGACGGCCTTTATGCGCAGTCGTGGACAGCGCAGATGGGATATCAACCGGCTTGACTGCGCCATGGGCGTCGTCGCCGTTTACGCGGCCCGAAGAGAACCTGCTCCTGGAGTGTGCGCGACTGTGCGTACAATCGGAATCCGCACCGGATGCGCGGCAACTGATTCGTGAAGTAGCGGATTGGCCATACCTGTTGCGGCTGGCTTCGGCCCACGGCATGGCGCCGCTTCTGCTGCACCTGATCCGTCGGGCGGATTGCGGAGCTTCCCGGAGCCCTACGCGACCCAGCTGCAAGCGCAGTCGCTCGAGCGTGCCAGAAATAACTTGGCCCTCACTGCCGAGCTTCTCACGCTGCTCACGCTCTTCGAACGCAACTCGATTCCCGTCGTGGCGTTCAAAGGTCCCGTTCTAGCGGCTTCGCTCTATGGCGACATCGCGTTCCGTGAGTTCTGCGATCTCGATATTTTGATCCGAAAGCAAGATGTACTCCGGGTCAAAGAAGTCATGCTGGCGGAAGGGTACGGAACCGACCTTCCGGCGAACCGGGCCGCGGAAGAAGCCTATCTGCGGGCGCGCTATGAACTGCACTTCACAACTCAAGATCGCGCCTATTTGATCGAGATCCACCAGGCTTTTATCGCGCCCTTCTATTGCTTACCCTTCGATTACGAATCGATATGGCAGGGTTTGGAGAAGCAGATCTTCTTCGGACGCGAAATCCTCTCCCTTTCTCCCGATGATCTGCTGCTGGTGCTTTGCGCGCATGGCGCAAAACACTCGTGGGCGCGTCTAGCGTGGCTCTGCGATGTCGCCAGGCTGCTGGTCGTTAAACGCGACGAGCTGAACTGGCCCCGCATCCTCGATCGCGCCCGCGCCTCAGGGGCCGGCAGGATTCTTCTGCTTGCCCTGTTTCTTGCGGATCATCTATTGACGGCGCCCGTACCAGCGGAACTCAGACAGCGTGCCTCGGAGGACGCAGCTCTGATCCGCCTGGCTCGGGGCGTCGTCAACTCACTGTACCGCCAAAACTCGGACGCCGGCGGTCTCCGGGCCCACCTATTCTTCCTCAAAACCCGCGAGCGCTTCCGGGATAAACTCGCCTATTGCAGCCGCCTGGCGTTTACCCCAAACGAAGAGGACCACTCGGCCTTACCCCTTCCTGCGCTCCTTTCTCCGCTGTACTATCCGCTGCATGCCTTTCGTGTCTTCGGGAAATACGGCCTCAGCTCATTGAGGAGTGTTCGATAAGATCGCGCCCTTCCGCTCCGCGCGGGAGCGGCTGCCAATGTTCGCGTAAGATGGTTGAAATGCCCGCCTCGCATGCTTCGGTAAACTGCGGCGCAGATCCGTACCCGTATGCAGGCCAGCGGCCGACATGGGATCACAGGCTTGTGCTCCCGTCGATTCGGCGCTTCCTTTCGGGCGCGTCTGGAAGTCTCCTAGATCTAGGCTGTGGCAATGGAGCAATTCTGGCCGAACTGCGCTCGACCGGCTGGCGCTTGTTCGGGGCGGATTTCTCGCCCTCCGGAATTCTTCATGCCCAGGCTCGGCGAATCGATGCGCACTTTTCACTCCTCGATGCGACTACTGACCTCACGGCCGTATACGAACCTGAGTCGTTCGATGCAGTTATTTCGGTGGAAGTAGTCGAGCACGTGTACGATCCCAGCGCCTTTGCGGCAAATATCGCGGCACTCCTGAAGCCCGGCGGCAGAGTACTGCTGACCACTCCTTATCACGGCTATCTGAAGAATCTCGCCATCGCTCTCGCCGACCGTTTTGATCGGCACGTCTCGCCCCTTTGGAACGGCGGGCACATTAAATTCTGGTCGCGCGAGACGTTGACCCAACTCCTTACGGATGCTGGCTTTATCAACGTGCGTTTTGAAGGGTTGGGGCGCGTTCCTTATCTTTGGAAAAGCATGGTGCTGACGGGGGAGAAGCGACACTGAGACGACTCGCGTTTCTGCGCAGCCTGTGATGACAGCCGCCCCTCCAGTTCCCGCAGCCAAGCACGGCCGTTTCTCCTGGAAGAGACGAGCGCTGCTTGCCGTCCTCCTGCCGGCAGGGTTATTGGTGGTCGCTTCGCTGGCCCTCCGCTCTGCTGGAACATCGCTCGTCATTGAGGATCCTCTGGAACGTGCCCGCGCTGTCGTGGTGTTTGGCGGGCAAGTGCCATTTCGCGCGATGGAAGCTGCGGCCATTTATCGTCAGGGCTGGGCGCGCGAAGTTTGGTTGACGCAGGGTGGAGTTTATGACGAAGATATTGCCCTCGCCCGGCTCCGCATCGACAGGCCTCCTGAATACACCTACAGCCGCCAGGTTCTGGAGCATCTCGGAGTGCCCGATTCGGCGATCCGCGTCATCGACGGGCAGACGCAGAATACAGAGCAAGAAGTACGCGTCGTCGCACGAGAGCTCAAAGCGCGCGGCGGCGGGCGAGTGATCTTAGTCACATCGAAGTTTCACGCCCGCCGTGTGAAATTCATCTGGCACGCGCTTGCCGGCAACCAGCTCGAAGGCATCGTTCGCTACACACCGGATGACCCGTTCCAACCGGACCGCTGGTGGCGAAATACGGAAGACGCCATGTCGGTCTCGCGCGAGTGGTTCGGCCTGCTCAATGCCTGGGCCGGCTTCCCCGTAAAATCAGAGCGCTGGTAGCGCACTGGGGGATAGCCGACCGGTCGGCTGTGGAACCGGGGTTCCGCCCTACCCGCCCCATCCTGCGCTGGACCACCTATATTGGCAGGCTTGCCGCACCAAACCAGCGCGAACGGGATTGTTCTCGATGTAGCGCCGGATTTGCTCAAATTCACGATCATCCCGGACTTGATGATCGTAGCTCTCCTCTTGCCAGAAAGAGTTTCCCGTCAGGCCCAAGATCCGGTTCGCACGTTTGGCCGTGATACCCTTCAAAGATTTCGTCAGTCTGGGCAGCTCAACAGCGGGGCTCAGCAGCAAATGAACGTGATTCGGCATCACCGCAAAGCCGTGCAGAGCGTAATGGAGTAGCAGATTCGCGTTGTAGTGGATCGCTTCTGCCACCATGTCGGCCAGAGCAGGCTGGCAGAGATAAAAGGGTCCCGAGCGTGTCTCCTCGAGCAGCCGGTCAAGCGCGGCAAACTCAGATCCGGATCTGAGCCGACCCGGGAAGAACCGATGCGGTGGCAGACTGCCATGAAGGCGCCAGGTGAGAAACACCGGGCGGTTTATTTCAGAAATGTGCGGCAGCCGCCGGCGGTAAAACGTCACGCTGAATAGTGATAAATGGGACGTGGGGTTCTCAGCTGTGGGGCGGACGCCCCGTCCGCCTGGCAACCCCCCGGTTGCCCTCCTGGGTAGAGCCGACCCGGGGGTCGGCTGCGGAACGGGGGTTCCGCCCTACTGGTCAGGGTTTCAGCCATCCTTTCTTCTTAAATTCGTAGTAGCGGCCGTTGCGAATGGCGGCATCGACTTCGTCCTGTTCATTGCGGGCGATAATTTCCGCGGTTGAAAATTCAAAGCCAATTTCCGCGGGATCGAAGGCTAAGCCATTCTCTTCGGCGGTCTTGTAGTGGTTCATGGCGCTGCGCCAGCGCATTTTTTCGGTCTGTTGCTGCCGCTCGACCGCGGCCTGCCGCTCGCCGATGACGCGCTTCAGCTCGGCTTCGTCCTTTTCGTGCTGGCGCCGGAGGCGCGCTTCCTGAATGGAGAGGTTGTTCAGGTCGCGGCGGTAGGTAAGGAAGACCTGCGCTTCGACCATGGCCTTGCGGACGGTCTCGTCCTGCTCGTCGGCGAATTGGGAAGCCAGCTCGCGACGGCCGATGGCGTAAATGCCGGCCTCGAGCGCCGGAATCCGCTCCAGACGCCAGAGCGTGTCGGCGATGGAGTGGGTGAGGCGTTTTTCGTCGTCGCTCTGGGGAGAGTATTGGACGAACATACGCCCGGTATGGGCCTGGAAGGCCGCGACGTCGTCACTTGGCAGGAGGACGGTGCGGCCGGTGAGACCCGTTTTCAGCGCGTTGTGCGAAACCTTGGCCTTTCCGTCAGACGAAGTGGGGCCAGTGGATTTTTGCGCATTCGCGTGGTTGGCAGTGAGCTGTTGTGCTGAAGTCATGCAGGAGCCTGCTTTCTGCCTGAACATAACCGGTATTGGTCCCTTGCAGCGAGTCAGGATTGCGAAAACACGCCACTGGCCGGGCGTAGAAAAATTTCGTTTGGTTGTGATCGCTCAAGGGCTGATACTCACGTGATCGATCCAGACCGTGCCGCGAATCAGGCTGTCGAAGCGCAACGACGGCTTGCGCACCAGGCTCACCTGAACCAGTCCCGTGCCGGGCAATACCTGGAACGCGTGGTCGACTAATTTCCAGTCGTTCGATCCCAGCATGCTTTCGGTCGTGAAGCTCAGCCGCTTGGGCGCTTCCGGATCTACCACGCTGAACGCGACTCCCTCGTCTGTTGAGATGTCCCTGGTGCGGATGTAAGCCTGGAACCGATACCGCCCCGGTTTGAGAAACACTGTCTCGCTGACGCCGATATTGCTCACATTCTGCGTTCCGTCGAACTGAGTGCGCAGGGAGCGTGCGCCGGAATAGTGGACGTCGCGGTCGAAGTCGACTGCGGCTCCCTGAGCTGGGTCGATTCTCCAGTCGAAGCGGCTGCCCGTCGGGTCCGATTCGAAATCTCCATTGAAGACACGATTGGATTTGGGATAGCCTTTGTCCCGACCACCGGCGTAGTGCGCCCAGGCTTGTTCAGCGGCTTCAACCGTTCCACCTCGCACTAGAAATTCGACGTATTCGTTGGCCAGGTCGTCATCGGCGTAGCCGTGCGAGACGATCCAGTCCCAAGCCCCTTCAGGAACTCGCTTCTGACTGATCAGGCGGCGAAGATAGGAGTGGTATAACTGCGGATCACGCGGCAAACCGTAGCGCAAAACATGGTCGACATCGATGCGACGATCTTCATACTCCTGGAATGCGAGATGATCCCACGTCGGGTCGCCTTCCAGGGCATGGGCCATAAGTTCAAGCCCAGCCTTGTTTTCGCCGACGTTGAAGTGAAACTGCGCCGCTCGAAAGTTTATATACGGGATGCGCGGAGCGAGCACCAGCGCTCTCGCAAAACAGAATCGAGCCTCTTTGATGTCGCCGCTTTTCTGGAGGGAATCGCCGAGATCGCACCAGCGGTTCGGGCCGGCCGGATCACGCCGGAGAAACTCGAGCAGATCCGCTCTCGGCACAGAAGCCACATTCCCGCCGTGTTGACTCTGCAGCGCGGCTAGAGCTTGATCCGTATTGCAGATACCGAAGCGGCAAAACACGCGTTCTGCTCGCGTGTCTCCTTTAAACGAGTGAAGAAACACCAGCCACCCGACAGAATAAATGCTCAGGAGTCCTCCCAAGGCGAATGCAAACCCGCGGACGAAAGTCGCGGTTCGAGTCCGCCTTTGCGACTTCTTGTCCGGAGTGAAAGTCGGGTAGACGTCCGGAAGTCCTGCCGAAATCCCTGAAATCCACGACAACACCATTGCATTCGCAGGGACGAACATATTGAAATCTCCAAAGCTGTGGATCAGCATGGCCGCGATTCCGCCAGAGCATGCGAAGCCTAAGTAGCGGGTCTCGCGAGTGTTATCAGAAACGGCCGTCCGCGCTGCCCGAGCAAGAACCGCGCACATCAAAGCTGCGGGGATAAGAAAGCCCAGAACGCCCAACTCGGCGAGCAGCTCAAGATAGTCGTCGTGCGCGTTCGCCCAGGCGACATTGAATCCGTAGGTCTCGTAGCGCAGCAGGCCGGGGGAGAATGTGCCGAGGCCAGCGCCAAACAGCGGATAGGCGGCAAACATATGCAGCGTGTCCTTGGCGATGGGCCGGCGTCCCTCGGCGGAGGGGTCGCCCGCGACGCTTCCGAACCCCTCGATGAGCTTGACAGGCGCCAGAAAGACAAATACAAATACTGCGAGAGCGGCCAGTCCGGCGAGCGCGGGCCATTTTCGCCATCCTGAAAGCCTGGATGCGAGCGTAAGGGCGCCTATGGCAAAAAGAGATCCGAGCGTAGAAAGAAATCCCATTTTCGAGAGCGACAAAGTAATTGCGACGAAGATTCCGATCGATAGGGCGATGAAGACGCACCCCGTAAATAGGGTCCATCCCGCAAATGAGTGGCGGTCCCTTTTGCGATGAAAAATCGTGATCCCGTACATGAGGGCGAACGGCAGGACCATTTCGAGCAGCCCCGAAAAATGATCTCTGTTCCAGTAGGTCCCGGAGATCGCCTCGCCGCCGGCTGAGCGCTGACTAAGCCCGAAGGATGCCTCCAGAGCTCCGATCAGAATGATAGGAGCGGCAAGCGCCCAAAGCTTTTTTGGGAACCGCAGTGCCGTTTGGCGGATTATGAGAAAAATAAGTGAGTACCCAACGATCCGGGAAAGATGAAGCCAGGTCTTCTCTGGAACGATGCTGATGGGAGCAAAATTAAGACCCGTCAAGACACCTTGCGCGGCATCAGCGATCTCGGCTCGCGTCGGATCCAGAATTCGCAGGAGCAACAAGGGCAGGGGAAGAAGCTGAAACGCTACGTACGCCGGAAACAGCAACGCGCTCCAAAGCGCGATTTGATCAAGCAGTCCACATCCAGGCCGGGGCACGCTGACAGAGCAGAGCAAGCCGGCGAGCCCGAGGAGCAGCAGGGGAATAACGGGCTGCCCGAGCTGATCACTTTTATCAAGAACAGCGTAGCCGACGATAGCGGTCAGAAAGGCTAGGTTGGAAGAGGCCAAAACTCCACGCGACATGATTAGCACGCATGGGGCGCAAGGCTTCTAATGCTCCGCTCGCTCTTTAAGTGCCAGCACACCCCGTCGAAGTGAAGCACGTGCTACTCGCGGAGTTGCAGCAGGCTGCTGTCGCACAGCAATTGCTTGCTCCGCAATTGACTCCGCAGCCAGTGCCAGTGGCATTGCAACATCGGGTGTTGCAGCAGACAGTGCCACAGCACTTTTGGCTCGACGTGCAACAGGTTGCCGTGCTTCCGGACCCACAGCAAGTTT
This sequence comes from uncultured Acidobacteriaceae bacterium, assembly GCA_963808405.1. Taxonomy (GTDB): domain Bacteria; phylum Acidobacteriota; class Terriglobia; order Bryobacterales; family Bryobacteraceae; genus Bog-105. The sequence continues at coordinate 223,984 of CAWEFG010000010.1, read as the reverse complement.
GGCCCGATGTGCAAGAGGTATTGCCGCAGCACTGATTTGCCATTGCCTCGCAATGGTTAGAGGACCCGGTAGTGCAGCACTGGTCACCTGCCGTGCAGCAATTGCCTCCGCATGTGCAGCCTATACCCGACCCGCTCCCGCAGCAAGCTATGCCTGTTGGGCAGCATACGTGATGGCTACCACCCGAACACTCTACCGAGCAAGCGCCGCCGCAAGGAGGCGCACCGCCGCAGGCACTCTGGGCCGAACTACGCTCAACAGCTATGTCGGCCAGAACGGCGCCGAGCAAAAGCCTGCTGAAGAGCCCCAGCGCTTTCCGCCGCGGCATCGGCGTTGCTAACAGGCGGGCTAGATCATCGATCAGATAACTCATCTCTCGAATTCCTTTACTCTTCACCGTTCGCAACGCGCACTTTAGTGAACCGTATGTACTCGTATAACACAAAGGCTCTGCAGGGTTCAATATTTGCTTATTGATTTAGTTTGCTTACAGACACGTATACATTCGTGTGACGATGATCAGCTACTTCGCATCGATCGTGTTACGCTCTCGATCCTGCTGTGAGCTGAGCATTGAAGACAGAGTCGAGGATTTCCTGACGACCCACGGCTATTTTGGAAGCAATCCTGCGTTGTTCGTCCAGCAGGAGGGCAGAGGGAGTTCCAGTTACTCCGAACGTTTTACCAGCGCTGAAATTCTGATCCAAAAGAATGCGTGAGCGGAAGCCCTGCTTCGCGTTTGCCTCCACGCTCCCGGACGAGAGAAGCACAACTTGAGTGCCGGCCTTCAATGCCTTCTTCTCCCAGGTCTTCAAATCGTCAGACATTTGTTGACAGAAACCACAGCCTGGATTCCAGAACAAAAGAATAGCCGGGTTGCCCTGAAGTTGAGAGAGGGCGAACATGTGGCCTTCGAGGTCGGGGAAGACCAGGGGCGGAGCTATGTCCCCTTGCTGCAACGGAGTGGCGGCGACTCCGGCGACGGATTCGTTGATAGTGGTCGCGACCAGCGAACGAATGGCCTCGGGACCTGCCGCAACCGGGCTTCCGATGGTACCGTCCTGACGTACTAGAACGGCGCTGGGGGTGGCGAGAGCTTGGTACACATCTGAGATCTCGTGCTCGTGCTGCAAAAGAACAGTGCGGATTCCATGCTCGCTGGTTTTGGCGAGGTTCTCGTCTCTGGTGCCCTGCGAAAGAAGAACCAGGCTCAGATGAGCTGCGGCATCTTGCTGCCATGCGGCTGCTTCGACCAACAATGCGGCGCACGAGGCGCAACTCGGCTGCGTGAACAGGAGGAGTACGGGCTTCCCGGCGCTCCGAAGCTGTTGCAGTGAGATGGAGTGGCCCTCGAGGTCTGGGAGCTCGAATTCAGGAGCAGGCTCACCCACCGTCAAGCCTGGCGGCGCGGGAGGCTGCTGAGCGACATTTCCGCCCGTCTGCTTTTCGAGAGCATCCAGCCGGAGCAGGACGCGGCCGCCCTGCTGTAGAAGTTGAAAAATCAGCCAGCTCTGAAATACAAGTATTGCCAGGGTGGCAATCGCTAACACTACAAGCACAGATCCTCCTAAGGTCGATCCTGCTGAACTCTGATTGGATGTGGCGATCCATCCCGCAAAGCTCGGCTGACGGGGGCCGGCATAAATGACGAGCGCGGCCACGATCGCGAGCGCGGTGTTCCGGCCCACGAGATCCCATCCGATGGGCTTCGAGTGCAACTGGCCGAAGCAGTGGCAATCCGGCTTGCGGCCACGCGCCAGCGCGATCGCAATAGCCAGGATGAAGAGGAGAAGCAACGCCAGCGCGCCGACCGCGCTTATCCAGGCGAAGGAGGCCAAAAGCAGGCCTAGGGCCACGAGCGTCTCCAGTAACGGCAGCAGCACACTGAACGGCTTCGCAAAAACTCGCGGTAAGCCGAAGTCGATCAACGACTGGCGCGAGCCAGGCCGATCCCTCAGCTTTGAAAGGCCCGCGGTGAGAAACACTCCGCAGAGCACAAGGCGAGCCAGTAAGAGCACAGTTATCATCTTCTCAATTTCTGCAGGCGGTTTTTTTCCTGACGCGCACGACGCGCCTCAATCGCGCTGTGCGCTGAAGCCGCGCCGGACGCCTGTCCGGGTAACACACAAATCAGCACAGATTGTAGACTTAATAACACACAGTTAGGGGCGCCGCAAGACGAATGATATAGACTTGGTTTGCCGGTGTATACGTTTGTCTAACTCGGCCGCTCTCTCGCCAGAGGAACCGTGAGCCGGGGTGCAGTATGCCTCGATGCCCCAAGTGCGAAGGAACGCTGATAAAAATCCACCGGGCGAATTTTCAAAGGATTTTCTATTCTTCGGTGTTCCGCTGCCGAAACTGCGGGTTTCGCGTCGGCAAGTTTCGCCCTGGCTTATATGCAAATTACCGGTTCCTATTTTCCCGCCACACGCGATGCGTGCACTGCGGTACCGATCTGGTGCATAGAAGCGCGAAGGTCGATCGGATTGATGGGCTCTCTCGAAATCCACTGAGCCGGCTGCTGCACCTGCTCGGAGCACCCTTGAATAAATGCCCTGCCTGCCGGCTGCAGTACTACGATTGGCGCGAGCCACGCTCAGAGATCCAGTAAGTGAGTTATAGGACTTCGGGCCATCTTCGCTGAACCCGCACGCTGGATGATTCTGTCAAAACACGTCTTTCCCCGAGCTATGATCACGTGAGATGCACGCTTGAAAAACAGATCGTTTGGATCGCGTTGTTTTGACATGCTCATGAAATCTATCGCGGGCTAGGGCATCATGCGGCGACCGCCATTGCGATTGCTCTTGAAATGCCTTGTGGTTGCCTTCATCCTGGCGGCTGCCATCACATTCGGAATCCGGCATTTCGGGCCTTCGGAGCCAAGCTATGCGCGGTCAGAATCGGCTTCGGGCGAGGAGAAGAGCCAAGCGGAAGAACTGGCGGTGTCGTTGAGGGCTCGAACACGCCAGGTGAAGTCGGCTGCCGTGATTCGGCTGCAGTGGGACCCGTCGGCGAAGGCGATTCGGCGTTCGTCTTTCGGAATCTTATACATTTACGACGGGGGTGTTCCGAGGAAGCAGGTACTCGAGCGCAAGGCGCTGGATGCCGGGTCCACTGAATACAAGCCCGCAAGCGACGAGATCACTTTCCATTTGCGACTGCCGGGAGGTAGACCGGAAGGCGAGTCCCTGCTGGTATTGCTCGGGAGCGCGCGAGGGCAGGCTGCCTTGGAATCCGATGCGGATCGCGCCACAGCCAATCGTCCTCTCGTTTCCGCGAAACAGTGAACACGCGAATCGTGCGCTGGTCTCCGCTTTTCCGCTCCCTGACGGTCGCGGCTCGGTTTCGAGTAGAAATGCCTTTCCGCTCCCTGACGGTCGCGGCTCGGTTTCGAGTAAAGGAGTTTAAGAGACACGAGACTAGTGAGACCATGAGGGACAGAGTATGTGGGCTAACAGTGGTTCGAAGCTGAAAGCCCATCCAACGGAAGAGGCTCGAGGAATGGCGCCCAGTGATGCGACGTCAAACGGCGGGAGCGCTGAGGTCGGCATGAACCGTTCGTCCGGAGCCGAGCGGCCGTTTCGATGGACTTCGGAGGCAGTGCGGCGCCTCTACCAGGACGTGGACTGGGCGCTCACCTCCAATCCAACCGGCGCGGCGGAAATTGCCGGAGTACTTTTGGGGAAAAGCGGTTCCATTATCGAAATAATCGATTGCCAGCCAGTGTTGCTGATGCAGGAGCGGGATCATGCATACGCGCTGACGGGCCCAGGCAGGCGTGAATTCGAGCGCACGATCGGCGCCTTGCGATCGATTCCCGGAACCTGCGCCCGCGGTCGTCGGTTTCTATCGCAGCCACATGGGAGACGGGCTCGATGTGACGGCAGAGGACCTGGCACTCCTCGATGCGTGTTTTCGAGATACCGGCCAAGTAGTGCTGCTGATTAAGCTGACGGGAGATGGATCGACCAGGGTCAGGCTGTTCGAGGGTGGGCAGTCCAGAATTTCGTGCGAGTTCGATTTTTCCGAAGACGCGGCGGCGCTGCCCAGGTGGCTCGAGCTGTGGCACGCCTTGTCCGCCCAAGGGCCGCCTCGCCTCGCAGCGGCTGAAGATACAACCGAACCGGCACAAACGGCAGAGTCCGCGAATTTGGCGCCTGTCGGTACGGCACTGGGTCACGCGCCGTTCCGATGGAGCGGAGAGTTGCAGGAGAATCCTGTTGCGTCCAGGCCGCGTAAGCATCGCCCGCCGATCTGGCTTGTGGCGGCCACGGCCATCCTAGCGGCTCTCATCACTTACCTGATGCTTAGGGTATTAGCGGCGCCGCGGGGGGCCGGCAGCTCGGGACCGGAGGCTGGTCAGGTAGACTCGGGCAGTTCTCATTCGTCCGGCTTAGCGTTGCGGGTGGAGAGGCAAGGCGACGATCTTCGGTTGGATTGGAATCGTACCGCGCCTGTGCTGGCGGGCGCAACAGGCGGCATGCTGACCATCCGGGAGGGAAATGGGCCGGAGAGGCAGGTAATGCTGGATCGAGACCTCTTAAGAAATGGCAGCATCATGTATCAGCCGGTTCATGGAGATGTATTTCTGCGGATCGTGATCTTCGGACAAGATGGCGCCCATATGGGCGAGTCGGTCACGACTTACGCCCAGCCGATGTCGGTGGTCGGGAGCGATCATAAGAAGGAGAGTAAGTAATGGCGGATTTACAGGAGTTTGAAGTAAGACTAAGTAGCGGGCTGAAGGGAACGGTCCTGAGGACCTCGCGTTTTCTCGACAAGCGAGAATCGAATACTGTAAAGCTCAGCAACGGGACGGAAATCACGGTGCCTTCCGCAAGTCTGGAACCGCAGCAGGATGGTTCTTTTTATCTTCAGGATGAGCAAGCCGGCGCGGCGGCGCAGCCGGAGGACGGTTCAAAAGGTTCCGGCAAGGACGCCCGGCCAGAGGATAACGCCGGCATCGACGCCTCGCTATTCAAAGAGCTATTCAAGGAAGAGATCGAGATGCAGCGAGTTCCGGTCAATCGTGTTCTCGATGTGCCGGCTGTAACTCGAATCGAGGATGGCGTCACGATCATTCCCGTGATGGAAGAACGGCTGAAGGTGGAAAAGCAGCTTATCTTGCGCGAGGAGATTCGAATCGTGAAGAAGCGAACCAACGTGCGGGACCCGCGACTCATCTCTCTTGGCAAGGACCGCAGCGATGTGAGTGGACAGGGTGAGCCGGAACGATAAGCGCGACATACTCACGAGCTGGCCGGACAGCATGAGTGAACCGATCTGGGACCAGCTGAAAGGCGACAAGGTTGCGCCGAACCTTCAGTTGAGGGAGCTTGTCTACTCCGATCCCAAGCACGCGGTGTTCCGGGCGCACTACTCGCGTGGCGGGGAAACCATGCGCGAAGTGGATGTGCGACTGTTCCTTGAAGACGGGAGGTACCCGGGAGAAAGAGTCAACCGGTTTCTGGAAGCGACCTATCTAGACCATCCGCATCTTCTTCGTAACTTCCAGGCGGGTACGCTGCGGACCGATTATGGTTCGGTCACTTACGCGGTAACTGAGCGCGCCGATAAGTTCGCGGGCAAGTCTCTTACCGCGGAAGAGGCCGTCGGATTTGCACAGCATCTTATCGCGGCTCTAGAATACTTGCACACCAGAAACCTGGTCTATTGCATCCTTTCGCCCAACACTGTGGTGCGCGCGGGGACCGACTGGAAACTGAGCGATTTCAGCCAACTGCGGGTCGCCGGCACCGACACTGCGGAGGAGGCTCTGTCGCTGGGGACGGTGGACACCTCTCCGCCGGAGGCCGCAGAGGGACTGATCTCCCCCGCCTGGGACATTTGGGCATTTGGCCAGACACTCCGAAAGGTCCTCAGCGGCGATAAAGCAAACATGCCTGAGCCGTTCCGAGCGGTCATTCTCGCCTGCCTGAATATTAGTCCCTCTTGCCGCCCCACTCTGAGCCAGCTTTCCAGTCTGCTGGAGGCTAAGCGACCGAGCAGTGGAGAACCTGGCTTTTCAAGCGCAGCCAAGGCTTGAAGCTTGTTCCTTCAGCGCGCCGCGGGTCCCGTCAGCTGATCCTCAATCGTTTCCGCCGACAGAGCGTGCCCCGGCGCGCCGGTAACAACGACGGTGTACAGTTTTCCCGCCTCCAGCTTTACGTTCCTAAGTAAAGCCTCGCCCTTCTTACTCGAACCGCGCCGAACCATCAGCTGCATTGTCGACGGATTTACATCTTTATAGTCGGTCGCATGATTGAAACCAGCGCCGCTGATAAGCGCGCTTTTCTGGTCGGGTTCATAGACGTCGACATTCTCGCCCGGGACAGTATTGATCACGCGCAACTTGGCTTGGCCATTCGTCGGGGCCACTAAGTCGTCGTTAATCGCGTTCAGATCTGCTTTCCCGTCTTTGTCCTGAACAGCGAGTATGGTGTAATGCTTGCCGGCAGTGAGTCCTTCGCTGTTAGTGGCGAGCTGGGTTGCCGCGTCGCCAGCACCATATAACTTGAACTCGTGCCTTTCGGCCGGCAGTTCTTTGTATGGCGTTACGTGCCGCGCCGCAACGGCATCGAAAGCCGAGACGTCACCGAAGCGCAAGTCTTTGGTGGCGGCCGTGGCGTTTAGAAAGCGAACCAGCGCCTTCTCCACATGCTGCGCCTCTGTCCCTGCCGGCGCGCTCGATACCTGTCCCGCTCCCTTGCTGGTGCTCGGCTGCTGTGTGGTTTTGGAGCACGCGACCATGAAAGTCAACATGCCGCACAACCCGGATAACGCTGCATTCCTTAAACAGTTTCGGTGTCTCACAAATGATAGTTCCCCCCAACTGTGAGAGAAAAACACCGCATGGTAAGTTACACGGCGAGAGTGCTTAGGGTGACGACGAAGTGGCTTGGCTCGCTGGTCGGAGGTACGGCAATGGGCACCTGAATGTCCAGTACGGTAAGTACTAAAAAGTTTGACGCAAAATCGGAGTGCGTAAATATGCATAGGTTGCCGGGCAGTACTTTCCAGGTGCAAGCAGGGATGGTAGGCGGGAAGCTCTGCTTACATAGACTTCTATTTTGGCCTGGAAACTGCAGCATGGCTCGGTGCGGAACGTTTCTGCGTCCGCAAGGAGCATGGCATGAGTACCATAACCATTGTGGTGATCGTGATCGTGGTGGTCGCGATTGCGGTTGCGGCGTTCGTATTTTTCCAGAAAGAGCGGACGAAGCGGCTCAAAACCCAGTTTGGCCCGGAATACGACCGGCTAGTCGATAGCCGTGGCAATCAGCGTAAGGCAGAAGAGGAGCTAGTCGATCGGCAAAAGCGCGTCGAAAAGCTTCACATTCGTGAGTTGAACCGCGCAGAGGTGGAGCGCTTCTCCGAATCGTGGCGTTCCGTTCAGGCGCGGTTCGTCGATACTCCTCGGGAAGCAGTAGCGGAGGCCGACCGTCTCGTCCGGGAGGTTATGACAACTCGCGGTTATTCCATGGGCGACTTTGAGCAGCGTGCGGCTGACATCTCGGTGGATCATCCCCGAGTAGTAGAAAACTATCGCGCCGCCCACGATATTGCCGCGCGGGATGCCGCCGCCAAAGCCAATACTGAGGATCTTCGCCAGGCGATGGTTCACTACCGCGCGCTTTTCGATGACCTGTTAAATACCACACATGCTGATCGCACTCAGGAGGTGAAAAGATGATCGAAGAACGAATAGAAGCACTTCACGGGGACAGAGAAGGCACGGTGACTCGGCCCCTAAGCACGGCTGAATTGGCACAGCGAGCGGAAGCGAGTCCCTCGCAGGCGAGTTCGCCTGCGGCGGCCCCAGAGGACTCCGAAAGAGTCTCACTATTTCCGGAGAATGAGCTGGGGGATTTTCGGCGGCGCTGGCAAGATGTGCAGGGCAGCTTTGTGGATGACCCGCGAACTGCGGTACGCAATGCCGACAAGCTTGTCGCCTCTCTGATGACCCGATTAGCACAGGTCTTTGCAGACGAGCGCGGCAAACTCGAACATGAATGGGATAAGGGGGAGAGCGTCTCCACTGAGGATCTCCGTGTGGCGCTTCGGCGCTACCGTTCATTTTTCGATCGACTGTTGTCGGTTTAACGTTCGAAGCCCGTGCTACCATCGCTCTGAATCCCGTCCAGCCGTCTTGCTAGGCGCGGGGTTGGCACCAGAGGAGTGGTTGCAGGATGCGGGGTCTTCAAGGCATCGTCCTCGTAGCATTTATCGGGCTTATAGGGCTGGGGCTCTGGAATGCACGGCAATGGATGCCTCGTTGGAGTGGATACAGCGCTCCTATGGGGGCGAAGAGTCCCGGAATTCCCGATAAACCGGAGCGCAAGAAGCGGACAGGTGGCAAGCATGAGCCCGGGCGGGCCGGCGAGCAGCCCGCACCGTCAGATTTCGACTTAGCCCCTCCCCTCGTGCCGAAAGCGGACGGAGAGGTTCCGGAGCGGCATTCGGCATTCCCTGCGCGCTCGGATCTTCCGGTAGGTGCTACCCGCCTTGAGATCCGCCGCAAGTACGGCGACCCAAGCGCCGCTGTGACGGAAACGCGATCCGGCCACTTGTTTGAACGTTATTACTACTTCAACGGTGATCGCACTCAACTCACGGTCGCAACGCTGGAGGACGGCGTCCTCATTTCGGCTGAAAGCAGATCGCGCTAATTTTTAAGGATGGCTCCGCGGAGCCTGACTTGACTTTGCGGACCTTTGATCGGCTCTTTCGCGAGCGTGGCTTACCGCACGCCATTCGCTCAGATAATGGCGTTCCCTTCGCTTCGCCGCATGGTCTTTTTCAGCTTTCCAAGTTGTCGGTGTGGTGGTTGCGCCTAGGCCTTGGCATCGAGCGCATTCGCCCGGGTCATCCGCAGCAAAACGGCCGGCATGAGCGCATGCACCTGACCCTCAAAAAGGAAGCCACGCGGCCGGCGGGCGCCAACATTCTTCAGCAGCAGGCGAAGTTCGACACCTTCTTAGAAGAATTAATAACGAGCGCCCGCACGAAGCCTTAGCGATGCAGTATCCAGCACAGCTCTACACCGCCTCTGCCACACCGTATGTCGGCATTCCCGAGCCGCACTACCCCTTTCACGATAAAACCGTGCTGGTCACCTGCTGTGGCCGCATCTGCCTGCATCGCAAGAAAATCAACTTGAGCAAATCGCTTGCGGGCCAGGCCGTCGGCATTAAGGAGGTCGACGATGGTATCTGGCTCGTCAGCTCAAGCGTGATGTCCGCTCCCGCCGTTACGCCGGAAAAACTGCGCGATGACGATCACGTTGTGGAGAACGGTATTCGCGGACAACCCGCTCTTTTGAGTTTGACAATAAATCATCCAACTCTTCGAACGAGATCTGTTCCAGCTGTCGATCGGTAAAGTGTGTTTCGAAACGGGTCAGTACCGCATTGTACTTGCGGTAGGTGTTTGGCTTTTGAGCGTATCGATCTGATCGGTGGAAAATGATCAATATGGCTGCACTCGCGAATGGAAACCTCAATTCTGTAAACACTGGTTGTCGGCAACAATCGCATGTCCTGTCGCAGGAATTCAACTCGACGTTCTTGCTCGACGTGGTTGAGGGATGTCTCCACAAGAGTGCATCCGAGTGGATGTTTCTTCGCGAGCTGAGGGTGGGAACCGGATTCCACGGCAATGCCGCTCAGCGTCTGGATGCGTTTGCCCTGAATTGTCTGCCGCATACCTCTATGAGGCGGGTGTGCTACGAAATCAAAGTATCGCGATCAGACTTTTTGTGCGAAATGAAGCAGCCTTTGAAGCGGCGGGTCGGGCTGCGATATTCCAACGAATTCTATTTCGTAACACCGGCCGGCTTGTTAAACACGTCCGAACTCCCCATTGAGTGCGGGTTGATCGAGGTTGGAAGCTTTGCCGGTGAGCGGAATTTGGTGCATGCCCCGTCCGGCGCGTTTGTTCATTTTGAGCCGAACCATCAAGCTTACTGTCGAGTGACAGTTCCAGCTGCGTGGCGAGAAACGCCTGGGCCGACATGGCAATTTGTGGCAGGTATGCTGCGTAACCAACAAAAAGCGTTTCAAGGCCGACCTCCGAAACCTCCGAATCAACAACGTCTGCCTTTTGCTGACTGAAACCTCTGCGACATTGCTTCAATGTTTACAGATGCCGAACTAGCGAGCGCAGCATCCCACGTCGATGGAAACGGCCTTGAATCCTGACATTCGTGGCCGTCACCACCGCCCTCACCGGCCGCGCCGTTCTGCTGCCCTCCGATAACGCCACGCTCTACGAAGCGCATCTCCGCGCGTCGCGAGAAGCTTGGCGCGTTTATCGCCTATGCTTACCGATGAACCGGATCCAATTTGCGCCGGAGCCATTTACATTGGAACAGGAGTGGCGGAAGGTGACGATGCAGCCGCGTCCTACACCGAAGATCTGTACGGACGCGTATCTGATCGCGTTTGCCCGTGCCGCGGCGATGCAATTCGTCACCCTGGATAGAGCCGTGCTTGCGATAGGGACCGAAGCGTTACTGCTGGAGCAGGGCTGTTGCGGACGCGATAACGTAAGATTCGCGTTTACTCGGCGCGTAGAGTTTCAACGGGATCCACACGCATAGCGGAAAGCGATGGGATGTAAGACGCAGCCAGTCCGACGACGATCAAGATGCCGATCACCGCGGCAAGTGTGAGAGGGTCGTGCGGGCTTATTCCCCAGAGTTGGCTCGCCAGCAGACGCATCGAAATAAAACATAGAGCCAATCCCGCCAGAATTCCGAATGCGACGGCGCGCATTTCACCGGTGATGACAAGTGCTTGAACATCCGACGGGGTTGCGCCGAGTGCGACGCGAATGCCCATTTCGCGCCTTCGTTGTGAAACGGCGTATGCAGTGACGCTGTAGAGGCCGGCGCTGACAAGAAGAATGGCCAGCGAGGCGAACAGGACGAAAATCTGAAGCCCAAAGCGGGGTTTGGAAAAAACCTCGGCTTCGAGTGCATCCTGCATGGTGCGTATGCGGCGCACGACAGCGCTGCCGTCCAAACCAAGCGCCGTACTTTCGAGCGTTCGCGTCAGCGAATGCGGATCGCCGGCAGTGCGCACGATCACGGCGAAGCCTCCCAGGCCGGAAAGCGTATACGGGAGGAAGACTTCAGGCGTCACCGGCTGGCGGATTCCGCGGTTCTTGAAATCGGAGACGACGCCGACGATTTCGACCCAGGGGTTCGCGACGGGCTGCGGAAGATAGGCGAGCGTATTCACCTGTATGCGTTGTCCTATCGGGTTCCGATGCGGAAAGAACTTGTTCGCGAGCGCGCTGTTGATTATGGCGATCATGTGCTTGCCGGCGACATCGGACTCGGTAAAGTTTCGGCCTGCGAGGAACGGAATTTCGAGCGTGCGGAAAAAGCTGGGACTAACGAGCGCGAACTGGCCTTCTGCTTGACCGGCGTGGATGTTAGTCGAACTGGTAAGCGCGGTTTGGGCGCCTGCGAAGGGCAGAAAGTCCGTGGTGGTTGCGACGTCGAGAACACCGGGGACGCGCTGAAGGGCGGCCGTCAGACTGCTCATGAAGCGTGCCTGTTGCTGCACGGTACGTTGATTCTTGGTCAGGAAGACTTGCGCGCTCAACAGGTGGTCAACGGCGATGCCGAGTTTCACTTCACGCTCGCGGAGAAAGGTGCGCATCGTCAGTCCTGCCCCGGATAGAAGCACGAGCGAGAGAGCGATTTCGGAGACAATCAGCAGACTTCTCGTGCGCGCGCGGCGAAATCCGCTGTGCCCGTATCCGCCGGATTTCAGTGCATCGCTTAGATTCTGACGCAAGCCGCCGAGCATCGGGACCACTCCAAAGAACAGCGCTGTTAAGGCAGTAACGGCCGCGGTTGCTAGGAGGACGCGAGTGTTGAGACTAATTACGGCTTCGTCGGGAAATGTGTCTGGCGGAAGCACGGCGAGGAGGAGTTTCAGGCCGGCCCATGCGAAGGCGCAGCCGACAGCTGCAGCCACGGAAGCGAGCAATGCGTTTTCAAGGAAAAGCTGCCGCAATATTCTCGACCACCCGGCGCCCAAACTGGTGCGAACGGCGAGTTCCCGTTTGCGGGAGCTAATCCGCGCGAGCAGCAGATTGGCAACATTGGCGCAAGCGATCAGCAACAACAGTCCGACAGCGGCGAGTAATGTGTATAGAGTTCGGCCGACTTTCTCTGTCGAAGCATTGGCGAAGCTCCGCAGATGAGTCTCGAAGTGATTTGTGTATAGATTGGGGCGATAGGAAGGGGCCAGGCTCTCGGCCAATCGCTGCAGCTCGCGATCGGCTGTCGTGACATCGAGGCCGGATTTCAGGCGGCCGAGCAGGTAATACCAGGGTGGCTGAAGATTGCCGGTGCGTGTGAGACGCGTCGGCAACCACACGTCCGCGGACCAGAAGACAAAACGCGGCGGCATAACCCCGATGACCGTACGCGGGACCCCGTCAAGAATGAGAGTTTTGCCGAGCACATTACGATCTCCTGCAAACCGGCTTTTCCAAAACGCGTAGCTCATGACGCAGACGGGCGGAGATCCTGGCTGCACATCTGCTGGGGTTGCCACGCGACCCAGACGAGCGGGTACGCCGAGAAATTCAAACGCGTTGGGCGTAACAAGAGGAGCATTTACCGATTCGGGCGCCGCTCCGACGTTCCACAAAGCGCGGCTGATGGCGACGCCCATAACGTCTTCAAAGACGCGATTCCGCTGCTGGTAATCAAGCAGCTCGTCTATCGGGAACATGGTGCGCTGGGCCGCTTGATTGCTCGACAGATCGCGAATGAGAAGAGAGTAAAGCCGCTGTTGGTGCGCGTACGGAAACGGCTCGATCAGGACGTTGTCGATGACGCTGAACATGGCCGTTGCCGCGCCAATGCCCAGCGCGAGCGTGAGGACGGCGATGGTCGTGAAGGCCGGGTTTGAACGAAGGACGCGCACTCCGAAGACGAGGTCGCGCCAGGCGTTTTCGAGCGTTGTGAAGCTCCACAGGTCCCAGACGGATTCTTTGAATCCGGTGCGATTGCCGAATTGCCGCTCGGCTTGCGCGGCGGCCCGCTGCGGAGCGATTGAATCTGCTTCGAGGGCACGTGCACGCAGTTCCGCATGCAGGCGCATCTCTTCATCGAGTTCTTCGAGACCTCTGTTCCGGTGAATGAGGAAGAGAAGCCGACGGCACAATTCGGTAAGCGTCATGTGACTCCTAGACAGGCTGCAGAATGCGAGAAATGGCGGTGGTCACGCGGGCATAGCGCGCCAACTCTTCTTCGAGGCGCTTGCGTCCGGCGCGCGTGAGGCGGTAGTAGCGGGCGCGACGATTTTCCTGTGTCTTGCCCCATTCGCCCGAGAGCCAGCCTTTCAGGAGCATGCGCTGGAGCGCCGGATACAGCGAGCCTTCGTCGACGCGCAAGACGTCTTCGGAACGCTGCTGGATGGCGTTCGCAATTTCGAAGCCGTGCAACTCAGTGCCGGTGTGCAGGGTCTTCAGGATAAGCACGTCGAGCGTACCGGGAGGTATCTCGTCACGAGTGGATGGCATGACATAGATATTCTATGTCATGTTGCGGCAGGTTGTTCTGATGGCCACGAGAGCGGGGGCCCGCGCCGGATTTAGACGGGGCAAACCGTTACAGGGCGGGGAAGGAGGAGTGCCCTCAAGCGGCAGTGAGCTTGCGGAGTCGCAAACTGAGGCGGCTCTTATAGCGGGCCGCGGTATTCTTCTTGATGATGCCCCACTTGGCGGCGCGATCGACCAATGAAAAAGTCGCGGGAACCAACTTGGTAGCGCCGGGGGCGTCCTTTTGATCTAACAACCGGCGCATCGCGCGGATCTGATGCCGTAAGCGGGATTTGCGGGCGCGGTTGACCGCCGTCCTGCGCTCAGTGATGCGGACGCGCTTCAACGCGGAAACTGTATTTGCCATTAACCTACTAACCTAATGTTTTTCTGTATTTCAGCCGTTACAGCTCTAGGATACCTGACGCGGGTAGAACCGGCAATGGAGACGCGATGTATTGAAATGGGCAACGGGTTTCAGGCGCTCCAGGTCACAATAGAAATGTCGGATGAAACAGATCACGCCTAAAATGATTAAACGGCATCGGTTGCTTTTGGCTTTTGCGGCTACTTTTGTGCTGCTTGCCGGCGCTGGTTGGGCCGCCCTGGTACCCGTGAACGACTGGAACATCGCGGGACCGTTTGGCGGCACGGCGACGACGATCGCTGTCGATCCGCAGAATCCAAGCACGGTTCTGGCGGGAGCGATGAATTCCCTGGTATTTGAAAGCGGAGATTCGGGCGCGAGCTGGAACCTTCTGAATTTTCCGAAGCGAAATCTCAGCGAGGTCACCTCCATTCTGGTCGATCCGGCGAACTCCGATCATTATTTGGCAGGGATGATCACTGCCGAAGATGGTGGCCTGTTTGAGAGTGGAGACGGAGGAAAAACCTGGGCGCCGGTAAAAGATTTGCGAGATGTCGGGATTCGGGCGCTGGCCGCTTCCGCCAGTCGGCCGTCGCGATTCGTGGCCGGGACTCTGGGCGGCGTGATGTTGAGCGACGATTCCGGCAAGACCTGGAAAAGGATCTCCGATCCGCAAAATCTCGAGATGCAGGGCATTACGGCAGTGGCCATCGATCCAACCAATTCAGACGCCATTTATGCGGGAACGATGCATCTGCCCTGGAAGACCACGGATGGGGGGAAAAGCTGGTCGTCTATTCATACCGGGATGATCGACGATTCAGACGTCTTCTCCATCTATATAAACCCGGCAACGCCAAGCGTGGTCCTGGCGAGCGCTTGCAGCGGCATTTATGCGAGCACGAACTCGGGCGAGCTATGGCACAAATTGCTGGGCATACCGAACACTTCGAGGCGTACTCACGTCGTGCGGGAAGATCCTTCTAATCCGAACACGATTTACGCAGGCACCACGGCGGGTCTATTCAAATCCAGCAATCGCGGCCTCAGTTGGAAGACGCTGACTAACACGCAAGTGAACGCGTTAGCATTCGACCGTTCGCGCCCGGGGAATATGTACCTCGCGCTTGAATATGAAGGAATCGGCAAGAGCGAGGATGGCGGAGAAGAAATCAACTTAGTCGATAAGGGCTTCGTGGACCGGGTAATCAGCTCGGTAACAGTCTCGGGTAAGAAGTTACTGGCTCTCGAGACGCAAGAAGGCGAGACGAGCGGCATATTCGTGAGCGGCGACTGGGGCGAATCCTGGTCGCAGATGCGAAATACGCGCGGGTTAGGAGGGGTACACCTGAAGGCGATTGCGGGAAACGCTAGCGAGGAGAGGATTCTGCTTGCGGCAAGTCCGCATCAGATGTACAAATCGATCGACGGGGGTGCGACGTGGAAAGCGATGCCTGTTCGTCTGATCGTGAGCCCGGCGGCGGAAGCGGAGAAGCCCAAATCGCCAAGCGGAAAACCGGGCGGGCCAAGTAAAGCGGGGGTGCGGCCAAGAAGCGCCAAGGCGGTGAAGCCACGGATTACGGAACGGACCGTTGTGCCTTCGGAGATCAGCGGTCTGTATCCGACCAAGAGCGGCACGAAAGAGGTAATTTTCGCCGCGACCGATCTGGGATTGCTCAAGACTATCGACATGGGAGAGCACTGGACGCTGTCGGAGGTCACCGGTTCCAATGGTGTAAGTGCGCTCTATTCTGCTCCGAATTTCAATGGTTATCTAATCGCGCGCGCGGCGGGAGCGCTATTTGTATCCAAAGATTTTGGCGACCACTGGGCCGAGATGTTCTTCCCGCTGCCGGTTTCCGATGTGAATGACGTCGCAATTCCGGCGGATACAACCGCGCCGTTGTTGGTTGCCACAAGGCTGGGCTTATACACCTCGCCCGATGGCGGCAATAAGTGGTACGCAAATATCGGCGGAATGCCGGCATCCACAGTCACTTCAGTGATTTACAGTGCTTCGCGGCGGTTAGCGTATGCTGTCGAATACGGGCAGCTGTACGAGAGCAAGGATGAGGGAAATTCCTGGTCTTTAATACCAACCGTAATCCCTGGGTTACGGATAAGGCAGCTTTGGATGCCCGAGGGCGATTCGAACCGTATATACGGAATTACTAGTGATTTGGGAATTCTCTTTCGCAACTAGGTAGTTTTCCGTTAAGATCAATTATTGGTGTTGCTTACAAATATCGGTGGAGGAGAAGGATGAAAACTCGGCTTATAGTCAGGCCGATGGGTTCGGCGATCTTATGTGGAGCTTTGTGCTTCGGCACACTGGCGTATGCCCAAGGCACGCACAAGACGAACAACAACGGCGGGTCCAACGGATCCGCGGATGAATATCCGGACACTATCGAATTGGATCCATTCGGTGGAGTAAGTCTTTGGGGCCAAGTTAACCAGGGGTTAGAGGAAAAGCTGGTGACCGGGGGTACAGCCGGCGGGCGCGTGACCTGGAACGCCACGAAGTATTTCGGCCTGGAGCTTGGCTATAACTTCATGGTGAATAATGGCAGGCTGGTAATTCCGATCAAGCCGGGTCTGCCTAGCTACACCTTTGGCAATCAGATTCATTATCTGGCATTGAATCCGGTTTTCAGTTTTACGCCGCGAGGCTCGCGGGTTCAGCCGTTTGTGACGGCGGGCGTGGGCGCGGCTCAATTCACGCCGACCACGGCAGCGGAGACCTACGCAGTGTCGCCGGCGGTGAACGCCGTTTACCACTCGGCGAATTTGAGTGACAATCTGCAAGTCGGCATCAACTACGGCGGCGGAATCAAGTTCCACCTCAGCGAACATTTCGGTTTGCGATTCGATGCTCGCGGGTTTTGGTCGCGCAATCCCACCTTTGGTTTGCCGAATTTCAACGACGGGGGCATTTGGATTCCATCGAAGCAGCACATCATGGGATTCCAGGCGACGATGGGCTTAGTGTTCTATCTGGGTCATGTGGAAGCGCCGGCGCCGCCGCCGCAACCGCCGCCGCCGCCCGCGCCGCTGAATGCGGGTACGATTACCGGCGGCGAAGGCACGTTGTGCCAAGGCAAGCCGATTACGCTGCACTCGACGGCCAGCGATCCTGCAGGACACACGCTTACTTACGCGTGGCAGCTGAATGGCGCCGCCTCGGGCAGCAACAGCCCCGATTTCTCGTTTACGCCTAATAATGCAGGCGATTTCACCGTCCAAGTGACGGTGACCGATTCCACAAATCCGGCGCGGACGGTGACGGGAGGACCGGTCACGCTCAGCGTGAAGGAGTACGTGGAACCGCAGATCACCAGCGTAGCCGCCAGTCCGAATGCGCTTAGCTGCGCGGCGGACACGACGGGAACGCACACGGCGAGCCTTTCGGGCCAAGCGACCGGCTCGGCCTGCGGCGGTAACTTGACATATAAGTGGACGGTCAGCGAGGGCAGCGTAACCAACGACACCAGCCCGAACGCGACCTTCGATGCCTCGAGTTTGAGCTTCGAAGGCGGCGCGCAAGGCCAGACCAAGACCGTGACCGCGACCCTGACGGTAACGGACGAGACTGGCAAATCGACTTCAAAGACGACGGACATCGCAGTCAACTGCCCGCCACAATTCAAGCGGTTGCCGGATATCGTATTCGCGAAGAACAACGCCCGAGTGAACAATTGCGGCAAGCGCATCCTGATTGACCAGGCGGCACCGCAAGCGGGAACTACCTACGACATCATCCTGGTAGGCCACCGCAGCAGCGACGAAGAGGCGAACCTGCCTGGCACGCGTCGAGGGAGGAGAAGGACTCCTGGGGCAGCGCTGGATGAAGAGCGCGCGCGCAACGCGGCCGCTGTGCTGGTTGGTGGCGGGGCTACCTGCGCCAACGTCGATCCAGCTCAAGTGAAGATCGAGGCGGTGGGGACAGATCAGACCTCGCCGACGCAGCCAGGACTCTGCGGAACGTCCACGCTTCCCGCCGTACAGAGGGAGCGCAGAGGTTCCAAGGTGACGGAAGCAGACGCCAATCGTCGCGTGGAAGTTTACCTGGTGCCGCACAATGGAGCCATGCCTCCATCGGTAAAGACCGCGAACCCGATTCCCGGGAAGCTGGCTTGCCCGAAGTAAACCCTTGAAGTAACAAAGGGCCAAGCAGAGTTACCTGCTTGGCCCTCTTCCTTTGTTTGTGCTACCAAGGTGTTGTTACACACCAACCGTAATAAAACTGCCGCGAGTAACATCCATCAGGAGATGCGGGTTAAAGCTTTGTTTGGGAGGAGAAGGATGAAAGTTCGGTTAGACCGTTTTAGTTGGACGATTCTGTGCGCTGGATTGTGCTTCAATATGGGCGCTTATGCGCAAGCTACGGGAAACACAACGAGCAATCCGAATACGCCGAAAGCCGTTTCCACCCAAGATCAATATCCGGATCTCGTGGAGCTGGACCCGTTTGGCGGAATCAGCATTTATGGCCCCGTGGTGCGCGGATTGGACACCAAGATGGTCGATGGCGGTGTAGCCGGTATGCGCGTGGCAGTCAACCCGAGCAAATGGTTTGGCATTGAGGC
Organism: uncultured Acidobacteriaceae bacterium; assembly: GCA_963808405.1. Taxonomy (GTDB): domain Bacteria; phylum Acidobacteriota; class Terriglobia; order Bryobacterales; family Bryobacteraceae; genus Bog-105. The sequence continues at coordinate 205,456 of CAWEFG010000010.1, read as the reverse complement.
ATGGTTTGACTTTGCCCAGGCGAACGTCGAGTTCCGCACTCCCAGTAACGGGGGAGTCTATCCGGCAACGGCCGGGGCGGCGCTGGCAGGACGCCCCATTCCGACGTACAGCTTCTACAACCGGAATTACTATTTCGGATTGAATCCGGTTTTGAATCTTAAGCCCCGAGGCTCCAAGGTTCAGCCCTACTTAACGGTCGGCGTGAATGGCGTTCAGTTTACGCCTACGAAGGGCGCAAGGGCCTTTGCGGAGCAACCTTCAACTCAGGCCGCGTATTATTCCGGAAATTTGAACGATAACCTGCAGGTGGGATTGAATTATGGCGGCGGCATCAAGTTCCATCTCAGTGACCACTTTGGTATCCGCATCGACGCGCGCGGCACTTGGTCCAGAAATCCTACTTTCGATTTGCCGAACTTCCCCGACGGAGGAATCTACATTCCGGCGAAGGACAAGGTAAACGGCTTCCAGGGTACGGTCGGGCTGGTGTTCTATCTGGGCCAGAGTAAGTGCCCGCCAATGCCGACTGCTCCACCGCCACCGCCCCCGCTTCCGACACCGACTATTTCAGGCGGTGAAGGCACTATCTGCCAAGGAAAGCCGGTTACACTGCACGCGAATTTGACCGGCGCTCCTGCGGGTCATACTCTCGTCTATGCATGGACCATGAATGGGCAAGCTTCGGGAAGCAACAGTCCCGATTTCACGTTCACGCCGAACAATGTGGGGTCCTTCAGCATTCAAGTAACTGTTACGGATACCACGCCGCCGCCCGCTCCCATGGAGCGTCCGGCTAAATTCCCGGTGCGGTGCTGGGTGCAGCCAGCGGCTCCGCCGCCTGTAGCTCCAGTCTCGGCCACCGCGACCGTTACAGTGAATGAGAGCGCGCCGCAGATCACCAGCGTGACGGCATCGCCGAACGCGCTGAGCTGCGCTGCAAACGCGAACGGCCAACATACGGCGAATCTGACGGCAGTAGCGACGTCCTCGGCTTGTGGCGGCAACTTGAGCTACAAGTGGACCGTGACTGAAGGCAGCCTGAGCAACGACACCACCCCGAACGCGACGTTTGATGCGTCGACGGTGAACTTCGAAGGCGGCGCTCAAGCCCAGAGCAAGACGATAACCGCCACACTGACGGTGACTGACGAGACTGGGAAGACAGCCGCTCAGACCACCACCATTACAGTGAATTGCGCGCCGCAATTTGTGCGATTGGATGACGTGATCTTCGCAAAGAACAACGCGCGCGTGAACAACTGCGGTAAGCGGATTCTGATCGACGACGCGGCGCCGAGGGTGGCGGGAGGCGACTTCGATATCGTGCTGGTCGGACATCGCGATACCGACGAGGAAGCCAATGCTCCTGGCGCTCCTGTGCGTGGCCGGAGGGCTCGGGCTCGAAACCGGGCCGCGGCCGCTGCGCGCGCGCTCGATGAACAACGCGTACTGAACGCCGCTGCTGTCCTGAGCGGCGGCACGGCGACGTGCGGCACGGTGGACCCCTCCCGTATCAAAGTCGATTGGGTAGGCACCGACCAGACGTCCGACACGCGGCCAGGGCTTTGCGGCACTTCGAACTTGAAGGAACGCAAGGGCTCCGAGGTGAGCGCGGCCGACAAGAATCGTCGCGTGGAAGTCTACCTGGTTCCGAGGAATAGCCAGACGATGCCTCCGGCCGTGAAGAACATCAAGCCGCTTCCCGAGGACCAAGTCAAGGCTCTCGGCTGTCCGAAATAACCAAAGCAGTAAGCTTTCAAAGAAAGGAGCCGACGGTTCGCCGTCCGGCTCCTTTTTCTTTCCGCCTTTCGATGCGCGGGTAGAATCGGATATTCAGCATGAAACTGCTCGGTCGATTCAACTTCATTTTTATAGTGGTCTTCGGCGTGGGCTAGCCCGGATTTCTCATGAGTAGTTGATCGCATGGACGGGATCGGGGATCCGCGATTGGGAAGGCACGCTCAGGCTGGCGGAGGGGCGCTTGGAGAGGTCGCAGAGTGCTTGGATTGGGGCATAGCTCCCGCCTTGAACTCCGCAGATCAGGGGCAAGATTGTCAAAGAACTCTGGAGCATGCTGCTGGTCAACAGCGCAGCTGCGTATAAGGCGTGAGCGAAGATTCGAGGATAGGGATAACTGCTGGCTAACGAGATCCAGACCTTGCGGAGATGCTGGTTGTACTGGATGCGTTGCTGGTGGTAACAGTCATTTGGCCAGTGTCGAAGCTTTCCAGAATGGCCGACGAAATAAGCCAGGGCAAGCTGGACATTGAAGATTTGCCGGTAAAGGGGCGGGATGAGATTTCCGTTCTGGTGGCGTCTTTCAATCGAATGCAGCGAAGCCTTTCGCGCGCGCTGAACATGCTGGAGGGCGGCGACAAAGGGTCCGGCCGCAGTTGACGCATTCAGCGCGGGCGCGTCGCTAAGAATTTCTTGCGCTCGTTGCCGGCCGGTATTTCAGCAGCGAGAATCTCGTAGAGTTGTCGCCAATCGGTTGCGTTCTTTGCGGCGCGCTCCAGAATCAGGCGCGCCACCGGGCCGACATAAACAGCCAGCTCCCGCTTTACACGCTCGAGTTCAGCGGGGTCGAACGTGACGGGTAACGTGGAGACTGGCGGCGCGGGAATCTCGGCCGAATCGCGCATGGCCTGCAGAATCGTGCGGCAGATTGGATCGAACGGCTGGCCCCGATTCCACCCGGTGTATTGAATTAAATCGAGATAGGCTCCGATTTCGTAGGGCAGCTCTCCTTCGAAATGCAGGCGCACGGGAAAAATGATGAGCTGTTTGGCTTTCTTCAGCTTGTACGCGATAGCGACCTCGCGCCGCAGCATGTCGCTTTGAATGGATGCCGCCGAAAGCAGCACGATGAAGTATTGCGAATTCCGAAGCTCGCGATCGATCTGTTCGACCCAATCCTGGCCGACTCGAATTTTCGAGTCTACAAAGACGCAGAATCCGTTTGCCTCGAGATACGCAGCAAGCTGCGCCGCCAACTCCTGATCGGGACTGACGTGCGCGTAGCTGATGAATACCTGCGCCATATTTCGCCCTCAGAATAGCAACCGTCGCTTAGCGCTCGAATGACCTGTTTCAGAAGTGACAAAATAAGAAACTGCCATGAAGCTTACTCGACTTTTACTCTCCTTTCTTGTCGCAGCGTTCGTTCCGGCGTTTGCGGCAACCGGATCATTCACCATCGAACAGGTGATGAGCGCTCCATTCGCAACTTCTCCCACGCCGGCGCCGACCGGAGCGCGAGTGGCATGGCTAATGAATGAAAGAGGGCAACGAAATGTCTGGATTGCAAGCGCGCCCGATTGGAAGGGGCATAAAGTCACGAATTTCAACCAAGACGACGGACAGGAGATTGCCGAACTTGATTGGGCGCCGGACGGCAGTTATCTGCTGTTCACGCGAGGCGGAGATTTTGAGACGCACGGGGATAACCCGAATCCCGACTTGAGCCCTACGAAGCCCGACCAGGCAATCTGGGTGGTGGCGATGGATGGGTCGCCGGCGAAAAAATTGACGGAAGGGCATGCGGCGGCGATCTCGCCCAAAGGTGATGTGGTTGCTTTCTTGCGCGCCGGCCAGATCTACATGATGAAGCCGTCGGGCGAAGCAGTGAAGAGCGCCGTCAATCAAAAGGCAACGGAAACCGATCTGCGATGGTCACCCGATGGCAGCGAGCTCGCGTTTGTGAGTGACCGGCGCGATCACAGTTTCATCGGAACTTATACGCTCGCGGATAAGAGCTTGCACTATTTAGACGCGAGCGTGGATCGCGACTCCGAGCCGGTGTGGTCGCCCGATAGCGCGCATATCGCGTATTTGCGCATTCCGGCAAGCGGCCGCGGATTCGGCGGCGGCGGTCGCAGAGAGGGCGAGCCGTGGTCCATTCGCGTGGCCGACCCGAAGACGGGTTTCGCGCACGAGATCTTCCGGGCAAGCGCGGGACCCGGCAGCCTGTTTCATCGGCTTGAAGCAGAGCAGCAGATCTTTTGGGGGGCGGGCGACCAAATTGTTTTCCCGTGGGAGAAGACCGGCTGGTGCCACCTATACAGCGTGCCGGTGGCCGGCGAAGTGGCTAAAGAACTGACGCCGGGCGAAGGAGAGGTGGAACATGTCGCGATGTCCAAAGACGGGAAGACTATGTTCTATTCGACCAACATCGGCGATATAGACCGTAGGCATTTGTCGAGTGTCGATGTTGCCGGGCGCGAGCGTTCGAAACCGGTTACACAAGGCGAGAACATCGAGTGGGCGCCTGCACCGGTGGCGGATGGGTCGGCGCTCGTGTTTCTCGCATCCAGCTACAACGAGCGAGCGCATGCGGCGGTGAAAACGGCGGATGGAAAGATGAAGCCTCTGGCGCCCGAAGCGACGCCTGCCGAATTTCCCGCTGCATTGCTGGTGAGACCGCAAGCGGTGATGATTACGGCAGCGGACGGCCTGCAGATACATGGGCAACTGTTTCTGCCTCCGAACGCGAAAAGCGGAGAGCGGCATCCGGCGCTCATTTTCTTTCATGGCGGATCGCGCAGGGAGATGCTGCTCGGGTTTCACTACATGGATTACTACTCGAACGCGTATTCTATGAATCAATATCTGGCGAACCAGGGATATGTCGTTTTATCCGTGAATTATCGGAGCGGAATTGGCTATGGTCTCAATTTCCGCGAGGCGATCAATTACGGAGCGAGAGGCGCGAGCGAGTTCAACGATGTGATCGGCGCCGGGTTGTATCTTGAAATCGCGAGCCGACGTGGACGCGAAACGAATCGGCGTCTGGGGTGGATCGTACGGCGGGTATTTAACCGCGATGGCGCTTGCGCGGGCCTCGGACTTGTTCGCGGCGGGCGTGGATTTTCATGGCGTTCATGAGTGGAGCACGCTTAGAGCGAACGCCGGCGCGCCTTCCGGCGATCCGAAGGAGCAGCAGCAACAGGAAGAGGCAGCGCGCATAGCGTTCGAGTCTTCACCCATGGCTTCGGTAGGGACGTGGAAATCGCCGGTGCTGCTGATTCATGGCGATGATGACCGGAACGTGGCGTTCTCGCAAACAGTACGGCTTGTCGAGGCGCTGCGCCAGCAGCACGTCGAGTTCGAGGAACTGATTATTCCAAACGAGATTCACGGCTTTCTGATGCAGCAGCACTGGGTGGAGGCATACAAAGCGGCGGCGGACTTTTTTGCAAGGAAGCTGCGAACCGGTTCGGAAGTAGCGCGGGCGCAGTAAGGCGACTCGCTTACTGTTGCGGTTGCCAGACGCGCACCCAATCGATCAGCATCGCTTGAGGCAAGAGCGTGGTCGAATCGGGATTGCCGGGCCACGCGCCTCCGACCGCTAAATTCAACAGCACGAAGAATGGATGGTCGAAGACCCAGCGTGCGTCTTTTGGAAGAGAAGCGGGTATGACGGTCGCGTACTCTTTTCCGTCAAGAGAGAATTTGATGGATTCCGGCGCCCACTCGACAGCATAGACGTGAAAATCATCAGCCAACGCAGGCGCGCCGGGTAAGGCATATTGCGACGTAATACCCGCTTTGCCTGAATATCCGGGACCGTGCACGGTCCCATGGACAATGGCCGGCTCCTTGCCGATGTTTTCCATGATGTCGATTTCGCCGCAGGCCGGCCAAGGCGCGGCGGCGATATTGGCGCCAAGCATCCAAAACGCCGGCCACATGCCTTGACCGCGCGGGATCTTGATACGCGCTTCGATCTTGCCGTATTGCACCTCGAACTTTCCGCGCGTCTTAATGCGCGCCGATGTAAAGCCACCCGCTTCCGTCTTGATCGCGCGAATGACAAGGTGCCCATTTCCGTCCTGCGAAATATTTTCAGGATTGCTTGTATAGACCTCGAGCTCACGGTTGCCCCAGCCGCCATCGCCGAGATCATAAGTCCATTTCGAGGCATCAGGCTCGGCATGCGCGGGCCCATTGAATTCATCGCTCCAGAGCAGCTTCCAGTTCGTAGCAGGTACGAGAGTTTCGCAGGCGGCGAAGAAGAGAAAGAGAAATTTGAGCAACGCGGTTAGCCTCCCTTGAGTTGCTCCAACAATTCGCGGGGATAAAACGCCTTCAATTCCGGATAGGCCTCTGCGAGACGAATCAGATCCAGTTCATCCTTCTTGCGTTTGCTGAGGCGCCGCTCCGGATCGCTATAGGCCCAAAGCTTTCCACGCGTAACATCCTCGAGAGAAGCGACTCTCACTTGAACGCCCAGAACGTCATGCTCTTCGGATCGCGACAAAAACGATTGATAGCGTGGATCGACGGTAAATTGAATACGCAGATCGCCGGCACACGCGCGACCATCGAGGTGTGCCGTCAGCCTTTCAAGATCCTCCGCCAATACGACGATGTCGGCGTCAAGCGTGTACACCGGCTTGACGTAGCAATTGACGGCCAAGCCTCCGATTAAGCAATAGGGTCCAAAGGAGTCGCAGGCGGCAATCACGTGCGCGAAGTCGCTCGCGCCGCCCTTGGTCGTCAGCTCGTATACCTCCAGCGCGGTCACAATACCTGGACGCTTAAAACCAGCGCGACATGATCACTTTTTGTTCGGTGTAGAAAGCGACGGCGTCCTTGCCGTGGGCGTGCAGATCGCCGAAGAAGGAATCTTTCCATCCTGTGAATGGGAAAAAGGCCATGGGCGCGGCTACGCCGACATTGATGCCGACCATGCCGACTTCAATGCGGGATGCGTATTCGCGCGCGGCCTTGCCGTTCGATGTATAAATTGTGGTTGTATTTCCGAAGGGACAGCTATTGACCAAGTCGATCGCTTCATCGAGGGAGTCGACGCGGATGACCGAAAGTACAGGCCCGAAGATCTCTTCGCGAGCGATGGTCATGCCTGGGCTGACATGGTCGAAAATCGTGGGGCCCAGGAAGAATCCATCTCCCTTCATCTGCTCGCGTCCGTCGCAAAGCGGCTTTGCTCCCTCGGCGATGCCGCGATCGATGTAGCTGACAACGCGCTCGCGGTGCTCCTTGGTGACCAGAGGGCCCATGTTGCTCTCCTCGCTGACCGCATCGCCCAGCTTCATGCTGCGGCATTTTTCAACCAGAGCCGTCAGAAGCGGGTCGGCTACTTTGCCGACGGTCACCAGCACACTTCCGGCGAGGCAGCGTTCACCCGCCGCGCCGAATGCCGAGCTCATAATTCCTTCGACGGTTTTTTCGATATTCGCGTCGGGCATTACGACGGCGTGGTTCTTCGCGCCACCCAAGGCTTGGACGCGCTTACCTTCCGCAGCGGCAGTTGCATAAACATATTTGGCGATGGGCGTGGAGCCGACGAACGAGATGGCGCGCACCAGCGGGTGTTTCAGCAGCGCGTCGACAGATTCCTTCGCGCCATGAATCAGATTGAAGACGCCGGGGCGCAGACCTGCATCGTCGAGAAGCTCCGCCGCACGGGTGGGAGTGAGCGGTACTTTTTCGGAAGGCTTAAGGACAAAAGTATTTCCGCACGCGATGGCGAAGGGATACATCCACATGGGAACCATGCATGGAAAGTTGAAGGGCGTGATACCGGCGCAGACGCCGACGGGCTGCCGGATGCTGTGCGAATCGATGCCTCGCGAGACGTTTTCGAGCGATTCGCCCATCATCAAACTGGGCATTCCGCAGGCGACTTCGACCATTTGAATGGTGCGGCGGACCTCCGCCTTGGCATCGTCGAGCGTCTTTCCGTTCTCGGAAGAAAGAATGCGGGCCAGCTCGCTCGCATTCTTTTCGAGAAGATGCTTGAAGCGATAGAGCGGCTGGACGCGGTCGACGACGGGTACGTCTCGCCATTCCAGGAAGGCGCTGTGAGCGGCTTGCACTACGCGATCCACGTCTTTGGCGGAGGCGTATGACACTTGTCCGATGGTTTCTCCAGTGGACGGGTTGACAACCGGGTGTCGCTCCCCATCCGGCGATTCCCACTTTCCGTCAACTAAATGATCTGCGCTGACGATTCCTGCTTCTGCGATGGCCATACTTTTTCTCCTGTCCAAGTCATGAGGACGTAATAGACGATTCCAGACATTAAAAATCCAACAAACCAGGCGTACTTGTAAAGCACGTAGAGGGGCGGAACGATGAGCCCGAGAAGCGCGATGAGTATTCCCGCCCCAAGCGCCCAAAGAGCGCGAAAATTGAAGCCGCTGGTATATTCATAGACGCTGTTCCGAACGTAGAGCGAGTCGAGATCGAGCTCGGCGTGGCGCACCAGAAAATAATCCGAGATCATCACGCCGGCGATGGGACCCAGCAGCCCCGAATAGCCGACGAGCCACCCGAATATGTAAGAGCCTGTAACTGCCGAGCAACTTCCAGGGCATCAGCAGAACGCCCACCGCGCCGGTGATGAGCCCGCCGGTGCGGAAGGAAATTAAGCGAGGATTCAGGTTCGAGAAATCGTTGGATGGCGAGACGACGTTCGCGGCAACATTCGTGTTCAGAGTGGCGATGAGGAGCGCAACGAGGGCAACGAACGCGACCACCGGCTGATTAAATCGGCCCAGCAATTCGACGGGATCCCAGATAGGTTTTCCGAAGAGGACGACTGAGGCGGAGGTGACGGCCACACCGATGAAGGCGAAGAGCGTCATGGCGGCGGGCAAGCCCAGCGCCTGTCCCACCATCTGCGCCTTCTGAGAAATTGCATAGCGCGTGAAGTCGGGAATGTTTAGTGCGACGGTGGCCCAGAAGCCCACCATGCCGGTAACGGCGGGGATGAAAAAAGCAATGAATTCAGTGGTCGTGTGAAACTTGCTGGGAGCGGCGAGAACAGGTCCCAAGCCGCCCGCCTTGCTGGTGACCCACCAGAGGAGCAGCAAGCCGACGGCGAGCATGAAGGGAGCGGCGACGCCTTCCAGGAATTTTATGGTTTCGATGCCGCGAAGGATCACGAACATATTCAATGCCCAAAAGGCAAAGAAGCAGATCCATTTGCCGGCTGCGAAATGCGCCCAGCCCGGCGCCAGAATTTGAAGCATCGAATTGATCGCCTGTCCGCCAATCCAGGTTTGAATACCGAACCATCCGCATGCCACAAGCGCGCGGAGAACGGCGGGAACGTTTGCGCCGCGAACGCCAAACGAGGCGCGGACGAAGACCGGGAACGGGATTCCATAGCGCGTACCTGCGTGGGCATTCAGCAGCATGGGGATGAGCACGATGAGGTTGCCGAGAAGAATGGTGGCGATGGCCTGCCACCAGCTCATACCGCCGGCGATGAGGCCCGACGCCAGCATATAAGTGGGGATGCAAACGCTCATGCCGACCCACAATGCGGCGTAGTTGTAGGTATTCCAATCGCGGCGGGACGCGGGGATCGGTGCCAGGTCTTTGTTGTAGAGCGACGGATCGGTCCGGGTTAGTTCCATGCACCACCCCGCGCTTCGCGGCGCAAATAACGGCCGCGGCCTGCGCGCCCCAGAAACTTACCGTTTTCGACGATGACTTCGCCTCGCGAGAGAACAGCTTTCGCGTTCCCTTTTACCTGGAAGCCTTCGAACATCGAATAATCGACGCGCATGTGGTGGGTTGCGGCGCTGATGGTGTGCTCGGCTTCGGAATCCCAGAGGATGAGATCGGCGTCGCTCCCCACGGCGATTTCACCTTTTCGCGGATAGAGGCCGAAGAGTTTAGCGGGCGTGGTCGCGACGAGCTCTACAAAACGATTCAGCGTGATGCGGCCTTGATTCACGCCGTGGTGATGAATGAGCTGCAGGCGGTTTTCGATGCCGGGGCCGCCGTTGGGAATTTTCGTGAAATCGTCGATTCCCAAGCTTTTCTGATCTTTGAAACAGAAGGGGCAATGGTCGGTGGATACCACTTGCAGATGGTCGTGACGCAGACCGTCCCAGAGCTTATCGAGATGATGCTTTTCGCGCAAAGGCGGCGTGAAAACGTATTTTGCGCCTTCGAAATCGGGCCGTGCGAGCTCGTCGACTGTCAAGAGCAGATATTGCGGGCAGGTTTCGGCGAATGCGGGAACGCCGCGATCGCGGGCTTCGCGCACTTCGTTGAGCGCATCTTCGGACGACAAATGAACGATGTAAACGGGCGCGCCGGAAAGCTCGGCCATGGCGATGGCGCGGTGGACGGCTTCGGCTTCCGCTTTTACAGGCCGCGTCAATGCGTGATACACCGGAGCGCGTTTACCCTCGGCCAAAGCACGCTGGACCATGACATCGATGACGCCGCCATTTTCCGCGTGCATGCAGATTAGGGCGCCGTTTTTGGCGGTTCGTGAAAGCGCTTTGAAGATGGTGGCATCGTCAACCATCAGGACGCCCGGATAGGCCATGAACAGCTTGAAGCTGGCGACTCCCTCGTCGACCATCGAGTCCATGTCTTCCAGACCGGCAATGCCCAGATCCGTGACGATCATGTGCAATCCGTAATCGATGGATGCTTTACCCGCGGCCTTTTGCCACCAGGTATCGAGAGCGTCGCGCATGCGGGTGCCTTTAGGCTGGATGGCGAAATCGATCAGAGTGGTTGTGCCGCCGAAGGCCGCGGCTTTGGTTCCGGTCTCGAAGTCGTCGCTCGAAGTGGTTCCGCCGAAGGGCATATCGAGATGCGTGTGAACGTCGATGCCGCCGGGAAGAAGCAGCATGCCGCAAGCGTCGATTACGCGGTCGATGTTTTGGATTGGAATCGACTGGCCAATGTCTTTGATTTTCTCGCCGTCGATGAGGATGTCGGCGCCATAGGTGCGCTTCGCGGTGACAATCGTGCCGTTGCGAACGAGCGTGGTCATGCGTGCACTTTCGCCATTCGATCCGCCCATGTTTCCGGTGGACGGCCTGTATCGACGCGTACCATGCGGATGCAATTCTCGACGGGGCAAACCAGCCAGCAAAGATTGCAGCCGACGCACTCGTCTTCGTCCACTTTGGGGATGCGATTCGCAGGCACGGCATGCGAGACGGAAGGGGCGGTGGGGGTGGAGACGATGCTCGCGAACATGCGCTGCGCTTCATCTTCGGGATGCGAATATCCCGGGACGTGAATACACTGGTGCGCGCCATCCCAACAGGCTGTGTAGCAGAGCTGGCATCCGATGCAGGTATTGGGATCGATACGAGCAACGATTTTGTAATTGAGATCGAGGTGATTCCAATCGGTGACGCGGGGCAGGGACAGGCCGCGAAAATCGTCAAGCGTTTGGAAACCTTTGGAATCCATCCAGCGGCTCAGGCCATCGGCCATATCTTCCACAATGCGGAACCCATAATGCATGGGAGCCGTGCAGGCCTGCAGACATCCCGCGCCGAGCAGAATGAATTCGGCGGCATCGCGCCAGCCGGAAATTCCACCAATGGCGGAGACGGGAAGTTGCACCTGGGGATCGTTGGCAATCTGCTGGACCATATGCAAGGCGATGGGCTTGACTGCCGGGCCGCAATATCCCCCGTGGGTCGACTTGCCATTCACATCAGGACGCGGCGTGAATGTATCGAGATCGATGCCCGTGATCGAGTTAATGGTGTTAATGGCGGAAAGAGCGTCTGCGCCCGCGCGTTTGGCAGCTCGCGCAATGGCGGTAACGTCGGTGACATTGGGGGTGAGCTTCACCAGCACGGGTGTGCGCGCCACCTCTTTCACCCATTCGGTAATCATGCAGGTGTAATCGGGGACTTGTCCGACGGCGCTGCCCATGCCGCGCTCGCTCATGCCATGGGGGCAGCCGAAGTTGAGTTCCAGACCGTCGGCGCCGGCGTCTTCGGAGCGTTTGACAATGTCGTGCCAAGCCTCGCGCTTCGATTCCACCATCAGGGAGGCGATCACAGCGTGGCCGGGATAGCGCCGCTTCACCTCGGCGAGCTCGCGGAGGTTGTCTTCCGAGAGGGCGATCGCTGATGAGCTCGATATTGTTGAAGCCCATCATGCGAGTACCATTCAAGTCGACCGAGGAGTAGCGGGAGGTGACGTTGACGATCTGTTCGCCGATGGTCTTCCATACCGCGCCGCCCCAACCCGCGTCGAAGGCGCGCATGACCTGATCGCCGCAGTTCGAAGGAGGTCCTGAAGCGAGCCAGAACGGATTGGGACAGCGGATGCCTGCGAATTGGACGCTCAGATCAGCCATTGAACAATACCTTGCGCGGCGCGTTTTCCGTCGGCAACTGCATCGACGACCTCGCGGCCTCCGTTCACGCAGTCACCGCCGGCGAAATACTTGGGATTGCCGGTTTGGCCAGTTTCGGGGCGGATGACGACTTGGCCGTTGTGCAACTGAATTCCTTGCATTTGCCGAAGGGTGTCGAGAAGACGCGATTGGCCGATTGCGATGATGGCCGTGTCGCAAGCAATGCGCAGATCCGGCGCGCATTCAACTGCTTCTAGCGACTGCGATCCGACGAACGCGGTGGGTTCAGCGTTCCAGATGAAATCTACGCCGGCTTGTTTGGCATGTTCATATTCGAAAACAAAAGCGGACATCTGCGCTTCGGTGCGCCGGTACAAGATGGACACTTCACGCGCTCCCAAGTAACGCGCCGCAACAGCAGCATCGATTGCGGTGTTTCCTCCGCCGATGACCACGACGCGCTCACCTATGGGCAGCGGCTGCCCTGTTTTGTAAGCGGCGATGAAGTCGAGAGCTGTGTAGACGCCGCGAAGTGTCTCGCCAGGGATGCTGAGCGGCTGGGTTGAACCTAGGCCGACGCCGATGAAGATGGCGTCGTACTCGTTCTCCACTTGGGCCAGCGGGAGGGTGGCGCCGACTTCGACATTATTGCGCATTTCGACTCCGGCGGAACGTATCAGCTCGACTTCCCGGGCGCTATCGCGCGGAGTGAATTTATATTGGGCCACGCCGTAGGTGTTCAGGCCACCGGGGAGCGACCGCTTGTCGAAAATCGTGACTGCAAATCCATGGCGGCGCAGTTCGGCGGCGCAGGCGAGAGAGGCAGGGCCTGCGCCGATGCAAGCGACTCTCTTAGCTACGGCGACCGATGCTTGCGGAAGCCGGCCGTGATTTTCGTAGAAATAATCCATGGCGTGACGCTGCAGCAGGCCGATGGTAATCGGCTTTTTGTTCACGTTGTGCAGCACGCAAGCGCCTTCGCAAAGAACCTCGACAGGACAGACGCGCGAGCAGCTCAGGCCCAGCACATTGGCCTCGATAATTGCATTGGCCGAGCCCATCAGATTGCCCGTTGCGATTTTTTTTATGAAGCGGGGAACGTCGATGTGCGTGGGGCAGGCAGCGGCGCAGGGGGCATCGAAACAGAAAAGACAGCGATTGGCTTCCGCGAGCGCTGCTTGCGGGGTAAGCGGAGGATGAAGCTCCGCGAACGCGCAATCGATATGGCTCAATGAGCACTCCCGCCCGCCGATGGCGCGGTGACTTGCGCAAGACTCGCGTCGAGGCGCAGGATAAATTCGTCGACGTCGCTCTTGCGAATGTTGAGCGGCGGAGAAATGCGAAGCACGTTGCCATACAATCCACCGCGACCGATCAGAATGCGATTGTCGCGAGCGGCTTCAAGAAGGCGCGCTGTTTCCTGGGTTGCCGGAGCCTTGGATTTGCGATCCTGGACGAGTTCCACGCCCTGCATCAGTCCCATGCCGCGGACGTCACCCATGATCGGATGTTTCTGTTGCAGACCTTCCAGGCTTTGGCGCAAGTAAGCTCCCGTATCCGCAGCATTCGCCGCCAGATTTTCTTGCTCGATGAGGTCGATCACGGCTTTTGCGGCGGTAGTTGCGATCGGGTTGCCGCCGAATGTCGAGATGGTAAGGCCTTTTATCGACTCTGCAATCTCGGGCCGGGTTACTGTGAGGCCGATCGGAAATCCATTGCCCATGCCTTTGGCGCTGGTGATCATGTCGGGCGTGACATCCCAATGTTCGATGCCGAACCAGCGATGGCCGGTGCGACCCCAACCGGTCTGTACTTCATCGCTGATGAAAACGCCGCCGAACTTCCGCACGATTTCGGCAACGATCTTGAAATATTCCTTGGGAGGCGTGATGAAGCCGCCGACGCCTTGTATGGGCTCCGCGATAATACCGGCTACGCGGCCGGAGGTCGTGGTTCGAATCAGCTCGTCGACATCCTGGGCGCATTTCACGCCGCAATCGGGATAGCTGAGGCCGAACGGGCAGCGATAACAATAAGCGTTGTGCGCGTAAACGATGCCGGGCTGAACCTGCGGACCCACCTTCCAATTCGCGTGCCCGGTGACGGCCATGGCGAGCGCGGAGCGGCCGTGATAGGAATGGCGTAGCGCGATGATTTCGTTGGACCCGGTGAAGCAGCGCGCCACCATGATGGCCGTTTCATTCGCTTCCGTGCCGCTATTCGTAAAAAAAGATTTGCGCAATCCGCCGGGAGTAAGCGAGGCGATCTTCTGGGCGAGGGCGGCTTGCGGCTCGGTGGCGAAGACGGTAGAAACGTGCTGGACTTTTTCAAGCTGCTCGGAGACGCGGGCATTCACTTTGTCGTTGCAATGGCCCACGCTGATGGTCAGGATGCCGCCGAAGAAGTCCAAATATTCGTTGCCATCGGAGTCCCAGACGAACTGGTCTTTGGCGCGCTCGATGACCAGCGGCTCTTTGAAGTAATGAAAGACCGCTGGAAACAGATACTCTTGATTCGCGAGAATGATCTCGTCTTTAGTCACGCGTTCATGCCCTCACTAAAGCGTCGTATGTCTCGGGGCGGCGATCTCTGAAGAACTGCCAGGTCTTGCGTACTTCGGAAATGAGATCGAGGTTGAGGTCGGCTGTCAGGACCTCGTCGCGGTCGCGCGAAGCTTGCGCGAAGATCTGGCCGCGCGGGTCGCAGAAATAACTCGATCCGTAAAATTCGCCGATGTTCCAGGGCGGTTCGGTACCCACTCGATTGATCGCGCCAATGAAGAAGCCGTTTGCAGCGGCGTGGGCGGGTTGCTCCAGCTTCCAGAGATACTCGCTGAGACCCGCGACTGTGGCCGAGGGATTAAAGACGATTTCAGCGCCGTTCAGACCCAGCGCGCGGGCTCCTTCGGGAAAGTGCCGGTCGTAGCAAATGTAGACTCCCACGCGGGCGAATCCCAGATCGAACACCGGATAACCCAAATTGCCCGGTCTGAAATAAAATTTTTCCCAGAAACCGGGCGCGACTTGCGGGATGTGCGATTTGCGGTACTTGCCCAGATACTGCCCTCGATTATCGATGACTGCGGCGGTGTTGTAGTAGATGCCGTCTTGCTCGACTTCATAGATAGGAACCAGGAGGGCGACGCGATGTTGCCGCGCCAGGTCTTGCATGAGGCGGATAGTAGGGCCATCGGGAACCGGTTCGGTGAAATCGTACCAACGGGTCTGCTGTTCGGCACAGAAGTAGGGGCCATAGAAAATCTCCTGCAGGCAAACGATCTGCGCGCCCGCGGCGGCTGCTTGCGCAATGTACGCGGCGTGCTTGTCGAGCATCGCCTGTTTGACAGCGTCCAGCGGGTGATCGGGCGTGAGGACATTCGTCGCCTGGATCAATGAACAACGAACTATACGGGGCATTCTCGAGTGAGACTCCAAACGCGCATTAGTGCGGAATTCCGATTATCCGACTTTGTGCGTGAGGGACGCAACGGTAGAGGGTTTTAGAGCGGTTCAAGATTATTGGCCGCCGATGGACGCGGATGTCCCGGAAGATGGAACGTAAGCGAGATGGCGAAAAACCCACCCGCGCTTGTTAGACTGGCTTGCATATGCAACGCCGCCGCTTCCGCGCAGCAATCCTGCCCCTGCTTTCCGTTTCTGCATTGGTATTGCCGCTGCGGGCGGCCACGCCTGTGCAGGCGAAGCACGGCATGGTGGTGGCGCAAGAGCCAATTGCGGCCGACGTCGGACTCGCCGTGCTCAAGGATGGCGGCAATGCGGTAGACGCGGCGGTCGCGGTGGGCTTCGCTCTTGCCGTTACGCACCCTGTGGCAGGAAACATCGGCGGCGGCGGATTCATGCTGGTGCGCCTCGCCAACGGAAAGACGGCGTTTCTCGATTTCCGCGAGTGCGCTCCCCAAAAAGCCACCCGCACCATGTATATCGGACCCGACGGCAATCCCACTCGCGACAGCATTGTCGGATGGCGCTCCTCAGGCGTGCCAGGCTCCGTCGCCGGTTTCGAAACAGCTCATAAGAAATTCGGCAGCAAGTCCTGGGCGGACTTACTCGCACCCGCCATCAAGCTCGCCCGCGACGGATTCACAGTCACGGAGCCGTTCGCCGCTTCCCTCGCCGGCCCGCATAACCCGCTCCAGAACGATCCGGAATCGAAACGCATCTTCCTGCGTGACGGTAACCCGTATAAGGCGGGTGAAACGTTCCAGCAGCCGGATCTCGCAGAAACTCTGCAGCGCATTTCCACGAATGGCGCGAAAGAGTTTTACGAAGGCGAGACAGCCAAACGACTCGCCGCTGCCATGGCCGGGCACGGTGGGCTCATCACCGCCGAAGATCTGAAAACATACAAGGTGATGGATCGCGCCGCGCTCATGGGCGATTACAAAGGCTTTCACATTATCACCTCGCCCCCACCCAGCGCAGGCGGCGTCGGTTTGCTGCAGATGATGGGAATGCTTACCGGGACCGGCTATGAAAGCGCGGGCGCCGATTCTCCCAAAGCCGTTCATTACGAAGCCGAGGCCATGCGCCGTTTCTATGCCGATCGGAGCGAATATCTCGGCGATCCGGATTTTTACAGCGTTCCCGTGAAGCAGTTGCTCGCTCCCGCTTATATCGCAGCGCGACGCGCCACCATCGATGCGGGCCGCGCCACTCCCAGCGACATTGTCGGCCCGGGCCTTCCCAAATCCCTGAACGCCGGCATTTCCTGGTTCGAGAGCGCTCAGACCACCCACTACAACGTCGTAGACGCGAAGGGAAACGCTGTAGCCGTCACCTACACGCTGAATAATTCATACGGTAATGGCATCACCGCGCCGGGCCTCGGCTTTCTTCTGAACGACGAGATGGACGACTTCGCCGCCAAGCCCGGCGCGCCCAATATGTTCGGAATGATCGGCGCGGATGCCAATGCCATCGAGCCCGGCAAGCGCCCGCTCTCTTCCATGACCCCAACCATCATCACCAAAAATGGAAAGCTGTTCATGGTCGTCGGCGCGCCCGGCGGATCCAGGATCACTACCGGCGTGATGGAAGTCATCCTCGACGTGCTCGATTTTCACATGAATCCGCAAGACGCCGTCGACTTGCCGCGATTCCACGAACAATGGAAGCCCGACATCCTCTATTTGCAAAACGGCTTTTCTCAGGACACCCAAGACGCTCTGACCAAGATGGGTTACGAAGTGAAACCAACCTCCGGGGTCGCGCGAGTCGAAGCCATCGTTGTGAATAACGGCACGCTCGAAGGCGGAACCGAGTCGCACAATCACGGTAAGGTATCCGGGTACTAAAGCGAAGGAACGACGCCGCCCTTTAATGCAGCTTGTCCTGTCTACCCATCTCTTTGTCAAACACCGTTTGACTACCGTGTGGCTCGAGAGAGTCTGGGATGCGGGCTTCCCGGCCGTTGAGATTTTCTGCGCCCGCCAGCACATCGATTATCGCGACAAAGCCCAGATCGCCGAGCTGGGCCATTGGTTCCGCGATTCCGATCTGAAGATGCATTCCTTGCATGCTCCCATGTACAGCGACGATGTCTGGGGCCGGTCGGGACCTCAGGCCGTGATTGACATCACGCTTCCAGTCAAGGGCAAGCGCATGACCATGGTCGACGAGATCAAGCGCGCGCTCGAAATTGCCGATCTGGTTCCCTTTCGTTACCTGATCCAACACATCGGAGTGGCAGGCGAGGAGATGGATGAGCGCAGGCTCGAGTCGGCGTTTTCCTCATTGGAGGAGATCAAGGTATTTGCAGGCCAGCGTGGCGTTGAAGTGCTGCTCGAAAACACTCCCAATGCATTCTCGTCCGCGGAGCGCCTGAACATGTTCCTCGCCTCCACGCATTTAAACCTGAATTACTGTTTTGACCTGGGACATGCCCACATGGGCGACGGAATTAAGCATGAATTCGATCTGATGAAGGACCGCATCCGTTCCACGCACATCCACGATAACGACGGCCGCGAGGATCAGCATCGCTTCCCTGGCGAAGGCACAATCGATTGGTCTCAGGCAATGCAGTTGTTGAGCTCGCGGCCAAATCAATATCCGCTTATGCTCGAATTGAAAGAACCGCCCGGAATCGAGCACCTGGTACCTGAAGCAAAAAAGGCAATCGACGAGCTGATGACGAAATGCCGGTGAAAACCACCATCAGCGAAGCGGCCCGGCATGAGGGCGAGCGCGTCGAGATTCAAGGCTGGCTATACAATCTTCGGAAATCCGGAAAAATCGTGTTCCCCATTGTTCGCGACGGCACCGGTCTCATGCAGTGCGTCGCTGTGAAGAGCAACTTGCCCGAAGAGCTCTTCGAGAATCTGAAAAATCTTACTCAGGAAAGTTCATTGATAGTAACCGGCACCGTGCGTGCCGAGCCGCGCGCGGCCGGAGGCTATGAGCTCGATATTCTCGATGCCCAAGTCATTCAGCGGGTCGGCGAAGAGCGTCCCTATCCCATCACTCCGAAGGAACATGGCGTGGACTTCCTTATGGATCATCGCCATCTCTGGTTGCGCAGCCGGCGCCAGCATGCGGCGATTCGTGTGCGCCACGAAGTCATCAAAGGCATTCGCGATTACTTCGACTCCCACGGTTTTACGCTAGTCGACACTCCGATTTTTACGCCCGCGGCCTGCGAAGGCACCACAACTCTTTTTGAAGTGGATTACTTCGGCGATGAGAAAGTATACCTGACGCAGTCGGGCCAGCTATATAACGAGGCAGACGCCGTGGCATTCGGCAAGGTCTATTGCTTCGGGCCCACGTTCCGCGCGGAAAAGTCCAAAACGCGGCGCCATCTCACCGAATTCTGGATGGTCGAGCCGGAGATGACGTATGCCGATCTGGAGGAAGTAAAGCGCGTAGCCGAGGAGTTGATCGTTTACGTCGCGGCGCGCGTTCTCGAGAACCGGCGGGAAGAGCTGAAGGTGCTGGAACGCGATACCTCGAAGCTTGAAACCATAAAGGCGCCGTTTCCGCGGATGAGCTACGACGATGCAGTGAAGCTTTTGCAATCCAAAGGAAGCGAGATTCAGTGGGGCGGCGATTTCGGCAACACGGACGAGACGCTGCTGACGCAGGATTTCGATCGCCCGCTGATGGTCGACCGCTATCCCACCGCCATCAAAGCGTTCTATTTCCAGCCCGACGACCAGCGCCCGGAGCTCGCTTTGGGAGTGGATGTGATCGCGCCCGAAGGCTACGGCGAGATTGTCGGCGGCGGCCAGCGCATTCACGATCTTGCGCTCCTTGAAAAACGCTTGGCCGAGCACAATCTTCCTCGCGAAGCCTTCGAATGGTACCTCGATCTTCGCCGCTTCGGCACTGTTCCTCACGGCGGCTTCGGTATGGGCGTAGAGCGATTCGTCGCCTGGATGTGCGGTCTCGAGCACGTCCGCGAGACCATCCCCTATCCCCGCATGCTCTATCGCACGCGGCCCTAGTGGTGCATCCGTATGCGCCACTCCCAAATTGCAATCCTCGGCGCCCCCCTCGATTTGGGCGCTGGTCGCCGCGGCGTTGACATGGGGCCCTCGGCTATTCGGCTCGCCGGACTGAATAATAAGTTGCCCTCGCTCGGGTATGAGGTCGAAGATCTGGGCAACGTGTCCACCGCGCAGCAGGAGAGCACGCCATCCGGACCCGAAAACGCCAAGTACCTTTCCCAAATCGCGGGCACCTGCGCCAAATTGGCCACGACCGTTGAAAGCATTGTCGCGCGCCGAAAATTTCCTTTGGTGCTGGGCGGCGATCATTCCGTTGCCGTCGGCTCGGTCTCCGGCGTCTCTCAAGCGTTCCGCGAACGCGATCAAAAGATCGGCCTCATTTGGATCGACGCCCACGCCGACATGAACACGCCCGAATCCACGCCCAGCGGAAATGTGCATGGCATGCCGCTTGCCTGCTGCATTGGACGAGGACCGCGCGAACTAACACACATCTTCGACTACGCGCCAAAAGTTGACGGCAAGAACGTAGTGCTCGTAGGGCTTCGCGACGTCGACAAACCCGAGCGCCAGGTCATTCGCGACTCCGGCGTCACCGCCTTCACGATGCGCGACATCGATGAACGGGGCCTCCGCAACGTGATGGAACAAGCCATTGCGCTGGCAAGCGAAGGAACCTCCGGCATTCATCTCTCATTGGATATGGATGCGGTCGACCCCGACGAAGCGCCTGGCGTTGGCACTCCCGTGCGCGGCGGAATGACTTACCGCGAGGCCCATCTCGCGATGGAGACAATCTGCGATTCCCTCCGCATGGTTTCCATGGAGGTTGTGGAAGTAAACCCGGTACTGGACGAAGCCAACCGAACCGCCTTGCTGGCAGTCGAGCTGGTCATGTCCGCAATGGGGAAAAAAATTCTTTGAGGCGCGGAATTGCATCGTGCAGCAGCAGTTCCTCGGACGTCCTCGTGCGCCGCTCCAGAAACTCTACCTTCCCCTGACTCAGCTTCTTCCCGATCGTGATGCGATACGGAATGCCGATCAGATCGCCGTCTTTGAACTTCACGCCGGGCCGCTCGTCGCGATCGTCCAGCAGCGCATCGATGCCTGCTTTCGCGCACTCCGCGTAGAGCAAATCGGCGGCTTCTTTTTGTAAAGACTCGCCGTAATTCACCGGCGTGATTAAGACCGTGAAAGGCGCAATCGCGGCGGGCAAGGCCATTCCGTCTTTGTCGTGATAAAGCTCAATCGCGCAGGTTAGTATTCGCTCGATCCCAATACCGTAGGAACCCATAATGGGTGTGATTTCTTTACCGTCTTCACCTAAGACACGCAAACCCATTGATTCCGAATACTTGTAGCCGAGCTTGAATATGTGGCCGATCTCGATCGCTTTAACGATATCGAGCGCGCCCCCGCAATTCGAACATGCATCGCCCGCGGCCACTTGTCTTACATCGAAGTATTCGGCGGAGAAATCTTTTCCCGGACTGACATTCTTGAAATGGTAATGATCGCGATTCGCGCCGGTGATCAAGTTGCGCCGGCCTGTTAACGCGGAATCGGCGAGCACCCGCATATTCTTCACGCCGACCGGTCCCAGCGACCCGGCGCTTGCCCCAAACCAATCCACGATTTCTTCGGGATGCGCCGGCCGCAGCTCCGCCGCTTGAAGGACGCCGCGCAGTTTCGTTTCACTCAGCTGATGATCGCCGCGCAGCATCACCAGCACGGGCGCGTTGTCCGCCACCATCACCAGGCTCTTCATCTGCGAGCTCTCCGGCAGCTTCGTGAAGCTCGCCAGATCCGCGATGGTTTTCATGTTCGGCGTGTGAAATTCTTCCGGCGAAAGCTCGCCTTCAGGGTCCGTCGCGGCAGGCTCGCTCGGCCGCGAAACCGCCTTCTCCAGGTTCGCGCCATATCCGCACGTCTTGCAGCGCACCACGAAATCTTCACCAGCATCGGACCGAACCATGAACTCGTGCGATTGGCTCCCGCCCATTGCGCCGGAGTCTGCCTCGACAATTATGTACTCGAGACCGCACCGGTCGAAGATCTTGCGGTAAGCGCCGTAATGCTTGCTGTAAGCTGCATCGAGGCCGCTCGCATCCAGGTCGAAGGTATAAGCATCCTTCATGATGAATTGCCGTACCCGAAGCAGACCGGATTTGGGGCGCGGCTCATCCCGAAACTTCGTCTGGATCTGGTACCAGATCTGCGGCAGTTGCTTGTAACTGCGCAGTTCTCCCCTCGCGATGAACGTCACGATCTCCTCGTGCGTCATGCCCAGGCACAAATCGCGCCCGGAGCGGTCTTTCAGCCGGAACATGTTATCGCCCATTCCTTGCCATCTGCCGGACTCCTGCCACACTTCAGCAGGATTAAGCGCGGCCAGCAACATTTCCTGGCCGCCGATGGCGTTCATCTCTTCGCGCACAATCTGCTGGATTTTCAGGAGACACCGCTGCGCCAAAAGCAAATAGTTATAGATGCCGGCCGAAAGCTGGCGGATGTAGCCGGCGCGCAACAGCAGCTGATGACTGATCACCTCTGCTTCTGCAGGGTGCTCTCGCAAAGTGGGGATGAAAAGAGTGCTCCAACGCATGGGTTGTAATAGACAATTAGAACAGACGGACATGAATGAACAACAGCGTATGGCACGGCATCTCTCCGAGACCGATCCGGAAATTTATGAAGCGATTCAGCACGAGCTAGAGCGGCAAGATACCCGCCTCGAGCTGATCGCCAGCGAGAACTTTACTTCGGAAGCGGTGCTCGAAGCGGCCGGCAGCGTCTTCACCAACAAGTACGCCGAAGGCTATCCGGGCAAGCGCTATTACGGCGGTTGCGAGTTCACGGACATTGTAGAAACGCTCGCTCGAGAACGCGCCAAGAAGCTGTTCAATGCAGAGTATGCCAATGTCCAGCCGCACTCCGGCTCCCAAGCCAACGAGGCTGCCTACGCCTCCGTGCTGCAGCCCGGCGACACCATCCTCGGAATGAATTTGGCGCATGGCGGGCATCTCACGCACGGGCATCCGCTGAATTTCTCGGGCAAACTCTACAAGGTAGTGGCCTACGGCGTTCGGCGAGACGATGAGCTGATCGATTACGACGAGCTGGCGCGGCTTGCCGAGGAACACAAGCCTAAGATGATCATCGGCGGCGCGAGCGCCTATTCGCGCGTGATCGATTTCGCCCGCTTCCGCCAGATTGCCGATTCAATCGGCGCGGTCTTCCTGGTCGATATCGCGCACTACTCGGGCCTGGTCGCCGCGGGCATCTATCCGAATCCTTGCGAGCACGCCGATATCGTGACCTCGACCACGCACAAGACATTGCGCGGACCACGCTCCGGCATGATTCTGGCGAAAGAGAAATTCGCTAAAGATATCGATCGCTCCGTGTTTCCCGGCGTGCAAGGTGGCCCGCTCGTACATATCGTTGCCGCCAAAGCGGTCTGTTTTCTCGAGGCGTCATCGGAAGAATTCCGCACCTATCAGCGGCAGGTGCTGGCCAATGCGCGCGCCCTGGCCAAGTCTCTTCAAAACGAAGGCTTTCGCGTGGTGAGCGGCGGTACCGATTCGCACATGTTCCTGATCGACGTATTTGCGAAAGGCATCAAGGGAAAGGAAGCCGAGAAGGCGCTCGACGAAGCCTACATCACCGCCAACAAAAACGCGATCCCGTTCGATACCAATCCGCCGCTGAATCCAAGCGGTATCCGCCTCGGCAGCCCGGCGGTAACCACCCGTGGTTTCCGCGAACGCGAGATGGAAGACGTGGGCAAGCTGATCGCGCGCGTGCTGAACGACGTCAAGTCGGAAGCAGCCATTGCGGACGCGCGCAAGGGCGTTGCGGCCCTAACTGATAAATTCCCGCTCTACGCCTGGAAACAGCAAGCCGCCACCACCGCCAATTAACCCGGAATTAACCCGGGGACAGTCCACCTGTTTACCGGGCTTCGCGGGCCCTATGGCTGGGAGGCAGGGACTCGAACCCCGATACGCAGATCCAGAGTCTGCAGTCTTACCATTAGACGACCTCCCAAGATCCAAACGCAGTATAACAACGATTCGGAGCGCGACCTCCGATTCTGCCGCACTACGAGACGTGAAAAACCTTGTGCCAAAAGCCCCGTTTCTTGGGCGCCTGATTACTTACCGGCTTCGCCCCGCGATTAATCGGAGGCCGCGTTGCGCGAACGTGAAACGACGCCTTTGAATGGCGCAGCTTACTTGCTTCGGCGCGCTTCAGCGGCTTCGGTGCAGGTTCCTCCTTGGCAGCCTCACTCGCCGACAATGTTGACGCCGAATCCGTCCGCAGCAATCTCGCCTGCACGATAAATCGTTTCGGAGCGGCGCCTACGTAATAGAACGGGTAACAAGTAATCATGGTAAGAAGCTTGTTATTCTCGGCTTCGCTGCCACCGGAAGACGCAGCTGTGGCCGGACTCAAACCGCCATCGGGCTGCAGAACACTAACATCGGAAGGCTTCACGATCTTAGTCGAAACAACTTCGTAAGTGTAAGTGCCGCTCGCAGACTCAAATTTCACTAAGTCGCTTTTCTTAATGTCCTTCAAGGCTCTGAAAAGAGTGTCGCGGTGTGCGGCGATCGCGAAGTTGCCCGCTTGCCCCGGCAAAGCCGTCGTAGGCACGTGCCCTACGGCCATGCTCAATGTTTTGGCATCAACTCCTTCGCGAACCATCGCCGCAAGGTTCAGCCTGCCGATTTCGACTCTGCCCAACAATGAGCCTTCCGAAGGCCGCGACACTTCTCCTGGAATCCCTGCCGGCGCGGGTTTGGGAACAGAAGCAGCCGGGGTTACCGCTTTCCCACCGGCGAGGAACGCAAAAGGCGTCCGTTCCCTCAGATAATCGCCGAACGTGACTGCGGGGCGGCCGGCGATCTGCTGATCGAATGCCCAATTTTCATAAGCTTGATACACGTACTGGTTTGATAAGGCGTAACCGTAGTAGCCGATACCGCAAAGCCCAAGAATCAAGAGCCCCGTCTGAAGCTTACGAAGCGTCTTTACCTTGATGCTCGCCTTACCGAGCCGCCGGTTTATGTTGTAACTGTGTAAACCCGGCTTCGCAATGTAACTCCCGCGATTGTATCTGACGATCGACGGGCCGCTCACATCTTCCATTGTCTATCGCTCGACACCCTGTCCTTCCCCTCGACCCTCGCGGGCGAACAGCGGTGCAAAAGGAGCAATCGTAACCGTCGTGCGGGTCCTTACAACCAGTCTGCGGCGATCTTCTTCCGCCATCACCTTGACCGAACGTACAGGCCGTTGATCGTTGATCTCGTCCGGGACATAGCCGATTGTGTAACGGCTTCTGATGTCCCTCGATATTTTCTGGAAAACCGGAATAACATCCTCTAAGTCTGGCAGGCTCGAAAAACTCTCCGCCGCTGATGCTCGCGATATGCCGCAGTACGCCGGGATTGAGATCGCGGTCCTCCGGATCGTATACGCCAACAGTGTAGATCGTCGCACGAGAAGCCTCCACAAATTTCAATAACTCGGGCAGCGTCGTCTTACTTACGTTATCTCCGCCATCACTTACTACAATGAGTGTCCGTTTCTCTTGATGACTGCGTTCCAGGTGATTCAGTGAATAAGCAATTGCATCGTAAAGAGCCGTTTGGCCGACGGGGGTTCCATAGTATAGCGCCGCTCTCAGGGTCTGAAGATCGTCGGTAAAAGGCAGTTTCGCGGGCAATCCGCGCGTGATGTAGTTGTTGAAGTTTACGACGAAGAACTGATCTTCGGGATTACTCTCTTTGGCGAACGCCAATCCTGCCAGAACTACCTCAGGACGCTTCGATCGCATGCTGCCGCTGTTATCGACCACCAAACCCACACTAACCGGCGCGTCAGTGCGGGCGAACTGAGTTATCTCACGACGATGGCCGTCTTCTGAAACTTGAAAGTTATTCTTATTCAGGCCGCTCACGAACCCGCCGCGAGGATCCTTCACGCTTACATCCAGAAGCACGAGATCGACATTGTCTGAAATCGTGTACATTTTGTCGTCGGACCGGGAGCCCTGCTTCGGTGACGAACCCTGAGCCGCCAATAATCCCACCGACAACGCTGCTAACAAGGTCGCATGTGAGCATATTCGAGTCATCGCCCCCTACCCTCTTAGCTACTACATTCTGTCAGTACTCACGCCTTTAACAAAAACGCCTGGCAGTAGATACCGCCAGGCGTCGGGACATCGTTTCCTTACCGGAAACCTTCCGGCATCTATTCACTCGATTGTTTTACGCGCTTCGTTACCAACGAAAGCAGCCCCGCAAAACTCAATGACGCTAAACCCAACAACCCGATAAGCGGGTTAAAGCTGGACGTGTGCGGCAAAGCCCGTGGCGCTGGAACCTCCGCCACTGTGGTGTTGGGAGCCTGGGCCTGTGTCTCGGACTGCGGCTCGGCGGCGGGCGCCGGTTGCGGCTCAGGGGCAGGTGCGGGTTGTGCTTCAGGCTGCGGTACCGGAGCCGGCTCCGGTTGCGCATAGTTCATCGGAACCGGAACGGGAGCAGCCGATGCCAGCTGCGCCACTAACTTCTTCGGATACGCAAATTCCTGGCCAAAATTATCGCCAGGATAAAACCACGCGCGAACCGCCTTCGGAACCCCGGCGGGAGTTTCCCAGAACGCGAACTGAGTATTGCCGGTCGGCTGAAGGCGGTAATTCGGAATCGCTAAGATCGTTTCCTCCAGGTGCCGCTGGTCTTTATCGAAGATCTGCACGATGTGCCGGTTGGATTGCGAATCCAGCAGCTTCCATACGTAGGTACCCGGGTCTAACACTTTATTGCCGGCGATAATTGGCTCGTTGACCGTCACTATCGTCATCTTGTCCCACGCATCCGCGTGAGCCTTTGGAACAAATGACGTCGCAAGCAGCCCAATACCGGTAATCGCCAATGCCCCGATATACACCGAACGAAGTTTCAGATTCATATTTGTAAACCTCCGACCAAAGAATTCGCTATCGCGTCGTTACTGTATGCGCGATTTACAATCTGCACCATTCACATTCATCACAAGCATCTTTCGGGCCAATCTCAGCTTCCCTTAATAGACTCAACAGCTTCCATTGATCCCTCAACACTTAGTGACGTCGCACGCCGCGCTTGGGGTGCAAAAAGTACAGAGCGGCGGTTTAAACGGCATGGACTAATGACACTTCATACAAAGATCTGGCGAAAACACGAATTACGAACCTCGCATGCAGGTAAGCGAGTTTGGGATGTCGCGGCAAAATAGCTACAGTGACGGTATATGCCTCCCGGACAGGAACAAGAAATCACGACTCTGGCGATTGACATCGGCGGCACCGGTATCAAAGGAATTCTGCTCGACGCTCGCGGCAAGCCACTCAGCGAGAGAGAACGCCGAGCGACCCCGCAGCCCGCCACTCCCGCGGCGATCCTCACACTTCTCGACGACATCGCTGCGACGCTTGGAGATTTCGATCGCGTATCCGTGGGATTTCCCGGCGTGGTGAAGCGCGGCGCAACCCTCACTGCCCACAACCTCGATCCCAAATGGGTCGGCTTTGATCTCGAGAAAGTTCTCAGCAGACGCTGGAAGAAACCGGTCCGCGTTGCCAATGACGCCGCCGTTCAAGGTTTCGGCGCCATTCACGGCAAAGGAGTCGAGCTCGTTATCACGCTCGGCACTGGCTTTGGCTCTTCCCTGTTCATCGACGGCCACCTCGTTCCCGGCTTGGAATTGGCTCATCACCCTTGGCACAAGAACAAGACCTACGAGGAGTTTCTCGGCAAGCGCGCCCTGCAAAAGTTCGGCAGAAGGCGTTGGAACAAGCTTGTCGAGAAGGCCATCGCGCAATTAGAAGCTTTATTTAACTGCGATCACCTGTACATCGGAGGCGGCAATGCCGCGAAGGTCGACTTTGCATTGCCCAAACATGTCACGCGAGTGCCGAACGAAGATGGACTCCTGGGCGGCGCGGCGCTTTGGCGCCATCATTAGCGCGGTCATCCCTTATCTCACGAAATAAGGCCACTTCAGAACGAAGTGATAGTGATAACGATATATGAAAATGGCGATCAAGCCAGCTATTACAAGAACCGTCGCGAGCGCCACCAACACCGTGATCTTCCACGGAAACTTTTTGCCTTCGCGCTTCAGAACCAGCAAGTAACTGATGAACAGGCCGACGAAGTACAACATCACCATCGGAACCGCGAAGATCATCATGTTGAACGCGTCCGGCGTGGGCGTGACCACGGCAGCGATGACCGTGATGGCGAGGATCGCATAACGGCTGTGCCGCAGCAGGAAGCGCGGCGATGCCAGGCGCAGCAGCGTTAAGAAAAAGATGATCACCGGCATCTCGAAAACCAGCCCGACGCCCAGCGTTACGTTGACAAACAGGTCGAAGTACTCGCTGATGGTCACCATCGGGGTGACGTTCACATCCCGTCCAATGCCGAGTAAAAACTCCAGCCCGAATTTGAAAACGACAAAGTAGGCGAAGCACCCGCCCGCGATGAAAAGCCCCGCCGTACACAAGATGAACGGGACTGCCCATCTCTTTTCCCGCCGGTACAGTCCCGGCGAGATGAACGCCCACACCTGATACAACACCCACGGCGACCCGACAAAAAGAGATAGCAGCAACGGCATCTTGATCCAGATGATGTTGAAGCCCTCCATCGGAGTGATATAAACCAGGCGCGGCGGATTAACGCCAATGTGTTTCAGCGCCTCGACCGCAGGCGCTTGCACGAGAATCCATAACTGTTTTGCGAAAAACAGGCTGACCAGAAAGGCTACGACCAACCCCATCAGCGCTCGAAGAATGCGCGAACGAAGTTCTTCCAGATGCTCCATGAACGACATGCGGAGCATCCCCTGTTCTTCTTCATCGCTTTCATCTTCATCCGGCGGCGGGGGTGGGGGCGGAGGCGGCGGAACATCTCGCCGGGCGGGAACCTGAGCCGATGTAGCTGCCGGAGCTAACACTTCCGCGCTTGCCGCTTCCACCGCCTGCTCTTCCTGCGCAGAACCATAAGGATCGGAGGAGCTGCTGTAAGCAGGATGCTGCTCCTCGAATTCGTCGGGCATCAATACTCGCTAACTGCTTTCGCTTGAAATTGCAAGCAACCGCTTCCTGTCGGGCGCGGCTCGGAAAGCGCTAAGCGGGATGTTCCTCGGTCACAGGCACTGGAGCGCGTTCGACGGGTTGCGCGCCATTCGACCGCGCCACAGTTCCCGGCACCGCACGCTTCTGCATAGAGGGGTGATCCCGGTGGGCCTCGGCGTCCAGTGTTGCGGTTGCGCTGGCGGTGGATGGTTCTGAGAGGCCGCTCTCATGAGAATCGTAGGGCTCGTACTGCCCGTATTCGTCGTAAGCGTAAGGATATTGCACCGATGAATAATCGGTCTTCGCCGGCAGCGATTGCGTTTCCGCCCGGGTTTCACGTTCCAGCTCGCTCAAATGAGATTCAAACGTAGCTTTCAGCTCATTCTTCGCTCTGCGAAATTCACTGAGCGCTTTGCCCAGCATGCGGCCAAGCTCGGGCAATTTCTTCGGGCCGAACAGCAGCAGCGCGATGACGAAAATCGCCATCATCTCTTGCACGCCAAGCGGTCCCATTTGGTCTCCTGCTACTACGTTATCATCTGGAACGAATATGGCGAGACTTACTGAACTGCCGATCCTCCGGTCTGTGGGGGTGATCTTTATGTTCGCTGCTACGACCCCTCGCACCCAAGCTCAGGTCGAGGTGAAACCGGCCGGTGCCGACCGCATTTCGATCGCGATCAACGGCCAGCCATTCTCGGATTTTTACATCGGAAGCTCGTACGCGAAGCCTTTTCTCGCTCCGTTGCGATCTGCAACCGGGCTCATCGTCACCCGCAGGTACCCTCTTGAGAACGTTCAGGGCGAATCGCGCGACCATCCACATCATCGAGGCCTCTGGATCGGTTACGGCATGGTCAGCGGAATTAATTTCTGGGAGAACGAGCCCGATTCCAAGCCGAGTGCCGGCAACCCGACTACAAAAGGAACTGTTGCTCTAAAGGGGGTAGCCCAAACCGCCTCCGGCAAGAAATCCGGCAGCATCACGGCGACATTTGAATGGCGAGCGCCAGGCCATGGCGACATGATCGAGGAGCACCGCACCATGATCTTCTATGCCGATCGCGAGATACGAACCGTGGATATAGACGCGACCCTAACCGCCAAGGCTGACCTGCAATTCGGCGACACGAAAGAAGGATTTTTTGCCATTCGAATTGCCGACAGCATGGCCGGAAAAAACGGCGGCATCATCACCAACTCAGAAGGGGCCCAGACCGAAAAGAACGTCTGGGGAAAGCGCGCCGACTGGGTAGATTATGACGGCACGGTCGAGGGCCAGAAAGTAGGGATCGTAATCTTCGATCATCCTCAGAACTACAACCATCCTCCCCGCTGGCATGTTCGCGATTATGGGCTCTTCGCCGTGAATCCTTTCGGCGTAAAGGATTTCGATCCGAAGGCGACCATTGAAGGCGGCCATAACTTAGCCGCTGGTGACTCCCTGCGCTTCCGATATCGCGTGATCGTCCACCCGGGCGACGTGCCCAAGAAGAAGGTTGGCGATTGGTATACCGACTACACCAAAAAAACGAAATAGCGGCCACCGGCGGATGAAGCGATTCTGTCTCGCCTTCGCGGTTTTTGCAGCAACGGCCCTCTGCGCGCCCCCCGCTTCGCCCATCGTCCCCGCGGCAGCGCAGCCCTCCAACCACTTCGACGCGCGTGCCGCTACAGACGCTTGGCTCGCAACTTTTCCTCCCGCCGAGAAGGCGAAATCGGACGCCTACTTCGAAGGCGGCTACTGGCTTATTCTCTGGGATGCTCTGTATGCCGTCGGCGTTGCGCTGCTGCTGCTCGAAACCAGGCTTTCGGCGCGTATGCGCGACCTGGCGGAACGCCTTACCCGGCGATCCTGGCTGCAATCGTTCTTTTATTGGATTGAGTTCTCCATCGTCACCGCGGTTCTGACGTTTCCTCTCACGCTCTACGAGGGTTTTCTCCGCGAGCACCAGTACGGCTTGTCGAACCAGACCTTTGCAAGTTGGTTTCGCGATCAGGCCATCGGCCTGCTGGTCGGCATCGTCTTCGGAGGAATCGCATTCATCGTCCTGGTCGCTGTAGTGCGCCGCCTTCCCCGCACCTGGCATCTCTGGGGAACTCTGATAGGAGTCTTGTTTCTCATCTTTGGAATCGTGATTGCCCCGGTTTTCATCGCGCCCCTGTTTAACACCTACACGCCGCTGCAGAACGTTGCGATCAAGAACCAGATCCTCAGCCTGGCGCGGGCGAACGGCATTCCCGCCACCGATGTCTACGAAGTAAATGCATCGCGCCAAAGCAAGCGCGTGAGCGCCAACGTAAGCGGCCTCTTTGGTACCGAGCGCATCACCTTAAACGACAATCTGCTGAACCGCTGCTCCCCCGCCGCCATCATGGCCGTCATGGGTCATGAGATGGGCCACTACGTCCTGCACCACATCTACAATGCCGTCATCTTTTTCTGCCTCGTGATCGCGATCATGTTTGGTGTTCTGCGCTGGTCGCTCGAACACGGTCTGGCACGCTGGGGGGCGCGCTGGCAGGTTCGAAATATCGGCGACGTGGCCGCGCTGCCGCTCGCCATGTTGATCCTCACCGTAATCGGTTTCGTATTTACGCCGATCGGGAACACCTTTACGCGCACCCAGGAATATGAGGCGGATATCTTCGGTCTCAACGCCTCGCGCCAGCCAGACGGCGAGGCCGAAGCCGATCTCCTATTGGGCGAGTACCGCAAGCTCGATCCAAGCGCGATCGAGGAATTTATCTTTTTCGATCATCCCAGCGGCCGCACTCGCATCTATGCCGCCATGCGCTGGAAAGCCGAGAATCTTTGCCTCTTCAACCCCTCCCTTCCCTGCGCCCAGCATGATCTGAATGCCCGTCGATAATCGGTAACGGCAAAGATATCTATTCGGCCAGCTGCAGCTTATCGAACTGCTCATACAGATCGCGCCGCACGATATAGAGTCGCGACTTCTGCGCCAGCATAAACTGATCCGATTGAATCGCCTCCTCAAAGGTCAGCTTCTTTTCTCGCATCAGCAACACCGTCGCTCCGAACGTATCCAGGCTCCGCTGCGGAATCCCGATCGATCCCAGAACCTTGTCGGCGTGCTTCTGGAACACGTTCATCTGGTCGAAGGTCTTCCCGTCGCGCGCCACTGGGCCGAAGTACTCATTAATCCACACCACCACGTTGCGATCCGGCGTGCTCCTCGCCAACGTGTCGAAACCCAGCAGGCTGTCGGCCAACATTTCACCGCCGCTCACCACGCAATGCACATATAGCTTGCGTCCGGCCTCGCGTAACACCCGAATCACCTCCGTCTCGACGATGTAGCTCCACAAAGGCAGGAACGCCGTCGCCCCGCTGTCCACCACGAACACCCCATCCCCGGTCGCGAAGCGTTCGAGCAGAGTGTCGTAACGTATCCGCACGATGAGGCCTTCTTCATTGACTAAATCCAGCTTTTCCGCGTTGAGACATTTATATTGAGCGAGCGAGCGATTCACCGGATCGCCATCAATGCAATGCACGTTCTTGCCGCGCTTGATAAGGTACTCGGCAAGCCAGCTCGCAATCACGCTTTTCCCGATACCACCCTTCCCTTGGAGCACGAGATGGACGACCGCGCCGGCCGCGCCGTTCCCGGCCGTGCCGTTCCCGTCGACTGTTGACATGTGTTCCTGCATCCTTTCCTTAAATCAAATTCCGGTCGCTCGGATCTCCATCGTTGTGAATCACTCTGACATCGAAGCGAGATTTCGAGAGCGATTCGCGCGCCTGCTCAAACGGATTCCAACCTGCCGTCGGCGCAACCACGACCTCTCGCTTTGCCGGCACCGGCAACTGCTCCGCACTCTGGCAAGTAGCAGCCTGTAACAGCGCCAGGCCGACGGGAGCGCTCACTCGAACATCTGCGGCCGGCCCGCTATCCTCCGAGTTGCCGTTCGATGCTTCTATTCGCGCAAGAATGCTGATAATCTCGGCGCTTCGATCGACCTCTTCGAGAACGCTCTCATCCGCCTCAGCGACGCTCGCAAGCAAATAAGGAATCGCGTCCAGGTTCTGAGCTGCTCCGTCAGGAACAAAATCGCTCGAAGAAACTGCATCGCCTTCCGGGATATACGAATCCTCGGCTCTACCTATATCGAGCTTCTCAGTGTCCAAAGCCGTAACGGGTCCGTCAGCATGAGCCGTGCCCGCGTTACCCCCCGCGAAAATCGAAAGCTTCTTCAGCCCCGTGCTTTCAGGGGCATGAAAGGTGCCATCGAGTTCCGCCGGCGTCTTCACTTTCTCGAATCGCGCAGTGAACTCGAACGTGCTGCCCGCGCCCAATTGGCTCTGAAACTCCATCGTTCCGCCCATCAGCTCGGCCAGACGGCGCGAGATCGCTAGTCCCAGCCCGGTCGCGCCGGATGTCAGAGCCGCCCCTCCCTCTGCGTGCCGGAACGGTTCAAAGATCAACGACCGCTTGGCAGGCGGTATCCCCACGCCCGTATCCCTGACTGTGATGCGGACGAGAACGTCGTTGCCGGAGTTAGATTCGACGGCTGCAGACAGCATGACGCTTCCACCCGTCGTGAATCGCACCGCATAATCGAGAAGATTGAAAATCACGTCGCGCAATCGCGCCGGATCGCCACAAACTGCTTCGGGCAGCTGCGGATCGATCTTGCAGCTTACCGCCAGCTTCTTCGCCGAAGCTTCTCGCTCTACGATTTTTATCGCCGACAGCATGCACTCGGAAATCGAGAACGGTACGCTCTGCAGCTGTAGTCTCCCCGCCTCGATGCGCGAAAACTCAAGAACATCGTTCGCGATGCGCATTAACCAATCGGCCGACGTGCGTACCGTATCCAGGCACTCACGCAGGTCGCGGTCGAGATCGGTTTTCAAAGCCAGATCGGTAAAACCCACAATCGCGTTCACAGGCGTGCGAATCCAGTGGCCCATGCTCCCCAGGAACTCCGCCTTGGCTTGGTTGGCAGACTCGGCCGCCTGCTTCAGCGCGTCCAGCTTCCGAAGCTCTTCTTCAAATTTTCGTTTTTCGCGCCGCGCTCGAACGCGAAGCAAAATGACCCCGCCCAACAGCAACGCGGCCGCACATCCCGCGCCTGTTGCAATCAGGACCGGTCCCGGCAACCCGCCTACAGCTTTCACCTTTGTCTGCATGGTGGAAATCAATCGCTCGAATAGCGTAAGCGCGCTTTGGCCGTAGCTCTGTAAATCCGCAATAGGTAGGCCCCTCATCAGCTGAACTGCGTTACCCCGCGTTTCTCTTATCGGTCGCTCAAACCGATTTCGATGAGGAGACGCCGCAGAATTAACGGAGAGCTAGGGTACTTGAATAGTCGGCCCGGAACACGGGCGCGCTGAGAACCGCAGCAGCTACTTTTGTCTCAGGCACGGCCGAGCTAAGCGGCACTGTGCTTATCTTCAGGGCCAGTCTTGCGCGCCATGATAGATTCGTGCGATTTCAACCGCTTCTTCTTGGATGCGGTAGACGACGATATACGGCAACCCAGGGAAGACTAACTCGCGGGTCCCTCTTATCCGTCCCTTACGACCGACATGCGGGAAGCTCGCCAGATTGTCACAGCCGTCATATATGGTCTTTGCCACCTCTCGCGCCGCAGTCGGATTGTCCCGCCGAATGTACCGAGTGATCTTGTAGAGGTCTTGGGCTGCCGGTACCGTCCATCGCAGGTGCATCAGGGCTGTAGTATTTTTTCTACGTTAGCCCACACGTCCTCATGCTCCACGAACTCGCCACGGTCGGCGGCGGCGAGTCCCACGTTCACCGCTTCGATGAAACGAGTATCACTCTCTAAAAAATGGTTCAGCAATCGCTGGACAAGCTCGTTGGTATTCAATCCTCTCTCGGTGGCGATTTGAGCAAGCTGAGCTTCTTTTTCCGAATTGAGATGTACTTCCATGCCCACAAGCGTAGGGGCCGCAAGCAGAAGGTGTCAAGGGCAGCTGTTGACGGCGAATCGCCTGAACAATTACGAGCAGCCGCTTGTCCCCCCGCAGTTCTCGCACTTATAACACGACCCGTTGCGCGTCATGATGCTTCCGCATTCCGAGCACAGCGGCGCGTCGCTTACCACGCTTGCATCGAAGGGCAAGGCTTGCTGCGGCTCAGGCTCGGTCGGCCGCAGCTTGGAAGCGTCGCCGGCTTCCGTCGTTTCCGTGATCCCCAGAAAGCGCGCCCCCAGCCACCGGAATAGATAATCGATAATCGATTTCGCGTAAGGCACTTGCTGGTTGCCGGTCCAGCCGCTCGGCTCGAAACGCACATGGC
The DNA here is from genome assembly GCA_963808405.1 of uncultured Acidobacteriaceae bacterium. GTDB lineage: Bacteria > Acidobacteriota > Terriglobia > Bryobacterales > Bryobacteraceae > Bog-105. The sequence continues at coordinate 170,458 of CAWEFG010000010.1, read as the reverse complement.
TGAACTTATCCACGAAGAACTTCAGCGGTACGCCGTATTGCAAGCCGTAGCTGATCGATGTAGCGAGCGTATCCATCAGTCCCGAAATGGTCGAGCCTTCCTTCGCCATCGCGATAAACACTTCGCCCGGAGTACCGTCCTCGTAAAGCCCGACCGTGATATACCCTTCATGGCCGCCGACAGAAAACTTGTGCGTAACCGAGTTCCGCTCGTCGGGCAGCTTGCGGCGAGTCGGCCGGTACACAATTCTCTCGATGGTCTGCGGCTGAGGCGCTGCTGCAGCGGCTGCAAGCGTCGCTTTTTTCTCGCCCTTCCCGGTGCCTGAGCTGAGCGGCTGCACGCGCTTCGATCCATCGCGATAAATAGCGACGGCTTTCAGCCCCAGCTTCCAGCTCTCGGTATAGGCCTCCATGATCTCTTCGGCGGTCGATTCCTCAGGCATATTAATGGTCTTCGAAATGGCGCCTGAGATGAACGGCTGCACCGCGGCCATCATGCGAATGTGCCCCATGTGGTGAATGAAGCGAACGCCATTCTGCGGACGGAAGCTGCAATCGAACACCGGCAAGTGCTCGTCCTTCAGATTCGGCGCGCCTTCGATGGTACCGGTGGAATCGATGTGCGCGACGATTTGCTCGGTCTGCTCCGGCGTGTACCCCAGCTTGATGAGCGCCTGCGGAACCGTGTTGTTGACGATCTTGATGACGCCGCCGCCCACCAGCTTCTTGTATTTGACCAGCGCCAGATCCGGCTCAATGCCCGTCGTATCGCAATCCATCATGAAGCCGATGGTTCCGGTGGGCGCGAGAACCGTCACTTGTGAATTGCGGAAGCCGGTGATCGATCCAAGCTCATGAGCGTGATGCCAGCACTCTTCCGCGGCCCGCAACATAGGCCCTGGCACGCGCTTGCTGTCGATAGCGTTCACCGCGTTCCAATGCATACGGATCACTTCTAGGAACGAATCCTCGTTCTCCGGATAACCCGGACATGGACCCACCGCTTCCGCAATACGGGCGCTGGTGAGATAAGCTTGCCCGCACATGATCGCGGTGATGTCGGCAGCGAAGTCGCGGCCTAGCTCGCTGTCATAGGGAATGCCGAGAGACATCAGCAATGCTCCCAGATTCGCGTAACCCAGGCCCAGCGGACGGAAATCGTGCGAGTTCTTCGCGATCTTTTCGGTCGGATAGCTGGCATTGTCCACCAGAATTTCTTGCGCCACGATCACCGTGTCAACGGCATGGCGGAACGCTTCCACATCGAAGCTGCCGTTCGGGCCCAGAAACTTCATGAGATTCAGGGACGCCAGGTTGCACGCTGAATCGTCAAGGAACATGTACTCCGAACACGGATTCGAAGCATTGATGCGGGCGGTCTTCTTCGACGTGTGCCAGCGGTTGATCGTCGTATCGAACTGCATGCCGGGATCCCCGCACTGGTGAGTCGCTTCGGCGATCTGCTTCATCAGATCGCGCGCCTTATAACGATTCACCGGCTGCCCATTCACCACGCTGCGCGTCCACCAATCGGAATCCTCAGCGGCCGCCTGCATGAACTCGTCCGTCGCGCGAATCGAGTTGTTCGCGTTTTGGAAAAAGATAGAGCTGTAGGCATCGCCGTCGAGCGACGAATCATATCCCGCGTCGATCAGCGTGTGCGCCTTCTTCTCTTCTTTGGCCTTGCACCAGATGAACTTTTCTATGTCCGGATGATCGGAGTTCAGAATAACCATCTTGGCGGCCCGGCGGGTCTTGCCGCCGGATTTGATGACCCCGGCGAAAGCATCGAAACCCTTCATGAAGCTGAGCGGGCCGGACGCGCGGCCACCACCCCACAGGTGCGCGTTTTCTTCGCGAATCGCCGAGAGGTTCGTCCCCGTGCCCGATCCCCATTTGAACAGCATGCCCTCCGTCTTCGCCAGATCGAGAATGGATTCAAGCGTGTCGCCGACCGAGTTGATGAAGCACGCCGAGCACTGCGGATGATTCTCGCCGGGCAGCAGCTTCTTCACCACCTGATCGGCTTCATCGAAATAGAAACCATAGCCGCGGGATTCGCGCACCCCAACGTTGAACCAGACCGGCGAATTGAAGCAGGCCTTCTGAGTCAGCATCAGATGCGCCAACTCCATCCGGAAGTTTTCCCCATCTGCTTGGGTTTTAAAGTAATTTCCCGCGAGGCCCCAATCCGCGATGGTATCGACCACGCGATGGACTAATTGCGCCACGCTCGATTCGCGCTCGGGCGAGCCCATACGGCCGTGAAAATATTTGCTGGCTACGATGTTGGTCGCCGTCTGCGACCAGTCGGCAGGAACCTCCACGTCACGCTGCTCGAAAATAACCGAGCCTTTGTCGTTTCCAATGGTGGCGGTGCGCAACTCCCAAACGATTTGGTCGTATGGTGTAGCGCCCCCCTCCAGCTTGGCCGTGAAGAAGCGGGGAAATGACACCCCGGTGCGCTCTTCTCTCTTTAAAGAACGCTGTAACTCTTTAACTTTCAGTGCTAAATTGACGCTGAGCTGTCCCATATGGTAGCGGATGGGCCTTTCTTGGGTGAGGACGGTCGTTGAGGGCTGCAACAATATTCAACTACCATTTGGTCCTCTCGCTCAATACTATTTCTCTCATTAGACCCAAGATGTTGTGGATTTGCTGTCGAAAAGTACCACATGGTGTAGTACAACTGGCGCAAGTCAGAACGGCCGCGTATAGACAGTGATGCCGCTGCCAAGGATCGACAGTAGAAAGGGTGACTTGGCTGTAGCGGCCTCCGCGACCTCGGCAGGCGTGGCGAAAACGACGTCAACCGGCGGGAAACAATCGGCAGCCAGTTGCCGAGCCCGGCGCTGATGGAACCCGGGATTGCCCCCGATATTGGCGATCACCAGCAATCCACATCGCTGCCGGAGCTGCGCCCTTCCCTTGGCGTAAGAGCCGAAAAGCACGATCCGCTCGGGAGCGAAAGCGCGAATCAGGCGCTGAATGGTCCGCTGAACGAGCGGCGGAGATCGGGTACGCCATCTAACTTGCGTCATAGCTCACCATCAGTAAGACGTCGCCGATCGTCGTTCTTGCGTCAGCGAGCTGAAATTCGCTACCCCTGCTTGTTGGATCTCGAAATTCCAGGTCGCCGGAATCGTGCCGGGAGTGGGTGATGGCCGCAGACAGATGTTTGGCTCCGAGACCCCGGCCACCGGAGTCATGGTGATCGGCGCGGTTGGTAGTGGCGCCTGGGGCACGAGAACGAAAGTCTCCCGGGGCCACGCGAGAGCGAGCACGGTGAGGGAGGTGACGGTGATGGTCTTGCCCCGAGTCCACGCCGGAAACTTCTGCCGGAGAGACCCTCAAGCGTCAGCTTCTGCGTTCGCCCGCGCACCGCGCGGTCAGGAAGCCCTGCCACGGCGTGAGCGGATACGGGTTCGCCACGGTCGCGCGGCGGCGCGGCGAAATCGTTCTGCGCGCTGAATACTTTGACCCCGGACGTGGGCAGGTTGGCGGCATTGTTGTCCTGACTGCCGTGAGCTTCGACGCGCCGCCGTCCGAGGGCCGTGTAGTAGAGGTGCAAGCACAACGTCGCCGACGGTCGTAAGATCAATCTCGTTGTTCGCCTGCGGCATCTCCAGGTGCCAGGAGCTCATCGCGCCGGCGTTTTCAAACGGCAAATAGCGCTGGTCGGCGATGTTGTTGGCGATCGAGCTGTCATGAATAGGCCCGGATCGTCCTGCGCGTTGCCGATCGCGATCTTCTGCGGCACGGCGGCATAGTTATAGATAAAGCGCGGATCGGAGCCGACGGGGTTTTCCGGATAGCCGGACCGTGACGTCCGTCGAGATCCGCACCTGGTTCGACCATCAGTGTCAAGCGTGGCTTTCACGTTGTCGAACTTGCCGGGGTTGGGATAGACGACCGTCACGCTCATGCGTCAAGGCGGCGGTTGTAGTGGCCGGGATAGTCGTTGTCGAACAGCGATTCGGGAAGTGTGAAATCGCAGGCTCCGGTCACCAGCAGTTGCTGCAGAGCGCGCCGGATTGAGTATGCCAAGCGAGACAAAGCGGCTGAGCTCATACCGGCGCATGTTCTGCTGCAGATATGAGGCCTGCATGCGCCGCAAATCGTGGTTCAGAGTCTCGCCCGCCAGCAGGCCTTTGTACAGGCTGTCCCAGTAGCCGAACTGGATGAAGGAGCTGTCTGCAGCATGCCCAGCTCGAACTGGTAGCAGCGCTCCACTTGTTTGCACATCTGATAGGCGAGTTGGTAGCTCTGGAAGTAAGTGGCGGACAGCGACGCCGCCATCCAGTCATACAAGCTGTTATTGGTGAACTTGTCGTTCAGGAAATCGATCTGTTTCTGGATATTGTCGATCTGTTCCTGGTGCAGCGCTCTGGTTCTGCTGCGCAATCTGGAGCGCGAGTTGCGCACGCCGCGATCTGGCTGTTGGCCTGGTCGATCTGAGTCTGCGCCTCATCTGCAGCCTCGTCCGACGTTGTCCTTGCGGTGCTGCCAGCCGCCCAGTTTCGTTGTCGAGACCGTCGCAGCCGTATCCAACATGTCGGCGACCGCTTGGTCGACATCCGAATCCCGCAGCTTTAGCCGAGTCTGCCGGCATTCCTTCCGCCCTCGTTGAGCCTGGCGCCGTGGGCTGTGCCGCCGAAACCCGCCGCCCCCGCACGATGAACTCCGGAAGAGCGCAGGCTACGGCCGCCGTCCGTGTCGCATGGCCGCAGCGATCGTCTTAATTGCAGCATGCAGCGGCCGCGTTGCATGCCGACCGCCCCGACGATTCCCCAGGTTCATTGGCCGTCCTGTGTTGTCGTTGAAGTCATGTTTCTGCTGCGCCAACGCGAGAGTCTGGTTGAGAGCGTCGATGTCGCTCTGCGCCTGCTGGACCTGCCAGTCCGAGAATGTCGCTCGCCGTCGCTGAGAAGCTGTTGCTGCGTGGTCTGCTGCAGCAGAGCCAGCGCGCCGGCATCGGTCTTCTCGAGCGCGGCCTGCAAGCGAGGCTCCGTACGCGCGCACCGCATTGACGAAATCGAGCGCCTGCGGATAGAGAGAGGTGAAGCGATAGTTAGGGAGCGGGGCGCCGACAGATCGCTGAGCACGCTCGAGAGATCTACGCCGGCGGCCTGCGCGGCAATCAGCAGGCCGGGATCGATCGGCGCATCGAACAGCGCCAGTTGCAGCGGCGCGCCCGGCGATATTCTGGCAATGGCGCAGCTTGTACAGACGGTCCGCGACCGTGCCCCAGTAACCGAGCAGCTTGTCGGATTCGGCGGGATTTTGAAATAGAAGGTCTGCGCCGGGGGCAATGCCCCCGCCGCCACCGTCGATCCCGCTGCCGCCGCTTCCGCCCGCTCCGCCGATCACGTTCTCGATCTCGACCATGGCGTTCGCGAACGCGTCGAGCGAGGGCTCCAGCTGATCGAACGACTCGTCCGCATGCTCCGGCGGCGGTGCACTGCCGTGGGCGTCGGGCCCAGGATCTCGCGAAGCGATCACATAAACAGCGTCGCCTCGCTCAGCGCCTCGCGCGATTCGCGTCGAGAAGAGATTGTCGCCCCAGGCGATCAGGTTGTCCAGATACGACATCACCGTCGCTTCATGTACGCCACCGGCCGCATGATCCGCGAGCACGAACGGATTGAAAGGATCGCTCCGCCAGTCTCGACCTGCGTTGACGGCGGTGGGATCGCCCTGGTTCACCGCCACGAGCAAATTGTTGATCTGCTGCGACCAGAATCTGAGCGCTGGTCAGGTTGTGGAGCGGCTTGGGAATCCAGAAACGTTGCGGCACGGGATCGCTGCCCTGCCGGGTGGGATTGAAAATGTAGTGGAACCACGTTTGCGCGTCTTCGAACTGTTGGTTCTGGCTTAGTAATTGTGCGATGTAGAGAGGGATGTGATAGAAGAGCTCCCAGTTGTAGACCGAAAACGTGGCGCTGAGCCGAAATCGAGGAACTGGCGATCCTGGCCGGTGACGTCGTCGTGGTCCCACCAGACGCTGCGAAGTCGGCGAGTAATTGCTGTTGAAGCTGAAGACATCGGCGCCGCTGGGGTCGATCTGGTCGGGATTCTGCTGAAGATTGAGATCGTAGAGTAGTCGAATCCGCCGCCCGCGAGTTGGTTCCAGAAAAGGCCGTGTGAAGGCGTGATAAAAGGGATGGAAAGTGTAATTCACCCGGTACGGCGCCGTGGCCGGATCGGAAGGCGGCAGCGGGCGACCAGAAGCTGCCCGTCCAATATAATTTCTGGCTTTCGACGTAGTAACTGCGCCGGTTGTCCTGAAAGAAAAAGTAGGATGCGGGTCGAAGTTCAGGTCGCTGTCCGGCCCGACGACACGGAATGGCACCTGGGCCGTGTTGAGCAGAGGTCCGACATTCTGTTCGAGCGCGGGCGAGCGAGGTGAAGATAAGCTGTATGGTATTGATCCGCCGCTGGGGTCGGCCGGCCCGGTGGCAAGCGCGCCCGACAACGGAACGAGATCCGGTTCGCCGGCGAGATCGGGGTCGGGCGCCGTGAGCGGCAGCAGGGGCTGGGCGTCCGGGCCATAGGTGCTCTGCGCATGTGCCAGAGATTGTCCAACGGCGAGGCCCCGACGTCCGCCGCCCGGGACCAGCACCGTCACAGCGTTATTCAACTCCAGATCGTTGAAGCGGCCATCGAAGACGGCTCGGCCCAGATGTAATGCCCCTTGATTGATGCCGTCGGTTACGGCGGAATCCAAATCTGCAGGTAAGCCGAAAGGTAAGTCGCGGCGTCACTGGAATCCGTACCACGTCATCGCCTGAAGTATCAAGTAGTCGTACCAGGCCTCTCCAAGGCCGCCAAAACGATGAATCGCCCAGCCGGAAGCCAGGCGATATGAGGCTCGGCGCATACTGGAACCTTCAGCGTGTAGAGCGCGTTTGCACCTTCAGCGTATCAGGCCTCGCACCGACTTGGCGTGGCTCGATCTGGCTCGAGACAAGGATCGGCTTATCGAAGAGCTTGCCTTTGGCTGCCTGCGCGGGCGCCCATGTGCCGTTGCGGAACATGTGAAATTTCACGCCAGCGTCACGTACTTCGACACCTCCTGGCTCGGTGGCGGAAGATGATGGCTGCGCCGCAGCCGGTATGCTGGCGCGGCTCGTTCGATACCTTTATGATCGAGCCAGAAGAGGCACATGCGGCCGCGGTACAGAGCCGGAACGACTTGGTGAGCCTTGATGTCGAGCGGAATCTGTACCCAACCGCTCCAGGCGCCGTTCGCATAGGTGCGAAGATAAAATACGGGCGGATCGGCCAAGCGTGCGCGCGACCACGTAGATGTCGCCGTTGACGGGTCCTCGCACGTGCCGGTCACCAGCAGATGCGCCAGGCCATCCAGCCGGTCGATGTAGTTGAGCACCACGGTTTCCAGATAGTCGGTCGTGCTCTGGCCCTGGCGGACCTCCTGTTCGAGCTTCTGATAGATCTCCGTGCGATTGGGGCGCTGCGATTCGATCAGCCAGTTTTCGGGATAGAGAAAGACTTCGCGATTGGCCTCCCAGACGCGGTAGCGGCTCATCCACTCCCACTGGTTCCAGGTATCGTCCTTGTTGAGATCGACGACCACGTCCGGCGCTTCGAGATTCATCAGGCAGCGCTCGACGAAAATCTGCACGGCGATGTACGCCTGGACCACGCGCGAGGTCACCTGGCAGGAGCTCATCTGGGTATCGATGAGGAAGTAATCGAACAGGCCGTTCGCGTCGCCATAGATGAGATTGCCGGAGCCATCGCGCTGGCCGATGAGATACGCCTGCAGCGCCGCGGACCGGCGCTCGCGGATCGGATTCATCAGCGTGGGCGCGAGCGCCAGCCACGCGTCATTGTTGGGCTGCTGCGCTTTGAGGACGCCCAGCGCGCCAGTCGGCGATGCGGGCGGCGGTGGTTTCATCGGGCGGGACAGCGCCCCAGTCGACGATCTGCGCGCCGGTAGCCCCGGCGGCCGTCGCCATGGCCGCCAGTGTGCGTAGCGTGTCGTAAGAGGCCGGCTGCGTGTAATCGGCGGGGAAGCCAAAGCCCAGCGCGCTTGCGAAGGCCGCGATCTCCGACTGCGGCCAGCCGCTGATGGTGGCGAGCGCGGTTTGGGCTGCAGCCGCGTTGGCCAAAGCGCCTGTCGCGACGCCGCCGATGACATCATAGAGAGTCTGCACTGATGACGCGGGCGCAGCGGCAGTCCACAAGCGAGCCAGCTTGATCGCGAGTAAAGTGGTCAGCAATGGCGATAAGCTCAGCGCCGCTTGAGCAGGTGCTACCGGCAGCTGAGTAAAATCAAGCCCGCCATAAACGGCGGCATTGGTGACCAGCCAGGTGAGGTCTTTAACGACCAGATGAAGCCCCCGGACCAGAACTCCGGCTTTGTCGAAGAGCTGGATTGCCAGAAACTGATTGGGGAAATTCGTCGACGTGATCGGGCTCGTCGAGCCAGTGAACGAGGGGTCGGTCAAAACGGCCAGCAACGTTTCACCGGTGCCGGGAACCATCACGGTATTCAAGATGAAAGCGCTGACGTCGTTGGCTAGTCCGGAGGCGCCGCTGGTGTGGGCGTTGGCGGCGACGGCGGCAATGACGCTGCCCTTTATATCGCCGCCGGTCGGCGTCAACACCGCCTGCTGGACTGCGCCCAATGTAGCGGCGATGTTCGTCTGAGTCATCTGCGTGGTCGTCGCCCATCCGCTACTGATGGCGATGGACGGCGGTGTGAGCAGATAAGTAAGAGCGTCGAGGCTAAGGCTCGATTGCTGCACGCCCTTGGCTTGCGCTAAAAACGTGAGCGTCGCCGCCGGTGACGTGAAGAGCGGCGCGAGTGCTGCAGCGGCATTGGGCGCGGCCGGATTCAGGAGTTGCGCCACGGTGATCAGATCCGAGAGCTTGAACTTGGACGCTACAGCGAGAGCGTTGACGCGATAGATGAGACTGAGATTGGCCAGCGTAAGCGTGTTGTCGGTGAGGGCGAAGAGCGTTGCGGCGTCGGCCGCCGAGATTCCGAGCGCAGCCTGAATTCCTGCCAGGTGGTCGCTCAAAACAAGGTCGGCGATAGTGCCGCCCGTCGGTAAAACCGCCAAATCCAGGTCGCGGGCAACCGAAGTCACCGCCGCATTCAAGAAGATTTGCGCGTAGAGCGAGGTGGTGGTGCTGCCGTCCGGATCGCGATGCGCGGCAATGTCGATGTTCTGATAGAAGGCGAGCTGCTGGTCCACAGCCAGGTGGGTTGCGTCCTGAAGCCGGCGGAAGTAAAGCAGAGCGGCCAGCGCGTTTTGGTCCAGCGTGCCGTTCGCAACCGCCGGCGCGCTCAACAGAAGATCGAGCTCCCACATTTTGTAATTCGTGGAAAGCCAGAGCCTGAGAAAACGATGCGCGCGATCCAGGAAACCGGCATCGAGCGGCGACGGGGCCAGCATTTGCTTGCTGGTCATGCAGGTGTCGTCGATCCCTTGAATGGCTATGTTGAGACCGCCTTGCACCCAGGCCACTTGCAGAAGCTCGAGGAGCGACTCATACGTGAGGGAAGCAGCCTGAAGGAACGCCGGCACGGGAGCAAGATCGGTCGGCGGATTGGCGGTGTTCCACGCAATGGGGGCAGAGACAAAGTTCGCGTTCGCAACCAGATCTTCTTCATGCGGAGCCATGCCGAAACGCTCGGCGGCAACCGCGGCCTGTTGGGCGACAGTTCCCCCGCCAAGAGGCAGCAGCGCCTGACGCAGTTGCCACAGCGGCAGCTTCAATTGCTGCAAGTAGGTGCGCAACTCGTCCAAACCCGCGCTGTACGGCAACGCGAAGGGATAGCTTGCGGCGAACAGCGTGATATAAGCGCCCTGATTGAAATATTCCGGCGCGGCGCTCAAATCCGCAGCGGTCTTATTGGCTGAAGTTTGCTTCCATTTAGGGTTCCACGCTCCGGCGATCTCGGTGCCGGTTGCCGTGGTGACGCCCGGCGTTGTCGACCAGTAAATGTTGTAGCTCGTGGCTCCCGGAACAGCATTCCAGGAAATCGTGACCTCCGTGTCGCCTGGGCTGGCAGCGACACCGGTCGGCGCTGATGGAGCGATCGTGGGCACCATCGGTGTTGCCGAAACTTGGGATGAAGGCGCACTCTCGCCCACGGAATTGACTGCCGTCACGATGTAGTAGTAAGCCGTGCCGTTGACCAGAGCAGAGTGGATATACGGATTCGCAGATCCGGTTATTCTAGTCCCCGTCGCCGTGGTCACGCCGGGCGTGGTGGACCAATAGATGTTGTAGCTGGTTGCACCTGAAACCGCATTCCAGCCGATGATGATCTGCGTGTCGCCCGCGCTCGCCGAGACACCCGTCGGCGCTGACGGAGCCGTCGTAGGCGCGGCTGGAGTCGCCGAAACTTGAATCGAAGGCGCGCCTTCGCCCACGGAGTTTACGGCCGTAACGATGTAGTAGTAAGTTGTGCCGTTGACCAGCGCCGCCTGGATATACGGATTCGCAGCTCCGGTTATTTTGGTCCCGCTGCCTGTAGTCACTCCCGGCGTCGTGGACCAATAGATGTTGTAGCTGGTTGCTCCGGGAACCGCATCCCAGCCGACCGTCACCTGAGCGTCGCCCGGCGTCGCGGATATACCCGCGGGCGCTGGCGGAACCGCCGTTGGTGCAATTGGTGTTGCCGAAACCTGCGAGGAAGACGCGCCTTCACCGACATAGTTCACGGCCGTGACGATGTAGTAGTACGTTGTGCCGTCGATCAGCGCCGACTGCACATACGATGTCGAAATTGAATCGATCGGCGGGCTGATTTTGTCCGCGAGCAGTTCGTTCACTAAATCGATGTACGGCAACTCCGTGTCTGTGTTCGGGCAGTTGAGAAGCAGATGCCGGATGTCCGGCCGGCGGCTATCCAATACATCAAGCGCCGTCTGCGCGCCCTGCGGGTGATTGCGGAGCCACAGACAGCAGATCGCACAGATAGGCGGCTGGGCTCAGGACGGAAGTGCAATCGTCGGTAGCGCAATAATCCTGCGAGCCAAACAGGGTGGCGAGCGACTGATCGCGCTGTATCGCCTGCTGGACCGGTTGGTCAAAAGTCGAAAGCGGCCCCATCGCCTGCGGCCAAATGCCGATCGAATCCCTGTTGAACTGCATGTAGAGCGACACGACATTCGCATAGCGCTGCGCGGCAGCTTGAAAGGCCTGATTCGCCTCGGGCTTGCTGAGACCGGCCGCAGTGGCCTTGAGGAAGAATTGTTGCTGGCCGAGCGTCGCGATTTGAGTGGCCGACTTGATGCCCAGGCCGAGCAGAGTCTGGGCCGCATCCGGGTTCGGTGCAACGCGCAGCACGCGCTGGAAACTGCGGGCATTGGCCACCACCGCGGCACGATCCTCTTCGCCGATTCCCGCGAACGCCGCGTCGCCCTCTTTCGCGAGATAAGCCGGGATGTTGTCTTTGATCAGTTCCAGGCTGGAGTTGTTCTGGAAGAACTGAACCAGTGGCCGTTGCTGGACCTGCGGCACGAAGGTGCCCGTGCGATGCGGCCGGAAAGCGCGGCGGTGGGGTAGGCGCGGGTGATGCGCGTGTAGACCACGCTTGCGAACACCTGGGCCGGGCTGGCCGTTCCCGCGGCGTCGATGCCCGGCGGCGGACCCGTCTGATTGACCAATTGAACCCAATCCTGCACGCTCAGCCGCGCCAGATCGGGCAGCGTCTTGTAAGTTCCCGAGGCAAATCCCTGAACCAGGTTCTGCACCAGCGGCACGAAATTCTTCACAAACGCGCCCACCGACAACGTGCGTTCTATAGCCGAGGCTTCCGCTGCTGTGAAGCCGTGTTGCCCATCCCCGAGCGTCCGCCAGAAATTGCGCATCGATTGCGTATTGGTGGCCAGCGCTTGCGCGAAGCTTTGCTGCTTAGCCTGCGGGACCGCCGCGACATCCAGAAGTTGGGCGAGCGTTGCATTCCCCACCAGGTAAGGCTGGTTCAGCAGGTCCGTACTGTGCAAGGCCTGCAATTCGCTCACGAGCTGCGCGATTTGCCCGGTGAACTGCGGACCGATTAAGTCCAGGGCAATGGCCGCCGTGAGCGTCTGCGTCTGGACCTGCGCCGAAAGGCTGAAGATGAGCGACCCAATACGGGCTACCAGCGCGTCGATCAACGTGAAGTTCTGGCTGGCGTCGAGCAGCGGGCTGGGCAGCGCCGCCGGAACTTGCTGGCGGAGGAAGGCATAAAAGACAGGCGCGGGAATCTTGAACGCCGCGTCCAGACGCGCCGACACGCCCACGCGCATCACCACTTCGGTGCTCTTGCCCAGTTCGCGCGCCAGAAACGAAATGTCCTGGTGAGTGCTGGTTTCCATCAGATCGCTGAGCTTAAGGCCCTCCAGGAACGGCTCCATCGAGCGCACCAGCGTGGCCCACTCCGACTCATCGGGCGGCTCGAAGGTGAGATCGATCTCAAGCGCCGGTTGCGCCTGCGTCAGGGGCGACAACAGCGGCGCATCAAGATACTCCGATAGCGCCTCGACCACTAAAAGCATCGGTTCCGGCGCGCGCTCGGGAACCTCGTATTTCAGATGATAGGTTCCACCCTCGGAGGTCGCGCCCGCAGCCAGTTCCTTGCGCTCCCGGATATGTTGCCACCAGACGACAACTCGGGCACCACGCAGCAGTTCTCCGTTGCGTCCCCGGATGGTACCCCGTATCTCGTAATTTTTCCTCTTTTGCTCCATGGCCACCCTCCGAAGATTCGCGGGAATGGCCTGTGAGTATATACCATCTATCTTCTATTCACAAGCTGAAGCTAAATATTTGCAGACCCGCTCTATTGCCGCTATCTTGCAGTTGCAGAAGGCGTTAAGTGCCGCACGGAAGGACTCCTCCCGCTCGAACTTACGTAAGTTCGCGCGGCCCGAGCCGATACATTCAAAGCCGAGAAGGTATTCGAGCCAACATGCGATCCTACACTCTATCCGGCCGTACGCGCCGGCCCGTCATCCCTGAAGATCCGAACGGTCTAGCCGCCCGTTTGAGCCATGTCCTGGTGGGTCAGCCCGAGGCGATCGACACTATCGTTCCCTATATCCAAATGCATCAGGCCGGCCTCGCTCCTGAGGGTAGGCCTTTGGGCGTCGCCTTACTGCTCGGTCCCACCGGCACGGGCAAGACCCGTACTGTCGAAGCCCTTGCCGATGTGCTGCACGGCAGCAGCAAGAATCTGCTCAAGGTCGATTGCGGCGAGTTCCAGATGGAGCACGAAGTCGCCAAACTCATCGGCGCGCCTCCCGGCTATTTAGGCCACCGCGAAACACAGCCTATGCTTACCCAGGCGAAAGTCAATGGCGTCGCGAGCGAGAAAAGCGACATCTCGCTGCTCCTCTTCGATGAGATCGAGAAAGCAGCGCCCTCCATGAACCGCCTTCTGCTCGGCATTCTAGATAAAGCAACTCTTCGGCTCGGCGATAACACAACTGTCAATTTCGAGCGCACGATGATCTTTCTCACCAGTAACCTCGGCGCAAAATCCATTCAGCGCGCCAATAAACCCGACTTCGGTTTCGAAGCCATGGTCCCCCCGCAAGGTTGCGAGCATCCCGCCAGGCTCCAGAGCATCGGCATGTCCGCCGTCCGTCACAAGTTCTCGCCTGAGTTTGTGAACCGCATCGACTCGGTCATCACCTATAAACCGTTAAACCGCGATGCCTGCGAGATTATCCTCGATCACATATTCGCGAGCTTTGCCCGCCTCATCCAGAACCGCTTGCCGCTCCGTGGATTTCGCCTGCAGTGCACCGTCGCTGGCCGCAACTTGCTGCTCGACACCGGAGTCAGCCTGGAGTTTGGCGCGCGCGAATTGAAACGCACCGTCCAGCGCAACTTTATTCAACCGGTCGCGGCACTGGTCGCCCAGGGACAAATTCCGCCCGCCAGCACAGTTATTCTAGATGCCAAGGCCGGCGAGTTCAGTATTCTTCTCCGTCAATAACTATTTCCGCAGCCAATCGACCGACTCGCTGGGCGATGCCGATCCTGGCAGGTTTAGAGTCATGGTGATTCGGACATGCTCGCTATTTCGCGGGTACTCTACGGTTCCGAGCTTCAGCTCGTCCGGTCCTAATTTGATTTCGCGACGGCTCGCACCGTCGGTAATCAGCAACGTCCCGTCCGTGGCGTTTGAGATGTCCCGAGCCGCATGATTCCAGGAAACCTTCAACAGGCCACCGCTCGCCGTAATTGCTAATCCCATCGGATTCGACAAACTCTCATCCGAGCGTGGCAACCATAACCGCAGAGCAATGAACCCGAGAATTAGCAGGACAGGTATCCATGCAAATCGCCGGATCGCAGCTTGCACTCGGGAATTGGGCTCTTCTTCTAATGCCGCCGGCTCGATCTCCGGTAAAGCCTTGAACGCGCTTTCGTCAAACCGGAATTCCTTTACCGAAGGCTCTTCCGGCGGTTGACCATTTGCCGTAATGAAGAAGCCGGCCGCGTGAGGCTCTTGTGCCTCGACCAGAAGAACCGCATACGTGGCTTGGCTGAATTGTACTGAGAGCATGCTCCGGTCGGTCAAAGATGGCCTCAGGGGGCCAGTTCGAACATGGCTCCTGAAAAATCCAACGGCGGCTCTGCCGCTTTCTTTTACTTTCCAGCGAACCTCGGCAACCCGCTCGTGCTGCGACGGGTCGAGCATGTAGATCTGGCCGTCGTCAGGACGGCGCGGAATCGTCTCGAAATCCTCGATCCGCAGTGTCGGCGTGTGCGCGCCCGGAAAGGACCCAATGAGCACGCCGCCTATTTCGACCCCGAGCTTCTCGGATTCCGCAAGCTCATTGCGTATCTTCGACACAAGATCCAATTTCAGCTCGATGGCGTAGGAAGATCGGTCGGGATTCCAACGAATGAAAAACGGAGCTTCTTCAGGCGTCATCTAAACTTCAGGTTCAACGATACACTGCTTAGTGTTTGCCCGCCACTCTCTACCTGATCGCTACGCCCATCGGAAATCTCGAGGACATTACGCTGCGCGCCTTGCGCATTCTTCGAGAAGAAGTTGCGGTGATCGCCTGCGAGGACACGCGCCACACGCAAACGCTGCTGGAGCATTATGAAATTCGCAAGCCGCTCATCAGTTACCACGAACATAATGAAGCCAGCCGCGCGGCCGATATCGTCGAACGTTTGGAAAGGGGCGAATCCATCGCCCTGGTGAGCGATGCCGGGACGCCGTTGATATCCGACCCTGGATTTCGAGCCGTAACGGCCGCAATTCAGAAAGGCTTCGCCGTTGTTCCCGTGCCCGGCCCCTCAGCCGTCTTAGCCGCTCTCGCCGGATCCGGGTTGCCTGTAGATGAGTTTCGCTTTATTGGGTTCCTTCCTTCCAAGACGGCGGCCAGACGAAAGGCGCTTCAACACATTGCGAGCGGATCCGCGACGGTGATCGCTTACGAAAGCCCCCACCGCATCCTCGAAACCTTGGCGGATATAGCCGAAGTCTTTCCCCGCCGTCCCCTGGCATTAGCTCGCGAGATCACCAAGATTCATGAAGAGTTTCTGCGAGGATCAGCCCGTGAAATTCGTGAACAACTGGTTGCCCGCGCAGTTGTAAAAGGCGAGATTACCCTGGTCATCGGTAGAGGAGAAGAAAAGGACGACATCCCGAAGCCTGACCAAGTCCTGGACCGAATGGAATCCATCAAAGCTTTGGCGAAACAGCTGGGTCTTCCCAAGCGAGAGCTCTACCGGCTTTTGGCGCAGGGCAACAGTCCGGCGGACAAACGTCACCAGTAGCATCGTTCAGGAAAAGCCGCTCCTCAACCAGCTGCCGGATCATCCCGACGAACGCGGGATGTGTTCCAACCGTCTTGGCCCGGATCATCTTTATGCCGAGATCTCGGGCGAGACGCGCCGCTTCAATGTCCAGATCGTAGACGACTTCCAAATGATCCGAAACGAAGCCAAGCGGAGCGACCAGAATGTTTCTTATGCCCTCTGCCGGCAATTGGCGCAAGCGGGCGAGAATGTCAGGCCCAAGCCAAGGCTGGGACGCCGGACCGCTGCGGCTCTGAAACACCAGTTCCCAGTTGCTAAGACCTACCGCTTCAGCAACTAAGCGGGATGTTTCCCGCAGTTGCTTCTCATAATCGCTGGTGGCGGCCATGGAACAGGGGATGCTGTGGGCCGAAATGAAAAAACGAACCCAAGGGAGTTCGTTCGGTAAAAAGGGCCTTAGCGCCTCCCGCACCCGATCGGCCGATGCCTCAATGAAACCCGGATGGTTATAAAAGACCCTGAGTTTGTCTATTTTTGGAGCGCCGTTGCCGACTTCTGCCTGGGCAGCCACGATGTTTTCCCGGTACTGGCGACAACTCGAATAAGAGCTGTAAGCGGAAGTCACGAACGCAAGCGCTCGCCGGACGCCGTCGTCGCGCATCTGCCGCAGGGTGTCGGCCAGGAATGGATGCCAGTTGCGGTTGCCCCAGTAGATCGGCAACTTGAGGCCGTGGGAGTCGAGTTCGTTCCGTAAAGCGGCGATCAATTCGCGGCACTGATCGTTGATCGGGCTTTTCCCGTTGAAGCGGTGGTAGTGGTCGGCGACCTCGATCAGCCGCTCGCGGGGAACGTTTCGGCCGCGAGTGACATTCTCAAGGAACGGCAGGACCTCTTCGGGCGTTTCCGGTCCGCCGAATGAGACAATCAGTATCGCTTCGTACACACATCATTATGCCGCTTTATCAGGCGATTGTCCTCGCCATCGTGCAAGGCTTCACCGAGTTCTTGCCTATCAGCAGCACGGCTCATTTAGCTCTGGTTCCGGAGATTATGCGTTGGAGAGATCCGGGCCTGGGCTTCGATATCGCGCTCCACGTCGGCACGCTTGCGGCAATTTTCATCTTCTTTTTTAAAGATTGGGTACAGATCGTCGCGAATGGGCTTGGCTTCTCCTACCGCGGATCCGCGCCGGATGAGAACAGCCGTTCGTTATTGTGGTACCTCATTATCGGCACGATTCCGGTGGGGATTGCCGGCCTCGCTTTGAACAAATACGCTGAGCACGCGTGGCGCACTCCGTACGTGATTGGGGCGATGTTGATCATCGTCGGAATTGTGATGGCGATCGGCGACAGGGTCGGCCAGGAAAAAAATGGGCTCGATCAACTGACCTGGTTCGATGCTATGACTATCGGGGTGGCACAGGCGCTGGCCGTCGTGCCGGGCACCTCGCGAAGCGGTATCACGATAACCGCAGCTCGCTTCCTGCACATGGATCGCGAAGCGGCCGCAAGATTCTCGTTTCTGCTTTCCGCACCCGCCATTGCGGCCGCAGCGGCGAAAGACGCTTTAGATCTGCGCAAGAACGGCGGCATACCACCCGGCATGAAGCTGCCTTATTTGGTCGGAATCCTGGTCAGCGCGGTCGTAGGAATCATCGTGATTGCGTTCTTTTTGAAGTACCTCCGGCGAAATAGTTTGGCCCTGTTCGTGTGGTATCGCATAATCTTTGGCATAATAGTGATCGCTCTGGCAGTATTCTTCCGCGTCGGCGGATGACATTCCTCTCGCCCTCTCGCCATACACGGCTCAATGAAGCCGTGGGTCTACTATTGTTTCTGCTGGGCTTGGCAGTTGCGTTAAGCCTGGTCTCCTATTCCCCCGCAGATCCGTCCTGGAACACGGCAACGGGCGCCGCTCACACGCATAACCTGCTCGGCATTTCCGGCGCGAAATGGGCGGATCTGCTATTGCAGATCTTCGGCATCAGCGTGTTCCTGCTGCCGTTTCATATTTGGGCCTTAGCTTGGAAATGGGTGCGGTCGTCAACGATAGAAAGCCCCTGGTTCCGGGTGTTCGGGGCGCTCGCGCTGTGGTTCTGTATTTCGACGGCTTGCGGACTGATACGGAATCCGGTGCTGATTGCCGGCGCCGTTCGTACCAGCGGCATCGTGGGGATGGTGATGGCCGATTATCTGCTCGCGCGCTTCGATTTAGCCGGCGCGGCAATCATCACGGTTGCGGCCGGTATTGCCGCGCTGTATTTCGCTTCCACCTTTGAGGTATCGACGCTGATGCGATGGCTTCGCCGTCCCATCGCCAAATGGCAGCGCATGGCAGCGGCTTGGAAGGCCTCGCGCGAAGCAACCCGCCAGCGCGCAATCGAGAAAGCGAGAGCCCGAGCAGCCGAGCGCTCCGCCCGAAGAAATGTTATTGCTCCGCCTACACAACAGGCGCCGCCGCCGGAGCCGGAGCCCTCGCAAGAGATTCCCATCCGAACACTCGAGCATCAGCCGCTTATCCGTCCACAACCGCCTGATGAAGATGAGGAGAATACGCCGCCCTTCGACATTCCCGTTCCCGCGGCGCCGCTACCCGCAAAGCGAAAGAAGGCATACCGGCTTCCTTCGTCGGAACTGTTGAACGAAATACCGGCCGGCAATGGTTACGACAGCTTCGAGCTGAAGGAAATTGCAAACCGCATCAAATCGAAGCTGGACGAATTTAACGTGCGCGGCTCGGTTGTACAAATCAATCCGGGCCCCGTGGTCACGACTTTCGAATACAAGCCCGAAGCGGGCGTGAAGTACAGCCGCATCACAACTCTGAACGAAGATCTTTGCCTCGGGTTGCAGGCGGAGTCGATTCTGATCGAGCGTTTGCCCGGCAAGCCCACCGTGGGCATTGAGGTGCCGAACACCAGGCGCGAACTGATCAGCTTGCGGGCCATTTTGGAATCCGGAGAATTTAAGGATTCTCCTTCGAAAATGACGATCGCTTTGGGCAAAGACATCAACGGCCGCATCAAGGTAAGCTCGCTCGAAGCCATGCCGCACCTATTGATTGCAGGCTCGACGGGGTCAGGCAAGAGCGTGATGCTGAACGCCATGATCATGTCGTTCCTTTACAAGGCAACCCCGGACGAGGTTCGGATGATCATGATCGATCCGAAGCGCGTCGAGCTTGGAATTTACGAAGGCATCCCGCACCTGTTGACGCCGGTGATCACGGAACCAAAGAAAGCGACTAACGCGCTGCGCAACGCGGTGCTCGAGATGGAACGGCGGCTGAAGCTGCTTGCGTCGCAAGGCGTGCGCAACATCGATCAATACAACCGAAAGATTTTACAGGTCAAACAAGCACCGAGAAGCTTGTTCGACGACGCCAGTGAAGAGGAAGATTTGAAGCCGCTGCCCTACGTGCTGATTCTGATCGACGAGCTGGCGGATCTGATGATCCTCGAGCGGGCGAATGTAGAAGAGTGCATAACGCGGCTGGCGCAAATGGCGCGCGCGGTCGGCATGCACCTGGTGCTTGCGACGCAACGTCCCAGTGTCGACGTCATCACCGGGCTGATCAAAGCGAACTTCCCGTCGCGCATCAGTTTCCGGGTAGCAACGCGCGTCGATTCGCGAACCGTTCTCGACGTAATGGGCGCGGAGCACCTGCTCGGCAAGGGTGACATGCTCTTCCTGCCGCCCGGATCTTCGCGGCTGACGCGCGTACACGGCGCTTTTGTTACGGAGGCGGAGGCCAGCCGCGTGGTCGATTTCTGGAAGGAACAGGCGACTCCTGAATACGATGAGAGTTTCTTATTGGCTCCCCCTTCTGAAGACGACGAAGAAGAGGCGGAGGTGTTCGAAGGCGAACAGGATCCGATGTATGCGGACGCGGTGCGGGTGGTCGTCGAGATGGGCAAGGCCTCAACCTCCACGCTGCAGAGACGTTTGCGGCTGGGTTACGGGCGGGCCGCGCGCATTTTAGATGTAATGCAGCGCGATGGCATTATCGGGCCGCCCGATGGCAGCAAGCCGCGAGAGGTCTTGAAACGGCCGGATTGGCTGCGAGAGGTGGAAGGCCAGCTGAGATAGCCTCCACTTGCGCGGCTACGCCGATGTAGCTTCAGCGAATTCCCACGTTCCCGCGTCAAGATGAAGGGGGTCCAGCAAAGCCTTGAAACGGCCATCCGAGCGAAGCGGGTCGAAGCGGGGCTCGACTTTTAACCAAACTACCCACACGTCGCGCTCTTCGACCGCGGTTTCGAGCGAGTTGAGCGCGCTATCATAGGCGCCCATTCCGGTTTGGACGATGCTGCGCCAATAGGGAGAAACGTAGCGGCGCCGGGACATGTCATCGAGCTCTCGCGATATGTCCAGAGCCTGATCGTGCTTTCCCGCGTTTCCATAAGCATGGCCCAGCGCCGCTATGGTGACCGGGTGATGGCCGGAACATACGCGGGCATTTTGAAATTCGATGAGCGCTTCCTCGTGCATTCCCAACTGCTCATAAGCCAGGCCGAGGGTGTGTTGGGCGGCGGCAAAGCGCGGCTCCAGGCCCAGTGTTCTCCAGGATTGGTCCACAGCGCCCTGAAAGTCGCGCGCCATATAGAGATTCCAGGCGAGCTCCATGCCCGCCACAAGCGAGAGAGGATCCAGTTCTTGCGCATGGCGAATTTCTTTTATGGCTTGTTCTGTCCGACCCAAGGCGGACAGAAGGGAAGCGTACCAGCGGTGCGCGTCGGCGTAATTGGGATTCAACTGCAGCGCGCGGCGATACCCGGCGTCGGCGCCGCGCCAATCCCAATCGAACGATTTCTTTACACCTGCGAGCGTGGCGTGGGCCTCCGCGCACTGGTTGTCGATGTCGAGAGCGGTCTCGACCAATTGCCTTGCGCGTTGATGTGCCTCGGCCGAAGGCATAATGCCGAAGAAGGCTAACAAGCAGTAGGTGTCGGCGAGACCCGTGTAGGCGAGAGCGCAGCGAGGGTCCTGCGCGAGAGCCGCCTCGAAAAGGGCAATGCTCTTCCGCAGGTCATCCTCTGTCATTTTGTTGTAAAAATAGCGTCCTTTGAGGTAATCGCGATAGGCCTCGGATTTTGCAGCGCCGTTAGTTGTCTCGCCGGCATCGCGATGCGAGCCTATTTCCTCTATGTGTTCGACCTGTGCAATGAAGCGGTACCGAGCCCCGATCGCGTCTCAATGTAGCGGCAACGCCGCGGTGAATCGCCTAAAGCCTGGCGCAGGCTATTGACCGCCGTATTCAAACTGCGGTCGAAGCTCACGTGCAGATCGGGCCAGAGGCATCGTGCGAGTTGTTCGCGCGTGACGAGGGAGCCTGGTTCTTCGAGCAGCAACTCGAGTATGTGAAACGGCTTATGCTGAAGTCTTACTCTGAGCCCGCGATTGCGCAATTCGCGCTCTCCGAAGTCGACCTCAAAGCTTCCAAAGCGAACTTTCCGCGCAGCGGTGCGCGCGCGATTAGATAAGTGCTGTTCCGAATTGCTCATATATTTTCTTGAGAATGTCCTGATCTCCTCTTGAGCGCCATTCGCGTGGAACTTTCGTCTGAATGCTTGTACGGATGAGAACCCTCACGGGTTCCTCGTCGGACAGCGAAAAGGAGAATATTGTGCATCTATTTAGTAATCGAGTAACAAGCTTTGCGGCATTTGCGTTGGCGCTCGCTCTGAGTGTGTCGCACGCGAACGCGCAGAAAGCAACCTTCACCCTGCCTTTCGAGGCGCACTGGGGCAATACTGTGCTGCAGCCGGGCGAGTACACGCTGGAAGCTCCATCCATAGGCTCTACCTTGCCCGTGTTTTCGATCATTGGGAACGATGGGAAAAGAATGCTGCTTCCTCATTCAAATGTGGATTACGGGACGGTATCCGCGCGCAGCTATCTTGAACTCGTGAATATTGGCGGTGCATACTTCGTGGAGAAGTTCGAGTCGGGCGCGACCGGCAAGTCCTTCGCGTTTGAAATACCCAAGTCGGTGCGGCACCAGGCTATGGCCAATGCGCAGGGCACAGTCGCGATCATTGACGCGAGGGCTAAGTAGGAAAGGCTCACGCGGAGGGCTGGGCACGTTGAAGTCAATTGTGTCCAGCCGATTGTTCATAGTTCGGGCGTTCTCATCAACTTTCGCAATTTGGTAGCCATTTTTTGAGCGCGTGAATGCAACAGATGGTTGGCAGGGGCGTGTTTGAAAGCGGGAAGTTTGGTCCCATGAATGGGACGGAACCGACTCCATTTGGTCGCGGCTCAGTTCGGGAGCGCGAATGGTGGTGGATTAGTTTTTTGAATCGGGAGCGGGGATGGTTGTGGATTCGTTTTGTGAATGGAGCGGCGGGGATGGTTGTGGATTAATTTTGTGAATGGGGCGGCGGGACGGGTGTGGAGTAATTTACGGCCCGAAAGATTTGCTATTGGGTCTCCAATAGCATGTTAAATACGCGGCGAAGGATGGAAATAACCTGATCCTCCGAGATTCTCTTCGGGTCGTAGGCGTTTTCTAACACGAGGCCGTTGAGCGCGGCCTCGAGGGCTGCGCGGCGAACCTCATGCGACTCTTTACCCACTTGGAGATGGGCGGGAAGCAGAGTTTCGAGCGCCTCCACATTGAGCGAAGACCGGATTCGCCGGTGGGCCTCCGCAAGCTTGGCGCGAAGCTTACCGTGACGCACGGCGAACAGCTTGAATTCCAGCATCAGCATCACCCACTGGCGGTCGGCCATTCGCTCGATGTAGTAATCGCGCAAAGATTCAAGCCGCTGTTCCGGATTGGAGCAACGCTCGAGTAAATCGTGGATGCGCTGTATGTGAAGGCTGACCTGCTGCTCGAGAAGGGCGAAAAAGAGATCCTCTTTAGTCTTAAAATTGGCGTAAAAGGCGCCGCGGGTATGACCGGCCTCGACCGCGATGTCCTCAATACGGGCCGCTTCGAATCCATTTCGCGCAAAGACACGGCGGGCAGACGTCAACAGCTTCCGGCGGGTGACTGCCGTCCGCTGTTGATGCTTATTGGGGTGTGGCTGCCGCGGCATTCCTCTAATTATATGCATCGGTGTACGTAATGTGCTACATCTATGTATGTGTTTAGGTTCATGGCCCTGGGGGCATTTGCCGCATGCGTGGCTTGGGCACAGATGCCGGGAGGCGCTGGTTCGGAGGGATCGAACCGGCCGCTGCCTATGCCGCTTTCTGGACGTATCAATCAGCCCGGCGCTGTAAGCGCGCAGCAATCGGCAGGCGGAGCGGGCGCCAACACGATTAACAGCTCAGTACAAGTAAACGGGAATTTGTCCGGCAGCGTTCCAGTTGCGAATATGCCGAATGGCGCTATTACGCTCACGCTCGCCGACGCTGTGAAGCGCGGTTTGCAAACGAATTTAGGGGCGATTTCCGCGGACGATCAGGTGAGAGCTGCTCGCGCCGGACGCATACAAGCGCTCAGCGCGCTGTTGCCGAACATTTCCGTGAATGCGAGCGACACGGTAACGCAGGTGAACCTGGCTGCGTACGGTTTCCAATTCAAGGCTCCGCCGAATTCGGGGTTTTCCATTCCTTCCGTAGTGGGGCCGTTCAACTATTCGCAGGTACAAGGAGCGCTCAGCGAATCCATTTACGATGCTGTCGAAAGGCACAACTGGCAAGCGAGCAAAGAGACAGCGCGAAGCTCGGTGCTTTCGGCGAAAGATGCAAGGGAGCTGGTGGTCCTGGCCGTCGGTGGGACGTATCTCCAGACCATTGCCGCGACAGCCGCGAGTAGCGTCACAGCGGGCTCAGGTGAATAATGCAGAAGCTGTTTACAGACAGGCCGTGGTGCGGAAGGAAGCTGGGACAAACGCGCGGATTGACGTTATGCGCAGTCTGGTGGAGCTTCAAACCGAGCAGCAAAGGTTGAGCTCGCTCGACGCCGATCTCCGCAAACAAAAGATCGGGTTGGCTCGATCTGATTGGCCTTCCACTGGACCGTGAGATGATTCTTGAGCCTCTCGATTTCAATGAGGTAACAATGCCGGACACGGCGGCCACTCTTGAGAAGGCCTTTAAACATCGGTGGGATCTGCAAGCGGCTGAAGCACAGGTGCGAGCCGCTGAACGCGTGGTTTCGGCCGCGCATGCCGAGCGCCTTCCTTCGGTTTCACTGAACGGGGATTACGGTCTGCTGGGGCCGAATCCGGCATCCACTCACGGGGTTTTTGCTGTTACCGGATCTGTGAATCTTCCGATCTGGCAGGGAGGGAGAACGAAAGGGGACATCGAGCAAGCGGAGGCGTCTCTGCACGAGCGGCAAGCCGAATTTGCCGATCAGCGCGGCCGAGTAGAGCAGGAAGTGCGAACTGCACTGATCGAGCTTGAAACCGCAATGGGTCAGGTTCGATTGGCCCAGAGCAATCGGAGCTATGCAAGCGAGACGTTGACCGAGGCGCGAGATCGCTTTGCGGCGGGTGTGGCGACTACGGTGGAAGTGGTGCAGGCGCAGGAACAGGTGGCGAGCGCGGAAAGCGACTACATTTCCAGTCTTTTTTCTTTTAACTTGGCGAAGCTGACTCTGGCGACGAGCCACAGGCGAAGCGGAAAACGGAATACCCGGCCTGCTGAAAGGAGGCCGTTGATGAAGATTCGAGCGGGCGCCGGCGCGCCTTCACCATTTTTTTTATTGTGCTGCTGGTTATCGGCGTGGGTGGATTGTTGTACTGGTTTGAAACGCGGCACTTCGAGAGCACGGACGATGCTGAAGTGGACGCGCATCTGAATCCCATCAGCGCACGAATCGACGGGACGATCACGAAGGTTTACGTCGACGATAACCAGTTCGTGAAGGCGGGCGAAGAGTTGGTCGATCTGGATCCTCGCGATTACCAGGTTGCGCTTGATCAAGCTATTGCGCAGCTAGCACAAGCGCGCAGCATGGTGACGGCGCAACAGCCGAACGTGCCCATCACTCAGGTGGAAAACATTACGAACATTTCAGCGGGCGGAGCGGACGTTGCGAATGCGAGGCGGCGCTGGCTGCGTCGCAACGCGACCGCGACTCGGCCGCGGCCAAAGTGGCCGAATCGGAGGCGAACAATGCGCGGGCGCAAGCGGATCTCGCGCGATACAAACTGCTGATCGCGAAAGAAGAGGTATCGCAGCAGGAATACGATCAGATCGCCGCAACCGCGAAGGCTCAGGCGGCGACCGTGACCGCGAACGAAGCAGCGCTGCAATCGGCGGCGCAGATAGTCGATCAAAGGCGCGCGCAACTAGAAGAGGCGCAGAGCCGGCTTGCACAATACGAACGCAATGCGCCGCAGCAGGTTGCCATCCGGCGGGCGACGGTGGAATCGAATCAGGCCAGCGCACAAAATGAGCAAGCCAAAGTTGAGCAAGCGCAGCTGAAACTCAGCTACACAAAGATTGCGGCGCCCGTCGCGGGAATTGTGATGAAGCGGTCGGCGGAAGTGGGAGCGCACATTGCGGCCGGACAGCAGCTGCTGGTGATCGCGCAAATAGACGATGTTTGGGTTACCGCGAACTTTAAAGAAACGCAGCTTCGCAACATCAAACCGGGGCAAGCGACCAAAATACACGTGGATGGGTCTGAAGCAAGATTTCGAGGGTTACGTCGAAAGTATTGGCGGGTCGACGGGATCGATCGCCAGCGTTCTGCCGCCCGAGAACGCGACGGGAAATTACGTTAAAGTGATGCAGCGCATTCCAGTACGAATCCGCTTCAAACGAGATCAGGCCGGTCTCGACCGGTTGCGTCCCGGCATGTCGGTGGAACCTGAAGTGCGCATCGGAGCATAAGCGTTGGCCGCGTCTCCACCTCCGTGCGCATCCTAGCTGGAAGCCTTCCCATAATCCGTGGATTGTCGCCATGACGGTGACGTTGGCGACTTTCATGGAGGTGCTCGATTCCTCGATTGCGAACGTTTCGCTGCCGCATATCGCGGGCTCGCTCGGCGCGACATACGAGGAAGCGACATGGATTCTGACCAGTTACCTGGTATCGAGCGCGATTGTGCTGCCGGTCTCGGGCTGGCTCTCGACGCGTAATCGGCCGCAAGCGTTTTTACATGTCGTGCGTGGCGCTGTTTACCATCTGCTCGTTTTTTTGCGGCATCGCGCCGAGCCTTCCGATGCTGATCATTGCCCGCATACTGCAAGGCGCAGGAGGCGGAGGCTTACAGCCTTCCGAACAAGCGATTCTGGCCGACACATTTCCGGTAGAGAAGCGCGGGCATGGCGTTTTCGATGTACGGCATGGCCGTGGTGGTCGCGCCCGCAATCGGCCCTACGCTTGGCGGCTGGATTACCGACAACTTCAACTGGCATTGGATCTTCTTCATTAATCTGCCGGTCGGGCTCCTTTCGTTATTTCTTACGCACCGCTTTGTGGAAGACCCGCCCTGGCTCAAAAAAGAGAAAAATGCGGGTATTTCGATCGACTACATCGGGCTTGCGCTGATCGTTATCGGAGTGGCGTGTTTTCAAATCGTTCTCGATAAAGGCCAGGAAGAGGATTGGTTCGGATCGCCGCTGATTACGACGATGTTCAGTATCGGCGTGCCGACGCTGGCCGCATTTTTTCTTTGGGAGTGGTTCCACGAACACCCGATTGTAGATGTGCGGCTGCTGAAGAACCGCAACTTCGGAACGGCCGTGTTCTTCTCGTTCACGCTGGGGATGGTTCTGTTCGGCTCCACGGTTTTGATTCCCGAATTTCTTGCAGAGCAGCCTTGGGTATACGGCCGAGCGCGCCGGAATGGCTCTTTCGCCTGGAGGTTTGGTTCTCATATTGATGATGCCGATTGCGGGCCGGCTGACCGGCACGAAGATAGATCCGCGATTGCTGGTCGCCATCGGCTTTCTGGGAACGGCCGCGACTCTTCACCTGATGACCATCATCTATGTCGGAATCGATTTCCGCACGATCGTGATGCTTCGGATGATTCAGGTGATTTTCATGCCATTCATCTTTATTCCGATCAGCACGCTTAACTACATTGGCGTTCCGCGTGAGAAGAATAATCAGGTGTCAGGACTATCGAATTTTGCGCGCAATCTTGGGCGGCAGCATCGGGACGTCGCTATTGACCACGTTTCTGGCGAGACAGAATCAGACTCACCAACGAGCATTTGCAGCGCACACCAGCCACGGCGATTTTACTTTTCAACAATTCCTGAACGGGCTGACGGCGACGTTTCTGGCGCAGGGATTCGACGCCGTAACGGCTTCCAAGAAGGCGCTGGCGCTGGCTTATCAGACCGTACAACAGCAGGCGAGCGCGCTCAGCTTTGAAAACAGTTTCTGGATTATGTCGGTGATCGTGGCGTGTCTTACTCCCCTGCCGTTCATCATGCGGCGGCCGAGACCTGGAGAACAACAGCCGCGAGCGGCACATTGAGACCCCACCCCAGCATGTTTGGCTGCAACGGGTTTGCGTGCCATACTCGGGAAGATCGTGCCTATTTTCCGCGTTCTCTGGTGCGCTGTGTATTGGCGGCCGGAGCCTGCGCAGGGTTTGCGCAACAGCCTCAAGCATTGTTAGCTATTCGTTGCGGATCGTTGCTCGACCCGGAGACCAACACCGTTCTGAACGACGCGCTAGTGGTCATTGAAAGTGGGTCGGTCAAGACGATCATGACGGGAAAGAGCGAAGAATCGCTTCCCGCGAACACGACGAAGATCGACATTCCGAAAGCGTTCTGTTTGCCGGGATTGATCGACGTACACGATCATTTGACAGGCGATCCGGCGAATTCGGGATACAAGTCCGTGGGCGTTTCCATTCCGCGCGAGGCAATCACGGGAGCAAAGAATGCGCGGATTACGCTGCTGGCGGGATTCACGACGGTTCGCAATGTCGGCGCAAGCGGGTTCAGCGATGTGGCGGTGCGCGATGGCATCAACGCGGGCGAAATCCCGGGACCGCGACTATTCGTGTCGGGCCCGCCGCTGGGAATAACGGGTGGACATTGCGACAACGATCTGCTGGCGCCCGAGTATAACTACACCGATTATGGCGTGGCCGATGGACCTTGGGCGGCGCGCAAAAAAGTTCGAGAAGTGGTCAAATATGGCGCGGATCTGATCAAGATCTGCGCCTCCGGCGGAGTGCTTTCGAAAGGCGATTCCCCGGGCGCCGAGCAATACACGTTCGAGGAGATGAAGGCCATTGCCGATGAAGCCCACAAACTGGGCCGGAAAGTGGCGGCTCACGCGCATGGCACGCAAGCGATTAAGGATGCGATCAACGCGGGCATCGATTCGATCGAGCATTCGAGCCTGATCGATGAGGAAGGCATCGCGCTTGCGAAACAACATCACACGTAGCTAGTCTTCGATATTTACAACGACGACTACATTTTGAAGGAGGGCGCGAAGGCGGGCATGCTGCCGGAATCGATTGAAAAAGAAAAAGCCATCGGACGGCTGCAGCGCGCGAATTTCCGGAAGGCGTATCTGGCGGGCGCGCCGCTTGCTTTCGGCACTGACGGCGGAGTCTATCCGCATGGAGATAACGCAAAGCAGTTCGCGACCATGGTGGAATGGGGGGCAAAGCCGATTGATGCGATTCGCATGGCGACTATCAATGCCGCGAGCCTACTGAGCCTGAAGGCAAAGCCGGCGTGGTAAAACCGGGATCCTTTGCCGACGTCATTGCGGTGGATTCCGATCCGCGGACGGATATGAACAGCTGCAACATGTGCGCTTTGTGATGAAGGACGGCAAGGTGTTTCGGGACGATTGGCAGCCCGACGGCGTGCGGCTGTCGGAAGCCGATGAGCGAGAAGCGCATCGTCGTTGCGATCGATGGCCCAGCAGGAGCGGGCAAGAGCACTGTCGCCAAACGCGTCGCTGAGAAACTTGGATTCGTATACATCAACAGCGGCGCGATGTACCGGGCGATCGCGCTGTGGGCGCTTCGTTTGGGAATGAACTTGAGCGACATGCATCGGCTGGAACAGCTTGCGAAAGAAGCCAAGATTGAGCTTGCGCCAGGGGATGGACGCGTATTGTTGAACGGCGAAGATGTCACGGAAGCCATTCGCGAACCGCGAGTTTCAGAGGCGGCATCGAAAGTTTCCGCAGTTGCGGGAGTAAGGCGGGCGCTGCTCGCGATGCAGCGCAGCATGGCCGAACAGAACAGTGTCGTGATGGAAGGCCGCGACATCGGGTCGGTTGTTTTTCCGCAGGCACAAGTGAAAATTTTTTTGGATGCCGATCCAAAAGAGCGGGCGATGCGCCGGGCGCGGGAGCTGCAAGAGGAGGGACAGGCTGCGGACGTGCAGCTAATTGCAGGAGAGCTGAACCGGCGCGATGAGCGGGATCGCAAGCGTTCGGAAGCGCCGTTAGTGCAGGCCCCGGATGCGGAGCTTGTGGATAGCACCGGGTTGTCTCCAGAGCAGGTGGAACAGATCGTGCTGCGCCTGGTGCGAGCGCGCACATCGAACGGTAAGGCGGCCAGCGGGTAACCGCGACTCTGGCTGTGAAAGAGGCGTGTTCGTTGACAAGTGACAATTGTTACTTTGCGGGTGTATTCTGGTGATTAGAAGCTTCAAGCATCGCGGCCTGAAACGGCTCTATGAACGGGGCGACCGGAGCGGAATACGGCCGGACCTAGCGGAGAAGGTTGAACGAATCCTCCTGGTTCTCGACTCCGCCACCACGGCGCAAGCTCTGGATATTCCCGGGTATCGCCTGCACCCGCTGAAGGGCGACCTGAAGGGAGTGTGGTCCGTAACGGTGCGGGCGAACTGGCGTATCATTTTTCGATTTGAACGGACCGACGCATTTGAGGTTGAACTGATCGACTACCACTAGTGAGAGAAGGAATCAGTATGCCCATGAAGAACCCGCCCCATCCCGGAAGCATTGTTCGGCAGGATTGCCTTGAGCCTTTGGGATTGTCCGTCACCGCGGGCGCGAAGATTCTTGGTGTTACCCGTCAAGCGCTCAATAATGTCGTGAACGGCAAGGCAGGTATCAGCCCGGAAATGGCCATCCGGTTAACCAAGGCCTTCGGCAGCACCGCCGAAACATGGTTACGAATGCAACTGGCCTACGACCTTGCCGCCGCCTGGAAGGGTGAGGGAAAAATCAAGGTGCGCCGCCAGCATGTTGCAGAACTGCGTGTGCATTAAGGACACTGGGGCAGCAGCGGCGACTATGTAGTATCCTACGTTCAGGATGCTGGAAGTCCGGTCGCTCACGAAGTGCTACAGCTCGGTGCCCGCGGTTGACGATGTAAGCTTCACGGTGAAACCTGGTGAGGTGCTGGGGTATCTGGGTCCGAACGGATCCGGCAAGAGCACCACGGTCAAGATCATCACCGGCCTTCTGGAGCCGACCAGCGGAAGTGTTTTCTTCAACGGCAGCAATATCAAGCACGATCTGGCGGGTTACAAGCGGATCGTCGGTTATGTGCCGGAAGAGGCAAATCTGTATCCATTCTTGTCAGGGTCTCGAGTATTTGGAGTTGGTGGGGCGGTTGCGCGGTTTGCCGGAAAAGATAATCGCGAGGCGAGGGAATGCGTTGCTCGAGCTGTTCTCGATGTTCCCGCATCGGCACAACGTGATATCCGCCTATTCAAAGGGCATGCGGCAGCGGATTCTTCTCATCGCGGCTTTGATGCACAATCCGGAGCTGATTATTTTCGATGAGCCTCTTTCGGGGCTGGACGTGACTTCGGCGCTCATCTTTCGAAAGCTTGTTTCACGCCTGAGCCAGGAAGGCCAAGATGATCTTCTATTGCTCGCACGTTTTGGAGGTTGTCGAGAAAGTCTGCTCGCACGTGACGATTCTGCAGAACGGGAAACAACTCGCTTATGGAACGATCGAGGACCTGAAGAAATTTCAATCGATGCCGTCGCTTGAAGCGGCATTTTCGCACCTGGTGCAGGAGGTAGATGCCGAAGAATCGGCGCAGGCTATCGTCGAAACGGTGATGAGCAGATGAGGCGGCACACCGGGGCATGACGTTCGAACAGGCAGCTCCGTTCTGGAGCTTGGTGGCACATTTTGTGAAGCGCATGTTTGCCGGCGAGGACGAACAGGGGAGCGGCGGCATGAGCTTGGGATTGGGGGCGGTGTTGGCGATTCTGGCCTCGCCCGGAGCGTTTGCTTCCGTATTTCTGCTGGATAAATACTCGACTTTACTGCAATGGTTCCGTGGGCAAAAAGACTTCGATCCCTATCGTGCTTCGGTCAGCGGACGAATATTTCTTCGTTGTTCTCTCCATGACGATTACGGGTCTGGTGATGGTGCTGCGCTGGAACCGCCTGCTTCCCGGACCGGCAGAGATTTCTCGAATCTCGCCGCGCTGCCCATTCCCATTCGCAATATTTTTCTGGCGAATTTCACGGCGCTGTTCGGGCTGGCATTGCTTTTTGGAATTGACGTCAATGCCGTCTCCTCATTTTTGTTTCCTGCTTTCGTTACCGCCAGGGATGGAAGCAGTCTCCGCGTTCTTGCGTGTCGGCGTCAGCCATGCGGCGGCCGTATTTTCCGCGAGCCTTTTCAGTTTTTCGCGGTGTTTGCGCTAGTCGGGCTGCTGATGCTCGTCTTGCCGAAACGGCTTGTTTCGTCCAGTGTCGATTGGCGTGCGCATGCTGCTGGTGGTGGTGTTGCTCACGCGAATTCTTTTCCAATTTGTTCCTGCAGTTGTTGGCGGGGCACGTACCAAAACGGCCCGATCTCTATATGCGATTGCTTCCATCGTTCTGGTTTCTGGGGATGTATGAGAGACTGGCAGGCCTGGCAACACCGGGCATGGCCCAGCTGGGGCGGCAAGCTGCAGCAGCGCTTGCTCGCGGCGATCGTTGTTGCTGTTGCGGCCTATTCGCTCTGCTATCGGCGGCATTTCTTGCGGCTGGCTGAATCGCTGGACGTAATCGGCGGGACGGACGCGATTCAGCGTGCCGGTATCGCACTGGCTACAGAACGTATTGTTTCGCTCTGAGTTCGAGCACGCGTGCAGCAGCTTTGCCATCAAAGTCTTATTTCGGAGCGAACGGCATTTGATGTTTCTTCGGCGGATATCTGGGCATTGGGCTGGTGATGGTGGCCCAGACAATGCGGATGCGCGGCCGCCAAGCCGGCGATGGCTCCCTACCGAGTACGACTTGCTGGCCGTTCCTTTCATGCTCGCATTTTTTGTGGTTACGGGATTGCGATTCGTGTTCGATATGCCGGCAGCGCTGGACGCTAACTGGATTTTTCGCTCAGCGGCTCTGACCCGAACCCGGTACCGATCGCCATCGTCCGGCAAGCTGATGCTTCTGGGCTGTCGTGCCCTGGGAAATCGCTGGCGCTCGCCGTCATTACCTGCGCAGCGATTCGGCTGGGAAATTGCACTTGAACACACCGCGATCGGTGATCGCAGCTGACCGTGCTGCTGATCGACACCGCTATTGATACGTTTCAGGAAAATTCCGTTCACCTGCAGTACGCATCCCGATACCAAGCAACTGCTGTTTCGAATTCTCGGCTCGGTTTTCGGTGTTCTGATCGTTGGTTCCGATCTTGGCGAATCTGGAGCACTGGATGCTCGGTAGAGCTTTCCGGCTCGATTATCCTGCTTGGGCCTGCTGGCAATCGCCTGGTACGTTTTGCGGCGTTATAAGCAAGAGCGATTGCTGTCGCAGATGAAGCTCTCATCTTTGAAGACCGGCCGGCCGCCGCGTTCGAGCTGCTGAAACTGGTTTAGAAAGGTGTAGGATTCTATATAGGCTATGAGCGACTCTGCAAAACTCTCTCATACTGCCGCGCTGATCCTGCAAACCATCGATCATGGCTGCAGCTACGGATTCGACATCATGGATGCGACCGGCCTACCCAGCGGTACTGTGTATCCGGCTCTACGCAGGATGGAGACCGAAGGCCTCATCGGATCGCAATGGGAATCGGACAAGAAAGCGGTTAGCCGAGCAGCGTCCCGCACGCAAGTATTATAAAGTTACGCGAGCCGGGGCGCAGGTGCTGGAGCAATCCCAGAAACGGTATCCTCTACTGGGAAGTTAGCCGCGGAAAAGCCGCGGCGATGAGATCGCTTCATGCAAGGCGGAGCCACGCGCGCCATTTTCGGTGGCCTTCTGCAATGCGATGATTCGCGTCGCCGCACAACTGGTTCCCGCGGCGCAGCAGCAAGAGTGGAAGCAGGAATGGTTCGGCCGAGATCTGGCATCGCTGGCAATTTTTGTTCCATGCGAGGAATGGAATCGAAGCGAAGCCTTACGCTTAGTTCGCCATTGTCTGGGCGCTTTCGCGGATGCGGCGTGGCACTTCGCCTCGCAAGATGCGGTTCAAAATCGAATTCGCGAATGCGCTCGATCGCCGTGGGTGTGTCTGGGTGGACTAACCGCTCGGTCGCTGCTGGTCGTAGCGTTCAGCGGCGGGTCGCCCGCTACTCGAGATCTGTTCTTTTCGCATTCGCCTGAGAATCCGGGCAAACTGCTGTTTATTTGGCTGCATCCCATTACCGGCGGCGGCGACAGAGGCTTGCCACCCGATGTCGTACCCGCCTGGGCGAGACATAGCCGGTTGCTTCGAGAGTGCCGCGGCGTTCAACGTGAGTCACGCGCAGTCTCTCTGCGCCGGGCGTTGCAACGTCGAGACCACTGGTGATCACCAGCGATCCGGCTTTATTCGAAGTGTTGCGCGTAAAACCGGCAGCCGGGGCGTTGCCGCAGGGTCGCGGAGTAGTGCTGGATCACCATACGTGGACTTCGATGTTCCATGGCGATAGCAAGGCTGTAGGCTCAAACGTTCAAGTGGGCGGCGAATCCTACCCGGTGACAGCTGTCCTGCCGGCGAGTTTCCGATTTGTTTCACGGCAACCGTCCATTTATGTTGTTCACGCGGTGATGAGCGATCGGCGCGCCATGGTGGTAGCGCGCGCAAAACCAGGCACAGGAGTGGACAAACTGAACCGTGAATTAACGAAGATTGCTGAAAACTTTTCCTACTACTTTTTCGGTTCCGGCCTGCGGCTTGAGTTTCTGGAAACGGAGTTGTTTACTCCTCTGCGGTTTTTCGGAGTAGCAGTACTGGTTTCAGCTTTTATCCTGGTGATGGTTTGCCGTGTTCGCCTGCGCATGTGCGACTCGCGTTGCGGGCAGAGCGGAGGAAGACGCACTCTGCGGCGCAGCTTGTTTTTTGCGAAGAAGGTTCCCTGGGCTGGCCTTGGTTTTTGTCGCCGGGCTGGAGTGGAGCCGGTCTGAATCCGCGGTTCTGTTCGCTTCTAAGAGATCCGGCGAGCGGGCCGTTTCTAGTTTGGCTATATATACTGGGGACCATGGGGGTGTTCTTCTGGTCGCTGGCGGATCAGCGCGCGCGATGCCGCGTCTGCCTGCGGCTATTATGCTTTCCGGTTCGGATTGGCTGCCCGGGTTGTCTATTGCTGGACTGGTCGGGCACCGAACTGCTTTGCACGGAAGGTCACGGCGTTTTGCATATACCGCACATGGCACCGAGCTGGGACGAGGAAGCCGAACACTGGGTCGCGCTCGATGAGTCCTGGAGCGGTCTGTTCGCGAATACGAAATAGCGCGGCGATGGTGAGCGCGCCCAAAGAGCAATTTCAAATGTTGAGGGCGGACCTCCGCTTCGGCGCCAGAACGCTGCTGAAATCTCCGGCGTTTACGCTGGTGGCACTGCTCGCGATAGCGCTCGGGATGGGAGCTACGACCTGGTTTACCTTTGGAGTCCCAACTCGCGCTTCAAAGGGCAGATGGTTCCAGATGAGCTGGCGCCCAACTATACTCGCAGCGATCCGGTGAATGCGCTCCGGTATGAATAGGCGCACCCCCTCTTTCCCGATAGACATTGATCGTGTTAGGTTATTTCTATGCCACAATACGCACATCCTGAAGTTCTCGTGGAGACCGACTGGCTCGCCAGTAGGCTTCCGGATTCCTCGCTTCGCATTGTGGAAGTCGACGTCGACACGGCGGCCTACGATGTGGGACATATTCCGGGAGCGATTGCCTGGGCCTGGAACACCCAGCTTTGCGATACTGTTCGGCGGGACATTTTGCCGAAAGCGAACTACGAAGCTCTGCTGTCGAAATCGGGCATTGCGCCGGAAACGACCATCGTGCTCTATGGCGACAACAATAATTGGTTCGCCGCGTGGGCTTTTTGGCAACTGAAGATCTATGGGCATAAGGATGTGCGAATTCTGAACGGCGGACGGAAGAAATGGATTGCGGAAGGAAGGGAACTGAGCCAGGAAATGCCTTCTACCGGGCAACGCAATACCACGCGAATGATGCCGATCTGTCGCTACGCGCCTACCTGCCGCAGGTCCAGGAGGCGGTACGAAGCAACGCCGCATCGCTGATCGACGTCCGAAGCCCGCAGGAATTTACGGGAGAGATTCTGGCGCCTCCGGGTCTGCCCGAAACATGCCAACGCGGCGGCCATATTCCGGGCGCGCGCAATGTGCCCTGGGGCAAAGCGTGCAACGAGGACGGCACATTCAAGAGCTTTGACGAGTTGAAGGCGCTGTATGGCGCCGAAGGCGTGAATGCATCGCGCCCGACCATCGCGTACTGCCGCATCGGCGAACGTTCCAGCCATACCTGGTTCGCTCTGAAATATCTGCTGGGCTTGCCGAATGTGGTGAATTATGACGGGTCATGGACGGAATGGGGCAATCTGGTGGGCGCTCCGGTCGAGCGCGGCGCGGCGAAAGCGGCGGGAGCAGCCGCAATGACAGCGAAGTGAGCGACACGCGCAAACGAATGAATTTCAGGAGCGGCAGATCGAAATCGATGGCTGGCCCGTGAAGCTCACCAGCTATCGCGTGGGAGAAAAATATGTGTGCCAGGCGGACAATGTTTCGCCGGGCGCGTGTCTGGCGCGTTTCTCCGCCGCCACCGCCGAAGAAGCCGAATCGCAGGCCATCTCGAAAGCGCGGCATTTGCTCGCGAAGACAAAGCGGCGCGACGTTTAGTCGCTTCATGCTTCGCAGTCGAACTGAAATCGTGCTTACCAGATAGCGTGAAGACGGGCTCGAATCGCGTAAGCTGGTCGGCACGGCATTCGAGTTCTAATCGGTAAAGCGTCTGGCTCCGGCTGGTGAAAACGATTTCGTCAACCCACGACGCGCGTTCCAGCGGATCGTAGTAGCGATCCTTTGTGAACAGAGCCGAGCTGCCCACGAGCTGCATTTCGTGCTTGTCCAGAAGCTCCAGTTTCTGCGCGCGCTCAAACTTTTTGAGGCCATCCAGATGGGCCTGGACGTTCTCGACAAGCGGGACCGATGCCGGCATGCGCGCCGATATCGATTTCGCCCAACGGCTTGGAATATTTCTTCACGCCGCTTTCGACGAACATCCCAGCGCCCTCGAACGCGTCTTGCTTCACCCAACGGGCGGGATAGCTGACGCAATATCCCCATTGTTGGTTGTAATAGCGCTTCCAGGCACGATCCTGTTTCGGAGTCGATCCGGCGTGAGCGAACACGCCTATCGACAATGAAAGGGCGAAACAGCCGATCAGAGTGCCTCCCAACCCAGCCGGCCATTGGCACAGCCTCTCACATTCTCTAGCCGATTTTCGAGGTCGAGAAGAAAATCCTCTTCGATAACATCGCTTAATATGTCGTGCAGTTGCCAGTTGTAGCCAG
This sequence comes from uncultured Acidobacteriaceae bacterium, assembly GCA_963808405.1. Lineage (GTDB taxonomy): Bacteria > Acidobacteriota > Terriglobia > Bryobacterales > Bryobacteraceae > Bog-105. The sequence continues at coordinate 134,072 of CAWEFG010000010.1, read as the reverse complement.
CTCTCCTTTTACCGCACTCATTCAGCGCCCGCGCAAGCGTCCGATTCGTAAAGCCCCTGAGCTGGCGTTCTCGCTTCCCGGACAAGGGTCGAGATTATTGAGCCAATACCGCGGCAAAGTAGTGGCGCTCGAATTCATCCTCACGACGTGTCCGCATTGCCAAGAGGCATCGCACGTGCATGACGCGAATGCAACAACGCTATGGAAGCCGCGGTTTTCAGGCGATCGATCGTCGCGCGTGAACCCAACATGCCGATCTACTGGTGCAGACTCTTTGTGAAGGACCATCACGTAGGATTTCCGGTGGGGTGGACGCCCATTGAGCAAATGATGACCTTCATGGGATTCACCGATCGTCCCGACCGTGCCCCAACTGATCCTGATCGATAGAAACGGGAACATCCATTACGAGACTCCGCGCGAAGGCGATGCGAAGTCCCATGCAAGAGGAAGTGATCAGCCCCAGAATCGAAGAGTTGCTGGCGATCCGGAGCTCACCGCAAACGGCAGCGCGCATCCGGTAAGGCTTTTCTGTAACGATCCTTGGGAGAGCCTGACGGCGAATCCTCGACTTCCAAGCATATGGATGATCGGCGGAAGCAGATTTTAGCCACGTTGGCACAAATGGATAAGCAGTTCGGGAAGGGCTCGGTGCTGATGCTGGGCTCGCGGGCGGCGCTTCCGGTGGAGGTGATCCCGAGCGGCTCGCTTGCGGTCGACAACGCGTTGGGAGCGGGAGGATTTCCGCGGGGGCGCGTGATCGAGATCTTTGGTCCGGAATCGTCCGGGAAAACGACGCTGGCTCTGCACGTGATCGCCGAGGCACAGCGCACGGGCGGAACGGCGGCATTCATCGATGCGGAGCACGCTCTGGATCCAACGTATGCGACGCGTCTAGGCGTGGATACCGAGAATCTGATCGTTTCGCAGCCGGATTATGGGGAGCAGGCGCTCGAGATCGTGCAGGCGCTGGTGGGATCGCAGGCCATAGACGTGATCGTGGTGGATTCGGTGGCGGCGTTGACGCCCAAGGCGGAAATCGACGGCGAAATGGGCGACAGCCACATGGGACTGCAAGCGCGCATGATGTCCCAGGCGCTGCGCAAGCTGACCGCTTCGGTGTCGCGGGCGAATACTCTGCTCATCTTTATCAACCAGCTTCGGGAAAAGATCGGCGTGATGTTCGGCAACCCGGAGACCACGACCGGCGGCAGAGCGCTGAAGTTCTATTCGTCGGTGCGAACGGAAGTGCGGCGCATGACGGCGATCAAGGATGGCGAGACGGTGATTGGCAATCGCACCAAAATCAAGATCGTGAAAAACAAGATAGCGGCGCCGTTTCGCGAAGCCGAAGTGGATATTTTCTACGGCAAAGGGATATCGCGCGAGAGCGACGTCCTGGATTTAGGAGTACAGCAAGCGCTGCTCGAGAAGAGCGGGTCGTGGTACAGCTACAAAGGCGAGCGGATCGGACAAGGCCGGGAAAATGCGCGTCAGACGCTGATCGAGCGTCCGGATCTTTGCCGCACGCTCGAAGGCGAGCTACGTCACGCTCTTGGATTGAACGGATCTGCCGGTAGCGCGAAACGCGATCCGGAGTTCGAGCTGATCACGTCGGGCGAAACCCGCAGAGCCGCGGCTTCCTAAGCGCGCTTCGCCATTAGAAATCCAGCATCTCGATGGCGTGCCGCACTTCGGTTTCAAAATTCAACTTGCGCAATTCTAAATCACGCTTTTGATCGCGCAGCTTGGCCAGTTGCGTCTCGTTGTCGGCGAGTTGGCTTGAATACTTGCGGACCTGATCTTCCTGGCCTTTCACGCGGTTCAGGCTGTCGATGTTTTCGCGCAGGCGGGTTTGGTCCTCCGTCAGCTCGCTCATGCTGCGAGGTTGCGAGATTCAGATCGCTGGTGGCTTCGGAAAGACGGGTCTTGAGATCGACGACTGCTTGCAGCTGTTTTCGGCCCGGCTCGCTTAACTCGCGATTCTGCACAATGGTCAGCAGGAAGTCCGGCGTGGAGCTGACGACCGCGGTGGTGTTCTCATAAGTGCGTTCCTCTTCCACCTTTAGAGCTTGTGCGCCGTTTGCCGGCACCTTCACTTCGAAACGATAAGCCGTCGCGGTGCGCTCGGTTGGCTTCGGGGAGAGCACGGAATATTGGCTGATTCCCTCCTGCTGGATAATCAGCGTCTTCGTTTTCGCGTCAACGTTCCTGATGGTGTAAGTTTTGGTTTGGTGTTCGCCGAAGCGGAGTTCCAGAGTGCCATTCTTCGCATGGATGTCGCGAACGGTGCGCTTTCCGGTATCGAACGCGGTGGTGATGCGCGTGCCGTAATCGACCGCATAGCCGATCAGACGTTTGTCGCCGGCTTTGACCGTCTCAACGAGCGCTTCACCGGCATACGCGCCGCCATCGTACACCGTTATGGGGCCGCCATCCAGCGTGTTGGGGGTGTTGTTTGTCACCTCCGCCGCATTCACCGGATGCTCGCTGTCCTGGTCCGTGAAAATCAGCAGCTTGCGCGCGGAGATCTTGTCTTGCAGGAAGGGAAGCATGGCGGATTGATTCTTTTTGATGGTGACGGGACCGGCGAAATTGTACTCGAATAGCTCGCCCAAAGTGGCGCCGGTCGCGCCTTCAACGGTGCTAATCTCTGCCTGGCTTTCGGTTTGCGGATTCGCGTACTTTATGGCCGGCAGTGGCGCGTTTCCGGTGCCGAGATGCGTACCGTCCGTCACAGAGAACCTGTTTCCGGCGAAGACGCCGGAGCCTCGCCCACCGCCGCTACCAGTCCCATCGGGAGCCATCACGGCGTTAGTTACAACCTGGTCAACGCTGCCGCCATACACGACCGGCCCAGCCGCGCGATCCTCGGGCAGTTCCGCAATCTCGCGCTTTCCATATCGCGGAGTATCGAGCAAGCTGATGAATGAGATGGGCCGTCCGGAAACCACCGACAAGCGGACGCCGTTCCAGTCATCATCAGTAGTGTTGTCGACAATCGCCCAGCCTTCGAGTGTCGAGCCGGCATCGTGCAGCGTGAGCCGGTATGACGATTTCCAAATCGCCGTGGGGCTGATGTAAGAGATCCGCAAATTGCGCTCGCCACTGCCTGCCGAATCGATATAAATGGTACGTTTTTCGCGGGATTTCGCTTGCGCCAGCGTTTGCAGATACTGCTTCAACTGCTCTTGCAGTCGCGCATCCAAAAGGCGAATGGACGTCGCGGCAGTCAGATCGTAATTCGCCACGTCGCCTGAATCGAGCAATAGAGTGACCTGCTCGCGAAGGATGCGCTTATCCGTCTCGGGCCCCGCCTCGATCGCGCGAGCGCCAAGAATGGCGCCGGTGACTGGACGATCTGCCAGCTTCAACTCCACGCGAGATCCCTTAATGCGATCGAGAAAACTGCTGAGAAATTCCCGATCGCCGATCTTGAACCGATATTTTTCGAGCTGTTGTTGCAGGGTTTCATTCGAGTCGTAGCGGATGGCGGCGATGCGCCCGCCCGCGGTATCGATGACCGTAAGCGACTTCAGAACATCGTTCATCGCGGTGGCTTTGAAATCTAGGCGCGCATCTTCGCCCGCGGCCACAACGCCCTCACGCTCGAAGTAACCGATCCCGTGCTTGTAAAGAATCACATGTTTTACCGGCACATCCGCGCAGAAAAGTTGTTGTGTGACGGCGGATAATGCTAGGTATAGGGTTACGGAGACAGTCCTTCTCCAGGGCAGAGCATAGGTCTGCATGCAGACTCCTTTCGATAACTCGATCGGGAACTGAATGCTCCGCCGGCTTGGAATCAGTCCTGGTGATTTAGAAGGCGCGACAGGGGTAAAAAGTTCCCAAAACTTAAGAGCCGGATGCTAAACCTTGCCTGACCCACTCCCGCCCACCGAATCGATGGCCAAAGGTCTGCTCAAGGGCCGGTACTTGCTGGGCCCGGAGCTGGGGCGTGGCGGTTTCGCCATCACCTATCTTGCCGCGGATCTGGAGGTCGCCTCGCGCAAAGTTGTGGTGAAAGTGCTGAATGAGCGGCGCTCGGGCGACTCCTGGTCGGTGAAGAAATTCACCAGCGAGATGGAAGCGCTGGCTCGAATCGATCACCCGAATGTGGTGGGTGTCATCGACTTTGGCCAATCGGCGGATGGGAAGCCGTTTCTGGTAATGCAGTATATTCCCGGCCGCAGCTTGCGTGAGATGATTCCGCGCGAGGGTCTGCCGCTGGCGCAGGTCGCGCAAATAATCCGGCAGACCGGACGGGCATTGACCGCGGCTCATGAAGCCGGAGTTTGTCATCGCGATGTGAAGCCGGAGAACGTCATGATTCCGGAAACCGCCGATGGCGACGCGCAGATCAAGCTGATCGATTTCGGACTCGCGCGCGTGCAGACCGGCGAAGGAGATTCGCAGTCGAGCAGCGTCGCGGGCACCCATACTTATATGGCGCCGGAGCAGTTCGAGGGCAAATCGTCGGTGGCCAGCGACATTTATCAGATGGGCGTGCTGGCTTATGAGCTGGTGACGGGCATTGTTCCATTTCGCGCGAGCAGCTCCCGGCGGTTTCGTTTTGCAGCAGATGGAAGGATTAAAAGTTCTGCCGCGAAGCCTTCGTCCGGATTTGCCGGAAGCAGCGCAAGAAATCATGCTGAAGGCGCTTGCGCCCGATCCGCGCGATCGGCCACAGCGCGCGCGAGACTTTGGCGACGCTTTTGCCGGCGCACTGGTTTCCGGCGATCTCGACGCAGCGGCCTGGGTTACCCGTGCGCCGGCGAGCGCATCATCCGCTCGATCCAGTTCTGTTGGTAGCGCCAAATCGCCGCGACGCGCGTGGATGATTTGGGGTGTTGTCTTTGCCGGGGTGGTGGCGATAGCGATCACCACTTATTTCGTTCGTCGCTCTCGAGCCGATTCCGTTGCGGTGCTTCCCTTTCAGAACCGCACCGGCGACCCCGGCATGGCATGGGTGACGGAAGGAATCACCGAATCGCTGATCAACGATCTGTCCCGAATTCCCACACTGCGCGTAATTTCGCGCGGTTCCGTTCTCAAATACGACAAAGCGAACCCAGATCCCCAAGCGGCCGGGCGCCAGTTGGGAGTCGGGCGCATCATCGATGGTTCGATTTCGAAGCAAGGCGACGATTTCTCGCTGAACACCGAACTGATGGACGTGCGCTCCGGCGTGCGGCTGTGGGGGAACGATTATTCCGGCAAGTTCTCGTCTCTGGCCGACATTCTGCAAAAATTCTCGACCGAAGTCACCGATCAGCTACGTCTGAAATTGAGCGGAACACTGAAGCAACGTCTGGCTCGCCAATACGCGACACGCTCTGAATCCTACCAGGACTATCTCAAAGGGCGTTTTCATCTGAACAAACGAACCGCCGCCGATTTTCAGGAGGCCATTGGTTACTTCAACAGCGCTATTGCGGCTGATCCGGATTACGCGCCCGCATACTCGGGCCTCGCGGATACGTATGGGTTCATGGCCGTTTTCCGCAGCGCCTATGGCGGAATGATTCCATCTGATGCGTTGGAGCAATCTCGGGTTGCGGCTAAGCGCGCCCTTGCACTCGACGGAACGCTGGCGGAAGCTTACGCCGCGCTCGGTTTCGTGGAGATGCAGGCCGACTATGCCTGGAATGCGGCTGCTCAGGATTTTCTGCGTGCCCTCGACCTGGATCCGAACACGGCCAGCGCGCACGAGTTTTACGCCTTCGATTTGGGTGCATCGGGTCGCTTCGACGAAGCCCTGAGCGAAATCGGGACAGCGGAAATTCTCGACCCGAATTCATTCGGAATCAAGCTGGCGCATGCTCAGGTACTCCGCGTGGCGCGCCGCACCGACGAGTCGCTCGCAATCCTGCATAAGGTTGGTCAAACTTCCGTTGGGCGGGGCTTGGCGGCTGATTTTACGGCGGAGGACTATTGGACGAAATCAATGCCGGGTGAAGCGTTGGCAGCCATCCAGACCATCCCACCGAGTTTTAGTCCTCATTTTCGCGTTCCGCTAATGGCCGCAGCCTATGCGCGAGCGGGTCAAAGTGATAAAGCTCGCCAACTCCTCGACTCATACGTCGTGCAGCCCGAAACGGCCGAGTGGTATTATCTAGCCCTAGCCCATTTGGGCCTTCGTGAAACGGAAAATGCCATCGGCGACCTGGAGCATGCTTATGAGCAGCGATACCAGGACGTCATTTGGTTGGGCTTCGATCCGATGGTGGACGAATTGCGGGGAAACCCGCGATTCAACGCTTTACTGGGGCGGATTCGACAACGTAATAAATAATTGCAGTAACACTGAATAAACCTGCCAAGGAGATCAGTAACATGCCGGAAGAGCATATAACAGATGACCAGATATTGAAACAAATGCATCTGACGAAGGACGAACTGCGAGACCTTCTGAAGAAATACAATGACTTTCTGAACAGCCTCGACCAAAACCAGAGGCACGCATTCGTGAAAGGCCAAAAAACGCTTCAAATGGGCGCAGACACGTTGCGGCATGTGCAGCCCTCGCGTTTGGAGCAACTTCTGCGGGAATTTGCGCCGCCGAACGGTGCCATCTGCATTCTCGGGAATGAAAATGGCTGGGGTGACAATCCGAGAACGTAGGCGCCGTTGTTTGCCGCCGGTCCAATCAACAAGCGCATCGGCAGCGTACGTAAAATAGACGCTTCGAACTCCGAGCGCGTGGTTTCTGCCGAACAAACGCTGCTGCATGCCCATGGAATTGCCGCGGTGAAGGGCGTTACGCGCTTGGCGAACATCACCGGTCTCGACCGGGTCGGCATTCCCGTCCACAGCGCTATTCTTCCCAGGTCAGACGATGGCCTGTCGGTATTTACGGGGAAAGGGCTGACCGCGATCGATTCTCGGGCCGGCGCTCTGATGGAAGCGATTGAACGCCAGACAGCCCTTTACGCCGAAGTTCCCCAAATCGAGGGAAGCTACCGAAAACTCCGCAATGGAGCGATTGCTGTAGCCGATCCCTTATCTTTCAATCACAAACTTCGAGACGAGTATGACGAACATCGCGAGTATCGCTGGATGCAAGCCTATGATCTTCTGGCCGACGAATCCGTCCTCCTTCCTTCAGGTCTTGCCGGCTATGGACCGCGATACGCTGGTTCCCGCTCACCGTACGAGGTGAACAGCTCGAACGGCTTAGCGTCAGGCAATTGCTTTGCAGAGGCGGTGTGTCATGCACTTTGTGAATTGTTGGAACGTGATGCGTGGACGCTGGCGGAGCTACGAAGTCAATGGATCCCGTTCGCGCGGGCGCAAGCGCTATTCGGGACAGGAGCCGCAGGGTTAGGTGCGGATGATCCGAGCGCATATCCGCTTATCGATCTGAGCGATGCGGGAGAACCGTTCGCTGAGCTTATGCAAAAGTTCGAAAACGCCGGGCTATCGCCCATCATTCGTGATCTCACCTCCGATTTCGGCATACCGTGCGCCATTGCGTCCGTGGCGGATGACTCCGTACCCGGATTTCCCCAGGCGCACAGCGGCATGGGAGCGCATCCGAACGCCCGTATTGCGATCGCCCGGGCCATTACCGAATTAGCTCAATCTAGAGCGGTAGATATTCAGGGCGTGCGTGAAGATTTGAAGCCCGCGGGTATTAAAGTGCATCCGGCGGATACAAAGACACAGCGCGTTCAGAGAATTCAGACGGAGCGCTGGATGTTGCAGCAAGCCGGCATTGAGCGGCGGTTTCGCGACATTCCTTCGATAGAAAACGAAGACATCGCTGAAGATATTCGGTTGATCCTTTCGCGGCTGGCGCGAAATGGTATCGAGCGAGTGATCGTTACTGACCTGAGCGAACCTGGCGGGATGTTCTCAGTAGTTCGCGTCCTGATCCCAGGTCTGGAATTTTGGGCTTTGGATCAAGGAAAACTCGGTCGACGCGCGACACAATTCTGGCAAGAGCATGTCTGATGACGTCGTCGTCTTTACCGGCCCAAGCCTGCATCCAGACGAAGCGCGCGCGCTGCTGAACGCGACCATTCTGCCACCCATCAAACGCGGCGATCTGGATCTCTTGCGTCCGCGAAAGCCGCGGATCATCGGAATCATCGATGGCGAGTTTTTCCAAAGTCTGGCTGTCTCACCGAAAGAAATTTTGCCCTTGCTCGACAGCGGCGTCGCAGTGTACGGCGCATCCAGTATGGGGGCGCTCCGCGCAGTCGAACTGTGGAAATACGGAATGATTGGGGTCGGGAGAGTGTTCCGTCTATTCCGCAGGGGTCTCCTCGATGCCGATGATGAAGTCGCGTTGGCATACTCTCCGTGGACGTATCAACCCGTATCGGAGCCACTAGTAAACACGCGATACGCCTTGCGCGCGGCCGTACGAAGCGGGCTTTTGGAACGAAGCCAAGCCGCGGAAATTATTTCCAAGCTCAAGTGCGTCTATTTCCCCGATCGAACCAGGGAACTCACCATTTCGCTGGTGCGCCAAGTAGCGGGCAGTGAGCAGGCACTGCGGATCCGCGCGTTTCTTACGGGCGGCGCGCCGAATGTGAAGGAGCAGGATGCGCGTCTGCTGGTCGCAAGAATTCGCGCGCATCGCCCTCGCGACCCAATCTCCTCGATTTATAACTCCAGCTTGCCTTGATACTCCATGTCCCTCAACGCGAACTTTTTCTTTATTTCCATGCGGTCTGCCGTGATGCGGAACTCCGCGTCCTTATCGCGTACCGTGACCGGTTCTGACTTCGCAAAATGAAAAATAGTTCGCCCATCGCGGCCCTGATTCAATTCAACCTTCGCCGGGTTCAGCCGCTCGTTCCCAATAGATAAAACCGTGACGACTTTCAGATGATCCGCAAGTCTGGCATCATCGGAATCCGCGCCCGAACCGCCGCTCGACCATTGGGGTCCCAACCCCGATTTTGGTAATCCAATTACGGCGATGACGTACTCATCGAGCGGCTTCATCGCAGCCCCATCCACCGCGCCGCCATTCATTTTGGCCTCCGCCAGGCGTACCGGCAGCGCGCTTTCCCATTGCACTGTCACGGTAGTCTGTTCGCCGCCCGGCGAAGATCCGCGATTGCCGCGCCCGCGGCCCATCCCGCCCATGCCGCCTCCGCGACCCATGCCAATCGGCATTTGTCCGCCACTGCCCCACGTCCCTCCATTGCCGCCGTTTGACGGACCCTGATCGCCATAACCAGAGCTTCTCGCCGCAACATTTACTTTCACTGGTTTGGACCAAGGCGAATTGTTCAATATCTGGTACACGTCCTCGCTGGTCCACTGTGACGGATCGCTCTTTTGCCAGGAAGAGGCCGCAATCGCGACGCTCACAATCCCGCTAATTACTATTGCCGGCACGAAAATAGATGCTTTGCACATAGCCGTGAACTTTGACGCCGATTCCTGTGCCCGCGAGTACACGGATTCAGCCGATCCTAACGTTCGAAGCGTCTGAAACCCTTTTCTCGGCCGCGAGCCCGCTACATCCGTTGAAACTCGCTTCATTCGATATACTTGAGATGACTCGGAAAATCCCTCACATGAATAGTGGCTTCAAATGGACGATTGTCGGTAGTTCAACTTGTGTCGTTGTCCTACTGCTGCTGGGAGCAAAAAACGGGCGCGCTGTTGCGCCGGACGATGTTTACGGACATCTGAAGGTCTACGCGGAAGTTCTTGAACGCATCAAAATGGAATACGTGGAAGAGCCGGACATGAAGAGCGTTACGCTGGGCGCCATCAACGGCCTGCTCGAATCAGTCGATCCGTTTGCGAGCTATTTGAACGCCGATCAATACCGGCAATATGAGAAGAGCCAGGATACGGCCAAGGCTGGCGTCGGTCTCATTCTGGCCAAGCGTTACGGCTATGTAGCGATCGTTGACACAATGCCCGGCTCGCCGGCGGAGAAAGCCAACGTCACGACCGGCGACCTTATCGAGAGCATCAACAACGTTGCAACGCGCGACATGCCGCTAGCTTATGCCGAGGAGCTGCTGCGGGGCGATCCGAACTCGACAGTCGAGATCACTGTGCTGCGGCTGCGTAACCCGGAGCCGCAGAAAATTACCTTGACCCGGGTGAACGTTCCATTCCCGCAGGTTACGGCAAAAATGATGCCGAACGATGTGGGGTATCTTCACGTCGCTAGTTTTGCCGGCAATCGGCTGGAGGAAGCGAAAACAAAGCTCGCAGGATCTGAAGAAACAGGGCGCAAAATACATGGTTCTAGACCTGCGCCATTGCTCCACTGGGGAACAGGAAAACGGTATTCCGCTTGCGAATCTCTTTCTGGATAAAGGAGAGATCACCTATCTGCAAGGTCAGAAGACGGCGAAAAAAGAGTTCGATGCCAACTCCGATGACGACGCCTGGAAGGGTCCTCTGGTTGTGATCACCGACCGCGCTACCGCCGGCGGCGCGGAAATTGCCGCCGCTGCTCTTCTCGATGACAAGCGAGCGCAGGTGGTGGGTGAGCGCAGCTACGGCGATGCCAGCCTGCGAAAGACCATCCAGATGGACGATGGCGGGGCGGTGATTCTATCGGTTGCGAAATACTACTCGCCTTCGGGCAAAGCGATCCAGGATACGGGCGTCACTCCTTCGGTTCAACTTGCGGAAAACGACAACTCCCCGGAATACGATCAGGACGGCAATCCGATACCGGGCTCGGCGCCCAAGAACACGGAAGACAATTTGCTGAAGCAGTCGATTGATCTGGTTACCGGGAAGACCACGATGGCCCAGTTGACCAATGAGATAAACGGTCCGGTGGTAACGCCACGCCCGGATACTCAGAAGCAACCTCAACAGCTGGAGCGCTAATTGCAAGAACTTCGTTAGCTTATGCCTCTCTACGAATATGAATGCGAAAACTGCGGCGAGGTATTCGAAGTGATGCAAAAGTTCGTCGACGAGCCGCTCGCGACGCATCCAAAATGCGGCGGGAAAGTTCATCGCTTGATTTCCGCGGCCGCACTGCAGTTTAAAGGCAGCGGATGGTACGTGAACGATTACGCGAAGGGTGGCGCGGGCTCGGCAAAGAGCGGGGATTCAGGTAATGGAGACTCGAAGAAGAGCGATTCGCCGGCCGGGTCAAGCTCTGCATCGGATTCGGGCAGCACGGCGTCACGCGACAAGAAACCAGCCGACGCAACTTCTTCGTCCTCTGAAACAAAGACCAAAACCGATTCATCATCTGATAAGAAGTAACGAGTGACCACTCGCCGTAAGTTTCTAAGCACCGCTGCAACGATTGGCTTGAGCGCGCCCCTGTTGGCCCGGCAGTCCACGCCGCAAAATTCCGCTTCTGCGAACGACAAGATCCAGATCGCCCTTATCGGCTGCGGAGGCATGGGGCAAAACGATGCGCGGACCTCTGTGTCCACTGGTCTGACCAAGCTTGTGGCTGCCTGCGATTGCTACGATGGCCGCCTCGAGCACATGAAGGAGCAGTACGGCCGCGATATTTTCACCACAAAAAATTATCAAGAGATTCTGGCGCGCAAAGACATAGATGCGGTGATCGTCGGCGCGCCCGATCATTGGCATCGGACGATTACGATCGACGCGCTCAATTCGAACAAGGATGTTTACTGTGAAAAACCGATGGTCCAGCACGTCGATGACGGACCTCCGGTTATCGAGGCTCAGAAAACCAGGAATCGGATTTTGCAAATCGGAAGCCAGCGCGTTAGCTCCGTCATCTACAAAAAGGCGCAAGATCTTTTTCGGGGCGGTGCCATCGGCAAGCTCAACATGGTCGAAGCATGGTGGGACCGCAACTCGGCGGTTGGGGCGTGGGAATACGCGATCCCGCCCGACGCCGACACCGGCACCTGCGATTGGAATCGATTTCAAGGCCGCGCTCCCAAAACCGATTGGGATGCGAAGAGATTCTTCCGCTGGCGCTGCTATCGCGATTACGGGACCGGCGTGGCCGGTGATTTGTTCGTTCATCTCTTCTCTGGGCTGCACTTCATCACCGGCGCGGAAGGTCCGACGCGCGTGTTTCGCGACCGGCGGCTTGCGCTTCTGGAAAGACGGTCGGGATGTGCCCGATGTTTTGTTCGGACTGTATGACTACCCGGAGACGCAAAATCATCCCGCATTCAACCTGATCCTGCGTGTAAATTTCGTCAGCGGCGCAAAGGAAAATTCCGGTTTCCGTTTCACGGGAAGCAAGGCGATCATGAACGTCGGCGGAAACGTGACGCTCTCAGAGCCGCCGCCCGAAACCGAGCCGGGGTACTCGATCGGCACTTTCTCAGAAGCCGGCCAGCAGGCGTTCCTGAAGTCCTATCACGAGCGCTATCCTGTCGTGAAGGCATCGCCCTCGACCATGCCCGCGGACCGGCAGGAAATTTACGAGCCGCCTCCGGATTACAGCGATCACTTCGATCATCACCTGAACTTCGCCCTCGCCGTGCGATCGCGAAAGCCTGTCGTGGAAGATGCCATTTTCGGCTATCGCGCCGCTGCCCCTGCTCTACTTTCAAATACGAGTTATTTCGAAAATCGCATGGTCGATTGGGATCCGGCGGCCATGCGGATCAAGGCATAGAAGCATAGGAAATGTATTCCGCCAACGATAATATTCAGATCGCGCTCATCGGGTCCGGTGGCATGGGACAAGGCGACGCTCACTTGGCGACATCGATAACAGGCGTGAAGCTGATTGCGGCCAGCGACTGTTACGACGGCCGCCTGCAGCACATGAAGGAGCGCTACGGAAACGACACGTTCACCACGCGCGATTATCGCGAGATCGTGGCCCGGAAAGACATCGACGCCGTCATTATTGCGACGCCGGACCACTGGCACTCTCGCATTTCGGTCGACTGCCTGAATGCAGGCAAGAACGTGTATTGCGAGAAGCCCATGGTCCATGCCATCGAAGAGGGCCAATCAATCATCGATGCCCAGGCGAGGTCGGGTAAAGTTTTTCAAGTCGGCAGTCAATATCGCAGCTCGCTCGCGTATCTGAAAGCGCGCGAGCTATTTCAAGCGAGCGCGATCGGCGAGCTGAATTCTGTCGAGGCGTGGCTTGACCGCAATACTGCGATTGGAGCGTGGGATTATTCGATTCCTCTCGACGCAAGCACCCAAACGTGCGATTGGGAACGGTTCCAGGGAAGCGCGCCCAAGCACCCCTGGGATCCGAATCGATTCTTCCGCTGGCGCAATTTTCGCGATTATGGTACTGGGGTCGCGGGCGATCTTTTTGTCCATCTATTAACCGGCCTGCATACGGTAACCGGTTCGCTCGGTCCGGTGCGAGTGTACGCTACGGGAGGGATTCGCTACTGGACCGATCACGATGTGCCGGACGTGATGTTGGCGACGCTCGATTACCCAAAAGCGAACGAGCATCCTGCATTCAACGTTTTGCTGCGAGTCAACTTCAAGAGCAGCCTTCCTCAGGAGTCGTTCGGGGTGAAATTTATCGGCAGTGAAGGCGTGATGACCACCGATTACACAGGAGTGAAGGTGGAGAGGACGCCGCGGCCGGAGCAGTTCGACTACACCATCGATAGCTTCGCCGATGCGATGCAGAAAAAACTTCGTGCAGCGTGGCAGGCGCAGCATCCGGATCCCGGGACGCAGATCAAACCCGATTCCGCCGAGAGTTTCAACACCTCGAGCCAAAACGCTCAACTGGATCATCACAAGAATTTTTACCGGTCCATACGCGAAGGCGCGCCGCTGATTGAGGATGCTACCTTCGGTCTTCGTGCCGCCGGCCCGGCGCTGCTTACGAACGAAAGCTACTTCAAAAAGAAAATCGTCGCCTGGAACCCGAATACGATGACGCAGAGTTAGCTCCGTTCCCGGCAAATACCTTCACCTTTCCAGCGACTCCTCTCGTAAAATGTACTAACACGTCGAGGAGCGATTATGTCTGCGGCAACCCCCGCATTGACCTTCAGAGAAGTTCTTAAAATCACAGCGCTGCGCCGTTTGTGGATGGCGCAACTGGTCAGCGTATTCGGCGATTTTCTCGCCATTTACGCGATTTTCAGTGTGGTTTCGTTCCGTATGCATGCGTCGGCGACGGACGTAAGCCTGGTCCTGGTGTTTTATCTTTTACCGCTGGCGGTAGTCAGCCCGCTTGCCGGAGTCTTCGTCGATTCGTGGAACGTCAAGCGCACCATGATCGCAAGCGATCTCACCCGTGCGGTTCTATTCCTGCTGCTGTTGTTCGCCCACGCGCTTTGGCAGATTTACGCCATCCTGCTGGTGGCGAGCACAGTTTCCAGTTTTTTCATGCCGTCACAGTCCATCACCGTGCGGACATTGGTGCCGCGCTCGGGATTGCTGAGCGCGAATGCGCTAATCCAGCAGGCCTTTCAGGTGATGCAGATTATCAGTCCGGCTATTGCCGGCTTGCTGGTATCGGCCTTCGGCCCGAGTTCCTGCTTCTGGCTCGACAGCGGGACGTTCCTGTTTTCAGCGGCGATGCTTTCGACAATTACCATTCCGCACGAGCCTTCACCCGCCGTCAAAACTCTTCGCTCTGTGGGTACCGAAATGAGCATCGGCGCAAAGTTCATCTTTACTCATTCGGCGATTTCATTTGTGATCGTCGCGATGACCGCGGGCATGTTCGCGATTCGCTGCTTCAGCGCGCTGCTTGCGGTCTACGTTCGCGACGTATTGCACGCGGGCACTTCGCTGTTCGGCATTCTGGGGTCGCTGGTCGGATTTGGAATGATCATCGGCACGCAGCTTGTGCGCCGCGCGAGTCAAAACCGCTCTAATTCGCACATCGTGACCGGCGGCTTGGTGGGCGTTGGCATTTCTATCGCCCTGTTGGCCATTTTCGGTACCACGCTCACCGCAGTCGCGGGCATCTTGGGCCTCGGCTTCTTCGTCGCGTTCATCATCGTACCCGCGCAGGTGCTGTTACAGGAGCACACTCCTCAAAACATGCTGGGGCGGGTAAGCGGCAGCATGATGGCCGTGATGTTCTCTTCGCAGGTGATTGCGCTGCTCTCGGCCGGCGAGCTCGCGACGTTTCTCGGGATCAGGAACGTCTATTACGGCAGTGCCGTACTTCTGTTCTTGGTTGCGGCAGGCGGCTATTACCGCTTGTCGCGGCGGGATCGCACGAAAGAAGAGGTCACCGCCGTTGCAGAACCGAGACCGTAAGGGAGTGTTGTTGGACGGTTGGTTTACCCGCGAAGTTCGTCGATAAATCGGTGAATGCGATCCAAGCCGCGCTCGAGCTCCTTCATGGAAGTCGCGTAAGAGATACGCACATGTTCGGTGGTTCCGAAAGCCTCGCCCGGCACCACCGCAACGTGGCTCTTCTCGAGCAGCGCGCTTGCAAATTCAAGCGAATCCTTTACGTGGCCGCCTTGATAGGCAACGCTGATGTTCGGGTAAGCGTAAAATGCGCCTTTCGGCGTCACAATCGAAACTCCGGCAATCTGGCAGAGGCGGTCGACCACGAAATCGCGGCGGCGGCGGTACTCTGCGAGCATCTGCGGCACCGAATCCTGCGACCCGCGCATTGCTTCCACCGCCGCTTTTTGTGAGATCGACGCAGGGTTTGATGTCGCGTGGCTTTGCAGCTTCATCATGGCGCCGATGATTTCAGCCGGGGCCAGCGCAAACCCGATGCGCCAGCCTGTCATCGCGTAAGTTTTCGAAAGCGAACCGGCCACCACGACGGTCTCCTTTGCCCCGGAGACGCCCGCAATCGAGAATGGCCGGCCCTCGTAGACGAAGTGGCAATAACATTCGTCCGTCATCAGCAAAATGTTCCGCTTCGAAGTAATTTGAAGAATTCCAATAAATTCTTCTCTCGCAAGGACTGCGCCGCTGGGATTGCAAGGCGAATTGATAATAACCAGCTTGGTCTTCGGCGTGATGTGGCGCTCGATCATCGCGGCGTTTATCTCGAAGCCCGCTGACTCATCCGTCGCTACAAAAACGCAAACACCACCCGCATAATTCACCACGTCTTTGTAGGTAACCCAGTAAGGAACCGGGACGATCACTTCGTCCCCGGGATTGATCAACGCCTGAATAAGATTGAAAATCGCGTGCTTGCCGCCCACCGTGACCATGCATTCCGCCGTCGAGTAGTTGGTACCAAAATCCAGGCGGTGCCGCTCACAGATTGCTTCGCGCAGCTCTAGCGTGCCGCCAGTGTTTGTGTACTTGGTAAAGTTTGAGGCGATTGCCTCGACCGCAGCCTTCTTAATGTTCGCGGGAGTGGGGAAATCGGGCTCGCCCGCTCCGAAATCGACCACATCGGCGCCTTGGCGGCGCAGGCGGTCCGCCTCCGCCGATACCTTCATCGTCGATGACACGCTGATGCTTGAGATACGATCCGCGATTTCGGAGATAGCTTGCATAGATACAGTTTAGATTTTATTTTTGTCGGAAAATTTCGCGCGCAGATAGTCGGCGACCGAAGGGGGCACAAAACTCGAGACGTCACCTTGAAGCGTAATGATCTCCTTCACCATTTTCGAGCTGATGAACGAGTACTCTTCTCCCGCCATCAGGAAAATCGTTTCGGTCTCGGGGCGCATCCGGCGGTTCATCAACGCCATTTGCAGTTCAGTTTCATAGTCGGAGATGGCGCGAATGCCGCGTAAGATCGCGTTCGCCCCGCGCCGGGCTGCGTAATCGACCAGCAGACCGTGAAACGAATCCACCTCGACATTTGAGACATGGGCCGTCGCTTCCCGGATCATCCGCATGCGCTCATCGAGAGCGAACAGGGGTTGCTTCCGGGTGTTATCCAGTATCGCTACGATGAGATGATCGACTAAGCGCACGCCGCGCGAAATAAGATCGAGATGCCCATTCGTGAGCGGATCGAATGAGCCCGGGTAGATGGCGATGAGCGGGCGGTTTTGCAAGGCGAAATTTGAGTGTATTTCAAGTGAATCTCACAAGCATCATCGATTCGGCTGATCCCGGCATCTTTAATGTGCGCACGCATGCGCCCGGTCCTGAAGGAACGCTTCCGATTACGCCCCAAATGCTCGTCGAAGAACCATCCGGAAACCTGTTCGGCTGGAGCCAAAACGCCGGAATGGGATGGGCTCCGCAAGCGCTGGGCGGCAAACAAGTGTTGATTTTGAGCACCCACGGCGGCGTTCGTGCTGCGGACGGCACGCCCATCGCCCTCGGCTATCACACTGGCCATTGGGAAGTAGGATTGCTGGTCGCTGAGGCTGCTCGGGAGCTGAAAGCGCAGCATGCCATCCCGTTTGCCGGCGCTTGCACAGATCCCTGCGACGGCAGAACGCAAGGCACGACGGGAATGTTCGATTCGCTGCCCTACCGCAACGATGCTGCAATCGTGCTGCGGCGTCTCATTCGATCGCTGCCGACGCGCGATGCGGTGATCGGCATCGCAACCTGCGACAAAGGGCTGCCCGCCATGATGATGGCGCTTGCCGGAACGCCTGACCTGCCGTGCACTCTGATTCCAGGCGGCGTCACTTTGATGCCGGAGCATGGCGAGGACGCAGGCAAGGTCCAGACCATCGGCGCCCGTTTCGCCCATGAAAAGATTTCGCTCGAAGAGGCAGCGCTCGCCGGATGCCGCGCTTGCGCCTCGCCGGGCGGCGGCTGCCAATTCTTAGGAACGGCCGCAACCTCGCAAGTGGTTGCCGAAGCGCTGGGATTGACGCTGCCGCATTCCGCGCTCGCGCCCTCCGGTCAGCCCGTGTGGCTCGATATGGCGCGCAGAACCGCACGGGCGGTCTTGCGCCTGAACGAGCTGCATATCCGCACTCGCGATATCGTCACCGAACACGCGATCGAGAATGCGATGGTTTTGCATGCGGCATTCGGCGGATCGACTAACTTGCTGTTGCATATTCCCGCCATTGCTCATGCTGCAGGTTTGCGCCGTCCCACTGTCGCTGAATGGAATCGTGTGAACCGCAGCATTCCGCGCCTGGTCGACGCCCTGCCCAATGGCCCGCGAAATCATCCGACTGTACAGGTGTTTCTCGCCGGTGGCGTGCCGGAGGTTATGCTCCATCTGCGACGGGCAGGGTTATTGCATACACACGCGCGAACTGCCTCTGGAGAGACCATCGCCGCGATGCTCGATTGGTGGGAACAATCGGAGCGCAGGCAGCGCTTTCGCTCGCTGTTATCGGATCTCGACGGCATCGCTGCCGACGACGTGATCTTTTCGCCTGATGCTGCCCGAGCGCGCGGCCTGACTTCCACCGTCTGTTTTCCGCAAGGCAATCTCGCACCCGAGGGATCGGTTCTCAAGAGCACCTCGATCGACCCCTCTGTAGTGGGTCCGGACGGCGTGTATCGCCTGCGCGGACCGGCGCGCGTCTTTGTTACCGAGCACGATGCCATGTCCGCCATTAAGCGCCAACTGATCAATGAAGGCGACGTCATGGTAGTCATCTGCCGCGGGCCTATGGGTGCCGGAATGGAAGAGATTTACGAAATTACCGCAGCACTCAAGCATTTGCCGTTTGGCAAGCACGTTGCTGTTCTTACGGATGCTCGTTTCAGCGGCGTCTCCACCGGCGCGTGCATCGGACACATCTCTCCTGAAGCATTGGCGGGCGGACCAGTCGGCAAGTTGCAGGACGGCGATATCGTCGAAATCGTGATCGATCGCAACCGGCTCGAAGGCCACGTGAATTTCATCGGCGAAGGAGAAGAAACATTCGACGCCGAAGAAGGCCATCGACGATTGCTTCAGCGGTCTTCAAGAACAGATCTTCGCCCCGACCCCGCGTTGCCGGAAGATACACGTCTGTGGGCAGTGTTGCAGCAGGCGGGGGGCGGAATCTGGGGCGGATGCGTCTATGACGCCGACGCGATTATCGGCAAAATCGAGAGACAGCTATAAGGGCGGCCACGGAGTCCAGGTTCCATCTGCTTTCCTCTTCTCTTCTTCGGCTTTCTTCTCGCGCTCTTTATCCTGCGCCGATTTGCCGCCCTTGAAATACAGATGCACCGTCACATTGTGGGTCGAAGCATCGGCAGTGTAGTCGGAATGCGTATCCGCGAGATTGTCGAAGAGCCCTTCCTGTTGCACGCGCTTTAAAAAGAAATCAGGATAGTCGGGGTTGAACGGTTTGCCCGGCTTCTCGCCCCAAAGTTTGCTCACCACCGGCTCGCTCCTCAGATCCAGGCCTTGGATATCGAGCGTGTTGAAGTTGTACACAGCGCCGGGAATGATGTTATACGTCACATTCACGGCTCTCTTGCTATCGTCTGGTTCGGTTTCGGCGGTGATGCTCGCGTCAAGAAGTCCACGGCGTCTCATGCGGTGAAGAAGATCGAGCCGGAAGTTGTCAATTTGATCGCCATTAAACGTCTGCCCTGGCTTAAAGGGTATGGCCGATCGGATTTCGTCCTCATCAATCCCGCCGCCGTGAAACCGAATCGCGCCAAGTTTGAAGACCGGTCCGTCTTGGATCTGGACCTTGATCACAACCCCCAGGTTGGTTTTCGACGGTTCCGTTTCCACCTTGGTGAAGGACACAGCCGCGTACCCCTTGGCTGCGTATAACGGTTTGATTGCGCCGTCAAGGATCAATTGGAGGCGCGTATCGGACAAAGGCACGCCGATAGCAACCCGATTAACCGCCCTCAATATCGTGCCGGTATCGATCGCTTGATTGCCGCTCACCACCACTTGCGAGATCGTCGGGGCGGGGGCGTCGGGGGTAAACAGAACGGTCAACTGCTTGGGGTCGTCGTTTGAAACCGTGGCCTTTACTTTCAGAGAAGGGTTCGTTTGGACAACGAATGCCTGCACCGCCGCCGTATAACGATGCAGCACACCTTCGGTTCCCGGAATGGTGTCGGAATAGAGCGTGACGTGATCGCGAAGGTATTGACGGACCGCATCGGGAGCCACGCCGAGGCGTTCGAAACGCATCGGGAAAAGCTGTTCATTCTCGGTGAGCTGAAACGTGAGATCGAAGGCAGGCGGGTCGCCCTGGAAACGATAGGTGTCGGACACATCGTTGAAAAGCTCCGTATCCTGAAGCTTCTTTCGTGCTTGCTCAATGGCAGCCGCTGTGACATGCTGCCCAACTTTCAGACCCGATTCCTGAACGATCTGCCCGGACGTGTAGAGGTGATTGCCTTTTACCGAAATCGAATGCAGCGTGCCCGGCGGCGCCTCCCTTTTCGCAGGGGTCTTTCGATCGTGTGCCTGTTCGGGTGATTGGGCAGCAGGCCCTAGGAACGCGCACAAACACAGAAGCGCGGCGCTAAGAATCCAACGCATAAGCTCTACTTAAATGATACGCGTGGCGCGCGGAACGCGTTGCTACACTTGAGACGAAAATGGCTTACGATGTCGTTGTCATCGGCAGCGGTCCAGGCGGATATTCCGCGGCGGTTCGGGCGGGCCAGTACGGCCTGAAAACCGCGCTGATCGAGAAGCAGCCCAGGCTGGGAGGAACTTGCCTGCTGGTGGGTTGTATTCCGACGAAAGCGCTGCTTCACACAGCGGACGTGTGGGATTACTTCAAAAATCCGGAAGCGCAGGGGCTCCAGTGCAAAGATCCGCAACTGAACTATCCGCAAGTGCTCGACCGCAAGAACAAGATCGTCACCAAACATTCTAAGGGCATCGATTTTCTGATGCGCAAGAACAAGGTGGATGTCATCAGAGGGTACGCTCGCTTGCTGGGCGGCGGCCGCATCGAAGTGAAAGGCGACAAAGGCACGCAAACAGTAGAGGCGAAGAACATCATTCTGGCGACTGGCTCTGAGGCCAGAATGCTGCCGGGTCTCGAGCCCGATCCCGACCTCATCCTGACCAACGTTGAAATCCTCGATATGCCTGCTGTGCCGAAAACTGTGGGCATCATCGGTGCCGGCGCTGTGGGCGTCGAGTTTGCATCCATTTTCAACCGCTTTGGATCGAAGGTCACCATTCTCGAGATGCTGCCGCGGCTTGTGCCGGTCGAAGACGAAGAGATCTCGAAAGAACTCGAACAGCATTTCAAGAAAACAGGTATACGGACAGAAACTGCGGCGAAGGCCGCGAACATCCGGAAGAACGCGAACAGTGTCAGCCTGAGCGCGACTCTTGCAAACGGGAATCGTGAAGAGATGGAATTTGACAAGCTCCTGATTGCGGTGGGCCGCAAGCCGAACACCGAAGACCTGGGCATCGAGAACACCAAGGTTCAGCTGGATCGAGGATTCGTGAAAGTGGATCCGCAGCAGCGCACCGGCGAGCCGGGCATGTACGCGATTGGAGACATTGTGGCGGGAACGCCGCAATTAGCGCACGTCGCGACAGCCGAGGGCATGGTGGCGGTCGCGAACATTGCGGGCAAACCCATTCGCCCTATCAACCGCAATCGCATCCCCGGCGCCACTTACACCGACCCGGGGATTGGAAGCGTCGGCCTGACGGAAGCGCAAGCCCGCGCCCAGGGCTTCAAAGTGAAAGTGGGCAAATTCCCGTTTGCCGCGAACAGCAAGGCTACCATCCTCGACAAGCATGAAGGGTTCGTCAAGGTGATCGCGGAGGAGCAGTTAGGCGAAATTCTCGGCGTTCATATCATCGGACCTGAAGCTTTCGAGCTGATCGCGGAAGCCGTCACCGCCATGGAAGCCGAAGCAACGGTAGAGAGCATGATGTCCACCATTCACGCGCATCCCACGATTTACGAGGCCATAGGCGAGGCCTTCAATAACGTGTATGGGCTGGCGATTAATATTTAGCCGATAACAATGAGACCGCTTGAAGTGCTGGACCTTGGACGTATGCGCTACATCCAGGCTTTTGATGTTCAGCAGGGGCTGGTGGAACAGCGCAAGCGAGGCGAAGGTGTCGACACTCTGCTGTTTGTCGAACATCCGCACGTGGTAACTGTCGGACGGAACGGAAAACCTCAGCATGTCCTCGCCAGCGAACAAATTCTGGCTCGCACCGGAATCGAGTTTTACGAATGCGATCGCGGCGGCGATGTGACCTATCATGGTCCCGGTCAGATTGTGGGATACCCGATCATCGATTTGCGAGAATGGAAACGCGATGTGCATGCCTTCTTCAGCAGCGTGGAACAGTGCCTCATCGATGCGCTCGCGGTCTTCGGGATAGTTGCGCAACGGATTCCGCAGCGCGGATACGAAGGGGTTTGGGTGGATGGCGCGAAGATCGCTGCGATCGGAGTTCACATCAGCCGCTGGATCACTTCACATGGCTTTGCGCTCAACGTTGAAACCGATCTGAATTATTTCCGCTACATCGTGCCATGCGGTTTAACCAAGCCGGTTTGCTCACTCAGGAGTCTGGGTTGCAACGCCGGCCGCGATGAGGTCAAGCATGCCATCGCCGCCTCATTCGCGAAAATATTTGATTACCAGGAAGTCATGGCCCAGCCAGAATTGCAGGAGACCCAATGATCGACGTAGTCATGCCCCAGATGGGCGAAAGTATCGTGGAAGGAACCTTGACCCGTTGGCTGAAAAAGCCGGGCGAGAAGGTAGAACGCGACGAGCCCCTGTTTGAAATATCGACCGACAAAGTGGACACCGAGATCCCCTCGCCTATCGCGGGCGTGCTGAGCGAGATTCTGGTCCAGGAAGGAACCACTGTCTCCATTAATTCCGTGGTGGCGCGTATTGGAGATGGTGCTCCGAGTGCTCCCGCGGCTGCTCCCGCAGCGAAGGAATCGCCAAAAGCACCCGTTTCGACCCCGCCCAGTGTCGATGTAGGCCCGTCTGCTGCCTCTCGCGAAGCGCGCACTACATCTGCACCCGCTCCCCCGCCAATACCTTCGCCCGCGTCCGCCGGGCCATATCCCATTGAGCCGCCTCCTCAGGCGGAACAGCTGCAAGCTAAAGCAGCGGTGAAGCAGCCCTCCGCGCCTGCCGCCGCGCCGCCGTCTCCCGCTCCGCAGGCTGATGGCGATGAAGATCAAGGCCCGCTTTCACCGCTTGTGCGGAAAATGGCTCGCGAATACAACATCAACCTTTCTCAACTGAAAGGAACCGGCGCGGGCGGTCGAATTACTAAGCAGGATGTAGAGGCCTACATCTCATCGCAAGCCGCACGAACCTATGCTGCGCCCACGCCTCCGGCTCCACAGCCCCAGGCGCCTGCCGCGCAACCCGCCGCTCCGCCGCCCCCCATGCCGCTGGCTGAATCCGCGAAGACCCACAGCGAGCCGATGAGCAACATGCGGCAGAAGATTGCCGAGCACATGGTCATGAGCAAGCGAACCTCCGCTCATGTCACCACGGTTCATCGCGTAGACATGACCAAAATCGCGAAGCTTCGCGACAAATCGAAGGCTGAGTTTCAAGCTCGCAACGGTTTTTCGCTCACTTTTCTGCCGTTTGTGGCAGCCGCGGCAGCCGAAGCTCTTCGCGCGTTCCCCATCCTGAATGCTTCTATCGACGGTAAGAATATCGTGTATTACCGTGACATCAATCTCGGCATTGCCGTCGCGCTCGAAGCCGGCTTGATTGTACCGGTGATTCGCAACGCGGATGAGAAGAACGTGGCCGGATTACAGCGCGCAGTGGTCGATCTGGCCACCCGCGCGCGCTCCCGCCAATTGAAACCAGAGGAAGTCCAGGGCGGCACGTTCTCCATCACCAATTTCGGCAGCTTTGGAAGCATCTTCGCTACCCCTGTGATCAACCAGCCGCAGGTAGCCATCCTTGGCGTTGGCGCTGTCGAGAAAGTGCCGGCGGTTGTGGACGGCGACGCTATCGCCATTCGATCACAAGCGCATCTGGCGCTCACATTCGACCATCGGCTTATCGACGGCGCTCTCGCAGACCAATTCTGCCAAAAAGTAAAATCCATTCTTGAGAACTGGTCGGCCAATATCCTGTAACACTCACGAAAATAACGGCTGAGCCACGCCCGCCGCGCAAACACTGCGGCCCGGTGGGATGGCGCGCCTTTGCATCGCGGTCTCAAATACTTAGAGGCTCTCCAGCTATACACCACCCCCACAGGTGTGCCCGCCAACTTTTTTCTTGACGAAAGCTTAATGTCGGTTTAATATCGGTTGGGCTGTTATCCCCTAACTGAGATGCATATCTCGGGTAAAGAGGTCCGCGAATGACCTTTCAGATCGGTGAAAAAGTGGTTTATCCGAACCATGGCGTCGGCACCATTGAGAACATCAGTTCCCGTTCCTTTGGCGCCCAGCAAGAGCATTTTTATCTGCTCCGCCTTTCCCCTACGCGCATGACCATTATGGTTCCCTTTTCGCACGTCGGCGATGTAGGTCTTCGCAAGGTCACCAAATGCAGCGAGATCAACCGCGTTTTCAGCTACCTTGCAGCGGGCCGCCCTTGCTGTGCGCACGATTGGAAAGATCGCTTCAAAGAAAATTCGGGCAAAATGAAAGGCGGCAGTCTGCTGGATATCGCGGAAGTCTTCAAGGCGCTGCTGATCATGCAACTTACAAAGCCTTTGTCCTTTCGCGAGAAGAGAATGCTCGAGCGCGCCCGCAGCATGCTGATCCTTGAGACCTCGATTGCAAAGTCCGTCAGTGAAGCCGACGCGGTTGCGCTGATCGGAAGAGCGCTCACCAAATCGGGCCTCCCCATGCCGGCGGCGCTCTAAATTGTCTTCAACGCCAGCCAAAGCTATACTGAGATTGCTTCGCTCCCGCGGCGCTATCGTCTAAGGGTTAGGACGGAGCCCTCTCAAGGCTCAAATAGGGGTTCGAATCCCCTTAGCGCTACCAACCCGGAGACGCCGCTGCGCTATAATCCGCGGCAAGGAGATACGCGGTTTGTTCCTTACAACCTTCGACAAATGGGATCCCTCTCCCGCTGTTTTTGAACTAGGAGTCCTCGACCACGCGGATCAAAATCGCGAGGCTATCCAGCCATTGCGTTGTGGCTGGGGCAAATGCAGCAAGTGCAACTGTCAGCATTTCGAAGGCAATCAAGACACTTGCGCAAATTCCGGATGCGGCCACTCGTTTACCGATCACTGGTAAGCCGCACTACCGCCTAATAACTTCGCAGTATACTGAGGTCAGAAGTGCGCCTGATTTCTGAACTGCGCGGTTGAAGAACGTTTTATTGAGGAATTAAGGGGTGCGGGCGCTCGGGGGTTTCGGGTATTTGGGGTGAAGCGCCCGCCTTGTTACGGGGATGTATCTGTAAAACGCTACATCTCCGGCAAAAGTTACGGCGTATTTATTTTTCTTCTCGCCAATTACACTCGCCAGAGTGCCTCATTCGAACATTCCTTCGAACAGGCCGAACTCAGGTAGCGTTCACCCGCATCGGGCAACACGACGACAATGGTCTTGCCGCGCATCTCGGTCTCTTTTGCGACGCGAACTGCCACAACTGCGGCAGCTCCGCAAGAGATTCCACTCAGAAGCCCCTCTTCCATGGCAAGCCGGCGAGCCATCTCGATCGACTCCTCGTTTGTGACTTGTTCCACTCTGTCCACCATCGACAAATCTAGAGTCTCCGGGATGAACCCTGCGCCCAGTCCTTGAATCTTATGAGGTCCAGGTTTCAGTTCTTCTTTATTCAGCGCTTGCGTAATGACGGAGCTGTTGACCGGCTCAACGGCAATTGAAATCAGCGGGTGTTTCTTCTCGTGTTTGATGTAACGCGACACACCGGTGATTGTTCCGCCAGTGCCCACGCCTGAAACCAGCACGTCTACGTTCCCTTGCGTGTCGTCCCAGATCTCCGGGCCAGTGGTTTGAAAATGGATGCGTGGGTTCGCTGGATTCTGAAACTGCTGGGGGATAAAGTACCGGCTCGCGTCCGAGCTGCGCAGATCTTCCGCCTTGGCCATCGCCTCCTTCATGCCCTTTGCGCCTTCGGTAAGCACCAGATTGGCGCCAAGCACCTTCAGCACCTTGCGCCGCTCCACGCTCATCGTGTCGGGCATCATCAGCGTCACGGGATATCCGCGCGCTGCTCCCACGAACGCCAGGGCAATGCCCGTGTTGCCGCTGGTCGCCTCGACAATCTCCATGCCCGGGTTTCAGCGCGCTCCGCTCTTCCGCATCCCACACCATCGCCGCTCCAATGCGGCACTTGACCGAAAATGATGGATTGCGGCCCTCGATCTTCGCCAGCACCGTAGCGCCCGCGCCATCCACCACACGATTTAACTTCACTAAACGGCGTGCGGCCGATCGCAAATGAGTTGTCGGGATAGATCAAAGGTTCCTTTCAAATCTCCCAGTTGGGAACGTAGTGAGTGTGTGTCTCCTGCCACCGCCGCGCTAATTGCGCGAAGGTGGTCCGATCGAGGACATCGGAGACGGCGGAATCCACACGCTGCCAAATATCGGTAAACGGATTGTTATTGTCGCCCCGCGAGTTCCCCTTCACGTTCTCCACCGCTCTCAGCACCTCGCCGACGGTAATCGTATCCGGCGCCCGCGCGAGCAGATATCCGCCTTCCGCCCCCCGGCGCGAATCCACAAAGCCATTTTGCTTCAACCCAGCCAAAATCAACTCCAGAAACTTTTGCGGGATTTTCTGACGCCGGGCGATGTCGGCGATTTTTACCGGCGCCATCGCCCCCGCGGTGTGGTGGCCAGCCAAATATTGCGAGGCCAGGTCGAAAACAGCCTTGAGCGCATATTCGCTCTTGACCGAGATGTTCATCCTTTTCCACTACCGATTCTAATCCTCGATCGGCGTATAACATGGGAATTGCGACTTATCCCTGCACGGAGCAACTTTGTCGAGACAGCTTTTCGGAACTGACGGCATTCGCGGCATCGCGGGAGAACCGCCCATCGACGCCAGAACCGCGCATGCCTTGGGACGCGCGCTCGGAACGTGGGCCCGCCAAAACGCTGCGTCGCGTCTGCACGCTGAACATCCCGGCGAGGTGCTTATCGGCATGGACACTCGCGAAAGCGGAGCTTGGTTGGCTGCGCAAGTAGCCGGAGGACTCGCCCGCGCGGGAGTCTCGGCCAGATTTGCCGGCGTAATCACCACGCCCGGCGTCGCTTATCTGACGCGAACAGGTCCTTTCGTTGCCGGCGTCATGATTTCGGCTTCGCACAATCCGTACCACGATAACGGACTCAAGGTAATCAGCCACTCAGGTTACAAACTTGCAGACCAAGTCGAGCTCAGCCTCGAGCGCCTCATCGAGGATTGGCTGCAAAGCGGCGAAGAGCCAGTACCAAGCACGCTGAACATCGACCAAAGCCTGGACAACCTCTACACGAATTACCTTGCGAATACCGTGACGGGAACGTTCCCGCTCCGTCTTGTGATCGATTGCGCAAACGGTTCCGCGACCGAGATCGCTCCCCGGCTGTTTGGACGGCTCGGCTCAAAGGTGGAGTGGATCGGCGCGTCGCCCGATGGCCGGAATATCAACCTCAATTCCGGTTCGCTCCATCTCGAGAACGTCAGCGAACGCGTTCGGGAAACCCGCGCCGACCTGGGGATTGCATTCGATGGCGATGCCGATCGTGCGCTGTTTGTCTCACCCGCGGGCAAAATTGTCGATGGCGATACAGTCCTGTTCCTAGCCGGGTCCACGCTCAAGCGCGTCGGCAAACTGCCCGGAAATATTGTGGTCGCCACAGTGATGTCGAACCTTGGCCTCCAGAAAGCATTTGAAAGTTACGGAATTGAGATGCTGCGAACGCCGGTCGGCGATAAATACGTTTTGGAGGAGATGCTCAGACGCGGCGCGGCTCTCGGCGGCGAGCAATCCGGCCACGTGATTTTTGCCGAGTACGCCACAACCGGCGACGGATTGCTCACTGCGTTGCGCCTGCTCGAGATTATGCGGGACTCGCGCGAATCGCTCGACACGCTCGCCGAAGAAGTGAAGCTGTTCCCGCAAAAACTTGTGAATGTCCGGGTAAAGCACAAGAGGCCACTGTCGGAGCTCGAGACCGTTCAGGCCGAAATTAGGGCCGCGGAGCGCGAGTTCAACGGCAGCGGCCGCGTGGTCGTTCGCTTTTCCGGTACTGAGCCGCTCGCTCGCGTTATGATCGAGGCCAACTCCGAAGAGCAAGTCGAGAGGTGGACTGGCCGCATCGCCGCGGCTATCCAAGCGGAACTCGGTGCGCTAGGATAGGCAA
Organism: uncultured Acidobacteriaceae bacterium; assembly: GCA_963808405.1. Classification (GTDB taxonomy): domain Bacteria; phylum Acidobacteriota; class Terriglobia; order Bryobacterales; family Bryobacteraceae; genus Bog-105. The sequence goes on along the minus strand of CAWEFG010000010.1, from coordinate 106,035 downwards.
GCTGCTTTCTGCAGCTTCACACCCGGATTTTCATGGAACGCGCTGCCCGGCTCATTAAGACCAATAAGTACTCCCGACAAGTTTTTACCGACGACGACCTCGCACGCGCCGTGTGGCGAGAGGCGGTCGGCAAGTCTGTCGCGGCCCACACTTCACGGATGAAGCTCGTCCGCACCACGCTCGTGGTCGACGTCGAAGATTCCATTTGGCAGAAACAGCTTCACGCCTTAACTGCGCAAATCCTCAGCCGCCTTCGCATGCTAACCGGCAGCGAAGCCATTCAAGATCTTGAATTCCGCATCGGAGTTCCCCGTCGTGAGCCGCAGATGGCAACCTCCAGGCAAACGGATGACGATTCCGAACAGATCCAGGATCCGGTGTTAAGAAAGGTGTATCGCCTTTCGCGCAAGAAGGCCATTGCTTGAAACTCACCGCGAAAGAGGTTCGCGATGTCGCCGATCTGGCGAATCTGCGGCTCTCAGACGAAGAAGCCGATCGCATGTCCCACGATTTGGGCGAGATCTTAACGCACATCGAACAGTTGAACGAGTTGGACACCGCGCATGTCGAGCCGATGGCGCAAGTCTTGTTCGATGCGGATGAAACCGCAACGCTCCGGGAAGATATTCCGCACACGCCCCTGAACAACCGACAAGCGCTTGAAAATGCCAGTGCCAGTGGCGCAGGTTATTTCAAAGTTCCTCGGGTTATCGAGCGATGAGCAACGAGGCAGGGATTGCCAATCTAACCATTTCCGGGATTCGCAGCGGTCTTCTCAGCAAAGCGTTCACTGCTACGGAGGTGGCTGAAGCGGCCCTGTCGTCCGGTGAACGGCAAAATGCGGCTACGAACGCCTTTCTCACGTTCTCGCGCGAACGCGCCCTGGCGGCGGCTGCGAAGGTTGATCGGGAAATTGCTGAAGACGGTTATGTCGGCCGCTTGGCCGGTGTTGCGCTCGCGGTCAAGGACGTCATCGTCACTAAGGATCTCCGCACAACGTGCGGCTCTCGCATTCTCGAGCGCTACATTCCGCCCTACGATGCCACCGCCGTTTTCCGATTGGAAGCTGAAGGCGCCGTTCTCATCGGCAAAACCAATTGCGACGAATTCGCGATGGGTTCTTCGAACGAAAATTCCGCGTTCGGACCAGTCCGCAACCCGAAGGCGCTCGATCGGGTACCGGGTGGCTCGAGCGGCGGATCGGCTGCGGCGGTCGCGCAAGGAACGGCGGTGGTCGCCCTCGGCTCCGATACCGGTGGTTCCATTCGTCAGCCGGCGAGTTTCTGCGGAGTGGTCGGCGTAACGCCTACATACGGCCGCGTATCCAGGTATGGCTTGGCCGCGTTTGCGAGCTCGCTCGATCACATCGGTCCCTTCGCGCGCAACGTGGAAGATGCGGCAGCGGTTTTGAACATCATAGCGGGCCGCGACGAATTGGATTCTACCTCAGCGTTTGCGCCAGTCGACGATTATGATTCCTTGATGCGCCATCCTGTCAAAGGATTGAGACTCGGCCTGCCAAAAGAGTATTTTGAAGGGCTGCCCACAGAAACCGGCTATGCCGTCGGCACCGCCATAAAGCAACTGGAGAGCCTCGGCTGCGAGTTGTGCGAAATTAGCTTGCCCCACACCAAGTATGCGCTGTCTTGCTACTACATCGTTGCGACTGCGGAAGCCAGCTCGAATCTTGCGCGTTACGACGGCGTCCGTTACACCAGCCGCTCCGGTGGCGAAACGCTTTCCGAAATGTATCGCAATACGCGCGGGTGCGGTTTCGGCGCAGAGGTCAAGCGCCGCATCATGCTGGGCACTTATGTCCTCAGCGCGGGCTATTACGAGGCCTACTATCGCAAAGCGCAACAAGTCCGCACTCTGATTGCGCGAGATCTCAGCAGCGCGTTCGACGAAGTAGACGCGATCCTCGCCCCTGTGTCGCCCCTTCCGGCGTTTAAAATCGGTGCGAAGGTCGACGATCCGCTCGCCATGTATTTGTCGGACGTGTACACGCTTACGGGCGATCTCTCGGGCGTCCCCTGTATGAGTGTTCCCTGCGGCGAATCGGCTGAAGGGCTCCCCATCGGTCTCCAAATTTTCGCCAGGCATTTTGATGAAGCCACTATGTTCCGCGTGGCGTACAACTACGAGCGCTCAACAACACGGTGACCAGAATCGGTCCGGCCGGTTGGTCCTACAAGGATTGGTGGGGGATTGTTTACCCCCTTCCAAAACCTCGCGGATTTCACGAGTCTTCCTTCTTGGCGAACTATTTCGACACTATCGAGATCAACGTCTCGTTCTACCGCCCTATCCCTTCGAAAACAGCCGTCGAATGGGTAAAGCATGTTCAGCAAAACAGCAACTTCCGCTTCACTGCCAAACTGTGGCGCGGCTTCACGCACGGCCGCAACGCTACAACTGCCGATGAGCTGGAGTTCAAAGACGGATTGGCGCCGCTGGTCGAGGCTGGCCGCCTTGGAGCGTTGTTGCTTCAGTTCCCATGGTCGTTTCGCAACACGCAAGAGAACCGCGAATATGTGACCAGGCTGCGTGCCCAGTTCAGCGATTATCCTCTGGTGCTCGAAGTGCGCCATGCGAGCTGGAGTGAGCCCGGAATGTTAGATATGCTCCAGCAGTTGGATCTCGGATTGTGCAACATCGATCAGCCTCTCTTCAAGAGATCGGTCAAGCCCAGTGCGGTCGCGACATCGTCAATCGGCTACGTGCGTCTTCACGGCCGGAATTATCAGAGCTGGTTTACCGAAAACAAGCACGTGGGTGAACGTTATGACTATCTCTATTCCGTGAACGAGCTCGACCCCTGGCTCGATCGTATAAAGATGGTGGAGCATGAGACGAAGGATACTTACGTCGTCACCAACAATCACTACCTTGGGAAAGCTGTGGTGAATGCTCTAGAAATTTCGTCCATTCTGAAGGCCGGGCCTGTTCCCGCGCCTCTGTCGCTTCTCGAACGCTATCCCGAGCTGCGGGATTTTGCCCTTACGGAAACCAGACCACAGCAGCTATCGCTTGAATCCAGCTAGCTCCCGTACCTCCGCCATCGATTTCTCTTTCCAATGGCGATTGAAATGTTCCATGTTCATGAATGTTCGGGAATGCATGCGATCCATATACAGCGTGCCGTACAGGTGATCGATCTCATGCTGCAAGATTCTGGCGTACCACCCGAAAGCCTCGATGACCTTTGGCGTCCCCTTGTGATCCAGGCACTCTACCGTAACCTTTCGCGCCCTAGGTACAACCGCCGTAAAGCCCGCCAGACTTAAACAGCCTTCAAAGAATTCAACCTCTGAATCTTGCTGAATGGTGATCCTTGGATTGATGATCACGTGGAAAGGAACCGGCTTTCTTTCGCGCTCTTTCAGCGCCTCAGCCGATGCATCCTTTGTATATTCCGGCTTGTCCTCGATCACGGCGAGCTGCAACGCCAGCCCGACCTGCGGAGCGGCCAAGCCCACGCCAGGAGCATCGCGCATCGTCTCGCGCATCCATTCGATCAACTGCTGAATCTCGCGGCTCTTTATTTCAGCCGGACTCAAAGCTTTCGCCCGCTGCCTCAGGACCGCTTCTCCTACCTGCACGATTTTCAATCGCATACAGAGAATTGCTAAGTCGTCGTACACTCGTCAGTCACGTATGGCAGATGAATCGAACATTTCAGCCACCCCTCTGCAGCCCGAGCCGCGTTGGCCGGCAGTTCTCGGGGTGCTGGCGATCGCCGGTCTCTATTTGTCCCTTCCTGAGCGTCTCACACCAGGTCCGAGCTGGCTTCTTCTCGCGGTGGTGGCGATTCTGCTCGTCCCCACCATAGCCTTCCATCGCCTCAGGAAAACGAAATTAAACTTCGGCTTCGGCCTGACACTGTTAATCGTCATCACCGCGGCTGTCATTTGGTCACTCGCAAATCTGATTGCAGGCCTGCCCGATAAGCGCGAGGCACCCCCGGAGCTGTTGAGATCCGCAGTCGCGCTCTGGGCCAGCAACGTTCTCATATTCGCGTCCTGGTATTGGCGGCTCGACGCCGGCGGTCCGCATCGTAGCGGATCTGCGCCCATCGCACGCCGACGGGGCGTTTCTCTTTCCACAAATGACTCTAAGCCCGAACTCGCCTCTCGCCAGTTCTCTGTGGAAGCCCGGCTTTGTCGATTATTTGTTCCTGGCGTTCAACACCAGCACAGCCTTCTCTCCCACCGACGTGCCCATTCTTTCACGATGGGCCAAGCTGCTGATGATGGTTCAAAGCTCCGTCTCGCTCGGCACGATTGCGATTCTCGCCGCACGCGCTATCAACATTCTCTAATCGTGGATCAGCATCCTTCGCTCGCGCCACCTGACTGAGCCGCGCCCGAAGGAAACGGATTCTACTGCCGCCCCACGTCTCTCCGGCTACTGCTTGACCAGCGCTTCTTCGCCCGGCCAAACCGCGATCTCTTCCATCGACGGCTTGCGTTTACCGCCTCGCATCTGGAAGCGGTCGAGATACAGGTAAATGACCGGGGTGATGTAAAGCGTCAGCAATTGCGAAACGATGAGCCCACCAACGACGGCGATACCAAGCGGACGCCGGGCTTCTCCGCCGGCGCCCGTGCCAAATGCAATCGGCAGCGTGCCCAGCAGTGCGGCCATGGTGGTCATCATGATCGGCCGGAAACGTTGCATACAGCCTTCGAAAATCGCCTCTTCCGGAGACTTGCCTTCCTGCCGCTCCGCCTCGAGCGCGAAATCGATCATCATGATCGCGTTCTTCTTTACAATGCCGATCAACAGAATCATCCCACGAAGGAGTAGAGATTCAGATCCTCGCCGAACAAAAGCAATGTCAGCAACGCGCCCAAACCAGCGGCGGGCAGTCCCGAAAGAATGGTTATCGGATGAATGAAGCTCTCGTACAGAATTCCCAAGACCAGATAGATGACCAGCACCGCGATAAGCAGCAGGATTCCAAGCCCGCGAAGCGAGCTCTGAAATGCCGCGGCCGTGCCTTGGTAACTGAACGTCACAGTGTCGGGCAAGCCGATGTGGCGCGCGGCGTCGTCGATCAGGCTGGTAGCTTGGCTCAAGGAAACGCCGGGCTTCAGATTGAATTGGAAATTCACCGCCGGGAGCTGCCCGATATGGTTCACGCTCAGCGGCGCAACAGTCTGCTTCAGATCCGCCACTGCGGCAAGCGGAACCATTTTCCCAGCGCCCGAGCGAATGTACAGATCGCTTCAGCGCCGACGGATTGCGCTGATCCTGGGGCAGCACCTCCAGAATGACGTCGTATTGGTCTGATGACGTTTGGATTGTGGTTACTCGCCGGTTGCCATAAGCGTCGTAGAGAGTATTTGCAATCTCATCCGGCGTTATCCCGACAGCCAGCGCGCGATTGCGATCTATGTCCACGTCCAGCCGCGGACTGCTCAAGCGCAGATCGCTATAGATATCCTGCAGCTGCGGAATCGAGTGAAGCTTCGCCTCCAGTATGGGCGACCATTTGTAGAGCTCGGAAACGTCGGCGTCCTCCAGAGCCACCGAGTACTCGCTGCGCGTTTCGTTTTGCCCCATCGGGATCAAAGGAGGTTCCTGCAGGAACACCATCAATCCCGGTATCGATGCAAATTTTTGCTCCAGCATGCCAATCAGCGCGTTGGCGTTAGGACGGTGTTTATCGTTCTTGAATATGAGGAACAGGAAGCCTTGATTCTGCCCGCCGAAACCGCCCGTGCCCGATACGTAGAAATCGATCAACGGAGTCTTTCGCACAATTCCGTTCACTTGCTCCTGCAGGCGTACCATTTCATCGAAGGACGCATCCTGCGCCCCCTCGGAACCGCCTGCGGCAAAGCCCTGGTCGACGGATGGCATGAAGCCTTTCGGCATGATGACAAACAGGTATACTGTCGCGACGGTCAGCACAATACTTGTCGCGAGCGTAATTCCCCGATGGCGGAGAACGACTTCCAAGGTGCGGCGATAGGTGCTGTTCAGCCACGTGAAAAAATGTTCGGACCAGCGATAAATTGCGCCGGTTGGGTGGCTCTCATGACGCAGAAAACGGCTGCACAGCATCGGGGTCAGCGTCAGCGAAATGACGCCCGAAATAAGCACCGCGACAGAGATCGTGATCGAAAACTCACGCAACAACCGGCCGATAATCCCGCCCATGAAGAGTACAGGTATAAAGACCGCCACCAACGAAACCGTCATGGAGATGATGGTGAATCCTACCTCGCGCGCCCCTTCAATCGCGGCTTGCATGCGCGGCTTTCCCATTTCCATATGCCGCACAATGTTCTCCAGCATGACGATGGCGTCATCGACTACGAACCCTACCGACAGGGTCATCGCCATCATCGACAGCATGTCCACTGTAAATCCGAGCAGCTTCATTGCCCCAAAGGTGCCCAGCAGCGAAAGGGGCACTGCCAAGCTCGGAATCACAGTCGCCGAAATATTCCGCAAGAAAAAGAAAATAACCAGAATCACCAGGCAGATGGTCAGCAGCAGCGTGAACTTTACCTCTGCAATCGACTGGCGGATATTTTCCGACGCGTCAAACGATTTCAGGATCTGCAGACCTGCCGGCATCGACTGCCGCATGATCGGAATCAGTGCTTTCACCGCATCGGCCACCTGCACTGTGTTCGACCCGGGCTGCTTTTGTACCGCGAGAACAATACTGCGATTGCCGTTTATCCAAAATATCGATTTGTTATTGCTGACGCTGTCGAGTACATTCCCCAACTCGTTCAGACGCACTGGGCTTCCGTTCCGATAAGTAACGATGAGCTGCGCGAACTGAGCCGCCGAGGTCAACTGGCTGTTGGATTGAACGCTGTAGGTTTTGGCCGGGCCATAGAGCGATCCCGCGGGCAAATTCAAACTGCCGCTCGCCAAAGCGGTCCGCACCTGCTCGAGGTCGATTTGGTCCGCCGCCAGCTTTTCCGGATCCGCTTGGACGCGCACGGCATACTTCTGAGCTCCGTACACCGTCACTTTCGCCACGCCGCTTACCATCGAGATGCGCCGCGCCATCGTTGTCTCGGCGTAATCGTCAACTTGCGATGGCGCCATTGTCTGTGAGGAAAGGGCTATGAAAAGAATCGGTCCTTCCGCCGGATTCACCTTCGCATACGAAGGCGGAGCCGGCATGTTCGTCGGCAGCGCGCCTTCCGCGCGGGAAATCGCGGCCTGTACGTCCTGCGCCGCGGCATCGATGTCCCGGCTCAAATCGAACTGCAATGTGATTGCCGTCGATCCCGATGAGCTCGACGACGACATGCTGTTGATGCCCGCAATCGTGGAAAATTCCTGTTCGAGCGGCGTCGCTACAGACGAAGCCATCACGTCCGGATTCGCGCCAGGAAGCGAAGCCGAGACCTGAATGGTGGGATATTCCACCGTCGGCAGATTGCTGACCGGAAGCGTGTTGTAGCTCAGGATTCCGAAGATCAGAATGCCCGTCATCAGCAGAGTCGTTGTGATGGCGCGCCGAATGAACAGATCTGTGAAGTGTATTCCCATCGTTTAGGACTGGCCGGCGGCTCCGGCATTGCTCAACTGAGTTTCAGGCTTCAGAAGACGCACCTTCAAGCCCGGCGCAAGACGCATCTGCCCCTCCGATATCACCATTTCGCCCGCGTGTAATCCGTCTCCTATGACGGCTTCTTCAACTGCTTTCGAAGGTTGATAGTTGCGCAGCACTTGAACGGGCCGCATCGCCACTGTGCCATCGCCGGGGTTCATCACCCATACATACTTTCCCTGCGGACCAGTCTGGATCGTGCGGCTTGGCACAACCACGCGATCGTGCTCCACATTCAGTTGCGCCTGCACGTTTACGAACTGGCCGGGCCACAGCGCGCGCTCCGTATTCTGAAATTCCGCCTTCAGCTTGATGGTGCCGGTCGTATTATCCACCGAGTTGTCGATGAAAACTAAAGAGTCCGCTCACCGTCTTTTCACCGTCTGCCGTGGCGCGAACCGTCAGCGGATGCTCTGCATGAAATTTCTGCACCTCCGGCAGCAGCTGCTCAGGAATTCCGAAAGTCACATAGATGGGCGATATCTGCAGCAAGGTGACCAGTGCGGCATCATTGTCCTTGATCAGATTGCCTGCTTTTACCGCGATCGCGCCCGCGCGGCCGCTGATCGGCGCCGTGATCTTCGTGTATCCCAGTTGAAGTTGCGTTTCCGCCAACCGCGCCCGATCGGCTTTCAGAGCCGCAACCGCGCTCTCGACCGCGGCTTGATCGGCCTCCATCGCGGCTTGATTCGATTCCGCCGTCGCAACTACCTGTTCGGTCTGCTCTTTCGAAAAGATTCCTTCTTTGGAGAGCTCGACAGCCCGGTCCGCCGCGGCGCGCGTCTGTTTCTGCACAGCTTGATCTTTGACGACATTCGCCCTCGCCTGCTGCTCCAGGGCCGAATCTTTCGCTATGTCCGCCTGCAGCTCCGTTATTTGCCGCTGCAACGGTTCGGGGTCGATCTCGAAAAGAAGCTGTCCCTTTTCGACATTTTGTCCCGCCTGGAAATCCACGCGCAACACTTCGCCCGCTACGCGCGATTTGACGTCCACCGTGGTGATTGCCTCCACAGTTCCGACTGCGGACACATCCAGCGGCACGTCGGAAGCTACCGCGGACACTGCCCGCACAGGTACCGCCGGCATCATCATCATGGCCGGCGCCTGTGACGCGTTTTTCTTACCGCACGCGGTAACCAGCACTACGCACGTCAGCGCACACAGGAAAACGAGGAGGGGAATACCTTTAAGGAAAGATCGAAACACCGAAACCTACTCAATAGGGGTTACTTCCATCGTCCCACATCATCAAGAATTCGCAACCCGCCAAATGTCAAGCAAATGTTAATTGCGCCATACGTCGTCTCGGTTCCGGGTCGCGTGAATCTCATCGGCGAGCACATCGACTATCACAATCTCCCTGTCCTTCCGATGGCCATTCAGCGCCGCATCTCAATCGCGTTTCGGCCGCGCGGTGACCATCGAATTCGCGCTGCTAGCTCCGGGACTTATGGCACTCGAGAATTTGCCTTGGTCCCGCATCTTGAATGCGGTCCGCCGGGCGATTGGGCGAATTACCTCAAAGCTGCTGCACAGGCAGCCGGCAGCCGCTGGAACCTGACGCACGGCATTGACGCGACCATCGCTTCCGATCTTCCGGCCGCGGCAGGATTGTCTTCCTCTTCCGCTCTACTTGCCGCTTTCACGATCGCGCTGCTTAAGGCCAACGACATCCATACGAATGTGGACCAGCTGATGCAGATCTTGCCCGACGCTGAGCACTTTGTCGGCACACGCGGTGGCGGGATGGATCACGCCGCGGTGCTCGCCGGGCGCCCCGGGTGCGCTCTCCTGGTCAGCTTTGCGCCACTTGAACTCTCGCCGATTCCCATACCTCTACATTGGTCGTTCCTGATTGCGCATAGCCTGACGACAGCCGAGAAATCGGGTGCGGCGCGTTCCAAATACAATGCCCTTCGCGCGGCCGGCACTTGCGCATTACACGATTTGGGTTTGTCTTCCTATGCCACGGCACTCGAAACCGATGCCGCAAGCTCAATATCTAAAATCCGCGGTGAACCAGAACGGATGGCATTTCTGCACGTGACCAGCGAAGCCATTCGCGTCCGGCAAGCCGTTGAGGCGCTCCGGCGAACCGATTTCGCCGCATTCGGTCGGGTACTGAATGCTTCACACACGAGCCTGCGCGATCGCCTCAAGGTCAGCTCACCGGCAATCGATTCTCTCGTCAATGCTGCTTTGGAATCCGGCGCGGCAGGCGCTCGCCTCACCGGCGGCGGCTTCGGTGGCTGTGTGATCATCCTCTGTAAGGCTGCGGAGCGAGAGCAAATTCGCGCCGAGCTTGTGAACCGCTATTACGCAAAGCACAGCAATTTCGATCCGCAAGAACACCTATTCTTTGCCGAGCCATCGGCCGGAGGCTTAATTGATTAAGTCTTCCATTCGGCGCGCCGTTATCCTCGCTGCGGGCAAAGGCACTCGCATGGGCGATCTCACCCGCGAGACGCCGAAACCAATGTTGCTCGTTCAAAATCGGCCGCTGCTCGAGCACATCCTCGAACGCCTCGCGCAAGGCGGTATTCAGAAATTCTTCATCGCAGTGGGATTTCACCACGAAATGGTTGAAAGACATTTCCGCGATTGGCCGCTTCCCATTGAGTTCCGCGTGCAAGATCCCGTCGATGGCTCCGGCTCCGCGGCGCGTCTCGCCAAAAACTTCGCAGGCAATGAACCCTTTCTCCTGAGCTACGCCGACATTCTATGCGAGCCCTCTGAGTACGTCCGCTGCGGTTCTGTTCTCGACCGGAATCCCGATACATCCGCGGTCCTGGCCGTCAAAGCCGTCGACGATCCTTGGCAAGGCGCAGCCGTTTATGAAGAGAGCGGAGTCATTTCGAAGATTGTCGAAAAACCTGCCAAGGGCTCGTCCGCTACCCGCTGGAATAGCGCCGGCTTTTACGCCTTCCAGCCCACGTTTTTTGAATACCTCGATCGCCTCCAACCCTCCGAGCGCAATGAATATGAGCTGACCTCTGCGCTCGACATGATGCTCAACGACGGTCTGGAATTGCGGATTTCTCCCATCGAAGGCGATTGGCGCGATGTCGGCCGCCCCGAAGATTTGGCGGCGGTAAACGCCGATCCGTCTATTTCCAAAGGCGCTTGATCACGGAAATCAGAATCCCGCCGCTCACCACCGACAGACCTAGCAGTCCATACGCATAGCCGAGCCGTCCATACAGAAAATTGCCGACCGTGAAGAGCGCCGCCCAAATTAAGATGCTGCCGCCTGAACCATCCCGCCATCGCAAGTGGAATGTTATCCGTCTTCGCCCAGCTCGCCGCTTCTGCCGCGGATACTCCGGCGAGAATGCGCACCCGCCGCCACCCAGGACCAAATGGGCGCACCTTGTGATAGAAATCGACCAAGGTTTTCGCTTCGGTCTGCGGCCCGACGTATGCCGTAATGATCCAACACACGCTCGTGAAGATTACGCCTATCAACAGTTGGTGATCCACGTCGGGCGCTCGATTTCCCATTAACGCGAAGACCAGCGCGATGCCGAACGAGCTGACCATCCCCACGATTTCGCACCACGCCGTCACTCGCCACCAGAACCAGCGAAGAAGATACAGCAGGCCCGTCCCCGCGCCAATTTGAAGAATGATGTAGAAACTCTGTTGCGCCGTTTGCAACACAAACACCAGTGACGAGGAAAGCACGAACAAAAGCACCGTTGCGATGCGGCCCGCTTGCACGATAATGCTTCTCCGTCCCAGCGCGGTGAATGAATCGCCGATAAAAATCATGTACCAGGTACGAGGCGCCCCAATTCAGATGGCTCAGAATTGTCGAGGAGTTCGCGGCGATCAGACCGCCCACCATCAGTCCGATCCAGCCGGTCGGAAGAAACTTCAGCATCGCCGGAAACGCGATGTCGTTGCCTACTAGTGACGGGCTGACATTCGGGAACGCTTTCTGAATATCGGCCAGCGTCGGATAAACGATAAGCGAGGCCAAGCCAACGAGAATCCACGGCCACGGCCGCAATATGTAATGCGCGACGTTGAAGAACAGCGTGCCGCCCAGCGAGTCCTTCTCCGACTTCGACGCCAGCATCCGTCTGCGCTACATAGCTGCCCCCGCCCGGCTCCGCGCCCGGATACCAAACCGCCCACCACTGAATCGCCAACGGCATGACAAAAACCGCAACGGCAAGCTCCCAGTTACTCCTGAAGTCCGGCAGCATGTTCAAGTAATTCAATCCGCCAGGCCCGGCATGTGGGACAGTTTGCTCACCAGGCCGCTCATCCCGCCGACCTGCGGTAGCTCGATTGCGAAATAAGCCGCCGCAATGACGGCAGCCATTTTGATGAAGAACTGGAACATGTCGATCACCAGAACGCCCCACAATCCGGAATGCGCGGCAAAGATGACGTTCAGCAAACCCACGGCCAGCAGCGTTTCCCAGCGGCTCATTCCGAACAGCACGTTCGCGATTTTGCAGGCTGCAAGATCCACCGTCGCCATGATCATGCAGTTGAACAGCAGCCCCAGGTAAATGGCGCGAAAGCCGCGCACTGCTATGGCCGATTTGCCGGAGTAGCGCAGCTCGTAAAACTCCAAATCGGTCAGGACGCCCGACCGCCGCCAAAGACGCGCATAAAAAAAGACGGTCGAAACTCCCGTGAGCGTGAACGCCCACCATTGCCAATTTCCCGCCACGCCTTGTGTTCGAACGATGTTCGCGACCAGATTCGGCGTGTCGCTCGAGAACGTAGTCGCAACCATCGAAATTCCCGCCAGCCACCAGGGGACCGATCGTCCCGATGCAAAAAACTCCGAAGTGCTCTTTCCCGAACGCTTTCCAAAAGCCAGCGCCGGAAGGAAACAGATCAACAGGCACAAAGCGGCGATTACCCAATCAATAGGATGTAGAACCATGCCAACAGGCTGAAGGATACCTTAACCCTAATTCCTAATCTTCCCGTCAGTAGCTTTGCTGATGCGTTCGCGCTGATACGTGTACCTCGGCATAGCTGCCGAGACCGCACTCGTTGCGGAAAGTAGCCCGGCTACTTCGGTCGCGTGCAGCCGTCCAACGCCGCGAGCGAAGCCGCGGGTAATAGGCGACGCTCTTTTGCCGATATGAAGTTTGCGGCGCAGGGGCGGGCCTTCGCGTTCCGCACTACGTTGCTTTGTCTGATCGACTCGCCATAGAATTGAAGGTTGACCCGCTCCCCCGAGCCGGTTAAACATTCGCTAACCTTTTTGTTTGATGAAGGACAAGGGAAAAAGACCGTCGGAGTGGATCTGTTCGCGGGAGCGGGCGGGATGAGCCTCGGCTTCGAGCAGGCTGGATTCGATCTGGCGGCAGCCGTCGAATACGACCCGATCCACTGCGCTACCCACGAATTCAATTTCCCCAACTGCGCCCCCGTCTGCCGCAGCGTCGCCGATATCGACGCCAAATATATCCGCGACCACTCCCGTATTGGGGATAGCCCCGTAGACGTGGTATTCGGCGGCGCGCCGTGCCAGGGCTTCAGCATGATCGGCAAACGGGCGCTGGACGACCCGCGCAACTCCCTCGTGCATCACTTCGTGCGCCTTGTGGCTGAGCTGAACGCGTCGTACTTCGTTTTCGAGAACGTCCGGGGGTTGACCATAGGCGAGCACCGCAAGTTCCTCGAAGAGATCATCGCCGAGTTCCGCAAAACCGGCTACAAGGTGAGGGAAGACTATCGGGTTTTGAACGCAGTGCATCATGGCGTTCCGCAGAATCGCCAGCGCCTGTTCCTCATAGGAGCTCGAAGGGGCTTCCCGCTGCCGGAATATCCCGAACCGACTCACGACCCGACCGGCCACGCTGAAGCCGGCAACCTGTTTCGCGAACCCACGCCCACCGTATGGGACGCCTTGCGGGATCTGCCGGAAGCCGACGATTACGACGAATTGCTGCACCGGGATTGGGTAAAGGCCCAGTTCAAGAAGCCGACCGCCTACGGCGCACCGTTGCGCGGCGACTGCGACGACCCACAAGACTACTCACAGCCGCGCGAATTCGACTCAAGCTTGCTTACGTCCAGCCTGCGCACGATTCACACTGAACTGTCCAAGAAGCGCTTTCTGGAAACGCAGCCCGGCGATACCGAGCCGGTCAGCCGCTTTCACAAACTCGACCCGAAGGGTATCTGCAATACGATCCGCGCGGGAACGGCCAGCGATCGAGGCGCATTCACGTCTCCCAGGCCGATACACCCGTATTCCCCGCGTTGCATCACAGTGCGCGAAGCTGCGCGATTGCACTCCTATCCCGACTGGTTCCGGTTTCACGTGACGAAGTGGCACGGCTTTCGTCAAATCGGCAATTCGGTGCCGCCGCTGCTTGCCCGGGCCGTCGCCTCCAAAGTGCGCGATGCGTTTCCTATTCCCAATAAACCGGCGCGCGCCGCCGGTCAGGGCAACCCAAGCCTACTTTCGTTCGACATGTCGGATGCCGCAGCGCATTACGGCGTGCCTCACGACACAATCCCGCAGCGTATCCGCAGGGGCTAAGGAGCCGAAGCGAATGCCTAAGAACGACGACTCTTCGCCGAAGAGGCCGAACCGCTATTCCGCCATCATAGGCACGATCTTCAAAAATCACTATAAGCCCGGCAGAACCCAATTCGAGTTTTCGCGCGACGAATTCGTTGAGATCGCCAAGTCCCTGAAGATCGCGCTTCCGAAAATCTGGGCGACACGATCTACTCGTTTCGGTTCCGAACCGTCTTGCCCGACGATATCCTCGCGACCGCCGGAAAGGACCGCGAGTGGGTCATTGAGCTGGTGGGCCGCGCGAAATATCGCTTCAGGCTAGCCAAACTCGCGAACATCGTTCCGAACCCGAGCATGATCGCGGTAAAGATTCCCGACGCGACGCCGGAGATCATCGCCGCCTATGCCTTAAGCGACGAGCAGGCGCTCCTCGCCAAGGTGCGGTATAACCGCCTGCTCGACATCTTCCTGGGCCTGACGACATACTCGCTACAGAACCACATGCGGACTACCGTAAAGTCGTTGGGCGACTCGCAGATCGAAATCGACGAGGTGTACGTCGGCGTTAACAGGCACGGCGAACAGTTTGCGCTTCCGGTGCAGGCGAAGGGCGGCAGCGACCGCTTGAGCGTCGTTCAGACCGCTCAGGACCTCGCCTGTTGCAAAGAGAAATTCGCGGATCTCACGTGCCGTCCCATATCGGCGCAGTTCATGTCGGGCGACGTGATCGCCATGTTCGAGCTGGCACTCGACGGCGAGGACGTGAAGCTCGTCGAGGAGAAACACTACAAGCTCGTGCCATCCGATTGCATCGGAGCCGACGACCTCAAGCTCTACGCAAAGCGCTAAAACTGGAATGGCGCCCCATGGATCACGTGCCGAAGGAAGTCCGGTCCAAGATCATGGCTGCCGTCCGCTCGGGCGACAATACGACGACCGAACGACCCATTGCAAAACTGCTGTGGGCGGCGGGTATACGAGGATACCGTAAACACTGGCCGGTCGCCGGAAAGCCCGATTTCGCGTGGCCGGGGAGGAAAGTCGCCGTATTCGTGGACGGCTGTTTCTGGCACGGTTGCCGCTGCAAGTACCTGCCCCGCACCAACACCAAATTCTGGCGCGATAAGATTGAGGCCAACAAGCGCCGCGACCGCCGTGTTTCCCAAGCGCTTCGCCGCGAAGGATGGACCGTAATCAGAATTAGGGAATGTGCCGTCCGCAAGCCGTCGACGCTGGCGCGCATCGCAAAGATCGTTACCATCGCCTAATATGGGCCCAAGCGTTATCGAACACACCCCGGCGCTTCTTCTGTACAGTGGTCTTATACAGCATGTTCGCAGTGCTCAAATTTGTTTTCGTCGCCGTCACGTTGGCCATCGCTTTGGCGCAACAACCCGCTGACCCAATTGCGATCGGCAAGAACGCCTTCAACCTGCTGCTCGATGAAAAGTATCTCGAGCTGCGGTCCATGTTCAACCAGCAGATGCTCGATCGAGTTAGCGAAGACATGCTTCGAAATCAGCTCGGATCGCAGTTGAAGGGCTTAGGCAAGCCAGAGAAAATCGGGGAAGCCCGCATTCAGAAGATCAATAATCACGATGTCGTCGTGATCCCCGCCAAGCTACCTGGCGGAAGCTTCGATTTCCTGTTCACCATTGATGACGCGGGAAAGATAGCCGGCCTTTTCTTGCGGCCGAGCAGCGCTTTCGCCGCTGAATGGACCCGACCGTCTTACAGCAAGCCGGATTCTTTCCACGAGCGCGATGTCACCGTCGGAGACGGCGAGTGGAAATTGCCAGGCACACTCACGGTACCGATCGGCAAAGGGCCGTTTCCCGCGGTAGTTCTGGTTCACGGTTCCGGTCCGCACGATCGGGATGAAACGATCTCGGCGAACAAGCCATTTCGGGATCTAGCCGAAGGCCTCGCGTCGCGCGGCATTGCCGTCCTTCGCTATGAGAAGCGAACCTTCGTCTATCCTGCCAGGATGGCCGCCGTCAAGGATCTTACTGTTCAGCAGGAGACCGTGGAGGATGCAGTTAAAGCGGCAGCGCTGCTTCGACAGCAGCCCGAAATCGATCCGAATCGTATTTATGTCCTCGGCCACAGCCTCGGAGGCTATCTTGCGCCTCGCATTGCCCCCCAGGATGGCAAACTCGCGGGCCTGATCATCCTGGCGGGCAGCGCGCGTCCCATCGAAGACATCATCCTCGAGCAAAATGAACACTTCGGGGCCACACCCGAGCAACTGGAAGCAGTAAAGCGCCAGATCGCGAAAATAAAGAATCTTCAGCCCGGCGACACCAGCACCGAAAAAATCTTCAACATGCCCGTGAGTTATCTTCTGGACCTGAAAAATTATAATGCGCCTGCGGAAGCAAAGACACTGAGCTGCCGGATGCTGATCATGCAAGGCGAACGCGATTTTCAGGTAAGCATGGCCGATTTCAAGCTCTGGCAATCCGCCTTGGCGGGGCGAAAAGACGTGACCTTTCGCGCCTATCCCACGCTGAATCATCTTTTCATCGCCGGCGAGGGAAACGGATCGCTACAGGAGTACGACAAACCGGGGCACGTTGCGGAACAAGTCATCGACGATATCGCGAGTTGGATTCTTGCTGGACCGCCCATCGCGCGATCGTCACAAAATAGGTGAATTATCGCCCAGCATGGTGTGCCGGATCAACTTGATTGCCACTCCGCCTTGCTGCATGAATTCGTTGTGGAATTGTTCAAGCGAAAATTTCGCACCCGCTTTCTTCCGATAGTCGTCGCGAAGCTTCATGATCTCGAGCTTGCCCAGCGTATACACAAGATAGGTCGGATCGGAAGTGCCTCGCTTCGTCTCGCGTTCCGCATAATCGCGCGATAAGTAGCCGTCCTTCATGAAGAATTCGATCCCTTGCTTATACGTTCGCTTGCCGGTGTGCATTTCGATTCCCACTATGTAACGGCAATTGCGCAGCAACGCATCCAGCAACTGCCCTACCCGCAGCTCCGAATCGCCATTCCCATATCCCTCGTCTAGCATCATTTGTTCCGTGTAGTGCGCCCAGCCTTCGATATTCGATCCGCACCCGATCAGCTTCCGCACTTTCGATGGCACTTTTTGAAACCACAACAGCTGCACGTAATGTCCCGGATACGCCTCGTGTATCGCCGTGCTTACGATAGTGCCTCGATTGAACCCGGTCATGAATTCCTCAGTTCGTTCGGCGGACCAGTTCTTCTCCGGCAGAGTCACGTTAAAGTAAGCCTCCGTCGCCACCTTCTCGTACGGTCCAGGCGTGTCCATCGAAGCGGTCGTAAGCGCGCGTTCAAAAGGCGGCGTCTCTTCGAGGATCGGCTGCACGGTGGAAGGGATGGTGATGATGTGATGTGTGTTGATGAAATCGATCAGCCCCGCGAAGGTGTTGCGGAATGTCTGTAACAAACGATCGGGCGTGGGATGATCTTTTTGAAACCCCGCCACGATTTGTTGTGGCGTTTTCCCGGGATCGATCTTCTTACAAAGCTCCAGAAGCTGCTTCTGATTCGCCCGCAGATTCGCATACCCGATTTCCAGCAACCGGTCCAGCGGAAGATCCACCATCTCCTCATACAGAACCTTCTTGCGATAATTCTCCGCTCCAATCCTGAAATCGCCATTCGACTGCGGCAACACATCCGTGCGTATCCAAGTTTCGTACCTCTTCAGCGCGTCGATTACCGTGCCGTTCGATTTCTTGAACTGATCCAGCAGTTTCTGATCTTTCACCTCCGTGAAGGCTGCCGGTACGTCATGCGCGAAGAAACTTTGAAGCCCGGGCAATTGCTCAAGCGCGACTTCCGTGTAAATCTTCGGCGGATTCCTCAGCACCTGCTTCGCGTCGACGAATACTCCAGGAATCTTCTGCTCCCGCGCAATTACGTCTCGTAAGCGCTCTTCGGGAGGCGCGAACTTCCGGCTCATCAGCGTGAAGATCGACGATGTGACGCCGCTCGAATAATAGTCGGGATTTGTTTCCTGCTGCCGAATCTCTCGAATATTGAGCAAATCGGCCCTTATGCGCGAAATGATCCAGTCTCTGTCATCGGAAGGCGGCACTCTTTGGAACTCCGCAAGATATTTCTCCGAGACCGCGATGCGTTCCCGATTGGCGGACGCGGAATAATCCTCCAACTGCGCATCGTAAGGATGATGGAAGCCCGCGGCCGTCGCACTGGTTGGGTTCAGCCGGAACTGATCGTCGAAATAGCGATTCACCAACGAATCGAATTGAGATTGAGCACTCACAATAGCCGCTCCCGCAATGAGAAGAACCGCCGCTTTCATCCCGTTCATTATAGGCGCTGCTTTCTACAATGAGAACCATCGTGCCATTTCCACCAGTCGAACAGCAGCTCGTTTACCTGAAGAAAGGTCTCGCTGAGCTCATCCGGGAAGAAGACCTGCGCGAGCGTCTCATAGCCGCCGCCAAAGAAGACCGCCCGTTACGCGTGAAGGCGGGGTTCGATCCAACCGCTCCCGATCTGCATCTGGGCCACACCGTTCTTCTTCGCAAGATGAAGCACTTTCAAGACCTCGGTCACACGGTCATTTTCCTGATAGGCGACATGACCGGTCTGATAGGCGACCCCACCGGCCGCAACGTTACGCGACCGCCCATGACGCGGGAAGAGCTCGATCGCAACGCTGAAACCTACAAGCAGCAGGTCTTTAAGATTCTGGATCCGGCGAAGACCGAAGTCCGCTTCAACAGTGCCTGGCTTGCACCCCTCACCTACGAAAATCTCGTCCACCTCTGCTCGAAGTACACCGTCGCGCGGGTGCTCGAGCGGGACGACTTTACAAAGCGTTTTAGAGACGGCACGCCGATCTCGATTCATGAGTTGCTCTATCCTCTGGTCCAGGCCTACGATTCCGTTGCCCTCCACTGTGACGTCGAGATGGGCGGCACCGACCAGAAATTTAACTTGCTGGTGGGCCGCGAGATTCAAAAGGACTACGGTCAGCCGCCGCAGATTGTCGCGACAACGCCTCTTCTCGAGGGCCTCGACGGCGTCGAGAAAATGTCGAAATCGAAGGGTAATTACATCGGCATCACCGAGCCACCCAGAGTGATCTTCCGAAAAATCATGCAGATCAGCGATGACCTGATGTACCGCTATTACGAATTGCTGACCGATCTGCCAATGGAGGAGATCGCCAGGCTGCGCGAAGATATTTCCTCAGGCCGCCAAGATCCCATGGAAGTAAAGATGGCGCTCGGCCATCGCATTGTCGCGGATTTTCATTCCAAGGCCGACGCCGATGCCGCGCGCGTCGCCTTCGACCGCGAAGTGCGCCAAGGGCTCGAACCCACGGATACCGAAACTGTCGACCTGCCTCCCACCGCGCGCTCCGATAAAGGCATCCGCATTGACAAGCTATTAGCTGCGATCGGCCTCGCCGAGAGCGTCAGCGACGCAGTCCGCAAAATTAGAGCCGGCGCAGTCGAGATCAACCACAAGGTTCAAAAAGATCTCTTGCTTACCGACGCCACCGGTGTCCTGGTAATCCGCGCCGGAAAAAAATGGAAGCGTGTCAGCACCGGGATGTAACACGCGAATTGGTGTTGGAGCTGCTTCGGAGCTTGCGTTCCGCCACCGGTACGTATCATAATACGTATCAGGAGCCGAGATACGCCCACTTTCACAGGATCCATCACTACTACCGGTAAGTCCGAAGCTATCCGCCTCGATAAGGCCCTCTTCCGTTTGCATCCCGAATTCCGGCAGAAGGCGAAAGTACGAGCCCAAATCATTTCACCCGGTCATGCGCTTATCGCGGTGGTCGACGATCGGGCGACACCCGCTGAAGGCGAGGACCCGATAATCACAGCATTTCTTGCATTTATTGAGAGCGACTTGAAGGAACATCCTGGCCGTAAGACCCGCTTGTCCAAGACCTCGCTTGCGCGAGCAGTCCGTCTGACAAACGGCGTGAGAGTCAGTGACGACGAGATTCTTCCAGAAGACATAACCTTCTAATTCGCCATGCCGCGAGGACCCTTCGCGAACCGAAACGGATGGTGCTTGTACGCTCATCCGGCATTTGGAGATCAGTTTGAAAAGCTGAGCGATGCCGTTCAAAAGCTTAAGCGAGAACAGCCCGATACCTATGTTCAACATCCCAAGGCGAAGCTCTTAAAACGAGTTTTGGATCTGATGCTAAATGAAATCCCTCGTGATCCGAATGCCGCTGAGTTTCAACTCGGGAACACATTGGGGCCGGCGTACCGGCACTGGCGGCGCGCAAAGTTTTTGCAACGCTTTCGACTTTTCTATCGCTTCAGTAGCGCTCATAGAGTGATCATCTACGCGTGGGTCAATGACGAATCCACGCTTCGAAAGGCCGGATCTCAGACTAATCCATATGTAATTTTCAACAAACGTCTGAGGGATGGAGACCCTCCTGACAACTGGGGCGAGCTTTTTCGAGAAGCGAAAAGCGCGAGCGTCAATCTCGAAGGTAATGAACGCGACTAGGGCCGCGCTGCGGCTGCCACAGGCCCATTACTTTGGCCCGGTCTTGCATCCGCGCTTTGCGGGCGCCTCGCAGCCTGCGGCTTCGGCAATGGCTTCCGCGGCAGCATGTCGGGACGATTCGCCGTATTGTAAACGCAATCCGCGATGATCGCGGCCGCCTGCATCAAATCGCCCGGCTGTATCCGATCGTATACGTCCATATTGGAGTGGTGCGTGCGCGTTTCGTAATCCATCGGATCCTGAATAAATTGGAATCCAGGCAATCCAACCGCGTCGAACGAAAGATGGTCCGTGCCGCCGGTATTCCGAATCGTAATAGTGGTTGCGCCTAAATCTTTGAAGGGCGCCAGCCAAGCTTCGAAAATCGGCCGCATCATGTCGTTGCCCTGCAGATAGACGCCCCGAATTTTGCCGGTTCCGTTATCCAGGTTGAAATACCCCGACAACTTCGAGTGCTCCGCCGCAAGCTTCATCGTTTGCGGATCTGCGAAGTGCTCCTTCACGTAAGCCCTCGACCCGAGCAGTCCTTCTTCTTCCCCGCCCCACAGAGCGATCCGGACCGTGCGATCCAACGGTAAATTGGTCGCCTTCAAGATGCGAACGGCCTCGATCATCACGCCGCTGCCTGCGCCATTATCGGTTGCGCCAGTGCCTCCCTGCCATGAATCGAAGTGGCCGCCCAGCATCACGAGTTGATCTTTATGCGGACCTGTTCCCGGAATCTCGCCCGTGATATTGAAGCGAATCCGGATTGTCGTCGTAGAACTGGTTCTGAATATTGAACTCCAGTTTCACCGGGATCTCGTGCTCCACCAATCGGGCGATCCGGTTGTAGTGTTCCGGCATCAAGCCCACCGCCGGTATCGCCGGTGCGACCTTCGGATCGTAGGATCCGCCCGAAGCTGCGAAAATCGTGCCGCCCTCGCCGTTGTTGCTCTCCGACAGAACCAGCAGCACGCCTTCGTCTTTCATGAATTGCGCAATCTTTTCTTGCAATTTCATGCGCTCTTCGCGCGATAGAACCGGCCCCGCAGGCTGATTCGCAGCACGCGCTCGCGCGGCAGCAGCCGGATTCCCAAACAGACCCACGCGGCCCGGCTCTGGGGCCTCCGATTCCGCAAGCAATTCCGCGTCGGTGAAACGCCGGCCTTCCGCAGTCGTCGGGAACTGCATTTCTCTCGGCGCGCTCGTCATTATGATCTTGCCGCGCAACTTGCCCTTGTATTTATCCATATCCGCTTCCGTGCGGATCGTGGCAATAATCGGCTCGCCCGTGACGCTGCCGTCCGTGCCTTGCGTCCACGCCAGAGGAACTCCGATCAGCGGCGAAGGTTGTGGCTCAACCATGTGCGCCTCGTAGTATTTGTTTGCCCACCCGCGACCGAACGGTCCCCACTTTTCTTCTTTCACATTCACCAGACCATATTCCTGAAGGCGCTTGACAGCCCAGTCACCTGCAGCCTTATAGTTCGGGGAATTCGTTAAGCGCGGACCGTACACGTCCGTCAGGTAGAACATCGTGTCCATCACTTTCGAATCGGAAAAGGCCTCGGCCTTTATGCGATTTACAACCGAAAGGTCGACCTTCTCCTCTGCCAAAAGGAGAAGAGGCACGGCGACAACCGCGCCCAGCACTAGAGCAAGGGTTCTTTTAGAGTTCATTTTTCAGGTACCAATCTTTGGAAGGGCGGCTTGAATTTGCGTGAGGAGCGAGACCGCGTCCCAGTAGTAACGCTGATGGGTTGAGGAAGGTTACGCGGTTTCAGGTAGTCTTGAGGCTAAACAGCCACGTACTTTACTGTCGCCCGTCTATTTTGTTGCAGAAACGACACACCAGGAACCCTCAAGTCCTATCCCCTCAATAAATTACAGACCATTGCCCGCGCGTGGTGTTATGCTGGGCTGTTCGATAGATGCACTACGAAGCGACCATTCGCCAGCGCGTCGAAGTTACCGGCATCGGCCTTCACCACGGCGCGCCGGTTCACCTCCGCATTGCACCCGCGCCGCCCGCCACCGGTATCGTTTTCATCCGCACCGATCTGGACAACACGCCCATTCCCGCCAGTTGGGAGTATGTCGAGCGCGTGAGCTATGCAACCAGCCTGATGCACCCGCGCGGCATTTTCATCTCCACAACCGAGCACCTGTTAAGCGTGCTCTACAGCATGGGCATCGACAACGCCTATGTCGAGCTGGACAACTTGGAAGTGCCGATTCTGGACGGCAGCGGTCTACCGTTCGTCCAGCTTTTGCGAAAAGCCGGTCGACACGAATCCCGCCGCCTGCGCCGCTATATGCGCATTACCCAGCCAGTTACCGTTGAGGCGCATGGAAAACGCGTGGCGATTCTTCCCTGCGACAGTTTTCAACTCCGTTGCCGCAATTTCTACGATCATCGAATGGTGGGCGAACAGAGCTTGGAACTCGAAGTCACTCCGGAGGCATACGCGGCTGAAATCGCCCCAGCGCGAACGTTTGGATTCGAATACGAGTTGGACCAGTTGCGCGACATGGGATTGATCCGCGGCGCATCTTTGGACAATGCAGTTTGTTTCACCAGAGAAGGCGTTGCGAATCCCACGGGCTTACGCTTCCCCGATGAGTGCTGCCGCCATAAGGCGCTGGATTTGATCGGTGACTTGGCTTTAATCGGACGGCCGCTCTTAGGGCTGGTCGTGGCGGAGCGGGCCGGACATGCCATGCACGTTGCACTCGTGAACAAACTGATGTCCGATTCCTCGCTCTACGAAATCGTCACCTTCGATCGAGGCAGGCGCCGCAAACGCGAAGCCGCCGCCTGACTGTTGCGCCGCTTACCGCATCTGCTGACATTCGTTCGCCTGGTCGCCGCGCCGGTATTGGTCTGGCTTGTGCTCCAGTCTCGATTTCGCGAAGCTCTCGTCCTCATTGTGCTCGCGGGCATAACCGATTGGTTCGACGGCTTTGCAGCCCGGCGCCTCGGCGTCACCGGCCAACTCGGTGTCATCCTCGATCCGCTTGCCGACAAGATCATGCTTGTCGCGCTGTTCCTGGTCCTGGGAGCCGTGGCGTTGGTTCCCATATGGCTCGTCGCTCTGGTGATCGGCCGCGACGTGATCATCGTGTTGGGAGCTCTACTCCTGCGCGTGGTCCGAAACATTCACAAGTTTCTCCCCTCGACTCTCGGTAAAGTCAGCACTTTTTTTCAAATCACGACGGTCGTGATGGTCCTCGTGCACGCGTCCTTTCCCTATCGGCTGTTCCTCTGGTTGGAAATTATCGCTATAGCCTTGTGCGCCTTCTTCACCGCTATCAGCGGCATGGACTATCTGCGCTTAGGAATTCAGATGACGCTGACTGTCAAGCCGCCAAGATAGAGCTGTTTCCAAAATCGCGATTCCCCCTTGGGAAAGGAAGAACCCTCAAAATCGCCATTAATCGAAACCGTCATTGACGGGAATAAGGGTCGGGAGTAGCCTGAATACATGGAGCCGAGCGTCGAGATTTATCAGCCCTCGCGATTGTATTCCCACATCGGCTGGGCCGCCTTGGCTGGCTCCTTTGCGTGCGTCTTCTGCGGCTTTCGCGCGCCGCTCGCTTTTATCCCGGGTTTTCTCTGCGCCAGCACGGCAGCCGCCCTCTTCTGGCTAGCAGCCCGCCCCCCCATCCGCATTGGCGAAAGTCAATTTAATATAGGCGATCGGGCGATTGCCTGGCGCGAGGTGCGCGAGATCAACAGCAGCCGTTTTGTATCGCCCTTGATACTCAAGCTGAAGCTCACCAATTCCCGTCAGAAGATCCTCGTCTATCCGGGTGAGCCGGAGCGTATTGCCCGCCTGATGGTCCAGCTTCGCAAGAACTCCCATCTCGCCACTTTCGACGGCGTCGCGTACCGTGATTATTGGACGTGGTCCAGCCTCTCCGGCCCGGGCGGCGAAAATCCGGCCCTCGACCAGCCCGTTCGAATGTTGAGCCCGGAAGAGGAAGAGGAGATCGAGCGCATGTACCAAAAGTTGAAAACAGTGGGGCGGCTCGATTCGCGCGCCGCGGATTCTTCCGACACGGCCGACGAGGATTAGCGCTGGTATTTAGACGACGCCCTCCGGCATTCCGTCGCTGGCGGTATGTTTCTCTATTTCTCTTACTGACAACTTTCGCCGCCTCCGCGTGGTTCCTTCGCGCTCCTCTCTTAACTGCCGCTGGGAATGCTTTAGTAGAAGATGACGGCCCGAAAAAGGCGCAAGCCGCCGTCGTGCTCGGCGGGGACGATTTCGGAATGCGAATTATAAAGGCTGCGCAACTGGCCCAATCGGGATACACGCCGTACGTAATTGTGAGCGGCCCCCAGAATCTCAGTGGCTACGAATGCGATGTCACTATCGAATGCGCGCGACGCCAAGGGTACCCGGCGTCGCTATTTCGTCCGCTCCCGATCCCATCCGATTCAACTCGGGACGAGACGGCATTTATAGGCAGGTATTTGAAAACCAGCAATATTCATAAAATTCTACTCGTGACAAGCAACTATCACACGCGGCGCTCGGCACGCCTGATGAGAAGCCAAAACCCGTGGCTCCAGGTGGTTGTCGTTGCGGCGCCGGATCGCTTCTTCACGCCGAACGGCTGGTGGAAATCGCGCAATGGGCTTAAGACATTCTTCTTCGAGGCTTCGAAGACTGTCGCCACCTGGGTGGGAATCTGATGCTGAAATCCCTCTCCACGCTTTGGCCCTATGTCCGCCGTTATCGAGGCGGGTTGTCTTTAGGTATTGGCGCGCTCCTGCTGAAAGATGCCCTGGCGGCTACGCTCCCGATCGTCATCAAGTACGGCGTCGATTCGCTCACGCGCGGTTTTCAGATGCGCATCCTCCTGCAGCTCGCGGCGCTTCTGATCGGGCTATCGCTGGTAAAAGGTCTCTTTCAATACTGGATGCGCGTAATCATCATCGGCATCTCGCGCGACATTGAATATGACCTGCGCAACGACCTCTTCGCTCATCTGGTCCAGTTATCGCAAGAGTTTTATTCCCGCTACCGCACCGGCGACATCATGGCCCGCAGCACGAACGATCTGAACGCCGTGCGTATGATGCTCGGTCCCGGTGTCATGTATTGGAGCGAGACCAGCGTTATGCTGGTGCTTTCCGTTGCCGTAATGGTGCACACCGATCTGCGGCTCACGCTCATCGCGCTCATCCCCGCGCCGTTTGTCTCCATCGCCGTCATCCTCTTTGGCAGGCGCATTCACGCCCGCTTCGAGCATATTCAAAGAATGTTTTCCGATATCAGCAGCAAGGTTCAAGAGAACCTTGCCGGAGTCAGGGTTATGCGAGCCTACGCCCAGGAAAAGGCGGAGGTCGAGCAATTTGAGCATCTCAACAAGGAATACATTCGGGAGAACATCGGCCTTGCGCGCATCCAGGGTACGTTTATGCCGTTGCTTCAAGGCTTAATCGGCCTGACATTTTTACTCGTTCTGTGGTACGGCGGCCGGCAGCTCATGGAAGGCCGCATCAGTTTGGGCAGCTTCGTAATGTTCAACACCTTTATGGGCATGCTCATTTGGCCCATGATTGCGTTCGGCTGGGTAGTGAACTTGATGCAGCGCGGCACGGCGTCGCTCGATCGTATCAACCAAATTCTGCATGAGCGCCCGGCGATCGCGCGCCCCGCCCGCGACGTCAGCGATCCAGCCGATTTTTCGCAGGACATTCGGTTCCGCGAGGTCTCCATGACCTTGGGCGATCGACAAGCGCTTGCAGACGTGAATCTGACCATTCATTCCGGTGAGACAGTTGCCATCGTTGGACATACCGGCTGCGGAAAAACCACTCTGGCCAGTTTGATTCCCCGTCTTTTCGATCCCACCAGCGGAGTAGTCGAATTCGGCGGCATCAGCCTTCGCCGCTTCGACCCGGAGGAATTGCGCCGCCACATCGGCTTTGTGCCGCAGGAAACGTTCTTGTTCAGCGCGACGTTGGCGGAAAATATTGCCTGGGGCGTCGAAGGGACGACGCGGCACCGGATAGAATGGGCCGCGGAGGTTGCAGGCTTGACTACCGATATCGAGACATTTCCGAATGGCCTGGATACCATGATTGGCGAGCGCGGGTTAACGCTCTCCGGCGGGCAGAAGCAACGTACTGCAATTGCAAGAGCGGTCTTGCGGAATCCCCGCGTGCTGATCCTCGACGACGCCCTCTCGAGTGTCGACACGGTTACGGAAGAGAAGATACTGACCGGTCTCAGCGGAGTCATGCGCGACCGCACAACTATTCTCATTTCGCATCGCGTGTCGACGGTCCGGAACGCGGACCGCATCGTCGTCCTCAGTCATGGCAGCATCGTAGAAGTGGGTACCCACGAGAGTTTGCAGCAGCGTGGCGGGTATTACGCCGAGCTGTACGAGAAGCAATTGTTAGAAGAGGAGTTGGAGGCAATATGATTACGAGGCGAACTTTGCTGCAAAGCATGCCGGGGGCAGTTGGACTAATCGCGGCGTCGCCGGGAGCTTTGCGCGGGCAGCAATATCACATTGCCGGCGCTGATTTCAAGCTCGGCGTCGCCTCATATTCGTTCCGGAAGTTCTCCCGGGCTCAGGCCATCGACATGACTAAGCAGCTGGGGACGCCATACCTCAACATCAAGGATGTGCACTTGAAGCTCGACAGTACCCCCGAGCAGATCGATGCCGCGAAGAAGGAATTCGACGATGCAGGCATCATCCTGGTCGGCTGCGGCAATGTGGATTTCAAGAAAGATGACGACGCGGATATCCGCCCGAAATTCGAGTACGCTAAACGCGCGGGCTTTCCGCTGATCGTTTGCGCCCCTACCCCGGAAACGCTGCCGAAGCTCGAGAAATTCGTCAAGGAATACAACATCAAGATTGCCGTTCATAATCATGGTCCGGAAGACAAGAACTTTCCCACCCCTCAGAGTGTCTTGAAAATCGTCAGGAACATGGACCCTCGCTGCGGTTGCTGTATCGATGTCGGCCATACCGCGCGGACCGGCGTCGATGTTGTCGGAGCTATTGCGGAAGCTGGTCCGCGGCTCTTAGATATGCACGTGAAAGATCTCGCCCAAACGAATGTGAAGGAAAGCCAGGTCGCGGTAGGTGACGGCAAGCTGCCCTTTCCGCAGATCTTTCTGCAATTGATAAAAATGAATTACGGCGGCTGCGTGAATCTGGAATACGAGATCAACGCCGATAATCCTCTGCCGGGCATGCAAAAAAGCTTTTCGTACATGCGGGGTGTACTCGCCGGTATTCAAGCAGCCAAGTACCCGGCCTGATCTCGCGCCTTTGTAGGGCGGGCATTCCTGACCACGGCCGTTCTCTCTGTTACCGGCCATCAATCAGACCAGCGCCTTCGTCTCCACTTCCGCCACGTGGGTCTCCAACTCGGGAATCTCAATGAGAGTTTGCGTGC
This sequence comes from uncultured Acidobacteriaceae bacterium, assembly GCA_963808405.1. Taxonomy (GTDB): domain Bacteria; phylum Acidobacteriota; class Terriglobia; order Bryobacterales; family Bryobacteraceae; genus Bog-105. The sequence goes on along the minus strand of CAWEFG010000010.1, from coordinate 78,018 downwards.
CCTGCCCCGGCTTACTGTCGATCACCATGCGATAACCGGACCCGAAGAGCACACGCAGCCGCTCGTTCACGTTGCTGACTCCTATGCCTTGCTCAAATACCGTGCCCAGCTTCGATTCCTGAATGCCGACGCCGTCGTCTTCTATTGAAATGTGGAGCCGTGTACCCTCCAGCCAGGTGCGAAGGCGAACCATGCCGCCATCCATTTTATTCGCCAGGCCATGTCTGATGGAATTCTCGACGATCGGCTGCAGAATCATGCTCGGCACCAAACGGTCCAACGTGTCTTCGTCAATCTCTTTATAGAAACGCAGCTTGTCGCCGAAGCGGATCATCTCAATGGCAAGATAATCGTCGATAAATGAGATCTCCTCGCGCAGCGGCGAAAGGCTCTCCGTCTTTCGAAGCAAGCGCCGCAAGAATGCTTCGATAGCCTGTAAACCATGCTGCGCGCGCGATCGGGATCGATTCGGATGAGAGTCGAAACGGAATTCAGCGTGTTGAACAGAAAATGCGGATTGATTTGATTCGTCAGCGCAGCTAACCGCGCCTCCGTCAGGGTCACGCGCTGCGCCGCTAATTGCTTCTCCGCGCGGAAACTGCTCCAGATGCGAAGAGGCAGCGCGACCACAAAAAAAGTTGTCGCCGCACACGCGAGAAATACCCAAAAATTAAGCGGCTGGCCGTCGAACAGGAAAAATGTGCTGTGCTGCTGAATAAGCCATGAACTCCCCAGCGCAGAATCTCGGCCACAATCACCAGCGCGTTGCAGACGACATTGAATGCCGCCCGTTCCACTATGCGGCGCTGTATCGCATTTCGATTCAGGCGAAGGATTTGCCGGAACAACCGGTACAGATTCAGATCGACGAACGGCGAAAAATACCAGATATCCTCTTTTCGCGGGGCCAGATCGTGCATCATTGCGCCAATTATACCCGCGGCCGCAAACAGCGGCATGGACATGAACTTGCCGGTGAACATGTCCGGCAACGATACGCAAAACCCGGTCACCAGCCCGCTTACATAGCCGCCAAGCATTCCCGCGATAATTGCTCCTTCCAAAGCCAGATCGATGGCCTGATATTGGTGACGGCTCAGTATGCGTACTTCCGCGCTTGCGCCGAAAAGACAACGAGAAGATAAATGCGAGCTGTAGACGGTCGCTAACTGTGCGCTCGTCCCGTAGCAGTATCTTCTGAATGCGCTCGAAACGCATCAGGATGCTCGCGATAGAAGCGGAAACCGCAACCTTAATCAGTAGCTCGGCTATTTGCTGTTCGTCTAGCATGAGGCCGCTACGGCTTCTATAATAAGAGGTTAAAGCCTCGCATAATAGGTTCGATTTGTCAGTTTCAAGCTGAACAAGATCGCTGAAGCAGATTTCCCGAGCCGGTTTGGAGAGTTTTCGGATTTTCGGCTTTGCAGGCGTGCGCCAGACGGAGACCGAAGAAGCGGTCGTGCTGAAATTGGGCGATTTGTCGGCTGAGCTCGGGCCGCCTCTTGTTCGCATCCATTCGGAGTGCCTGACGGGCGATGTGTTTCACAGTCTGCGCTGCGACTGCCGCTCTCAACTGGAGCTTGCGCTGGATCAAATTGCCGCCGAAGGACGCGGCCTGCTGATTTATGAACACCAGGAAGGCCGCGGCATAGGGTTGCTGAACAAACTTCGCGCGTATGAGCTGCAAGATCAAGGTCTCGATACAGTGGAAGCCAACGAACAGCTCGGGTTTCAAGGCAGATCTACGCGACTACGCGCTTCCCGCTGCCATCCTGCAATATTTCAATGTTCCGGAAGTGCGGCTTCTCTCGAACAATCCGGAGAAAGTCGCGGCTTTGGAAAGAGCGGGAATCAAGGTTGTCGAGCGCGCGCCTATCATCGCCCCGCCGCTCGAAACCACCGCTGAATACCTGAAAACCAAGCGTGACAAATTGGGGCACCTCTTTTAGCTGAAGCATCGATGTTGCAGCTTTCCGGACAAGCCCTCTCACTGGAACAGATCGCGTCGGTGTCGACAGGCACATTGCACGTAACCCTGTCGGAAACGGCGCGCGAGGCGCATTCAGGGATCTCGCGATGTGATCGAGCAGCTCATTCGCGAAGACAAAGTTGTGTATGGCGTTAACACCGGGTTCGGGAAACTCTCCGGACGTTCACATCCCTCCCTCGGATTTGGAAGCCTTGCAATTAAATCTGGTTCGCAGCCATGCATGCGGAGTAGGTCATCCGCTTTCGGAGACCGAAATGCGAGGCATCATGTTGCTGCGCGCTAACGTCCTGGCACTGGGACGTAGTGGATGCAGGATTCAGCTGATCGAAACCTGCTCGAAATGCTCGAACGCGAATCCATCCGGTAATTCCCGGAAAAGGATTCCGTCGGGGCCAGCGGCGATCTCGCGCCCTTGCCCATCTTGCCCTTTCGATGATCGGCGAAGGCGAGGCTTGGTTTCGCGGCGAACGGTTGCGGGTGCGGAAGCTCTGCGGCGTCGCCGGTATCGAATCCGGTTTCTCTGGCCGCGAAAGAAGGTTTGGCTCTGTTAAACGGCACTCAGGCCATGGCCGCTGTAGGCGGGCTCGCGCTGTTTCGCGGCCAAAGATTAGCTGCGCTTGCCGATCTCGCCGGAGCCATGACGCTCGAAGCGCTTCGCGGCACGCCCATCGCTTTTGACGCGCAAATTCATGACGCACGGCCTCATGCGGGACAGCTCGCCTCCGCCGCTCATCTCCGGCCGCTGCTTGAGCACAGCGATATCCGCGACTCCCATCTTGCGAACGATCCTCGCGTTCAAGACGCCTACAGTTTGCGCTGCATGCCGCAGGTGCACGGAGCCGTCCGCGACTCGTCTTCGTCACGCTCGCGAAGTTGTCGAGATTGAGAGCGGCTCCGCAACCGACAACCCGCTGGTTTTTACCGACACCGGAGACGTGTTGAGCGGCGGAAACTTTCATGGCGCGCCGCTTGCATTGGTCTTCGATTACGCAGCAATTGCCGTAACCGATCTGATGAGCATCAGCGAACGCCGCATCGACCGGCTGGTGAATCCCGACTGAACGAAGGCTTACCGCCTTTCTTGAGTTCACATCCCGGCATCTCATCGGGCTACATGATTGCCCATATTTCCGCGGTTTCGCTGCTGAATGAGGCGAAAGATCTTAGCGCACCCGGCGAGCATTGACAACGTTCCCACCTCGGGCGGAAAGGAAGATCATGTGTCTATGGGGATGACTGCCGCGCTTAAGTTTCGGCAGATCGCATCAACGCGGAGCATGTGATTGCGATCGAGCTTCTCGCTGCCGCCGAGGGCCTGGAATATAGCGCGCCGCTGCGCTCGTCGAAAACAATTGAGCAGGCGCACGAGCTGATTCGCAGCTTCGTGCCGCGTCTGACGGCCGATCGCCCGCTGTCTCACGATATTCAAACGACCGCAGCCGCCATTCAGCGCGGAGACTTCGACGAGTTCACTTCATGACGGAAACCACCACGGAAATCAGAGCGCCGCGTGGAACAGCGCTGAGTTGCAAAGGCTGGCACCAGGAAGCCGCACTGCGGATGCTGATGAATAATCTCGATCCCGACGTGGCGGAAAACCCCGAGCATCTCATCGTCTACGGCGGGACCGGCCAAGCTGCTCGGAATTGGGAGTGCTTTCACGCGATTGTTCGGTCATTGCGCAGCCTGGAGAACGACGAGACGTTGTTGGTGCAATCGGGGAAACCGGTCGGTATCTTTCGAACGCATGCGGAAGCGCCGCGCGTTTTGATCGCGAATGCAAACCTCGTGGGGCGATGGTCGAACTGGGACGAGTTCCACTGGCTCGAGAAACTTGGGCTCACGATGTATGGGCAGATGACCGCGGGATCATGGATCTACATCGGGAGTCAGGGAATCGTCCAGGGCACATACGAGACGTTTGCCTCGGCGGGTAGGAAGCACTTCAACGGCGATTTGGCGGGAAAGCTCATCATCTCGGGCGGGATGGGGGGAATGGGGGGCGCGCAACCGCTGGCCGCGACGATGAACGGAGCATGTTTCTTGGCTATTGAAGTGGACCCATCGCGGATCGAAAAGCGGGTGCGAACGGGCTACTGCGATCGATCGGCGCGCTCGCTCGATGAGGCGCTTCTGATGCTGGATGAAGCGCGGAACCAGCGTCGGGCGCTTTCGATCGCGCTCGTGGGGAACTGCGCAGATCTTATACCGCATCTGGCGCAGCGGGGAATCGTTCCGGATATCGTCACGGATCAAACCAGCGCGCACGATCCGTTGAACGGATACATACCCAATGGCCTGAGTCTGGAAGCGGCTCGCGCGCTGCGCCAACAGGAGCCGGACGAATACGTTCGCCGTTCTATGGATGCAATGGCGCGGCATGTAGAAGGGATGCTCGCATTGCAGCGCGCCGGCTCGATTGCCTTCGATTACGGCAACAACATCAGGGCGCAGGCAAGAGCGGCGGGTGTGAACGACGCCTTCGACATTCCGGGCTTTGTGCCGGAATATATTCGTCCCATGTTTTGCGAAGGGCGAGGGCCGTTCCGGTGGGTTGCGTTGTCGGGAGATCCTGCTGACATTCGCCGGACCGATCGCTTAATTCTCGAGATGTTCTCGAAGAACGAGGCTCTGGTCCGCTGGATTCGATTGGCAGGAGAGCGTATTCCATTTCAAGGATTGCCGGCCCGCATCTGCTGGCTCGGTTACGGGGAGCGCGCCGCATTCGGCCTGGCGATGAACGCGCTGGTTCGGTCAGGAGAGATAAAAGCTCCGATCGTGATTGGCCGCGATCATCTCGACGCCGGTTCGGTTGCCTCTCCATATCGTGAGACAGAAGCTATGCGCGACGGTTCGGATGCAATCGCGGATTGGCCTCTGCTGAACGCCCTCGTAAACACGGCAGCGGGCGCATCGTGGGTATCGATTCACAACGGCGGCGGCGTGGGGATCGGCTACGCCGAGCACGCGGGAATGGTGGTGGTGGCGGATGGTTCGGCGGAATCGGATCGGCGGCTCGAGCGCGTGCTGACCTCCGATCCGGGAACTGGAGTCATGCGGCACGTCGATGCCGGGTATGAAGAGGCAATCGACTTTGCACGGCAGAAGAATCTGAAGATTCCGATGGCCCGCTGAATGGCATCCGAATCGCCGCGCGTCGCGGTCGTAAACTGCGGACAGCTGGTCACGCTTGCGGGTCCAGCACGGCCACGCGTGCGTGACGAGTTGAAACAACTCTCGATTATTTCGAACGGGAGCATGCTGGTTCGCGACGGCATTATCGAAGCTGTCGGCGAACGCCTTGATGTTCCACCCGATTACAAGATAGTCGACGCAAACGCGCGCGTGGTGCTTCCCGGGTTTGTGGATGCCCATACTCATCCGGTGTTTGCGTCCACGCGCCTCGATGAGTACGAGCTGCGCGCGAGCGGCGCGACATACGAGCAGATTGCCGACGCCGCAGGCGGAATCCGTTCGACCGTGCGGAAAACCCGCGCCGCTTCGGAAGACGAGTTGTTCGAGACAGCGGCGCGATACTCGCGCTGGTTCTTGCGGACGGGGACGACCACGGTCGAAGGCAAATCGGGTTATGGGCTATCGCTGGAGCATGAGCTGAAGATGCTTCGCGTCATCCGGCGGCTCGGTTACGTGCCGACCTTTCTGGGCGCCCATGAAATACCGGACGAGTATCGCGGCGACACAAATGGCTATGTAGAAAGGGTCATAGCTATGCTCGCGGAGACCGCTGGACTGGCCGAGTACTGCGATGTGTTCTGCGAGCCGAAGGTATTTGATATCGCCTCTTCACGAAAGATACTGAAGCGCGCTCGCGAGCTTGGATTCAAGCTGCGGGTCCACGCGGATCAACTCACTTGCTCGGGTGCGGCCGAAATGGCCGCCGAACTCGGCGCCGCCACAGCCGATCATCTCGAGCAAATCGACGATTCGGGAATTCAGGCGCTCGCTTCCGCGGGGGTGCAGCCGGTTTTGCTTCCGGCGTCGGTGTATAACTTGGGCTCGAATCGCTTTGCTCCGGCGCGCAAAATGATAGAAGCCGGTCTCGCGGTTGTCTTGGCTACAGACTTCAATCCCGGATCTTCACCCACGGCGTCGATGCCGTTCGTGCTCTCGCTGGCATCTACACACATGCGGATGACCCCGGCGGAAGCGATCACAGCCGCTACCATCAACGCGGCATACAGTTTGAACCGGGGCAACACGATCGGCTCGCTTGAACCCGGAAAGCGCGCCAACTTCGTCATTCACGACTGCCGCGATTATCGTGAAATCGCGTATTTTGCCGGGATCGAATCGGCCGATTCCGTGTTCGTAGACGGCAAACCCTTTTACTCGAGGAACCAGTGATCAAAATAGTCTCGGGCCGTGCCGTAGTGCCGGGGCTGCTCAACGCGCACTCGCATTCCTTTCAGCGCGCCATTCGAGGCCGCACAGAACACCGCACGTCGGCCAGTCGCGATAGCTTTTGGACCTGGCGCGAGGCAATGTATCACGCCGCGAATTTGCTGACGCCCGATGACATCTATGATGTCGCGCGGATGGCTTTTCTCGAAATGCTTCTGTCTGGAATCACGACAGTACGAGAGTTTCATTACCTGCACAACGCGCCGGGTGGCTCCCGCTACAACGATCCGAACCTGCTTGCTGTTCAAGTGATTCGGGCCGCAAGAGAGGTCGGTATACGAATCGTCCTCTTGCGAACAGCATATGCGCGGGCGGGCTGGCAGATGCCGGCAAATCCGCTGCAAGCGAGATTCATCACACTGTCGCCCGAAACGTTCATCGCCGATACGCAGCAGCTCGTGAGCTCGGGATTGGCTCCGATCGGAATAGCGCCGCACAGCATCCGCGCACTGCCGCTTGAGTACCTGCGAGAAGTCGCCGCGTTCGCAAAAGCAGACGGATTGTCCATCGATATGCACGCAGCAGAACAACCAGCGGAGATCGATGCGTGCCTTGCCGAGCACGGGCGGCGGCCGCTGGAACTTCTACAGGACAACGGCCTGCTCGATTCATCGTTTACGGCCGTGCACGCTATCCACATCACGCAGCAGGAGATAAGTTTTCTGGGAGCAGTGAACGCGAAAGTGTGCGCGTGTCCCACGACCGAGCGGAACCTGGGCGACGGCACCGTTCCGGCGGACGAGTTGCTCGCTGCCGGAGTCGACATCTGCCTGGGATCGGATAGTAATGTGCAGATCAATCTGCTGGAAGATGCCCGGTCGCTCGAATATCACCTTCGCATGAAGAAGCTGGAGCGAGCGGTTCTGGAGCCTGGACAGTTACTGGCGGCGGCGGTTGGGAACGCTTGGGACGACGATCCAACGGATTACTTCACGCTCGACCTGAGCGATCCATCGCTTGCCGGGGCGTCCCAGGAGATGCTGGTGAGCAATATCGTCTTTTCTGCCGAACGAACTGCCGTGCGGGATGTTTTCGTGAACGGCAAGCGAATCGTTCAGGACGGGCATCATCCGCTGGAGGACGATATTGTAGCGAAGTTCGCGGCTGTTCAGCGGCGGCTGTGGGGTTAAGTTCAATGCTGCTATCGTCTAAGTTGCGGGCCCTTAGCTCAGCTGGTCAGAGCAGAGGACTCATAATCCTTTGGTCGTAGGTTCAAATCCTACAGGGCCCACTAAATTACCAAACGAACTCGAAATGGGTTCGTTTTTTCATTTTGATCCGAAAATCGGCGCAGGAGAGTAAATGGGCGCAGCGTGGTTGTTGACTCTGCTGGCGCTCGGCGGCGTAATCGCCGGGGTGCTCCTGGGTCAGCCGCGGAGGTTTTCCTCATACCTGGCCGCTGCGGGCGGGGGCCTGCTTTTGGGGATTACCCTGTTTTGGCTGATGCCCGAGATCGCCGCAACAACAGGTTGGGCATGGGCGTTCGGGTTGGCGTTCGGAGCGGGTGGCGTGATGGCGTTGTTCGATCGATTTCTGAACCACGGCGATCATGCGCTGCGTTCGGGGTTGGCGGGGCCTCTGCTTGCCGCAGCAGCGATACATAGTTTTCTCGATGGATGGAGCGTGCGAGTTCTAGCGGGCCAGCCCGTCGCGGCTCTCGTCGTGCCGCTTGGGCTCGCCTTGCACAAAGTTCCGGAGGGATTGGCGCTCGGATGGATTACGCGCAACGTTATGTCCATGCGCCGCGCTATCGCGGTGAGCGGGGCAGTGGAGGCTGTAACTCTGGCGGGCGCGCTGGTCGAACCGAGAGCAAACCAAACCGGTGCGGCGGAATTCGGTACGTGGTGGACGGCGATTGTGCTGGCGGTGATTTCCGGCAGCTTCCTGTTTTTGGCGTTCCATGCGGTAGCGCCGGCGCGGCGGAAAGCCGGGGTAATTCCACTGTTCATCGCGACGTTATTGGTGGTTGCAGCGGCGGCTGCGATGGAAAGAGGGATGCTCTAGGGATGACTGCGGTTTACTCTGTACTCTGCTACGAAGTACTTCCCGGCTGACCGCTTCCGAGCTCACGAGAAATGGGCTCTGCGCGAGAGCGTAACGGCGATGAAGATCCTGGGCCTGCGCCCCGCGGTGGAAGAGATGTATGAAGGTGGGAGCAAGACGCTCGTGTACAAAAGAGACCTGGTTCCGAGTTCGAAATTGAATAGCTTCGGAGCAATCAGGCGTTGAGCGTTGGCGGGTGTTGCTTGTGGAAGGCGGTTCGGCGTTGAAATTCGCGGCCGAAGGCGATGATCCGGTTTTCTGAGAATGGCGGACCGACGGCTTGGATGCCGATGGGAAGGCCGTTGGCGAAGCCGCAAGGAATCGTCAGAGCGGGGAGGCCGCAGAGATTGCTCGCCTCGACCAGGCCGGCGCCGACGCCTTTTTGATCGGGGCGTTTAGGCGGGGTCTCGTCAAAGGGCTGGTCCGCGCGATCGGGCAAGCTGAATCGGGTTGGCGCAATCAAGAGATCGATGTTTGCAAACAGATCGTGAAAGGCCGTTTGAATTTGACTGCGCATCCGCATGGCCTTGAGATAGTCGATGACGGAGTAATTCATGGAGGCCTTCAGACCATCGATTTGGCTTTGATCGGCAAGCTGGTCGACCTTGCCGCTGCGAATGAGCTGCTCGAAGATGGATGCGGCTTCCGAATCGATGATTGCGCCGATGATGGGGCGGTAAGGGAAATCGGGAAGTTTCGTCTCGACCATTGGCGCGCCCAGCGATTTGACTACGGAAAGCGCCGCGACTAGAGCGGGACGCAACGGCTCATCAGGCCAGTCAGTAAAGTCGATTTCAGCGTAGCCGAATTTAAGATCGCTGAACTTTTGGTAATACTCGGGCGCATAGTAAAAGCTTTTGTGGGCAGAAGCGGGATCCTGGTCGTCGCCGCCGGCGATCGCATGCAAAACGAGGCCGCAATCATCGGCGGAACGCGCGAGGACACCGATTTTGTCGAGGGTCCAGGAGAGCGGCATTGCGCCATGGCGGCTCACCAGACCGTAGGTGGGACGGAGCCCGCTGACGCCACAGAAGCTGGCGGGCGTGAGGATGGAGCCGGAGGTTTCCGAGCCGAGCGCATAAGGGACCAGACCGGCCGCGACCGCCGCGCCAGAGCCGCTCGAAGAGCCACCGGACCAATACTGCCGGTTCCATGGATTAAGACCCGGGCCTTGCAGAGAGGCCGATGCGGAACTGTAACCGCCGCCGCCGGCCAACTCGATCATCGACAGCTTGCCGATTAGAATCGCGTGCTCTTTGTTCAGCCGCTCGACGACGTGAGCGTCGTAATCGAAGACCTGACCGGCGAACGGTTTTGCGCCCCAAGTGGTGGGATATTTCGCGACCGCGATGAGGTCTTTGACGGCGTATGGAATGCCTTGCAGAGGTCCGCGGAAGCGCTCGTTTTTCAGATCGTAATCGGTGTCCTTCGCGGCATTGCGCGCTTGCTTTACCAGAGAAAGGGCGAGGGCGTTGTATTGGGGACCAAGCGTTTCGAGACGCTTGCCGAAGAGCTTTGTCAATTCGACGCATGAGATTTCGCGATTGCGTAGAGCTTGGCTAAGTTCGGCGACGGTGGCGAAGGGAAAAGTGGATTCGTCGAGTTTGGTTTTCGGCTTATGCATAAGCCGCTATGGGCGGAAAGCGAAAGCGGGCTCGACGTTCATGGGCACTTCAATCTTCGAAAGCCGGTCGCTGACCTGGTGGACGTCGGCGTAAGCTTTTTGCAGCTTCTGCTCTGGCGTGGCGGGAGATTGCGGAGGTACGGGGGCGCCCTGCGGCGGAGTCTTCGAGGTGACTTGGCCGAGAAGAGGGATTGCGCCGAAGAGCGCAGTCCACTGGCGGCGGGTGAAGCGCATGAGAGGCGTGGGGCGGGGACTCATGCGGACATTATAAGAGACCTGAGGCTAGAGGTGCTGCTCAAGAGCATGGCGCATGACGGAGCGGGGCGCCGGTTGGCCGGTCCAGATTTCGAATTGACAGGCGGCTTGCTCGAGGAGCATCTCGCCGCCATGAATAACGATACAGCCTTGCTGTTTGGCGCGCTTCAGCAGAAGGGTTTCATGCGGATTGTAAACCATATCGAGCACGACGTCGCCAGGGATAACATCGTTGAACAGGCACTCGCCGGATTTAGGGTACATGCCGACCGGAGTTGCGTGCACGAGTGCGTCGTAGCGCTGTTTCTGAACCTGAGCGAGAGAGCAGACTTGCGCTTTGACGGCGCGGGCGAGCAGCTCGGCGCGTTTCATGTTGCGGCCGGTGATGGTGAGGTTCGCGCCGACGTCGGAGAGGGCGACTGCCGCACTACGCGCGCCGCCCCCGTAGCCTGCGATCAACACGGAAGCATGCGCCAGATGCAGATGGCGGGTCAACGGCTTGATCACTCCTTCGGTATCGGTATTCGCGCCGCGCCACTTGCCGGCCTTTCGCCAGACGGTATTCACTGCGCCTATGCGTTTGGCAAGCGGGTCGACAACATCGAGGAAGCGGAGGATGCGCTGCTTATGCGGGATGGTGACGCTGAAACCGGCGACGGGCAGCGCGGCGGCAACGGTCATCCAATCGCGCAGATGCGAGGAGCCTACCAGAAAAGGAAGATAAACAGAGTCGATGCGACGGGCTTGAAAAGCGCGATTGTGAATAACCGGAGATTTCGAGTGTGCGATGGGGTCCGCTATGAGGCCGTAGATGCGGCTGCGAGTGGTCAGTTTTTCGCACCGGTAAAGTGAGCGCATCAGCTTGGCGGAGACCTGGCCGGATGCGGTGCCTTCATTTTCAAGCGGCGAGGCGTAGGTATAAAGGCAGCCAAGCGCCGGCGCCAATACTCTGGTGACCATTCCGGTGTCGGACATAGCGAGAGCAATCAGGGGCGTACGCCGGTGGTCGCGGGTGAATTGGATGAGGCGTAGAGCGTCGCTCGGCTTACGAGCGGTAGTAGCGATTTTGTATGCGGCGGCCGGGATGCGTTCGAGGCGCCGCAAGAGCGGATCGAGCGCGGGAGTGCTTTCAAAATTGTGATAGGAAATGAAGAGCGGCGCGGATTCACGCAATGCAGCGAGCGCAGGCTTGGCGTGCTCGGCGGATTCGATTTCAAAATCGATTGCAGCCGCGCCGGCTTTTCCGGCATCTCGTAGTATGGCAATCTGCTGCTGGATGGCGCCGGTGAAGCATCCCTTGTTCTGCTTTTGGCGGCAAGTGGCAAGAATGTGCGCGTCGGAGAATTTCTTGCGAAAAGCGCGGATGACGTCGATACCGGCGGCGGGATCGGAAAGACGATCGAGCCGGAATTCGAAAAAAGTGCTGCCGTCTTTGTACTCGCGCTCAGCGGCGCGGCCGAGTTGCGATGCTGTCGGCAGACCCAAGGCCACGCAGATGCGTGGAAGGGATCTAGGGAACGGGGGCATTTTGCGCCGTGGTGGTTAGCATAGCAGGGGCGATAGACGATTCGCCTGGGTCGATTAAAAACGACACTGCCGCTGCGAAATGTCGCCGTAAAGCGGACCATTCCTGAACCTGAACAGCGTGCGCAGCAATCGAAGCGGATCTCCCACAAGAGTAATTTTCTTTCCTTCTTTGGTGGAGCGCGACCGGTAGTTCACGGGCAGCTCTAACGGCCGGTAGCCCTTGCGCAAAAGCTTGATCACAATTTCAAAGTCGAAGTCGAAACGGTTGCACTCAAATACGAGTCCGTGAAGGCATTCCCGCCGGAAGACTTTGAACATGGTGAACGGGTCGGTCAATCGTTGCGAATAGAGGAAATTAAACAGCGACAGAAAGAAAAGGTGCCCAAGATTGAAATAGGCGGCGTGCGCGGGCGAATCGGAGAACTGGCGGATTTTCCAGGTATTTTCGCGGCCACTTTCGTGTCCGGTGTTGTGCCGCGAGCCGAGCACGAAATTTTTTTGAAAGCTCAGAATGGGGGCCATCAACGCGTCGTAATCGTTGATGTCGTATTCCAGATCGGCATCTTGAATCAGAACGATTGTGCCGGTAGCGACATTGAGGGCGGCACGCACTGCGTGGCCTTTACCGGAGGGGCGCGTCTCGAGAATCAGCCGTACCCGCGGATGATCCTTATATCGCAGCGCAAGATCTCTGCTGCCGTCGGTCGAATTACTCTCCACGACGATAACTTCGATGCTGACTCCTTCGATGGTCTTTGCCAACAGTTCCTCGATGAGTTGCACGAACGTGGCTCGTTCGTTGTACACGGGGACGATTACAGAAAGCACGGGGATGGGCGGTATGGCCTTCGGTCGAACCAGAAACCGCATTCGTCCGTACATCAGCCGAAAAGCCTTATTGCGAAGCACCGGGCTGAAGGATGCCATTTGCGGCAGCCATCTATAGGGCCGGCGCGTATGCGGATGCGCGGCGATTCTTTGACGGAGATAATTCAGCGAGACGAGGCTTCGATCCGGCGAGACGATCGGATCGCCGAATCCTGCTTTGATCAGCAGATTTTGGAGCGTGTCGACGGAGAAATAGAAAAGGTTCGTTCGATTAAATTCCCACCAGGAAGTTCGCAGCAATCTCGCGGTTTTGCTGTCAGTAGTGGGTGAGATCACCATTAGGGAACCGTCCGGCTTCAAAACGTTACGCACGGCTCGTAAACGAGCAAGAGGATTCCTCATCTTTTCCAATGCACAGGACAGGATGCATGCGTCCATGGGTTCTGGCAACTCACCGGGAGTCTCCGGCAGCTCATTGTCGGCAGCGCATTCAAACTCGCCGGGCGTGAATGCGTAGACCTGAAAGCCGCGCTTCCGCGCTTCGGCGGAAAGATGCGCATCGGCTCCGACCAGCAGCAAGCTCCCGCTACTCACTCCCGAGTAAGTAATAAGTTGCTGAAGCCGCTCGGCGGCGTTCGCCTGGTAGATGCCGGTGAGTAAGTGAGATTCGAGCGGGCTGGCCAGATCTTCGCTTGCAGCGGGCGAGGGCTGGGGATTGAGAAACAAAAGTCCGCAGTCCTGGCAGCCGCACACCGGGGATTTTTCGACGACGAACTCATATTCGAGATGAGTAGATTCGCAGACCGGGCATTGTCGCTGAGTCTCGCCTAAGGGTGTTCGCTTCTGCTTAGTTGCCGCGGAAAGCATTCCAGTGTTCCTCAACGAGCATATCGTTTTCGCGCCCTCGCGAATGCGCGGTTAAGATAGCAGCAGGCTAAAGATCAGAGTGCAGCGCTGAACCGCATATTTCGGAAATCGATGGTGTAGCTGGAGAAGAGCCGCAGGACGTCCCTGCCGATTACGCCATAGTATTTTTCCGCTTCTCCGCCCTGCGGCTGCGTCAGCACATGTTGCCCATTGCAGAGGACAGGCGTCGACCCGATCCAAAGCGGCAATTGATGCGCTACATAGGCGGGAATTTCATGAATGCCTCCAGGACCGGCGAGCCTCGCCGATTCGGGGGGCTTTCCGGTGAACACGTTTCGATGTTCGGCCAAGTAATGGTCGGTGAAGTAGCTGTCGCCCCCGGTATCGAGCTGAAACAAGCGCGGGCCTGTCGCGCCGGGGAGTTTGCCGTCCTGTATGACGGGCATTGTATCTACACTCACCAGCAAGGACGAGCTGCCCACCCACATCTGGGCGCCGTTATCCTGCGCGGCGCTCGTCGAACGCATGTTTACGGTGAGCGCGCCGTTCTTTGAAAACGTCAAGCTCCCCAATGCCGACGCGACGGGATATCCGAGCAACGCATTCATCTGCTTCTTTATCTCGGCGAAGTAGAGATTTTGATCGGCGGTCACCATCACTACCACATTATTCAGCTCCGCCTTGCCCACTTGGAGGGTTGGGATCACTCCAGGGCGAGCGGAGAAATTGCCCCCGCCGTAACCGTACAGGGTCACGGTTCCCTCGAGCATGGAGACGCCCCAGCTCTTCGCCGCGCTTTCAGACAGCAGCGAGTAGGCTGCGCCTGTATCCAGCTGCGCAGAGAAACTCTTGCCATCGACGCTCACGGGATATTCATCGCCACTCCTGGTCAAGGAGAAGCTTTCGGAGATCCGGACCGTCTGTGCAGGCACATGCTGAAGCAGTGCTCCGATGTGGCGTTTCTGACGAACGAACTTCACCAGATCGCCCATCTTCGGGCCGAAAATTTTATCGACATCGTCGTACATCTGGGCGGAGGATCCATACCGATACGTCTTGGCGGCGGCCTCTCCCAAGACTTCAAGCGCCGATTCAACCTGGTTGCCGGTGAGCGCTGAATCGCGCGTATTGACGGCGGCGAGCAGCGGCCTTACGGAATCCTGAAAGCGGCCTTGCCGATAGGCCAGCATTCCCTTGAAATACTCTTCCTGCTCTAATGTGAGTCCGGTAGCCTTGGGGAGCTGCCGGGCGAATTCGATGTACTTATCGTTTGCAAGGAGTTCCTCGAGGGATGCGGCGGTGAAAGCTGACTGAGGAGGATCCTGAAAAGAAAAACCACGGGCAATCAGCAGGATCGAGAGCAGTGGAAGACTGGTTGAGCTAATTCGCGCCGTGGTGGTTAGGATAGCAAGGGACTGCGCCGGATAGGCGTCGCGCGCATAATGATTCGATAGGAGACCCGTTCATGTCCTCACCTGGTTTCGACCAAAGCTCTGAGCCAAATCCTGCCGAGCAAGTCATGCGGGTGGCGATGGGCTACATGGCATCGATTTGTCTTTACGTTGCAGCACGCGCGGGCATTGCCGATATGCTGAAGAGCGGGCCGAAGCATGTAGACGAGCTTGCATTAGAGAGCGCGATGCAGTCTGACGCGCTGTATCGCCTGCTGCGGGCTCTGGCCTCAGTCGGAATTTTCGCTGAGACGGCATCGCGAACGTTTGGGTTGACGCCTTCGGCAGAGATTCTGCGGTCCGACGCGCCCGGTTCGCTTCGTGCGATGGCGATCTGGTTGAGTGACCCGCTGCACTTGCGCGTCTTCTCTGAGCTGCCGCATTCAATCCGGACCGGTGAGACCACGCTTGAACATGTGTTTGGCAAGCCCGCTTTCGAATATCTCGCATCGAATGCGGCTGAGGGTGAGGTTTTCAATAAGGCGATGACGAGCTTCAGTGGAATGACCGTACCGGCAATCCTCGAAGCGTATGACTTCTCCTCGATTCAGACGCTGGTCGACGTAGGCGGCGGGCAGGGATATATGCTTTGTTCCATTCTGCGGAAATATCCGGAAATGAGGGGGATTCTTTTTGAAATGGAGGCGGTGGGGAGTGGAGCGAGAGCGAGGATCGAAGCCGAGGGACTGGGCTCGCGCTGCCAGATTGTTTACGGGGATTTTTTCTCCGGCATTCCCGCGGGGGGCGATGCTTACATCATGAAACACATTCTTCACGATTGGACGAACGAGAAGGCCGCCGCAATTCTCAAAAACTGCCGTAAAGCGCTTGAAAGTAAGCCGAACGGTAAGGTTTTGGTGGTGGATGCCGTGGTAGCTCCGGGGAACGAGCCTCATCTGGCGAAGTTCGTCGACTTAGAAATGCTTGCGTTCGCCGGCGGCCGCGAGCGGAGCGCGGAGGAGTTCGGCGGTCTATTTGCCGCAGCCGGCCTGCAATTAACCCGGATTATCCGCACGAAATCGCCGGCGTCGGTGATCGAAGCAGTCGCGGCATAGCGGGCGAACGGTTTGTCTGCGCCAAGAAACAATACGGGCAAACCGGTTTAAAGGACTACTGGCACTCAGGATCGGAGCGTTTTCCTGAAAGAGCGATAGGGCGGACGCGTCCTAATTGCTTAATGAGTGTTTCAGATCCTATACCAGTCGAAAGCGCTGCCAGTTCTCCACCAGGTTCGAAACCGAAACGCTTCGCGCGCAGCCGCGGCGTGGTCCGCGCGCTGGGCCTGGGGCTGATCACCGGGGCGGCAGATGACGATCCTTCCGCGATCGGCACCTACGCCAGCGCGGGCGCACAACTCGGGACGGCATTTCTGTGGACCGCGCCGGTGACATTGCCAATGATGGTGGCGGTCGTTTACCTGTCTTCAAAGTTGGGTATGGTCTCGGGGCAGGGGCTTTTTTCGGTTATTCGCAGCCACTATTCACGGTGGTTCTTGTATACGGTTCTGGCCGGCGTGCTCATCGGAAACACCATCGAGGCGGGGGCGGATATCGGAGGAATGGCGGCTTCGCTTAACATCTTTGTGCCAGTTCCGGTGGGCGGCATTGTGGTAGCGATCGGGCTGATCGTTCTGGTTCTGCAGATCTGGGGGTCGTACACGATCATACGGAACATCTTCCGTGTGCTTGCGCTTTCGTTGTTGGCCTATGTCGCCTCGGCGGTTCTGGCGAAACCGGACACGATTGCGGTTCTGAAGGGCACGTTCATCCCTACCGTTCACTTCAACAAAGAGTATTTGGCGATGCTGGTGGCCATTATCGGTACCAGCCTCTCGGCTTACCTGTACACGTGGCAATCCAACGAAGAAGTGGAAGAGAAGATTGCCGTGGGCCGCCGCCGGTTGATGGACCGTAAGGGGGCCAGCCGTACGGAACTGAAGCAATCGATGTGGGACATCATCTTCGGCATGCTGTTCTCGAACGTGGTGATGTATTTCATCATTCTCTCGACGGCCGCAACCTTATTCAAAGCTGGAAAAACCAACATCAACAGCGCGGCAGAAGCGGCGCAGGCGCTTCGTCCTCTGGCCGGGAACGCCGCGGGAGTGTTGTTTGCGATGGGCGTGATTGCGGTGGGCTTCCTGGCGGTTCCAGTAATGACGACGGGCGCTGCTTATGACCTGTGTCAGAGCTTCGGATGGAAACACGGTCTGTATCGAAAGCCCCGAGATGCGAAAAAATTCTATGTTGCTATCGCATTCTTTACGCTGGTAGGGATCGGCATAAATTTCTTTGGCATTAATCCCATGAAGGCTCTGGTCTGGGCCGGCGTGGTCCAGGGATTCTCGACGCCCCCGCTGATGTTGTTGATTATCCGGATGACCAACAACCCGCGAATCATGGGCAAGCGAGTGAACGGCCGGGCGATAAACATATTGGCCTGGATCACGACGGCGGCAATCTTTTCGGCCAGTGTGGGGCTGGTGATTACATGGATCAAGTAAGATGCGGAAAAGCGAGAAATACACTACAGGTCGTCCAGCTGAGACAGCAGCTTGCGGCTGCGAGCTTTCATGGCGGGCGTGCCGGCGTGAGAGGATTCGCGCAGGGTTTCAGTCGCTTCTGCGCGGATATCCGGGTGGTCGCGCGCGAAATCGGCGAGTCCCTGCAGGGCGAATGTCTTGACGGTGGAACTGCCATCTTCGAGGCAGCTATGCAGCAAAGATATGGCGAGCCGGCGCTCTTCGTTGTTCAGCACGAGGCGTGGAAGCATGACTGCCAGGTGCCAGCGCAGCTCTTTCTGGTCGGCTTCGGCCATCAAAGCTAAGAGCGCACTCTTATACGGCCGGAGAAGCTCAGGATTGCTGCGCGTAATCTTCTCGGCTGCATCGGCGGCGCGCATTCGGACCAGCGGATCGTCGGACCAAAAGCCTTCCATCAGATCAGGAACCAATTTGGGATGGCGGGACACCATCGCGGCGATTTGATCAGCGCGGCCGATGCTGCGGCGATCGCCTCCTTCGAGCAGACGAAGAACGTTTTGCCGCGTCATGCAATGCCGGTCTGATAATTTTCCAGAATTTCGTCTGCGCTCAGCACCCGCGGGTAAATTGCTACTTCATCCAGCGCGCCGGTCAGGAAGGTATCGCTGTCGCGCGTCCCTAATCGCAATGGCGCACTGCCATGGCTGGGCTGGATATTAAAAGACTGGTACAGGCTGCCATGTTGCGTTGAGGGACCTCCGCGCAACTCAGCATTCCTGTAAATGGATACGCCTGCATCGGCGTCGGACTGATCACCAGGATCAAAAGCGGCAACCACGTGCATCCACTGTCCAGATGTGAGCTGATCCTGGAAATAGGCGCCGGCACCCAGCCCGCCTGCCGCGTTAAAGATGTAGGCGGAGACTCGATTCGGGCGGCTCGATTCGCGGCTATAAAACCGAAATGCCCACTCCATCTGGCCGCTCTCGCCTTTGCCCAACCAGAAGACGTAAGGATCATCCGTTGCGCCCGCGAAAACCAGCGCGTCAGGCCGCATCCACGCTTCAACCGTCAATCCATCGCCGGAAGTGGGTTGGCTGAAAGCGGAGTCATCGGGAATCTCGATGTACGAAGGCGGCGTGAATTTGACCGCGGTGTCCGGGTCGTTGTGAAGCGCGCCTTTTTGCCGAAAGGATAGGGCGCCATGATAGGTTCCGTCATGCCCTTGGCTGGAGGCGTCGAAGGCGATAGGCCCATTCCGTTCTCCCAGCCGCCAGTATCCGACTGGATTCTTACGCAAGACCGCTTCGCTATAGAGTGACGTTCCATTCTCCATAGAGTGACATTCCATTCTCCAAAAACCGGTCCGAACGCGCTAAGGGTGAGTGTAAATAATACGCCCGTTTCGTATGGTATATCGAACACGAGTGAATGCGGCGACATCTTTCGCCGGATCGCCTTCGACGACGGTCAAGTCTGCCTTCATGCCGGGGGCAATTTGACCGCGTTCTTTTGCGAGCCGGAATCTGGCGGCGGGATTCTCAGTCAACATGCCCAGAATTTGACGCGCACTTAGGCCCGCTTGAGTAAGTTGCCGGAATTCTCCACTTACATCGTAGTCCGTCAAATAGCCGGTGTCGGTGCCGAATAGTAACTGGCCGCCGGAGGACTGAAAACGATGAACGATGTCACGAATGTGGGCGATCGTGTCCTCGCCGCTGAAGAGCTTAAGAGTCGGGATCATGGCCATGTGGCGATCGACGAGTCTTCGAATCAGCGCATCGTCCACGCCTCGCGTATCGTCGGGTGCATGAGCCAAAACATCCACCCCGCTGTCGATTGCAACCCGCACGCCGGCCAGGTTCGAGGGGTGGGCGAACGCCAGCTGACGATATGCATGCGCCACGTCTGCGGCGGCTTTCGCGATAGGCTCGGGCATAATCGCTACTTTGCCGCGCGCCACCCAGGAACCGGTAAATAACTTCAGAAGATCGGCGCCGTCGCGGATGTTCGCCGCTTCCATTGCGGCCGCTTGTCTTGGATCTTCGGGCGGTTTGATCTGGCGCAGAATCGCCGCAGGTAACGTTTCCTTAACGTAATAGGGAACGCCATTTGGAGGGTAGAGCGGCGTTCCGGCAGTGAAGATTTGAGGACCTGCAACTTCGCCGGATTCGATGCGGCTTCGAATGGCCAGGGTATTTAAGAGTGAGGACGCGGTATCCACCACAGTAGTGAAACCGGAGTGCGTCAACATGGATTGGAGATTCCGGGAAAGCTGCGGAGCGGGTTGCGTCGCGGCATTGTTCCACTTCGGCTCGGTGAAGTGGATGTGGCAGTTCCAGAACCCCGCCATGGCTGTGCACCCATTACAGTGAATTACCTGGGCGGCGCGAGGAATTCTCAGGTTGGTTCCGACGGAGGCGATGCGATCCGATTCGATCAGAATGGTTGCGTGGGGCAACGGGTTGGCCGTGGATGAAGGATATACTTGAACGTCCACGATGGCTAGTAGCTTGCCGGCAGCTTCGAGCGTGCAGCCGCAGAGAAGAGACAACACTAGTACGCGCAACGAAAGACCGGACATGAAACCTACAGGTTAGCCTGCGCTAAGGTGAACGCGTGCGTCTTACTGGTCTTCCGTTTCTACTGGCATCCGTCTTCGCGTTATTTTCCGCTGGACCGCTTCGTTTGCCTAGGTATGAGCAGGTATATCGACCGCAATACCATTTTTCTCCGCAGGAGCACTGGACAAACGACCCCAACGGTCTCGTTTACTTCGAGGGCGAGTATCACTTGTTCTTCCAATTCAATCCATTCGGCGAGGAATGGGGGCATATGAGCTGGGGGCACGCGATCAGCCGCGATCTTTTGCATTGGGAACAGTTGCCGGTTGCGTTGCCAGAGGAGAACGGGATCATGATTTTCACGGGCAGCACCGTGATCGATCGAAGCAATTCAAGCGGCTTTTGCGCGGCAGGAAAGGCGTGCCTTGTAGCGGTGTACACCGGGCACACGCCTGCGAGCGGGTCGCGACGCGCATTGCAGACTCAGAATCTTGCCTACAGCAATGATCGAGGGAGAACGTGGACGAAGTATCGCGGCAATCCAGTTTTGAATCCAAACTTAGCGGATTTTCGCGATCCAAAAGTGTTTTGGTCGGGCGAAAGCAATCAATGGGTGATGGCGGTCTCGTTGCCAAACGATCACAAAGTGCGGCTGTATGGCTCACGGGATCTGAAGCAGTGGCGGATATTGAGCGAATTCGGTCCTGCGGGCGCGACAGGCGGGCAGTGGGAGTGCCCGGAGCTCTTCCAACTGCCTGTGGACGGGAGCACAGGCGAAACGCGATGGGTGCTGAAGGTGGGGCTCAATCCGGGTGGGCCACAGGGTGGCTCGGGCGAACAATACTTTATTGGCCGTTTTGATGGCACGCGGTTCACAAATGACAATCCGGCGTCGCTGACGCTTTGGACCGATTACGGTAAGGATTGTTATTGCGCCCTGACGTTCAATGGGCTGCCGGCAAATGAGAAACCTTTGATGATGGGTTGGATGGATAACTGGCAGTACGCCCGATCGCTGCCGACGAGCCCGTGGCGCGGTCAAATGACAATCCCGCGCAGATTGTCGCTGCGAAGAACCGAGCAGGGCATCAGGCTTTTCCAGCAGCCAATTGACGAGCTTCAGCGATTGCGCGAGCAGCATTCGGATATTGCCGGTCAGACCATGGAGCAAGTGAACCGGGCGCCGGCAACGTCGGGCTCTCGAAAGAGTCACACGTTCGAACTGAACTCGACAATTTCGATGGGGGCGGCACAAGAGGCCGGATGGAAGTTGCTGGCCGAGGATGGGAGCTCGACCACGATCGGCTACGACCGGAGGAAGCAGACTGTATTCGTCGACCGCAGGCATTCCGGCATGGTCGGATTCAGCAAGGACTTTCCGGTGCGGACGGAAGCCCCGTTATTGCTGCCGGGCGACATATTGCGCCTGGATATTTTTGTCGATAGGTGTTCAGTGGAGGTGTTCGTGGATGGAGGCCGGGTGACTATCACCGATCTGGTGTTTCCACCAGCGAGCGCCTACGGCATGAAAGTTTACGCGGTTGGGGGCAAGCCGGGACTGGTAACGGAAAGCTTTGCCGAGTTCCGATCGATTTATGCTCAACGCAACTCGGCCGAGCGTTGATGAGAGCAGATGACAGCTCGAATCATTTTTTGGATTACCCTGCTGTATGTGGTATATGTCATCGTCATTTACCCGGTGTTCTTGGCGTGGCTCGCGCGAGTGCGGGCTCGTCCGATATTGCGACAGCCGTATACGCCGGCTGTGTCGATGATTATCGCGACTTACAATGGGGCGTCTTTTCTCAAACACAAGCTTGACTCTGTTTTCGCGCTGGATTACCCGGAGCACTTACTCGAAGTAATCGTCGTAAGCGACGGATCCACAGACAAAACCAAAGAGATCGCGGAATCCTACGGGCGCGGGTTGCTATTCATCGATTCGGCCCGGATGGGAAAGGCCGCGGCTCTGAATCAAGGGATGGAGGCGGCCCGCGGCGACATATTCGTTTTCAGCGACGTGCGCCAGCGGTTAGCGGCCGACAGCTTGCGTGCGCTGATGGAAAACTTTTCGGACCCGAGGGTTGGAGTGGTTTCGGCCGAGCTGCAAATCGAGCCCGGATCTTCGAATCAGGAGGCCGATATAGGCGCTTACTGGAAATATGAGCGCTGGATCCGGGTGAACCTAAGCGCGGTCGATTCGATATTCGGCGCGAGCGGATCCTACTACGCCGTTCGGCGCGAACTCGCGGTACCGGTTCCCATAAATACCTTGACCGACGACATGTACCTTCCGCTGAATGCATTCTTCAAAGGTTATCGCCTGGTGGTTGACCCACGGGCTAAGATGTACGATTACCCAACCAATCTGGCCACCGAATTCGGAAGAAAGGTCAGGACGCTGGCAGGAAATTACCAGATACTCGGATGTTATCCTCAGTTACTTAGTTTGCGAAATCGTTTGTTACTCCACTTTCTCTCGTATAAGTTCGCGCGGTTAGTGCTGCCGTTCGTGCTCGTGACATGCGCGATATCGAGCATCTGGGCGGGAGGAAGGCTGGCGGTCGTCAGCGGATGCGCTCAGGGCTGCTTTTATGTGGCGGCGATTTTGGATTTATGGATTCCGGCGGGCACCATGCTTAAGCGCATAACTTCGCCGATTAGAAGCTTTTTGGTGATGATGCTGGCGACGCTGTGCGCCATTTCGATTTGGTTCGTACCGCCGGAGCGGTTGTGGAAGACGACGCGAATCGTGACGCGCGAGGAGGGGCCGCTTCCTCCCGTAGCGGCTCAATAGTTCCGGATGCGCAGCATCGGCGAAATCGCGTTTCGCGCGCGGCAGGAAACGGTTAACCTGTTCTTGCTTGCGTCTCAGCCAACGTTCACGGGCGAGATGCCACTCGAATTGGGGCTGCCGGATGGACATGCCGTTGCCGAGGCATTGCGCGGGTCCGATTACGCGGCCACCGTAGAAGGTACGGCGCGCGAGCTACTTGCGCATCGCTTTCCGCTCTTTGGGCTAACGATCGAGACGGGTCCGGAGATCCGCTGGCGGCGGGACTATGTGCATGGCATGGAATCGGGAACAGGGTATTTTCGCCGCATTCCTTACCTGGACTTCGCGGCGGTTGGCGATCACAAAATTATTTGGGAGTTGAATCGTCACCAGCACTTGGTTCTGCTGGCGCAGGCGTTTCTATTGACCGGGCGCAAAGAGTTTACACAGGAGATTTTTGCGCAACTGAACAGCTGGTGGGAACAAAATCCGTTTCAGCGCAGCATCAATTGGGCGAGCGCCCTGGAGGTGGCGTTCCGAGCGCTGTCGTGGCTGTGGGTTTACCACTTTACTGGCAGCGAGATGCCGGATGGATTTCGCCGCCGATTTATGACGGAACTGTACCGGCACGGGCGTCACCTGAGTGAGAATTTGTCAGTCTATTTTTCTCCGAACACACACTTGCTGGGAGAAGCGGTCGCGCTCGGCGCGCTGGGCAGTTTGTTCGGATCGTTTCGGGAAACGCGCGCGTGGCGGAAGCGGGGCGCGGAAATTGTGGAACGGCAGCTTCATTTTCAGGTGCGGGCGGACGGTTCGCATTTCGAGCAGTCGACCTACTATCATGTGTACGCGCTGGATTTGTTCTTGTTCTTCTATGTGCTGGCGGGGCGTCCGGAAAAGCTCCGCGGCGTGTTGGGGCACATGGGCGAATATCTGCATTGGCTGCTGGGCCCGGGTGGGCGGATCGCGTTTCTGGGCGATGACGATGGCGGGCGCGTGTTCCATCCTTATGGAGCGCGCGATGCGTTCGGGAGGGCCACGCTGTCCAGCTGCGGCATTCTGCTCGAGCGAAAAGAGTGGATTGGAACAAGGGACGATGTGGCGGAGCAAGCGGCGTGGTGGATTGGCGGAGAGACCTTGAAGGCCGCGCGCGAAGGGCGGTCGGCTGCGGCGGGGGCTGGGCTGTTTCGAGATAGCGGCGCGGCGTTTCTCAAAGCGGGCGATCTATTCGTGCAAATGGATGCGGGTCCATTCGGCTATGGCGGGGCCGGTCACAGCCACTCGGACACATTAAGTATTGTGGTCACACGGGCGGGCGAGCGCGTGTTTATCGACCCCGGCACGTATACCTACGCCAACCGGGAAGAGCGGAACTGGTTCCGCGGCTCGGCGGCGCATAACACAGTGCGCATTGACGGACTGGATCAGGGGCAACCGGCGGGGCCGTTCCGTTGGGCTTCGAAACCGGAAGTGGTGGTGAATGAGTGGAAACCGGGGCCGGAAGGAGGGCTTGTGGACGCAACCTGCCGATATAATGCGTTCCTGCACCGCCGCCGCATTTTGCTGGAAGCTGGGAGACTGCTGGTGTTCGATGAACTGGATGGCGCGGGCGGCGAACACACTTGCGAGCAAATCTGGCAACTTGGCCCGGCAGCTTCGAAGGTGTCGCTATCGTTTTCCGCTCCCGCTGTCAAGTCGATATCAAAGTTTTCACCCGCTTACGGGCGAGTGGATGCCGGAACTTCGATTACGGCCACGCTTACGGGAGAATTCCCGCTTCGTATGGCGATGTTGCTTGAAACGGGCGAAGGCTGCGCCATCACGGTAGAAGAGGCGCAGCGGATTTTGGCCGGCGCTCCTGCAGCGAACGAGCGGATCGACCGATAGAATTGAGGAGCTTACTTTCTATGTGGACGTACCGGATTTGACGACCGCCTTTTCTCCCGCGGAGATCGCGGTCGTGGGGCTGGGATACGTGGGTTGCGTAACGGCGGCGTGTCTGAGCAGCCTGGGGCATACGGTTACGGGCGTGGACCGGGACGAGCACAAGGTGGCGAGCGTTCTGGAGGGCCGAGCGCCGTTTTACGAACCTGGATTGGAAGATGTGGTGCGCCAGAACGTCTCGGCGGGGCGATTGCGCGCCACGACTTCGCTTACGGAGGCAATGGCGAATGCGGATATCGCTCTGATTTGCGTCGGCACGCCTTCGGAGAAGAACGGCAATCTTGGGCTGGATCAGCTGAGGCGGGTTGTCGGTGAGATCAAACAGGACCTACCCTCGCGGCGCAAAGCGTTGATCGTCGCGATTCGCAGCACCGTTTTTCCGGGTACTTGCGAAGAGGTAGTGATCCAGGCGCTCGGTGAGGGAGCCGCGGTAGTGTCGAATCCGGAGTTTTTGCGCGAAGGCATAGCGGTTAAAGATTTCATGGAACCTTCGCTGGTGGTGGTAGGCAGTCGAGATCGCAATGCGCGCGAGCGTGTCGCCGCGATATATGCGCCGCTCGGCGTGCCGGCTTGCCTGGTTTCGCTGCGGACGGCGGAGATGATCAAATACGCCTGCAACGCGTTTCACGCTCTGAAGATTGCGTTCGCGAACGAAGTGGGAGCGCTCAGTGCCAGCCTGGGAGTGGACGCGCAGGAAGTGATGAAAACGGTGTGCGAAGACGTGAAGCTGAATGCGTCAGCGGCGTACCTGAAACCGGGATTTGCATTCGGCGGCTCGTGCCTGCCGAAAGACTTGCGCGCGTTGGTGTACCGCGCGGGAAGGCTGGACCTGGATCTGCCGCTGCTCGAATCCGTACTGCCGAGTAACCATCGTCATTTGACGCGCGCGATATCGGCGGTGCTGGACTTGCCGGCGAAGCGAATTGGCGTGATCGGCCTGGCTTTCAAGGAGAACACGGACGACTTGCGAGAAAGTCCGGTAGTGTCGATGCTCGAACAACTGATCGGCAAAGGCCGCGACGTGCGCGTGTTCGATCCGCACATCCAATTGGATGCAATCTATGGAACCAACCGGAATTTCATTCTACAAACGATTCCGCATATTGGGCGACTAATGGATTCCGACTTGCAGAGCTTACTGCAGTGGGCTGATTATGTTGTCGTAGCGCAGAAGCAGACGCAGGGAATGAGCCGTCAGCTTCAGGAGTCGGGACTGCCGGTGATGGACCTGGTAGGCGGTTAGTTTCACATGGCCTTGCCGACGGAGCCGGCTGACGCCGAGAATGATGGGCCGATCCGATTTTCCGAGCAGGACCTCGCGCTCTTTAGCGAAGCTTCGGGAGACCGGAATCCGCTACACATGTCGGCCCCGTATGCCTCGCGAACCGCGTACGGCCAGCAGGTAGTTTTCGGCGCGCTGGGTGCGCTGGCGTGCTTGGGCCGGGCGAATTTCGAAAACGGAGACCGCGTTACCGAACTCACGGCCGATTTTCATCGCCCCTTGTTCTTGCACGTGGATTACCGCGTCCAGGTTTCAGAAAAGCAGGGAATCAATCTCGTGCGGCTGTTCGATGGGACGGTGCCGATTATGACCGTTTCGATCTCTTCCGCACCGGCGGTAGGACACGAATCAGCTTCGAACATGGCGGCGGCGTTGTTCGAACGCACTGAACCGGCCGAACGGAAAGATTCCGATATTACGGTAGGCATGACAGTTTCGGGCCATTATCGGGCGGATTCGTCAACGCTGACGTTATTGCGTGAACGGTGGAACATTCGAGCGGATCCATTCATTGTCGAGACGCTGCTCTGGGGAAGCTATCTGGTTGGAATGGAACTGCCGGGCCGGAACGCCCTATTTTTTAAGTTCGCGCTGAGGTTCGAAGGTAATCCGTCGCGGAGTCCGCTGGCGTACGAAGCCACAGTGTCGAGGGTTGCTGCGGGCATCGGGCAAGTGCGGATGGCGGTTTCCTTGAATTCCGAAGCGCACTGTGTTGCGTCGGGCCATTTGCTTTCCTTTGTACGGTCGGAGCTTGATCCATTTGGTGTTGCCGGGGAACGGTGGACGCTTCCGATCTCGCGAACGTTGGCTGGGAAGGCGGCGGTCGTGATTGGGGCGAGTCGGGGATTGGGCGCGGCGATGGCGGCCGCTCTGGCTATGCAAGGCGCGGATGTGATTGCCGTGTCGAGATCGCAAGGCACCGACTTCAGCGCGATGTGTCCAGCGGAGGCCGCTGACCGGATTACTGTCGAGACGGGCAACGCAGCAGACGATACGTGGCTGGCTCAATTGCGAGATCGCGTGGTTCAGACATATGGGCGTTTGGATTTTCTGGTGTGCAATGCGTTTCCACCAATCCCGGCGCTTCGTTTAGAGTTAGCAGCACTCTCGCGCATCGAAGCCTATCTCAGCAGGTCGACCGCCTTGGTAGTCGGTCCGCTGTGCGCGTTTCTTGAACTGTTGAACCAAAGCGATGGGTGCGCAGTTGTGATTTCATCGATGGCGGTCGAACAGCCGGTTCGAGAATGGCCGCATTACGTAGCGGCGAAAGCCGCGATTGAAGGCTTTGCGAATACTGGTCCGCTGCAGTATCCGCGCACCAGCGCACTGATCGTGAGGCCGGAGAAGCTTCTCACGGAGATGACCAACACGCCAATGGGCCGGCGGAATGCGATGCCTGTCGAGCAGATGGCCTGTCGAATCGTTGAACGATTGCAGAATCCGGTACCTGCGGGTAGGACAGAGATCTTGCGTGGTGCAGGCTTGGGCGGTGAGCGTTAACTCGGGTGCCAAAAAGCAAGATTCAGCTTCTTTCCAATTGTCCGATTATTTTCGTAAGGGCGACTTCGCCGATAGAATGAGGGAGTTCCTGTTAATTCCGGACATAGTCGAAACGTGAAGCTTTCCGAAGCATTGTCGACCATCCAAGGCGTGCCCGCGGGTGGCTTGAATTTCCCCGTCTTGCTGGCCTGCGGGTTTACGCCACTGCATCTCCAGACTTACTTCGCGGCACATCTGCAAAAGGCGATGCCCGACCGCAACGTTCGCGTGCTTACCGGGCTCTTCGACGATGTTGCTGGTACAGTAGAGCAATTTCGCGACACCGGCGCGAAGGCCTGCGCGTTGGTGCTCGAATGGGGCGATCTAGATCCGAGGTTGGGTTATCGGCAACTAGGCGGATGGGGACGGCGAGTTGAGGCAGACGTCGTTGAATCGGTCAAAGCCAAGCTGGAACGCCTGGAGGCTGCGATTGTCGCGTTTCCAGTGGCTTCGAGGTTGGCGGTCTCAGTTCCGACATTGCCGCTTCCTCCCGCCTTTCATACGACGGGCTGGCAGGCGAGCGAGACGGAAGCCATACTTGAGGAAGCAGTCGCCGGGTTCGCACGGCGGATCGCGGGACACGCGAGCGCCATGCTTGTGAACAGGCAACGGTTGGACACGCTTTCCCCGCCAGAGACGCGCTATGATTTCCGCGCAGACCTGCACACGGGTTTTCCGTATACGATCCGGCATGCGGATGCGCTAGGGGCGGCGCTGGCGGCATTGATCGAATCGCCTCAACCCAAGAAGGGGTTGATCACGGATCTGGACGATACGCTTTGGCTTGGGCTGGTGGGAGAGATTGGCCATGAGAAGGTGTCCTGGGACCTGGAGGGCCACAGCCAATTGCACGGGTTGTACCAGCAGATGCTGCATGCGCTGGCGGACCACGGGGTTTTGATTGCAATTGCGAGCAAGAATTCGCCGGAGGTTGTGGAGAAGGCGCTTTCGCGATCGGATCTCGCGATCGCACGCGAGAAGATTTTCCCCACCGAGGTGCATTGGGAGGCAAAGTCGGTCTCTGTAACGCGCATTCTTGCGGCATGGAACATTGGCGCGGATAGCGTTGTCTTCGTCGATGACAGCCGGATGGAGTTGGAAGAAGTCCGACAGGCGCACCCGGGTATTGAGTGCATTCTATTCCCGAAGTCCGATCCGGCAGCAGGTTTGGCATTGCTTCGTCGATTGCGCGATCTATTCGGAAAGCCGCGTCTTTCAGAGGAGGACGCTTATCGCGTGCATAGTATCCAGCAAAACCGCGACTTTGCGCGAAGCAACGGAACGCCCGGATCAGCCGAGCAGTTCCTGTCAGCCGCAGAGGCGGTTATCACCCTGGAGTTCAATCCGCCTGCATCCGATAGAAGAGTAGTGGAACTGGTGAACAAGACGAACCAGTTCAATCTAAACGGCATCCGGTATACGGAAAGCGAATGGTACGAGGTGCTGCGGCAACAAAACAGTTTCGCAGTAGCGGTGGCATATCAAGACAGGTTCGGGCCACTCGGGAAGATTGCTGTAGTGCGAGGGAGAAAGGAGCGGGAGTGTATTCACGTCGAAACGTGGGTAATGAGCTGCCGCGCGTTCTCGCGTCGCATTGAGCATCAGTGCCTGAAGCAACTATTTCAACGGTTTGACGCAGAAGAGATGGAATTCGATTTCAAGCCGACGGCGAAGAATGGAGCAATGAAGGATTTTTTGTCGAGCATGGTGGGCCAACCGCCGCAGTCGGGAATCCGGCTGAAAGGCGAGCTATTCGAGGCTGAGTGTCCGAAGCTTTACCACGAAGTAAGGGAGCGAAATGCATAACGCAGAGGAGCGCTTGGTTCGAGCTTTCCAGGCCGTATTTCCGGATTTGCCGGCCGAAAGGATTCGAACAGCTTCGCAAGATACCGTAGAGACTTGGGACTCGGTTGCGGCGATCACGCTGATAAACGTGATTGAAGAGGAACTTGAAATCCAGATGGATTTCGAAGATGTGGCCGATCTGACGTCTTTTCCGAGCATTCTGAAATATGTAGAGGAAAGGACGGCGCATACTGCGGCCTAGCAAAGCTGCGCGCGGGCAATGAACGGGATTGCTCGAGCGCGCGACCTGCTGCGTCACCGGCTGGTAAGAAACACCGGGGCACTGTTCCTTGTGCAGATCAGCGGCTATGTAGCGCCGCTATTGATTCTGCCGTATCTGTCGCGAGTGCTGACGGTAGAGCACTTCGGGCTGATCATGTTCGCGACTTCGTTCAATTGGTACTTCATCACCCTGGTGGAATATGGCTTCAACCTGACGGCGACGCGCCGGATCGCGATTTATAGCGACGATCCCGCGAAGGTTTCGCGAATTTTCAGCTCCGTCATGGTCGCAAAAGCGTTCTTAACATTGCTGGGGTTCGTTATGATGCTTGCGGTCGTGATTGCTACACCGAAGCTGCGGCCGAATTTACCTCTATTTTGTATCAGCTATCTAGCGGTAATTGGCGACCTGTTCTTTCCACTGTGGCTTTTCCAGGGACTGCAGAAGATGGAGCACGTGGTGTGGCGCGATCTCCTGGCGAAGCTGATCTCCGTATCCATGATTTTTGCGTTGGTGCATCGGGATAGCGATTATCTATGGGCGGCTGGTGTACAGGCGGGCTCCATGCTGGTGGCAGGCTTAGTGGGACTTTGTTCAGTTCCATTCTTAACATCGGCGCGGTTTGTCCTGCCGAGCGTGCAGGAAGCATATATGGCCTTGCGGGAAGGTTGGCCGGTGTTCTTATCGATGGCTGCGCTAACGCTTTCCTCTTCGACTAACATTTTTATTCTGGGACTTCGTTCTGGGCCAAAGGACGTTGCGTACTATGTGGCCCCTTACCGTTTAGTCGTCTCCGTACGAATGCTAGTATCGCCGGTCGTAACGGCGCTGTACCCGCACATCAGCCAGATGGCCTTTAGCTCACGCGAGAATGCGATTGCTTTTCTGCGCAAGTATGCGCTGATCCTCGCGGCCCCATTTTTTTTGGCTTCTGTGATGTTGTTTGCGGGCGCTTCCCCGATCATACGAATCGTCTGCGGACCGAAATACATTCCGGCAATCGCCCTCATGCGCATCATGGCCTTCAGTCCATTTCTATTAGCGCTGCAGCACGCCTATTCCACGTTTTACATGCTGGCGTTCGGCTATGAAAAGGAGTGGTCCCGGGTGGTTCTTCAAGCAGCAGCTTTGAACTTTATCGTTTTGCTTCCGTTGATTTACCTGATCTGGCCACCCACGGCCCTATCAATCACCAGCATTGTGTTGGACGTATTCACAGTGGGCGCAACGTATGCTTTTTATCGTAAGAGCACTTTGTCAGTTGCGGCCTAAGGAGTCCTATTCCTGTCCGGTGATGCGGAGGATTTTGGCTCCATATCCACAACGGGAATGTACAGTTGGCCGGCGATGACATTGGGCGGGGACACGTCGGGCAGTCCGATGCAGCGTGACGGTACGATGAGCCAGCTCATGCGCGGGTGCCAATTCGTATTTGTAGCTTCCGACCAATAGCCGTGAGCATAGTGCTGCGCCGATAGAGATGTAGGAGATTGAATCCGCCGTCAGCAAATATCGAAAGAACGGAAAGAGGCCACCGATAAGGAGCAGAAAAAGGGCGAAGGGGCCGAGAGATGCCCAATTGGTACGAGCGAGGTACCCGGATACCGCGATGGAAGGACGCGGAGGATGCTCCGCCTATCATGAAAGATGACTGAACAGAGGGGCGCAGCTCATCGTTTGATGCTATTTCGTCATTCTAATAGGCTGAAGGCAATCAGCAGAAGTCGCGGTAGGAAGAGCAGCTAACAAGAGGCATCGTAGTTTGTTTCCGCATGGGACCTATCGATACATTCATGCTAAGGATGCGGCGCGGCGACGGGCCGTTCTACGCGGGGAGTTCGCCGCATCGCAAAAGGCATGCTGCGGTCGAACCTGCCAGTTCCGTCTTTTCTGCGGCCGTTTTATCGCGGGCTTTATCAATTGCATTTCGGCGTTCTCTACGCGTTTCGATGGGCACTCAATTACTTCTATCGAGAGCCCGCGTTTCGTAGCCGCTGCACCAGCGTGGGCCGCAATCTGCATCTTTGGCTGCTGCCCGATGTTACCGGACATCCCCAGATTTACATCGGCAACGATGTAAACCTTTTTGGGCATCTTGGCTGTAACGAGTGGCCGCGTGCTGGACAAGCCAAGGCTAATCATTGAAGATCGGGCGGACATTGGGCATAACGTGGTGATCACAGTGAACAGAGAAGTGATCATCGAAGAGGATGTGAACATCGCATCGGGGGTTCGAATTCTGGATAGCGACGCGCACCCACGCGATCCGGAATTGCGACTGGCGAAATTGCCTCCCAGTCCCGAGGAAATAAAAGCTGTACGGATCTGCCGGCGCGCCTGGATCGGGCAGGGCTGTTACATCATGAAGGGCGTGACGATCGGGGAAAGCGCGATCATTGGCGCCAATAGCGTGGTGATCACGGATATTCCCGCGTTTTCAGTAGCTCTGGGGAATCCGGCGAGAGTGGTGGTGAAGGACCTACGAACCAGCGTTCCGGCGCAGCAGAAGCCGAGCACCGTACCTATAGCTACTTAAGAGCTTTCGCCTATTTGATGCAGATGAACCGTGTCGCTTCGGCGAAGGTGAGCGCCAACGCGCGAGCGGGCGGGAAGCGTTTCGCCAGGCGCACCACATTACGGCGGAAACCCGGTGCTCACATAGCTCTCGTCCGCCACATCCACGCGATCAAGTACGCGGCTGAATCCTGCGCTCCGGAAGTGTTTGCGCAGGCAACGATGGGTGAACTGATGAAAATCGATACCCAGCTTCATGATGTCTTCGCCATGCACCCTCTTGCGTAACGCATAACGCCAGGTGTTTGGCAACCAGCCGTATAGCGGCACTCCCGTGTACTCGCCCGGAGGTGAAGCTGAATTTGTTGGTGGACTCAAAGTAGAGGACTCCGCCGGGCTTGAGCGTCCTATACACCTTGTTTATGCCGGTACGCCAATCCTCGACGTGCTCAAAGACGGAAGACGCAATGACGACATCATAGAAATCATCCGGGAGGCTATAATCTTCGAGATTTCCCAATTCGATATCCGGCTCTACGCCATAGCGGCGCCCGGTTTCGCTGGCCATCTCAATCAACTGCGGGCTGATTTCGAGACCTTTGCAGCGTAATCCGCGCAACTTGCAGAGCAGCGGGAACCAGCCAGTGCCGGTGCCAATTTCGAGGATCTCGGTTTCGGGCGTGATTTCCTTGAAATTTCGAATAGGCCGCAGATAGTTTTCGAAGTGCTGCGCCTTATCTTCGAGAGCGATGTTCCGGTGGATGTCGATATATCTCTTGACATCCGCCGGAGCTTCGTAATAAATCTTCATCGCCTACTTAATTTCATCGACGCAGAAGGGGCAGACTTGAGCATGAGGTCGTCCTCGGGCCAAGCATAACATTGAATTCGCTAGCCTTCGAGCCGCGATTCGTGCGAGCGCAGAACTTCAGGGGAAGCTTTGGATATCATGAAAACAATCTCGGCTATTCATTAGAGGGTAATTACGAGGGCTCCGGATGTCTCTAGGAGAACGGCTATTGCTCGCATGCTGCCGGGATCCGAAAGCGCCGGATTATCCCGGAGGAACGGTCCGCGCCAATGTGGCAAACGCACTGGACTTCCTCGACAAGACCGTACCGAATTTCCGGCATCTTGTTTCCGGACGCGTGCTCGATTTTGGCTGCGGGTGGGGACATCAGGCGATCGCGATGGCTATCGCTGGTGGCGCAACAGAGGTAGTTGGGATCGATATTCAATGGCACGAAAGAGCGCGGCAGCTCGCGGAAGAGTATGGCTGCTCGGATCGCGTCAGATTCGTCCAGCAGTTGGCGCCTTCCGACTGCGGCATCGTTCGATATGGTTCTATCGTGCTCCAGCATGGAGCACTTCTCCGATCCGGCCGCTATGGTCGAACTGATGAAAGACGCCGTTAAGCCGGGCGGATTGATTGTTATCAGCTTCGCCGAGCCTTGGTATGGCCCTCGCGGCAGCCACTTTGACGGATACAGCCGGTTGCCTTGGGTGAATATTCTGTTTCCGGGAAGCCACAGTAATGAAGGTTCATTCACTGTTCCGCGGCGACAGCGCACGAAGATACGAGGAAGTGCAGGGAGGGCTGAAACGCATGTCGATCGCCAAATTTGAGCGGATCATTCGCGGCTCAGAGATGGACATCGATTTCTTTAAGGTATACGTCGCGAAGGGCTTGCCTCTGCTCGATAAGGTTCCTGTGGCGCGGGAGCTATTCGCGTCCGCGGCGACAGCTATCTTGCGAAAGCCAGCATCCCAATACGTGAGAGAGAACGCCGGTCGAGCGGCTGGCGCGTCCGCCGGGGAGTAAAGGCGATGCAACAGGTGATCCGTAAGGGCATAAAAGACATCATCGTGGAGGAAGTGCCGGACCCGGTTGCGATCGCGCACCATGTGCTGATTCGCCCAGTCTTTTCGCTGATCAGCAGCGGCACCGAAACGGCGAGCATTCACCAAGAGGGCGTTCTGAAGGAAGTGGCCGATAATCCTTCGCATATCCGCAAAGTTCTGGATGTGATGAACGTGAATGGACCGGGTGCGACGATTCGCGAAGTTCGAGCCAAATTCAGCGAATACGCGGCCCTGGGTTATTCCGGCGCGGGGATTCTGGTTGAGAAGCACGCGACAGTTACCGATCTACAGCCCGGAGATCGCATGGCTTATGGCGGCGAAGGAACGGGGCACGCGGAGACGATCGTCACGGGCCGGAACCTGGTGGCGCGAGTGCCTGATAATGTGCCGTTTGAGCATGCGTGTTTTGCGACGCTCGGCAGCATTGCGCTGAATGCTGTTCGCATCGCGGGTATAAGCCTGGGCGATAGAGTCGCAATAATTGGCCTGGGCCTGGTGGGGCAATTGGCCGCCCAACTCGCGCGGTTGCAAGGAGCGGTGGTGATTGCGACCGACCTAAAAGCTGAGCGGGTGGAACTGGCGGGAAAGCTGGGCGTGCAGCAGCCGATTTTCGCCGGCGGCTCGCTCGAAGGAACAGGTTGCGGCGATTACGGACGGCAAAGGCGCGGATTGCGTGATGATCGCGGCTGCTTCGAAATCGGCTGTCGCCGTGCAAACTGGCGCTCGACATCTGCCGCGATCGCGGACGTATCGTTGTGATCGGCGCAGTAGAGATGAGCTTCCCGTGGAACGACATGTATCTCAAGGAAATTCAACTCTACATGGCGCGCGCATACGGGCCTGGAAGCTATGACTCCGCTTATGAGAAGCAAGGGCGCGATTACCCGTTTGCCTATGTCCGCTGGACGGAAAACCGCAACATGGAGGAATTTCTGCGGTTGGTTGGTCGCGGGGATGTCGAGCTTGATCCGCTGATTACGCATCGGTTTCCGCTGGCGGATGGTCCCAAGGCATACTCGACCATCATGGATCCCGCATCGAACAGCCTGGCGGTCCTTCTGCAATATCGGACAGCAGACAGCAAGAGCGCAGCGACGGAGTTCGCGCCACAGCGTACTGTAGCCATACAAAGCGGAAAGAAGCCGGCCGGCAAAATCGGCGTGGCGCTGATTGGCGCGGGGAATCTGGCCCGATGGGCGCATCTTCCCAATCTTCAGAAAAATTCCGGGGTAAGCCTTCGAGCAATTCACTCGGCCAGCGGTGTACGCGGAAAGAGTTATGGAACGCGTTTCGGCGCGGCTTACTGCGCTACCGATTACAAGCAGGTGCTGGAAGATCCGGAAGTGGATCTGGTGTTCATTGCCAGCCGCAATCAGCATCATGCCGCGCAGGCTCTTGAAGCATTGCGCGCAGGCAAGCACGTTTTCGTCGAAAAGCCGATGGCCTTGACCGAAGCGGAATGCCACGAATTGGTGCATGCCGCCGACGAGAGCGGAAAGCAACTGACCATAGGCTTCAACCGCCGCTTTGCTCCGTTTTATAAGCCGCTTAAAGCTGCATTTGGAGAAGCGTAGCTCGCCGGCGGTCCTGCAATGCCGTATCAACTCGCCTGGCATTTCCGGCTCATACTGGATGGCGGATCCATCGTCGGGAGGTGCGATTCTGGGGGAGGCGTGCCATTTCGTCGATCTAATGTATTGGCTGCTGGACGCCGAACCGCTGAGTGTTTCCGCTTACACCCTGCCGACGGGAAAACAAGACCCGATCGGCGAAAACAATATGGTGGCGAGTTTCCGTTTCGCCGATGGTTCCATCGGCAACTTAACCTATTGCACCGTGGGCAGCCGGACATCGGGGGGCGAGCGCGTCGAAGTGTATACGCAGGGTCTCAGCGTCCAAACTGAAGACTTCAAGCGGCTCACGATCGCCGGTAGCGTTCGCAAGAGCAGGAAACGGATGTTTGCCGAGAAGGGATATGGAGCGCAAATTGAGGAATTCATCGGGGCCTTGCGCAGCGGAACGGAGGCGTCGGTAACCGTGCGTGACGGCGCGCGATCAACAATAGCGTGTCTGCGCATGTTGGAGTCGGCGCGAGAGCTGATGCCGAAAAGCATCGATTGGGAACGTGTCGTCGCCTAGCGTACGTAGGTTGGTTCAGGAGTCGCCTAAAGCGAACAGCAAACCATCGAGGACGCCCTCTCCGCCGATTCGTGTCCTCCTGATTGCACCGTCGCTCGATATTCTGGGCGGACAAGCCGTGCAGGCGATGCGCTTGGTGTCGGTACTGAGCCAGATCCCTGGGCTGGCGATTACTTTTTTCCCAATTAACCCCCGGCCGCCCAAGCCATTTCTCTGGATCCGGCGCGTGCCGTATCTGCGAACGTTGGTTACATTTCTGCTGTACACATCGCGGCTCGCATGGAATGCGCGCAAGTACGATATTCTGCACATTTTCTCGGCAGGGCTTTCCTCTTACACGTTGTGGACGATCCCAGCGCTGCTCTGGGGCAAGCTTTACGGCAAGAAACTGATTCTGAATTATCGTGACGGGCAAGCCGAAGAGCACATCACCACATGGCGGACTGCGAAACCGACTATCGCGCTGGCCGATCGTATTGTGACCCCATCCGGTTTCCTGGTCGATGTTTTCGCGAAGCACGGTATTCCTGCACGCTCTATCTTCAACATCATCGACGCGAGCCGGTTCCGCTATCGAAAGCGGCGCAAGCTGAGACCCGTGTTCCTGACCAACCGGATACTGGAGCCGCTCTATAACGTCGATTGCATTCTACGAGCGTTCGCAATGATTCAAAGCCGTTATCCGGAGGCGATGCTTGACGATAGCGCACGATGGATGTTGCCGCCCAGCGCTCGAACGACTCGCGAAGGAGTTGCAGCTTCGCAACACGCGGTTCGTTGGCCGCGTACCACATGATGAGGTCGCGGACCTGTATGACTCGGCGGATGTTTACCTTACCAGCCCGACGGTCGATTGCATGCCTGGATCTTTGTTAGAGTGCTTGGCTTCCGGCCTGCCGATTGTCGCGACCAGGGCTGGGGGGATCCCGTACATCGTGAAAGATCGCGAATCGGCCTTGCTGGTTGACATCAATGACCACGAGGGTATGGCCGCGCGCGCTATGGAGTTGCTTGAAGACGAAGATCTGGTCGAGCGGCTTACCAATCGCGGATTAGAAGAAGTGCAGCGCTACCACTGGGCGCCTGTCCGCGATCAATGGGCAGCCTTATACGCCGAATTAGCGGCGGGGGCGCCTACGAGCCACAATTAGCTGCATCAATAATCGATTCGATCTCAGAACCCGGCCCGATTCGCTCGACCAATTTCAATGCGCCGGAGCTTTGCCTTTGAAAAACCGCAGCCTCATGCAGCGGCGGCTCTTCGCCGGTGGTCCGGCCAACGATCCACATCCCGCCGGGGAGCAGACTTGCGCTCACGCTACGAGCGCCCAGTGCGAGCTGGTAGTCGGAAAAGTAACTCCGGTTGAAAACGTTCATGGAGCGGATGACGTGGCAGGGCTCTTCCAGGGTCTCAAAGACAGAGTGCCGGCGAATTACGAAGCGAGGGTCCTCTCGCGCCAATGCCAGAGCCTCAGGGTGAATCAGCGGCAGTTTTCGCAGAACATATTCATTGCGCTCCAGGGGGTCTTCAGAGAGTGGATCCATCCAGGAGTCGGGCAGCGTGGCAAAGCGGCTCAGCGTTCGCCAGCGGCGCCACGCGTGCAGGTATAACAGGCGGTTCACGGGCAGGAGCCAAGGCTCTGGCTCTTCCATGCGGATCACGAACGGAGGGCGGATGTACTGCAGAGGATGACCGCCTGGCTCGAAGACGAATTTTTCCACAGATCCGGGACGTGCCATTTCTACAAGAAACTGAGAAATGTCGGATGCGACAAAGCGCAAGTTGGGAAATGAGAGCAGAAGAGTTTTCGCCCATTCGCAAGAGGTAAGACAAGCCGAGGCGGCCCAATCTTCAACCCGCAAGGTTGCGGAGGGAGAAAAGTTTTGGGCCAACAACGCATTTACAAGGGGATCCAGATTGCGGAACCGCCCGCGATGAGTGGTCCGATAGACCCCGCTCGATAGCCGAACGTAAGGCATGAGCCGCTCGAACATCTCGACATCTTCCCTGGACGGGGCCGCAGGCATTCGAAGTAGCTCGAACGAGATCCGGGTTTTCGAGAGCAGGTAATATAGACGGGCGAACAAGCCCGGCGGTGGAGCAGCAAAGAAGGCGCGTCTCTCGAAGACCCCAAGTTTCAGCATGCCGGAACGGCCACCCGGATGCCGCGCCGCTCGAGTAGTTCTTCGTAAAGCGCTTCGGTACGCTGCAGTGTGAGTTTCATCGAAAAGCGCTCGTGTGCAGTTTCAACTGCGTGCTCGCGGAGTTTTTGTCTCAGGCCGGCATTGCTCATGGCGAGACGCAGCATCTCCGTCAGTTGCTCCGCATTATTGGCATTAAAGAGCAACCCATCCTGCTGATGACTGATAAGCTCCGGAATACCGCCAACGTTCGATCCGATCACACAGCAGCCGCAAGCCATGGCTTCGAGTAATGCATTAGGGAAGCTCTCGGACGAAGAGCTATTGACGTAGATGTCGATCGATCGCATCCAGTCGGCAACATCGGCGTGCGCGGGCTCGAAATGACACACCTCATGCAAACCGAGGCGATCTCGAAGCTCCATTAAGGCGCGGGACGTCGCCACCACCACCGACCAGAAGCAGCCGTGCGCCCGGATCCAGGTCCCGGATTTTAGAAAAAGATCGTATCAGCCAATCTATTCGCTTCTCAGGACGCATCACGCATACGGAACCGATGACGAGCGAGGCGCCTTCAAAAGCCGCCGGACGAACTCCTGTTCCTGGATGGAAATCCGCAGGGTTCACGCCGTTATAGCAGAGATATATCTTTTCCGCGGGCAGACCGATGTCCCGTTGCAAGGACTCGCCTACGGCACGCGAGTTAACAACCACGCGATCCGATAGCCAATCGGTTACGCGGAGCGCCATCCGTTCGCGGCGCGCGTACATGTAACGAAAAGAGAGCTGATTGGTAATTACAACGGGAACGCGGTACCAGCGAGCCACGGGAGCGGCGAAGATGTCGACCGGAACATCGAACGCATGCAGCAGTTGAATCCTATGCTGGCGGAGATAATCGCCTAACTTCCGCGCCCCCTGCAACACGGAAGAATTCGCGAAGGATCTTACCGGTATATTCACAATGGGAACGCCGGCTGCCTCGACCTCTTTCGTGCGAAATCCGCCCTCGAAAAAAACGCCGAGGTGAGGCGTAAAGCGCGTTCGGTCCAACCCAACCGCGATCTTCGCGGCATCACGTTCGCATCCCCCAAAATCCAGCGAGCGAACCATCAGAAGAACGGGACATTTACCCAAGCCTTCAATATAATGTGAGATCCTACGGCCTTCCTCGCTTTCCGGCGCGCAGCCTCATTGATGGCGCTTTCCGCCGCGGATGCTGGATCGGCGCCGAGGTGTCAAACCATCAATGACTTCAAACGCGCCAGAGCGATTGTAAGTGTGAATTCCAAGCAGCCCCTGGTCGCTCGGCAGCATAGTGACCATCGGGCGTTCTTCATATTGGCGTGAGCTCAGCGTGATAATCTCGGCGAAGTTGATCGCGTATCCGTAGCGGCGGCTGCAATCCTGACTTGGCCGGATCAACTTTGTGCCGCACGTCTGGATCGACCCGGCGCCCCTTGCTGTCCGAATATCGAGAGAAATCGGATTCGATGGGTGGTACTGCCACTTGCCCGCAAGGCTTTCTGAAAAGAATAAATACAAACCCGTGGCCTTTCCTCGAGGCTCCATGATGGTGACGAAGAACCACCAGAGCTCTTCACGCTTGTATACCGAAGTGTCCACGACCGGACCTTGGAACAGGTCGGCTTCCAGCTTCCATTCGTCCGGAAATTGAACGCAGCGGTATAAGCGAACCGATTCGTCCTGCAAGGTCTCAGGGATCATGTAGATCGATCCCTGGTCGGAAAAAATGTAGGGGTAAGAGGCGTGTTTTCCAGTGTCGAGCGCAACCCGCGCCGCGCCCATGGTTCCGTTTTTTGACAGCTCAGCACAGGCGATAACCCCGCGTCCGTCCGAATAACTGTAATCTTCAAAGAACACCCAGTGCCTACCTTCGTACTCGATAAGAAAAGGATCGGCATAGAAGTGATCGGCCCGTGATTCAATCCATCGGAAGCCCTGCAGGTTCGGCTGACCACCCTCACAAAGTAGAGGATCAGCAGAGGCGCGAACCGCCATTCTCCAGTGCTTGATGGTATCAGCGCCCGTCGCTGCAATCAGCACGCGGCCTGCCTTCTTTATGACCTGAGGGACAGCCCACCGGATCACATCCAGGTTGCCGGGCCGCCGGTAAATCTTCCGCTTGCCTTGATAGGGCACCGGCGCGATCGTGTG
The DNA here is from genome assembly GCA_963808405.1 of uncultured Acidobacteriaceae bacterium. Classification (GTDB taxonomy): domain Bacteria; phylum Acidobacteriota; class Terriglobia; order Bryobacterales; family Bryobacteraceae; genus Bog-105. The sequence goes on along the minus strand of CAWEFG010000010.1, from coordinate 37,520 downwards.
CGATTGAATGTGTTCCCAGCCGAAGCGATGCAGTTCCCAGAGCTTTTCGATGACGAAGTGTACGCTGCCCCAATATGGCTGAACTCGATTTCGGATCAGCGACAACGCCGATTCAGTTGGGAATAAGCCCTTAATGAGCACGCACCCCGCATCGAGTTCTTCGGTAAGAACTTGAAGAATAACTCCCGAGAGCGGATTCCCTTCAACCATTTCCCAGAAATGCGGCGGGCCGCCTCTGTAGTACTCGTTGTCGCCGTGGTGGAAGGACCACATACCGTATCGCGCGGCTGTAAGTATGCCGCCGCGCAGGATGTTGAAACCGAATCGCACAAGCACGTCCAGTTGCCTGTCCTGAATGGTTTCCAGGGCTTCTTCCGGAAATCTCTGCACGAACCGTTTACTGAGGGGCTCGACGCGCATCACGTCGATTCCGGAAAGCAGGCCGGTGCAATCAACGCTGGCGAGCGGGTCACCTTGGATTCGGGAAAAGCGCTGGTCGAGCTTAGTGTAGAGCACCCAACCAAGGCCCTGCCGCAAATCCCGATTCCGTAAAAGACGCCATAAAGTACGTGCACGCGAAGCGGCGGGGGGCTGCGAAGGACCAGGAGCGGTCTTCGAAGCATTATAAACCAGCAGCTCGATACGCGCGAAGTCGCTTCGCTGTATATCGGCGATGACGCTTGCGAATGCCGCGGCCAGAACCGGGCTGTCGAGCAGGATACCAATCCGCAGCGGCGGTTTCTCGCTTGAAGATGAAAGGTACAGATCTGGGAGCATTTAAAAGACTTCAGTTATATTGTGGCCGTCGCCGCCAGGCAATCACAGAACATCTGAAAAAATTTATCTCCTTGTTGTTTCAATAGCTTGCCCACTTCTGGCTAGTCTCCGAAGTCGCGGGTTCACGCTCGTGCTTGGGAATCCTATGATCAAACTGAAACTTGCGGCAATCGCTTTCGCGACCGCTATCATAACCGGTATCGGGTACGGACAGACCCTGATTAACCTTGGCACGCAGGGCAAGAACGTCGATTTCGGCAATGCAACATCGACAAGGCCGGTAGCAACTGGAACGGCCTTGCCCGGCCCGTGCCTAGTCGGGGATCTCTTCTTCCTGACATCCAATCCTCCAGGGGCAAATCTCTACGGTTGCGCAGCAACGAACATCTGGGCGCTTGAGGGGGCCGCCGGAACAGGAACGGCTTCCGGGCTTAACGATCCGGGCTCGAATGGATTGGTAGTGCGCACTGCGCCGAATACGACCACCGCGATTGCGGTGCCGGCCGGTAGTGTCGTCGGCATTTCGGACACACAAACCCTTACTAATAAGAGCATCGATGCCTCGGAGATCAACACTGGCATATTACTCGGAGCGCGGATACCAGCGTTCTCGGGAGATTTCTCCACGTCCCCGGGGAGCACGGTATCAACACTGATTACGGCCAATGGCAGTCCTGGGACTTTCGGCGACGCCACGCACGTTCCACAGATCATCGTGGACGCCAAAGGACGCGTGACATCCGTGACGCCTGTAGCAATCAGCGGCGGCGGCATCTCTGCCCTCACGGGCGATGTGACAGCGAGTGGTAGCGGTTCGGTGGCTGCCACGCTTGCCGCAAGCGGAGTCGCGGCGGGAACCTACGGAGACGCGGCCCATGTCCCACAAGTGACGTTCGACGCGAAAGGACGCGCAACCGGAGTTTCGAGCGTTGCTATCACAAGCGGTGCTTCGGCGTGGGGCGCGATCACCGGGACATTATCGAGTCAAACCGATTTGCAAGCGGCGCTAAACGCCAAAATGATGAATCCTATGACCACTTTTGGGGATATTATCGTCGGCGGGACGCTGGGGTCTCCAAATAGATTAGGGGCTGGAGCAAATGGAAGTGTGCTCACCTTAACGAATGGTTTCGCTACCTGGGCCGCGCCTTCAGGCGGTGCCGGCGGAATTATGGTGTTGACTGGAGATGGAACTACGCCAGCCGGTGGCGGATCGCAGGTGCTTACGCTGGCGACGGTCAACGGTAGTCCCGGCGCCTGCGGCGATGCAACACACGTCTGCCAGGTGACTACCAATGGAAAAGGTCTCGTTACCTCGCAAACGCCGGTTGTCATGAGCGGTGGCAGCGGCAGCGGAATTACGCAATTGACCGGTGATGTGACGACTTCTTCCGGCAGTGGATCGCAGCCATCGACCCTAGCGACGGTGAATAGTAGTCCCGGCGCCTGCGGCGATGCAACACACGTCTGCCAGGTGACTACCAATGGAAAAGGTCTGGTTACCTCGCAAACGCCCGTTGTCATCAGCGGAGGCGGCGGTGGCAACGGCAGCGGAATCACCCAATTGACTGGGGATGTGACGACCCCTTCCGGCAGTGGATCGGAGCCATCGACCCTAGCGACGGTGAATTCGAACGCAGGCACCTTCGGCAATTCAACGACAGTTCCCGTGATAACGGTCAACGGGAAGGGGCTCGTCACCGGAGTTTCCGCAGTGGCAATTACCGGCGGAGGCGGAGGCAGCGGGATTCCCGCCGGGCCATTTGGCTCGATTTCCAGTACATGCACGGCGGGCAGTTTGTATTTCGCCACTGACCAACCGGCCGGTCAGCAGATCTACACGTGCAGTTCTACAAACGTCTGGACGCAGATCGTAAACCTCGGAGGTTCCGGAGCGCTCGCCTACATCGGCGGCTCGCTCGATATCGTCACAAGCGTGGTGCCGCGGCTGACGGCGCCCAATGCCTTTATAAATAGCAATAGCTTTACCGGTCCGTTTTTCCAGATCGGAGGCACATCCGCCGATCCTAGCTGCACTCAGGCCTCAGATATCGGCAAAATCTGGGTGAACACTACCTCTGCCGCAAACACGGCGTATGAAGTTTGTCTGGCAGTCTCGGGTGCGTTTCAGTGGGTGGTTAAATGAGATATCTGCTTTTTCTTCTCTTCTCTCTCGCGGCGTTCGCGCAAGCGCCAACGGTAACGATCACTAAAACGGACGGTCTGTCGCATTCCGTCGTGCGCCTCACGTTTAACGTCAGCGCGACTTTCATCAACGTTCGCACTCGCTACATCGCCTCACCGGGAACATGCACCGGAGGTACGGGTGGAACAGTGCAGACCACATCACCGGGGCAATACTTCACAACCGGGCAGCGGGTGGTGGTCGGGGGCCTCACTCCGAATACGACTTATCAAATCTGCCCGGAAGTGACGGCGGACAACGCCACTTGGTCATCGGGAGTCGGCGTAAGCGTCACTACTCTCGCTCTTCCTGCAATTCATCCAGCTCCCCCGGCTCCGCCCGCCACCTTCAACACAAACTACCCCGACACATCCGCTTACACGGCGGTAAGTGTGGCTTCAGATTGTAGCGACTTCCAAGCCGATCTGAACACCGCCGTAAGCGCCGCACTGTCGCATGGGACGGTGATAAGTGTTCCTGCCGGGACCGTCTGTACATCCGGTGCTCCCTATCAGGTGACAGTGCCTTCACCGGACGCGATTCTCTTCACCCCGAGCGCTGTTACGCTTGCTTCCAGTTCGATCACGCTCCCCTCGCATGGATTTACCGAAGGCCAGACAGTTGTATTCGGGACCGCGTATAGCGCGTTGCCCGCGAGCACGAGCTGCATCGATGGGTCTGGCTTCGCGCATCAGGGAATTTTAAATGGACAGCTTTACCCCGTGCATGTGGTGGACGCCAACACGATTCAGGTGTATTGCGACAAGCCTCCGGCCAGCGGCGGAACGCAGATGATCTTCTCGAATCAGGGATCGGGAACGGCTCTTTATGTGCGTCCCGAACCCAACCCAAATCTGAAATGGGTGATTGTCCGAACGGCTACGCCGGACGCTCAATTTGTTCCTGAGCATACGCGGCTCGCTGGCCCTAACAATGGACGTCCTACCGCATGGATTCCTAAGATGGCTTCGTTCGTGCAGCCCATGAGTAAGTTCACAAATAGCACTGCTGGTAACGCTCTGATGGTGGTGGGCCAGACAGACGGGAATCTCGCCGCGCCGATATCGAACATCCGTTTTGTTGGCCTGGAATTCACGGTAGCAGACGATTCGGCCGATACCGCGACCTCCACAGATCCGAATTTCTGGTGGCATCAGATTCTAACTGTACCCACCGACCAGAACATTATTTTAGACCGCTGCTATGTCCACGGCAGAGGGACGCCGAGCAGGGTAACAAATGGACTTATCTGGGATGGTCACAACCTAGCTATCGTGGATTCGTATTTCGATCGTCTGGAATACTTCAAGCCGGCTTATACAGGCTTGACTGCCACGCAGATTACGTCCACTCAGTTCACAATCGCTCCAGGTACCTATCACATGGGATCGACCACACAGAGTCTCGCGAATACGGCAACGATCAATTTCTCTGGCGGCGGCTCCGGGCGCGCGCTGGTCTACTTCGATATGAGCGGCAATTTCAAGGTGAATTTTTCGTCCACCGTCACCCCCGGCTCTTGCACCGGAACGGGTCTAACCTGCACGGTCCTGAATACACAGGCTGCCGGCGATAACAGTTGCTCGGTTACAGATGCCTGGCCCGTGAACGCCGTCTATGGAAATCCGGCAGCCGCGGGGATCGCGTGCGTCACGATCACAAGCGGGGCAATCGCGAGCATCGCAGGCGGCGGCTTCTCGGCTTCCAGATACGCCACTGAAGGCGCAAACTACATGATCGGCGGATCGGGGCCAGGCCCATACGAAGTTCTGGATACATTCATTGAGGGCGTGGGGAATATCTGGCACCATGATGATGGCGGTGGCGATGCTCGTATCAGGAACGATTACACCTACAACCGGGACACATTCTTGGTTAAGATGTCCCATCTGTATCAAACACCGAACTCGGATGGCCTCTACTATGGGCACCGGCATTCGCTTGAATGGAAATCGGGCGGGCGCATCGCGATCACGGGCACTATTTTCGATGGAGCAACCACCGAAAACACGCCTATCGGCGATTTTTTTGAGATGGCGAGCGACAATGGCGGCGGAGTGCATGACGTTCTCGTCCAGAACGACACATTTCAGCACGGGCCCGCAGGCTTCGACGCGCCGACCATCATTTCGGGAGGCATACCGCAAGGACCCCCGCCAGTCCGCCTGACGGTTAAGAACAACCTTTTTTGGGATATTTCCTACAATTACCATTCCATCTGCTGCTTCGGCGGTCTGGGCGGAAAGGGCTGGATACTCGCGAATGGCGGAACGGGGGCAGAGGACACCGTGTTTGATCACAACACAGTGATTCAGAATAACGGCACCATCCCGAGCCTTTGGTATATGTCGGACACGCTGCACGAAGGCGTTCAATTCACCAACAATTTCCTGTATCTAACGTCGGGGGATTGGGGATTCGGGTATGACGCTGGGGGTTATCCGACATGTGGGAGTATCCGCTTCGCCGGGAAAGCGAGCGCGGATTGTGTGTTCACAGGCGGCTACCGGTTCGATCACAATGTTTTGATGTCGAACGGAAACCAATCGGCTGTACGAGCAGCTTGGCCAAACTCGCTTTTTAATTACATCCCCTCGGATCCGACCAATTACGCAAATGCAGGATTCTTCAACTACGACAGCAATCCTGCTCAATTTGTGAACGGAAACCCGAAAAATTATAATTTTCGCGTCAAGAGCAATTACTGCGCAAACTGCGGTCATCCTGCCAGCGACGGAACAGATGTCGGCGCGAACATAGACGTTCTCGAGGCGGCACAGGGCAAGGTGACTCTTACCTCAGTGCCCGCCAATACCATTACGAGTACCTCCGCTACGGTCACGTTTGTGGCGCCTGATGTGGCAGGATGCTCGGTAGATTACAGCAGCATCGATCCGGCCATCATCAACGGCTTTACCCGTGTCGCTGACGTTGGAGGCGACAGAGTTCGGAATATCTCGCTGTCCGGGCTAACGCCCGGAACGGTTTATTACTTCCGTGTCAACTGCGCCGTCGAGCAACCTACCGGAAAATTTCAGACACCTTAGACTCTTATAGTGCGCGTCTCTGCGGGGCTGCGCTCAGCGCGGCCTTTCGCGAACTCCGGTCGTCGCAGGCCCTGTGTTACGTTCGAGCAGAAGTCCCAGCCGGGATGCATCATGAGAGAGAGCCTTATGATCGTTTCTGCTTTGAGTGCAGTGGTCGGTACGCTCGTCTCCGCTTGTATGCAAGATGGACGAGGCTCGCGAGGCTGGGGAAGGGTCTGACCCGAAGGTGAATCCCTCGCTAAGTGGCCTATTATCCTCTCGGCCGCTGCAATCGCGGCGTCGATTGCTGGTATTAAGCCATCGCTTTTTCCGCCGTTCCCTTTTGGGCGATTAAGCAGGCGCTCACCAATCTCTCGGCCGAAGGTCATGCGCGCCGCTTCGAAACTCTAATATCTAAAAGCGTACGTGACGTGGAAAAAGAGCTGGCGCGTTTGGCGCTTAGCTTGCGTGCTTGGTTCGTAACGCAAAGCCGCCTGCACCTGGCGCTTTTGTGTCTGGTGACGTTGACCGGAGTCTGTATCGAGCGGCGTATCTCAATCAGCCGATACGATACGATGAAACCGCTACTTATCTAGTATTTGCGCGCAAGCCTCTGCTGTACGCCATCGCGCTCGACTACTCGCCGAACCGTGTGTCCGGCCTCTTATCGGCCGCCGAGCCACCCACGCTAAACCGGAATCTACCAGCGCCCGAACCGGCGCCTGCGCAAGAGTGCCAATGTCCTGTTACGTTTTACGCAACTATCGCGAATGCCTGCCGCGTGATCCGGCTCCGCTCTCAGAGCTCGAAACACTAGGATATTAGGGCTTACGTCCGAAACAGACTTCGTCTAAGTGCTTTGGGGGAGGATCGGCATAAGAGAATGAACGCATAGATCCGAATCATGACTATTTCCGAATTTCTTTATACGGTTGTCTTAAAACCGAAGCCACTCCGCAAGGTGGCCAATATGATGATCAAGCGTATCCTTCCCAAACGGGTGCGGTACAGGCCCGTAACCGTGGTCCTGAATCCAAACGATCCCGTCATTTCAGGTGCGCTCACATTCAGAGTTTATGAGAGGGATGAGACAGCTTTTTTGCGGCAGACTTTCTTCCCGGGCATGGTGCTACTCGATATCGGCGCCAATGTCGGCTTCTACACGGCAATTGGAGCTCACATAGCAGGGCCGCAAGGACAGGTTATTGCATTAGAGCCCGATCCGGAGAATTTTCGCTATCTGGAGGAAACTGTCCGCGCAAATGGCCTTCAGAACGTCCGCTGCTTACAATTAGCGGCGGCTGACCATATCGGGCCGGCGAAATTATATGTCTCGACCGATAACAGGGGAGACAATCGGCTTTATTCGAATGAGCTTGCTTCCGATACGATAGAGGTCCAGGCAACCACTGTTGACCATCTTTTGGAAGAACTCGGAATCAACCATGTAGACGTCGTAAAGCTGGATGTCCAAGGCGCTGAGGGATGGGTCCTGCGGGGCATGAAAAGCACGCTGCTCCGATCGCCTGGAATTACCGTACTCACTGAGTTCTGGCCGAACGGGCTCCGGAGAACTAATACAGATCCTAAACAGTTGCTCTCTTTCCTGGAGGGCTTGGGATTGCAAATTTATAAGCTCGGGAAGAATGGATCCTTATGCCCCATCGAGAGTTACGAAGCGCTCGTCAGAGATTACCCCGGACGCAAGTACACTAATATCGTTGCGCGTCGAAACTGAGCAATCTGATTGGATCCGGCGGTGGTGGCTTCAGATTCTGCTGATCGTTGGGCTGTATCTGGGGTTAGGAGTGAGCCGGGCGCTCACGACCGAGCCATGGAACGACGAGGCCTGGTACGCTTCACCGTCTCTGAGTCTGATCGAACATGGCACTACCGCCACCCCCCTGCTGGAGACCACAGGCAAATTCTGGAGGGGCATCGATCAGCGAACTTACTGGGTTGTGCCGCTGCAATTCTTTTCCCAAGTGCCCTGGTTCAAGATTTTCGGATTCAGTCTGCTGACCGCACGCCTGCACGCCATGGCTTGGGGCTTGTTTGCCCTGCTCTCTTGGGGTCTGATTGTGCACCGGTTGACAAAAGATGCCGCCATGGCGCTGTTAGTCATGATCTTAATTGCATGCGATTACCAATTCGTGTCACAAACCGCTCTCGCGCGAATGGACGCAATGGCCCTGGCGCTGGGATCCCTTGCAATCTTGCTTTATCTCGAGCTTCGCCAAGGGAGCCTCGGGTGGGCGATTCTGACCTCCCAACTGGCTGTCGTTGCGTGCGGACTCACGCACCCGACTGCCGGAGTGCCGGCCTTTGCTGCCTTGTTTTTCCTGACCATGTACCTTGATGCCCGTAATATCCGCTGGACGCATCTCGCGGTTTCGCTGGCGCCCTATGTACTTGGCCTTGCATTCTGGGGTTGGTACATTAGCGCCGCTCCCGATCTGTTCAGGGCGCAGTTCTTTGGTAATGTCACAAGCCTCAATCGGCTTGGAGGTCTTGTCGACCCCTTCACGAGCGATCGCCCGCGAGGCGGGACGATACGCGGGAATGGCCGGCTTCCAACCGGGAATGCAAGCTCTCTATCGCATCAAGATTGTTGTGATCCTGGTATACGCCGTCTCCGTGATTGGCTTGTGGACCGACCGCGAAGCCAGGCGCGACCCAGGCATCAAAACTCTGCTGTGGCTCTGGACCGTTTACTTCCTATGCATGACGTTCTACGAAAACACCAAAGAAGTAAAGTATGCAATTCATATCGTCACGCTCTTTGACGCCGTGGCGGCAGTGTGGATCGTGCGCTGGTGGCGGCGAGGATCTGTCCGACAACTCACTGCGGTGGTATGCGCTGCCCTGTTCGTCTTCACCGGCCTTGGCGGCTTGTTGTATACGTCTCTTGTAAAGAACGATTATCACCGTTCGTTCTTGCCGGCGGCGATGTTTCTTAAGCGAACGGCTGCGCCTCGAGACCTGATACTCGCCGGCTCCGAATTCGGATTCGCCCTAGGTTTTGACAGCAACATTGTCGACGACGATGCATTTACCTTCGATAGCCACAAAGCTCCCGACTTCATCGTCATCGGGAACGGTTATCGCGAATTTCTCGACCACAGCCGGAGCGCGCGTCCAGAGGTCTATAGTTACTTCGAAAATCTCCTGGCTAGGAACTACACGTTGGTGTACTCTCATGCCGGTTTCGACATCTTCGAATCCCGCGCTAAGGCTGCGCTTAAGCCCGCATCGAGGTCCGGATCAGGGTAGCGTAGAGCGATTCGAAATCGGCGCAGCCGCTGTAACGTGTTTTCCGCGAGCGCGGTTCGTCCTTCGATACGCGCGCCATGTAAGCATGCGTGTCACGCCGTAATTCCACACTGAACCCGCAGCCAGTCCAAACAGGCCCGCAAGGTACCATTTGACTCCTACGTTGCGAGCGAAATCCGCAATCTCTACATTGATCAAAAGACCAATCGAGCACGCAATATAGAACAGCACGAGCCCTTGTAAGATGTTCCACCCGCGAAGACGGCGGTCGCGATAGGTGATTGCGTTGTTCACGAGGAAGTTGCCCGTCATCGCAACCAGCGCCGCGATGACCTGGGCAGGTCCAAAAGCGATATGCAACCAAAACAACTGCAGCGACAAGAGGCCGACGTGCAAAGCCACGCCCGCGCATCCCACCAATGCGAAGAGCACAAACGTGGGCGGAATGAAATCGCCGATAAATTTATCAAGTAGCAGCTGAAGGTATTCAACAGCAACAAGAATATCGAGCTTGCTCTCCCCATGCAGGCGCGTACGAAAACGATAGGGAATTTCCCTGAGCCGCACAGGGCGCTGGGATGACGCGAGCAGGTCGACCAGAATCTTGAATCCGATCGCCGATACGCGATGAACAACGTCCATCAGAAATGGTCGTGAGACCAGGAAAAAGCCGCTCATCGGATCCTGAATCTCACAGCCACAAACCCTCCGGCTGAAGCGGCGGCCCAGGGTGCTCAAGAAGATCCTTCGCTTTGCGAACTCGCCCATGCTGCCACCCTGCACATTGCGGCTCCCCACGACGATGTCGAGTTGTTCGGATTTGAGTCGACCAAGCATTTGCGGAAGGATGCGCTCGTCGTGCTGTAGATCCGCATCCATGACCGCCACATTCGGCGCTGCGGTAGCGAGCATGCCCTCAACGCAAGCCGAAGCAAGTCCTCGGCGATCGATACGGTGCAGCACTCGCACGCGAGGGTCGCGCAATGAGATTTCCCGAACCAGATCAGCTGTTCCGTCGGGCGAGTCATCGTCCACGAAGATCACTTCATACTCAATCTCCGGCAATGCGGCTGCCAAGAGATCGAGAAGGGGCACGATGTTCTCGCGCTCGTTGTAAGTGGGTACGATTATCGCCAGTTCGGTCATGAACTTGCCGCTTATTTGATTAGCAGCCTGGCTGCCATTTAGCGTGCAGAGCGGTCTTCCTATTGTTCACCATCCCGCCAGCGACGGAACAGATGTCGGCGCGAACGTAGACGTTCTCGAGGCGGCAGAGGGCAAGGTGACTCTTACCGGAGTGCCGGCCAGTACCATAACGAGTACGTCGGCTACAGTAGCCTTTGTGGCGCCGATTCCAAACACCTTAACCCTGAGAAGTCGGGGGAACGGGAGGCTTATGCGGGCTTTTTCGCTCGCTGTAAATTTCTAACGAATCCTCTAACTTCGGCGCCAGATCCAGGCTCGCGCAGCAGACACCCCAAGTGGTAATCCTCGGCAATCAGAACATGCATTTGATCGTAAAGATCTCGCTGACCACTGCGCGCTCCATGACGGAAGATTCGCTCGTTGACCTCAAATTCGCTCGGGGAAATTACGAAATCGACGATGACCGCGGGCTTCGCCTGCACCAGCCGTTGGGCATCTTCTCTACAAACGGAGTCAGGCGCGACATCAAACCAATGCACTTGAGCGAAGGTCGGCGGCCAGCGGTTTGAGAGGAAATAGAACATCGGCTGATAGGAAAAGATGAACACCGGCTCGCCCGGTCTTGAGTTTTGAGTAATAAATCGATTCAGGTCTTGAGTAAAGTCTTTCACTTCCGGCCCCATTCGTACACCTGACAGGAAAGGGTGTTCCGATGTTGCCGTAGCAGTGCGTACCGGGGGATCGGTCCAGCCTACCCATCCAAATGGCACTTGTGCTTTGTCGTATTGCGCCGTTAACAACAAACACGCAGTTGCGGCGACCAACGCGTATTGCATAAGGCGGCGGAGTTTGCCCGAACATTCTTCGAACGCTTTCATTGCAAACGCAATGACGATCCCGAGACTGGGAAAGGCCATTGGCCCGTATGCTGACCAGGAGAATGACAGCATGTAAGCCGTTGTGAAGCCGACAACCGTCAACAGCCAACGTTGGCGTTCTTCAGGTGTTGCCGGCCAGCGTTGCAGAAGAACTGTGTAGTAGATCGCCAGGACAGCGGTGCCGAAAAAGCCGATACGAAGCGAAAGGCTCTCGATGTCCGCTGTCCGGGGCAGGCGCATGCTATAGCGACTTGCGATCAGCCCGAAGGCAAGAGCGCTCGCGATGACGACCACGTAAACTGCCATATCTCGTCTGCGGCGTTCGACTATCGGCTGTCCGTGTTTCTGATGGATAAGTAGGATCAGTACGATCCCACATGCCACCGCTACAACAACTTCAAAAGCAGATAGTCTTGACTCAAACGGCTGCACGATTACACGCCCCAAGATGGCGCCCAGCGATCCTTTGCTGGATGGTCCTGATATAAAAACCTCGTTCAGGAACGGTCCGAGAGCGCCCCTGCTTCCCAGCCAAAGTGCGAGAGCGCCCGCAGGAACCGCCCAACCGGCAGCGTAGGCGGCCAATCGCGTTAACGCTCCGGAGATTCCCGCCATCCGAGCCCCAAGCACCGCGATCACAAAGGCCATCGCAAGTGTGATTCCCGCCCCCGTGGTTTGTGCGGTAAGCAGGCTAAGCGAACAACAGGCGCCTGCGCCGGCCATGAGCGCGGCCTCCCGCTTCTGCGCGTCCCATTTAGCGAACGAAAGCAGAAAGCCAGAAAGAAATGCCCAGAAAACTGCTTCGTGATGATAAGAAGTAAGTGCGTCGGCGGAATCTGTGGAAAACATCACAACCGCTGCGACAGCGCCCAGCACCGCATGGGATACCCGAACAACGCGAGCCAGCCATATGAACAGCATTACCGCCAGAGCGCATCGAGTAATCACCTCCGGCAACCGCAAAACAATCAGGTGTGCTCCAAATACGCTCATCAATGCGGCCGTTTTCAGCGTGTAGAGTGGCGGAATGACCATGAAGAAATCACGATAAGGAATCTTTCCTTGTCGTACCAGTGAAGCGAACTCGACGAATATTCCGGAAGATGAAGGACCTAGAAAGCGGTCCCAATATGTGAGGAAAAAGGCCAAGCTAAGGCCCGCCACAGCGATGGCGCCAACCGCTAACCTTTTCTGCTGGAACATGCTCAACGATTGTAGGCGGCGATCGACGCGATCCCCCGCAACCCCATTCCGGTTGAATTAAAACGGCAGACTGCACCTGAACATGACTGGTACAATCTTAGCCTCACATCTTATTTAGCTGATGGCCTGCGCCTTCGGGTGTAAGGCGAGCGGTAGCTTGCACGAGGCCTTCGACCACGCGATCCTGCTCATGGTCGGTCATCTGATGGAAGAGCGGGAGAATAATACAATTTTCTTGCGCACGTTCGCTTTCCTTAAGCCGCGTGCAGCCTTCTCCTGAGCAGTCACACTTGCCCGCGGTCCCGCATGACCATGGCTGCGAAGCATAAGCGGGCTCGCGATGTGTGCACATGACCCCGCGTCGGGTTGAAATCTGCTGATCGAGCATCGACTGCATGACCTGCCGTTGATCGCAGTCTTCCGGCAGCCGGACACAATAACTCTGCCAGTTGCTTCGAGCCCATTTGGGTTCGAAGGGTAGCGTCAGCCCGGGGGCATCACTCAAGAGACGCGCATATCGCGCGGCGAGTTGGCGACGCCGCTCGATAATGGCGGGCAATCGTTTGAGTTGCTCGCGTCCAACGGCTGCTTGCAAATCCGTCATGCGGTAGTTGTATCCAAGGACCGGGTACGATTCAAAAATTACTTTACGCGCGCCGTGCCGCACAGTGTCAGGAACGTTCATACCGTGCTGACGCCATAGCCGGAACTGGCGATCCCAGTTCTCGTCGCTAGTGGTCAGCATTCCACCGTCTCCGGTAGTCACGATTTTGCGGGGATGGAACGAGAAGCAAGCGATATCACCGTGCGGCCTGCCAATCCGCTCCCAATGATCGTTCCAAAGGATCTCGCTCCCGATCGCGCAAGCAGCATCCTCAATCACCGGGAGTAAGTGCCGGCGCGCCATCGCCAGAATGGATGCGAGATCGCATGGCATCCCCACTTGGTGGACGCAGAGAATCGCCCGCGTACGGTCCGTGATGACACGCTCTATATTCCCCGGCGTGATGTTGAAAGTACGCGGATCAATGTCGACGAACACAGGAATCGCGCCGCAATAACGAATCGTATTGGCAGTAGCGATAAACGAATGGCTGACGGTGATGACCTCATCTCCGGGCTGGACGCCCACCGCGAGCAGAGCCAAGTGCAAAGCCGTCGTACAATTCGAAACCGCGCAAGCATGAGTAGCGCCCACGGCGTTGGCGAACTCCGTTTCGAAGGCCGCAACCTCCGGGCCTTGGGTAACCCATCCTGACGAGATAGGTCGCAGGACAGCCTGCGATTCACGCTCGTCCATCCAGGGCCGGATGATCGGGATCATCGGTTCAGACATTTACTGTCTCCTTCGCCCGTTTCTCCGCTCGTCGCCACTCGACCAGTCTGCGCAGACCCTCCTCGAGCGAGACCGTCGCCGTAAATCCGAGAAGACGTTTCGCCTTGTCCGTGCTGGCAAGCCTACGCGGTACTGCATTCACTTTGCGTTCTGGTCCGTACTCTGGGCGCAGTTTCGATTCCATGACCTTGAGCAATGTATCGGCCAGTTCGTTCAGGCTCGTCTCAGTGCCGCTTGCAATGTTGAACACTTCATCGTCGACGTCTGACTGTGCGGCGAGTACGTTCGCTCGCGCGATGTCCTCGATGTACACGAAATCCATGGTCTGTTTGCCATCGCCCAGAATGAGCGGCGGCTGCCCAGCCTCAATCCGGTCCATCCAACGAATCAGAACCTCCGTATAAGCGCCGTAAATGTCCATGCGCGGCCCATATACATTGAAATAGCGGAGTGCCACGTACGGCAGCGCGTACATTTCATTAAAGCTGCGGAGCACGGCTTCATTAAACACCTTTGCAGCGCCATAAAGAGTACGGTTATTGTAAGGGTGGTCCGCTTCAGTTGTGGGAAACTGTTCGGCTAGGCCGTACACCGACGCGCTGGAGGCCGCAACCACTTTCTTTACTTTCGCCTTTACCGCGGCTTCAGCTACATTGAAGGTGCCATCGGCCAGCACTTCCAGGGCGAGCCTCGGCTCTTCGGCGCACTGCGTGATACGGATTGCAGCCTGATGAAACACTACATCCACGCTGTCGAGCGTACTGAACAGGAGTTGGGTGTCGCGAATGTCTCCTTCAATAATTCTGACGTTGCCGTCCGCCATCGCCCTCGACAGATTTTCCCGCCGCCCCCGCACGAAATTGTCGAGAATGATAATTTCCCTAGCTTTTTCTTTTACCATCAAGTCTGCGATGTGGGATCCTACCAGTCCGGCACCGCCGGTAATCAGTACTCTTGAATTGCGTAAGTCCATTTAAGTCCTAGGGATTGGTTTTCGTGGGAACGCGTGCGGCGCTGTCCGTGCGCCCCAGTTTGCGGTCGATCCAGAATCGGAACATGTCCCGCATAGATTGAAGAATCACTTTCGGCTTGCCCGATGTAGCGACACCGGCGACCCGCGGATAATACTCGATGTCAACCGCCGCAACGCGAAAACCCATGTCGTGGGCCCGGATTATCGTCTCGGGCGTAAGAAAAGCAGTGCTGCGCGTCGTCGTCTCGACCGCATCCAGCACCTGCTTGCGATAGAGCTGTGTGAAGTTGTAGTCCCGAAGCTTTAGGCCGAACAGCATGTTTAGAAGCGCGAGATTCACCTTGGACGTCAGCTTGCGATAGGCCGTATATCCCGCCCGCTCTTTGCGGATCGCGACCACAATATCCGCCCGCGCGAGCAAGGGAATCATGTTGTCGAGATCTTCGAGATCGAACGGGTAGTCCATGGCATTGTGGATTACCAAATCGCAACTTGCATTGCGGAATCCTACCCAAACACTGTGCCCCGCTCCGAGATTGCGTTTGTTGTGAATTACGCGTATCTCGGGATGCGCCGCCGCCAACTCGTCGGCAATCTTCGGAGTACCGTCCCGGCTCGCGTCGTCAATAATAAGAATTTCGAAACGATTGAATCGTGGACGCAATGAATCGAGCGCCCGCTGCATGGCTGGGCGGATATTCTCCTCTTCATTGAACGCCGGGAAAATGACCGTGATCTCCACTTGGATGTCTGGTGCTCAGCGCAAACTAACGGTCAGTGCATCGATAACCTGCTGCTGTTCGGCGTGCGTCATCCCTGGAAAGATTGGAAGAAAGATTGTGCTTCGCGCCGCATCTTCCGTGGCAGGTAGCGGGATATGGCTATGCCGCTCCGCATAGAAAGGTTCATGATGGAGCGGCTGAATGCCGACACGGCAGGATACACCGCAGTCCGCCATTCGCCGAAGCAGCTCATCGCGCGAAACGCTGGCGTCGCTCCGCAATCGGACAAGATAGGAGGAGTATGCATGAGTTGCGTACTCAGGCACGTAGGGCCGATCAAGCTCCTTAAATCGGGAGAGAGCTTCGTCGTAGAAGCACGCCTGCGCCGCCCTCTGATCAAGCATCGCCCCAATTTTCTTGAGCTGCACCAAGCCAATAGCCGCTTGGATGTCGGTCATGCGGTAGTTGTATCCTACTTCCGAATATTTCTGGACGAGCACGCCCTTGGCTTTGTGCCGCTCCAGATCCGAAATCGACGCTCCCGTTGAGCGCAGGATACGGGCGCGTTCGGCGAGCTGCTCGTCATCAGTCGTTATCATGCCGCCTTCGCCCGTGGTTATCATCTTTCGGGGATGAAAGCTGAACGCGGTAGGAGATCCGAGTCCTCCTACTCGCCGGCCTTTGTATGTAGCGCCGAACGCAGTTGCGCCATCTTCGATCAGCTCTAGTCCATGCTTCTGTGTAACCGCCCTGATTGCATCGGCGTCGCCTGGCAGCCCGATCTGATGCACCAGGACAATGGCGCGAGTCTGCGGCGTGATTGCCTGTTCGGCCGACTGAGCGTCGAGATTGTACGTCTGCGGATCGATGTCTGCAAAAACCGGCTCGGCGCCCGCATGGTGGATGGCGTTCGCGGTAGCCATGCACGTAAAGGACGGAACTATCACGTGATCGCCGGACCCAACGCCGCTCAGTTCTAGCATCAGGTGCAGCGATGATGTGCAGGCATTCGTAGCGACACCGTGTTTCACTCCTACATATTGGGCGACCTGTCGCTCAAATTCCATGACCTTCGGACCTTGGCAGATCCAACCCGAAAGGATGACCTCCGCCACAGCCTGAACCTCTTCTTCGCCCAGCCACGGTTTCAGAAGGGGTACTTGGTTCTCAAACAGCTTCTCGGCGGTCGCAACACTCATAGCACTCGACTCCATTCAAAGGCCTTGGTCACGCGTTCAACGGGGCGCGCCGGCACACCCATGACCAGTGAACCAGGTTCTACGTCCTTTGTCACGATGGCTCCCGCAGCAACTACCGCACCCCGGCCTACCCGAATGCGCGGCAGGATGATCGCGCCAGAACTGATAAATGCACCAGCGGAAATAGTCACCCGGCCACCCACACAAGCGCATGGCGAGATGGTGGCCCCATCCTCGATTACAGCATCGTGCTCGATAACCGCCGCGGTGTTCACGATGACGTGGTTGTAAATTCGCGCGTTCGCATTGATAATGGCGCCCCCACTTATCATGTTCCCTTCGCCCAGTTCCACAGCCCTTCCGACTAAAGCCGAAGAGTGGATTGCATTCAGAAATCGAAGGCCGCCAGCTTGAGCGCGTTGCGCCACCGACATGCGCGTGCCTGGATTTCCAAGCGCGATCACCATTCCGCTGTCTTCGGTCCAAGAACGCGCGATCTCCGTAAAAGTGCCTACAACGCGATCACCGTTGATCTCACTCCCTTTTAACCCGGCGCTGTCGTCTACAAAGGCAATGGAGGCATACCCGCCGCGGCTATGCAGGATATCCGCTACCACTCTGCCGTGGGCTCCAGCGCCGAAAACAAAAGCTCTCAAACTCGACCTCGGGCCTACGCAACGGCGGCCTGAGACTTACAATCCGTAACGGCGGACGCCACTAGTTGAACGTTTTCCGGGGTAAGATCGCCATGCATGGGCAACGACAGTACTTCATCGGCTGCGATCTCGCTGTGCGGGAACTGACCGCGCCTGTAGCCTAAATCTGCATGTGCCCGCTGCAAGTGAACGGCGATAGGGTAGTGAATGGCAGTCTGGATTCCGATAGCACTCAAGTGATCGATCATTGGCTGTCTTTCGGGCGTGCGAATCACGTAACAGTGGAATACGTGGCGCGCGTAGGGCATCTCTCTAGGCGTTACCACTTGCGAATCATTGAACAATTCGTTGTAAAGCGTAGCGCTCGCTCGCCGGACCGCAGTCCACCGTTCCAAGTGACGCAGCTTCACTCGCAGAATCGCTCCCTGAATACCCTCGAGCCGGTAATTAAATCCAATGGTGTCGTGGTGATAGCGCTTGGACTGGCCCCAATCCCGCATCATGCGCATCTTGTCCGCGTATTCAGGGCTGCCGGTAACTATCATTCCGCCTTCGCCGCACGCGCCCAGATTCTTTCCCGGATAGAAACTGAAACAACCCATATCGGCCAAGCTTCCCGCACGGCGCCCCTTGTACTCGCTCCCGTGAGCCTGAGCGGCATCCTCGATAACAACGACGTTGTGTTTCCGCGCAATCGCTAAAATCGGATCCATATCCGCGCATTGACCATAGAGATGCACCGGGACGATTGCCTTTGTGCGCTCCGTCAGGGCGCCCTCCAGCAGCGATGGATCCATCGTGAACGTCTGTGGATCGATGTCGACGAAAACCGGCCGGGCGCCCGTGTAGCGTATTGCCGCTACTGTCGCCACGAAAGTGAACGGAACGGTAATGACCTCGTCGCCTGGCCCAACGTCTGCGGCAAGCAGCGCCAGATGCAACGCGCTTGTTCCCGTGTTCACGCCAATCCCGTGCTCGGCGCCAGAGTATGTCGCGAATTCCTTCTCGAAAGCGGCCACTTCCGGACCCAGGATGAACTGGCTGCTCTCCAAGACTCTTGCAATCGCGCCATCGATCTCGCCCTTTATGCTCTGATACTGCTTCTTCAGATCGACAATCGGAATCATACCCCTACCTTGCTAGTCCAAACTTCCACGAGTTGCCCTCGCGATTTCATGGACCGTGTAGCCGCCTGAAGTATGCGCACCACTCGTAAGCCCGACTCTCCATCAGTCAGGGGCTTTCTGTTCTGCTCGATGCTTGACGCAAACTCCGTGACTTCAGCGCCTAGCGCCTCCGTGTTGTCAAGTTGCGGCGCCAGCATATCCCCGGACCGGTAGTTTATAAGCATGCGGTAAATGTCTTCGGAGCCACTTACGCTAACACCTTTATCGTAAACTTTGATTTTTTCGCTAGGCTCCACGTCATCGTAGACCACCATCTTGCGGCTGCCACCTAACATGGTACGCCGCACCTTTACGGGCGCCAGCCAGTTGACGTGTACGTGACCAATAAGGCTGCTTTCGAAGAACATCGTGACGTACGCAATGTTCTCCGCGCGCCCCGCGATATGAGAGGAACCCGTCGCCGATACCGCGCAAGGCTGCTCGCCCACCACGTAGTCCATGATCGAAAGGTCGTGCACGGCAAGATCCCAAACGACATCCACATCGTGCTGAAAGAGCCCGAGATTCACGCGGACTGAATCGTAATAATAGAGCATGCCCATCTCGCCCGTCTCCACCAGTTGCCGCATCTTGCGGACGGCGCCGGTGTAAACAAACGTGTGGTCCACCATCAGCACTTGATTGCGCGCGTTCGCAAGTTCGACCAGTTGTTCCGCTTGTTCCACGCTAGCGGTCAACGGCTTTTCCAGCAGCACATGCTTCCCTGATTTTAGAGCTCGAATTGCCAGATCAAAATGTGAGCTAACCGGGGTCGCAATCGCAAGTGCATCAATTTCCCTGTCGTTGATCAGATCGTTCGCATCAGGGGTTACGCGAATCGCAGGATATCGCCCGTGCGCCAGTTGCAGCCGTTCCGGGCGCATATCGCTAACTGCCGCCACTTTGAATCTATCCGGCTGTTCGCTGAAGTTGCGAACCAAATTGGGGCCCCAGTATCCGTATCCGATTACACCCACTCGTATCATTTCGATTCAGCCCTCATTCAGAGTCGCTAATTTAGCTGGACAGTATTTAGTCCCGCAGCACTATACCCGTTCGCGCCTGTCGCCAATCAATTTTCCCGGAACGCCCGCGACTATACCGTAGTCAGGTATGTCCTTTGTCACCACCGCGCCTGCTCCTACAAGCGCATTCGCGCCGATGTTCACGCCGCCCAAAATTGTCGCGTTACTTCCAATCGCAGCCTGTCGGCCAATATGCGTCTTGACCAGCTTCCAATCCGTTTCCGTTTGCAACGATCCATCGGCGTTCACCGCACGGGGGTACAGATCGTTAATAAACATCACGCCGTGCCCGACGAAAACGCCGTCTTCGATCGTCACTCCGCTGCAAATGAAAGTATGGCTTGAGATTTTGCAGCTCCGCCCGACAGTCACTTCCTTCTGAATCTCGACGAACGCTCCAATTCTAGTGTAATCGCCGATCGCGCAGCCGTACAGATTCACCAGACCCGGGTGATAGATAATGACATCTCTTCCCAACAGTACGTCATCGCTAATCATGGCCCAAATTTAGCAATACCTTGTATTGTGGCTTTTGCGGGATCGTAAATCCGGCCTTGAGGGCGGCCCGTTTTTCCGCCATGCCGCCGTTGTCGGCGGACATTGGAAATGGCGAGAAGCTTATGTATGATCGCAAGAGTCCGTCGTTCGTTAAAACGCTGCGCCACAATGGATGAGATGCTGTTGGTTATTGAGTTCAGGTTACCTTGTTGCGCAACTGCCCACCTCTCCTAACCTACGAATGCGGCGGCCGATGTGGAATTGTAGGCGATCAACCTACGATGGTGTGAAATGAAACCAGATCATTTTGAAGTTTGTCCCTCAGCTAAATGGACTATCTCAGGAAACTCTTTTATCGCGCTTACTGGAAAACCGCATCGGCAATTGTTCCTGGGCTGACCAGCTCCCAACAATGCTATTACGAAAAGCTTCGATCGCTCATCGATGACAAAGAATGGCTGGACCTAGGCTGCGGGCATCAGGTGTTTTCCGACTGGATGATGAGGGAGCAGGCGGAAGTCCTCGCAAGTTGCAGAATGGCATACGGGATAGATCTGGACTGGATCGGCCTGAAAGCGCACCCGGGAATCCGGAACAAAGTGTTCGGGGACCTCACCTGTCTACCGTTGAGGACCGCGTCCATGGACCTGGTAAGCGCGAATATGGTCGCCGAGCATCTCCAAGCGCCCGAAAGCGTTCTCCGGGAAGTTCAGCGTGTTCTCAAACCGAACGGCAAGTTCATTTTTCACACTCCCAACTATCACGGGTGGGCGATCCAAATTGCATCGCACATACCGAGTTGGTTAAAGAAAAGGTTGATTTGGTTTCTAGAGAGAAGGCGGGCGGAAGATGTGTTTCCTACGCACTACCGTATGAACACCGATTCGGCCATTCGCCAATTAGCCATGCAAACCGGTTTCGCAGTTGAAGACATCACGATGGTGAGTACCTCCGCGGCAACCGTAATGCTCGGGCCGCTGGTGCTGGCTGAACTGCTGTATCTTCGTCACTTGCGCCACCCAAAGCGCGCAAAGCTGCGTTCCAATATCGTGGCCATATTGCGTAAACAGGATTGAGCGCAGGAAATCTCCCAATGTCGACAAAAGTTTTCAGGGCGAGCCTCGTTTCCTTCGTCGTTGTCGCAGCTTTGCTGCTGCCGTTCTATCGTTATCAGCTGGGTCCCGATGCAATCTCATATATCTCAATTTCTAAAGAGTATGCGGCTGGTTATTGGCGAGAGGCGGTCAATGCGTATTGGGGCCCGCTGTACAGCTGGTGCATAGTCCCGTTTCTCCTGGCACACGTGCCGGGAATGTTGGCTGGCAGGCTGGTCGAGCTGGGTGCCGGCGTGCTCGCTCTTTTTGCACTGCGCCCGATCGCGCTTCACCTTCGCCTATCTCAACTCTCGTCTCGCGTTTTCCCGTGGGTTGCTGCGGCAATGATACTCGCTTTCGCAATGAAGATTAATTCACCCGACCTTCTCTTCACTGCAGTGCTGTTGCTCTACATTGGCATAATTGCCGATCCCGCTTATCCCTCAACTCGTCAGTCTGGGGCAGTCTGCGGTGTTCTGGGTGCGCTTGCATACTTGACGAAGAGCTATGGTTTTTTCTTTTTTCTAGCTCATTTTGTCGCGTTCACCGCACTTCACTGGTATAGGAACACAAGTAGCGCCCAACGAGTACGCATTGCAGCTCACTTTTTTGCAGGACTTGCGGTCTTTTTCGCCGTGTCATCGGCCTGGATCCTCACGCTTCACGCAAAGTACGGAACTTGGATGCTGAGCACAACAGGTGAGTTTAATTACCGGCTCGTGGGTCCAAAATCCGGGGGATACCCGCACTTCCGGCACTTGATGTCGCCGACGAGCGAGCATGCCATTACTGCGTGGCAGGACCCCTCCCCCTCCTGGCTGCCCGAGTGGCATGCGCTCGGCAGCCGCTCCGAGATGAAGCATGAAGCCAAGCTCATCTACACCAACGCGAAGGCCGTGTTCAGATTCTGGACCTATACCACGCCATTGTTTACCGCTTTTCTTTTTCTCTATATCGTATTTTGCCTAAATTCCTCGACCCGAACTATTGGATGCATATACCTGCTCTTGACCATCGGTTTGTTTTCCTGCGGTTATTTGCTTGTCACGGTCCAGGATCGATACTTTTGGCTCACCGATTTGTTGTTACTCTGCATCGCGTTTCGCACGTTAGACCTTCTGTCGAAGGCTAGTAGCCTTACTCCTTCCGCCAAGGCGGTACTCGTAGCAGGTGTAGTGCTCTCATTCCTGGTGAACCCGGTCTTAACTCTACGCGGTCACTTCCTGGAAGACCGTGGTCTGTATCACTGGGCTGAGAGTATCGAGCAATCACCGCCCATTCGAGGGCGGCTGGCTTCCTGTGCGGATTGGCAGGATTCGGCGTACCTCGCCTATGTGCTGGACATACCCTATTACGGTGTCCCCTCCCCCACACCCGAGGCTGACGAAGTAGCACGGGATCTCAACCCGGACTATCGCCCCATCGCTCCCCGGAGTGTCGACCCGAACACAATTGCCAACGCATTAAACGCTGCCGGGATTGATTACTTTATCGCGTGGCCTGGGTGTCCGCCCGTGTCCTTTGCAACGACCCCACTGATAACAAGAGCCGGAGATGTACAGCTAGTGCAATTGAAGCCGCAAGGTGGGAATCTAGAAAGGTAGGCATGAACGCTATTGAATTCAAGAAAAGCATGGGTGGGCAAGCGTTGTACCCGGCCCGCGTCGACGGTAACACCCCTGCGGCGGAGAATCTCCCTCGACCGGGGACGAAGTTCGGCGTCATCCTGCTATGTATCTACATGTTTCTGTTAGTCGGGCGGGTGCTGGACCTTTCGCCGCTCGCGTTCCTCCATGTCCCCATGATCTTGCTCATTCTGCTGGGGCTCGTAGCCATCTTCAGTGGCGGGCTGAGAGACGCGTTCAGCTCCAGAATCGCATGGTTTTTTGCGGCCTTCACCGGATGGGTCGTTGTATGTTTTCCACTGAGCCAATGGCGGGCCGCGAGCCTTGATACAGTGCAGGAATCGCTACAAGCATTTCTTATCTTCTTCGTCATTTTTCAAATTCTCAGAACTGAAGCCGATTGGCGCAGAGCGGCAGGAACGGTTGCCTATGCCCTTCTGGTCGCCAGCTTACTCAGCTTTTATATGGGCCAAATCGTCGAAGGCCGTCTCGCGCTCGTGAACGGAACATTGGGTGATCCGAATGAATTTGCCTTGACTTTGGTCATCGGCTTGGCGTTTTGGTCGTACAAGGCGAATCGTGCGGGAGGTATTAAGAGAATCCTGTTTTTGGCCTGTACTGTCCCGATATTCATCGCCCTCGCGCGTACTGGATCGCGTTCCGGCCTTCTAGCGCTGGCCGCCCTTTTCCTCGCTTTGATGCTTTTTGGGAGTGTCACTCATAAGGTGCTGATGGTTATCGTTGCCGCGATAGTGGTTATCGGGGCAGCCGCGTTTCTTCCCGGTTATCTGAAGGCCCGCTACCTGACTTTTTTCTCGCCTCAAAATACGGAACAGCTTGATAGGAAAAGCCAGGAGCAGTTGGGTTCTGACATCGATTCAAGCGAAGGACGCAAGAACATGCTGCTGCAAAGTATCCAAATGACTTTCGAGCACCCCATTTTTGGAGTCGGGCCAGGCGTATTTGCGTACGCTGCCTGGGACGAGCGGAAAAAAACCGGCGGTGCTGCGGGATGGGCGTTAGTCACACATAACACGTATACACAAATTTCCAGCGAGACCGGAATCCCTGGATTTCTGCTCTTCGTAGCGGCACTATTTTTGTGCCTCAAATATACAGTTTCCGACTTTCGCGCCACGCGAAGCTTGGATCGTTCTTCTCGGTCCAAGGAGGGACTGTATCTGTTCGCCTGCGTCTTCGCATTTGCTGTGGGTATGTTCTTCCTCAGTCTCGGGTATGGCAGTTTACTTCCGGTGATTTTCGGGTTGGCGGCCTCCCTGCACCGCATCGTAAGAGTATCTCTGAAGGACCGCCCTGTGGAATCATTGGTGGCATCATCATCAGGACCCGCTGGCCAAACCACAACCACTGCTTCTCATCCGCCATTCGTGGCTCCGCGCCTTTCGCCGGCGCCGCTTTCCCGTCCGCAGCGCCGGATTAGGCGGAATACCTCTGCGGATCCGCGCATTCGGACATCACGTTAATGAATATTCTGCTGCCCACTCATCCGGCAATAAGGCGTTCTAAAGAATGTGCGGAATAGCCGGATTCCTGAAGCTGGCGCAAAGCAACGCTTCCGCTGCGGATCTGCGGCGCATGATGGACGTGATCAGTCATCGTGGGCCGGACGGACAGGGCGCTCACGAGGACGGTACTGCATTTCTTGGCCATAGACGCCTTAGCATTATTGACATTGCACGCGGAAGCCAGCCGATGTCGAATGAGGCCGGCTCCGTTTGGATCACATACAACGGAGAAGTCTTTAATCATGCCGCGCTTCGGCCGGAGCTCGAAAAGGCTGGCCATCGATACGCGACCCGGTGTGACACGGAAACCATCCTACACGCATATGAGGAATACGGGCGTGATTGCGTGAGGCGTTTCCGGGGTATGTTTGCCTTTGCGATCTGGAACGCGGAACGGCGCACGCTCTTCTGCGCACGGGACCGTCTCGGCATCAAGCCCTTATATTATTTCTCGAACAGCCGCGTTTTTGCATTTGCGTCCGAAATCAAGGCGCTGCTTCGACATCCCGAAATCGAGCCTGCGCTCGAGGAGAAACTCCTGCCTGAGTATCTTGCTTTCGGGTACACAAGCGGTGATGAGACGATGTTCCGCGGCATTCGCAAGTTGATGCCCGGCCATACGCTGGCGCTCGAAGCAGATACTGGACGCTTGGAAATACAGCGCTACTGGGACGTGCCCGAGAGCGGTGTTCCCGAGCGGAAGAGCGACGAAGAATGGATTGGAGAATGCCGCGAACGGCTGGAAAATGCTGTACGCACGCGCTTGATGAGCGATGTGCCGCTCGGGATGTTTCTGAGCGGCGGAGTGGATTCGAGTGCCATAGCCGCGCTGATGAAGCGAATGCGCACCGAGCCGGTGAAAACTTTTGCCGTTGGCTATCAGGAGGCGGAATACAGCGAACTGGCCTATGCGCGTCACGTGTCTGAGGCAATTGGAACGGAGCACCACGAAGTCACCATCGGCATGGAGGACTTCTTCAATGCTTTGCCGCGCCTGATTTGGCATGAAGACGAACCAATCGCGTGGCCCTCTAGCGTATCGCTCTATTTTGTCTCGCGACTCGCCTCTGAACACGTGAAGGTCGTACTGACAGGCGAAGGAAGCGACGAGTTGTTCGCCGGCTACCACCGTTATCAGCACTATCTGTTCAATCGCCGGTGGGCGGACGCGTATCGGATGGTACCGGACGGACTGCGGCGTGAAGTTCGGAAGTTGATCGATAGTTCCCGCTTGCTTTCGGCCGACTTGCGCCGGAAGCTGCAGCACACCTTCCTGGGGCGAGAAGGAACGGTCGAATCATTGCAGCTTGATAATTTTTATGGAGCCTTTTCTGCGACTGAGCGGCGGGCGATGCTCACGGGCGGCCTGGCCGCAGCCGGAAACCCCTACGCAACCTACCTGTCGTATTGGAATTCGCGGCATGGTTCCGTACTCTCGCAGATGCTCTACGCCGACCAGAAGACGTACCTGGTGGAGCTGCTAATGAAGCAGGACCAAATGAGTATGGCGAGCTCGATTGAGAGCCGCGTTCCGTTTTTGGATCATCCATTTGTCGAGTTTGCGGCTCGGGTCCCCGACAATTTGAAAATTCGGAATGGCGCTGGGAAGTACATTGTCAAGCGCGCCGTGGAGGATCTACTCCCACGCAATATCATTTATCGCAAGAAGATGGGTTTCCCAACTCCGCTGCGGGAATGGTTGCTCGATGATCGCGCTGAGGCGCTGTTCGCGCTGGTGCTCGACCGCAAGAAATTTCTCGCCGAATACGTGGACCTTGTTCAGGTGCAGAGGCTCATTGAGCGGCACCGCAGCGGCGGGGAAGACGGGACGGACCGTCTTTGGCGCCTGCTGAACCTGCAGATTTGGGGAGACCTTTTCCTGAGCGGCCGTGGCGCCGCCGACTGGGAGGGCTCGCTACCAGTACCGATGGCCTCAGCGGCCGTATGAAGATTCTATGGGTCAAGACCGACTTCCTTCATCCCACAACGCGCGGAGGCCAAATCCGTACTCTCGAGATGCTGCGGCAATTACACGAGCGGCACGAAGTCCATTACGTTGCGTTTGACGACCCGTCTAATCCGGAAGGGCTGCGTCGCAGCTCCGAGTACTCAACGCGCTGTTATCCCGTTTCTTTTAGTGTTGCCCCGAAGCGTTCGCTTGCATTTGCGTGGCAGCTTACCCGAGGCCTGCTTTCGCGGTTTCCTGTAGCGGGGATGCGATATAGATCGACCGGCATGCGCGACGCCATCGCACGGCTCGTGTCCGAGTGTCAGTTCGATGTGAAAGTCTGCGACTTTCTTCACCCCAGCATCAATATCGAGGACATGAAGGACTGGATCCTCTTTCAGCACAACGTAGAGACGATCATCTGGGAGCGCCATGCGGAGAGCGGGCGGACACCGGCCCATCGCGCGTATTTCGGGCTACAAGCGCGTCGGATGTTCGAGTGGGAACGTGCAGTGTGCCGCAGCGCCGCGCACGTAGTTGCTGTCTCCGAAATCGACGAGCGGATCATGCGCGAGAGATTTGGCATTCGCCATACGTCCTCAGTGCCCACTGGAGTCGACCTTGATTATTTCGAGCCGCCATCTGGGGTGGAGAAGCATTTCGATCTGGTTTTCATAGGGTCGATGGACTGGATGCCCAACATAGATGGCGTACGTTGGTTCCTCGATGAAGTTCTTCCGCTGATCCGCGCAAACAAACCCAATTGCCGGGTGGCAATCGTCGGCCGTAACCCGCCGCCGTCTCTTACCGCTGGAGCCAAAGACCCGCTAATCAAGATCACCGGCACAGTGGCTGATGTGCGGCCGTTCCTGTGGCAGTCGGCCCTGTCGATAGTGCCATTGTGCGTCGGCGGCGGAACGCGACTGAAAATCTTTGAATCGTTAGCTGCCGGAACGCCGGTAGTCTCAACCACGATCGGAGCCGAAGGCCTGCCGCTGAAACACGGGAAGACCATTCGCATCGGAGATACGGGGCAGGAGTTCGCTGCTGAGTGTCTCAATCTCCTCAATGATCCAGACGCGCGTCAGGGTATGTCAAGTGCCGGGCTTGAACTTGTACGCGAGAAATTCTCCTGGGATCGAGCAGTCCGGCGTTTCGAGGATATCCTGGCAGGCATCCGCGATCCTGTTTAACAACGGTGTTCTGAGATACTTCTGGGCTAAATACCCACTATTTATCTATGTACTCTGACCGTTGAGCTAGTCTGATACTTGATGGCATGGTTGTTCAACCGCAAGTTCTCGGCCTAACTGCACGGAGGAGCCGCGGCCGGCCGGTTCTTTTGCAGTTAGGGATTTGCGTGATCTTTTTTAGCGTTTCCCTTCTTCTGCAGCATCTCGCTGGAGTCTACAAGAGCGATTTAAACGGCGATCGCGACGCCCCGGGCCACTACATCACGGGCGTAATGGTCCACGATTGGATACAGCAGGGATTTCCATTACCACCAACGAAATTCGCCGAAAATTACTATGCGCACTACCCGAAGGTGACCATCGGGCACTGGCCGCCTGTTTTTTACATCGGGCAGGCAGCATGGATGTTCGTGTTCGGAGACAGCATCCATTCGGACCTATGGTTTATGGCTCTCATGGACGCGCTGTTCGCCACGACGCTGTACACCGTTGTCCGGCGCGAGTTCGGGTCGCGGCTGGTGGCGCTTGCTGTGGGATTTTTACTGTTGTTGACTCCCTGTGTCCAGATTTCAAGCAGCACAGTGATGGCCGATCTGGTTGTGGCGGTCTTTTGCCAATGGGCGGTGTTGGCGTGGGCGATGTACCTGGATCGAGGACGCGCCAGACACATCCTTGCCTTCGCGGTTTTTAGTTCATTGGCAATCATGACCAAGGGCAACGGCTATGCCCTCCTCCTGGTACCCCCGATCAGCATTGTGCTGGCACGAAGCTGGCGTGTGCTGCGGGATCGGAAATTGTGGGCTTGTCTTGCTCTTATCTTTATTGCCTGCATTCCATGGACACTGATGACGCGTGATCTTGTTGTGTCCACCTGGCAATACAAATTGACCCCAGTATTTTTCTTAAGGGCACTCACGTTTTATGCCGGTCAACTGATGGTCGAGAGTGGTTTGGGTGCTGGCTTATCTGCGCTGATCGGGCTGGTCGTTGTCGCGGCATTCCGCCATTCCATGAAGGCGCTGTGGCCGGTCGCTGCATCCTGGGTTCTTGCATTTTTCTTGTTTCATGCACTAGTTCCCGCCGGACTCGAGCCGCGTTACACAGTTCTTGTTTTGCCTATATGGCTTCTCTTAATGACGAAGGGTGTTTCCGAAGTGATCCGGCGCTTGCCTCTTCCACGCGTCTCGCCAGCTGCGCTAGCCATGGGCTTGGCGGCATTGATTGCTGTGCTCTTTTTTACTACTGCCTTTTCGATTCAATCGCATCAGCCTTCCGCATTTGTGGCGCTGGGTAAGGCGTTAGCTTTGGAGCCTGCATATGCCAATAGAGTCATCTTGATTTCTTCGGAAGGCGAAGGGGAAGGCGCTCTTATATCGGAGTTAGTTCAGTGGGATAAACCGCGGCCAAAGCACATCGTATTACGCGCCGGACGAGTTCTGGCGGACAGTGATTGGATGCAGCGAAACTATACGTTGCGCTATCACACACCGGAAGAAATTTTGCGCTATATCCGCTCCATTCCAATCGGGATCTTGGTCGTCGATCGCACCAACCGGGATACTCCGAATCTTCACCAACAATTGATCGACCAGATGCTTGACAAATACCCGCGAGCTTGGAAGCTCTCGGCCGCTTATCCAGCTAACTCGCCTATATCGCGAGCGGTAGCCGTTTATCAGTTAGCAGATCAAGACACGATCCCCCACAGACCCATCCCAATCCAAGTGAACGGAACGCTACATCTAGACATACTGGTAAAGCCGTAGGCTCGATACCTTTGAGAAGCTTGGTTTGGCCTCTGAGTTGTCAATGTTACAATTGCCCATCAATATGGCCGGTGTGTGAAAATTGACCGCGAGATGAGCGCCAAGGTAGCCTTGATCGTCGGTGCAGGTCCGGCTGGCCTTACTGCCGCCTACGAACTCCTCCAGCGTACCGACGTCTGCCCGATTGTCCTTGAAAAAAGCGACTATATGGGGGGTATTTCACGAACAGTCAATTATAAAGGTAACCGCATCGATATAGGCGGCCACCGTTTTTTCTCGAAGTCCGACCGCGTCATGAGTTGGTGGCTCCAGATAATGCCTCTGGAGGGCCGCCACGGCGAACGGACCGCCATTACGTATCAAAGTCAGACGCGTGCAGTGACCACTTATACTTCAGGGCCGTCGCCCGAAAATTCAGATCGGGTGATGTTGATCCGGGCACGCAAATCGAGGATTTACTTTCTTCGCACGTTTTTCGACTATCCAATTAAGCTCAGCAAGGATACGCTGGCGAAGCTCGGGTTTGCCCGCACTCTCAAGATTGCCCTGAGTTACAGCCGCAGTGTCATCTGGCAGATCAAGCCTGAGAAAACTCTTGAAGAATTTCTGATTAATCGGTTCGGGCGCGAGTTGTACCTTCTCTTCTTCAAGTCGTATACGGAGAAAGTCTGGGGCGTGCCCTGTGATCAGATCAGCGCCGAATGGGGGGCTCAGCGAATCAAAGGGCTTTCGATTATCAAGGCCGTGGCTCATTATGCCAAGCAGACTTTCCGCAGCCAAAAAAGCACAGATCTCAAACAGAAGCAGACGGAAACATCGTTGATTGAGCAGTTCATGTATCCGAAGCATGGTCCGGGCCAACTTTGGGAATATGTAGCGGAAACCGTACAGGAAAAAGGGGGCTCGATTCTAACAGGGTGGAATGTCGAGAAGATTCACGTCGACGGGAATAAGGTGCGCGCGATGGAGGCCATCCATGCTTGCACAGGGGAACGGAGGACCTTCGAAGCAGATTATTTCTTTTCTACCATGCCTATCCGGGAGTTGATCAACGCCCTGGATGCGGCGGTGCCTGCGAATGTTCGGGAAGTGAGCGACGGGTTGATTTACCGGGACTTTATCACGGTCGGGCTCCTTGTGACCCGCCTGAGCGTTCGCGATGAAACGCAGAATGGATCCGGACTTCTCAGCCGACAACTGGATTTATATACAGGAGCCAGACGTTCTCGTCGGCCGCATGCAAATCTTCAATAATTGGAGTCCCTACATGGTGGCCGATTCAAGTCTTCTCTGGGTGGGACTTGAATACTTCTGCTATGACACCGACGACCTTTGGAAAAATCCGATGCGGATATCATCGAACTCGCGAAAGACGAGGTTGAACGGATTGGAATAATTTCTCGTGACGCTGTGGTTGACGCGACAGTCATCCGAATGCCCAAGACCTACCCGGCATATTTCGGCACGTACGATCGATTCGGTGAACTCCGGGACTACGTCAATCAGTTTGAGAATTTATTTCTGGTGGGACGAAATGGCATGCACAAGTACAACAATCAGGATCACTCCATGTTGACAGCAATGACGGCAGTCGACAACATTATCGCCGGCACCATCGATAAATCGAACGTATGGACCGTAAACACGGAAATGGAGTATCACGAGTCGAAAGAAAATTAAGTGTTCGCCCCGCGAGGATTCCGGGCGGAAACGTGAACTCAAGGCTGTTCACAACCTCGGAGCAATTTCCACCATCAACCCTGCCGCTTTTGTCTTCCGGCGCTGCATGAACGCCAGCGCACCCCAGAAGCCGACAATAATGTATGCGAGAGCCTGCAATAAGAGGATGTAAGCGATAGCGTCTGTGCGGCTGATGCCGAAGGGTGCAAGCACGTTCACCGCGACGAACTGGTAAATACCGACATAACCCGGCGTCGAGGGTAGCGCGCTTCCCAGTCCGAGCCCGGCGATCAACAAGAACGCGGTCGGAATCGATATAAAAACACCGATGGCCCGAGCGCACAGCACGGCGTTGGTGGCATCAAGGCACCAGATGACTACTGTGAGTCCCAAAAACCCGCCGAGCCGCCGCGGATCATGAAAGCTGCGAATTCCTCGCATAATGTGCATCAGCAGGTGTGTCAGACGATCGTGCAATGCGCTGGGCAGAGGCACAGCCCTCAGCAGAGAATTAGAGACGTTCTCGAGGTAAGGGAGAACCGCTAAAGCCACCACCGCTGCCACTCCCGCTGCCGCAAACGGCTTGGCCGCAGCCTCGAGCCATCCTGGCCGGAACGGAAGGGTAAGCAGGACCAATGCACTAATGGTGACCAGAGCAATGGCATCCGCCACGCGTTCGGAGAGCGCCGTAGTAAGCACAAACGTCTTGCTCAAATTCGACCGCGCGCTGATCATAAATGTCCGAACCACCTCGCCCGCGCGCGCCGGGAGAAAATTATTTCCGAAGTAACCCGCGGCCGTGGCCCAGAACGCGGTTGAAACAGAAACTTCGCCCTCTGCCCTCAGTAGGATCCGCCAGCGGTAGGCGCGCAAGAAGAGTGTCACCGACGACAGGAGGCAGCAGAACATTATGTAAGATGGATGCGCGCTCCTCAGGATCTGCCCCACGCGGCGCCAATCGATGCCTCGGAGTGAAAAGTACAACAGCACCGCGGCCAAACCAATCGCAGCTGCCGTATAGAAAACTTTCAGGCTGCGGCGTGATGATCGCGTGCGCTCCTCTGGCTGTGAATCTTCGAGCAATTCTTCCTCTATATCTCTTTATCGGCTAACGGACACAGCCGGCAAGGAAACTGTCGCTATAACCGAGGCGATTTTCTCGACATCTTGAATCGTAAGTTCGCCGTGCATGGGCAAGGAGAGCACCTCCTGCACCTCATCGCCCGGCCCGATTCCGGCGGCAAGCAGCGCCAGGTGTAGTGCGCTGGTTCCGCTGTTGACCCCAACACCGTACTCGGCTCCGCAGTATGCCGCGAACTCGTTCTCAAACGCTGCTACTTCTGGACCAAGGATAAATTGGCTGGTTTCCAGTACGCCCGTGATCGCGCTACCGATTTCGTGCTTTATGCTTCGATATTGCGTACTCAAATCAATTAAAGGAATCATACGGTGACGAAAACCTGCGCAAGCAATGTTAAGCACCGGCGCGGGAGAGCGTGCTACCGCTCGATGCGGGCTCTCAGGACTTCGGGGCCGGCCGGCGCCTTTACTGTCTTGTCTTGCTCCGCCGTTACGAATAAGTCGAAGGTCTTATGTGGCGTAACAGTCTGGAAAGTACCTTGTAGCTTGTTATTCACCTTGAGCTCACCCTGATTCTCAGCTGGCGATTCGTGATCTTGAAACCACACGATGTAGACAGACTCGGAGGGCGTGAGATTATCCGGCCTGGCGAGGTGCTCCACCTGAACTTTGAGCTCGGTGTTGCCGTTGCGGTCCTTCCCAATGTCAACTATGCCTTGAGCTGCGGGAACGATAGATGAGGCGGTGAGAGAAATCTTCTTGGCAAGAAGCAGAGTGCAGAACAAAACGAACGCGGTAATCAGAAAAACAAACTTGCGCATGGGACAACTCCTCGCGCTTATGGTCCCACAGTCGCGGGCTCTAATTCTTGATCTCAGCTTATTCTGCGTGGCTTACTCTGACAAACAGCCGATCCCATTTGTGATGTTTTCCAGATCGGTTGGGCCGCCCGCCCTGAAATGTTTGGTCCAGCAATTGAAGGTCGGAAATCTGATCGACGTCTATCCACCGCCAATTCGGGAGCTTTCCGCTACTTGACCCGCTAACTTGATAGGCAAGCAGCCTGACGCAGCCTTTCTGGACTCCATAGTCATGCGGTTCGAGAATCCGATGGCGTCCACCGTAGCGAAGCCGAACCATGCGTCTGTTCCGAATCGCGGTTCGAAGCAACTGATCGACGTTTGATTCGGGAGTTTGCAAGGTAGCGACCCGCATTCACTTACCATTTTCTAACGTCGCAGTTCAAGCTGGGGCGAAATCTGAAAGCCCGGTGACCGCGCCTAGTTTTCGGTGGGAACGCGTTCCACATGGTCGACCACGATCATCTCGACAGGGACTTTACGGCTGTAGGCGCAGGCCAAGCGTCTCCTGGAGCGCCGTGAAGAGGGAAGGGGTTGCGCCGACGTCGCTGCCACTCGGTTCGGATCGTCATTGCTCCAGCGGAGTTCGAAATCGTAGACGCCTCCAACGCCCCTTCTATCGACAACCATCTCGCCCAAATTGCGGCTGATGTAGTCGGAAAGCTTCACGATCGATGTTCCCTTCACGGTAAGGATTTGCACGCGCCCCCAAATCGTTCAGAAGATGTGAACGCGCAACTTCGGCGGTTGGACCCCGGCCGCCAATCATCCTGACATCCGAGTATCTTTGCTGCTGCAAATCACATTCAGAACATCCAAGGACAGAAATCCTCGAATAGCCCTTCTCGGCGGCTGAGCTGTTCTTGATGGTGAGAGCAATGACTTGCACACAAGACGTGACGACCGCATTCCGCGCCTGATGGCAGGTGGCACGGAAATTCTCGCAAACTCGAGCGAAACCACGCCGCGAAAAGCTACACTTCGATTTGTCCGACCTGAGACATAGGTAACAGAACGTTCCGGACAAATTCCATTCTGGCGGTGAGGGTGGGATTCGAACCCACGGAACCCGTAAAGGTTCAACGGTTTTCGAGACCGCCCGATTCAACCACTCTCGCACCTCACCACGTATCTAACTTATCAATCCCCGCTATGAACCCGCCTTCAGCCGCAACCTGATAAACACGTTTCCGCCAATCGGATGATTACCGTAGTAAGCCTTGATCGCAGCTGGTAACGTATAGGCCTCGACGTTAGCTCCTAAACCCGTCTCGACTCGCCGCAAAATATCGAAATCGCGCGTGTACCCGATTGTGTATCCGCCAACGCGAAACGTGCTGCCGTACAGCGCGTCGAGCAATTCCTGAACACTTGGTTGTCCTTCGAACAACTCGTCCTTGTCGACGCGTTCGATTCGTCCCGTGACGAAGTTTTTCCGATGGATCGGCACAACCGATTCCACCGTGTAGGAATTCAGGTTGCGCTTAGTGTAGGTGCTGTGATCCCGGCCCCAGATGATGCTCGAAGACCAGCTTCCCCCCCGCATGGGCCTCGAGTATTCAATAGATGCCGTGCTTCGCGTCTGATCGCCCGGCTCGAGCCTCTCCGGGTGCGCCAAGTGCCCCACTGAGAACTGCCCCGCCCAGTGTTTGCTCGGGAAATACCACAACCGCATCGACCAGGAATTGATCGGGCCTGAGTCGATATCCCAACGGAACTCGTCCGGCTCCGACCCGTAAAAGCCGCTCGCCTCGACCTTCACTTTTTTGTACGCGACGCCAACCGTCACAACATCGTCGGCGATGTGCGTCGAATCCTGCCAGTGATGCGCCAGCGGAGCTTGCGGCAACTCCATCGCGGACGCCCGGTGTGGATACGCAACCGGCCCCAGCGCCGGGTCCCCTACCGGTGCAAGGTAAAGCTCTACCGTTGTATTTTCACTGAGAGCTAAAGCGTATTGAAAACCCAACGACATGATGAAATCGTGAGGATGCTGCCCATCCGCAATCGGCTTTCCAAACGCCGTTTCCCCGGTCTGGAATAACAGAGGATAGCGACGGTCCGTGATGGTCGCCGGCTCCAGACTAAGCATCAGTTGAACCTGAAACGCGCCGTTCTCCCGGACCCGATGTTCAGCCTCCACCATCAACCAGTTGCTCGAATACAGCTTGTCTCCGCCTCGTGGCCCCGACTGCTGCGTGTCGTCGATGAATGCCTGCGCCATATACATCGTGTTCCATGAATCGAGCGGCTTCATCAGCATCGGCATTGTCCACGCCGCCGGGTTCACCGCCGTGCCGGACGACAGATTCATGAGAAACATGCCGGCGGAATTCATCTCTACCATGTGCGTGGTCGGCATCGTCATACCCGGCATCGAATCCTGCGCTCGCACAACGGCGCTGCAGCCCGTGTAAAGCAAGCCGGTCAACAAGCCTCTCGCTGCTCTTCCGCGCGCAACGCGAACCCACGATGTCTTGAACATGGCATCTCCTCTTGGACCTGCTTGCGCGCGAACGCGTCATCAAGCAAGCGCAAATCAACCCGTCGGCAAAGCGTACACGCCGTGGGTTCAGATGCGAAGAACCAGAGCGGAGACTGCCGCGAATCCAGGCGGTGATGGACCGTGTGCAATTCCTTCGCGCTCGGCCGCGAACCGCTGAAGCGCAGAAGTTGCTTGACAAAAAGAGCGGCAGCACTACGAACTGGCGAGAGGTCAAATGCATGGCGGACGACTGACCCGTCTTCGCCATCGTTAACGGATGCGAACACGCACTGTTGGCGTTATTTCCTGGAATATGGTGCCGGTGGCAGGGCGGCAAGTTGCTTTCGGAAGTAGCTTCGCATTGCGAAACCGTGCACGCTATCACGCATTTTGCGCTGCTGAAGAGCAATAGCACGGCCAGCAGCACAACTGTATTCTGAGCCGAACGGCCCGCCCGTTCCATGCTTACGGCTTCATCTCCTTGCCGCTGATTTGCAAGTCAAAACCATCGGGATCTTTGACGTGATAGCTGTTCACCGTGTCTTCGCGCGGGTGCAGACCGCGGCTTTGCAGTTCTGCTTTCACCGCCTGCTGATTCCAGTTCTCGATCGTATATGCGATGTGATCCACTCTGGGGATCACGCCCGCACCGCTGTCATGCTGGACTCGCGCGTTGCGCGGTATCAGAAACGAATCGCCAAAAACGAGATAACACTGCCCCTTGCCATCATCCTGCGAAACCTTCATCCCCAGCAGATCGGCATAAAAGTCGCGAGTTCTTGCGTAATCCTTCACCTGATAAGAAATATGATTCACTGCGGCGGCTTTGAATCCCCTATCGCCCGCCCTCGCTGCGCCCGCCGCGCCTGCCGCCCCTATCGATACCGTTAACGCCAGGCTCTTGATCAACTCCCGGCGGCTCATTTTGCCTTCTTCATAGTCCCGCAATAGTTTCGCGATAATGTTTTCCATTTGATTCAGACTACCAGCCCAGCACCATCGCAAAAATCAACGGCGCAACAATCGAGGCGTCCGATTCAATGACGTATTTCGGCGTGTCGATGCTCAATTTTTCCCAAGTGATCTTCTCATTTGGAATTGCGCCCGAGTAGGAGCCATAGCTCGTTGTCGAATCGCTGATCTGGCAGAAATAACCCCATAGCGGCGTCGCTTCGCGTTCCAGATCCTGCCGCAGCATCGGCACCACGCAAATCGGAAAATCTCCCGCGATCCCGCCGCCAATCTGGAAAAACCCGATGACGATTCGCGCGCCGTCTTCGTGTACCAATCGGCCAGCGAAATCATGTATTCGATTCCCGTCCGCACGGTGTGCACGTTTTTCACATCGCCTGAGATGCAATGGCCCGCATACATATTCCCGAGCGTCGAATCCTCCCAACCCGGCACAAACATCGGCAGATTGCGTTCCATCGCCGCGTACAGCCAGCTATCTTTCACATCGATTTGGAAACTCTTTTGTAACTCGGCCGATTGCAAAATCCGAAAGAAAAACTCGTGCGGAAAACAGCGCTCGCCCTTCGGATCCGCCGCCATCCACTCCTTCAAAATCACGCCTTCGATCCGCCGCATCGCCTCTTCTTCGGGAATGCACGTGTCCGTTACGCGGTTCATGTGTCTATCGAGCAGCCCCTGCTCGTCTTCCGGCCGCAAATCGCGCCAATGCGGAACGCGCTCGTAGAAATCGTGCGCAACCAGATTGAAAACGTCTTCTTCCAGATTCGCGCCCGTGCAGGAGATCCCATGTATTTTGTCCTGCCGGATCATCTCGGCCAGCGAGACGCCCAATTCGGCCGTGCTCATCGCGCCCGCCAAGGTGACGAACATTTTCCCGCCGTGCTTAGATGCGCAACGTAACCTTCCGCGGCTTCGATCAGCGTTGCGGCATTGAAATGCCGGTAATGGTGTTTGAGAAATCTCGGAAACAGGGCCGCCGCTCATTTCCATCAGTCCAGCTCCAGTGGCACATAAATCAGCCGGCCATCGCGTTCGATCAGCAATACCGCGGGCTGACCCGTCTTGATGCTGTCCAGCACGCTGCGCAGTTGCGCCACGTTATTGATGACGTGCCGGTTCACTGCATAGATCACGTCCCCTGTCTCGAGCGGAGGTCCCGTGTACGGCGCGTTCGCCTTCCGCGCCGCAACCACAACTCCCGCGGGCCGCCGCAGCTCCGGCATCA
>CAWEFG010000009.1:0-98709 GCA_963808405.1 uncultured Acidobacteriaceae bacterium | reverse complement strand
GCGACCACGCGCTTGCTCGACGGCTTTGCTGCATCCGGCGCGAGCTGCTTTGATACGCGCCAGAACCCGCCGCGCCCGATCAGAAGTAGATCCAGATCAGCAAGGGAATCGCGGAGATGAAGCGCTAAGCAGCACGGTGATTCGCTCAGGCGGGCTGCTGTTGTGTCATGCAGTGAAGCGTGCCCAAGACCGAGGACCAGATCAGTCGAAGCCATGCCGATTACTCTGCGATCCGGAAACAACTCCGCCAGTTTGTTCATCGCGATTCGATCGTTCGGATCATTGAAGGTGGGCACCAGCACCAGAGAATTCGCGACGTAGAAATTCGCGTAGCTCGCAGGCAGTCTCTGGCCATTGAAGAAAACCGGCTCGGGCATGGGTAGAGTCTCAATGCGCAAGGCTCGCCATCCTGTGCGCATCTGCGCAATAACGCCAAATTTTCTTTCAGCGGCTCATAATTCACTTCCGATCGATCTTGCTCCGAAGCGATGCACCACCGTGCTCGGATCAGTAATCGCGCGAGGTCGTCTACGTGGCCGTGGGTATCATCTCCGGCGATTCCGTTCCGCAGCCAGAGCGTGTCGGCGCGCCCGAGATAATCGCGGAAAATCTTTTCCATATCTTCCCGTGTGAGCCCCGGGTTGCGCGCCTGGACGTCGCTCAACAGGCATTCTTCGGTTGTCAAAATGGAACCCGCGCCATTCACGTCGATACTGCCGCCCTCCAGCACAATGTGCCTGCCGTTCGCAGACGGGAGTCCACATTCGCAATCCAAGCTGCGGCGCCAGCGCTCCGTAACCGCATCATCGCGTTTTGAATTGTCGTATTTCGCCCATCCGTTGAACCGCCAATTCAAAATGCCGCGCTCGCCCCGATCGTTTCGCACGAACATCGGGCAGTAGTCGCGAGTCCAACTTCGATCAGTCGCAAGATGAAAGAACTCCACCGCCTTCATCTGCGCGTGACACTTGTTAAGAACGCGCCGTGCTTTCTGCTCCGCTTCGGCATCGTTAACCAGGATGCGAACTTTCTCGACTCTCGACAGGTGGCGAACGATCTCGCCATATACCCACGGGATGGGCGCGAACTTGCCCGGCCAATCGCGTCACTTCGTGCGGCCATGCAAGCCAGGTCGCTTCGTGCGGCTCCCATTCCGCAGGCATGCGGAAGCCCAGCGAAGCGGGTGGTTCGCGGGCTTGCATCCGCTCAGCCGAGCCAACGCTGCGTGATCGGCGCATAGGCGTCGATCCGCCGGTCGCGCAGGAACGGCCAATTGCGCCGAACTTCGTCCATCTGCTTCGGATCGCATTCGACCACCAGCACTTGTTCCCGTCCGCAGGCGCCTGCGCCAACACGCGTCCAAAAGGATCGGCCACGAATGAGTTGCCCCAAAACTCCAGGCCGTTTTCCGGCGGGCCTTCGAATCCGGTGCGATTCACCGCAGCCACAAAGATGCCATTTGCAATGGCATGGGCGCGCTGGATAGTTCGCCACGCATCCAATTGCGCTTCACCATACTGCGCTTTCTCGGAAGGATGCCAGCCGATCGCCGTCGGATAGAACAGCACGTTCGCGCCTTG
The DNA here is from genome assembly GCA_963808405.1 of uncultured Acidobacteriaceae bacterium. Taxonomy (GTDB): domain Bacteria; phylum Acidobacteriota; class Terriglobia; order Bryobacterales; family Bryobacteraceae; genus Bog-105. The sequence continues at coordinate 97,129 of CAWEFG010000009.1, read as the reverse complement.
CAAGCTGGTGATTCGAGCGCCTTCGGGATACCACTGGTCCCAGCAGACCAGCACTCCGATCCGCGAATAGCGTGTTTCGAAGTTTTGGAAACCGAGGTCGCCCGGAGTGAAGTAGAACTTTTCGAAGTACAGCGGATCGTCGGGAATGTGCATCTTCCGATATATTCCGAGCCAGCGAACCGTCCGCATCCAGAATGGCGGCCGTATTGTGATACAGCCCTTGCGCGCGCTTCTCAAATAGCGAAGCAACGATCGAGACCTGCAGCTCCTTTGCAACCGAGCTTAACGCTTCTGTCGATGGACCGGGAATGGCTTCAGCCAGATCGAATAGCGCGGCGTTTTCTTCACGGCAAAAATATTGCGACCGGAAAAGCTCCGGCAAACAGACGATCTCCGCGCCTTGCGATGCCGCTTCGCGAATGCCTGCGATGGCCTTTCCCGAGATTGCCTCGGGATCCGCTCGAGCAGGACATCTGCACGAGGCCGATTTTGAATGGACTGTCGCGATTCACCAGCATGGGCTACATGTAAATTCCGCCATTGACATCGAGAACATGCCCGGTGATGAAGCTCGCCTCATCGCTGGCCAGAAACCGGACTGCGGCCGCGATATCTTCCGGAGTGCCTATCCGCTTCAATGGCGTTTGATCGATCATCTTTTGCTTCAGCTCTGCGGTCAAATCCTGCGTCATTTCCGTTTCGATAAAGCCCGGCGCAACGGCATTCACAGTGATATTACGGCTACCGATTTCTTGCGCCAACGACTTTGTCAATCCGATCAGGCCCGCTTTCGAGGCTACGTAGTTCGCCTGCCCCGGATTCCCCATCTCGCCAACTACCGACGAGATATTCACGATCCGGCCCCAACGCTCGCGCATCATGCCGGGAAGCACCTGCTGGATAGCGTAGAACGAGCCGCTGAAATTCGTGTCTGCAGCACCATCTCCCAATCCGCCTGCTTCATGCGGACGGCCAAGCCGTCTTTCGTGATGCCCGGCATTATTCACCAAAATGTCGATGCGGCCGAATTCTTTCGCCGCTTTCGAGATGCCGTTCCACGATCGATTCGTGGGTTCGCAAGATCCATCTGCGACGACGAACGTCTCGGCGCCGTTGCCCGTAATCGTGCTAGCCGTCTCTTCGAGCTTGTCGAGCCGAACGCGCCGCCAGCGCATGACGCGGTAGCCGGCGGATGCCAATGCCTGCGCGCAAGCTTTTCCAATACCGCGGCTGGCGCCTGTCATCAGCGCGGTTCGTTTGGCTCATAAGTCACTCTCATGATAATGGGTGTACGGTAATTCATGGCCTTTGACGATTTGCGCGATTTTATCCGCGCCTTGGAGAAGCAAGGCGAACTGAAGCGAATGCCTTTCGAGGTCGATCCCTATCTCGAAATGACCGAGTTTGCGGATCGCGCCGTGAAGACCGGCGGCCCGGCGCTGCTGTTTGAAAAGCCGAAAGGCTCGAAAGTGCCGCTGCTGATTAACGCTTTCGCCAGCATGCGGCGAATGGAGATCGCTCTCGACGTCAACGACATCGAAGAAATCGCGCATCGCATTGTCGGCTTTCTCGAGATGCAAAAGCCGGAAAGACTGCTGGACAAACTAAAGATGCTGCCGAAGCTCGGCGAGCTCAGTGCCATGTTTCCGAAAATGGTTTCGAGCGGCGCATGCAAACAAGTCATTCGCCGCTCTAATTTTCGCTTCACGAGTTTCCGATTCTCCATTGCTGGCCGGGCGATGCGGGCACGCTTCATTACGCTGCCCATGGTCTTTTCAAAAGATCCTGAAACAGGCAAACGGAATTGCGGCATGTACCGCATGCAGGTCTTCGATGGCCAGACCACCGGCATGCACTGGCAGAAGCACAAGCAAGGCGCGGAGCATTACCGCCGGGTAATCGCCGAAGGCATCGAAACGCGCATGCCGTGGCAGTCGCCATCGGCTCCGATCCCGCCACCATCTATTCCGCGATCTTGCCTCTTCCTCCAAGCGTGGACGAGATGCTATTCGCCGGCTTTCTGCGGGGCAAGCCGGTCGAGATGGTGAAATGCGAAACTTGCGATCTCGAAGTGCCAGCCAACGCCGAGATCGTGCTCGAAGGCTATGTCAATCTCGGCGAGCTGCGGCGCGAAGGTCCATTCGGCGATCACACGCGGCTTCTATTCGCTCGATGACGATTACCCGGTCTTCCACATCGAGTGCATCACGCATCGAAAGAATCCCATCTATGCGGCAACCATTGTCGGGCCGCCGCCTATGGAAGACTTCTACATGGGTAAGGCTATTGAGCGCATTTTTCTGCCATTGATGCGCATGCAATTGCCAGAGATTCGCGATATCTGCATGCCCGCCGAAGGCGTGTTTCACAACCTGATTCTGATTTCCATTCGCAAGTCTTATCCAGGTCAGGCGCGGAAAGTCATGCATGCGATCTGGGGGCTCGGCCAAGCCATGTTCAGCAAGTGCATCGTCATCGTCGACGAAGACGTCGATGTGCAGAACATCCCGAGGTGACCTGGAAAGCCCTGAACAACATCGATCCCCAGCGCGACATCGAGTTTGTCATGGGACCCGTCGATTCGCTCGATCACGCCAGCCGAATGCCGAATTACGGATCTAAAATGGGCATCGACGCCACCACAAATGGCCCTCCGAGGGCTTCACGCGGCGATGGCCGAACGTCATCAAAATGTCGCCGGAAGTGGTCAAGAGCGTGGATGAGTTGTGGAAACGCGCCGGACTCGATGGCAAGTGATCAGTTTATGGGCCGCCAGGCACGGCCGTCGCGAGTGAGCAGTTCATCGGCTGCGGCAGGGCCTTGGCTACCGGCGGCATAATTCGGAAAATCGCCGGGCCGCTGCGATCCCCAGGCATCGAGAACCGGTTGAACGACGCGCCACCCGGCTTCAATATTGTCGGCGCGCTGAAACAGCGTGGCATCGCCCATCATGACGTCGTAAATGAGTGTTTCATAACCCGTTTGGGAGCGGTTCCGAAGTAGTCCTCGTACTTAAAATCCATTCGAACGTCTCCTAGCTTCATCACGGGTCCGGGAATCTTAGCTCCGAACTCCAGCGCGATGCCTTCCTCAGGCTGAATGCGAAGCAGCAGCCAATTGGGCGCGGGATTGCTGACCGACGTGTTTCGAAACAGCGGGCAGGCGCGTTTTTGAAATGTATGGCGATTTGGGTTTTGCGCCTGGACATGCGTTTGCCGGTCCGAATGTAGAACGGCACGCCCGACCATCGCCAATTCTCAATCGAAAGTTTCAGCGCAACATAAGTTTCGACAGGCGAGTCCGCCTCGACGTCGGCCTCTTCGCGATATGCGCAAACGGCTTGGCCTGCGATTTCGCCCCGGCCGTACTGCCCGCGAACGGCAATCGAATTTACCTCATCGGCCGTACTGAGCCGGATGGCGTCGATGGCCTTCGCCTTCTCCGAGCGAACCGCATTTGCGGCGAAGGAATTGGGCGCTTCCATGGCCGTCATCGCGACCAACTGGAACACATGGTTCGGCACCATGTCGCGCAGCGCGCCCGTATGCTCGTAAAACGCGCCGCGCCTCTCGACGCCCACCGCTTCCGCTACCGTGATCTGAACGTGATCGATACGGTCGCGATTCCAGACTGGCTCGAATAGGCCATTCGCGAAACGGAACATCATGATGTTCTGAACGGTTTCCTTCCCGAGGAAATGGTCGATACGATAAATCTGGGTCTCGTTCAGGATATCCAAAATGCGCCGATTCAGCGCTTTTGCCGATTCAAGGTCGTGACCAAAGGGTTTCTCAACCACCACACGGCGCCAATGCCCCTGCGTTTCGCACGATAGGCAACTGTGCCCCAGATGTTCGATCACGGGCGCGAAGAAACGGTCCGCTACCGCGAGATAAAACAGATAATTTCCGGCTGTTCCGCGCTGCTTATCCAGCTCGCTCAGCTTGGATTTCAGCATCTCGTACGCAGCCGGATCGTTCAAATCTCCTTTGACGTAAGTCATGCGGCTGGTCAGCCATTTCCAGACATCCTGGTTAACTTGCGCGTTGTCTCCCGCAGCCTTGACAAACTCCGCCGTCATCTGCGCCAGCGATTCATGCCACGCCTGATCGTTCTGATCGGCCAGATCGAATCCTATAATCGCGAACTGTTCCGGAAGCAGCTTTGCGCAGGCAAGGTTGTAGAGCGCGGGGACGACTAGTCTCTTGGTCAAATCACCGGCTGCTCCGAAGATAACCATGCAACCGGGTCCAGCCGGTTTCGCACTGCCGGGTTTGTTCTCTGCCATGGATTCTATTTTCGCCCGTCTGCGCGATACCGGTTCATGTTTTTGGCCCGATCAGGCTGGCCAGCACCGCCAAGACCAGTGCAGGCAGGTAAACGTCGATTCCTTTCTCGACCGCACCAAGCGCCGCGATAGGAGAAATCAGCCCGCACATCACCAGCGAAGCGGCACCGAGCATCGCCCACCATGCCTCCGCCAGCCCTTTGGGCCGAATGAGAACCAACGCAATAGAGGTTAAGGAAAGCAGCCAGACAATGGCGGAGTGCCAGTGCACGTCGGCTCATTTTGCCATTCATCCAAGCGATCACGCGCCTGACAGCCCATCCGTCGCACCCCTTGCCCTTGCCATATTCTTCGCAGGATCATAATTGAACTTGAAGGTTCGCGATCTCATCCGTCTTCTGGAATCAAACGGCTGGCGGCTGAAGAGGACGAAAGGAAGCCACCGCCAATTCCGCCATCCCCAAGACCGCTTGGTCGTGACCGTGCCCGGGCAACTCGGGAAGGATGTGCCGGCGGGAACGCTGAGAGCTATTCTCCGAAGTGCAAGGCTCGAGAGGAAACAGGAGGATTCATGACATACACGGTTATCTATGAGAAAGGACCCACCTCTTGGGGCGCATACGTGCCCGACCTTCCCGGCGTCATCAGTGTCGGCGATTCTCGAGACGAGGTCGAGCGCCTCATCCAGGAAGCAATCGAGTTTCATCTGGAGGGCATGCGCGAGGAAGGACTTGCGATTCCCGCCGCGTCAAGCTTCGCGGGCGTAATTGAAATCGACTCCGCCGCGTAAAACGTCGGCAGCGGCCGGTCGCCGATGTTGCCTGGATTTAGGCAGTTCCGCCCGAGAAAATCTTCACACCAGCCTTTCGCGCCGCTTTCTGCAGCTTGCCATCGAGCGTTGCGAGCGGAGCGCCCCGCCGCAGAGAAAGTTCCAGATAGGCGGCATCGTACGCCGAGAGCCCATGCTCGCGCGCAAGAGGGAGAACGTTGGTCACATACTCACGGATCGGTTGCAGATCCTGGACGATAGAAAGGCCATCGAGCAACGTGGCAAAACGCCGGATCTCTTCATAGTTCAGACGTTTCTGTCGCTCGCCAACCAAGACGGCATTTGCGACCTCGAGACTCCAAATGGCCGGCACCAGCGTTGCCTTTCCCTCCAATGAGACCAGAACGCGGTCTGCATGATCACTGGTTTCATCCGGAAAGCACCAAGCCAGGGCCGTCGAAGCATCGACCACAACTGCCGTCAAAACCGGCGTCCCTGGTTAACCATTTCGCGGACACTCATCTTGCCGGGCTTTACCCGCGCGCGCAGTGCCCGCATGCCTTCGACTATTTCCGTATGCGAAAGCTTTCTTTCCTTCTCGGCAATAGGCGCCAGCACGGCGGCGGGGATACCGTGTCTTGTGATCGTGATCTTTTCACCTTTAGCGACCCGGTCGAGCAGAGCTGCCAAGTGAGTCTTAGCCTCAAACGCGCCAATGGTATCCATATAAACTAGTTTAAACTAGTCAACTCCCGATTTCAACAACGAAGTATTGCGCCGGAACGTCGCCCACGTTCTTCAATCCGTGCATGTCATTCGAATTGATATAGGTCAGTGATCCGGGTCCTATTCTCGTGCTCTGCCCCGAAATCGTCACCTCCAAAGTTCCTTGCTTTACCAGCATCATCTCCTCGTGAACATGTTGGTGCGGCGGATGCGGTACCTGTCCCGGCGGCAGAGTGCTGATGTGAAGAGCGAGTGGGCAGCCCGTCTGCGTCTTGCCGCGGAACACGTCGCGCGTCTGCATCCCGTTAGCTGCATTCGTCTTCACCGGGAGACTGTCGAAGGCGTAGCACTTGGAAGGCAACACCGCGGTCTCCCCCTGGGCGCCCGCCACCATCAGAGCCGGTAAAAGGAAACTTAAATCCCTGCGTGAGTAATTCACAATTTCTCCTCTTCGATTCTCTCGATCGACAACAGAATAAGCTTACTCTTAAAGATAGGTCCCGCATGGCCCAGGTGAAGGCGGCTCCCAAAACATACGACGTCGTCATAGTCGGCTCAGGCGCCGGAGGCGGTGTCGCCGCTCAAGTGCTCGCTAACGCGGGCGCAAAAATCTGCATGTTGGAAGCCGGCGATTGGTTCGATTGCACCAAGCAGTCGACGATGTTCGAGTGGCCGTACAGCGCTCCGCATCGCGGCGCGGCAACCGCCGCAAAGCCGCTCGGATATTTCGATGCCACCGCGTTAGGCGGTTGGGAAGTTCCGGGCGAGCCCTACATTAACGCTCCCGGTTCCCAGTGGATGTGGTGGCGCGCCCGCATGCTCGGCGGCCGCACCAACCACTATGGCCGTATTTCACTGCGCATGGGCCCTTACGATTTCAAGCCATACAGCCGCGACGGCAAAGGCTTCGACTGGCCCATCACCTACGAAGATCTCGCGCCCTATTACGACAAAGCCGAGGAATTAATTGGCGTTTTCGGCTCGCAAGAAGGCCTCGAGAACGCGCCTGACGGTAAGTTTCAACCGCCGCCCGCTCCGCGCTGCCACGAACGAATCATCAAATCCGCCTCGGAGCAATTGAAGATCCCCTGCGTTCCTTCGCGCCTGGCCATTCTTACCCGTCCTCTGAACGGCCGTCCCGCCTGCCATTACTGCGCGCAATGCGGGCGCTCCTGCGGCGTGAATGCGAATTTCAACTCGCCCGGCGTCCACATATTTCCGGCAATGAAAACCGGCAATCTGGAACTTCGCACCAATGCCATGGCGCGCCAGGTGCTGCTGGGGCCGGATGGGTTAGCGCGCGGCATTTCTTACGTCGACAAAAAAACGCGCAACGATGTCGAAGTTCGCGCGAAAATCGTGGTGCTTGCGGCTAGCTGCTGCGAAACCGCGCGCATCCTGCTCAACTCGAAAAGCGGCCAGTTTCCGAACGGAATGGCAAACTCATCGGGCCTCGTCGGCCGCTACGTGATGGATACGGTAGGCTCCTCGGTCAGCGGATTTCTTCCCATCATGCAGGATCTTCCGCCGCGCAACGAAGACGGCGTGGGCGGCATGCACCTCTACATGCCCTGGTGGCTCTACAAGCAACAGAAAGCGGGAAAACTTCCGTTCGCGCGCGGCTATCACATTGAGATCGGCGGCGGTCGCCAAGTGCCGGGCGTGGGCGCGCTGGGGGGCTATGCCGAGCGCTGGCTGGGCGGCGGATACGGCGTTGAATTGAAGCGCAATCTTCGCAAATTGTACGGCTGCGACGTTCATTTCGCCGGTCGAGGCGAGATGATCCCGAACCGCGACAGCTATTGCGAAATAGATCCCAACGTTGTCGATCAATGGGGCATACCCGTCTTGCGTTTTCATTTCAAATGGAGTCAGGACGAACTGCTCCAGGCCAGGCACATGCAGGAAACGTTCAAGGAAATCATCGAGACCGCCGGCGGCATCGTCACTCATAGCTCCGGTCCCGAAACCGATTGGGGAATCGAGCACGGCGGCCAAGTCAAGCACGAAGTGGGCGCCACAAAAATGGGTACTGATGCCAAAACGTCTGTGCTGAACCAGTACTGCCAGGCTTGGGATGTCAAAAACCTGTTCGTTACCGACGGCGCGCCGTTCGTCAGCAATGCTGATAAGAATCCCACTCTCACGATCTCCGCGCTCGGCTGGCGCACGTCGGAATATATCGCCGATCAAGTCAAGAAACTCAACGTCAAGGTCTAAGCGAGGTGTAAAGATGAACCGTAGAGAATTTAACCGGCTGAGTGCGATGGCGGCGCTTAGTCTTGCCGCGCCCATGACGCATGCCGAGACATTCGATTACGACTGGAAGCTCGGCATCATCACCGACGAAGTCGATTCCGATCTCGGGCGCGTGCTCAGCAGTTTTTATCCCAAGTATCAGCTGCACTGGGCCGAAATCCGAAATGTGAAGCTGGATGGAAAGAGCCGCTACGTTTACCAAAGCGCTACGCCCGATCAGTTAAAGCAGATCAGGCATCAACTCGATGACGCCGGCGTGAAGTTATCCGTTCTCGACACCGCCGTCTACAAGATCGCGCTGCCAGGAACCACGCCGCTGGGACACAATCCGAGCGACCTCAATCCCGCACAGGGAGAATACGACAAGCAATTGGACGATCTGAAACGCGCTGCCGACGCGGCTCACGCCTTAGGCACGGAAAAGGTCCGCATCTTTACGTTCAGGCGAGTTGAGGACCCCGACGCCATATTTCAACGAATCGTCGACGATCTTCACAAAGCCCTCGACGTAGCCAAGGAGAAAAACATAACTCTGTTGGTAGAGAACGACTTTGAAGTCAACGTCGCCACGGGCGGCGAGACCGCGCGGCTCTTCAAGGCTATCCCCGATCGCCGCGTAATGCTTAACTGGGACCCGGGCAACTGTTACCTGGCCGGCGAGGAGCCGTTCCCAAAGGCTTGGGACCAGATCGATCATGATCGCATCGGTCACCTTCATCTGAAAGATGCCTCGGGTAAGACTTGGAAGCCCATCGGCAGCGGAAAAATCGATTTCGTAGGCCAGTTCCAGGCATTGAAGAAGATGAAATATTCCGGGACCATGTCGCTTGAAACGCATTACCGCAACGCGCAGAGGGACCCCTATACGTCGAGCGTCGAGTCCATGGACGGACTGGTTCGGGTGCTTAAACAGGTGTAATTTATACCGCTCATCGAGGCTCTAACCAACGGGCCTATTATTAAAGAAGCCACGGGAGGGAAGAATCATGATGCCAGACAGTTTAGAGCAACCGGCGCGGCGCACTTTTTTGAAGACCGGCGCATTAGCGGCCGCGGGTCTCGCTACCGGGTCCGCGGCTTCGGCCAAGCGAATCGTCGGAGCGAATGATCGAATCCGCATAGCGGTTGTAGGCGTGCGAGGTCGCGGCTGGGATCACGTGAAAGGCTATAAGCCAATCCCCAATGTCGAGATCGCCTATTTTTGCGACATCGACGAGAACGTTCTTCAACAGCGGCTTGCCGATGCCGAAAAGCTGGACATTCCAAAGCCTCAGACCCAGGTAGACATCCGGAAGCTGCTCGAAGACAAGAACGTCGATGCGGTCTCGATTGCGACTCCGAACCACTGGCATTCCCTCATCGGCATTTGGGCTGCTCAAGCCGGCAAGGACATCTACATTGAGAAGCCCTGTTCCCACAATTGGTGGGAGGGCCGCCAGCTAGTCCGTGCAGTCGATAAGTACAAAGTGATCTGCGAGCACGGCAGCCAGTGCCGCTCGAGTGCCGCGATTCTGGAAGCGATGCAGCAGATGCAGTCCGGCCTTATCGGAAATATCTACATGGCGCGCGGCCTCTGCTATAAATGGCGCGACACCATTGGGCACGCTCCGCAGGAGCCGGTTCCCCCCGGCGTTCACTATGACCTTTGGACCGGCCCCGCCCCGCTGAAGCCATTCACGAAAAATCGCTTTCACTACAACTGGCACTGGATCTGGGACACCGGTAATGGCGATTTGGGCAACCAGGGCATCCATGAATTAGATCTCGCTCGCTGGGGCCTGGGCGTCACGCTACCCACGAAGATAACCGCCATGGGAGGTCATTTCCTGTTCGACGACGATCAGCAGACGCCCAATATGCTGACCGTCGCCTATGAGTTCAGAACGCCGGACGGCAAAACCAAAATGATGAATTTCGAGGTTCGCGGTTGGATGACCAATCACGAAGCGGAAATCGGTACACGGCAGTTCGCGGGCGGTGGCATACCCGACGCGGGCATCAAGACCGCCGCGTCATCCGATCAACCGAAGAAATCTCTAGGGCCTACCTCGGGCAAGCCAGGAACGATCGGCAACTTGTTCTACGGGTCGAAAGGCTACTTGGCTATTGCCAATTACGACTCCTATAAATCGTTCCTCGGCCCGTCCAACGAGCCCGGCCCTGAAAAGCACGCGCCCGTCAGAAATGAGCATTTCGTGAACTTCATTGAATGCATGCGTAGCCGCAAGACTCAGGATGTGCACGCTCCCATTCGCGAAGGATATCTCTCCAGCACGCTGATCCATTTGGCAAATGCATCGTACCGGCTAGGCCGCACTATCAACTTCGATCCGGAAACCGAATCCGTGGTTAACGACCCGGAAGCCACGAGACTCTTGAAAGGCACCTACCGCGCGCCTTACATCGTGCCCGAGAAGGTCTGAACGGACTCCTCATAGCTACATCATGCCCCCAGGAAACGATGCGCGATGGCCCTAAAGATTACTCTTCCCTCGCCCGATCCGTGAAAATATAAAAGGCCTTATTCATCTCAAAGTTGTTTATGATGTTCTGGTCGAGAGTTGCCAGATACACAGAGCGGCGGGTTGCCTGCGACATGAGCAGACGGTCGAAGGGGTCCGGATGAAAGAAGCGCATCTGATCGAGTCCAAGAATGTCTTTATATTCGATCGGCAATTCCGTGCAGGAGAAAGCTTTCATCGTCTGCTCGAGCTGGTCTAACGAGAAGTTAAATCGAACGCCGTATTTTTCGTGCTTGATCTGAATTTCCCAAGCGCTGACGTGGCTTACAAACCGGGTTTCAACGTTTTGGATGGCCTTCAAAAGCGAGCCCGATAAACGCTCAGGATCCGTGGCCATCCAGATTAAAACATGTGTGTCCAGTAACAGGGAGTATCCGGGCATCATAGCTGTGTGAAGGCGTCGAGTTCGTCCTCCGAGCTGTTGAACAGAAGAGAGTCCGGGATGCTTCCGATTTGATCTTTTAGAAACCCAAAAGGAAACTTGCCCTTAGAAATAGGCACAATCTGCGCTACGAGCACGCCGTTTCGTTTGAGAAATACCGGTTCTCCCCGCTCGGCGGCCTCGACTAGCCGAGAGAGCTTGGTCTTTGCTTCAAGCATGTTCGCTTCAATCATAAAAGCCATCTTAGCTAGCGATACTAGCTAAGTCAAGGCATATGCTAACTGCGGAGCGGCGAGTCACGCTGAACCATTTTCCCAGTCATAACTCGATGGAACAAATCGCCTGAGACTGCCGTTGTAGTTTGTGACTCCCATATAATGGGACTAACAATATGGCCGCCACTTCACCGGACCAGGAATGGAAGAAGGGAAGCGCCGAACTTCTCGTTTTGTCTTTGCTCGAAGATCAGCCTCGGCATGGGTACGACATCTCAAAATTGATCCAGATCCGATCGGGGGGCGTTTTGCGGTTTCACGTCACCTCGCTGTATCCGCTGCTGTACCGCCTGGAGGATCGCGGCTGGATCGAAGGCCGTTGGATCGAGAAGCCGGAGCAGCGAAGAAGGCGTTATTACAGTCTGAAGCCGGAAGGTCGAAAAATGCTTCGCTCTCAACGCAAAAGCTGGAAGGAGTTCGTGGCTGCCATAGGTCGCGTGACAGGAGGTGAGCATGCCTGATTGGAAAAGCATTGTTCGTGCCCGGATTGCTTTCTTGCGTCTGGAAGGTAGCGCCGAGGAAGATCTCACGGAGGAGTTCGCGCAGCATCTGGAAGATCGCTATCGCGAATACCGCAGCGGCGGAGCAACTGAGGAAGAGGCTTATCGGAAATCCATCTTGGAGTTGGATGACACGTATCCGTTGCGGGCAAACTCCGGAAGGACCGCGCACATGGCCAAATACGATCCAGTTCCGGCGGGCGATGCAAAACCAGGCAAGCTCACACCCGGTAATTTCATCGAGGCCCTCTGGAGAGATCTTCGTTACGCGGTGCGGACGATGCGGAAAAGCCCTGCCTTCGTCGTGTTCGTCGTTCTGACACTCGCCTTGGGAATTGGCGCTAACGCTACGGTCTTCACCGTCATCAACACACTGATCTTAAACCCGCTGCCCGTACCCGATTCTGGGGGTTTGGCGGCCTTGGGCGCGGCGAAAACCGCGAGCACATCGCAGTCGGGCGTGCCCTTGTTACTGTCCTACCCGGACCTGAAGGACTACCAAGCCAGGAACGAAGTCTTTCGCTCGCTGGCAGGCTACACATCGCCGCGCGGCTTGACTTGGCAGGCGGACACCGCCTCGCAGACGATCTTCAGCGAGTTCGTAACAGCCAACTACTTCTCGACCTTGGGCCTCAGGCCCGCTGCGGGGCGTTTCTTTTTGCCGGAAGAGGACAGCACTCCTGGCGCGCACGCCGTCGCCGTTCTGAACTACGGCACTTGGCAGAAACGCTTTGGAGGCGCGGCGGACATCGTAGGCAGAACGCTGCGGCTCAATAAGGTTGTGTTTACGGTTATCGGTGTCGCTCCGCCCCAATTCATCGGAGTGAATGCGGTTTTCGGCCCCGATTTGTGGATACCCTACGCGATGGCGGAACAGTTGTTGCCTAATGAGATGCAGAATGCGCTCACTGATCGCAGCAAAGCGGTTTGCTTGGGAGTGGGGCGATTTAAGCCAGGAGTCACTCGGGCGCAAGCACAAGCCGATCTCGCGACTATTGCGAGGAATCTGGCTCGCGAATATCCGGCAACGAATGAAGGCTACAGCGCCACGGTTCAACCCATTCGTGACGTCCTGTTCGCCAGCTCAATGGGGGCATCTACGCCGATTCTGTTCGCCAGCGCCGGATTGTTAATTGTTGTATGGATCGTTTTGTTGATCGCGTGCTCGAATGTGGCAAATCTGCTGCTTGCGCGCGCAGCGAGCCGCCAACAGGAAATGGCGGTCCGCTTGGCGATGGGAGCCAGCCGCTCAAGGCTCGTTCGTCAGCTGCTTACGGAAAGTGTCTTTCTCGGCTTCCTCAGCGGCGCCGTTGGATTGTTCATCGCTTATGCGGGTCTGCGGCTCTTGTTCGGCGCGTTACCCTCATCCGCAAATTTCATACAGCCGAAGCTCGACGCAACCGTGTTTGTGTTTGCGCTGCTTGTCTCGCTCGCGACGGGATTCTTGTTCGGCGCCATCCCTGCCTTCAAGGCTTCACGCGCGAGTGTCGCCGACGCTCTGAAGGAAGAGGCTCGCACCACCGGCAGAAGCCGGAAGAAGGTTACATGGGCAAACGCTCTGCTGGTCGGCCAGGTAGCATTTTCATTTCTCTTGCTGGTAACGGCAGCTTTGTTCTTGCGAAGCATCGGGCGGGCTTACCAGATGGATCCAGGGTTCCAGACTGCGCACCTTGCGGTCTTCATGACAAATCCGGGACAGGCCGGGTACAAGAAGCCGCAAGCCCGAGCGTTCTACAAAGACGTCCGCGACCGTGTGGCAACCGTTCCCGGCGTGCAATCGGTGTCGTGGGCCTCGAACCTCCCGCTGTGGGCGCGAACGGTGAATGGACTCCAGATCGAAGGGCGGCAACAACGGTCACAAGCAGACAAAATTACAACGGTGGTCAATACAGTAGATCGGAACTATTTTGAGACAGCGGGAGTGGCGCTCGATCGCGGACGGGAGTTTACGAACCTCGACCAGGAGACCTCCGCCCCGGTAGCCATCGTCAATGAGAAGATGGCGCACGATTATTGGCCGGGCGGAAAAGCGTTAGGAAAGCGTATTCAGTTGCCCGGTGAAAAGCAGTTGCGCCAGATTGTAGGGATTGCCAGAACCGCCAATTATTCTAATTTCGCCGAGTCTCCGCAACTGTGTGTCTATGTGCCCCTGGAACAGCACTATTCGGATGCGATGACGTTGTATGTGCGCAGCAAGCGAGATCCACAGCAGATCTTGATGCCGGTCCAGCAAGACATCCGGGCTGCCGGGCCACAGATCTCGCTTGACGTACGCACGGGGCGCCAGATCGTCGATGGAGGCTTGTTTCAGGCGAAAATCGGCGTGGCGCTGCTGAGCGTGTTCGGACTGCTCGCGCTGGTTTTGGCAAGTATCGGCCTGTACGGCATTCTGGTGTATTCGGTGAATCAGCGAAAGCGGGAGATCGGGTTGCGCATGGCGTTAGGTGCGGCCCGGACAACCGTGCTTCGGCTAATTCTGACGCAAGGTATGTCGCTGGTCGTGACAGGCGTTCTGATGGGGCTCGTGGCGGCGATGCTCGTGGGCCGCCTGCTCAGCAGGATGCTTTATGGCGTAAGTGCAAGCGATCCAATCAGCATAGCGGGAGCGGCCGTGGTGTTGTTGAGCATCGCGCTATTGGCGTGTTATCTACCTGCTTACGCGGCAAGTCGCGTCGATCCGTTGGTCGCTTTGCGCGAAGGATAACGCAGAGCGGAAGCGATCATGCGATCTTCCCGCCATCCTCTGTGGCTTCTGTTTGGGTTCTGGATTTGCGTCGTTATCTCGATCGCTGTCGTTGTCCGTAGACTCGTCGCGCTGATCCGTCCCTCTCGCAGCGGGCCTCCGCAGATGGCTGCTATCGACGCAGTGTTCGCATCCCACGCCGCGTTGATCGCGATCCACATCATTCCCGCGGCCATCTTCGTGCTTCTCGCCGTGGGCGTCCTGTTGCGCCGCACTTCCGGCGATTGGCTGGAGCGGCTCTTTTATCTTTTCGGCGCCATCACCGGCGCGACCGCGTATGCGATGAGCTGGTACGCTATCGGCGGTGCCATCGAGGTCTCCGCGGTGCTGGTCTTCAATACCTGGTTTCTGTTTTCCCTCGGCCGTGCCTACTGGTTTCGTCTCCGTGGCGAGCCCGCGCGAAAACGAGAGTGGATGACACGCGCGGTCGCCATCCTGCTCGGTATCGCAACGACTCGTCCCGTCATGGGAGTGTTCTTCGCCACGAGTGCCCGCACCCATCTCGCGCCAAGCCAGTTCTTCGGAATCGCGTTCTGGATCGGTTTCTCCATCAACGTGATCGTAATCGAGCTTTGGCTGCACTCCAAGCGCCGCGCCCGATTCCGCCTCCAAACTGCTGAGATGTTACGATAACTCCGCTCATGCCGGTCCGCAATGTGGAGCGCGAGTTGGAAGCTCTCACCCAACTCCGCAATTGCGAATCCGCCGAACTGCGTGCTCGCCACCTTAACAAGGCGCTTGGCGACCCAATAAATGTGATCGTTGCGAAAGCCGCAAGACTGACGGCTGAAATGCAAATACCTTCCTTGATCCCGGTCCTCTCCGCCACCTTCGACCGTCTGTTGATCGATCCCCTCAAGACGGATCCGAAATGCTGGGGCAAAGAGGCAATTGCAAAGGCGTTGAAGGATCTCGGACACACGGAATCGGATGTTTTTCGGAAAGGTGCTCAGCACGTGCAACTCGAACCGGTATGGGGCGACGAGGAAGATACGGCCGCCAACCTTCGCGGAACCTGTGCACTGGCGCTGCTCGAATGTACTGACCTCACCCGCCAGGACAAGCTTTGGCACGTTATCCGCTTGCTGACCGAGCGGTCAGCATCGTTGCGCAAGGATGCCGCGCTCGCACTGGAATCTTTGGAAGGCTTGGAAGCCGCCCTGCTGCTGCGAATCAAGGCCCGTATGGGCGACCTCGATCCGACGGTTACGGGTCAGGTCTTCGAATCCCTGTTGCGAGTAGAAGGCGACGTAGCCGTTCCGTTTGTCCTGGAGTTTCTGCGAGCCACGAGTGCGGAAGTAAGAGAAGAGGCAGCGCTCGCCCTGGGTGCCTCGCGCCTTTCAGCTGCGGTAGCGGCGTTGATAAACGCAGTTACGCAGAAGCATCCCTTGCTCGATTACGAAGTTCTCTTCCGCGCCTTAAGCATTTCGCGGCACGACGAAGCGGTGCAGTTCTTATTGGAGGTGGCTCGAAGCCGCCGGACAGTCGAAGCGGTCGCCGCCCTCGCCGCGCTTCAGCTATATCGAGACTCGCGCGAAATACTAGTTAAAGTCGCAGAAGCAGTCGCAACCAGATCCGAGAGCGAGGTTCAACGCGAGTTTCACCGCCTATTCGAGAAGCCATAATGCCCGCCGCCACCTAAGCTCACAGGCGAGTAGTTATACGGACTGGGATCGGAGCTTCGCTGCTAGTGGCTCAAATCCCCAGCTCCCGCTTAGTATCCGCAAACTGCTGCGCCGCGTATTCCAGCTCTTCCTTCGTATGCGCCGCCGAAACCTGCACTCGAATCCGCGCCTTCCCCTGCGGAACAACCGGATAAGAAAATCCGATCACATAAACGCCCTTCTTCAAAAGCAGATCCGCCATTCGCGTAGCCAGCGCCGCGTCTCCCAGCATCACCGGCACAATCGGATGCTCGCCCGGCAAGATCTTGAAGCCGCTTGCCGTCATGCGTTCGCGGAACAGCTTCGTGTTTGAAAACAAGCGCTCTCGCAATTCTGAAGTTTCCGTCAACAGCTCGAGCACCTTGATGGATGCTGCCACAATCGGAGGCGCGACGGAATTGGAAAACAGATACGGCCGCGACCGCTGTCGAAGCAGATCGATAATCTCTTTGCGTCCGCTCGTGTAGCCTCCGCTTGCGCCGCCCAGCGCCTTCCCCAGCGTGCCGGTCAAAATGTCCACGCGCCCCATCACGCTGTGGAATTCATGCGTGCCGCGTCCCGATTTGCCCATGAAACCCACTGCGTGCGAATCGTCCACCATCACCATCGCCTTGTACTTCTCGGCGAGATCGCAAATACCCGGCAAGTTCGCGATAAAACCGTCCATCGAAAACACGCCATCGGTTGCAATGAGGCGGTTGCGCGCGCCGCTTGCTTCTTTGAGCTTCGCTTCCAAATCGGCCATGTCGCCGTTCTTATATCGAAAACGCGCCGCCTTCGAAAGCCGCACGCCGTCGATAATACTCGCGTGGTTCAGCTCATCGGAGATGATTGCGTCTTCCTGATCGAGCAGCGTCTCAAATAATCCCCCGTTCGCATCGAAGCACGAGCTGTACAAAATCGTGTCTTCCGTGCCCAGAAACTCGCTCAGCCGTGCTTCCAATTGCTTGTGAATGGATTGCGTCCCGCAAATAAAGCGCACGCTCGCGAGTCCATAGCCCCATTCATCCAGAGCGTTGCGTGCCGCTTCCACAACCGCCGGATGATTCGCCAGTCCCAAATAATTATTGGCGCATAGATTCAACACAGACGTGCCGCTCGAAACCCGCACCTCCGCTTTCTGCGGGCTCTCAATCAGCCGCTCGCGCTTGAAAAGCCCCGCCTTCTCGATTTCGTGAATCTTTTCAGTTAAAAACGGTTGAACGTTGGCGTACATGAATCCCCTTCGCGTTTCAACATTCCTTCACATTCACTGCCAGGCCGGCCAGCGCCGTCTCTTTATAACGCGACTGCATATCCAGGCCGGTCTCATACATCGTGCGAATCACTTGATCGAGCGACACCTTGTGCTCACCCGCTTCCTGCATCGCCATGCGGCAGGCATTAATCGCCTTCATCGCGCCGATCGCATTGCGTTCAATGCAGGGAATCTGCACCAATCCGCCGATCGGATCGCAGGTCATTCCCAAATGATGTTCCATGCCGATTTCGGCAGCGTGTTCCACCTCTTTGTTTGTCGCCCCCAGCGCTCCTGCCAATGCCGCGGCGGCCATCGAACACGCCACGCCAACTTCGCCTTGGCATCCCACCTCCGCTCCGGAAATCGACGCGTTCTCTTTATAAAGGATGCCGATCGCGCCCGCCGTAAGAAAAAACCGCAGCAGCCCCTCGTCCGATGCCTCCGGAATAAATTGCAAATAATAACGCGCGACCGCCGGCACCAGTCCTGCCGCTCCATTCGTGGGCGCCGTCACGACGCGACCGCCCGCCGCGTTTTCTTCATTCACCGCCATGGCATACGCGTTCACGCAATCCATCGCCCGCCAAGGCTCATTCGCCGATTGCGCCTGAATCTTGACGTAGAGTCCCGGAGCCCGTCGCCGCACATTCAACCCGCCCGGAAGAATTCCCTCCGTGTGCAGTCCGCGCTCCATGCATGCCTGCATCACCGACCAAATGAGTTGAATGCGCTCGCGCACTTGCTTTTCATCGCGCAGCGCGCTCTCGTTCTCAAGCATGATTTGCCAGATCGGCAGACGCTTATCTTCCGCTTCGTCAAGTAATTCCGCAGCATTTGAAAACGGATGCGGCACCGCAAGCGGCACTGCATCCATCGACGACGGCTCCCCTTCTTTCACAATGAATCCGCCGCCCACCGAATAGTAAACATCGCTCGCCAGCAGCCCGCCGGCTTCGTCAAACGCGGAGAATCGCATCGCGTTTGGGTGTCCCGGAAGCAGCAGATCGTGATGAAACAGGAGATCGCGCCGCTCTTCGAACGCAACCTCCCGAGTCCCAAAGAGGTTCAGCGTCTTCGTCCCGCGAATCGTGCTGACAATCGCATCGATCTTCGCCGGATCCACTTCCTCCGGCTTCTCACCTGTCAACCCCAGCAGCACAGCCCGGTCCGTCCCGTGGCCCATGCCCGTCAGTGCCAGAGAACCATAAAGCTCGGCTTTTACGCGCCCAACCTTAGCCAGCGTCCCCGTCTCACTCAGCTCGGCAACAAACCGCCGCGCCGCCCGCATCGGCCCAACCGTATGTGAGCTCGATGGCCCAATGCCGATCTTAAAAAGATCGAAAATGCTGGTTTTCATACGCTACGAAACATGCGTCCAATCCAGAATCACCTTCCCCGATTTTCCCGAGCGCATAGCCTCAAACCCTTTCTCGAAATCGCTGTAACAATATCGGTGTGTAATCACCGGAGTAATGTCCAGGCCGGTCTCGAGCATCACCGTCATCTTGTACCAGGTCTCGTACATCTCGCGCCCGTAAATGCCTTTTATAGTCAGCATATTGAAAATCACCTGCCGCCAATCGATCGGCATCTCTTTCGCCGGAATGCCCAGCATGGCGATTTTTGCGCCATGGCTCATGTTCGCGATCATGTCGTGAAGAGCCGCGCCGTTGCCCGACATCTCCAAACCTACGTCAAATCCTTCCGACATTCCGAGCTGCTTTTGCGTTTCGGCGATCGACGTATCGGTCGGGTTGATCGCGAGTGTTGCGCCCATTCTGCGCGCCAATTCCAGCCGAAAAGGATTCAGATCGGTGATCACGATATGTCTTGCCCCGGCATGCTTCACCACCGGAACCGCCATCAGCCCGATCGGCCCTGCCCCGGTGATGAGCACGTCTTCACCCAATACCGGAAACGACAGCGCCGTATGCACCGCATTCCCGAAAGGGTCGAAGATTGCGGCTACCTCCCGATCGATATCGTGATTGTGCCGCCAGATATTGCTCATCGGAAGCGCAATGTATTCCGCGAACGCTCCGGGACGGTTTACGCCGACGCCCTGCGTATGCGCGCACAAATGCCGCCGTCCCGCCAAACAGTTGCGGCAGCGTCCGCATACCACGTGTCCCTCGCCGCTGACCACTTCTCCCGGATGAAAATCGTTGACGTTCGAGCCCACCTCAACGATCTCGCCTACAAATTCGTGTCCGATCGCCATCGGCACGGGAATCGTGGACCGCGCCCAGTCGTCCCATTCGTAGATGTGCAGATCGGTGCCGCAGATCCCGGTGTGGCTGACGCGAATTAAAACGTCATTGATGCCGATGCGCGGTTCCGCTATGTCTTCAAGCCACAATCCAGGCGCACTTTTGCTCTTTACCAGGGCTTTCATTGTCCTTCTGTATGGTAAGCCTCCGAGCTCTAATAAATGCTACGATGCAACGACAGTGACCAAATTCGCCTTCGTTCCGTTCGCGCTCCTGCTTGTAGCGTGCAGCAGTCCGCCCAAACCCACCACTCCCTCTCTCACGCCTGAGGACGCCGCGCAGCTCCTCCACTACAACAACAAGGCGCAGACCTGGATCACCTACGTCAAGCGTCAAGATGCCAGTTGCGAATATCGCCTCGATCTGCCGGATCAAATGTCTCATCCGACTCAGATCGATCTCGATCACGTCGTTTTCTGCGGTAATCGTCCCAGCCCTAGAGAGTACGACGCCAGTGTCTCTTTCGCTTACGACAAAGATGCGCAAAAATGGGTAATTACACGCTTCTCCAGTTGAGGATTGAATATGAAGCCAACCCGCCGGGACCTGCTCAAAACAACCGGAGCGGCGGCCGTCACCGCAATCGCCGCCCCTAAGCTCATCCATGCCAGTGCTCCCGCAACCGCGGTCGCCATCGTTCGATGTCGCAGCTACGCCGATTTCAGCGCCGGCTTGTCCAGCGCTGTCCATCAAATCGGCGGGATTGAGACGCTGGTTCGCGGAAAGACCGTCGCACTGAAACTCAATCTCACCGGCAATCCCAAGTACTTTCCGCTCTCGCCAGACCTTCCCTATCGCACCAATGGCCAGACCATCGCCGCCACCGTTCACTTGCTCGCGAAAGCCGGCGCGCGGCGTATCCGTATCATCGAGAGCTTCTTCCCCGCGACCCAGGATCTTTCGCTTTGGGCGCGCTACGGAATTGACGTCCAGGCGATCAATAATCTCGGCGTCCCGATCGAGTGGGAAAACGTTCAGAATCTCGGCAATTACAAGACCTATGTCCGCCTCAAAGTTCCGTGGGGCGGCTACATGTATCCCGCTTACTACCTCAACCAAGCCTTCACCGAATGTGATGTCTACGCATCGCTTTCAAAACTTAAGAACCATTGGATAGCCGGCGTAACGATGTCGATGAAGAACAATTTCGGCGACACGCCTTGTTCGCTCTACGGCAGCGATTGCGGCCCAAGCGGAAACGAGCATCCCACCAAAGAACGCGTCGATGTTCTTCACGCCGGGACCACGAAAGCTCCCTCGGGAGTCGATCCCGAGCTTCATCCCGATTCGCCCCGCGACCCCGGCTATCGCGTACCGCGTATCGTCGCCGATCAGGTCGGCATCCGGCCCATCGATCTCGCGATTGTGGACGGCGTCGAGACTGTGCGGGGCGGGGAAGGCCCCTGGCTGCCCGGCCTGGAGAGAATGACCCCGGGAGTAATCATCGCCGGCCGCAATCCGGTTTGCGTGGACGCCGTTGGAATGGCCGTGATGAGTTACACCCCGCAAGCGGACCGCGGCACATCGCCTTTCATCCGCGGAGATAACACCCTGAAACTCGCCGAAGCCGTGGGAATTGGCACGACCGATCTGAAGCGCATCGAAGTGGTCGGCCTCAGTCTCCGCGACGCACGAATCAACTTCGGCCCCGGCGCAGTTGGAAAAAAGTTAAGTGAGCTCAACGGCCACGCGACGTGAGGTATCCACCCGAAGCGAAAAGATATCCGGCCTGCTGTAGTGCCCCGTAACATCCAGATCGAACTTGCCCTTCGATATTTCTCCCACATCGATATCCGCGGTCAGCAATCCTTGTTGCGCGAGAAGAGGTCCCGCAAGAACCTCACCCATCGGCGAAACGATCAAACTTCCGCCTCCGATCAGAACGGTTGACGGATCGTTGCCCTCTCGTGGTTCATAGTCCGCCGGGCAATCTGCGCGTGTCAGATACTGGCAAGCGCTCAACACGAAGCACCGCCCTTCATAAGCGATATGGCGCATCGTGTTCCGCCACATTTCCCGATCATCTACGGTGGGAGCGCACCAGATTTCGACGC
This sequence comes from uncultured Acidobacteriaceae bacterium, assembly GCA_963808405.1. Classification (GTDB taxonomy): domain Bacteria; phylum Acidobacteriota; class Terriglobia; order Bryobacterales; family Bryobacteraceae; genus Bog-105. The sequence goes on along the minus strand of CAWEFG010000009.1, from coordinate 75,437 downwards.
CCTGCGAGTACAGATGCATGCGATACGCCGGCATGTAGTTCTCCCAGCAAATCGCGCATCCCAGGCGTCCCATAGGGCTCGGGACAGCAAGCATCGTAGAGCCATCGCCAAAACCCCAGATCAATCGCTCTGCCGCGGTCGGCATTAATTTACGGTGAATATGCGGAGTGCTCGCGAGCGGCCGAAAAGTCAGCGCCGCGCAATACAGCGTTCCAATGTTCCGTTCAATCACACCGGCGACGACCGTCAATCCAAGCTCATCCGCCAGAGCTTGGATCTGTTTCGTTTCCTCGCCCGGCACGTCAACCGCCGCTTCCCAATACCGCCGGAACCATTCGCGCCCTTCCGCCGAGCGCGACCCTACCGCCGAGCCAAACGTGATGCCCTTGGGATATCCGCCCAACACCGCCTCGGGAAACACAACCAGCTTTGCGCCCGCCACGGCCGCCGCCCGGCAATACCGTTCCACTTTTTCGAGCGACCGCGCCGTTTCAAACAGCACCGCTCCCACCTGCGCCACCGCGACTCTCGTTTCTCCTGAGGCCATTCCCCTATTATTTCCGCCAAGCAACAATACCGCCCAGCAGGCGCAGGATGTGGACGCCGGTCCGTAGCGCTGCCGGGATATTCTATCGTCATGGGCAGTTATCTTCGAAGACGGTGTCGCTGGCCCGCTTCTCGTGTAACTTCTTTAGATCTCGACCTTGCGCCCGCTACGCGTGAAATCGGAATTTCCATTCAGGATCTATCTTTAAAGTAGTCCCGCCGCGAGCTCCGATCAATGCCAAATTCGCATTCAATCCCATCCAGAAGAATGCCCATTGGCGCCGAAGTAACCTCGAACGGTACCGCCACTCATTTCCGCGTCTGGGCGCCACGGCACAAATCCATCAGAGTCGTTTTCAAAGGAAAGCGGAATGCCCTTCCGCTCGCCTCGGAAGGTAACGGATATTTTTCCGCTGTCGCGCCCGGCATTGCAGCCGGAGCCCGCTACAAATACCAGCTCGACCGTGGTGAAACATTTCCCGACCCCGCGTCGCGCTATCAGCCAAACGGCCCGCACGGCTTTTCGCAGGTCATCGATCCAAACTCATTCCCCTGGTCCGATGCCAACCTCCACGCCGTGAAATTGGAAGGTCAAGTCATTTATGAGCTGCACCTGGGTACCTTCACGCAGGGCGGCACATGGCTCTCGGCGGCAGAAAAACTAGAGTATCTGCAAGAGACGGGAATCACCCTGATCGAAGTAATGCCTATCGCGGATTTCCCCGGCAAATTCGGATGGGGCTACGATGGCGTGCAGCCCTACGCGCCTGCATCCATCTACGGCACACCGGACCAGATGCGCGAATTTGTCGATCGCGCGCACGCGCTCGGCATCGGCGTAATTCTCGATGTGGTCTATAACCACCTTGGGCCGGACGGCAATTATCTAGCCAAATTTTCCCCTTTCTATTTCACCGAAAAGCACAGGACAGATTGGGGGCAAGCGATCAATTTCGATGGGGAGGAAAGCGAAGGCGTGCGCGAGTTCTTTCGCGAAAACGCAGCCTATTGGATACGCGAGTTTCACCTGGACGGTCTGCGCCTCGATGCCACGCAAGATATTCATGACACATCAAAGCCCAATATTGTTGCGGAGATCAGCCAAGCCGCGCGTAACGCCGCGGGCCACAGATCCATCCTGTTGATAGGCGAGAACGAGCCACAACATGTCTCCCTCATCAAGCCTGTCGAGGAAGGCGGATCTGGTCTCGATGCGCTATGGAATGACGATTATCATCACACTGCCATGGTGGCGCTGACCGGCAAGGCTGACGCGTATTACAGCGACTACCGCGGTTCGCCTCAGGAATTTGTCTCGGCCGTAAAACATGGCTATTTGTTCCAGGGCCAATGGTATGGCTGGCAAGAACAGCGCCGCGGCACTCCCACGCTCGGCTCTCCGCGTCCCGCGATGATCAATTTTATTCAAAATCACGATCAAATTGCCAATTCCGCGCGCGGCCAGCGCGTGCATCAGCTAACCGCCCCAGGTATGTTCAAGGCGCTAACCGCCCTCACCTTATTAGCCCCCGGTACGCCCATGCTTTTCCAAGGCCAGGAGTTCGCGGCCTCCAGTCCGTTTCTTTTTTTTGCCGACCACAACCCGGAACTGGCCGAGAAGATTAAGCAGGGCCGGGTGGAATTCCTGGCGCAGTGGCGCTCCTTAGACCTGCCCGAAATGACACAATGCTTCGCAGATCCGTCCTCTCTTCAGACGTTCGAAGAGTCCCGCCTCGATCACTCCGAGGTGCGGAAACATCCCGAAACCTATGCGCTTCACCGCGATCTTATGCGGATTCGGCGAGACGATCCGGTCATTTCGCGGCAAGGCGCAGATGGAATCGACGGCGCGGTGCTATCCTCAACCTGCTTTCTCGTGCGGTTCTTTTCCCCCGATTACCAACGGGACCGCCTCCTGCTCGTGAATCTTGGACCAGATCTAAATCTCAATCCTGCGCCTGAGCCGTTGTTGGCCCCTCCGCAGTCTATGAAATGGTCGAAGCTCTGGTCGTCCGACGACCCCCAATATGGTGGATGTGGGACCGCTCCGCTCGATACGGAGGAAAATTGGAAAATTCCCGGCAAGGCTGCGGTTCTCTTAAGCCCTATCCGGCGAAAACGCGCGCGGCGGACTCGCCGTGCAACTGGATTCTAAATGGAAAAAATCTTCAATCATCGCTCAGAAGCACCGCTGGACCAAAACGATCTTCAAACGCTGACAGAAACGGAGTGGCTCGTCACCAATGGCGTGGGAGGATATGCATCCGCGACCATTGGCGGCACGCTGACCCGTGTGTTCCACGGATATTTGATTGCCGCCCTGCCCTTGCCGTTAGGCAGAACCATGATGCTGAACGACATCTTCGAGCAACTCGTGCTTCAGGATGGCCGCGTGGTTGACCTCAACGGAGTGGAAACGGAAAGTAACGGCTATCCCGGCGGATCGCCTTTCCTCATTGGGTTCCGCCTGGATTCCGGCCTTCCCGTTTGGACCTTCGAAGTAGCGGGATTCACTATCGAAAAACGCGTTATTCTCCCGCATCGCCAAAATACGGCATACGTCAACTACCGTGTTCTGGAAGGCTCGGGATCCATAAAGCTTCAACTGCGCCCAGCCGTCAATATGCGCAAGCACGAAGCTCCGGTGAACACGCGGCTCGATACCTATACGCTGACTGCTCGCGATCACGAATATGAGCTGAAAGCCTCCAGCGCCATACCCCCTCTCCGCCTGACCCTCCTTGGAAAGCAAGAAGCCTTTGCCATCGACAGCAAAAAGATTTCCGGCGTCATTTACAACAAGGAGCGCAGCCGTGGATCTGTATGGCGCGGCGATTTATGGAGCCCTGGCTATTTTTCCGCTGAGATCTCGCTGGGCCACTACGCCACCCTGATAGCTTCCACGGAAAACTGGGTAGTGATAGACGCGCTGGATCCGCATGAGGCTTTGGACGCGGAGCACGAGCGAAAAAGAAGGCTTTTGATCGAGGCGCATCCCGACGCTTGCGAAGATGCCTGCCGCGAGCTGATCTGGGCCGCGGATCAGTTTATTTTCATCCCGGTGGGACGACAGGAAGACACTGCTCGCGCCCGAGCCGCTGGAGATGAAATCTGCAGCGTTATCGCAGGCTATCACTGGTTTACCGATTGGGGCCGCGACACCATGATCAGCCTGGAGGGTCTTACCCTCACTACCGGGCGCCAGGTGGAAGCCAGCCACATTCTACGGACCTTTGCGCACTATATCCGTGACGGCCTGATTCCCAATCTGTTCCCCGAGGGTAAGAAACACGGTCTTTATAACACCGCTGATGCCACTCTCTGGTTTTTCCACGCGCTGCACCGTTTTCAAGAGCACACCGAAGATCGCCATCTTGTGAATCACTTACTGCCTGCTCTTTTGGACATCGTGAGTCATCATCTGCGCGGCACCCGTTTCAATATTCACGTCGACCCTGACGATGGGCTCTTGGTCCAGGGACAGCAAGGATATCAGCTTACCTGGATGGACGCCAAGGTGGACGATTGGGTAGTAACTCCGCGCCGGGGCAAAGCGGTCGAAATAAACGCGCTTTGGTACAACGCTCTGCGCCTTCTGGAAAATTGGCTGCGCCAAGCCGGCCGCGACGACGAAGCCAGCGGCATTGCGGACCACGCTGCCAAGGCAAAGAAATCGTTCAACGAGCGCTTCTGGTATCGGGAAGGCGGTTACTTGTACGACGTCGTCGATGGCGAGAACGGACGCGACGATCCGGCTTGCCGTCCCAACCAGTTGCTTGCGATTTCTCTGGAACACCCCATCCTCGATGAATCGCGCTGGACGCCAGTAGTCCACATTTGCAAGAAGCGGCTCCTGACGCCCGTTGGCTTGCGATCGCTCGCGCCGGGCGACAAGGATTTCAAACCGCGTTACGATGGCGATCTTCGCGCTCGCGATGCGGCTTATCATCAGGGCACCGTTTGGGCTTGGCTGATCGGGCCCTTTATCGACGCCTGGCTGAAAGTGCATCCCGAAGATTTTAAGACCGCGCGGGGCTTTCTCGATGGCTTCAAACCGCATCTCCGTGAGGCTTGCGTTGGGTCGATCAGCGAAATTTTCGACGCTGAACCGCCCTTCACCCCGCGGGGTTGTTGCGCCCAGGCCTGGAGCGTGGCCGAGGTGCTGCGCTGCTTCGTGAAGACCAGCAGCGCCCGCAAAACCGCCGACCAGAACTCGGAAGTCGCCGTAACCGTCGTGTAATCGGCCCGTGTCTGCCTGAAGGCGCGATATAGCCGCCGCAATCACCCAGCAGCATCGAACTCCCCTCTGTTACAAACCTGTCCCTAGTGCCGTCTAATCGTTTTCGTCTTACCGCGGTCGCCTCAGGAGGGGCAAAATGGAAGATCACAGCAAACCACCGGCGTCGTCCGTAAGCCGGAGAGAATTCGTCGGCGTCGCGGTCGCGAGCGGAGTCGCCGCCGGGCTTCCCGCAGTCGCGCAGTCCGGAGAGCCTTCCCCTGCGCCGTCGAGCTGCACCCTGACCATCAACGGCCAGGAACATCAACTCCAGGTCGATCCGCGGGTCACATTGCTCGATCTGCTTCGCGAGAATTTGCACATGACCGGCACGAAAAAGGGTTGCGATCATGGCCAGTGCGGCGCATGTACCGTTCTCGTGAACGAGCGCCGCATCAATTCGTGTCTGACCCTCGCGGTCATGCACGACGGCGACCGCATCACCACCATAGAAGGCCTCGCTGCGGATGGAAAGCTTCATCCCATGCAGGCGGCCTTCTTGGAGCACGACGGATTTCAGTGCGGATATTGCACCCCGGGGCAGATCTGCTCGGCGGTCGCGATGCTGCAGGAGGCGAAAGCGGGCGCGCCGAGCGCCGTCACCCCGAACGTTGCCGAAGTTCAGCCCATTCAACTCACAGACGACGAGATTCGCGAGCGCATGAGCGGCAATATCTGCCGCTGCGGAGCCTATCCGAATATCGTGGCCGCGATTCGCGCCATCGCGCAAGGGAGGAACGCATGAGACCGTTCACTTACACCTCCGCAAAGACCGTCGATGAAGCCATCCATGCCTATGGTCAAGGTCCGGATGTGCGATTCATCGGTGGCGGGACCAACTTACTCGACCTGATGAAGATGGGCGTTGAGCGCCCCGCGCATCTCATCGATATAAACCGGCTCCCGCTCACCGCAATTGAAGAGCACCAGGGCGGCGTTCGTATTGGTGCGCTGGTGACGAACACCGATGCCGCGAATCACGATCTGATCCGTTCCCGCTATCCGGTGCTGAGTGAAGCGATTGTTGCCGGCGCATCGCCGCAATTGCGGAACATGGCGACCATGGCCGGCAATCTGCTGCAGCGCACGCGATGTTATTACTTCTACGATCCCAGCTATCGCGAGTGCAACAAACGTGTCCCCGGCACTGGATGCGCCGCTAAACAAGGCTACAATCGCATTCACGCCATCTTAGGAGCAAGCGACCAGTGCATCGCGGTTCATCCCAGCGACATGTGTGTTGCTTTGCTCGCCCTCGATGCCATCGTGCAGGTGAAGGGGCCCAAGGGCGAGCGGTCGATTCCCATGGCGGAATTTCATCGCTTGCCCGGCAACACTCCGCAAATCGACACGAACTTGCATGCGGGCGAGCTTATCACCGCCATCGATCTCCCCGACCTCCCTTACGCACGCCGGTCCCACTATCTCAAAGTGCGCGACCGTAACTCTTACGCCTTTGCGCTGGTTTCCGTCGCCGCGGTTCTCGACCTGGACCCCGGCGGTATCGTTCGTCAAGCCAGGATCGCTTTGGGCGGTGTCGCGCATAAACCGTGGCGAGCCACGAAAGCCGAACGAGCGCTGATTGGAAAGAAGCCGGATGAATCTACGCTTCGCGCAGCGGCGAATGTCGAATTACAAAACGCGAAGCCGTATCACGACAACGCATTCAAAGTGGAACTGGCGCGGCGCAGCATCGTTCGCGCGGTTACCACAGCAGTCGACTTGGCCTGACGCGGGAGAAATCTACCATGGCAGATTTAGTTGGTCAACCTATAGATCGCATTGACGGTCCATTGAAGGTGACGGGCCGCGCGCCGTACGCGTATGAGCATCAGGTCCCGAACGCCGCGACTGCTGTTATGGTGATGAGCACCATCGCGAAAGGCCGCATAACGAGCATCGATACGCGGGGTGCGGAGCGTTCCCACGGCGTCTTGCTGGTGATGACGCATCGGAACGCGCCAAAGCTGCCGCAATTGCAGAGCCAGAAAAAAGCGCCTCCTGCCGGACGCGTAGTGCAGGTCTTGCAAGACGACGTGGTTCGCTATGCGAATCAGCCCATTGCCGTGGCGATAGCGGAAACATTCGAAGATGCGATCGAAGCCGCGAAGCTCGTCGAAGTTCGCTACTCGGTCGAGCCGCATCACGTCGATATCGAGAGCCGTCTATCGGAGACCTATACGCCTGAAAAATCGGGCGGCGGCGGAGATCCCTCCGTAAGTCATCGCGGCGATATGCGAGCCGGCATGGCGGAGGCAACCGCGCGCATCGAGCATGTCTACTGGACTCCCTTCGAGGTGCACAACCCGATGGAGCCGCACGCAACCATCGCGGTCTGGGAGAGCGCGGATCATTTGACTCTCTACGATGCGACTCAGGGCGTGTTTACCGACCGCGCGCGTGTCGCGGATCTTCTCGGTCTGAAGCCCGAGAACGTGCGCGTCATTTCGCCTTACCTGGGCGGAGGGTTTGGCAGCAAAGGGCCGGTCTGGTCGCACGTCATTCTCGCCGCCATGGCTGCGAAACAGGTCAACCGTCCAGTGAAGCTTGCCGTAACGCGCCCGCAGATGTTCGGAATGCTTGGATTCCGTTCCGAGACGCGGCAAGCTGTTTCGGCCGGCGCTAAGGGCGATGGCACGCTCACCGCTTTGAGCCACGATACCGTGTGTCACACCTCCACGTTCGACGAATTCGTCGAATCGGCCAGTTTAGCCGCGCGCATGCTCTATGATTCACCCAACAACAGCACCTCGCACAAACTGGTTAAATCCGACATCGGCACACCTTCGTTTATGCGCGCCCCCGGTGAAGCGCCAGGCACCTATGGACTGGAAGCCGCAATGGACGAGCTTGCCTACGAGCTCAAGATGGATCCCATCGAATTCCGCCTCAAGAACTACGCGGAAACAGATCCCGAGGAGCACAAGCCCTGGTCCAGCAAGTCCCTGCGCGAATGCTATCGCCTTGGCGCGGAGCGCTTCGGCTGGAGCAAGCGGCCCATGGAACCGCGCTCCATGCGCGATGGCAATTCTCTGATCGGTTGGGGCATGGCAACCTCGGTTTACCCCACTCGCCGAAGCTCCTCGAATGCATCCGCGCGATTGAACGCCGACGGAACTTTCTCTGTCGATGCCGGAACCCAGGATCTCGGCACCGGAACGTACACCATCATGACCCAGATTGCCGCTGATTCCTTCGGAGTCCCGGCAAACCGAATTAAGTTCCGGCTCGGCGACACCATCTTGCCGCAAACTCCCGTCTCCGGCGGATCTCAGACCGCTGCCAGCACAGGTTCGGCAGTTTATCTTGCCACGCAAGCCCTTCGCGAAAAGCTGATTCAGATGGCAATCACCGATTCGCAATCGCCTTTATCCGGTCTCGGCGCTCAAGATATAGTGTTCGAGAATGGCCGCCTCTCTTCGCGATCCGACCCTTCGAAAGGCGAGACTTTCCAAGCGCTCATCTCCCGAAGCGGCCAGTCGTTTGTTGAAAGCCAAGCCAACGCGAAGCCCGGCCCGAGCACGATCGCTATTCCATGTACGCCTTTGGCGCGCAGTTTGCCGAAGTTCGCGTCGATGCGGATCTCGGGCAAATCAAAGTCTCGCGAATGGTCGGCTGCTTCGGAGCCGGCAAGATTCTGAACGCCAAGACCGCGCGCAGCCAGTTCATCGGTGGCATGGTTTGGGGCATCAGCATGGCGCTCTACGAGCACGCCGCCATGGATAAACGGCTGGGACGCTGGGTGAACAATAATCTTGCCGAATATCACGTTCCCGTCAATGCCGACGTCGGTGAGATCGAAGCGTATTGGGTCGATGAAAAAGACGATCACGTGAATCCTATAGGCGCCAAAGGCATCGGCGAAATCGGCATAACGGGCGCAGCAGCCGCGGTTGCGAATGCAGTCTTTCACGCCACAGGCAAGCGCGTCAGAGATCTTCCCATCACCCTAGACAAGCTGCTGGCCTGACCCGCTATAGGCATCGCATCGCCTGCTCCCGCAGCGTATTCAAGCTCGTCGTAACACGATCCGTTTCAATCAGCACGAATTCATCCGCGGGCGAGAAATTCTCCCGCGCTTCAACCAATCGCCGGTGATCTTCCCGCAATTTTGGCAGCGTTTTGGTAGCCCCTGAAGACCCTCGCAGAGCGGCCGCCACATAATACAGCGTGAATTCCACGTCGTTTGCAAAAGTCTCAAAAGCCTCGGGCGCGGTATGCGGTTGTATTTGAATCAATCCCGCCTCGATTCCCATGATTGCGTGCACCAGCGCGTGCGAGCTCGCCAGCATCGAGTTGAGGCACGCCAATTTCTCCGCCGTGACTTTTGGCTCTGCGCTCACCCGGTCGACCGATGCTTCGGCGTTCGAGCGCGCGCGCCTCCACGCCCGCCGACTTTCGTCTAAATCGCCGGCTATCAATGCGCCATCACGCGCGAATCTCTGGACCACCGCATGGAAATACTTCCGGCAAGCATCCACCATTTCCGCCATGACTTCCCAGACCTGCCTCCGCTCCCATGTGGGCCACAGCGCGTAAGCAATCAGCGCAAGAATCCCGCCTGCAAAAGTATTCAACCCGCGCAGCACAACAACCTGCCCGGGTGGAATACCCGTAGCGGCGATCAGGAACACAATCAGTCCACTCACCGCTACGCTGAATACGCCATAGTTCGCCGGACCAATGCTCCGCATCATAAATGTGAACGTGCCGACCAGAAACACCTGCGTGAGCGGAGACAGCGGCAAAACGTGATACAAAACAGTCGCAGCGACCAGACCGGTAAACGTGCCCGCCAGCCGCAACCCGCCGCGGCTGAACGTCGTCGTGAAATCCGGCTTCAAAACCACCGCGATGGTCATCGGTATCCAGTAAGATCTTTGCCAGCTTATGCCGCGCCCGATCATATCTCCCGCAGCCACGCAAACCGCCAGCCGGATCGCGTGGCGGCAGAATGCCGATCGCAGATCGAGATTCGCCCGAATCGTCGCCAGCCAGTTGCGACTTTGCAGGCGCCAACTCTGTGCTGCTTCCCTCGCTTCGAATTCTTCGAGCCCGTAAGGAATTGCGTGATTTGCAAGCTCCACGATGGCCCGAAGCTGGCCCGCCAGAACGTCGCCCGCGGTTACTAGCTCCTCGCTCAGGGCAGACGCGCCAATTCCGGCGTGCGCTCGCTCAACCAACTCATGCAGCTGGTTCGTAAGATGGGGTTCCTCTTTCACCCGCTCACCCGATTTCAAAGATTCGGCGACGGCCGCGACCAGCTTCGAGGAGAGTTCCAGTAACTCGTCAATGTATTCGTGTCCCAACTCTTTTCGCAGCCGATTGAGAAGAAACATCGACATGCGAATGCGATCCGCCTGATCGAACAGCAGCCGGTACCGTTCGCCTTCGAGACTATGGTCTTGTCCCAGTGCCGCCAACGTGTCCTGAACCTGAGCACTCGGTGGCGTAAGCGGCGTCGCGAGTGTTGCCGCCGAATGCGGATCGATCTCTTTCGCCAGCTCGACGTACACCCGGGCAACTGCCCGCCGTTCGGGTTCATAACGGTGTACGGGCCATAGCAGCAGGGCGAATGCGGTCTGAAGCAATCCGCCCGCCACCACCAGAAGCGCGGCTTCCAAAGCGCCCCGCGGCGACATCGCCCCCCGCGCCGCAAACACCACCAACACGACCAAAGTGTTCAGGCCAAGGTCCCCCGCTCTGCTGCTGATAGAGACGCACATCCCAGCCGCAAATGCCCACAGGGCGGCCACCAATATCGCCGCCCCATGATTTTTACCCGTGACGGATCCGGTGAAGACGGCTGCGGCTCCGAGCAGGGTCCAGGACAGCATCCTGCGAGCTCGCGGTGCGTACGGATCCGACCCATCGGAATAGGAAACGTTCAACGCCCCTGTCGCGATCGCAACGCCCGCCAGCGCATTCCCCATCGCCATTCCGATCCCGAGCGGCAGCGCCACCGCCAGAGCGTTGCGGAAAGCAATCCAGGTGCTGTTGATCTTACTTTTATCTAGCCGTGTGGCGGTGCGCCACAACGCTGTCCTGACGCTCGGCTCTGCGCTCGATCTAACTTTCGCCAAGACCTGCTTTGGCCAGTAAACGCCGCAGCGCTCCCTCGCCGCCCGCGCCATGCTGCGTTCCGGCGATAATGCCGTCCCGGTCGATCAGAACATAGAGTGGATAAGTCTTCGCTTCGCAGATCGCCGCCAGAGTCGTATCCTCGGCTAAAACGATTTTTGCGGAGCGCGGCGCCGCTTCCAGGTATTTCTTCACCTTGCGCTTCGGCTCCCCCATATCGACTGCAAGCACCACCAGTCCATCTTTTTCAAAATCTTTGCCGATGCTCTCGAGCGCCGGCTCATCGCGCTTGCAGTACTGGCACCATGTTGCCCAGAATTCGATCAGCACCACCTTGCCTTTTAGCGATTCGTTCGTGTACCGTTCGCCATCCATCGTCTTGGCCACGAAATGAGGCGCCGGCTCACCCCGCACGACCGCCGCGAGCCGCAAAGCTCCCGCGCAAAATGCCAAATAGCGGACCGCTGCCCGCCGCGAGATCTGAACCGCGTCCATCTTCTGATACTATCGAAAACGGAAGGGGTGCAGAAATGAAATTCTTTCTCGACACAGCCAATCTCGAAGAAATAAAAAAAGGTGCCGCTTGGGGCATCGTCGATGGGGTGACGACTAATCCCACGCTCATCGCCAAAGAAGGTGTTGCAATCGAAGAGCAGGTCCGCAAAATCTGCGACATTATCGACGGCGACATCAGCGCGGAAGTTGTCTCCACCACTTCCAAAGAAATTATCCCCGAAGGCCGCCGCCTTTCCAAGATTCATAAGAATATCGTCGTCAAGGTGCCGCTGATTCCCGAGGGCATCGTCGCCGTCTCGGCCCTCGCGAAAGAGGGAATTCGCACGAATGTAACGCTCTGTTTCAGCGCCGCTCAAGCGCTCCTGGCCGCGAAAGCCGGAGCCTACATCATCAGCCCATTCATCGGCCGCATCGAAGATACCGGCTGGCCGGGCATGGACATCATCGACGACATCATCACCATCTACGAAAATTACGGCTACAAGACGCAGGTTTTGGCTGCTTCCATTCGCGGCGCGTATCACGTCGTCGAAGCGGCGAAGGCCGGAGCGCACATCGCCACCATGCCATTCAAAGTCCTCGAGCAGTTATTCCAACACCCGCTCACGGACAAAGGCCTCGCGCAGTTTCTGCAGGACTATCACAAGGCTTTCGATCTGGTTAACGCGTAGAAGCTCGCTTCAATCTATCTAAAATTCCGGCCCACTCGGGCGTTTCGGGCGGCTTCTCGATGGCCAGCCATTCCCAGCCTTCGGCATCCGCTTGGTGCAGCTCCGCATACAGCTTTGCCGCATACGTTTTCGGATCTTCGGGCATCTGGAGCAGTCGCCCCTTGCCCACCGGCCGTTCGGCGCCGGGCTCCAGAACGTATAAAGGAGTGCGCGGTGCGTAGTGCCGAGCGATGTAATCCCGGCGATTCGCTCAGATGCGGCAGGTCGAGTTCTCGCTCCCACGCGACGCCGGTCGCGGCCTCCAATTCACGCGATGAAATCATTCCCGGCCGCAACACAACGGGCGGATTTCGCGTCAGCGACACTACCGTTGATTCGATCCCCACCTGCGTGGGGCCGCAATCCAAAATTATGTCGACGCGATCGCCTAGCCCGTCCGCACATGTTCCGCAGTTGTCGGCGAGATCTCGCCAAAGCGGTTCGCGCTTGGTGCCGCGATGGGCACGCCCGCCTGCCGGATCAGTTCCAGCGCCACTGCGTGCGAGGGCATCCGCACCCCCACCGAATTCAGTCCCGCCGTACCAGATCGGGAATCATCGCAGCTTTTGTGATCACAAGCGTCAGCGGCCCCGGCCAGAATCGACCGACCAGCAGTTCAGCCATGGGCGGCCACTCCGCCGTAATCGATCGCGCCATCGCTTCATCCGCCACATGCACAATCAGCGGACTGGCAAACGGCCGGCCTTTCGCTTGGTAGATTCGCGCCACCGCCGTCTCATCCAGCGCATTCGCTCCCAGCCCGTAGACCGTCTCTGTCGGAAACGCCACCAGCCCGCCATGGCGAATCAACTGGGCCGCCCGATCCAATTCCGAACTCACATCTAATCCGGCAAATCTTCTTTGCCGTCGCCCGAAATCTTTCCGGTCTTTCGCCAAACCAGATACGCGTGTATGAAAGGATCCATATCGCCGTCCAACACCCGATCCACGTCGCCGACCGACAGCTTGGTCCGGTGATCCTTAATCAGCCGGTACGGCGCCAGCACATAACTGCGAATCTGGCTTCCGAAGTTGATTTCGAGCTTCGTATCTTCCAGTTTCTGATCTGCCGCTTGCTTCTTCTCCAGCTCGTATTCGTAGAGCTTCGCGCGGAGTTGCTTCATCGCGCTCGCGCGATTCTTGTGCTGCGATCGCTCGTTTTGACACTGCACCACCAACCCCGTCGGCAGATGAGTGAACCGTACCGCCGATTCCGTTCGATTGACGTGCTGCCCGCCGGCCCCGCTCGCCCGGAAAACATCGATCTTCAAATCTTCCGGTTTGATGTCGATCTTGATGTCGTCGTCGATCTGCGGATAGACGAAAACCGATGCAAAGGAAGTGTGGCGCCGCGCATTCGCATCGAACGGAGAAATGCGAACCAGGCGATGCACTCCTACTTCCGATTGCAGCTGCCCGTAAATGTTTTCACCTGCGATTTCCACGGTCGCCGATTTGATCCCCGCGCCTTCGCCCTCCAGCCGGTCGGTAACCACTGCCTGGAATTTGTGCCGCTCCGCCCACCGCAAATACGTGCGCAGCAGCATTTCCGCCCAATCCTGGCTCTCCGTTCCCCCTGCGCCGGGATGAATGGTGAGGATGGCGTCGCGAGCGTCATTTTCGCCCGAGAGCAACATCGCAGTTTCCAGCTCTTCGAGTCTGGCTCTCAGCGCCTGTATCTCTCGCGCCAGATCGCGCGCGACATCTTCCCCCTCGCGCGCCAATTCGAAAAGCGTATCGACGTCTGAAACCGCGGCCTCAACCGCGCTGGCATGTTGAATAGCCTCTTCGAGCCGCTTGCGATCCTGCATAATGCGCTGGCTCTTTTCAGGCTCATTCCAGAAATCCGGACCGCTGATCTCCGCTTCCGTCTTCTTTAGTTCTTCCCGCTTCGCACCCGGGTCAAAGATAGCTCCGCACAGCGTCAGCCTGCTGCCGGAGCGGAACGTACTCTCTTTCGAATTCTTCCAAAGTCATTCATCTGTAGTGTACTAGCTCAACTCCGCCTTAACCGCGAAGTCTTCAGGGTGTGGATACTTCGTTCTTCGAATGCGGTCAGCAGCCTTGGCGAGGTCATACTTCGTATGCCGAAGCTGAACATCGGGTCCAAGTAACAGCCAATATGCGCCTGGTTCCTCAAACGGCATCCCCACGCTGCCTGCATTCACAACCCGAATCCCTCCGACCCTTCGGTCAAACTGCATATTCGTATGGCCGCAGACCACCATGGGACGTCGATTCCTTCAAAGATTGGGAAGAGGCGCTCTTCCGGCGTAACGCGCGTAAATATCTCAGTGTCGTTTCGCGGGGTGGCATGGCAAAACAGCACCTCGCCTATCCCGCGAATCTCGACGCGAAGTGTTTCGGGCCAGCTCGCCAACAACTGTTCGTCTTCAGGACCAAGCTGCTGCGCCACCCAGCGCACTGCCTCTTGAGCCTTTTCCGGAAGCGCGCCCGCCTCCATGCCTCTCATCGTTGCAAGCACCTCACGGTCGCCGTTGCCTCGGATGAACTCGACTGGAATGTCGAGTTCACGCAAACACGCGATAGTTTCAAGCGGCATCGGCCCGGGAAATACATCGCCCCCGACCACGATCTGGTCCACGTCTGCTCGACGAATATCTTCGAGCAACGCCTCCAATGCAGGCAGGTTCGCATGAATATCATAGATCGCGGCCACCCTCCCGCAAACCAATAACCGGGCGCAGTCCACCTCTTCACCAGTTTTTCGGGTCACCTCGACAGTCTACCTGCGCCCAGAATGTGCCCGTATATCGAATCACGATTCTTGAATGGGAAGCCGAACTCTCGATTACGCCGCGCCGTTTCAACACGTTTCTGCTAAGCTCGTCCCCTGCAACCGCCCGCGCTACTGCAAGCATTTGCTGCAGCGCTTGGCGGCGGAACGCTCGGGAGCGCCGTGCCCGCAGGTGCTCGGTATCGACGAACACTTTTTCACGCGTCGGCATGGTTATGCGACGACCTTGTGCGATCTGAAAAATCACTCGGTGTACGACGTCGTGCTGGGCCGCAGTGAGCTGGCGCTCGAGGCGTATCTGGCCCGTTTGCCAGGCAAGCAGCGGGTGCGCGTGGTGTGCATGGATCTGGCCAGCGCGTATCGCTCGCTGGTGCGCAGACAGTTCCCGAATGCGCGCATCGTAGCGGATCGGTTCCATGTTATCCGTATCATCAATCAACACTTTCTCGCCTGCTGGCGAGAGCTGGATGGAGCTGGCGCTAGGAATCGCGGGCTGCTGTCGCTGATGCGCAGGCACCGTCACCGCTTGAGCTGCGAACAGGAACAGCGTCTGAATGCCTATCTGTCTGGTTACCCGGCGCTGGAAGTGATCTATCGTTTCAAGCAGCGCTTATGTTATCTGCTGCTGAAGAAAAACCGCAACCGCAAACAGTGTGAAAAACTCGCTCCACGCTTATGGCGCGCCATTGCCCCAACTGGTAAAGCTCGGCGAAACTCTGCACTCCTGGGCTAGCGAGATCGCCGCCATGTGGCGTTTCACTCGCAACAACGCCATCACCGAAGGCTTCCACAACAAGATCGAAGTTCTCCAACGTCAGGCCTACGGATTTAGAAATTTTCAGAACTACAGATTGAGAGTTAAGGTAATGTGTTCTTAGAATCGGTCGGAGGCATGCTTGCCCCCATTAAGTGCGTAGAGCCGCCGCGTAGAGCCGGGAGTTTGGTCGGGGCGAGAGGATTCGAACCTCCGACCTCCTGGTCCCGAACCAGGCGCTCTAGCCAGGCTGAGCCACGCCCCGAAATTTCAGTCTACAGCACGCCAGAGCCTAATTTACGCGCTTCAGCTCGTCGGCAAGGCCGCTGATACCTTTCCGCCGATAGATTTCGGCGAGACGCTGCTGCTCGGGCGATGTCGCCAGCGCGCGGCGCAATATAGGATCGCTGGTCGCTTCGCTCGATATCGAGCGCGCGTGGGAATCCAGAGCTTGCCATCCGCGAATTCGACATCGTTCACGAACGCCATCAATGCTCCGATGGTCATCGGCTTGGCCTGCGGGATGGGAAAAGCGCAGAGTGCCGGCTTCGGTCATTCTGCCCGTTTGCACGGGACCAAGCTGCAGCGCGGCGGGGACGGAACCCGCCACAAAATCGCGGCCGCGCTCGTCGCGGACGATCCAACCCATGTCGATGCTGCGCACGGTCTTCTGCGAGGTGTTTTTCACTTCGATTTGCGGCGCGCGCACTTCGTTTCCGAGCACTCGCGCCGCGCCTCCTATAGCGCGCACCGGGGAACTCGGGAAACGAGACGGCGCCCACAGTCACGGCCTGTTCGCGTCGACGCAGTCGCGGCGCGATTCATGCAGCAATTCCAATCCAAGTTGTTGCGGATTGAAATCCTGCAAGCCGAAATTCAGCTCTTCGCGCAATTGCGCCAACCTCCTGCGTCTGCAGCAGAGCCGGCCAGATATCGCCGGTCGCGCCGCGCCTCCAGTTCGTAAACCATCAGGGCGCGGCGCGAATTGAGCTTGTCCGGCCCGTAGGAGGAGAGATCGCTAAAAAGCGCGCAGTCGAGCGACACCTGAACGATAGCGCCGTCGGTCTTCGAGACATTGAACGGCCGCAGCAACTCCATATCGATGCGCACCGGGAAAACTTCTCCCGGCTGCAGCATTCAAGCTCGGCACCGTGACCGAACCCTTGCCGGAAGGGGTCAGATCCTGCGCTTCGACGCTGAGCGTCAGCCCGGAAATCGGCTTGGTGCCGGTGTTGCGCAGCATGAGCGAAGCATGAAGGTCGAGCGCCATCGACATGCCGCGCACTCGCGCGGTGGTCGGTCCAAGGCCGAACGAAACGACCAGGACCGGAGAGTCGCGGGGAAATTCGACATCGAGCCAACGCCGCCGCTGTCCTGCGCCGAAGCAGCTGCCGACGCCAGAAGCAGCCAGCAGAGCGAAAAGCGACGAGCCGCTTCGAAGCTACTGCCCATAAACATTGGTGATGGTCACCTGTCCGGTTTCCCATCCACATAGCGCGCCGCAACACGCGGAACTGCCGGATAACGAGACCACCGCGGAAGGCGGATGCAGGATCGTCAGCGTCGCGCCTTGCGCGCGCACGGCAATACCGTCGGGAGTGGTTCGCAACTACAGTACCGGTGATCTGCGGACGGTCGAGCCCCATGACATGCGCGGAGCGAGGCTGCGAAATGTCGCGTTCTGCTCGGCGGGAATATGCGTCATCCAGCCGGCAACGAACAGGGCCGCCAATCCCGCCGCAACGCGCCGCGCGAGATCAGCGCATGCGTTGCGGCCGACCTTTCGATGCAGCGCGCAGCGGCGACGCCGACGCGATGTTGCCGAGCATTTCGCGTTCCAGACGTGTCCAGTCGGCGATCGCCTCAAAGCCGGTGAGCGTCTGGGCACTTGCTTCGCGCCGCAATTCTTCGCGTGGCGGAGCGGAACAGAGACGACCTGCTGTTCGCATTCGGCACATCGCCGCAGATGCGCCGCTATGCGCCAACGCGCTGATCCATGACAGATCGCCGCTCGAGTAGAGAGCGAGATCGTCCGGATGCCGGATGTGCGTTCTCTCGCGCTCGTCGGATTTCATGATGGCTTCCTCGCTTCCAGATAGCGCTTGAACTTGATCCGCGCATTCGCGATGTGGGATCGCACGGTGGCCATGGAGCAGTTCATCTGCCGCGCGACCTGCTCGGCGGGCATATCTTCCACGTCGCGCAGCAACAGCGCCATGCGTTCGCGCTCCGTCAAGCATGGCCAAGTCCGCCGTCGAGTTGCAGTTTCCGCTCGCCTCGCAGAAGCGTCTGCTCGGGACTATCGTGTGCCGAAACCGCGCGATTCGGCAAATCATTGACGTCGGTGAATGTAAACTTCTTGTTGCGGCGCAGAAAGTCGATCGCGGTGTTTGCGGCGATACGCGACAGCCAATGCGCCGCCTTTTCCAGGTCTTTCAACTGCGATTTCCGCTGCAAAGCTTTAATAAACGTCTCCTGCGTCAAGTCCTGCGCATCGTCCACATTACCGACAATCCGGTAGATCAGAAGAAAGATGCGGCGCAAGTTTTGCTGGACGAAACGCGTTGCGCGTCCGATTCAGCTTGCAAGTGAGGAATCGGAAATCCGAGGCAGAGGCTCACTCACGTCATCCTCCGCCGGGCTACATGCGATTCGCGGACCTAGCTGCTCTTCCTGGCGCATCCCCTATAAAGGAATGACGAGAGCGTGCCGAAACGTGCAGGACGCCGGAGCCATCAACGCTATCTTAAGTTTATATGAGACCTGTTGCCGTCATTGGTATCGGGAAAACCGCTTTTGGCGCGTTTCCCGATCGCGATCTTCGTTCGCTCGCGGTAGAAGCGACCGGACATGCGTTGGCGGATGCCAATGTGACGCCGGCGGCAGTGGAAGCTTTCTACCTCGGCAATTTCGCCGGTCCTTCGTTTGTCGGGCAGAACCATCTTGCGCCGTATGTCGGAACGGCGGCAGGATTCGAAAATATTCCGTGCACGCGGTTTGAAGATGCCTGTGCTTCGAGCGGGTCGGCGTTTTTTCATGCCTGGCAAAGCGTGGCCGCGGGTATTTACGACGTGGTGGTTGTGGCGGGCGTGGAGAAGATGACGTCGCAAAGCACGCCGCGCGTGACGGAAATCCTGGCGGGCGCCGGCGATATGGCGGGCGAAGGACGGGCGGGCGCCACTTTCCCGGCGCTGTTTGCGATGATCGCGCGCCGCCACATGCATCAATACGGCACTACGCGCGAACAACTGGCAGCGGTCTCGGTGAAGAATCACGCGAATGGAGCAAAGAATCCGTTGGCGCACATGCGCAAGGTGATCACGATGGAGCAGGCGCTGGCAGGCAAACCTGTAGCCGAGCCGCTGACTGTATACGATTGCTCGCTGATCAGCGATGGCGCTGCGGCGGTTGTTATTGTTCCGGTGGACAAAGCTCGCGCAATACAACTCGCGATTCGCGCGCGTGCTGAGCGTCGCGCAGACATCGGATTACGTAGCGCTTGACACGAAGGCGGATATCACTATGTTTCCGGCCGTCAAATCGGCGGGCGAAAAGGCGTATGCGATGGCGGGGATTGGGCCGCAAGATGTTCGAGTTGGCTGAGCTGCACGATTGCTTTACGATCGCGGAAATCGTCGCCAGCGAAGATCTCGGTTTTGTCGAGAAAGGAAAGGGCGGGCCGTTCGCGGCGGCGGGCTGCAGCGCAATCGATGGCACGTCTGCCGATCAACACGAGCGGCGGCTTGAAATCGAAAGGCCACCCAGTTGGTGCGACGGGCGTGGGGCAGATCTGCGATGTTGTGATGCAGTTGCGCGGCGATGCCGGCGAGCGCCAGGTACGACGCCATCGGATTGGGTTGGCGCAGAATCTCGGCGGGTCGGGAGCTACGTGCGTGGTAAGCATTCTGGGAGCGGCATAAGTGGCAGACGAATCTCGCGACGGCACGATTTATACGGAAACCATCGTTCATTCGCCGCCGGAGCAATATGCGGCAGACGCGCCGTATCAACTGGCGATCATCCACTTGAATTCGGGCGGACGGCTGACGGTTCGGGTTCTTGGGAAAGAGCCGCATGAGAGGGCGCACATCGGTGATCGAGTGATCTTCGTCGAAGAGCGCGGTGGCGTGGCGTACTATCGCAAGGCTTAGCTGCTGCCGGACCGGGAGGTCCGGCGCGGGCGGGGACGCCCGCCCCACAATGCTCGCAGGGCAATGGCGCTGAACAGTTTTCGGGCGCGCGAGTCGCGCAGGAACATCCGATCGAGAGCACGAACGGAGATTGGCGGTTGCCAGGATGGATCGCGTTGCTTGCGGCGGTCGATAATTCCGGCCAAAGTTTCGCGCGGTTCTGTTCGAAAGCTGTCGAGCATCGCCGTTTGGTGGACGCAGGAGACGGTGCAGAACGGCGCACAGCCCTTTGTTTTGGCGCCCTCACGTACGAGATCTTCGTGCGTGTACTGTTCGAGCGGAATGGCGGGATAACCGCGCTGCTGCGAACAGTAATGGACCAAGCCGTCCTCGCAGACGTATAGGAAGCGGCCGCCGGCGGGGCAGTGCCATTGATTCGGAAGCGCGCGAACGATATTGCGCTGAAATGCATCGAGGTGAGCGAAGGAGAACAGGCCTGTTCCCAAACCGAGGATGCGATCGTACACGCTGGTCTGCGAATTGCTGAGCGGGCGAAGCTGGCCACCGCCATCGTGGAGAATGCCTACGGTGCTGTTGAACCCGAGCGCGCGTGCGCGGGCCGCAATCTGGTAAGCGTCTTCCGGATTTCGAATGTCGCTGCCGAGAACGGAGTTGATGGTGATGTCGAAATCGGCGTATTCGGCCAGCCACTCGAGCTTGCGATCCAGAACCTTGAGGCTCTTTTTCGAGACGTCGTCGGGTTGAACGTTGTCGATGCTGATCTGAAGATAATCCAGACCGGCGGCGTTCAAGCGCTTGATGCGCTCTGGCGTCAGCAGATAGCCGTTGGTGATGAGGGTTGCGATTGCGTCGTGGTGGCGAACGCGTGCGATCAACTCATCGAGATCGGGATGCAGCGTTGGCTCTCCGCCGCTGAAGGTGACGATGCTGATGCCGAGCTCACCCAGCTTGTCGATGCGGCGAAGCATTTCGGGTGTGGGGACGGGCGGAGAGTGCTTGTCGAATTCGTTGCAGTAGGTGCAGGCCAGATTGCAGCGGCGTATGGGGATGATCTGGGCGAGGATCGGATGATGCGGGGATGCCATGGCGTGGGCGAACATGCGGGCTTCACGCCAGCGGCGATGCATTTTGAGGAACGCCCGCATAGTAGAGAGACGTTCGCGAGGTTCGATATGATTCGGGATTCATGTGCTACTGGTTGGGTCTATTGCTGCTGTTGACGCCCGAGCAGCGCGCGGCGGAGCTGGTTTCACGCATGACGCTCGGAGAGAAGGTCTCGCAGATGCAGAACGCGGCGCCAGCGATTCCACGGCTTGGGATACCTGCTTACGATTGGTGGAACGAAGCTCTGCACGGGGTGGCGCGCGCGGGACTCGCGACGGTGTTCCCGCAGGCGATTGGCCTGGCGGCCACTTGGGACAGCAATCTCGAATACCGGATAGCCGACGCGATCTCGACGGAGGCGCGCGCGAAGTACAACGATGCGATCCGGCGGGACGATCATTCCCGCTATCACGGGCTGACGTTCTGGTCGCCGAACATCAATATTTTTCGCGATCCGAGATGGGGGCGCGGACAGGAGACGTATGGAGAAGATCCTTATCTGACTGCGCGGATGGCTGTCGCGTTCATCAAGGGCATGCAGGGGAACGATCCACAGTATTTCAAGACCATCGCAACCTCGAAGCACTTTGCGGTCCACAGCGGTCCGGAGGCATCGAGGCATGAGTTCGATGCAAGGGCGAGTCAGCAGGATCTGGAGGAGACATATCTGTATGCGTTCCGCGCGACCTTGAGGGATGGCGGCGCGCAGTCCGTAATGTGCGCGTACAACAGCGTCAATGGAGCGCCTGCCTGCGCGAACACTTTCCTATTGCAAGACACGCTGCGGCGCGATTGGGGGTTCCAGGGTTACGTGGTAAGCGACTGCGGGGCGGTGGGGGACATTTACAGAGGCCATCATTATGCGGGCTCGTTGGCGGAAGCTTCGGCGAAGGCGGTGAAGGCCGGGACGGATCTGGATTGCGGAAGCGAATACAGAAGCCTGCTAGAAGCAGTGAAGAAGGGCTACATCAAAGAAGAGGAGATCGACCGCAGCGTGGAGCGGCTGTTCGCGGCGCGAATACGGCTGGGGATATTCGATCCGCCCGAGCGCGTTCCGTTCTCGACGATCGGAATGGACCAGGTGGATTCACCGCGGCATCGGCGGCTCTCGCTTGAAGCAGCTGAGAAGTCGATTGTGCTGCTGAAGAACAGCGGATCGATTCTGCCGCTGCGCAATGTGCCGAAGACGATCGCGGTGATCGGACCGGCCGCTAACGATCCCGACACGCTGCTGGGCAACTACAACGGCACGCCATCGCATATCGTCACTCCGCTTCAAGGAATCGAGCAGAAGTTCGCGGGGCGCGCGGAGGTTCGGTTTGCGCAGGGGAGCGGGTATGTGGAGTCGGATGACGCGATGCTGCGCGAAGCGATGAAGACGGCCCACGAATCCGATCTAGCAATCGTCTGTGTGGGACTGAATCCGAAGCTCGAAGGCGAGGAATCGAAGCTGGACATTCCGGGATTCAGCCATGGAGATCGGACGGATATCAACTTGCCGGGGCCACAGGAGAAGCTGCTTGAGGCGGTGCTCGATACCGGCAAGCCGACGTTGGTGGTGTTGATCAACGGGAGCGCGCTGGCGGTAATCGCGACGAAAGAGAGAGCCCAAGCCATTATCGAAGCGTGGTATCCGGGACAGGAAGGCGGAACGGCTATTGCGAACACTCTTACGGGCGAGAACAATCCCGGCGGGAGGCTGCCGGTCACGTTTTATGAATCGGTGAATCAGTTGCCGCCGTTTGCGGATCACTCGATGAAGGACCGGACGTATCGTTATTTTCAAGGCAAGCCTTTGTATCCGTTTGGGTATGGGCTGAGCTACTCCGAGTTTCAATACTCGAAGCTGTTCGTGAGGAAGGAGCGGGGCAGCGGGAGATTCGATGTAACGGCGATGGTGTCGAATCATTCGGCGTACGACGGCGACGAAGTCGTCGAGCTCTATTTAACCGGCGGCACGACTCTCAATCCTGAACTCAGAGGGTTTCAGAGAGTGCATCTCGCTCGCGGCGAGGGGAAACAGGTCCGATTCGAGATCGACGAAGCCGATGCAAAAGGCTGGCGGTCTGTGAGCATCGGCGGAGGGCAGCCGCGGAAGGAATGGACGGGCGCGGGTTATCTGCAGGCGGGGTTGCCGAAGTAATCCGCTCCCTTTGGTCACGGCTCGGAAAACGGGGTCGGCGGTTGGGGCGGGGGTTGACGCGAGAGTAGTGTATACGGCGGGGGTTGGCGCGAGAGTAGCGTATACGGTGGGGTTGACGCGAGAGTAGCGTATACGGTGGGGTTGACGCGAGAGTAGCGTATACGGTGGGGTTGACGCGAGAGTAGCGTATGCGGCGGGGGTTGACGCGAGAGTAGCGTATGCGGCGGGACGCTGAATTTTTTGAGGAGATCGAACTGGATCTGATTTATATGGCGAGACGGCTGCGGGATGCGCTGCGGCTGGAGACGCTGCTGACGAACGCGGGGATCGATTATGTGGTCGAGACCGGCACGTACACGGGCGGGCTGCTGATCAAGCGCGATCTTGCAGGGGCGTTTTTCTACGTAGCGCCGGCGGATTTGGATAAGGCCCGCGAGATACTCGTGACCAATCGCTATAAGCCCTATGTAGAAGGCTGAGAGCGGCGCAGATTTTCGGCCATTTGCTCGGGGGCAGTATCGGCTAAGAACGTGCCGTATCCGGTTTCGATACTGGCCAGATATTTGAGCTTGGTGGGGCTGCGTTGGAGCGGCAGAAATTGGGCGTGGAGATGGTAAGGCGATTCGGGCTGACGCAAGGGCGCCTGTTTGACAGTCATCATGAGCGGCATCATGAATCCGTACAGGTTGTCGTACTTTTGTCGGATGATGCCGATGATAGCGGCGAGGCTGGATCGTTCTTGCTGGTCGAGGTCCAGCAGGGTCCGGGTGTGGCGGCGCGAATAGATGGCGATCTCGGCGGGGAATCGCGCGGCATAGGGGACGAAGGCGATGAAGTGCGCATTAGTCGCAACGATTCTTGATTGCTGCTTCAGCTCTTCTTGGGCGAGTACGCAGAACAGGCAGTCTCCGGCATTTGCTTTCGCGTACTCGAGGGCGGAAGCGAGCTCCTTCTGGACATTCGGCGGAATGAAAGGCATGGCATAAATTTGGCCATGCGGATGGGGCATGGTAACGCCGACTGCCGCTCCGGAGTTTTCGAAGGCTGCGACCAAAGCGATATCGGGATTCTGCGCGTGCTGCCTGGTTCGCTCGGTCCAGAGGTCGACGATTTTCCGCCAGGTATCGGCGCTGAGCTTCGAGGGAGCGAGCGTGTGCTGGGGCGAGTATAAGACTACGTCGCATGCGCCGCGAGGGCCGGTCTCGGCGAACAATCCAGGGTGGGGCGCGAAGGGTTCGGCGGTGGGGGAGAAAGCCGGGAAATCGTTTGGATAAAGATAGACATCGTAGTCGTCGGGAACGTGGCCGGATCCAGGATCAAAGGGACACCAATCGGCCGGCATCTGGGGACGATCCTGGCGCTCGGTGGTAACCACTACCCATTGTTGGAGCAGCGCATGCCAACGAAGCTGGTGCATGGTTAGTGGATGGCGCTTTGAACGGGAAAGGTGACTGTATTGCTGATGTACCCGCTCTGAACGATCAGCAATTGGGCTTTCGAATTGGAGGGAAGATCGGCGGGCAAGGCGATGCGGATTTGGTAAACACCCACGGCGCTTTGCGGCAGGGTTGCGGAGACGACTTGCGCGGGGAGGCCGTTCACGAGCGCCTCGACGGGCGTGATTGGCGATGCGCCCGCGCCTGAGTAAGGCTCGCCCGCAATGGGTCCGGCAGCTGGGTCGGTTTCATCCACGTCGCCTAAACCGGCGGCCCACAGAGTGAGAACTTCGCCCGGCTTGGCGGGGCTGTCGGACGTGACTGGGGAGCCGGCGTGAAGAATGAGGGCGTTTCTCGGCTCGGTTCCACTGAATGCGAAGAGTCCGGGAGTGGCGGGGACAATGTTCAGGGCGGTGGGGTTGGTGACGGTGATCGTTCCATCGCTGTGCTGGGTGCGAATGTACAGACTGGCGGAGGAGGCGGCATCGAGACTATATGGAATTTGCGCGCGCAGTTGGGTAGGCGATGCGGAAAGCAGCGGCAACAGGGCGCCGTTGAACAAGACCTCGACGCCGGAAAGTTTTTTGGGGAGCGGCTGAAGCGCATCATCGGGGGCAGATGCGGTTGTGTCGCTGAAACCGCTGCCGCTGATGGTGATCAAAGTGCCGGGGGCGAGAGGGCCGTCAGCAAGGCTTGCGGAATTCACGATCGCATTGGGGGAGAGCGGAGCGTCGCCGGGAGAGAAGAGCAGAATGCGGCGATCGAGCGAATCGGCGACGAAGAGGGTTACTCCATCGGAGGCGAGCGCGGCGGGCCGGGTGATGGTGTCGGGTCCGGGGGTGTCGGTGAGATTCGCGGATGAGAAATTCGGCTGTCCGAGAACAGCATCCGGGGCCTGATTGTCGAAGGAAGGAATGGCGTTCCAGATGAGGACGCGATGCAGAGCGGCATCGCCGACGAAGAGACGTTTGCCATCGAAGGCGACGGAGATCGGCTCGATAAACGCGGTTGGGGAGACGAGTGAGGAATCCGCGGCGGGGCGGCCGAGTACAATGTCGGGACCGAGAGCGGCGTGGGGGGAACTGACGTCGCGCCAAATCAGGACGCGGCGGTTCGGAGTATCGGCGACGATCAGAGTTTTTCCGAACACGGCGAATGCGGCAACGCCTTGGGTTACGGATTGATTGGCAACCGCGAGAGGCGCGAATCCGCAGACGACGCAAGTTGAGCCCTGGCGATTCACAAGATCGTCTTTGGGTCCGGGAATTTTGGTCAGATCGAAGGTGAACAGACGATGCGTAGCGTCGGCCGCATAGAGGCGGGTGTTTGAAATGACGAGCGAGACTGCCGCGATGCCGGGCTCGCGTGATGAGAAGGAAGGCTGGGCGATGACGGCGCGGGCGGCTTGACCGTTGACGAAGTCCGCGGCTTGGGTGGATAGGGCAAGCAGGAGCGAGAGTAGGAGGGGGCGCAGAGAATTCATGATAACGCTCGCTTACGCTCGCGGCTCAGTTTCGGGTTCCGCTTGTAGGCGGCGGTCACTCTTGTAGAAACACCGCCGCGCGGAGCAAAGTCTCCCACGACGGTGGCTTGTAGTGGGTCGGCGGCTTTGACGATGTCGGCTAAGAAGCGGTTGACCACGTTCTCCTGAAAGATTCCGAGGTTACGGTAGGCGAGCGTATACATCTTCAGCGACTTGAGCTCGAGGCAACGATCGAAGGGCGTATAGATAAGGCGCAAGGTTCCGTGGTCGGGAAGGCCGGTTTTGGGGCAGACGGAAGTGAACTCCGGCATGACGATTTCGATTTCATAGCCGGGGTATTGATTCGGCCAGGTCTCGATCGCGGGCAAGGGGGCATCGAGGCCGGCGCGCGCGTGCTCGTCGGTGTATTGAGGCGTTCGTTTCATGCGGCCTCTAACTTGTCTGCGAGCAGATCGAGAAATAGTCCGACATCGGTGACTACGCCGACTGCCTGGCCGGTTCCGCGATCGCTCACTTTGGTGGGAACGGCGGGATTGATGTCGACGCACACAATCTTGACCCAGGCGGGAAGCATGTTTCCAACGGCGATGGAGTGGAGCATGGAGCTAAGGCACAACACGACGCCGGCACCTTTCAATTCGGCTGCATAGGCATCTTGCGCCTGGTTCATATCGGTGATGACTTCGGGGAGCGGGCCATCGTCGCGCAGGCTGCCGGCGAGGACGAACGGCAGGCGGGCTTTGACGCATTCGTACATCACGCCGCTTGTCAGGCGGCCGGACTCGACGGCCGGTTTAATGCCGCCGGCGCGATTGATGGCATTGATGGCGCGCATGTGATTGCGATGGCCATGCTGTTCCAAGCGGCCGTCAGTGGTGCGCACGCCGAGCGACGTGCCTAGAAGCGCGGCTTCAATATCGTGCACGGCGAGAGCATTGCCGGCGAGCAGCGCGTCGATCCAGCGGTTGCGAATGAGACGCGATAACGCAGCGCCGCCGCCGGTGTGGATAACGACCGGGCCGGCGACCGCCAGGATTCTTGCGCCGTCGGCGCGGACCTGTCGCATCAACGCGGCGGTTTGCGCGACGGCAGTCTCGACCTGGCGCTCGGACGAGATCTCATTGCTCATGAAGGCAAACGCCAGACGATCGCGCTCCTTCGCTTCGGGGACCACGCGGATGCCTTTCATGCCGATCACTACGGGGTCGCCGGCTTTGATGTCGCGCAGACGGCGGCAGGCGGCAGAGCCATTTTGAACCACGATCATGGCGTCCATACGCTGGTTTTGGGCCTCGAGCCAATGGCCGGCGTGACGCACCAGCGTGCGCTGATTGGTGGTGGAATAGAAATCTTCGGGAGCGCAGCGGTCGCGTTCGGCGGGCTCGAGCTCGGCCTCACCCGCATCGACAGCGGTGCAGCCGAGCGCGAGCAGCTGGCCGATCGCCCGATCCATTTGCTGCTGAGAAGGCGCTTCGACGCGCAGGCGCAGCGAGGAGGGATCGCTATTGGTACGACCGACGGCGAAATGCTCGACTTCGAAGCGGCCTCCCGATTCGATAACGGAATCGAAGATGCGCTCCATGATATGCGAATCGATGAGATGCCCTTGAGCTTCGAGTACTTCGCAGAACGGAAGCTCTGGTTCGGACGGCGCCTGTTGCATTTCTAGGTGTGGATGGGAAACAGCGGCAAGCCTTCTTTGCTGGTGTAGCTGGGGCGGTAGCGATCGGTGTTATACATGCTTTCGACGTCGACTCGCCGGGAACCGTGCTCGTGATCGGGAATGGCTACCATCGCGAACTTGCCTTCGGAAACCGCGGCCATTAAGCCGCGCTTATGGGACGTCACGGCTTCGTAGGCCATGGTGCCAAAAGCGGTGGCGATCATGGTGTCCAGGAAGTCGGGCGCGCCGCTTCGCAGATCGTAGGTGAGGTCGCTGACGACGGTCTCCGCGCCGGTCGCACGAATGATTTTGTCGCTGAAAGCTTCGGCGACGCTGAACTTGTGGCGGTGTCCGTATGCGTCGGGATCGCCGTACTCCTTGACCTCATAGCCTTGCCACTTGGCGCCTTCGGAAAAGATCACTAAACAGTAATTGCTCGGATTATTTTGCTTGTCGGTCATCAGCAGATCGATCATGTGCTGAAGGTCGAAGTCGTATTCGGGAATTCCGCAGCGGATGGACGTCACGTAGGCGGTGTAGAGGGCAGTGTAACCTGCGTCGCGGCCGAATACGCGAAAAATGCCGACGCGCTCGTGCGAGCCGACGGTGGTGCGCTGCCGCTGGATGGCGTCCTTAGCGCGTGAAATCGCGGTCGAGAAGCCGATGCAGTACTCGGTGCCGCGAACGTCGTTGTCCATGGTCTTGGGAATGCCGATGATATTGAACCCGCGCTTGTCGAGAACCGAGGCATAACCGAGAGTGTCGTCGCCGCCGATGGCGATCAAGTGATCGATTTCGAGCTTGTCCAGATTGGACAAGACGCGGTCGGTCATGTCGTAGGTAGTGACATCGTCTTTGGTGGCGGCCTTGAAATCCGCAGGATTCAGGAACTTAGGAACCTGCTTCATCTTGGATGGATTTGTGCGGCTGGTGTGCAGAAAGGTACCGCCGCTGCGGTCGATGGTTCGCGTGTTCTTGCGGGTGAGCGGCAGAATGTAGTGCTTGACGCTGGCGGGATCGTCGATATTGAGATCGGTCAAGCCTTTCCAGCCGAGTCGAATGCCGGTTACATCGTGGCCATCGGAAGAGCTGCGATAAACGACGTTTTTGATGACGGCATTGAGACCTGGCACATCACCGCCGCCGGTCAAGATACCGATTTTCTTGCCTGACATGGATCTCCTTTTAAAACAAAAAACGCTTGCTTACGCGCGCGGTTCTGCGGCGCTTGCTTACGCGCGCGGTTCCGTCGCCGGTCGCTTACGCGCGCGATTCTGTCGAGCGGTTCAGTTTCGATTGTAGCGGCCTCACATTCATGCGGCTTGGGGGACGGTCTTTAGGGATTGAGAGGGGCGGGCAGGTTCGAGAGTTTTGTCGATTTCAGCAGTTGAAAATTCGAACCCATTTTTTTTGCGGTCGGGTTTGGAGGCGAGGTCGAGCTGTTCGCGTTCTTTGGCTTTGCGGTCCTGCTGGAGATTGCGGAGCTCGGCGGTTTCTTTTTCGCGGCGGCGGGAGAGGCGGGCTTCCTGAAGCTGGAGATTGCGAAGCTGCTTCTCGTAGGTGAGGAATGTTTGGACCTCGATGAGACCGCGGCGAACGGAGACGGGGTGGTCGTCAAACTGATCTGCAAACTCGATGTAGCCGCGGGCGAAGAGGGCCATTTGGAGAGCGACGGCGCGGCGCATGCGCCACCAGATATCGGCGATGGTTTGGGTTAATTCGCTTTCGCGAGGGCCGACGGGTTGAAACTCTTCTTCGAAGCCGCGGACGTGGGCTTCGTAGGCGGCGGCGTCGTCGCTGGGGAGCAGAACGGTGCGGCCGGTGAGCGCGGTTTTGACGGCGTTGAGACAGGATTTCGCTTTGCCTTCCGTGGTTTTAGGGCCGGAGGACAGTTGTGCGTTGGCCATATTGGCGGCGAGTTGCGCGGGGGAGATGCTCCCCTCGCTGGGGCCGGGGCTCAGCTCCGGGGCTGCCGGGGGCAGGAGGGGTTCGGGGGTGGTGATGGGCAGGGTGAGCGCGGCTTTTTCGGCTTTGCGGGCGAGCTTGTTGGCTCGGCGGTCTTGGGCGCGGCGGATGGATCGAGGGGTCATGTGGGGGTCTCCAGAAAAGAATTGGCTCGCGAGAGGGTTAAGCCTCAGCGCGAGCCTGCCAAAACGTAGCACAGGAAAGGGCGAAAACGTTCTAAGTACGTTTCAGAATCGGTGGAAGTGGATGAGGGGTAAGCAGATATAAATGTGGGCAGACCTGTTAACGGCGAAAAGGGCGGGTCGTGTTTCAGGCCCAGTTTTCAATTGCCAGCCTTTCGTGCGGCGGCCGTGATCATGGATGTTTAGTGTCTTTGGTGTCGTTCGTCTTCTTCTGCTCACGCGCGGGAGGCGCGGAGGGTGGGGGCGGAGCTGGGCGCGTTTCCTGGCGGGGTGCAGGAGCAGGCCGGGTTTCGGGCGCGGGACGATTTTCAGGGACGGTGCGCGCGGGCGGCGGAGCGGGAGCTGGCCGGGCTTCCTGGCGGGGTGCAGGAGCAGGCCGGGTTTCGGGCGCGGGGCGATTTTCAGGGACAGTGCGCGCAGGCGGTGCGGCGGGAGCTGGCCGGGTTTCCTGGCGGGGCGGAGGAGCAGGGCGGGCTTCGGGCGCGGGACGATTTTCAGGGACAGTGCGCGCAGGCGGCGCGGCGGGAGCTGGCCGGGTTTCCTGGCGGGGCGGAGGAGCAGGGCGGGCTTCGGGCGCGGGACGATTGGCGGGGGCGGTGCGCGCTGCGGGCTGCGGGGCAGGAGCCTGGCGCACGGGGGCTGGTGCAGGGGCGGGTCGAGTTTCGGCACGCGGCTGTGGTGCCGGAGCACGGGTCATGGGATTGGCTCGCGTTTCGCCGCGCTCACCGGGACGCGCATTCGGCTGCGTCTCCTGACGGGTCTGCGGAGCCGGCATGGGTTGCTGACGTGCGGCGGGCACAGGGGCGGGGCGTTGTTGGGGCTGGGGTTGCGCTGCAGGGGCACGCGACATGGGATTGGCTCGGGTTTCCGCGCGCTCGCCGGGACGCGCATTCGGCTGGGGCGACGCGGCTTGCTGCCGTGGGTTCACGGGCGGAAGGGCGCGCGCACCGGGGACAGCAGCTGGACGGGGCGCGGGAGCCCTATAGGATGTAGCGAGCGGGCGCGGGGCTACGACCGTCTCCGGGTGGCCGTGATTCACAGCGGCAAATTGCGCGCGATTGCCCGCTGCCTGATGCATGTGCTGCACCTGTGCCGGAAGCGGGGCGATGCGCTGCTCGTGCAGCACGGCCAGTTCGGTATTGGTAGGCCGAACATTCAGGCCACCGCGTCCACCGTCGTAGCTGACCTTGGTGTTGGTGTAGTTGTTGACGCGGTAGTCATAAACATTGTGAACAACGCTGACATTCACGTTGTTGACGGAGCGGTTGTAGTTGAAGACGCCACGGCTCCAATATCCGCCCTCATACCCACGGCCGACATAGCCGTAGCCGTAATTGACTCCGCCATAAAAGCCCATGTGCGGAGCCCAATATCCATGGTGCCAGCGGTAGCGTCCGCTGACGAACGCCCAGTAGGGAGGGGTCCAGAGCGCGCCGACATAGGGAGCCACTACCCATGCGCCAGGAACCCAATAGTAGCCGGTGGAGGCGTATGCCCAGTAACCGGGTGTCCATATATAGTTGTCGCCGGGGCATTCGGGCTGGCTATAGTCGGGCAGCGGGGGCGGTGGTTCTTCGGTTTCGACCGGCGGCTCGCCGGAGTCGGTGTCGCCAGTGTCATAGGCGTAAGTCTGGTCATTATCCGGATAGTACGCCGGAGCGGGTTCAGCCTGAGGATAGGCTTGCCGCGGGGGCGCTTGCTGGGCAGGGGCATACTGCTGAACCGGCTGCTGCGCGGGTGCCTGCGACACAGGCGCTTGGGCGGCGGGCGCGAGATTAGCTTGAGCGGGATCCGACCCGGAGGGCTGCGCCGCGGATTGATCGGTAGTCTTGCTGCAGCTTGCCAGCACTAGACCGAAGGCGATTGCCAGAACTGAAAACCACCCAAGCGGGCCGATTTTTTTCATTGATTTTTGCCTCCCCATATTTGCACTGTAGCCAACATTTCGGCACGGGTGGTGAAAAGGTACAGATTTTAATAGGTGATTCGGAATGGCTTGGTTTCGCTGCGCTAGAATTTGGAGTCCGTGATGCTATCGAAGCTGGTGGTGAGCATTCTGGCGCCTGTTTGCATGGGCGCGGCAGATGTGGGATGGCCGGTCAACGGCGGTCCCTATAACATTCGTTATTCGGGGTTAACGCAAATCACGCCTGAGAACGTGACGCGGCTGGAGCGCGCGTGGACCTACGATTCCGGGGACGCGTTCAAAGGCTCGGAGATGCAGAGCAATCCTATTGTGGTGGACGGCATGTTGTATGCCACTACGCCCAAACTGCGCGTCATCGCTTTGAACGCCGAGACGGGAAGCGAAATCTGGAGTTTCGATCCGACGATGGGGAACGAGGCGCAGCGCAGGTACCGGCATCGCGGCGTTACGGTAGCGGGAGACCGCGTCTTCTTCACGCATCGAAATTATTTGTGGGCTCTCGACAGGCACACGGGGAAGCCGATTCAAAGTTTCGGGGATAACGGCAGGATCGATCTTCGACAAGGGTTGGATCGGCCGGCGGAGGGCATCACGATCAGCGCGAGCAGCCCGGGCGTGGTGTTTGAGGACATGATCATTCTGGGCAGCACGGTGCCTGAGACGCTGCCGGGCTCTCCGGGGCACATTCGCGCATTCGATGTAAACACGGGCAAGCAGCGGTGGATGTTCCATACGATACCGTTTCCGGGCGAGTTTGGCTACGATACGTGGCCCAAGGAGGCTTACAAGATATCGGGCGGAGCGAATGCGTGGGCGGGGTTGAGCCTGGATCCCAAGCTGGGAATGGTATTCGGGGCGACGGGATCGGCCTCGTTCGATTTTTATGGCGCGAACCGCATTGGAGACAATCTTTTTGCGGATTGTGTTCTGGCGCTGGATGCGAGAACGGGGCGGCGCGTTTGGCATTTTCAGGGAATCCGGCACGATGTTTGGGACCTGGATTTTCCGGCTGCGCCAAGTCTGGTGACGGTGATGCGAGGGGGGCGGAAGATTGAAGCCGTCGCGCAGATCGCGAAGACAGGTTACGTTTTTGTCCTGGATCGAAGAACGGGCGAGCCGCTGTTTCCGATCAAATACCGCAAGGCGCCGGCTTCGACGCTGGATGGCGAGAAGTTAGCCGAGAGGCAACCGTATCCGGTGAAGCCGCCGCCTTTCACGCGGCAAATTTTTACGGAGGAGATGATCACCGACCGCACCAAGGAAGCGCATGCGGCAGTTCTGGAACGATTCAAGAAGCTGGATTCGCGGGGGCTGTTTACTCCGCCGAGCCTTCGCGGGACGGTGCTGTTTCCGGGTACGGATGGCGGAGCGGAGTGGGGCGGGGCGGCTTTCGATGAGGAGACCGGGTTGCTGTACGTCAATTCGAACGAACAGCCGTGGATTATCCGGATGGTGGGTCACGCGACGAAATCGCTTTATGAGAATAATTGCGCAAGCTGTCATGGAAGCGACCGGACAGGAGCTCCTCCGACGTTTCCTTCGCTGGTGGATATCGGGAAGCGGCGCTCGCGCGAGGAGCTGATACGCTTCATCCGCGAAGGAAGCGGGCGCATGCCGGGGTTCGATTACCTGGGCCGCAATGTGGATGAAATTGTCGATTTTCTGATCACGGGGCGGGACGCGGGCGTGGTGGACGAGAAACAAGCTGCCGCGGATCCGAACTGGCTGAAGTATCGCAATGAGGGTTACATTTTGTTTCGCGATCCTGAAAATTATCCGCCGATGAAACCGCCGTGGGGCACGTTGAACGCGATCGATTTGAACAAGGGCACGATTCGATGGCGAATTCCTTTCGGGGAATATCCGGAACTGGCGGCGAAAGGGATGAGGAACACCGGGACGGACAACTATGGGGGTCCGGTGGTGACTGCGAGCGGGCTTCTTTTTATCGGCGCGACCAGTTTCGATAAGAAGTTCCGGGCTTTCGACAAATTGACGGGGAAGCTGCTTTGGGAGGCAGAGCTTCCGGCGGCGGGGAACGCGACGCCATCGATCTATGAGGCAGGCGGGCGGGAGTATGTGGTAATTGTTTGCGGCGGGGGGAAGAATGAGGCGCCTTCGGGCGGCAGCATCGTCGCGTTCGCACTTGGACGGAACTGAGGGTGACTGTGAGAATAGAGCGATTTTGATGCAGTTGTCCAGGCGCGGGTGGATGGCGTGGGCGGCGGGAGGGATGTTCGTGCGTGCGGCGCGGGGGCAGCAGGGGCCTACGTTTTCCGCCGAGGTGAAGGTTGTCAATATTTTTGCGACCGTGCGGAATAAGAACGGGCAGATTGTTCGCAATTTGAACAAAGACGATTTCGTTGTATTCGAGAACGGCAGACAGCAGACGATTCGGTATTTTTCGCAGGAATCGGACCTGCGGCTGACAGTGGGGTTGCTGGTCGATACGAGCCTGAGTCAAACTCGCGTGTTGGAGGATGAGCGGGGCGCGAGCTATCGATTTCTGGACCAAGTGTTGCGCGAGCAGAAGGACAAGGCAGTGGTGGTTCAGTTCGATCAGGCGGTGGTGATTCGGCAGGGGCTTACTTCTTCGCACAAAGAGTTGCAGGACACGCTGGGGTTACTCGATTCGCCGAGCGCGCAGCAGGCTGCTTATGGGAGCGGCACGCTGCTGTACGATGCGGTGCGGACGGCGGCGATTCAAGTGATGAGGAAAGAGCAGGGGCGGAAGGCGTTTGTGGTGCTGACGGATGGTGTCGATTTTGGGAGTACGGCGACGCTTACGGACGCGATAGAAGCGGCTCAGCGGGCGAACACGCTGGTGTATTGCATTTTGTTTTCGGATGAATCGTATTACACGCGAGGCCTGGCGGCGGGTCCGAATGGGAGGGGAGTGCTGGAGCGGCTGGCGCGGGAGACAGGCGGAGGATTCTTCGAGGTTTCAAAGAAGCAGAGCATCGAACAGATCTTCAGCGCGATCGAGGAGGAATTAAGAAGCGAGTACAGTCTGGGTTTCGTGTCGGATCAGCCGGTGACCGCGTCGGGATTTCGCAAGATGCGAGTGGTGACGAAACAAAAAGGACTTCTGGTTCAGGCGACGGATCGATATTACGCCGAGACGTAGATCAAAAAAAATAGGGAGAAGAGCGGAGGGAACGTGCTCTTCTCCGGTCCGCAAAAGCGTGAGAGAGGCGTGTTAGGCGCTGGTGGTGGACATGGTGATTGAGCCGTTGACGCCATTGGGGAAGAAGCCGCCGGAGGAAACGTTGGCCATCATTCCGTAAGCGAGGTAAAGGACCTGGCCGGGAGTACGAGTATTGACGAAGCCGGAGCTATTGACAGAGAAGAATTGGCCGGGATTGGAAGGTGGCGGAAGAATATCCGCGCCATCCAAGGGCGGTGCGGTAGGGATGTTCAAGCGGGCCACTTGCAAGCGGATGTTAGAGGCGTGTTCGGCTTCAACGGCGAGGATTTTGGCGGCTGCGCCGATGACAGCATTGGAAAGCAGGGGAGCTGCGCCCGCGTAGGCGGTGACGCCGATGTCTTCGAAGATTCTTGCGAGCTTGAGGAAATCGTTTTCGCTAGCAAATCCGAAGCCCAGCGCAGCGAGATTGATGTTTGGCTGCGCGATGGCGGCACTGCCCAGGGCGTTGCGAAGGTAAATGACATGGTTGCGTTCATCGGCGGCGATTTCGGCGGCGACTTGCGAGGAATAGACGATGCTGTTGGAGAACGGGACTTGGGAACCGCCGACGGTGTAGCCGCCGGAGGGTGGGTTGGGTGAGTTGGCGACGCCGTTGATGCCAATGCCAAAAGAAGTGATGGAATCTCCGGTGGTGGCGTAGGTGTAGAACTCCGCTTCGAGGTATTCGAGATTAAGGGCGAAGTTCAGAATCTGAACATCAGTGGATGTCTGAGCCTCCGCATGCTTTATGCCGACCGAGAGCGCGGCGCCGACAGCTGCGCCGGCGATCCCCAGTTTTCTGACGAAGCTACGCCGATTGGGTGCTTCCGCGATGACGTCTGGAATGATGCTTTTCTTTGCCATTTTTGCTCCGTTTAAAATTAATGTTCCGATTTACTTGCAGTTGCTAAGAACGAGAGTTCGTCGCGCTTACGCCGCAAGATGCCGAAGGCAAGTACGGGAAGAGCGAGAAACAAAGTTGCGGGCTCGGGGACGGCGGAGGCAGTCAACGCGAAGTCGCCGGTGCGCTGAACACAAGGCGCGACGTCGGTCTCAAGAATGATCCGGTTGTGCCGCAAGTTTGCCCGGTGAAGTTGCCTTGACCCTGCTCGAGGAATCCGTTCGAGAGATTGGGACCGACCGGCACGTTATAGAACTCGGTAACAGCCAAGATGTAGTTGCCCGCCGTCAAATTCGTAGTATGTAGGCGTCGTCGCACATGTGGGTGGTGGGGTCGCTCTTCATGCCGGCGGAGCAGGTGGCGTCCGCGCCGTCACTTGCGATCAAATTACCGGTGGATGCGGCGAAGATCGAGATTACAGGCACAAAGCCGCCGGCGGGCGTGGTGATTCCGTTCATAGTTCCGCCGCCATAGGAATCGGTGGAGATCAGGACCTGCGAGTTCTGCGCCAGGTTCCAGGTGAACTGTTGTACCTGGTCGTCACCGGTGAAAGTTCCGGTGTAGGTGGTGGACGCCGCAGTGGCGTGATTCAGACGCGAGGGAGCCCGACGAGCAGAAGGCCGAAGGTGACGCTACTTCTAAATGCCATTTATATAATTCCTCAGAGGCTAGTTGCCTACTGCTTCTATTTGCGGATACGAGGTAGAGGGGTTGAAACGGATTAGTTCAGCGAACAATTTTGCGATGAGGAAAACTACGGGGTGCTTCAAATTGCTCCGGTATGGAGCAGCAGAACATCTATCAGGACGTAAATGCGATCCGACGATATCGCGCGATGTCCGAGCTGATAGAGCGGCTGCGAAAACGAGATGCGGAGGGCTTGGCGGCTGCGTATGACCGCTACGGGAAGCTCGTTTATTCGCTGTTCGTGCGCATCACGCGGGACCAGAGCGCGGCAGAGGATCTGGTGCAGGAGCTGTTCATCCGTTTATGGAATCGCGCGCGAGAATTCGATTCGAGCCGAGGCGCGCTGGGGGTTTGGATTATGTCGATTGCGCGGAATATGGCGATCGATCACGTCCGGTCCGCGCAATCGCGATTTGCGAAACGGCTGCAGTCGCTGGACTATATCGATCAGGTGTGCTTCTCGCATGCGCCGAATGACGCTGAGTCTCGTATAGATAGTGTAAGGACCGTTAAGCGCGGCATTTGAGAAGCTTGAATGCCAATGAAAAACGGGTAATGGAGCTGGCGTATTTCGAAGGGTTTTCGCAATCGGAGATTGCGGAGCGGCTGCATGAACCGCTGGGAACGGTGAAGAGCTGGATGCGGGCGGCGCTGGGACGGCTGCGAGCGGCGGTCAAAGGGAACGCGACCAAATGACACACGGCGAGATGGACGAACTGTACGAGCTCTATGCGCTCGGCGTGCTCGAAGCCGAATCTGCCGGCGAGATCGCGCAGCATTTGGAGGATCAGTGTTCGTATTGCCGGGATCACGTGAGGGAGGCTGCAAAGCTTACGTCCGCGCTGTCGGGATTGGCTGAGCCGGTAGAGCCGCCGAAGCGTCTGCGGGAACGGGTGCTCGGGAGCGTGGCGCCGCGGAAGGCTCGAAAGAGTTGGACGCTTGCATGGGTTGGAGTGGCGGCGCGCGGCGTTGTCGTTGTGGTAATCGTGCTGTCGTTGCGATTGGCCGATCTGAGGAGTGAACGCGATCAGTTGCGCGCGGCGGTGGAAATCTTGAGTAAGCCGGAGACGCGGGCGGTGGAATTCGGCAGAACGGAGGACGTGCCGCATGGGCGCGTATTGTTGAACCGCCGGGGAGGGTTGGTTTTCGCAGGGTCGCACCTGCCGGCGCTTGCGAAGGACAAGACCTTTGAGCTGTGGCTGATTCCCGCGGCCAAGGGAGGCGCTCCGCAGGCGGCGGGACTGTTTCGCGCGAACGCGTCGGGCGATTTTGTGGATGTTTCGCAAGCGCCGGTGGATGCCTCGCAGATTGCGGCGGTTGCGGTGAGTGTAGAGCCGCTGGAGGGGTCGAACGCTCCGACCACAAAGCCGATATTGATTGTGCCGCTAGGATGAGGCGCGGGATCGTTACAGTTTCGGCAATCGGCATGTTAAGGTTGGCGGATGGAAACCAGGTGAACAGGTGCACTGTCCCCGGTTTATAGCCCCGGTTTATAGCTTGGGTTCGGCGGCGGCGGGGGGCGGGTTGTGCTGGGAGGGCGCGGCGCCGCCTTCGGGTAGGGGGACGAGCATCTGCTCTTTGCGGTAGATCAGAGTGGATGTGTTGTAGCTGGCGAGCTCAAAGCCGTGGCCGTGGGTAATGGCATCGGTGGGGCAGGCTTCGACGCAATAGCCGCAAAAAATACAGCGGTTGTAATCGATGTTGTAGACGCTGGCGTAGCGCTCGCCGCCGCTGAAACGGATTGCGCCGGTATTGTCGGCAGCTTCGATGTAAATGCAATTGGCGGGGCAGGCGGCGGCGCAGAGGAAGCAGGCAACACACTTTTCGAGGCCATTCTCATCGCGCTGAAGCACGTGCGCTCCGCGAAAGCGATCCTCGAGGTGGGCGGGTCCGTCGGGGTACTCTTCGGTGATGGTGGGCTGCAGCATCTCCTTAAAGGTGATGCCCATGCCTTTGGCAATAGCCGCTGCCGAGCCGATTATTTCGCCGAGTTTAGCCATTTTTTCCGGTTCGTTCTCAGGTTAGCGCAGACGATAAAATGGGCTTGTGAAAGTAGTTCTGCTGTTCCTTCTTGCCGCTGTCCTGCTGTTCGGCGAGACTTTCAAGTTGTATCTGAAAGACGGGGATTACCACGTTGTACGCGAGTACCAGGTGGAGGGAGACCGCATCCGTTACTACAGCACCGAGCGAGGGGAGTGGGAAGAGATTCCGAAGGCTCTGGTGGATTTGGATAAGACCGAGAAGGAACGGAATGCCAAAGATCAGGAAGCGGCCAACGTAGCGCGGGAAGAGGACGAAGAAGAGAAAGCGGAACGCGCGCAGCGGCGAGAGGTCGCAGCCATTCCGATGGACGTGGGCGCTTATTATATGGCGGGAGACCAGGTGAAGGCGTTGGCGAGCGCGGATTATAAAGTGATCACAAGTAAGAAGCGGGAGGCGCTGAAGATTTTGTCGCCGATACCTCTGGTGCCGGGGAAAGCGACGGTGGTGATTCAGGGCGACCATTCGAAGTTTGTGGTGAATGAGGACCGACCCAATTTTTATATGCGGCTGGCGAAACAGGAACGCTTCGGGATCATCAGCGTGACACCGAAGAAGGACCTGCGGGTAGTGGAGAACATCTCGATTATTGCAATCGCGAAGGAAAGCATCGAGGAACGGAAGCAGATGGAAACGTTTCAGCAGGAAGTGGGGACGGGGCTGTACAAGGTTTGGCCGGAGAAGCCGCTGGCGCCGGGCGAGTATGCGTTAGTGGAGTACACGGACAGCGGCGATCCGAACGATATTGAGTTATTGGTATGGGACTTCGCCTATTGGCCGGGCGGAGTGGGCCGCCGATGAACGGCTGGCCGTACATCTTTGAGGACGAGGCACCAGGAGCCGTAGCCGCGCTTGCGGGAGGTGGGATCGTCTTCGATTTGGAATAAGATATCGAGCTTGGTGCCGGGGGCCAAAAACGCGGCGCGATCTGCGAAGTTCCAAGCCTTGCAAAACAACAGGCGACCGTCGTGGCTGAGAGGTACTTTGAAGTGCTTTCCCTCTTTCAGGATTTTTGCGGGGCCGGCTACTTCGGCTTCGCGACGCAAGAAAACGGGAGACGGATTGCCGAATCCGAAGGGACCTAAGGCGAGTACTTGACGAATGCAGCGCTCGGTGAGGTGCGGGAAGGAAGTTTCGGCATCGACTGTGTACTGAGGCGTGAGATCGGCGGCGGTCAATCTGGTTTGCGGCGAATCGATTGAAGCGGCTTCGGAATTCTTCGAGGTGCGGGGTTCGCAAGGTCAATCCAGCGGCTTGCCGATGGCCGCCGATATCGAGTAAAGAGATCGGGCATGCTCTCAAGCGCCTCGAGCAAGTGAAAGGCGGGGATGCTGCGGCCGGAGCCGGAAAGGCTCGGCTCCGCGGTTTCGTCCGAGGGCTGAGGCGTCGCTCAAAACGAAGACCGGGCGGCTGAAGCGCTCGACCAAACGGCTGGCAACAATGCCCAAAACGCCGAGATGCCAGGCCGGTCCCGAGAAGACCATGGCAGCGTAATCGTCGATAATCATTTCGTCTTCGCATTGCTTGAGAATGGCGTCGACGACCTCGCTCTCGACCTGCTGGCGCTCGCGGTTGAGCGCATCCAATTGCTCGGCGAGCGCGCGCGCGCGCGATCGGCATCTTCGGTGAGGAACAATTCGATGACGTCGCGCGCGGTTGCCATGCGGCCAGCGGCGTTGATGCGGGGCGCAAGCCGGAACGCAACCTGGTGGGCGGAGGGGCATTCGCCGTCGTCGAATCCGGCGACGGTCAACAGCGCGCGCAGGCCGTGATTGCGGACCTCGCGAAGACCCGAAAGCCGCGCTGAACGATGACGCGATTCTCGCCGATGAGCGGGACGATGTCGGCGACGGTTGCGATCGCCACCGGCTTCAGGAAAGAATCGAGCAGCGCCTGCTGGCGCGGTTGGGGCAATTCGCTACGGCGGAGCAAGGCCTGAACTAATTTGAATGTCACGCCGGCGCCGCAAAGATGTTTGTCGGGGTAATTGCAATCGCGGCGATTTGGGTTCAGGACCGCGATGGCGGGCGGCAATTCGGGATCGGGGAGATGATGATCGGTAACGATGACATCGACTCCCGATCGAATTGGCGTGACGCACGACAGCGCTGGCGCGAATGCCTGTATCGACGCTGACGATGAGGCGAACAGCGTTCTGCGGCTGCGCGCTCGACGACGTCCGCGCGCATGCCGTAGCCTTCCTTCAGGCGATGCGGAATATGGAAATCGGCGCGGCCTCCGAGAATCTCGATCGCTTTCTTGAGCATGACGATGGAAGAAGTGCCATCGACGTCGTAATCGCCATAGAGAAGGATCGGCTCTCGGGCTTGAATGGCGGCAGAGAGACGCGTCACGGCTGCGATCCATATCGCGCATGAGGAATGGATCGTGCAGGGCATCGAGCTGGGGATGGAGAAAGTCGCGAGCGGCTTGAGGATCGGTGAAGCCGCGATTGACCAACACGGCAGCGACCAGCGGCTCGATACCGAGACCTTCTTCAAGCGAGAGAGCGGCGTCTTTTGAAACAGGAGGGAGCAGCCAGCGCGCAGCAGGACGTATCCAAGGCGCGGCGCTAGTGGAAGGCGACATCAGTTATTCGAGAAATATCCTCCCATGGAGCCGTCCTCCGCCTCGTCCTCGTTGCCTGAGGCGGCATCCAGCTCTGCCAAGATTTCGTTCAGCGCGGCATACCATTCGGTGTGCGACTCATACAAATAGATGCGGCCTTCGAGGGTAAAGGAAAGCTCGACGGAACAGGTGAACCCTTCATAGGCGCGCAGCTGGCGCAAGCGCGTTTCATAGCTGCGCTTTTCCTCGCGCGTGAAATCGCTTTCTTCCAGTTGCTCGAGCGCTTCGTCTATCTGGTCGAGCGAGAAGGCTTGATGATTGAAGACGATTAACTTCGCTCCTGCTTTGCGGGCTGCGTCTAAGAAATTCGCGGAAATCGGGGCGCTGCTCGGAATCCCAAAACACTTGAGTGAGCGAGTCAGGCATGCGGTGATAGCCGTGAAACACAGCGAGCGCAGACTGGTCGAGATAGGCCTGTATCTCCGCTCTTAAGGTTTCCAGATCTAGAGCCATCCGCTTCAAGCTATCAGATTCAGAATTCTTTACACAGAAAGAGGGTGCGGGGATGATTTAAGGGCGTTGGGCTGCGGCGAGGTACGCTGGTTCGAGTAACCTTGTTTCGCTGAGGGACATCGTTACGAGGAGTGCCACGAAAGCGAGTACGACCCTCATTGACGCGCTTCAGTCTTGTCTTATTCCTCTTTCTATGCGGCACCTGCGAAGGCACTGTTCGCACAGAGCGGGTTCGTAAAATCCGGCGATCAGGCTATTCCCGGGCGCGACGATCACGGCGAAGCAGGGCGATCAGACATTTTCGACGGTAACGGATCAAGACGGCCACTATGCATTTCCGCCACTTAGGGGCGGGGACGTGGACGGTGACGGTCGAGATGTTCGGGTTCGACACGCTGAAGAAAGATGTGGAGTACGCGGGGGCGGCTGGGTCCGGTGAATTTCGAGCTGCAGTTGAAAGAGTCGGCGATGCTGCAGCGGATCCAACAGTTCGCGGCGCGACAGAATGGGGCGGGGGGAAACAGCGAGGGCGGCGGGACGCGCGGCGAATGGAAATGCAAGGGCGGGTGGAGCAGGCGGGGCGGGAAGGCCAGGCGCAGGAAACCGCGGTGGAGCGAACGGAAGTGCGGGGGCGGGAGCTGGGAACGGGCAAGACGCGCAGCAGGCACTCGATAATGAACTGAACTCGGCGCAGCAAAGCTTCGCGGCGCCGCCGCCTGGAAGCCAAAGCAGCAACGAATCGTTCCTGGTATCGGGCAGCTTGAGCCCGGGGATGGCGCAAGGCAATCAAGCCGACTCGGGGCCGGACATGAGATTCGGGGGCGGAGGGCCGGGCGGATTCGGCGGTGCGGGCGGCGAGGGGAATCCGAACGCGCCGGGATTTGGAGGCAGTGCGCCAGGGGGCGGTGGCGCGGGAGGCGGTGGTTTTGGCGGTGGAGGCGGGCGGGGCGGCGGTGGAGGCGGCGGGAGAGGCGGCGGCGGGTTTAATGCGGGACGGAACGCAAGGCGGCCGGGGCAAACGGCGGGCGCGACGTTCGGGAACCGGCGGCGGCAAAATCAGCAAATCCACGGCCAAGCTTCCTTTACGTTGAAGAATTCCGCTGTAAATGCCAAGCCGTTCTCGCTTGAACGGGCTGGATATTCCGCAGGCGGCGTACGCGCAGAGCCGGTTTAGCTTCGTGATTGGGCGGGCCGCTGGTGATTCCGAAGATCGTGAAGGATCCCGAGCACGCAATTTTTCATCACGTACTTCGGGACGCGCGCGCGGAATCCGCAACTGTTTACGGAGACGGTTCCGACGGCAGCCGAGAGAATAGGCGATTTTTCGCAGGCGACGCAGTCGCTCGGCACGACGGCAACGAATGTGCCGATCGCGATTTTCAATCCGACCACGCACACGCAGTTCACGAACAACGTGATTCCGCAGAACATGCTGAATCCGATTGCGCTGGGGCTGCTGAACTTCTATCCGCTGCCGAACGAGCCGGGAAATGCGAACAACTATCAATTCGAGACGGCGGCGGCCAACAATTCGGACAATCTGGGAATCCGTGTTCAGCGGAACGTGACGAAGAAGGACCGGCTGTCCTTGAACTTCCAATATCAAGACCGGAACGGCACGACAGCGCAGCCCTTCGGGTATTCGGATACCACCAACGGCTATGGCATGAACGTGCAACTGCAATGGACGCGGAACATTTCCTCGAAAGCGATCAGCAACGCTCAAGTAAGATTCAACCGGAACTACAACGAATGACTCCATACTTTTCGCTGCTGCCGAATATAGCGGCGGAGCTCAACATTCCCGGCACTTCCTCGAATCCGCTCGATTATGGGCCGCCGACGCTGAATTTCACGAATTTCGGGTCGCTGAGCGACGCGACCGCGACGCTAACGCGCAATCAGACGCAATCCGGGAGTGACAGTATCAACATCCTGCACGGGCTGCACAGCATAACGCTGGGGGGCAGTTATACGCGCGCCGATTTGAGCACGCGGACGGACCCGAACGGGCGCGGAACGTTCAACTTTACGGGGCATCGCGACCAGCGCGGTTAGTGCGAACGGCGAGCCGCATGGCCGGCACCGGATACGATTTGGCGG
This sequence comes from uncultured Acidobacteriaceae bacterium, assembly GCA_963808405.1. GTDB lineage: Bacteria > Acidobacteriota > Terriglobia > Bryobacterales > Bryobacteraceae > Bog-105. The sequence goes on along the minus strand of CAWEFG010000009.1, from coordinate 31,743 downwards.
ACTTCCTGCTGGGTCTTCCCCAATCGAGCTCGATTCGCTATGGCGACAGCAGTAACTATTTTCTGCAGAACCAATATACGGGATATGCGCAGGATGAGTGGAAAGTGCGTCCGAACTTCACGCTGACGTTGGGAGTCCGGTACGAATTCTTTTCTCCGTGGCAGCAGAAATATCGGGCGCATGGCGAATCTCGATATTGCGCCCGGTTTTACGAATGTGGCGGTTGTCACGCCAGCGCAAGCGGGTCCTTATACCGGGGCGTATCCGGCGGGCTTGATCAATCCCGACCACGAGAACTGGTCGCCGCGCGTGGCGTTGGCGTGGAAACTGCCATGGACGAAGCGCTCTACGGTGGTGCGGGCGGGTTATGGAATTTACTACAACGAACAGGCGTACATTTCGCTGGGTTCGCAATTGGCGCAGCAGCCGCCGTTTGCGACGTCGAACGCGGTGAATACCAGCAGGGGCAATTCGTTGACGTTAGAGGAGGGTTTCGTGACCCCGGCGTCTGTTTCTTCCCCGTTTGCGACCTCGCCACAAATAACGAACACGTTCGCGGTGGACCGCTACTATCGGACGCCGTACGCGGGGACCTGGAACGTGTCGATTCAGCATGATTTCGCGGGCGGATTTTTCGTCGAGACGGGATACATGGGGACCAAGGGCACGCATCTGGACATCAGAATATTGCCGAATCAGGCCGCCGCCAGGCAGTCCGCTGCTGCTGACGCAACGCAATCAGCTAGGCAATCGCGGTGGGGTTCACCTACGACGAGCCGGTGGGCAATTCGATTTTCAATGCGTTTCATCTGCGCGCCGCACGGCGATTCAACCGGGGATTTTCTTTCAATGCGTTTTATCAATTCGCGAAATCGATAGACGATTCTTCGACGTTTGGCGGGGCGGGGAACACGGTGGCGCAGAACTGGCTGGACATCGCGGCCGAGCGGGGGCTGTCGAGCTTCGACGTGCGGCATGAGCTGACCGGGAGCTTCGTGTGGACATCGCCGATAGCGGCGCCGGGAAATCGCGTTGCATCGGACAGCAAGACGGGCCGGTTATTAAAGGATTGGCAACTGAGCGGATCGATTACGGCGCAAACGGGCAATCCGCTGACCGCGCGCCAATTGGGGAATACGGCGCAGCTGGCGCAGACTGGCGGAACCGGCAGCGAGCGGGCGGAAGCAACGGGCAGGCGATCGAATCGAGCACCGGATTTTTCAATCTGAACGCGTTCACGGTTCCGCCGCCGGGCGTGTACGGAGACGCGGGGCGGAATACGATTCCGGGGCCAGGATTGTTCAATTTGAATCTGGCGTTTGCGCGTTCGTTTAATCTTGCCGAGCGGCGGCGGCTGGAATTTCGGTTGGAATCGAATAACGTCCTGAACCACGTGAACTACACGAATCTATATACGGTGGTGAATGCGGTGAATTATGGACTGCCGAGCGCCGCGGGCGCGATGCGGACTTTGGATGCGGTGGTGAGGTTCCGGTTTTGAGACAAACGGCAATTTTGTTAGCGGCGGTGTTAGCGGTGCAGCCGATGCTGCCGCAACAGCGGGCGACATTCTCCTCGACGACGAACGTGGTGATTGTGAACGTGACGGTGCTGGACCGGAACGGGAAGCCGATCGAGAACGCTGAAGAAGGACGATTTCATTTTGTACGAGGACGGCAAGCCGCAGAAACTGCAGGCGGTGGATCTGCAGCGGCTGAACAGCAAGGTTCTGCCGCCGTTGTAAAGGAGGGCGAAGTTCCCGCGCCTGCGGCTGAGCCGAAAGGGATACAATCCGGAAGCGGCAAAAGCGGCGGTCCGAAGCAGCATGTTGACGAAATATCAGGACCGACGGCTGATGATTATGCTGTTCGACTTCTCGTCGATGCAGCCGGCGGAACAGATCCGGGCGAAAGACGCGGCTATCAAATTTCTGACCGCGCAAATGACGGCGAGCGACACGGTTTCGATCATGGTTTTCGGGACGTCGCTGCAGACGGTTCAGGACTTCACTTCGGATCGCGATCTGCTGATTAACACGATCAACAAGTTTCGCATTGGCGAATCGAGTGAGAACGCGACGTTCGCCGATGAAGGGGCGGATGCGCAGGATCAGAGCGGCCAGTTCGTGGCGGACGAGACGGAGTTCAACATCTTCAATGCCGATCTGAAGTTGGCGGCGCTCGAAGATGCAGCGCGGAAGCTGGGGCAGTATCCCGAGAAAAAGGCGCTGATTTACATTTCGAGCGGGATACAGAAGAACGGAGTGGACAACCAGTCGCAACTGCGGGCTACGGTCAATACGGCGGTTCGAGCGAACGTAGCGTTTTATCCGATCGATGCGCGCGGGCTGTCGGCGCTGGTTCCGGGCGGAGACGCAACGCAAGCAGGGCGCGGCGGGAAGCAACCTTTACAGCGGCGCGGGGCAGCGATCTCTGAAAGAAAACTTCAACAATCAGCAGGAGACGCTGGCGACGCTGGCTTTGGACACGGGCGGGAAGGCGCTGCTCGATTCGAACGACCTGACGGAAGGAATACGGCAGGTTCAAAAGGATTTCACCAGCTATTACGTTTTGTCGTATGTCAGCGCGAACACGGCGCAAGACGGGAAGTACCGGCGCATACAGGTGAAGCTGGCACCGCAGCTGGGCGGATTTGCGGGCCAAGCTGGATTACCGGCAGGGCTACTACGGGCCGACTACGTTTGCGCGCATGCGGCGATGTGGATAAAGAGGCGCAGCTTTCGCAGGCGCTTATTTCGGATAATCCTGTTACGGATTTGCCACTTGCGGTGGAAGTCGATTATTTCCGGATAGAGAAGGACAAGTATTTCACGCCGATTTCCGTGAAAATTCCCGGCTCGGCGCTGGCATTTCACAGCAAAGGATCGAAGCAGGCGACGGAGCTGGATTTCATCGCGGAAGTCTTCGATGCGAGGAACCGGTCGGCGGCGACGGTGCGGGACACGATTCCTTTGAAGGTGGATGAGAGCACGGCCGGGCAGGTGGTGCGCAAGAGCATTCAATACGATACCGGAGTGACGTTGACGCCCGGCACGTACAAGCTGCGATTTGTGGCGCGGGAGAACGGCGAAGGCAAGGTGGGAACGTTCGAGACGCCGTTCACGATTCCCGATCTGGCGGCAGGGAAGGCTCTGCGGGTCAGCTCTGTGATTTTGAGCAATCAGCGCGAGCCGGTCAGCCAACAGGTGGCGGGGGTCAAGAACGACAAGAAGCTGGTAGCGGTGAACCCTTTGATCGATAACGGCCAAAAGCTGATGCCGAATGTCACGCGGGTGTTCCGCCCGGGTCAGAACATGCTGGTTTACCTGGAGGTTTACGATCCGACCATCCCGAGCAGCTTGCCTGAGAACTTCCGGGTAGCGGATGTGGAGGCCAGCATAGCGTTTTACCGAGATAACAAGAAGGTCTTCGAGACCGCGGCCGGTCCGTGCGAACCACCTGAGCGAAAAGCGCCAGGGGACGCTGCCGGTGTGGCTGCAAGTTCCGCTTGGCCAAAGTGGAACCGGGAAAGTACGAGTGCCAAGTGAACCTGATCGACGAGTTCGGGCGCAAGTTCGCTTTCCCGCGGACGTCGTTTGCGGTACTGCCTGCGGAAGCTCCGAAGACGGGGAATCCGGCGACCAGCACGCCGGGCAGCTAGAGTCCTGTCGAATCGACGGCTGGTCTGAAATCCGCTCCTTCCAGTCGCGGCTCAGATCCACATCGTGCCTCCTAGTACAACGTCATCGAGACAACGCCTGAAATCCGCTCCTTCTAGTCGCGGCTCAGATCCACTTTCTGCGGCGGGTGTGCGGCAATTCAAAAAGAAACGTTAATCCAGCAGTACAGTCGTATAAGCGGAACGAGTGCAGAAGCTTCTACATACCTGATAATATTTATTACATAAATATGGTACGTTATGAGTATGCGATTTGTTTATAGCTGCCTCTGGAAGAACGTATCTATTCTTTCGAAGCAATTGCCTAGTGATCGGGCTTACTAGCACTGCCGGTCACGATGAAGCTGGACCGCGTCGCCGCTGCCGAGGCCGTTCCGACCTGAAACCGCCGGAACCGGCGGCAGACCCGATCCGCGCAGTGTTCAACTGAAAAAGTTCTTTTCCCGGCTGCATTGCCCGGTCACGTATCTTGCCGAGGACTTTGTACACGCCGCCGACGACAATCACCTGGACTGGCGTCTGCTTCCGAGCATTTCCGTGATTGAATCGGGCGGGGGCAAGGCTACAAGAACAACAATATCTTCGGTTGGCGACAACGGCGAGCAGTTCTTTCCTACACTGCGCGCGGGGCTGAACCAGGTAGCGTTCAAACTGGGCAAAAGTCCGTCTGTATCAGGACCAGGACGTGAAGGGCAAGCTTCGAGCTGTACAACCCGGATGAGAGCTACGCGGACAAGGTGATGAATGTGATGAACCGGATCAGCCCGGTAGAGAATCTGCAAGCCGCGCAAAGGCTGGTGCGGCGGCAGAACGAGTTCGTTTACGCGGCTGACTAGCTGCCGAAATTAGCTTCGAGTTGCGGCGTGAACTCCCTAGCGGCCGAAGCTGGCGGAGCGGCGACCTGGGCCGGGGGGAGGCGGGGGCGGCGGCTCCTCGACACTCACCTTTTTGGGCCGGGCGTCGAGGCGGGCGGCTATCATTTGCTGCTGGAGCTTGGCGAATTTGGGCGTGCCGGGCTGGCCGCCGTGCTCGATCACATCCTTCTCGGTGACTTCCTGAGCGGCCGGGAAGATATTTCTGCAGATAATTTTTGACGCGGTCGAGCACCAGGCGCTGGCCGGACCGCATCAGCAGGAACAGCAGGATCTCGCCTGGAACTTTCGATAAGCGCGCTATATAGGGCGGAAGGCCTTTGCAGTTTGGCGGTGGCGAGTTCTTTCTCGACTTTGGCGGACTTGGCTCTCGAGCTTCAGGGCGGCATCCAAATCGGATCTATGAAGAGCGGCGGCTGATAACGAGCTGGGCGCGCTCCTTGGGGCTGAGCTTCTCGAGCAGCAGGAACAGAAACAACGAGTAGGCGTTGGGGCGTATATCGATACCGAAGGGCAGCGATTGGCGCGCTTTCTGCAGTTTTTGAAAACCGGGCAGGTTCAATTTGGGCCCGGATAAAGCAGGGGAGATCAAATAGAGCAAGTTTTCGTCTTCGAGAGCTTTGAGGATGTCGCCGGCGAGCGGATCGAGTGCGATTTGGCGGAGTTCATGTTCGAGGGCAGCTGGGGAATCTTCGGTTCTCGAGCTTTGCTTCGCGCACATTAGCGTATTGACTCATGGTGCGCTCGTCGACGGTGAAAGCCAAGCCGGGTGCGGAATCGGATCAGGCGCAAGATGCGGGAGGGATCGTCGTACAGCGCGTAATTGGTGACGGCGCGCAGCTCCTTGCGGCTGAGATCGCCGAGGCCGTTGGTGGGATCGAGCAGCAGGCCGCGCGAAGCTTTGCCGAGAGAAAGGGCGATGGCGTTGACGGTGAAATCGCGTCCGCGCAAATCCTCATGGATCGTGGCGGGCTGCACTTGAGGCTTGGCGCCCGGTTTGGAATATTTTTCCTGGCGGGCCATGGAGATGCTGGCGCTCACATTTCCGCTAAACGATAACTCGACGCTTTTTCGCGTTTCATCGATTTCGAGAATTTCGGCGCGGGCCTTTTGGGCGACGCGCTTTCGCGAACTTCACGCCCGCACCTTCGGCGGTGAAATCGAGATCGCGGATGGCGAAGCCGCCCATCATGTCGCGCATTGCGCCGCCGGTAAGGAACAAATTGAGGTTGGCTTGTTCGGCGGCTTCCCGAACTTGCGCGAGGGCCCTGCTCTGCTCACCGCTCAGGTGGCTGTCCAGCATGAACATGTAATCGCTCATCGCTTGTTTAGCTCCTCATGAGGAAGGCAATTCGGCGCGCCGGGCTCGCTTACGCGCGGCGCGAGGATGGTGCTGGTCCACGGTCTGCCGAAGGCGGGAGCGCATGACGTGCGTGTAGATCTGCGTGGTTCCGATGTCGGCGTGGCCGAGCATGATTTGAACGCTGCGAAGGTCCGCGCCGCCTTCGAGCAGATGTGTAGCGAAGGTATGGCGCAGCACATGGGGGCTGAGGCTGCGGAAAATACCAGCGGATTTTCCATGTAGCCGCAGGAGCTTCCAAAAGCCCTGGCGGGTCATGGGGGTACCGCGCGCCGTAAGAAACAGGTAGGCGCTTACGCGTCCTTTTAATAAGACGGGCCGCTGGTTGGTCGCGATAGCGCTCGATGGATTGGAGAGCTTGCTTTCCGACGGGAACGAGCCGCTGTTTGTTGCCCTTGCCGATTACGCGCAGGGTGCCCTGGATCTCATCGAGATCCGAAATCCGGACCTTGATCAGCTCACTGACCCGCAAACCTGTTGCGTAGAGCAGGTCGAGCATGGCGCGGTCGCGAAGACCGATCGTAGACCGCTTCCCCAGGCGATTCGAGAAGCCGATTGACGCTTGAGTAGTCGAGATATTTGGGCAGGGACGAGCCGATTTTGGGGGCGATGAGGAGCTCCGCGGGATTGCTGGGGATGTTGCGCTTCTTCGACCAGGAACCCGAAAAAGCCTCGCAAGGTGGTGACCTGGCGGGCGATGGAACGGTTCGAGAGACCCTGGGTTCTGAGGTGATCCAGATAAGAACGGAGGGTATCGAGGGTAACTGATTGTAATGAAATGGGTTTCAAAAAGCCTGCCAGCCGGGTCAGATCGCGCCGGTAGGCCTGAAGGTATTGGGTGCCAAGCCCTTTTCGGTTCGGCAGAAGTGCAGGTAGGACCGCATTCGTTCGTCGAAGGGTGTCAGTCCCGGCATCCAGCCAATGATACAATATCCGCGAAATTGTTTGAAACAATGATTCTCCGCTCACACCTTGCCGTCTAGTACTGCCAAAAGAGTCGTTTTGTACCGCTTCGACCGGCAACCGGTGGAGGGGATCATAAACCCGGCTGCTTACCTATTGGAGAGGCATGTCGAGCTGATTACATTGGATGGGAACATACAAACCGCGCTGTACACGGAGTTGAAGGCGCTCTGCTTCGTTTCGGAGGTTGGGCGGGCGGATCTGTTTACGGATCATAGTTTGTTCGAGCGGCGGCCGAAGGTGCCGGGTTTATGGACTCGGTTCAGCTTTCGGGATGGCGACCGGCTGGATGGCATTCTGTCGCACAACTTATTAGATTGGCCGGAAACGGGCTACTTTATTACACCGCCGCGAGCGGGAGCGGGGAGGCAGCGGGTGTTCGTACCGCGAGCGGCTCTGAAGGGCACGGAGCTGCGTGGGGTGGTGGGGCGATCGGGCCTTTCGTCGCGGCGTGGGCAGAGGCGGCGCGCCAGTGAGACCAGCTCGCAACTTACAATGTTCGACTGGTGATTCCGGCGGCAGCGGACTGCGCGGCTGCCGCTTTGCGTTCGGTCAGACTATAGGACCAAAGCCGGTGCCACTCTCCGTTGGAGCTGTTTGAGCTGAGCCAGAGCAGGACCACTTCGTCGAGCGCGAAGCGGCGGTAGCACGCGGCGGAACGCCAAGCGTCGTCGACCTGTTTTTCAACCGCGGTGATGTCGGCCAAGGGAAGCGGTCTGCCCAGCGTAAGATGGGGGCGGAATTCGAACTCTTCGTCGTCCTGCAGCAATCCTGTATTAAGCGCATCGTGAAGATCGCGAAGGAGAGAGTCTCCTTGGGCAATTTCGAGATAGATAAAGTTCGTTTCGGGGAAGAATCGTGCGTGGGAAAGCTCGACGTCAAAGGCTTTGAAGTCTCGTAAAATTTTTTGCGCCTGTTTCGAGGCGGCCTCCACCGGGACCTTAAGGGGTCGGGGAGGAAGGATGGTGATGTGAGGTTGCGGGCTATCGTCACCGGGCAGAATCTGCCGAAGCCCGTGAAGAACGGATCGCAACGGATCCGGAATATAACTCACCAACGCAAGAAAACCCCACCGAGGTGTTTCCGAGGTGTGATTCATCGTGTCTTTAGCGCATATCGACTATAGGGGATGAGAATTCGAATGGGAATTGGCGGGATCGGGCGTTTCGCCCGGAATCTCCAGCGGGCGAGGCGGCGGCTCGGGGACGTACCATTTTGCCGGTTCAAAGCCAATATACTTGGCGATCTGCAATTCTCCTGAACGGACGGCATCGGCACTGGTTTCGAGCACATCGCCGGGACGCAGAGTATTACCTTGCTCGGCCAGCATTTTCCAGGCGTTGTAGGGGGTTGAGGCTTCCACGTCTCCGCTAAAATCGTAGTCTTTGGGTTTTAGGATTGCGAGGCCGCCGGTGTGGGCGGACCAGCGGAAATTTTCGCGTGGGGCATCTTTCATCCGGTGAATGCGGTAGCGCGGCATTAACGTAACAGTCTAGCGCGTTCGAAGGAGCGCGGAAACAGGAAAAGGGAATTGACGAGGAATGGATAATACGTCTGTCACAATTGGACGGGAGTTTGCGGGCACCACTGTGAAATGAAGAGCTACTGGCTGCTTTTGATTTTGCCGCTGCTGCTGCTGCTGTGGTGGGGTTTGGGGCGGCGGGAGTCGAGTCCAGAGATCCATTTCGCGGCCGCGCGAAACGTCACTATCGAGAGTACGGTTCCGACCAACGGGAAGGTTGAGCCGGTGGAATGGGCCGCCGCACGGGCCGAAACGGCGGGAGTGGTGCGTACGATCTCGGTTCAGCGTGGGCAGGGGGTAGGAGCGGGGCAGACGCTGGTGACGCTGGATGCAACAGCGGCTCAATCCGATTTGGCGGCAGCGCTGGCGAGAGAGCAAGAGGCTCGCACGGAGAACACGGCTGTGGGGCAGGGCGGGAAGGCGGCGACGCTGGCGAATCTGAACGATTCGATTAAGAGCGCGCAGACGGCGATAGAGATTGCGCAGCGAAACTACGACTCGGACCAGCGATTATTTTCGCAACAGGCGGTGACGAAGCTGCAAGTCGAGGACGCCAAAGATGCGTTGGATCGAGCTAAGTTGGCGCTGGCCGCTTTAGAAGACCAGCGGAGAACTTTGGTGACATCGGGCGATCGCGCGGTGGCTCAGGCAAAATTGCGGGATGCGGAGGCGGCGGTGGCTCTGGCGCAACACAAGATTGCACTTGCAAACGTTACGTCTCCTATTTCGGGCACCGTATACCAATTCGATCTGAAGGTCGGGGCGTATCTGGAACCCGGGGCGCTGGTGGCGCTGATCGGGGATGTGGACCGGGTGAAGATCGTAGTCTATGTGGACGAGCCGGACTTAGGGCGGGTGGCGCTGAACATGCCGGTCAGCATAACGTGGGATGCCAGACCGGGGCAGAAATGGTGGGGGCGCGTGAACAAGCTGCCGACGGAGGTGATCGCGTTAGGAACACGGACGGTTGGCGAGGTGACGACGATTGTGGAGAATCCGAATCACGACCTACTGCCGGGCGTTACGGTGAACGCGACGATCATTTCGCAGGTGGTGAACGGCGCGCTCAGTATTCCGAAAGCGGCGCTGCGAAATATTCGCGGGAAAAGCGGAGTGTACAAGTTGGCGGGCAAATCGCTGGCGTGGACTCCGGTCGAGACCGGGATCAGCGACGTAAATAACGTGCAGATTCTGGCGGGGCTTCAGCCTGGAGATTACGTGGCGGACCGGGTGGTGGCGCCGAGCGATGCGGAGATTCGGGAGGGCATGCGGGTGCGGGCGGTAATGGATTAGGCTTCGAGGCCGGTGCGGATGATTTCGCCTCCCGGGCTGAGGACGCGGTGAATTTCGGCGGCGGCTGAAGGGAGAATGCGCTCGAGGTGGGGCGGGACCACGACTTTCGTGAAGTACGCGTCGCGCCAGGGGATTTGATCGGGCGGAGCATCCAGAAACATGACGTTTTCGAACTCGGCCATGGCTTGACGCGCGGCCTGTACTTCATCGCGTGAGCCGAGCGCGACGAGAACTCCGGTCATCAGCATACGAGCAATGGCCGCGAGCTCGCCGGTCGAGGGAAGGGTTAAGAATAGAACCCGGTCGTCCGCCCGGAAGGTCATCAATTAATGTTGACGAGCGATGCGGCTTCCGCTTCGGCCAACACCGCGGCTGCATCCGCCTCGGTGAATTCGAGCGTTTTGGCCGAATGGTTCATGGAGCAGAATTTCGGGCCGCACATGGAGCAGAACGCGGCGTCTTTGAATCCTTCTTCGGGAAGGGTTTCGTCGTGCATCGCCTCGGCGGTTTCGGGATCGAGCGACAACTCGAACTGCTTGCGCCAGTCGAATGCAAAGCGGGCGCGCGATAGCTGGTCATCGCGGTCACGGGCGCCGGGGCGGTGTCGCGCCACATCGGCGGCATGCGCGGCGATTTTGTATGCGATGATCCCTTGCTTCACATCTTCGCGGTTGGGGAGACCTAAATGCTCCTTGGGGGTCACGTAACAAAGCATGGATGCGCCGTACCAACCGATCATGGCTGCGCCGATTGCGGAGGTGATGTGATCGTAACCGGGGGCGATATCGGTGACCAGGGGCCCGAGGGTATAGAAAGGCGCTTCCGAGCAGATCTCACGCTCTTTCTCGACCTGCAAGGCGATTTGATCCATAGGGATGTGACCTGGACCCTCAATCATGACTTGAACGTCGTAACCCCAGGCTTTTTTGGTCAGCTCACCTAAGGTTTTGAGTTCGGCGAATTGAGCGGCGTCGCTCGCGTCGGCAATACAGCCGGGACGCAGGCCGTCACCGAGGGAGAAGCTGACGTCGTGCTTCTGGAAGATTTTGCAAATTCTGTCGAAGTGCTCGTAGAGGAAATTTTGTTTATGATTTTTGACCATCCATTCGGCGAGAATTGCGCCGCCGCGGCTGACGATGCCGGTGATGCGACGGGTGGTCAGCGGCACGTATTGGACGAGGACGCCGGCATGGATGGTCATGTAATCGACGCCCTGCTCGGCTTGCTGCTCGATGACCTCGAGCATGACGTCTATGTTCAGGTCTTCGACGCGGCGGACGCGAGTTAATGCTTCGTAAATGGGAACGGTGCCGATGGGGACAGGCGAGGCATCGATGATGGCTTGGCGGATGCGCGGGATGTCGCCTCCCGTGGATAGATCCATCACTGTGTCGGCGCCGAATTTCACAGCGTAGTTCAGCTTATCGAGTTCGTCGCCGATGTTCGAGGTAGTGGAGGAGTTGCCGATGTTCGCGTTTATCTTGCATTTCGAAGCGATGCCGATGCACATGGGCTCGAGGGAGTGGTGATGGATGTTGGCGGGTACGATCATGCGGCCGCGCGCCACTTCGTCGCGCACCAGATCGGGAGTGAGATGCTCACGTTGAGCTACGTATTGCATCTCGCTGGTCGGCAGCCCCAGGCGAGCGTAATGGATTTGGGTGCGAACCGGATCGGAGGCGATCCATTCAGTGCGATTCATGTTTAGATTATAGGTTGAGAAGATGAAGGGAGTGCCCATATGAGCCCCGACGAACGCATAGAGGCGCTCACGCATAACGTAGAGCTCCTCGCCCAAATGCACCTAGATGGCGAGCGCAAGTTTGAAGAGCGCTTCAGGAAATACGACGAGCGGTTCAATCGAATTCTGGATGCCATTGAGAAGCTGGCCCAGATTGCCAGTAACCACGAGGGCCGATTGAAAGACCTCGAAACGTAGAAGGCCGATTACTGCTGGGCGCCGATTTGTTTCGCGGCTTCGTCCAACAGATCCGCCTCGTTCTGCAGCGCCTTCGATACGCGCGCCATTTGTTGATCTACTTCCGTCCAGCGCTTCTGCTCGATGGCTTCGCGCACACCTGGAATAGTTTTGACGCCGTAGCCGGTGTAAAAGCCGGGCGCATAGATCAGGTGTTCAAACCAGGGGCGGTTCGGCAGACCGGTGGAATCGGTAAGCAGGCGCTCGCTTTGAATTAATTTCGCGTTGACCGCCGGGGAGGCCTGATCGCCCGCTTTCGCGAACGCGCGTTCGTAAGCTTCCGCCGCGCGGGTCAGATCGTCGGCGGCATTGTCGAGCGGCGCGAAGTTGAGATAGGGCGGTAAGGGCTGCTTGGAGGGAGGCACCATTTTCTTCTTGGGATCGACGAGCGCCTGATACACGCCTTCATCGATCTCGGAGTTCCGTTCTTTGATCGCGGCGCGCTGATCGGTTGCGAGTTTCTTCAGCTCGACGACATAGGTGTGAATTGTATCGGCGAAATTCGTGAATTGGAATGGCAACACCGGAGCATCGGCCAGGCGCATCACCATAGTTCCACCGGTTTGCGCCAAAGCGCGACCGTATGTGAAGTCGGTGTCTTCGAAATGGGTGTACCAATAAAAATCGTCGTAAATCGAATGGTATTGGCCGCCGCCGGGGTCCTCGCCTCCGTATCCGATGTTCAAGCTCGCGATGCCGAGGTGATCGATGAAGACCGTGTAGTCGGATCCGGAACCCAATGCGCCGATGCGAAGATCGGGACGGGATTTGAGCTCGGAGCGCCGGTCGGGAGTGGCGCGCGAGATATCGGCCAGGCGAACGCGTTTCCACACGGTCATCTTCGTTTCCGGATCGCTGATGTCCTTCATGATGGAGTTCACGAAATCTTCGAGCGAATGCGAACCCGAAGCACGAAAGAATCCGCGGCCATTGCCGTCGGAATTGATGTAGGCGACAGCGTGCCGGCGCAGCTCCTGGTCGTGAGTTTCGGCCCATTCAGTGGAACCCAATAGACCGGGCTCCTCGCCATCCCACCAGGAATAAATAATTGTGCGCGAGGGCTTCCATCCCTGCTTCAGCAACTCGGCGAAGGCGCGCGCTTCCTCCATTTGCGGGCTGGCGCCGGAGATTGGATCGCCAGCTCCATTGACCCAGCCGTCGTGATGATTGCCTCGAATCACCCACTCGTCGGGGTATTGAGAACCGGGAATTCTCATAATGACGTCGTAAAGCGGCTTGCGGTCCCAGTTGAACTTCAAATGGAGATGCACCTTGGCGGGGCCGGGGCCGACGTGATAGGGCATCTGGAGCGAGCCGCGCCACGATTCGGGCACCAGCTCGCCCTTTAAGTTATTCAGCAGAGGCTCGGCGTCCTGGTAGGAGATGGGCATCACGGGAATTTTGGTGAGCGTCTTGACTTCGCTCAGGGGCAGTCTTTTGGCATCGGGAGTGGCGCCGACGCCGGGAGTCAGCGGGTCGCCGGGATAGACGGGCATATCCATAACACTGCCGCGCTGGACGCCAAAGGGAGGACGCATGGGTCCATTGGGATAGACATCGCCATGAAAGTAGCCGTCTTCGTGAGGATCGGAGTAGATGAGGCAGCCGACCGCGCCGTGCTCGGCAGCTACTTTAGGCTTGATGCCGCGCCAGGACTGGCCATAGCGGGCGAGAGCGATCGCGCCGCTTACAGAAACGCCCATGCGTTCGAGCTCCTCGTAATCGGCAGGGGTGCCATAGTTCACGTAAACCACCGGCGCGGTCACATCGCCATCGATCGAGTAAGCGTTATAGGTGGGAAGCTGCTCGCTTTTTTGATTCGAAGTGGGATCGATGGGAAGGCTTGGCTCTTCGAGCTTGGCGGTGTATTTCACGGGCTCGACCAATTCCATGGCGCGCTCTTTAGGAGTGGGGAATAGGACATCGAAGCTTTCGATATGCGCGTCGAGGCCCCAGGATTTGAGTTGAGCCAAGATCCATTCGGCGTTGTCCTTGTCGTAAGGCGAGCCTACGTGGTGCGGACGGGCCGATAAGCGCCGCATGTTTTCGCGCAAACGATCGGGCTGAGGGATGTTGCGGAATTTCTGTTCCCATTCGATCTCGGTTGCCGAGGTTTGCGCGGAATAGCCTCGCAGCGAATGAACGGAGTCGGCAGCTTGACCGGTGAGCGCGAGTGCGCTTAAAAGGACGATAGCTTGGCGCATAATGCGCCCATTGTACTGCTTGGGAATCGATGACGAGGGCGGCGGACGGCGAGAAGAGGCGGCGGTTACTTATTTATTGAGTGGCCGGATTTCTGCGCCATTGCGGCTCGAAGCTTTTGCTCGGACTCAGCGCTCCAATAGGCGCAGTCGAGTTGGAGAAAAACCGTCGTGTATGGAATCGTCAGATTGGTTTTGACGATCAGGACACGGAAGGTTTGGCCAGCCTGATCGAGCTTGCGGATGATCTCTTCATGCGGCAGCAAAGTTGCTTTTGCGTTTGGCAGGAGTGCGGAAAGCTGCTGACGATAATTGCCGACGCCCGGGGCGTCCGAGTCAGTGATGAAATTTAATTCGCGGTCTCGATAGACGATGGGGCGAACGTGCGGGGATGACGCGAGATCCGCAAGAACTTCCTTCAGGACTTCGATTTGGCTGGCGTTGGAGACGATGGTTTCGATACCGTCGCGCGATTGGGCCGGGTAAGCTGAATCGGCGATCACGATCCAATTGCGGTGGCCATAGAGCGGGAGGCGATCATGCAGGATTTGTTTCCAGTCACCCGGAGCTGCGACGTCTGCCGGTTTGGCGATTTTGGCGGATAGCAGAAGGGAACAGACGAGGATGCTTAGAAGGCGGGTATCTATTCTCATGTGTGAAGGGTATCAACGGACTTGTATAAAGGGAACTTCGACGCGTAGTGTACGTAAGATTCAAGAGGGCACATGAAGTTGTGGCAAGACATCCGGTACGGCACGCGCATGCTGAGAAAGTCACCGGGGTTCACGGTAACCGCGGTTCTGACGATGGCGCTGGGGATCGGCGCGACGACGGCGGTTTTCAGTGTATGCGACGCGCTGCTGTGGAAGCCGGTGCCGCTGCCGCACCAGCCGTTCGCCATGTACCAAGTCGCCAGCCCGAATTATTTCCGAACCTTGCATGTGCCGCTGCATCAAGGCCGTCTGCTGACGGAAAGCGATGGAGCCCAGGCACCGAACGTGGCGGTGATTAGTGAGCGCATGGCGCAGCGCTGGTGGAAGAGCGAGCCAGCGATCGGCAGACGGATTAAGATCGGCGAGCCAGATTCAAATAACCAATGGATCACCATTGTCGGGGTGGTCGGCGATGTGATGCATAATCCGTATGACCGGCAGCCCCGTCCTACAATCTATGTCCCCTATGAACAGGCGGCTGCGCTGTGGATGGACATTGGGGTGCGAACGGCCAAAGATCCCCTGGCGATGGCGCCGGCGGTAATTGGCGCGATCCGGTCGGTGGATCCCGAGCAGCCGATCACCGATATAAGGACGATGGAGAAAGCGATTCACGACCGTGCCATCGGGCTGAACTATATGGCCGCATTGATGGGTAGCTTCGGCGCAATCGCGCTGCTGTTATCGGCAATCGGAGTGTACGGGGTGATGGCGTACCTGGTGTCGGAGCAGACGCAGCAGATCGGGATCAGAATGGCATTGGGAGCTTCGCGGAGCAGTGTGCTGGGGATGGTTTTTCGCCGCGGGATGGTGACGGCCGCTGATCTATGGAGTGACTGCCAGCGATCCTGCTACATTCACGGCGATTCCTTTGGCGTTGATGGCAGCGGCGGCGCTGGCCATCTATATCCCCGCACAGCGTGCGACGAAGATAGATCCGATTGTGGCGCTGCGGTATGAATAGGCGTGGCGCGGAAAGCTGGAATTGACGCATGCGTGTTAATAGCGGGGCGAAACAGGCAGCTTCCGTTGTAGTCTGAAAATGGACTTGGCATGAGTAGAGTTGAACAAGTCGAAAATCAAATAAGAGAGCTCAGCCCGCCGAACTGGATGCATTTCGGAACTGGTTCTTGCATTTTGACGCTGAGATTTGGGACCAGCAAATCGAAGCCGATGCGAAAAATGGCAAACTCCTTTCCATCGCTGAGCGGGCACTTGAGGATCATAAATCCGGACGCTCAAAGACGCTTTGATCCATCATGCCGCGCCTGACTTTTGGCGCAGCTATCGTACCGCTCCGCCGGACGGTCGAGACGTGATGCTACGTAGGCGTCAGCTTAAGGGCGGGAGACCGAGGCGGCTCACTAATTGCCGGTAGGCAGGGTCGCTATGCAGGTTAAGGAATCTGTGGTCGATTCTCACATCGAGGATGGACGAATCATGGCGATCGTAGGCGCGGTGCAGATATTCAAGTGCGGCTTGCTTTTTACCGAGCAGCGCGCAGGTCGCGGCTAAGTCGTAACTTGTTACACGTTCTTGGGTGTAGAGCTTGGTTTCCATCTGCAACATGCTTTCGAACATGGCTTGAGCGCCGCCATGCGCCCAGCCCGTCTCACCGGTTTTGACAATCTCAAGCGCGTCGGGATGACGAGATAAGATGGCGGCGGTGTGGGATTCCGATAAATAACTTTCGTAATTTTTGCGATCAAGATGAATAGCTGCCAGGTAGCGGTGGCTCGAAAAAAATGACGGCTCGGTGAGCTCGATCTGCTTCAGCAGGGCGATGGCCTTGTCAGGGCGACCCGCGTAGAAGAGGATCAAGCCTTTGTCGGCCAGGATTGCGGTGGAGACGGGATCGAGCTGGCGGGCGCGTTCAATTTCGGCGACAGACTCGGGGAAACGGGCGAATGTTAAGAGGTAGGTTGCGTACCAGTGGTGTGTCCTCGCGTTGGCCGGATTCAATTCGAGAGCTCGCTTAAATTCACGGTCCGCGGTTGCTACATCCCATGCGCCCCAGAGAGAAGCAAAAGCGAGAGAATTATGCGCCTCGGCTAAGCTGTCGTCCAATTCCACGGCCTTCTTCGCCGCAGCCAGAGCTTTGGGATAGGCCTCACTGGCGGGGATGGAAGTGTATTCGCGAAGAAGATTGTAAGAATCGGCGAGTCCGGAATAGGCGGGGGCGTAAGAAGGGTCGCGTACAATTGCTTGCGTAAAATAATCGACCGCCTTATTGAGTCCTTCCGGGGTTCTCTTGTTCCAATAGTATCGGCCTTGCAGATATAGCTCTTGTGCTTCGGGATTGGTTGCGCGGGCATTTTGTGCGGCGTTTTTCGGCAGCGCATTGGGAGAAGTTCGGTTGGCCTTAATCCAGATCAGTGCTACGACGAAAAGCGCTGACGCGATCAGGGCCAGAAGGGCGACCCATGAACGGGTGCGGTTTTCAGGGATGGGGCCAAATTCGTTCTGACGCCGTTCAAAGCGTGAGGCATAGCCTCCTTTTGGAATGCCGATGGTGACCTCATCTCCGGATCCCGCGGCGGAATAGTACTCGGTGAGTTTAAAGCGCAGCTGTATAAACGGTGGCTTCTGCGCCGTAGTTTCGACCGGGACTGCCGCTGCGACACCATGCAACCCGTTTCCGGCCGGGCCAACGACACCGGAACCGGCCTCGGCATACTTGATGAGCGGCGGGTTTCTGATGGTTGGTTTACTTGCTTATGGCATGAAGAGAAGGGCGTCTTCGGCGGCGTAATCGAATTGCGCGGGGTCGATGTGGCGGGGTGGGTGTTCGCGATCCCACTCGACGGTTTGGAATAGCGCGTCGAGCCGATTGACGGGCTCAACGTAGCCGAGGTCGGCTCGGATGCTTTGGCTATCCATATCCAATGTCTTGGGCCAAGTTGAGTTGAGTGGAGAGGTCGGGCGGCGGGCAAGCATCCGGAGTAATGAGGATCTGCCCCTTCCATTGCATTACGGCCGCAAGGTAGCGAACCCAATCGGCTATGGTGGGGCGGCCTTCTTCGCAGACGTTGTAAATGTGTCCGGCGGCGCGCTCGTGCCGAACCCGCTAGTACGACTGCTTCGGCGATATTGTCCGTGTAGCCCCACGGGGCACGCCACTGGGCCATCGCCGAGCTAAGCAGATTACTTCACGCCTGTCTTGCATGCGTTTTTGATAAGCGTAGAAGCGGCGCTTCATGCCTTCGTAGTCATCCGGGCCGTAGACCATGGGCAGACGAAGGATCGCGCCGGGCAGGGAAGCATCGGAGAGCACGGTTTCTTCGACGTCGATCTTTTCGTAATCGTTGGAATCGACCTAAGCGACGGGCGGAACAGGAA
The DNA here is from genome assembly GCA_963808405.1 of uncultured Acidobacteriaceae bacterium. Lineage (GTDB taxonomy): Bacteria > Acidobacteriota > Terriglobia > Bryobacterales > Bryobacteraceae > Bog-105. Next base: position 13,824 of record CAWEFG010000009.1, on the reverse strand, counting down.
GGCCGCCGCGGTATGGATAACGGCGGTTACGGAGCAAGGCCGTTTCCTTGAGTGGCGCTGGTTGAACGGGCCCGGGCTCTTTGCGGTGAAGAACATCATTTGCAAAGTAGACATCGCCGCTGCTCAACACGACGGTGCGGAGCGCGATGCCGCGAAGGTGTCGAGAAGCAGTTGGGCTTGGCTGCGCGTGCCTGCGATTACATCGACGACTACTTCCGGATGAATGGACCGAAAGCGGCCGATGTGGTTGAGCAGATCGGCGCGATTTCCGAAGATGTGCTCGAGGTGATCCGGCAGATCGCCAGGGGCAGGTCCGCGATGAAAAACGGCGACAGTGTGTCCATCGGCGAGAAGGCGGCGCACGATCGCAGGTCCGAGGAAACCGGTTCCTCCTAGGACGAGAACACGCATGCGTGAGGCTCAGGCGCAGAATAGCAGGGTCGTATACAATCGGTGAGATTAGCTGGACATGCCTCTTTGTGCCGGAGACCGGGTTGGTCCGCATGAAATTCTGGCGCGGCTGGGCGCCGGGGGCATGGGCGAGGTCTACCGGGATCGAGACACGCGACTGAATCGCGATGTGGCGCGCCGCTCGCGATTTCAGCAGGAACCTCGCGCGGCCGGTGCGCTGGAATCTCCCTGACGCTGGTTGAGGGGCTGAGGTGATGTTTAGGCGCGGACAGGCGGGTCTAAAGCGGCCAGGAATCGACTCCAGGGGATCAGTCGAAAAGTCTTGAGCTTCGCATCGCCTTCTATGAGGTAGACGCCTTGTTTTCCAATACGCAGCTCGGCAGGCGGGTGCGATTTGGGAGCGGAGGTCTTGAGCGGAGGTTGTTTGGAGGATCGGCCGCTCATGTTGCAATCGTAGCGCGAATCACGACCCAGTACCAACTGGATGGCAGCGTTCGATTCGGAGAGGAGTCGGCGCAAATTCTCTACTGAGACGCCGAAGAGGGAATCTTCTGGCGTCCGGGGCCATACAGTACTTGACCGGGTTTGGCTCCGGTGTGCTTGCCTTGATCGATCACCACCTGTCCGTTCACCAGGACATAATCGATGCCTTCCGGGGGGAGCGTTGGCTGCTCATAAGTGGAGCGATCCTGAATGCGGTCCAAATCGAAGATCACGGCATCGGCCCACATTCCCTCTTTGATGGATCCGCGGCTCGGCAGGCGCATGCGGGTTGCGGGCCAGGAAGACAATTTGCGGATGGCATCCTCGAGCGTGATCACATGTTTGTCGCGGACATAAACTGCGATCAGCCGCGGGAAATTACCGTAAGCGCGTGGATGTCCCAAGGCCTGCGGCTCTCCGGGGCGGGGGTTCATGGCGGCCGAATCACTGCCCAGGCTGACCCAGGGAAATTTGATAGCAGTCTCAATATCGCCTTCGCTCATCATGAAATAGATTGCGCCGCAGCGGTCCTTTCCCCGGAGAACTAAGTCGTAGGCGGTATCGGCGGGATCTTTTCCGGTCTCTTTTGCGATGGCGGCGATGCTTTTGCCGATGAAGCGGCGATCGTCTTCATTGGGAGAGGAAGCGAAAATGATGTGATCCCATCCGCCGGACGCTTCGACGAGATTCCACCAGCCGGGTGATCCGGTCTGGGTCTCCTTTTTCAGACGTACACGCACCTGCGGATCTTCGAGGCGCTTCAACATCGCCTCGGTTCCACCTTCGTGAGCCCAGGAGGGGATCACCGCGTCGAGGCTGGTGCCGCCCGCGGTGTACAGATACATGTCGGCAGCGATGTCGAGTCCGCGTGCGCGGGCCTGCTCGATTCGTTTCCCGGCTTCGATCATGAGCTTTCCCCAACCAGGCTGGTAGGCCGCCTTCAAATGGAAAATCTCGACCGGCAATCCGCCTTGCTCGCCGATGGCGACCGCTTCATCGATGGATTGCAGCAACTCAGCGCCTTCGCCCCGCATGTGGGTGGAGTAAATCCCTCCGTATTTGGCAGCAGCTTTTGCCATGGCGATCAACTCTGCCGTGGTCGCGTAGCTGCCAGGGGGATAAATCAGCGCGGTAGTCATTCCGAGAGCGCCGTTCTTCATGGCGGTTTCCATGAGCGACTGCATACGGGCGAGCTCTTCAGGATTGGGGCCCCGCGCGACATAGCCCAGCACGGCCACCCGAGCCTGCGACTCGTTATAGGAAGTGCCAAAGTTCATGCTGATACCGCCTTTTTCAAGCTGTGCGAAGTATTCAGGCAGCTTGTCGGCTGGGACCGGCGTGCCGCCCTCGCCGGCGATGCCCGTGGTCACCCCCATTTGGAGCTTGCTCTCGGCTCGGCCGTCCCGCAAGAGCGCGCTGCCGGACTGATCCAACATGTCGATCCAACCGGGCGAGACATATTTACCGGTCGCGTCGATTTCGCGGCGTCCGCGGGCCTCGACTCTGCCGATACGGACAAAGCGGCCGTCGCGAATGGCGACATCGGCGCGGATCCATGGATTGCCGTTGCCGTCGAGCACGCGGCCATTGCGAATGACCACGTCGTAATCGCCGGTTTGCGCGTAAAGCGCAATCAACGGAAAGAAGAGAAGAAGCCGGCCTAGCATCGAAAGTTTTTTCATTTTGTTACTCCATCGACATACCACCGCGAGCCGTGACGCTGTTCTTCATCCACCCCGCGGAGAAGCGCCAGCGTGCGGCTCCGCTGGACGCTGGCACAGGCCGCCAGCAAGGCATTGAATAGAGCCATCGGCGCAACATAGGAGACTCCAAAGGAGGGAGTTTCCACGGAGGAGAGAAAAGCAGCATGAGCAAAGCGGAACAACGGCGACAAGAGCGAATCGGCGACGGCTACACAGTAAGCACCGTGGGCGCGCGCCTGCTCAAGCCCTTCCACGGTCATGCGGAGACCGCGACGAAAGCTGATGGCGATGGCGATATCCGATTTCTTCGCCGCCCGCGCCAGATGCACAATGCGACCGTGCCCAATTCCCGCGAAAACGGGCAAATCGAGTAAAGTCAAACTGTATTCGAGAAAGGTGACCAGAGATGCAGCCGCGTCGCCTCCAAAGATCAGCACTCGCCTGGCGCCATAGAGCCTACGCGCGACGTCGGCGAGTTTCTCGGGGTCTACGCTGTTTCGAAGCGCGCTCAAGTTCTCCAGGTCCTGCTCGGTCGACTTCAGGATCAGATCTCCGGTGCCATTTTTTCGGACGTGGATCGCCTGCATCGTGTCGAGCGATGTGGCGTAAGCGACGGAAGCCTCGTGGAGGTGATGCTGAAACGCGCGATAGTTCTCGAATCCCAGGCCTCGCACAATGCGGATGACGGTGGCGGCGTCGGTTCCCAGTTCCTTGGCGAGATCACGCACCCGCAGAAGAACGAAGGTGCGGGGATTGGCGAGCACCGGCCGAATGATCTGTTGACGGCGGTCGCTCAGATTCGCAATTCGTAGGGCCAGGCTTCCGTTCTCAACGCCCGGTTTTCGACGCTGCCGCGAAGCCATCGCATCAAGCATCGCCGATGGATGCAAGCTTGTCAAACGCGAAACCGCGAGAAACAATTGTTTCTGTTCGGGTATCGTCTGCTGTGAGCGGGCTTGACAACAGGCTCCAAACATTTCAGAATGGCTTAAATCCGTCAACGTGGGTCGATCGTCGAGACTGAAACTGAAGTTTCAGCAGAGGAGCAGATGTTCAATGAATCGGAAAATCGCTGTTACCGTTTTATCTGTGATGTTAGCGGTGTCAAGCTCGATTGCGTTCGCTCAGACAGCCGATACCGGGGCTATCAACGGGCTGGTGTCCGATCCTTCGGGTCTCCCGGTACCGGGGGCGCAGATCAAAGTCACGAATTTGGGAACCGGTGAACCGCGCACTTCCGCGTCCGAGCAGAACGGAACCTATTCGGTGACGCTTCTTCCACCAGGTGTGTATCGCGTGGAGATCTCCAAGGCGGGTTTTAAGCTGCTCGAATATCCACAAGTTACCGTGACCGTGACGGAAACCCAAACTGTGAACGCGCAGCTTCAAATCGGCGCGGTGAACCAGCAGATCGTGGTTGCTTCGGTGGGGGAGCAGCTCCAGACAGAATCGAGCGCGCTGGGGCGAGTGACTAACCAAGAAATGGTCACGGATCTACCATTAGCGTCGCGGAACTACACGCAAATTATTGCGCTGAACCCGGGAGTGGCCCAGGAAGTGAACAACGCGACCACTCTGGGCTTAGGCAGTGGAGGGTTCAGCAACTTCTCGAGCGGCGGCCAGTCCGAAAAGAGCAATAACTACCAGATGGACGGAGTGCCCATTGACGATCTTCAGAATTCCGGCACGTTCAGCGGCGGGGTAGCGATACCAAATCCCGACACGATCCTGGAATTCAAAGTCCAGACCGGCCAGTACGACGCAAGCTACGGGCGCAATGTCGGCGCCAACGTAGACGTCATTACCAAAGGCGGAAGCAATAGCTTTCCATGGTTCTTTATTCGAATTCCTCCGCAACAATGACCTCAATGCAAATGACTTCTTCTTCAATCGGGCGGGCACGACACCGGCCGGAGCTGCGGCAAAACCAGTTCGGCGGCACCGTTGGCGGTCGAATCATCAAAGACAAGCTTTTCTTTTTCGGTTCCTATCAGGGCACGCGGCAACGCAATGGTGTAAGCGGTTCGTGCTCCAGCAGCTTCGCGGAGCCGCCACTTACGAATGATCGCTCAGCGGCAGCGCTGGGCAAGTTGTTTGCCGGCCAACACGGAGTCGGCAACGCCGGTACGACAATCGCGGCCGATGGCTCGAATATAAGCCCACAAGCGCTCGCGCTGTTTAACTACAAACTGCCGAACGGGCAATATGCGATTCCAACACCGCAGATCATCAATCCGGCGCTGCCGTTCGCGACTCAGGGGTTGTCGGTCTTAAGCTCTCCCTGCCCGTTCAGCGAGGACCAATATATGGCGAACTCGGATTATCTGCCATCGGAAAAGAGCAGGTTCGCGTTCCGCTACTTCTTCGCAAACGACAATACGACGCAGACCTTCCCAGGCGCAAATCTCGGCGGTCCGACGGTCCCTGGCTGGCCGCTGGTAATTCCAGCCAAGTATTGGAACGCTTCACTCACCCACACGTACATTCTGACACCGTACTTACTCAACCAACTGGAACTCGGTTATCATCGGACCTTTGTATATAACCAACAATCAGAACCGCTTAAATTCTCGGATGTGGGCATCAACGCACCTCCGTACGACAACGGCATCCCGGAAATCTCTATCAACGGCGTGCTGACGCTGGGAGGCAACGGCCAATCCCTAGAAAGTATTCAAAATACCTACGTCTTTCAGGATTCAGTGTCCTGGACCCACGGCCGTCAGATTATTCGCGCCGGTGGAGGTATAAGCCGAGCTCAGAACAACATCCTGAACTTTCATTACATCGCCGGATTGATCTTCCTGAGTTATCCAGACTTGCTGCTCGGTCTCAACGCCACCCAGGCCGGCAGTCTCGGCAATGTATACTTTGTCGATTGACATGCCCGGCCTCTTTGATCGCGCCTTTCGAACCTGGGACGGGAACTTATATGTCCAGGACGACATCAAGTTGACTTCGCGCTTCACCGCGAATCTTGGCTTTCGGTACGAACGGATCGGGGCTATCAGCGACGCTTTGGGACGCAACTCCAATCTTGATCCAACCTTACTGAATAAGAATCCTCCCGCGACCGGTACCCTCCAGGGCTACGTCGTTCCATCCAACTACACCGGGCCGCTGCCCGCTGGCGTCACAAAACTCAACAACAATCTCGGATACAGCGGCACTGGACAGAACACTATAAATCCCCGTATTGGTTTTGCCTGGCAGCTGCCGCGCACGGATCGTTTCGTTCTGCGCGGAGGTTACGGCGTCTATCACGATCAATCTACCGGGCAACCTTTTATTCAACTGCTCACGAATGCGCCATTCGCAGTCATCAATCAACTCGCCGCAACACAGAACGGCAGCGCCACGCTCGCGAACCCTTTTCCGCCGGCAGTGACCCTGCCTACTTTCCCGCCCTACTCGCCCACCACAGTGCTCGCCCCCACGATTATTGGTCCGTACTACCGGCCGCCCACGGTACAGCAGTATAGCCTGGGTCTGCAAACGAAGCTGATGAGCGACATGGTAGCTCACGTGTGACACTATGCCGGCAGCCGCGGCGTACACCTAAATGAAGAAAGGTCGATTAATCAGGCGGGATTCGCCAGTCCTTCCAATCCGATCAACGGCGTCACTACCAATACTGTCGCGAACATTCAGCAACGAGTGCCTTATCTCGGTTTCAGTTCGAGCAACTTTAACGATATCTATTCCAACGGCGAGTCCTGGTACAACGCGCTCCAGGCCAGCTTGGAAAAACGGCTTAGTCATGGATTGCAGTTTCTCGCTTCCTATACATTCGCCCGGTCGCTTTCGACCGCTTCGAGCTCGGTCGCCGGCGCGAATGGCGGCACGCCGACCGGTGACCAGAACAGGCCAAGCCAGACCTACGGGCCCGACGGTTTCATCCGCGATCAGCGCTTCGTGCTCAGCGGGGTATATGCACTGCCGCTACTCCAAAACCAGAATGTTCTCGTCAAAAGCGCTTTGGGCGGCTGGACGCTCGGAAGCGTCGTCACAATTCAGACAGGACAACGGCTTACGCTCACCACAACTACCACGACAAACATTTACGGCATCAACACGGATCGCGTCCAGATAGCTGCCGGATGCACGTATCCGCAACTGGAAACCTCCGGATCAGTCGAGACTCGCCTGAACAATTATTTCAACAAGAGCTGTATCACCACTGCGCCAGTGGTTGGAAATGACGGGAAGGGCACTACCTTCGGCAACGCGGGGATCGGCATCGTCCGGGGACCGGATCAGACGGACATCGATCTTTCGGTCATGAAGCAATTTCCACTGCCCGTCACGGAACACGCGCGGCTGGAGTTTCGCGCCGACTTTTTCAACGTCCTCAATCACCCCTCGTTCTCGAATCCGAACCTGAATTTTTCCCAGGCCACTTTCGGCCAAATTCTAAGTGAAAGCGTGAATCCCCGCATCTTGCAGTTCGCGCTGAAGTTCAGCTTCTAAAGCTGCTGATGTTAAGCCGCCGATCGATTCTTGGCGTTCTCGCGGCGATCGCTAGTCCTTGGAGCGCAAGCGCAAGCCCCGCTCTACGACGTCGTCATCCGCGGCGGCCGTGTGCTGGATGGCTGCGGCAATCCCTGGATTCTGGCCGATGTCGCGATTCGCGACGGACACTTTGTAAAGATCGGCACCGTGGAAGGACGTGGCCGGGTCGAGCTTGCCGCGAAAGGAAGATATGTGTCGCCCGGCTGGATCGATTCCATGGACCAATCCGGCGCCGTGCTGCCCGTGAACGGTCTGGCGGAAAACAAGGTACGCGAAGGCGTCACCACGGCTATTGCCGGCGAAGGAGGTACGCCGGTTCCAGCGGAGAAAATTCCGGAATATTTCGCCGATCTCGAGCGGAAAGGGATCAGCATCAATTTCGGGACTTACTTTAGTGAGACCCAGGCGCGCATTGCTGTGCTCGGATATGACGCGCGACAGCCCAATGCCGAGGAGCTGGCGCGGATGCGCGCCATCGTGGAGACCGCGATGAGAGCCGGAGCGTTAGGAATGACGACGGCCCTGATTTACCCACCCTCGAGCTATGCGACCACGCCGGAGTTGATCGAAGTTGCCAAAGGCGCAGCGAAGTACGGCGGCTTCTACGCGAGTCATATCGCGGCGAAGGACGCGAGGTGGTCGAGTCCGTGGATGAAGCGATTGCAATTGGCGAGCGCGCTGGCTTACCGGTAGAAATTTTTCATCTCAAGGCGGCATTCAGCCCCGGCTGGGGAACGCTGATGAGCGAAGTGGCAAACACATCGATCAGGCGAGGCAGCGCGGTGTGGATGTTGCAGCCGATCTATATCTGTACACTGCGGGCGGTACGGGTCTCGAAGCGACTATCCCTTCGTGGGCGCACGAAGGCGGCCAGAAGGCGCTGCTCGAGCGGCTCGCCTCCCCCGCGATTCGCGCCCGGCTAAAGCAGGAGATCAAGACCGGATCCCCGGGCTGGTGGAACATTGTCGAGGCCTCCGGCGGCTGGGAAGGTATTGTACTCGCCAATGCCCGGAATACGGACAACGCGCGCTTCGTGGGAAAAAATCTTGCGGAGATCGGCAAGGAATGGGGCAAGGACCCGGCCGACGCCGCTTTCGACCTCGTCGCGCAGGGACAGCGGGCGCGTAATGGCGATTTATTACATGATGAGTGAGCAGGATATAGAGACGGCGCTTCGATTCCCCTGGACTAGCATTGGTAGCGATTCAGGCGCCAGCGCACAATTTGGGGCGATCGATGCCACCGGGCTGCCGCACCCGCGAGCCTATGGAAATTTTCCGCGATTGATCTCCCGCTATGTACGCGAGCGGAACACGCTCAGCCTAGAGGACGCGATTCGAAAAATGACCTCTTGGCCGGCTACCCGATATCGTTTGGATCATCGCGGTTCCATTAAGGAAGGATTGTGGGCGGATGTCGTCGTATTTGATCTCGATCATCTGCGGGATCTCGCGACTTATTCCGAGCCGACGTTGCCACCCGAAGGAATTGATTACGTACTCGTAAATGGAGAGGTCGTAGTCGATCACGGAAAGCACACGGGCGCAAAACCAGGAAAGGTACTCTACGGCCCAGGGCGGATTTCAGCTAGCTCAGAGCTGGCAGTTCGTTAGTAATGCCATGAAAATAAAATTTTTTGCGATTCTGTATCTAATTGCCTCTCAGCTCCTGTTGGCACAGGGGACGCGGCTGCTCCGCCATCCAACTGTCAGCCGCGACTCCGTGGCTTTTGAGTATGCCGGCGACTTGTGGGTTGTCGCGCGAACGGCGGGCAGGCTCGGCGACTGACCTCCACGCCAGGGGCGGAAACGGAACCGTATTTCTCGCCCGACGGCTCGCAAATCGCATACACCTCGACGGTCGCCGGCAACACCGATGTGTATGTGGTGAGCGCGGCCGGCGGCGAACCGAAGCGGCTCACGTACCATCCTGGCGTCGACCGCGTCCGCGGGTGGACTCCCGATGGGCGCCGCGTCATCTTCGCATCGGCGCGCGACTGCGAGCCGCAAGAATCGTACTTCCGTCTGTGGACGGTGAGCGTGGATGGCGGACTTCCGGAAGCCCTGCCGCTGCCGCGCGCGTTCAGTGGCGTATATTCGCCGGACGGGCATCGCCTCGCTTATGAGGAGATTTCAACCGCGTTCATTCCTACCTGGTATGAGGCCAGCATGTGGCGGCATTATCGGGGCGGCCGCACGCATCCCATCCGGGTCATGAATCTGGCCGACTATTCGGTTGAGAAGCTGCCCTGGAACAACAGCAACGACAGCGACCCAATGTGGGTCGGCAACTCGATCTACTTCCTGTCCGACCGCAATTTCACTGTCAACCTGTTCTCCTACAATCTGAGCACCAAGCAGGTCAACCAGCTCACCCAGCACGACGACTTCGACATCATGAGCGCATCGGCGGGTCCCGATGCGGTTGTCTACGAGCAGGCCGGCTACATTCACCTGGTCGACACCAAGACCGGCAAGGCCCACAAGCTCACGATCGAGGTCAACGGCGATCTTCCGTGGGCGCAGCCGCAGTTCAAGAAAGTAGCGAGCATGATCCGAAGTTCGGCGCTGTCGCCGACCGGAGTGCGTGCCGCATTCGAGGCGCGCGGCGATATCTTCACGGTGGCCGCGGAAAAAGGCGATTACCGTAATCTCACGCAGAGTTCCGGCGTTCATGACCGAAATCCCGTCTGGTCGCCAGACGGCGCACAGCTCGCTTGGCTCTCGGACGCCAGCGGAGAATATCAGCTCATGATTGGCGAGCCGACTGGGGTCACCAAACCTCGGGCTATCGCGCTGCCTTCCACCGCGTTCTTCTCCGCGCCTGCATGGTCTCCGAATGGCACGCAGATCCTGCTTCAGGACAATCACCTGAATCTTTGGACGCTTGGAAGTTTCGAGTGGGAAAGCGATCAAGATCGATACAGACAAATATCCCGATCCGGGACGGCAGTTTGATGCAGTGTGGGCTCCGGATTCGAAGTGGGTCGCGTACTCGAAGGGCCTCCCGAGCCACTTGCGAGCCATCTTCATTTACTCGCTCGCGGACGGCAAGACGCATCAGATCACCGATGGGCTGGCGGACTCGATATCGCCCGCATTCGATGCCGGAGGCAAATACATTTATTTCTTATCGAGCACCGATTATGGACCGCAAAACCGGCTGGCTGGAGATGAGTTCGCTCGATCGGCCGGTGCGGCGCGCGATTTACTTAGGCGTGCTGAGTGCGACCGAGCCTTCGCCGCTTTTGCCGGAGACCGGTGATGAGCCTCGGCCGGCGCCCCCGCCCGCCGCTGATGAAGCGCAACGAGGCCAAGCCGGAATCTCCGGAGCACCAGCAGTCTCCGAAGCGAGTCAATGTCCGCATTGACTTCGACAAGATCGGACAACGCATTATTGCCCTCAATGTTCCAGCAGCCGATTACGGCAACCTGATGGCCGGTGCGGCGGGAACGATCTTCTATACGGAGCCGACATCGGCCAACCCCGGCGCGCCGCATCGCTTGCAGCGCTATCAACTCAAGGAGCGCACAGCCGCGCCGTTTCTGGAAGGCATCCGCTCATACACTCTCTCCGGAGACAAAAAGAAACTGCTGTATCAGGCTGGGCGGCGGGGGAGGGCGGCGTCCGGCGGACGATGGGGAATCGTGGCGACGGATCGTCCAGCCAAGGTCGGCGACGGCGCGCTCAACGTGGATCAGCTCCAGATGGAAGTGGATCCGCGCGCCGAGTGGGCGGAGATTTATCGCGAGACATGGCGCTTGCAACGCGAATATTTCTACGATCCGAAAATGCATGGCGCTAACTGGCAAGCGATTTATGACAAATACCTTCCACTGCTCGCTTATGTGGGACATCGCGTCGATCTCGGATATCTCATCGCAATGATGGGCGGCGAACTGACCGTTGGGCACTCCTATTTGACGGGTGAGGGCGATGTGCCAGGCGAGGAGAATCCGGTCTCAGTGGGTCTGTTGGGCGCGGATTACAAGGTAGAAAACGGCCACTACCGCATCAGTCATATTTATACCGGCGAGAATTGGAATCCCGATCTGCGCGCGCCGCTCAGCGCGCCGGGATCCAAGTGTCGGAAGGAGATTATCTGCTTGAAGTGAATGGCAGGCCGCTGACTGCACCGGCGAATGTCTACAGTCTATTTGAAGGAACCGCAGGACGCCAGACGCTCATTCGCGTGAATAAGGCGCCTTCGTTGGAAGGATCGCGCGTGGTCACGGTGGTTCCTGTCGCCAGCGAAGACGGCCTTCGCACGCGCGCTTGGATCGAGTCGAATCGTCGATTAGTCGATCGCCTTTCCGGCGGACGATTGGCCTATGTGTGGCTGCCGAATACGGCGGGCCCCGGATACACGTCCTTCACTCGCTACTATTACGCGCAACAGGAGAAAGATGGCGCGATCATCGATGAGCGCTACAATCACGGCGGCATGGTGGCGGATTACATCGTGAACGAATTGGATCGCAAGCTCATGGGCTACTTTGCGCTTCGCGATGGCGCGGAATCGACCTCGCCCATGGCGGGCATTTATGGCCCGAAAGTCATGCTGATCAATGAATCCGCAGGATCGGGTGGAGATGCACTGCCGTACTATTTCCATTTGCGCAAAATCGGACCACTGGTTGGTACGCGCACCTGGGGTGGTTTGGTCGGCACGCTCGGCGTTCCGCAAACCATCGATGGCGGCGGAATTACCGTCCCGGCCTTGGCGTTTTACGATCTATCCGGCAAATGGGCTATCGAGAATGAAGGTATCGCGCCCGATGTCCAGGTGGAGTACACCGCGGCCGATGTAATCAAGGGTCACGATCCGCAGCTGGAGCGTGCGGTCGAAGAAGCAATGAAGATGCTGAAGCAGAACCCCGTGCAACGCGTGCCGCGTCCGGCGCCGATCGATCGCACGTCGAAGAAGATAGCAGAGGAGAAACGGAATGCGCTACCACGCGCGAGACCCGGCGACGGGGAATGCTCACGCTGTTTTGCCTCGCCGCCTCCACGTGGCTGTACGCACAGCCCGCCCCGGAATCGCGTTATACGCGCACCGACGAAATGATCCCGATGCGCGATGGCGTGCATCTCTACACGCAGGTATTCACTCTCAATCAATCCTCCGAACCGCTGCCGTTCCTGCTGATCCGGACACCTTACGGAACGGGCCAGCTTGATTCGGCGCGTCTGGTTGCGTCTCTGCCTGAGTTGTCGGCGGAGGGCTACATCTTCGTCATGCAGGACATTCGGGGGCGGTTCAAATCGGAGGGGCAGTTCGTGATGCTGCGGCAGCCCCGCGACCCGCATAACAAGCAGGCGATCGACGAGAGCACCGATACCTACGACACCATCGAGTGGTTATTGAAGCACGTGCCTAATAATAATGGCCGGGTCGGAATGGCGGGCACGAGTTATGGAGCCTGGCTGACCGTCATGGGAATGCTCGATCCTCACCCCGCGCTGAAAGCGGCGGTGCCGCAGGCATCACCGGCCGACATGTGGATCGGCGATGATTTCCATCACAACGGCGCGTTTCGGCTGAGCTACGGTTTCGAATATGCCTACCGGATGGAAAGCTCGAAGGAGATTTCCGACGTCTCCGCCGTAATCGATCGCTTCGATGCGTACCAGTGGTATCTGAACCTCGGGCCGCTCTCGAATATCGACGAGAAATACCTGCACCACAAGCTTCCGACATGGAACGACTTCGTGAACCATCCTGACTACGATGCGTTCTGGAAGCGGCAGGCTTTTGCGCCATGGCTCAACCGCGTAACCGTGCCCACGCTGAATGTCGCCGGATGGTGGGATCAAGAGGATTTCTACGGTCCGCTCAAAATCTATGAGTTGCTGGAGCGTCACGATACCTCGCACCAGAATTTCCTAGTGGTGGGCCCTTGGAACCACGGCGGATGGTCGCGCGGTGAGGGACGGAAGCTCGGCCCTATCGACTTCGGCAGCGCGACGGCGGAGCATTACCGGCGCGACATACTTGCGCCCTTTCTGGCATACCACCTGAAAGGAAAAGGAAAGCTCGATCTGCCCGAGGCGCTGACTTTCCAGACCGGCTCGAACGAGTGGGTCCCGCATGACGCATGGCCGCCGAAAAACAATGTCACGGCGCGGCGCCTCTACTTTCGCGAGAGCGGAAAGCTATCATTCGATCCGCCGGCTTCTGCCACCAGCGGAAAAGGATTTGACAGCTACATCTCGGATCCCGCGAATCCAGTTCCCTACCGCCACCGTCCCATTGATGTCGCCAGCGGGTGGACGACGTGGCTGGTGGAAGACCAGCGCTTCGTGGATCACCGTCCCGATGTACTTTCGTGGGATAGCGAGCCGCTGACGCAATGATATTGCCGTTTCGGGAAAAGTTGCCGCGCACCTTTTCGCATCGACTACCGGCACGGATAGCGATTGGATCGTGAAAGTCATCGACGTGTACCCGGAGAAACACGATGCGAATCCGCCCAGCGATCCGAAGATGTGCGGGTACGAGTTGATGATCGCGGGCGACGTATTGCGCGGGCGCTATCGCCACAGTTTGGAGAAGCCAGAGCCGACCACCGCGAATTCCGTCACAGAATACGAGATCGGATTTCCGGGGAACGACCATGTGTTTCTGAAAGGACATCGCATTATGGTGCAAGTTCAAAGCACCTGGTTTCCGGTCATCGATCGCAATCCGCAGCGGTTTGTGCCGAACATTTTC
>CAWEFG010000008.1:0-142194 GCA_963808405.1 uncultured Acidobacteriaceae bacterium | reverse complement strand
TGAAAGGGGTGCGGCGCCGTTCAGCACCTGATCGTTATTTAGGGAGGTAATTCTCGCTTCCTCAATGCCTATTTTGTTCTTCGTCTTGTCGTCCGGAGGGCAGACCTTCACGAGCCCTCGATCAAAGCCGATCAGCCATTTGCGCGCTTCTATGTTGTCCGGGAATTCATACGGTTCATTATTCGCATCCAGTTTACCCTCCTGTAGAACACGAATTCCACCGGGCAACGAGTATCTGGGAGTATTCTGCGCCGCCGCCTCTGAACGAATGATGCCAATTCCTAGAACAACGGCCAGGCAGATCCGCCGGCGGGGGGTGTGGCGTGCGGCAGTGGACATCATGATCTCGCAACTTACCACAACCGGATCGCAGCCGTTGAAAACGTGCGAGAGAAATCCAAAATCGCGATGCGGCTTCGGTTGCTCCTCGTCGTCGACAAGCCTTGACTGTGAGCCACAAAGGGAAGAAAGGTCAGTTAACTGTGGCTGACAGAAGGTTCAATACCGATGTGATCATTGACTGCATTCCGCAGTCGCTGTTTGCAACCGAGGTATCGCTCCGTCGTTTGAACGCTTACGTGGCCGAGCAGAAACTGAATCTGCTCTAACTCGCCTCCGGCCAAATGACACAGCCGTGCGCAAGTACGTCGTAGGTCATGCGGCGCGACATTGGATAAGCCGCAAGCTGATGCTGCGCGCTTCACAACCTCCCAGATCACTTTGGGAGTAAAGCCGTGTGGCGAAATCCGACCGGCTTTGTTGATGGCACGAAAAATCGGTCCAGTTGTAATTGCCGCTTCTGATGTCCATGCTTGCAACGCTTTGCTCACCCAATCGGGAATAGGAAGGGTTCGAATGTGCCCGCCCTTGCCGATAAGGTCAGCAAATACCCAGTGCTCCTCTCGCTGCTGCAAATCCTGCAAGGTTACTGCCGCAAGTTCTGCACGCCGCAAACCACACCCAAGAAGAACGGCGACTATGGCGTAATCTCGTTTATCTCGGAGCTTTTCGGATCTGAATGCGGCAAGCAAGGATTTGCCTTGTTCCGCTGTGAGCCAATTACCGATCCTGACACCGTGCTTCTTGGCTCCTTTTACGCGACGAATTCCGGCTGCTAGATCTGGACTCAGAAGGCCGGCGTCAGCAGCCTCGTATGCAAGCCGCCTCACTGCTGCCAAACGAAGATTGATTGTCGAAGAAGCGTAGTGAGCCTGCTCTAAATAGATTCGGTATCGCGTGACAACCGTTTTGTTGAAGGCGAGGCGTGGTTCCGAGCAATACCAATCAGTAAATTCCCGGATTGCGTGATCATATGAGCGTCGAGAACTTACTGATGGAAGACTGTTCAGGACGGCTGACTTGGATTGTTCTAAATCGGGCAGCTTAAGAACGGTTTTCGGTGTTCGCTTTTGTTTGTTCTTGGGCATGCCCGCATTTTGAGGTCATGCGGCGCAGGCAAAATGCTGCATCTGTCGGTAGGAATCGCCCCAACATCGGCAAACGGTTGATTACTCGGGAATGATGACAGCAGCATTCTCGGTTGAAATAACAGCGGGGTCTCGACCTCTTCGCGAATAGGCAATTGTTTTGACTCGTCGCTGATGACAACGGGCCGTCCTCGGTGCACCCCTAGCTCGGGCGCGTAGGTCCGGACTGCCAACCCTGTGGTAACCTCCCACTCATGGCCCAATGCTCGATCTGGGAAAACGGTAAACAGTGCCGAAATGAAGCGGAATTCTGGTTCGTGTGCAAGAAACACCGGCCACCTAATGCCGGGAAAGGCGAAAAGCCAACTGAGCCGGGAGCGCCGCCTCCAAGTCGATGGGTTTCGAAAGTCACGCTCATCAACACGCTGGCGGGTCTTTCCACTAACCTTCACACATTGTGGACCTTGGCATGGCCCCACATAGCACCCCACCTTCCTCATCTTCCTATTCATCTGAAAACTGATCATCTTCTCGATAGAGCGGCCAGGCTCCAGGCCGAAATGACTGAGATCGAGGGGGATTACCTGCCGCCCGATGAGGCCGTAAGAGTCAGTGCGCAAATTGTCGATCTTCTGAATGACTACGCGCAGCTTCTGGCCGCAATTAGTGCTTTGTCCAACAAGCTCGTCGTTCGCGTTCCCCCACGAGGCGATGCAGGCTCTCCCAGCGTGCGCGTCGTAGCGGTACCCACAAAGCCAAAGATTGGATCGATCAGGTCGGAGGAGGATGCAAGAAAATTGGGGCTCAAGCCCGTTATAGACCCCGGCACTAAACGCTAAATTGCGGCGTCGATCCGGTCCGTACAGCACCACACCCCAGCAATATAGGTCGTCCCAAGACGACGGGGTTCTCCATCCACTAGTCCAACGATTTGCTGTCTGCCCGCGTGGTTCAATCCATCCCGATTGGCAACTAAAGGTCCGTTCGTGATCGTCGCCAAACCTTGACTCTGAGCCGCATAGAGAACGATAAGTCCCCTTAGCTTCGGATTTGAACCACATACGCGCTTTGACACACTGATGCAGAGGAAGGCGCATGCAATCGGGAACGCCTCAGTCGCATTCCGTCGAGGCAAGCCCCTGTCCAACGTTAATGCCAAGGGTAGTTGACCTGATACAGGCCGTCGTTCTCTACGTCGATCGTTTCTTGGTGCTGCATGGCTCCATAGACAAACAGCAAATGGTGCGAACCGGCCGGCAGACGCAGCGTCAGAGGTGTGCGTCCCGACTGCTTGCCATCAACATAGAGAGTGGAGCCGTTCGGAACTGTGCTCGCGATCAGGACGCCTGTGCTTTTGGTTAATGGAATAAACAAGCTGGTGCTGTTGGGAACGGTGAAGATACGGCGCGCCAGAGTATATCCATCCATCTGAGCCGTCAAGGTATGGCGACCGCTTGCGAGAGAAAGAGTGCAGGGCGATGTGCAAGCGCCTGCGGCGTTATCGTCGACCACGATCTTTGCGCCGGCGGGATCGCTGAGTAATTCGACATCGCTGGTTGCGGGCTGGCTCACGTTAGGACTCTGGGAGCTTGCAGTGGGTGCTCCTTCCGGCGCGCTGGAATTTCGAGGATTCTGAACGTTCGGAAGACTCGCTGGTTTGGCGGGTGCTGCGCTTTTTTGCGGCGAGCGTTTAGCGGAGCTCGCG
Organism: uncultured Acidobacteriaceae bacterium; assembly: GCA_963808405.1. GTDB lineage: Bacteria > Acidobacteriota > Terriglobia > Bryobacterales > Bryobacteraceae > Bog-105. The sequence goes on along the minus strand of CAWEFG010000008.1, from coordinate 139,062 downwards.
TCTTCGGGCGGAGGAGAAACCGGACCGGATTTTGCATCGAGCACTTGAACGGGGACTGGCGCCCCGGAGTTCCATCGGACAATAAAGACGATGGTGGCGGCAATCAATAGGCAAAACGCTAGGATTACGGCCAGCTTCTTCGGTAACGAACTGCGTTGCGTGGACTCCGGAGATTCGTCGCCGTCATCCCGGCGGCGCCTCTGAAAAGTGGGGGGATCGTATTTTTGCGGCTCACTCACGGCGACGGCAACGGGTGCGGCGGACTGTTCGTCGGCGCGGGCAGGCGCAAGGAGGGAGACGGGCTGACGGGCGGCGCCCGCGGAGGTGGCGTCGAGCATGCCTCGATCGGCGATTGACGCTGCGGGAATCGAAGCGGCTGCCGCAACGGCCGGCGCCCAACCGGGAGAATCGCCCAGCGTTATCGACAAGGAAGCAATAAAATCGCTGCAGGAAACGAATCGCTGCTCGGCCTCTTTTGCGAGCGCTCTGCGCATGACGCGATCCACCGTCTCGGTCAGCGCCGGGTTCAGCTCTCGCAGGGGCTTCGGATCTCCTTTGCAGATGAGATAGAACAAGGTTGGGAGATTGTCGGCAGTAAAGGGCTTCTCTCCAGTGAGAAGTTCGTAAGCGACGACGGCAAGCGAAAACTGGTCCGAGCGTCCGTCAATGGTTGTGCCTTGAATTTGCTCGGGCGACATATAGTTCGGAGTTCCGATCATGGTTCCGCTATGTGTCATGTCGTGTGAGACAAATTTAGCGACGCCGAAATCGGCGATCTTGGCGAAGCGCTCACTGGCGCGAGCCTCCGAAATGATGATGTTTGCGGGCTTGATATCGCGGTGCACTATTCCCATACGGTGGGCATAGTCGAGGGCATCGGCGACTTGATGCAAATAGTCGACGAGCGCGGAGCTCTCGGGCAGTGAATGCCTGCGCAACAATCTTTCGAGGGAGGATCCATTCACATACTCCATGAAAATGTAAGCGAAGTCTTCTTGTTCGAGAACGTCGTAGATGGTGACGATGTTGGGGTGGGAGAGTACTCCGGCGGATTGGGTTTCGCGCAATAAGCGATCTCGAATGCGCTGGCGGTCGCGCGCGTCTGTGAGGTCGCTGAGGCGTATGGCCTTGATGGCGATGGTGCGGCCAATGGTTGGATCCAGGGCTTTGTACACCACGCCCATCGCGCCGCGGCCAAGCTCTTCGAGGATCTGATAGCGGCCGACCTGAGTCACGCTCCTTCAGTATACGAGGGGTTTTGGATGCGCTTGTTAGGATGTCTTTAACCGCGATGATTCCCGAGGCGATACAAGAAGGGCTCACTTTCGACGACGTCCTTTTGCAACCGGCGCACAGCCAGGTGACTCCCGCGGAAGTAGACACGAGCACGCGCATCACTCCGCGAATCGAGTTGAAAATTCCACTTGTCAGCGCGGCGATGGACACGGTGACGGAGTCGCACATGGCGATTGCGCTGGCGCAGCAGGGCGGTATCGGCATTATTCACCGCAACATGCCTATCGACAAGCAGGCCGAAGAAGTGGATCGCGTAAAGCGCAGTGAAAGCGGGATGATTGTCGACCCGGTGACGATCGAGCCGGAGCGAACTATCTCGGAAGCTCTGGAGGTGATGAGCCGCTACCGCATCTCGGGAGTACCGGTGACGCAAAACGGAAAGCTGGTCGGCATTCTGACGAATCGCGATCTGCGTTTTGAGACGCGGTTCGATCTGCCGATTTCGGAGGTGATGACGAAAGAGAATCTCATCACGGTGCCGGTGGGCACAACGCTTGAAGAAGCGCAAAAGATCCTGCACACGCACCGGGTGGAGAAGCTGCTGGTGGTGGATAAGAATTTCGCGCTGAAGGGTCTGATCACGGTTAAAGACATTCAGAAGAAGCTGAAGTATCCAAATGCGGCTAAGGATGAGCAGGGGCGGCTTAGAGTAGCGGCGGCGATTGGGGCGACGGGCGATTTTCTGGAGCGCGCGCAGGAGCTGGTGCGGAGGAAGGTGGATGTGATTGCGGTGGATTCCGCGCACGGGCACAGCCAACGGGTGATGGATGCGGTTAAGGCGGTGAAAAGAGCGTTACCGGAGGTGCAGGTGCTGGCGGGAAACGTGGCTTCTTATGAAGGCGCGCGCGACCTGATTGCGCTTGGCGCGGATGGTATCAAGGTAGGGATCGGACCGGGATCGATCTGTACTACGCGCGTGGTGAGCGGAGCAGGCGTGCCGCAAATTACCGCTATTGCGGAATGTTCAAGGGCGACTCGCGAGGGTGGGGTGCCGCTGATTGCCGATGGAGGGGTGAAGTATTCGGGCGACATTACGAAAGCGATTGCGGCAGGCGCGGACACGGTGATGATCGGCAGTTTGCTGGCGGGCACGGACGAGAGCCCAGGGGAAACGATTCTGTATCAGGGGCGCACGTTCAAGAGCTATCGGGGCATGGGATCGATGGGCGCAATGCCGCAGGGCAGCTCCGACCGGTATTCGCAGACGCCGAATGGAAAGCTGGTGCCGGAAGGAATTGAGGGACGCGTTCCGTACAAGGGACCGCTCTCGGAATTAAGTTATCAGCTGGTGGGCGGTTTGCGCGCGGGCATGGGGTATTGCGGGTGCCGAACGATTGCAGAACTGCAGGAGCGGGCTCGATTTTTGCGCGTGACCGCGGCGGGGCTGCGAGAGAGCCACGTACACGACGTGATCATTACGAAGGAAGCGCCGAACTACCAGGCTGGAGTGAAGGAAATGGCCGCCGATTAACGCTGATGAACGCGGATTAAAGCAATGTGTCAAGCAGCGCCGGGATCTCAACGCTGACATCGCCCGCCCGGAGCACGTCGTTCTTCGACGATCGCCGATTCCTGTTGGGCGGCGCACTGGTAACAGACCTTCTCGAGGGGGTCGATTATCCAGCAGTATGGGATTTGCCATTTCTGGTATGTCCCCCATTTATCGAATAGATCCCGAATAGGCTTGTTGAGGAGATCGTACTTCAACACACAAATAGGCCGGGGCAATCAAACGGCCGATTCGATCGATCTTGTAATCGCGGTAGGAGAAGGTCACATCCGGTGTTAACCAGTCCTTATCGTGGATGATGGTCCACTCTTGCAGAACTTCTCCTCCCAGCTCCTTCGTAAATGGGAGCAGCAAGTTTCTGATAGCGGCCTGCAACTTAGCGTGTTGTAATCCTGGCAAAGGGCGTTCTCGCAATTCGCCGTTCAGGCATTCGTATCGGCTGTCGTCAACGTAGACGCCTTCGGCAGGCGTGCTTATGTCCGTGGCCATCGAATACGTTCCGTATTTCAACTATACGACGGTTAACTCGCCAGGGCTAACGGGCGGACGTTGATGTTGGGGATGACGAGCGAGAGCACTTCTTCTACACGCTCGACGAAATGGAACTGCATTTCCTGGCGGACATGATCCGGCAAGTCGCGCAGGTCCTTCTTGTTGCCTTGCGGAAGAATGACGCGGTGAATGCCGGCGCGCCGTGCTGCGAGGACCTTCTCTTTGAGGCCGCCGATCGGGAGCACGAGTCCGGCAAGTGTTACCTCGCCGGTCATCGCAATGTCGCTGCGCACCGGCAGCGCGGTATAGAGCGAGGCCATCGCGGTGGTCATGGTGATGCCGGCCGATGGTCCGTCTTTCGGAATCGCGCCCGCGGGGACGTGTAGGTGAACGCCGCTGTTCTTGATGACTTCAGGATCTACACCAAGATCCACGGCATGAGCCCAGATGTAGCTCTGCGCGATCTTTGCGGATTCCTGCATGACTTCTCCGAGCTGCCCGGTTAAGGTGAAGCCCTTGCCGTTGGGGAGGAGCGTGCTCTCGATATAGAGAACGTCGCCGCCGGTTTCGGTCCAAGCGAGGCCGGTCGCGACGCCGGGCGGCATGGTCTTGCGCATCTGCTCGGGCAGAAACATTTCGGGCCCGAGGAGATCGCCGAGGAGTTCGGGCGTGACAATGACCTTTTCGGTTTGTCCTTCGGCAAAACGCAGGGTCACTTTGCGTGTGACTCGCGCGATGGCGCGTTCAAGGCGCCGCAAGCCCGCTTCGCGCGTGTAGCAGGTGATGATGGCGCGCAGACCTTCGTCAGTAAACTCGACTGATCGCCGGTCAATCCGGTTGCCTTCAATTGCTTGGGGATCAAGTAGCGGCGCGCAATCTGCTGTTTCTCTTCCTCGCTGTATCCGGAGAGGCGCAGAATCTCCATTCGGTCCAACAGCGGCTGCGGGATGGTATCGAGCGAGTTCGCAGTCGTGATGAACAGCACCTTGGAGAGATCGAAGGCCAGGTCGAGATAGTTATCGCGAAAGTTCTTGTTCTGTTCGGGATCAAGCACTTCGAGCAGAGCGGCCGCGGGATCGCCGCGAAAATCGCGCCCGAGTTTATCGACTTCGTCGAGTAATAGGACGGGATTCAAAGCTCCGGCGCGGCGCATGGCGTGCAGCAGGCGTCCGGCCATGGCTCCGATGTAGGTGCGCCTATGACCGCGCAGCTCGGCTTCATCGTGCATGCCGCCGAGACTGAAGCGCTCGAATTTGCGCTCGAGGGCGCGCGCGATCGATTGGCCCAGCGAGGTTTTGCCTACGCCCGGAGCTCCGACGAAGCACAAGATGGGTGCCTTCGCTTCGGGATTGCGCTTCAGCACGCTCAGGTGCTCGAGAATGCGCTCCTTCACTTCTTTCAATCCGAAGTGATCTTCATCGAGCACCCGGCGGGCGTGCGCAATGTCGAGATTGTCTTCGGTGGTGGTATTCCACGGCAGGTCGAGAATAAATTCGAGGTACGTGCGGGTGACGTGATAATCCGGCGCTCCGGGAGGCAGACGCTCGAGACGCGTCATTTCCCGCTCGAATTCTTTTTTCGCTTCTTCGGGAAGATTGACTTTTTCGAGGCGCTCGCGCAGAAGATCGAGCTTCGGCTTTTTCGCCATCTTTTTCGCCGAGCTCTTGCTGAATCGCGCGGAGCTGCTGGCGCAGCAGATACTCGCGCTGCTCCTTAGACATCTCGTCGCGAGCGGTCGAGGAAATCTTTTGACGCAATTCAAGCACTTGCAACTCATGCGCCAAGTAGGAGTGCATCAAGCGTAGAGCGTCAGCGCGGGTTTCGGCCTCGAGCAATTTCTGCTCACGCGCCAAATCGAGGCTGAAAATGCTGGCGAGTAAATAGGCCGAGCGCAGCGGGTCGTCGCTGCCCGCCAACATGCGCGTCAATTCCGCTGCGGATTGGGGCTGCGCCAGAGCAATCGCTTTGCCAGCCAATTCCAGGAGAGCGCCTGAGAGAGCTTCGACTTCCGAGCCACCGTCTTGCGGCGCGGGGAGAACACTGAACTTTGCCTTGAGATAGGGTTCGTCGGGTTCGAGCTTAACCAATACAACCCGCTCTACGCCTAAGACCAGAATCTCCAGCATCCCTTCATTGGGGCGCGAGGATTTGCGGATCACCGCCTTGGTGCCGATGGTATAAAGATCGTCCTGCTGGGGCGATTCCACCTGGGGATCGCGCTGGGCAACCAGGATGATCTCTTTCTCCTCGGTTTTGAGGGCGGCCTGCACCGCGCGAAGCGAATTTTCGCGGCCTACGGAAAGCGGCAACAACAAGCCAGGGAAGAGGATAGTGTTCTTCAGCGGCAAGGCCGGCAATACTTGAAAATCATTATTTCCCATTTTGAGCTCACCTGTCCTTTCGATGCGGCTGTACAGTGATAGGTGCTGCGATTCCTTGCGCGCCACACGCTCAAATTTGCGAGGCCGACAAAAAAGCCCGGGAGGAATGAACCCGCCCCGGGCGGTTGCTGGGGATTAGCGATGCTTATTCACTTCGGCTGGACAACTGTAAATCCGGTCTGGCCGCCGAGGTTGTAGGTCAGCAGAACGGACTGGCCTTGTGCCTGACGTCATGAGGCGTTTGAAATCCTGCACGTTGCTTACCGGGTGACGGTCGACCGCAGTGATGACCATGCCGCGGGCAACGCTGTCGGCTGCGGGGCTGTCGGCATCGACGCTAGTCAATCACCACGCCGCGTACGCTGGCGGGAGCGCCGATCTGTTGGGCGAGATCGGGGGTCAGCGTCTCAACGTTGATGCCGCGCGCCGAAACGTTGCCGTCATTGCCGGTGTTATCGGTGTTGTCGTTATTATCGTTTCCGCCACGGCTGTGGTCTGATCCCAATCGATGCCGCCGGGGCGCTGGCCGAGCGTGACATTGACCTTCATGGGCTGGCCATTGCGGATGATGTCCAGGTTGACGGCCGTGCCGGGCGCATGGGAAATCACGTCCATGGTCAGATCGTCCGAGCCATCCACCTTTTTGCCGTCAATAGCGGTGATCACATCGCCCGACTGCAGACCAGCCTTCGCTCCAGGCGCGCCTGGCGTGACGTCGCCCATGACAGCGCCGTGAGTATCCTTGACGCCGAATTGCTGGGCCAAATCGGGAGTGAGAGCTTCCAAAGCTAACGCCCATGTAGCCGCGCGATACTTTGCCGCTCTTCATGATCTGGTCCATCACCTGTTTGGCCATATTGGAGGGAACCGCGAAGCCGATGCCCACGTTGCCCGCCTCTCCGCCGAAGCTGTTGCCGCCGGTGAGAATCATAGTATTCATACCGATCAACTCGCCCTGTGCATTGATCAATGCTCCGCCGGAGTTGCCCGGATTGATGGCCGCATCGGTCTGAATGAAATTTTGTATATAGGTGCCCTTCTCGACAGGGAGAACGCGGTTCTTTGCGCTGACGATGCCCATGGTGACTGTGTGGTCTTGGCCGAACGGATTACCGATGGCAAAGCATAGATCGCCAACACGCGCGCCATCCGAATTAGCAAAGGGCAAGGTCGGCAAACCGGAGGCGTCGATCTTTACCACGGCGACATCCGTTTGCGGATCGGCTCCGACAACCTTACCTGTGAACTCGCGTCCGTCGGACAAATCGATTTTCAACCTGGTTGCCTTCTCGACCACATGATTATTGGTCAGAATGTAACCGGAGGGAGTGACAATGACGCCTGAGCCGAGGCCTTCTTCCCGCTGATCGCGAGGCCGCGACATTGCTGGCCGCCGAAAAATTGGCGGAAGAACGGATCCGACAGAAACGGATTACTCTGCTGCTGCTCGGAAGCTTTGATGAGCCGCGTCATGCTGATTTTGACCACAGCGGGCGAAGCTTTTTCGATGATGTCGGCGAACGAATTCGACAACTGGCTGACGCGCTGAGTGGGGGTGTCGGCTCGCGCGACGATCGAGACCGGAGCGTTACTGCTGTGAGTTGCCACCGCGAAAGCGGCGATGAGGCCACCCCCGATGGACGCCGCCACCAGCGTCAAGATTGCTGTGGAGCGGCGAAATTGAATTGTGTTTGACATGTCCTCCAAGATCCTTTCTTTTGGCGGCTTCGATTCAAGAAAGTCGCGGCCGCATTCCCAACATTGGACGTACTAAACTCGATTTCGATTTACATGCGGCATTTTCGTCTATTAAACGGCTGCCGCTTCGGCCGTTTCGGCTGCTCCGACGCGGAAAGTCAAGCCGGGGCCCGCGGGGTCCGCGTCGATCCAAATGGTTTCGCCGTCGCGAATCTCTCCGCCGACAATTCGTCTGGCGAGCGGAGTTTCAATATCCCTCTGAATAGCCCGCTTTAAAGGCCGCGCTCCGTAGTTCGGATCGTATCCGCTGCGGACCAGACGCGTACGGGCTCGATCGGTTAGCTCGATGGTAATGTGGCGCTCCTCTAAGCGCGATCGCAAACCAGCAAGTTGAATTTCGACAATCTGTTTGAGGTGCTGCTCGCTTAAAGCGTGAAAGACTATAATTTCATCGAGGCGGTTCAAGAACTCGGGCCGAAACGCCTGCCGCAGTTCTCCGAGCACCATATCTTTCATGCGCCGGTATTCTTCGCCTTCAAAGGCCCCGCGATACTCCAGAATGCGATGACTGCCGGTATTTGAGGTCATCACAACAATGACATTCTTGAAATCGACCGTGCGGCCCTGACCATCTGTGAGACGCCCATCATCGAGCACCTGTAGCAGAGTATTAAAGACATCGTGATGGGCTTTCTCGATCTCATCAAATAACACTACCGAATAGGGCCGGCGGCGCACTGCTTCGGTAAGCTGCCCGCCTTCGTCGTAGCCGACGTATCCTGGGGGCGCGCCGATCAAGCGCGAGACGGTGTGCTTTTCCTGGTATTCGGACATATCGATGCGGACCATGGCCCGCTCGTCGTCGAACAGGAACTCGGCAAGCGCGCGTGCCAGCTCGGTTTTTCCTACGCCCGTGGGCCCGAGGAACAGAAAGCTTCCGATCGGCCGTTTGGGGTCTTTCAATCCAGAGCGCGCACGCAACACGGCTTCAGCGACGGCGAGAACCGCCTCGTCCTGGCCGATCACCCGCTTATGCAACTCGTCTTCGAGCTGCAACAACTTTTTCATTTCGCCTTCGAGCAGTTTTGAAACCGGTACGCCGGTCCAGCGGCTGACCACTTGGGCGATATCCTCTTCGTCGACTTCTTCTTTCAAGAGACGAGTGGCGCCGGGTTTGCCGGAAACTCTCTCCTGCTCGGCATTCAATTGCCGTTCGAGCTCCGTGAGCTGGCCGTACTTCAGCTCCGCCGCTTTGTTCAAATCGTAAGCGCGCTCGGCTTGGGCAATCTCTACCTTCACCTGTTCAATCTGCTCGCGCAGCGTGCGAACGCGCTGCACGCCTTCTTTCTCGGTCTGCCACTGCGCCTTCAATGCGGAAGATTGCGTTTTGAGCTCGGCCAATTCCTTTTCGATGCGCGTAAGCCGCTCTTTTGAAACCGCATCGGTCTCTTTCTTCAGGGCTTCGCGCTCGATTTCGAGTTGCATGGTCCGGCGCAAAATTTCGTCGAGCTCGCTCGGCATGGAATCAATTTCGGTGCGAAGCTTGGCCGCGGCCTCATCGACCAGGTCGATGGCCTTGTCGGGCAGGAACCGGTCGGTAATGTAGCGATTCGAAAGCACGGCCGCTCCTACCAGGGCAGTATCTTTGATGCGGACACCGTGATGCAGCTCATAGCGCTCGCGCAAGCCGCGAAGAATCGAGACCGTGTCCTCTACCGTGGGCTGGTCGACGAAAACCGTCTGGAAGCGCCGTTCGAGCGCGGCGTCCTTTTCTATGTATTTGCGATATTCGTCCAGCGTGGTGGCGCCGATGCAATGCAGCTCGCCGCGCGCGAGCATCGGTTTCAGGAGATTGCCGGCGTCCATTGCGCCTTCGGCTTTGCCGGCGCCGACGACTGTATGCAGCTCGTCGATGAACAGGATGATACGTCCTTCCGACGATTGGATTTCCTTCAAGACCGCTTTCAGCCGCTCTTCAAATTCGCCTCGAAATTTTGCGCCGGCGATCAAAGCGCCCATGTCGAGCGCAACCACTTTCTTGTCCTTCAATCCCTCGGGGACGTCGCCGCGAACAATACGCTGCGCCAAGCCCTCGACAATGGCGGTTTTCCCGACGCCGGGCTCACCGATCAATACCGGATTATTTTTGGTGCGGCGGGAAAGCACCTGAATGACGCGCCGGATCTCTTCGTCACGACCGATGACGGGATCTAACTTGCTCTTGGAAGCTAATTCCGTCAGGTCGCGCCCGTACTTCTCGAGAGCTTCATAGGTAGTTTCCGGATTCTGGGTGGTGACGCGCTGGTTACCCCGCACTTCGACAAGCGCCTTCATCAGCCGATCGCGAGTCAGGCCGAATTCCCGGAGTAAACGGCCCGCTGTTCCCTTATCGTCGGCGGCAGCAAGAAGCAGGTGCTCAATCGAGACGTACTCGTCCTTCAGGCGCTTGGCCTGCTCTTCCGCGGCGGCGAACAACTGAGAGAGGCGGGTAGTGACGTAAACCTGGTCGAGGCGCACGCCGCCGCCGCTCACCTTGGGCAGCTTTTCAATTTCTTGGGCCAAGCGCGTTTCGAGGGATTCGACAGGAACGCCGGCGCGCTGGAGAATGGAGGGCGCTAAACCGCCTTCCTGCTCGAGCATAGCTAGTAACAGGTGCTCGACATCCACCTGCTGGTTTCCGTGTTGAATGGCAATTTGTTGCGCCTGACGGATGGCGTCCTGCGACTTTTCAGTGAGGCGATTGAGATCCATAGGGGTCAATTTGAGGGTAACATATGAGTCTGGCCGAATGCAATAATCTTAGCGTAGATCGCTAAACTTTTAAACCCTCGAAATTGTTCCCCTTCTGAGTTAGAGTGAGACATGCGGCGCGTCATCTCGATTCTGGTAAGTGCCTGTCTTCTTTATCCTTTGCCTGCTTTTGCATGGTGGGAAACCGGGCATGAAGCGGTAGCTCGCTTGGCGGCTGCTCACCTGACGCTGGCGGCTCGAACCAGGGTGGCCCACATATTAGATGCCGCGGACACACCCGAAGCTGTAGCCGATGCGCTGGCAAAAGCTTCGACTTGGGCGGACGAGACCAAAGGCGAGACCAAAACCGGGGCCTGGCACTACATTGACTTGACGCTCGAAGACCACAAATCGGACATTCCGGAACGCTGTAAGGACGATAATTGCGCTCCGGCGCGGATCCATCTCTTTGCGAAGCAGTTGTCTTCGCCGAACCCGGAGTCGCAGTGGAGCCAACTGGACGCGCTGCGCTATGTGGTTCATTTTGTCGGAGACATTCATCAGCCGCTGCATACGATTTCCGATGCGGATCTAGGAGGCAATTGCGAGCTCTTGGAGCCACCCATTGAGAAAGCCAAGAACCTGCATTCGCTTTGGGATGGCGAGCTGGTGAATGCTATCGATCCGAACGACAAATCACTCGCGGCGCAGTTGGAAGCGGAAATCGAGAAACTCGGCGCAGAGCGTCAGGGGGAACTCGTGCGGGGCAATCAGGACGACTGGGCATGGGAATCGCACCTGCTGGCGGAAAAGGACATTTATGAGCCGCTGCACATTCCGACCGAGCCAGTGGAGTTTCCAGCGAGCTGCAGGGATGCGCCGCTCGCCATAGCGGAGCTGAGGCTTCACGTTGGAACGACCTATATCGAAGAGATGAAGCCGGTGGTGCGCAGCCAGATCATGAAAGCGGGTTTACGATTGGCGCAGCTGTTGAACCAGTCGCTGTGATGCATTTAGATATGGGCCTGGTTGTGGCTTGCTCGGGGTCTGCTAGCAGAATGCTAGCATTATAGATGTGGCAACTCTTACCATCAGGAACGTGCCCTTACGCGTGGTGAATTCCCTGAAATCACGCGCACGGCAAAAGCGGCACTCCATGGAGCAGGAGGTTCGAGAAGTTTTAGAGGAGTATGTCGCCGAGCGGGATTCCGTTATTGGACAGATCGAGGCGGCTTGGTCTCGACAAACGCAGCGGCCGTCGGCTAAAGACATTGACAAGTGGATCGCGGCTGGACGCGAGTGAAGGCTGTTGTCGATACGAATGTCGTGGCTTATTTTCTCCTGGGCACACCGCCTTTTGTCGAGGAAGTGCGGGAGTTTTGGCACGAGGTGGCCGAAACACTGGCGCCGGCGATCTGGGAGGCCGAACTGGCGAACGTCATGTGGATGGCGATGCGAGCTGGTATTGTCGAAACCGACGAAGGCCTCCGGCGGCTTCGCCTCGCCGCTCGCCTCGGCATCCAATCCGTGCCGAACAGGTCACTCTGGGAAGGAGCCCTCCTCCGCGCTGTGGCGTCACGCGTAGCAGTATATGACACCCTATTCGTTGAGCTTGCGATGCGAGAACGGTTGCCGCTGGCGACCTTTGATTCCAAGGTGCTTTCGGCGTTCCCTGAAGTTGCTAAGCCTCCTGGCGCGCTGCTGGGCAAGTGAGCGGGAGGGATTTGCGAGTTATAGAAGCCGCATTGCCGCTGGTTTTCGCGGGCTTCTTCCACCCGCTGCCGATTTGCGCGAAGCTATGGACGACGGACGAGCGTCTGCGATTCTTATTACAATCTACAGAATCGCTGCACTCTAGTTTGCAAGATCTCACCGCAACGGTGGCAGAACTTCGACGTTCGGTCACAGATCTCACGCGTGTGGTCGAAATCGATGCCGAAAATATTCGCGGGCTGGCGAACATCGCGGCTGCACACCAGGCGCGACTCGATGACGTGGACAATCGGCTGTCGGGATGAGCTAACTCCAGTAATTGCGATCCAGATTGCGGCATTGCACGGCTTCGGCGAGGTGTTTGGCGCAGACGGTTTTCGGAGTATGCGAGATCCGCGATAGTGCGGGCGACGCGCAGCATGCGGTCGTGGGCGCGGGCGGAGAGATTCATACTGGGACGGCCAATTCGAGAGTGCGCTCGGAAGTGAACATCGCGATTGTGCGAACCTTCGTCCGGCCGCGGGATCCGCTGCCTCTGGCGAGATCCTTCACCGCGAGGTTCTCCGAGTTAATCCAAATCCGTGGCTCATGGCAGACGCTGACCTGTTTACTGGGTTAGCAAAATACGAGGAGCAGGCGATTAGAACCTGATTGCGCGCCGGGCGCGGTAGCGGTATTACATGCTGCCGGCACTTCATTTATTCTGGAGGTGGAATGACGATAGACGAGCGTCTGCAATTCCTATTGCAATCTACAGAATCGCAGCACTCCAACGTGCAGGATCTCACCGCAAATTTGCAAGATCTCACTGCAACGGTGGCAGAACTTCGACGTTCGGTCACAGATCTCACGCGTGTGGTCGAAATCGATGCCGAAAATATTCGCGGGCTGGCGAACATCGCGGCTGCACACCAGACGCGACTCGATGACATGGACAATCGGCTGTCGGGATGAGCTAACTCCAGTAATTGCGATCGAGGTTGCGGCACTGGACGGCTTCAGCGAGGTGTTTGGCGGCGACGCTTTCAGAGTGGGCGAGATCGGCGATGGTGCGGGCGACGCGCAGCATGCGGTCGTGGGCGCGGGCGGAGAGATTCATGCGGCGGACGGCTAATTCGAGCGTGCGCTCGCCTGTGTCGTCCAAGGCGCAAAGCGTGCGCAGCTGGGCGGGCGGTATCTGGGAGTTATAGAAGCCTCGCTGCCGCTGGGTTTCGCGGGCTTCCTCCACCCGCTCGCGGATTTGCGCGGAGCTATGGCCATCGCCCTTGCTGCGGAGCTCTTTATAGGGCACCGCGGCGGATTCGAGATTTGGAGCGCAACACCTGATTGATATCCACTTACCCGAGCCATACCTGCGCGTGCCTTCTAAGCTACTGCCGAGTTAGATTGGCCAAGGTGAGCGCTTGCCGCGCCACTCCCACCCGTCCTACGAGCTTGCGAAACGCGGGGTCGTCGCGCATTTGAGCGAAGCAAGGGTCCACGGTAAGGACGACCAGATTGATATCGTGCCTATCGAAGGCCAACTGCAAATATTGCATCGCTTTGCTCTTGTTCCCCAAAAGCGCACAGGTCTCTGCGAGCGAATAATTGCGGGCAGCTTGTCCAGACGAAGAGGATTCCTGAGTCCACAGCATCCGTGTCAGCATGTTTGTCGCGTTACCAGCGGCAAGGCCTTTCTCTCCCGCTTCGACGACCGCCAGCCCCTTCGTATCTCCTGAAAGCAACGCAATCTTCCTTAATTCCGACAGGTAGTCTGGATACCGCTTTTCGAGACGGTACAGATTGGCGAGGTACCGGTGAGGAGAGAGGAACTCTGGATCCCTCGCGCCCACTTCTTCCAGCAGTGCTTTGGCCGCAACGACTTGGCCGGCGTACATGAGAATGAGCGCCTTATCGGCGAGGATGGACTTCGAGGACGCGTCCAAAGTCTGAGCGCGCTCGATCTCGGTGAGGGCTTCATGCTCCCTCCCAACCGACATGAGGAACGTGGCGAACCAATGATGTGCTGTTGCGTAATTCGGCTTCAGTTGCAAAGCGCGCCTGAATTCGCGCTCGGCTGCTGTGGCGTCCCAGGCTCCATAGAAGGCTGCAAAGGCCAGCGAAGTGTGCGCTTCGGCCAACGAGCTGTCTAATTGGGTGGCAGTTTGGGCGGCTGCGATTGCGCGCCTAAACGCCTCCTGGTAGGGCATCACTGTGTATTCGCTCAGCAGGTTGTAACTGTCGGCCAATCCGGCATATGCCTCAGCGTCACCGGGATCTTTCACGACAGCTTGCGTGAAGTAATCCACCGCCCGATTCAGGTCGTCGGGCGTTCTTTTGCTCCAGTAGTATCGTCCCTTAAGATACAACTCCTGTGCTTCGAGGTTAGGACGGTGGCCGGTCGGTGTGCGATCGCGCCAGAGTATCGCAACCGCAGAGCAGATTGTGAACAGAACAGCGGCGAGGATTACCCGGCGCAGTTTCCCACCGCGCCGGCTAGTCCCCGAACTGCCTGATGGCGCCACGCCGAACCCTGGTAGAAATGACTCACTAGAATCCGAGGGTTTACCGGAAATCTGCTCTTCTCTTGGCAAATTTTGTGAGGGCCACTCCTCGATTTCAGGAACGTAGCTGCCCTTTGGTATGACGATATGCACCGGGTCGCGTGCGCCAGCTTGCTGGTAGTACTCCTCGAGCCTGGTGCGAAGACGTCGCGCCGCCGAGCGCACAATCGAGTCATCAGACATCTCCACACGCCTGAAAACCTCCGTCGAGATAGTCGATTCCTTAATCTGGTCGGCTTTCCCTTCTAGCATCAAAGCGACAACAAACTGAAGAAAGGTCTGGAGCCGTGGCGATTCGCGGAATTGCGGCGAGGCAAGAATGCGAGCGAGTTGCTCGCCCACACGGGCAGAACTCGGCTTCAGGATTTCCATTGCGGGAAGCCTCAGTATAGCTCCGAAGTGTTCTTTGGAATCGTATGCTAGCTTGCTGAAGTACTAGAACTGCATCCGACGCGCATCCGGCAGATCGAAAACCTGGTGATATCACCGTCACATCACGGTGTGACACCTTACAAGCTGGGTACCGGATAGGGCACCTTGGACTGGGCGACTGCAACAATCATTCTCGTCTAGCCTTTTATATCGGAGGATATATGCGATTTCAGAGTTTAGTGTCAAACAAATTACTGCTTTGCCTGACTTTCGGGGCTTTCGCATCTCAGGCCGCGACTGTATATGATCTTCATAACAGCTTTAGCAATACTTCGAACCCAAATGGCGTTTGGTCTTACAAACAGGGGAGTACGCTGCTGCCCCATCAGGCACAGCCTACCGACGGTAACTCGCTGAATCCCGCCGCCGCGAACGGATATTTCGGGGTGGGAAACACGTTCACTTCCGCGCCTTTTGTCCTGCAAGCTTCGCAGAACGGTGGCACCACGTCACCGTATACAAACAATGACTTTCAGACCGGCGACGTTCTCGCTCACAGCACCAACCCGGGCAGTGGGTCGCCCCTCTTCATCGACTGGACAGCTCCCGTCGCAGGAACCATCACCTACAGTGGCGATGTATGGTACGCCCATTCCCCTGTGCAGAGAAGTCAGGATTATTTTGTAACCCTGGACGGCGGATCCGCTCTGAACACGGGCACGGTTGCCTGGAACAGTGGAAATAATCGCTCGGACCCTTCGACATTTGCGAGTTCCGGATCGCTGACGGTGGCTGCGGGGGATGTCCTTGCGTTGGAACTGAATCCCACAGCGGGTCAAACTTTCGGATCGCTTTCGGGCGTGAACTTTACGGTTGATCTAACTCCGGCCACAACGGGGGTTCCGGAACCGGGGACGAGTCTACTCCTGGCCGGGGGCATGCTGGCTATTGCTGCGCTGGTGAAGCTCCGTCGACAGGCTTCGCGAAGTGATTGGCGCGAAGAATAACCCTCGGGTTGCGATCGCACTCGCCGGATGACGGTGGGGCCAGCGGTGTGAGCCTTCGTGTTCGCGCGATGGCCTCGCTGCCATTTCGGCGCAGGTTTTGAGAGCCTTTTGTTCATCCGTCATCGGAGTAAGGCCTGGCTGTTCGCCGCAGTTCAATTCCAGTAATTCCGATCGAGATTTCTGCACTGGACGGCTTCAGCGAGGTGTTTGGCGGCGACGCTTTCAGAGTGGGCGAGGTCGGCGATGGTGCGGGCGACGCGCAGCATGCGGTCGTGAGCGCGGGCGGAGAGATTCATGCGGCGGACGGCTAATTCGAGCGTGCGCTCGCCTGTATCGTCCAAGGCGCAAAGCGTGCGCAGCTGGGCGGGTGGTATCTGGGAGTTATAGAAGCCTCGCTGCCGCTGGGTTTCGCGGGCTTCCTCCACCCGCTCGCGAATTTGCGCGGAGCTATGGCCATCGCCCTTGCTGCGGAGCTCTTTGTAGGGAACGGCCGGTACTTCGATGTGCATGTCGATACGATCGAGCAGCGGACCGCTGATTTTTGCAAGATAGCGCTGGATGATACCGGGCGTGCAGCGGCACTCGCGGGTGTTGTCGCCGTAAAAGCCGCAGGGGCAGGGGTTCATCGCGGCGACGAGCATGATGCGGGCCGGGAAAGTGAGGGTGCCATTGCTGCGGGCGAGCGTGACGGAACCCTCTTCGAGGGGTTGTCGAAGCTGCTCGAGGACGCCGCGAGGAAACTCCGGCAGCTCATCGAGAAAGAGAACTCCTTGATGGGCGAGGCTCACCTCGCCGGGCCGGGCGCTTCCGCTGCCGCCGCCGATCAGGCCGGCGTCTGAAATGGTGTGATGAGGGGCGCGGAACGGACGGCTGCGCAGAATGCCGATACCGGCAGGCAGAACGCCGGCGACGCCATGAATTTGTGTCGCTTCAAGCGCCTCGCGAAAGGTGAGCTTGGGCAGAATGCCGGCGAAGCGTTTGGCAAGCATGGTCTTGCCCGATCCTGGGGGGCCGATCATCAGGACGTTGTGACTGCCCGCGGCAGCTACTTCGAGGGCGCGTTTGGCCATAGTTTGGCCGCGCACATCGCTGAAATCGGGAACGGCGGGAGCGCCAACGTCAAGATCCGGAAGACTGGCTGGGGTGGGCAGGAAAGCGGCGGGCTCGTTCAAAAACTGTACTACTTCCGCCAGGTGCCGCAGACCGAAAACGCGTATACCTTCGGCAACAGCGGCTTCGGCGGCGTTGTCGAAGGGAACCAGCAGGTTCCCGATGCCGCGGCGGGCGGCGCACACGGCAATCGACAATGCGCCGCGGACGGGGCGCAAGCTGCCATCGAGCGACAACTCGCCGACGAGCATGTAATCGTCCGCCCTGGCGACGGTGCCCATAGCGCCGAGGATGGCCATGGCCATCGGCAGGTCGAATCCAGCACCTTCTTTGCGGATGTTCGCCGGGGCCAAGTTGATGGTTACGGATTTGCTCGGATAACCGAAGCCGGAGTTCAGCAGGGCAGATCGAATGCGCTCGCGGCTCTCTCTGACTGCGGCGTCCGGCATGCCGACCGTAACGAAATCGCGGTTTGTGCCGGCGGGATACATATCGACTTCGACGTCGACCAGGTGCGCGTCGATGCCCTGGATCGCAGCGCTGAAGGTTCGAAATAAGGCCACTAGAGCCTAGTAGCGGGCATCCGGATTGATTCTCAGGAAAGGCGCGGGCTAGAGCCTGAATTCGAGGCGGCAGGCTTCTGGCTCTGAGTGGTAAACCACTTGGAATTTTCCTGCGAAACCAGCGCCTCGACACGTTCGGCGAGAACGCCATGGGGATTGTTGGGATTTTCGGCGGCGACGTAGGGACCGGCCTTCGCAAGATATAAATATTTTTCGTGCTTCAGCGCCTCAGAGGTAGCGCGATAGGTGGTCCAATTCGACTGGTATTGATTGAGCTGCTGAACGCCCTCGACGATAGCGATTAAGACTCCCAAGCCGGCTACGATGCGCGTGCCATTGGCAATACCGGCGGTGCTCAAGACGGGAATGACGGCGGCGGAAACGATGGTGACGGCCTTCATAATTTTGAACCGCCGCTGATTCACTTTGCTTTTGGCGTCGTACCACTTGATTTGATCTTCAAGTCGGGTAAGGGTGATATCGTCGGGCGGTGTTGTGATTGCTGTTTCAGCCATTTGGGTGGAAGCGCGATTCACGCGGAGCGGCGGCGGCCGAAGGTACCTCCGCCGAGCAACCCGAGATCGACGATAACGGCAATGAACAGGAATACCAGAGAAGTTGCGCTTAGAGTTCCGGCATGGGTATTCAGCAGATAAGTGTAGACGATCAGGGTGAGCGGTAAGAACAGGAATCCGAGCACAGGAATAATGATTCCTCCGACGGGATAAACCACGTGGTCGAAGAAGTGGGTGAACAACCAGAGCAGCACAATGGCGACCCGTGGAAAAGCTAAAGCCAAGACCGCAAGTAAGCAGGGCATGATTTTAAGTCTATTACTGCCAGTATTGCCACTGGCCGGCCGCGATGACGTAACCGCTTAGAAGTGCGTTGGTGACCGCGTGCATCAGAATGCAATCGGCGACCGATTTGGACCGGATCATCCACAGGTTGTAAATCACTCCCGTAAGAAGGCCGACGTCCCAGTAGGGGCCGTGTTCGGAGGCGAAGAGAATGGCGGTGAGCCAAAAGGCCAAGGGAGTGTAAGCTCCGAGCGGCACGCGCTGGAAATTGCTGTCGATCAGCCATCGCATGAGCCAAGCGCGCCAGAAGAGTTCTTCGACAACGGGGACGATGAGGACGGCGCGAAGGGTGCGCCAACCCAGCACCCAGGCGCTGTGAAGAGCAGCGGGCTGAATGGAGGAGTGAGTATGGCCGACGACTGAATTCGAGAACAGTGGACTGTCGCGATAACCGGAGAAGAGGGTATCGGGAGCAATCCAAAGCAGGAATACGGCGGCTCCGATGGCCGTACTTGCGACCCAATACCTGGGGCGCAGAGAGAGTTCGCGTGGCCAGCAAATGAAGCAGACGATGGCCAGAAGAAAGACCCAGAACGGCGCCTCCCAATAGATCTGGGAAGGAAATTGCGCAAAGGCGGCTAAAAGCAGAAGGAAGGCGGCGAACGGCGCGATGTATCTCGCGGACGAGCTCACCTGGCGCCCGTTCCTCACCGGCGGCGGAGCTGTCACTCGCCGATTTGGTTCACGAACGAGCGGATCTTGTTCTGCTCGTCTGGTTGCGAAGAATTCTTCAAAGCCTTTTCCGCTTCGGTGCGCGCGCTGCCTTTATCGCCTTGTTTGAGTAAAGCCATGGCTAGATGAAAGCGGAAGGTTGGGTTTTGAGGAGCGTCCGCAACCGCCTGACGGAAAATGCGCAAGGCCTCGTCGTTCAGATTCTTTTGGTAATAGACGTAGCCGAGAGTGTCGGAGATAGCGGGACTGTTAGGGGCTTTCTTCTTGGCGCGGACGGCGAAGCTCATGGCTTGATCGAGATTGGTTTTGTCTTCGGCGTTGATATAGGCAAGATTATTCAGCGCCAGAGCGTTGTCCGGATCGATTCCGAGCACCTTATTATATCCTTCGGTAGCCTCTTTTCGCTTGCCCAGATTATCGAGCAATACGGCTTGATTGAGAAAGGCATTTGCATTATGCGGATCGGCATTCCCGGCTTGTTCAAAGGAGGCGAGCGCGGCATCGTACTGCTTAAGCTCGCGTTGCAGCAGGCCTAAACGCAGCCACACATCGCTGGAATTTGCGGTGGTCTTCAGCAGCTCCTTGTAGCTTTCGGCGGCCTGCTCGAACAGCTGCTTGGCGCGGGCAGGGTTCGATTGCATATCCTGCGTGCCGGCAGAAGCTTCGAAAGCCGCTAACTGATAGCGGTATTCCAGAACCTTGGGGTTCTTCTCGACGAGATCTTGAAGCGCTTGAATGGCCTCCTCGCCTTTACCTTGGGCTAACTTCACGGTTTGGAGCCCAATGAATCCGCGGGTGTCCGGTGTCTTCGCATTCCATATCTTGTCGTACTGCTGCGCGGCTTTGTCATATTGCTTCTGGTTCAAATAAATTGCCGCGAGTACTAAGCGGGCGTCGTTCATCTCGGGGTGCTGGACAACTAAAGCTTCCAGATCGGGTTGAGCGCGGTCGCTTTCGTTGACGCCGACCAGAGCTCGGTCACGGATGAGACGGGCATCGCGATTGTTGGGGTCGGAGGCTAAAACCACCTCGGTCTGGTCCATGGCTTTTGAGTGCTCTCCGCGGTCTTCATAGATGCGCGCGGCGATAATGTGAGCGGTGAGGAGCACGGGAGTTCTTGGCGGTCTGGCTTTTTGTTCTTCCTGGAGAGCTTCTAAGGCTTCGCTTAGAGACTTGTCCATGTCGTTCAGACTGAAATAAGCGCGAGCGAGGTCCAGGTGCAGGGCCGCATTCGCGGGATTGGTCTGAACCAAACTCTTCAGCTCGGAAAGCGACCTTGACGCGTCCGCTTTCGATCCTTGACCCAGAAGCAGCGATGCATAGACTTCATTGGCCGACGTATTCTTCGGATTCTTGAGGGCCAGCGTCCTTGCCAGCTGGATTGCATCCTGCTGGCGGCCGGTCGCAAGGTACACGTTCATGATTCGCTGGTTATAGGCCAGGGCGTTCTTGGAATCTTCATTGGCTCCAGCCTGATATTGCTGAAGAGCCTGATCGAATTTATGATCGTGAAAATAGAAATCGCCCATCATTTCGCGGCCGGTAGGGAAATCCTTTTTGTCGTCCAGAACGCGATGCATGACGGCTTGCCCTTCATCGAAGCGGTGTGTGGAGCGCAAATACTCGGCGAGATTTGAAACGGCGATAGGACTCGTGGGGTCGTTCTGAACGCGTTGGCGGAGTATAGCCTCTCCTTTCTGGCGGTCGTTCTGGCGGCCGGCTTGAAAAAAGAGAAAATCATAACCCGGTCCCCAGGTTTTATCGTGGGCGATCATGTCGCGGACCAGCGCCTCGGCTTCGGGCTCCCTGCCCGCCGATGTCAGCGCCTCGGCGTACCAGCCGACCACCTCACGCGAATGCGGCTTCAATTGGTTGGCCTTGGCAAAACTATCGAGCGCTTTGGGCAGGTCCTTGTCAGTCAGATATAGAAATGCCTGTAACCGGGCGCCGTTGAAAGAATTCGGTTCATGCTGATTTACCTTGTTGGTCAGGTCTTTGATATCCGGCAGAAGCGTTTTGAATTTCCTGGGGTTCGTGGCGTAGATCGAAAGATAGATCTCCGCCAGCTTGGTTTCGGCATCCGTATTGTCCGGCCTCAAGTCGACGGCGCGGCGCAGGAATTTGGCCGCCTCGAGTACGTCCTGTGTATTTCCGTCGTCAAGGAGATTCAAGCCCTCGCGATAATATGCTTCGGCGTTGGTCTTATCCTTTGCAATCGCCTTCTGGTAAAGGATGGAGGCTTCTTTGTATTTCTTGTTCTGATGATATTTATTGCCTGTTGCGATCAGCTTCTCGGGGCTTTGCGTGCAGCTCGTCGAAACCAAAAGGGCGCAGAGAGGGACAAACGCGAATAGATACTTCATACTTGTGCTGTTACTAGGATTGTAGGGGATTCTATCGGGTGGTTACAATCGCGCTCGGGTAGTAGGTAACCGGAGATGTCCTACAGGTGGAGGTTCCCTGGCCTAAGCCTTATAGCTATAATCGGCCATAAATGAGATGTTCTTCGGTATTTTCGGCGGCTGTTGTCTTCGGTTTCGCGCCGTTCCTAGTCGGCCAAGTTACGGGTCAGAAGGCGCCGTCGGCCACACAACGGCCTGCGAAGCCAAGCGCTCCGGCCCTGCCAACGGTTCCGCTGCCTGCCGAACCAGGAGTGTACGCGGTCATTTATACGTCAATGGGGAACATCGTTTGCCGGTTGTTCGATAAAGACGCTCCGAAAACAGTTGCGAATTTCCGGGGACTGGCGACAGGGACGAAAGCCTGGACCGATCCGACAAGCGGAAGAGTAAAGCACACGGCCCTTTACTCGGGCACAACTTTCCATCGCGTAATTCCCGGATTTATGATTCAGGGTGGAGATCCGACCGGGACGGGAACCGGCAGTCCCGGTTACGAGTTTGCGGACGAAATCGATCCGAACCGTACGTTCGATCGGCCTGGTCTGCTGGCGATGGCGAATTCCGGGCCTAATACAAACGGCTGCCAATTTTTCATCACGGTGGCGGAGGCGCATCATCTCGACGGACACTACTCGATGTTCGGCGAGGTAGTTTCGGGGCAGGATGTGGTGGATGCGATTTCGCAGGTTCCACGCGACGCCGACGACAAGCCGCTAACACCGGTTAAGATCCTGCGTATCGCAATCCGTACGGTTGCGCCGACCGCGACGAAGCCGGGGACACCGGAGCCGGTACTGTAACGTTAGTCTTGCATTCCCAGCAGACGCGACGCATTCCCGCCGAGAATCGCTGACCGGTCTTGATCGGACAGTTCGAGGCTGCGGATGCTTTCAAACATTTTGGGAATACTGCCGATCTGATGCGGATAGTCGCTGCCCGCCAGGATGTGGTCGACACCCGCGAAATCGATCGCCAATTGCAGTGCGCCTGGATTGAAGTTCACCGTGTCGTAATAGAACTGCTTCAAGTACTCGCTGGGACGGCGCTGAATGTTGACGCGGCATTCGGTGAAGACTTCGAAACCGCGATCGAGACGTTCGGCGAGATAGGGGATGGCGCCGCCGAGGTGGCATAGGGCCCAGCGGATTCGGGGAAAGCGCTCGGCAATACCGCTGAAGACGATTTTCGAGGCCGCGAGAGTTGTATCCATCAGAAAACCGATGAGCGGCATGAGCCAATAGTTGGTCATCGCTTCAACGCCCAGCGGATTGGTGGGGTGGATGTAGAGGACCGCACCAAGCTCGTTAGCCGCCTCATACAGCGGAACGAAACGGCGATCGTCGAGACCGATGCCGTTGACGTTACTGAAGAGCATGGCGCCCGCGAAATGCAGCTCGCGGCAGGCGCGCTGGAGCTCCTTCACGGAAGCTGCCGGATCGTTCAGCGGAAGCGTGGCCAATGCGGTGAAGCGCCCCGGATAGTTTTGAACCACTGCCGCGAAGGCATCGTTTACCAGAGTCGCAAGGCGAACGGCTGTGGCGGGGGCTTCGACGTGCGTTCCGGGCGTGGTGAGCGAAATCACTTGCGTGTCGACGCCTTCCTGTTCGAGTACCTGCGCGCGATATTCGATGTCGCGATGACCGCGCACCGCAATGTTGTAATCGCCTGGATAGAAGAGGCGCGGATTTCCTTCGGAGTCAATGGTTACTTTGACCGCGCTGGCGCCGGAACGCAGCGCATCCAGGTAAGACGGCGGGTAATAGTGATTGTGAAAATCGATGATTCGCATGGAGTGTTCAGGGGTGGGCGGGAGGCCGGCGGATCCAGAAGTAGTAAACGGGTAAGCCTAGCATGACCAGGAGCAGTCCGGAGGACGCTTTCCATGGATCGGCTGCGATTTGGCAGACGGCGACGACGACCGACGCGATTATAAACAGCAGTGGAACCACAGGGTAACCCCACACACGATAGGCGGGTGCATAGCGGGAATTGCGGCGCAAGCGGAATAAGCCGGCGGTCATCAGAGCGAAGAACAACCATTCGGTGTAGACGACGCGCGTGAAGAGATCGCGGTAAGTGGAAGTGGCTACCAAGAAACAGGACCAGACGGCCTGAATCGAAATGGCCAGGTAGGGCGTATGGAAGCGGGGATGGATGGACCCGATCCAGCGAAAGACACGGCCTTCTTGAGCCATCGCGAGATACATTCGCGGTCCGGCAAGAATGACACCGTTGAGGACGCCGAGCGAGGAGAGAATCACGAGTGCAGAGACAGTCGCTGCACCGCGCGGACCGGCCAACACGTTGGCCGCATCGGCCGCCACGCGTGTGGAGGCAATCACTTTGTCAATAGGCAGCAGAAACAAATACGCGGCGTTTAGCCCCAAGTAACATGCGGTAACGACGAGCGTGCCGATTATCAGGGCCCTTGGGATGGTTTTGGTTGGGTTGCGTGTTTCGCCGGCTGCATAGGTGACCATGTGCCAGCCTCCGAAGGTAAACAGGCCGGCGCTGATCGCCAATATAAATTCACGAATAGAGATACGGGCGGCGGCTGAATGTGGCTGCGCGGAAACCGGCGCGCGCAGAGCCAACACGAGAACGAGGAGAACAACGATCGCGAAGACTTTGGCTGATGTAGTGATGGTTTGCAGAAGGCTGCCTTGCCGGACACCGAGGTAGTTCACTAGAGACAACAGCAATATAAAGAAGATTGCGATTATGCGAATTCCGGGTTCGTCGAGGCGGACGAAATAGGCAACGTAACGCGCCAGGATTACTGAGGAAGCGGCGATGATGCCGGAGTGGACGGTCCAAAACATGGCCCAACCCCAGAGAAAGCCGCAGGCGGGCGACACGCCTTCCGTGAGAAACACATAGACGCCGCCGGTTCGCGGGAAGGCCGAGGAAAGCTCGGCGCATACCAGCGCACCCGAAAAAGTCAAGAATCCTGCTAAGAGCGATACCGCGAAAATGCCTGCAACGTCGGGAACGTGGCGATTCACTTCGGAGGGCTGGACAAAAATGGATGCGCCAATGATGATTCCGACTACCATGGCCGTGGCGTGAAGCAAGCCGATGGAGCGATTTAGAAGGCGATGCGAAGGCTCGGTCACGATAGGGCGATCAATATTGGGCGATCAAGGACTTGGCGAGCCCAAGTACGCGTTCTCTGATTATGCGCGCATCGGGGAATAAGGCGTGGAGCTCACCGGCATCGAATAGCTTGACTTCATTCAGAACATGGTCAATGTAGAAGGCGCGATGTTCCTTGGTGGGCCGCACGAGCAGCTGCCATACGGTAAACCGCGTTGCGATAGAGCGCTGGAGACGCTTGGGTAGATAGTGTATGAACGGAAGCATGAGGTGAAGCTCGATAGGGAAGCGCCGGTTTGGCGTCTGAACCCAATAATGGCGGCCCACGCGGGCTATTTCGTTAGCGAATCGTTGTCGATCGGCTGCAGTGCCGATGTGCTCGATCACGGAATTGCTGAAGACGATATCGAAGGATTGATCGCGAAACGGCAGCAGGCGACCGTCACCCGCAACTTGATCCAGCGGCCTGACGCTGTGTTCAATAGCGCTGGGAAAATTCAAAATGGTTAGCCGAGGTTGAACGCTCGCGAACTCCCAAATCGCCGGCGAGCCTCCCACATCGAGAATGCGAGTGTGGTCGGAAATTTTGAAGACTTGCCCGAACAGCCGCATGCGCCGCGAGCGGAAATGACGGAAGGCGCTTTGAAGTAGACCCGGCTGGCTCATGATAAGCGCATCCACTCAGGGCATCCAGGGCGCTGAAGGGTAAGCTACGGCTTAGGATAGTTCATGCGTGTTGTAGCAGGCTTTTTGGCAGTTCTCCTGATTTCGTGCGGGTCTAAACAGTCGAAGAAACCTGCTTCAGCACCTCAAGCGAGCGTTCTGGGGTCGACGGCCGCGCCAAATTCTGCCTCTGCGAAATCTGCCGCTGCATCCTACACGGAAATAGTCATTCACAACCTGATACTTCATCAGAGTACGGGTCTAAAGGTGAATGTCCGTTGGCTGAGGGGGCGCATGTACGCGACGAAGCCGAATGTTTACCCGTCGTTTGATGAACCGGGTTCCTTCGTTCTCGATATCGAGGACGGCTTGATCGGCTCGAGTCTTGCCGATCTGACAAGCGCATTGAATTCGGGCATGCTGCGGGGATCGCCACTTGAGAAAATCAGTCTTTCAGGGCAAGGGAAACAGATTACGTTGCGAGGCACTTTGCACAAGGGCATTCCGCTCCCGATTGAGATGATCGGCGAGTTGAGCCCATCGTCGAACGGGGACAAGATACGGATTCACGTAACGAAGTTGGAAGTGCTGAAAATTCCTGTGAAGGGTTTTTTGGGGGCGCTGAAAATCCAGACTGCGGAGCTGATCGATCCGAAAGGCGGCAACGGGATTCAGGCAACAGGGGATGACATTGAAATCGATCCGAGCAAATTGTTGCCCCCGCCTCGCAATATCGGGAAGCTTACCGATATCCACTTTGCCAAGAACGGAGATCTGGTGGAGGTCTACGGCAGTGCGCGACCCGATGTCACGCGCTTCAAGCAATGGCGCAATTTCATGCGGCTGCGGGGGGGAACCCTCAAATTCGGAAAGCTTGCGATGCAGGATGCGGATATTTTGGTGGTCGATACATCTCAAGCCGATTGGTTCAATTTCGATCTTGCTCATTACGAGGAACAGTTGGTGAATGGGGACGTGCGCATTACGCCGCAAGCGGGATTGCAAATCTTCATGCCGGACATAAACAAGATCCCGAAGACCAAGGCCAACCAAAGCATCAGCATGCAGTGGGTGAAGAATCGCAACGCTCCGCCTCCGCCGGATGTGCCGTGAATTGAGCGATCAGCTCTCTTGAAAGCGGCGCGCCATGGCGGCCGTGAACTGAATGGGCGCAAATCGCGTGAGGAACGCCATAATTGCGTTCAGGCGTCCGGCGATTACCAACGGCTTACCAGAGTGCATCGCGCGGAGGCCGACCGTCGCGACAGTGGCGGCATCCATCACATGCCCGTTGCGGAACAACTTTGAATGGGCCATACCCGCTCGTTTATCGAATTCGGTCTTGGTGGGTCCGGGACACAAGGTGGTGACAGTAACGCCGAATTCACGAGCCTCGTTGTGAAGGGCTTCCGAGAACGAAACCACATACGACTTGCTGGCGTAATAAACCGCCATCAGGGGACCCGGCTGAAAGGCCGCCGTCGAAGCCACGTTCAAAATGCGGCCGCGGCGGCGCTGAATGAAATTCGGCAGAAATAACCGCGTAAGATCCGTTAATGCGGTGACGTTGAGCTGAATCATGCGCATTTGCTCCGCTTCGTCCAGTTCCCAGAAGCGCCCGACAAGACCGAAACCTGCGTTGTTGATTAAAACCTCGACTGGCAATCCATATCCGGTAACTTCATCGAAGACGGCGCGAGGCGCGGCGGCGTCCGAGAGATCTTTGGGCAGAATATGGACAGTTCGGCCAGTGGTTTGGCGAATATCGGCGGCAAGCGCTTCGAGTTGAGGTTGCGATCGCGCAACTAGCACAAGATCGTAACCATCGCGAGCGCACAGATGCGCGAATTCACGGCCGATGCCGGTGGATGCACCGGTAATTACGGCTGCTGGCATGGTTCCTTGATTGTGGCATTCGGTGGGCGCGAGAACGATACATCGCCGCCGATGAACGCGGATTTTAGCTATTCATAGTGCAAGCCCTGCGCCGGCTCGATTGAAGCCGCTCTTCGGGAGGCAAGACAATCGCCAGCAGACCAGCAACGATGATGCAAGCACGATGCGTGCGAGCCCTTTTGCGTGACGCCGATGACACGTGAATGCGGGAGTTCGGCGCAGGACCGGGATCGCGGAGCTTACGTGTTGAAGCCAGTCGGGCAATAGAGGAAAGTTTCATGGCACAGCGCTCACTCCTGCCGCAATGCTTCGAGCGGCTCCGTGCGTGAAGCGCGCCAGGCGGGTATGTAGCTGGCGATGAGCGAAACCGCGGCCAATAGAACCAGCATGAGCGCGTAGGTCGCCGGGTCTGCGGCCGATACGCCGAACAGCAGCGATTTCAGGAGGCGCGTAGCCGCGACAGCGCCTATGGAGCCAGCTATGAGGCCAATACTGGTCAGCTTCAGCGCCTGGCCGAGAATCATGCGCGTTACGTCGCTGCGATCCGCTCCGAGCGCGATGCGCAGGCCGATTTCTGCCGTTCGCTGACTGACGGAATAAGCCATTACGCCATAAATGCCGATGATGGCGAGAATCAGAGCCAGACTCGCGAACACCGAAATCAAAACACTGCTGAAGCGGGGTGTCGACACGACTGACGCCAGATGATTTTCCATAGTGGTCAGTTTTACCGAAGCTTCGGGATCGAGCGCACGTGCTTGTTGCCGAAACGCCTCCGCAAACGAAAGTGGATTGCCGGCGGCTTTGACAATGATGGTGAAATTGGTGCGAGGGTGCTGCAGATAAGGCATGTAGATTTCTTCGCCCGGCGGCTGGGCGGGGCCGTTCATGCGCACGTCGCGCACCACGCCGACGATCTTCATCCACTTGATGGAGACAAGGTCCAGACCGCAGAGGATTTGTTGGCCAACCGGGTGCTGCCGGGGAAATGACCGGCGCGCGAGACTCTCGCTGATGATGGCTACAAGAGGCGCATTCGCGTCATCGCGCTCGGAGAAAGCTCGACCTGCCACAAGCGGGATACCCATGGTCGGGAAATAGCCGGGCGAGACCACGCTGAAACCTGCCTCGGGGCCGCCCATTTTGAAGTCACTCATGGTCTGGCCGGTGACAATATAGACGCCAGCAGAGCGGGTATCGACAGCTCCAGGAAGCGTGCGGGTCAGTGCGGCCGATTCTACTTGACTGGAGACTCGAAGGCGCTCGAGTAATGGTTTGTAGAAAACTTCGTTCGCATGTTGGGCGGAAGTGGGCACATTCACTTGCGCAACCAGCAACCTTTCCGGCCGAAAGCCGAGATCGACGCTGGTCATCCTCGAAAGGCTCTTCAACAGCAGCCCGGCCGAAACCAGCAGAATCATGCACAGCGCAAGTTCAGCTATAACGAATATCTGGCGCAGCTTTGCTGTTGCGCCGCCGAGAACTCCTCGCGAGCCGCCTACGCGAAGACCGGTATTTGGATCTACGCGCGAGGCTTGCAAGGCCGGTGCGAGTCCGAATACAAAGCTCGCCACAATTCCGGCAGCGATGCAGAACAGAAGAACTGGGACGTCGATGGTAATTTGATTAAGCCGGGGAACGAATTTGGGTGCAAGAGCGAGCAAAACCGGAAGGCCGGCTTTGGCGAGCAGCGCACCACCAAGGCAACCTGCTCCTGCGAGCAAAAGGCTTTCCACGAATAGCTGACGAATAATCCGTCCTTGACCGGCACCGAGGGCGGCGCGAATGGCGAGTTCACGAACGCGCCCGCTGGCTCGCGCGAGAAGCAGATTCGCCACGTTGGCGCACGCGATCAGCAGAACAAGAGCGACTGCCCCCAGCAACAAATAGAGGCTTGTCTTCACATTTCTAACCGTGAAATTTACAAGCTGAGTTACATAGACGCCCATGTATTTATTCGAGCCGGGATACGCCTTTGCAAGGCGCTCCGCGATGGCTGTGAGCTGCGCTTGCGCCTGCTGGACAGAAACGCCGGCTTTAAGCCTTCCAATGACTCTGTGGTTATGGCCGCCACGGTTCTCGTCTTGCAGATTGTCGGAGAAAGGCACCCACACTTCCGTGCTTGCTTCCTCTGGGAAATGGAATCCGAAGGGAAGGATGCCAATGATATCTAACGATGCGTTCTCGAGGCGGAGGGTTCGGCCATCTGTGAATGGCTGATTGCCGAAGTGGCGCTGCCAGAAGCTTTCACTGACCAGCGCGACCTGAGCTTTTCCCCGATCATTCGAGCCAAACGCGCGCCCTTGCATCGGCTGCACGCCGATAGCGTTGAAGAAATCCTGCGAGACCTCGGCTACCCCGGCAAATTCCGACGTGGAGTTAGTAACTACGCTCGTAATGCCGGCATCGCAGGCGGCCATGTATTCGAAGGCGCTGCTTTGGCGACGGAAATCGAGGAAGTCCGGACCGGAAACTTGGCCGTACCGGCTGCGATTTTTGAAGGTCATCGTGATCGACACCAGCCGATCGGGATTGGAATAGTTCAGGGGGCGCAAAATGACGGCATTGACCACGCTGAAAATTGCGGTGTTGGCGCCGATGCCAAGCGCGAGGATAGCGACCGCCATAATGGTGAACCCGGGGTTGTGCCGCAGCGAGCGTAACGCGATTTTCAGATCCATGAAGATAGAGTTCCTCGAGGAAGAACGTAGCAGTTGAAGGTCCTGGAAACTCGGCGGAGCGGAAGAGAGTTTGATGCTGTGGATGTTCGATTTTGGGAAACAACTGAGCGGTTTTCGAAGTAGTTTGGCGGCGCGGCGGCGTGTTATGGTTGAGAATTATCGGGCCCTTAGCTCAGTTGGTTAGAGCGCTTCCTTGACACGGAAGAGGTCGGATGTTCGAGTCATCTAGGGCCCACCAAGTCATTTCCCGTTCGGTATTTCGTACCGGGCTCCATACGCTGCTATCTCGATGTCTTGGCCGTCTGCGAGGAAGGCGTGCGCCATTTTGAGTTGAGCCAACGCTCGAAGGTCGTCAAGCCGGGATGTTCCTGCCGAAGGGCGGAAATGTCGACGTGGTAGCCGACATCCTCAAACCACCGGAACATGGCAGTCATTTCCGGGCCGGCTTGCCGCTCGAAGTCGTTCCACGGCACCTGCACGTATTGGACGTCGCGGTCGGCTGCGCGTCCAAACGCCTGCGCGAGTTGCTCCATAGACATCTCGTCGCCGGCTATATCGGCTGCGCGGCCTCGCCATTTCCCTGAATGTTCGAAGGCGTTGGCGACGAACCACCCTATGTCGTCGACGGAGATCATCTGCAATCTGGTATCAGGATTGAGCGGCTGCGCGAGCGTACCGCCTTCAATGCGTTCTTTCATGGAAAGCCAGTTCTCCATGAAGAAGACCGGACGCAAGATAGTGTAAGGGAGGCCGGTGCCGCGGATATGCTCTTCAATTCGGAACTTACTGTCGAAATGCGGTATGCCGGTGTTCTGATCGGCGCTTGCCACGGAACTATAGACGAAGTGACTGATGCGCGACCGCTTTGCGGCATCAGCCAGATTGATGCCCTGCCGAATCTCGGCTTCGGCGCCGGCTCTGGAGTTCTGGACTGAGTACACGCCATAAACGCCGTCGAGGGCGCGTGTGAGGGAGGCTGGATCGTCGAGATCGCCGCGCACCACCTCGACTCCGTGACCGATAAAGGCTCGGGCGTTTGGCTTGTCGGGATCGCGCGTCAGAGCACGGACGGGGAAACCCCTCTCTCGCAGATGGTGGAAGGCCGCTCCGCCCTGGTGACCCGTTGCTCCGGTGATGAGTATTAATTTGTCGTTGTTTTTTGCCAATGTGTAGAAGCTCTTTCCAATGGACGGGACGTTAACGGATTCTATTTCGCAATGAACGTGCTGATACTTTGAAAACATGTTGATGACAGCTACGAAGCGCATTGCGCCGCCGAAGCGCCTGCTGTACGGGCCGGGACCTTCGATGGTGGAGCCGCGCGCATATGAGGCGATGAGGCAGCCGGTGGTAGGCATTCGCGATCCATATTTTCTGGAAATCATGACCGATATCCGGGCGGGGCTGCGCGAAGTGTTCGGTACGTCAAACCAGATGACGTTTCCGGTTCCGGCGGGAGGCAGCGGGGCCATGGAGGCGGCTATCGCCAATTTTGTGCGGCCCGGCTCGAAGTTCGCGATTTTCACGGCTGGCCACTTCGCCGACCGCATGAGCATCATGGGCCAGCGCCAGCGTGCAAATGTAGTGCGCCTGGAGAAGACCTGGGGCGAGGTGTTCACGGCTGAAGAAGCAGACGAGTTCATCGAGCGCGAGCGCCCCGACGTGGTTGGTTTCGTGCAGGCTGAGACCTCCACGGGAGCGTATCAATCCGGGAAGGCGATTGTGCCGGCGGCCCGGGGGGTGAACGCGCTGGTGATTGCCGACTGCGTTACATCGTTAGGCGCAATGCCGGTGGAACTCGACGCGGTAGGAATCGACGTGGCGTTTAGTTGTTCTCAAAAAGGTTTGAGCTGTCCGGCTGGTCTATCGCCAATATCGGTTTCGCCGAAAGCTTGGGAGTGGCTGCAGAACCGTCCTGAGGAGCCGTTTACGTGGTACTTCGATCTGCGTCTGCTTGGGAATTATTTTGAGCCGCCGCACGTGTATCAACACACGCCTTCGCCGCCTCTCTATTACGCCATGCATGAAGCTCTGGCGGCGATTGAAGAGGAAGGGCTGCGGAATCGCTGGAACCGGCACGAGCGAGCGGGCGAACGGTTGATTGCCGGCCTGAGGCGGCTCGGCTTTGAGCCTCTGGTGAAGCGCCCCGAAAATCGAATCTGGCATTTGTCAACCGCGCTGATCCCGGTTGGAGTGGATGAAGCGCAGATCCGTCAGAAGCTGCTAATGAAGTACAGTATCGAAATCGCGTCCGGATTGGGCCAGCTTGCGGGGAAGATTCTTCGTATCGGCACCATGGGTCCGCTGGCAAATGAAGAAAGCGTCGATTTTCTGCTGGAAGCAATAGCGGATTGCCTGTAGTCCGCATGGCCTCCGATTTCGTCGTGCAACTTGGGCTCTGCCAGCTTCAGTTATTGAAGGGCGACATCACTGCCATTTCTGTTGACGCTATTGTGAACGCGGCGAATTCGCAGCTGGCGGGAGGCGGCGGTGTCGACGGAGCGATTCATCGGGCAGGCGGTTTCGAGATCAAACGCGAGCTGGATGAGATCCGTGCTCGAATCGGGCGATGCGATACCGGAAGCGCGGTGGTAACTGGAGCGGGGCGTCTGCCAGCGAAATATGTGTTCCATGCAGTGGGGCCGGTTTATGGGGATGGGCAGCATGGCGAGTCGGGATTGCTCGAATCCTGCTATACGACGTGCCTGAAGCTTGCCGCCGAGCGCGACGTCAAAACCATTAGCTTCCCTTCCATCAGTACAGGCGTTTATGGGTATCCCATTGAGGAGGCTGCCGGCATCGCGGTTCGAACCGTGGCCGCATGGCTGCGGGAACACCCGGATCCTGTACACACGGTCAAATTAGTGCAATTTAGCGAGAGTGACCATGAAGTGTATCGGCGGCGGGCACAGGAGCTTCGCCGAGAGCGGGGAGACCCGGCGATGGGGAGTGTACTGTAATGGTCGGCCTTCGACCGGCCGGTCCCACGGCGGGGCAATTAAATCAACCGATCATTTGTGAATACAGATCCAGTGCCAAACTTTCTGGATGTAGATTTGAGAATAGAGGTATGACGCGACGAGTATTTTTGGCGGCGCTGCCGGTTTCCGCGATAGCAGTTGCTTCGGCTCAGGATGAATACTCGGGGCCTAGGCCCGCGAAGAAGGACGTGCCGTATTTGTTGGAAGCGGACAAGCTGGTGGAGACAGAAGTTCAGCAGGCGAAGCAATCGAAATCCAAAGAAGGGCAAGTATTGTCGGTGCCGGGCGCAACTTCGACTGCGCGAACTCCGCTGCCGGAGCCTATTTTCTTACTTTTATCGGATAAAATCAGTGCGGATCAACTGGAGCTGTACCGCTTCGAAGTGAAGGACGGGCGCAGAGAAGTGGTAATCGGCAAGCACAAGAGCGACGATGAACAGGACGAATTTCATCTCACGGTGCGGAAGCTGGATGGCGCGTTGTGCCGCATAGAAGCGGCGGAAATGTTGGATCCGGGCGAGTACGCGCTTGCGCCGGAGGACGGCGATACAGCTTTTTGTTTTACGGTTTATTGAGAGCGGCTCAGATCCCTTTCGCGATGAGTCGCATCTCGAGTTTGGTGAGACGCTCCTCGGCCATCGCGAGACGCTGGTCCGTTGACGTGTTGATATTTCCAACATCCGCGCTGAGCTTCTGGAACCGGACTTGCTGCGCCTGGGTGTAGTCAGCGAAAGCCCGTAGGAGACGCGTCTCCATATCGTGGGTGCGTTCATCGATGTATTCGCGGAGTTCCTTCAAGGCTCCGCTAATTCGTTCTTCGAGTCCGCCGATTCGTCCCTCGAGTCCGCCGATTTGTCCCTCGAGTCCGCCGATTTGTCCCTCGAGTCCGCCGATTCGTCCCTCGAGTCCGCCGATTCGTCCCTCGAGTCCGCCGAGAGCTTCGGCAAGGTCTTTCTTTGTGATGGGAGCGTCGTCGGTCGACATGGTGGGCTTTCTTCATCGTAGCCGATAGCGGCTGGTACAATCGCCACTTATGTTTACGGGTATTGAGCACGTCGCCATTGCTTCTCCGAATCCTAAGCGGCTGGCGGATTGGTACACCTCGCATATGGAGTTTGAGATCACGTTTGAATACGCGGGCAATTACTTTATTGAAGCGAAAAATGGCGTTTTAGTCGAAATCTTTCCGTCAGAAGGCGAACGGGTTGAAACCGGTATGCGAGCGCCGGGGTTGAGGCACATTGCAATGGCGGTGGATGATTTCGATACCGCTCATCAGGTTCTGAAAGCGCAAGGCGTCAAGTTCGAGGGCGAGCCGTACAACAATGAAGGCAACCGGCTGGTGTTTTTCAAAGATCCGGACGGCAACCTGATTCACCTGATCAAGCGGGACAAGCCTCTGCCGTAGCTACAAGAGCATTGCTTGCTGAAGCGGATCTTTAAGGCATTTCAATATCCCGATTTCCGGCTGATGTGGCTGGGCGCCTGCACGTCGAGCGTGGGGACGTGGATGCAAATCCTGGCGCAGAGCTGGCTGGTGCTGCAGCTATCGAACTCGTCCGTTTATTTGGGGCTGGACGCTTTCTTCGGGCAGATTCCGATCTTTCTGTTTTCGCTGTTCGGCGGAGTTTTCGCAGATCGGAAGAGCCGGCGAGGCTTGCTGCTGATGTCGCAAGTTGTGCAGCTGATTTGCGCATTCCTGCTGGCGGGCCTGGTCGCGGCTAATGTGGTTCGGGTCTGGCACATCTGGTGCTTGTCCTTCACCGTTGGCCTTGCGCAATCGTTCGGAGGGCCCGCTTACTCGGCGCTGATTCCGACGCTGGTGCGCAAGGAGGATTTGCAAAATGCAATCGCACTGAATTCGATTCAGTTCAATCTGGCGCGAGTGCTTGGCCCGGCGTTGGGCGGCATTGCTCTGGTGAAACTTGGGGCGCAGTGGTGTTTCACTTTGAATGGAATCTCGTACGTAGCGGTTATTGTTTCATTGTTGATGATCCGGCCGCATTTCGTTCCGGAGAAGACGGGGGAGTCGGTCATTGAAAGCATGAGGCAAGGGATCCGTTTTCTGGGTAAGCGGGAGGGGATGAAGAGTCTGGTCGCGCTGGCTTTCTTCGCGACTTTGCTTTCGTATCCGCTGATTACATTCTTGCCTGTGATGGCGCGCGACGTTTTTCACGGCGGTCCGAACACATTCACTCTTTTCTTGTGTTTGTCGGGAGCGGGATCTATTACAGGAGCTCTTATGGTCGCGGCAAGCCAAAGCCACAAGGGTCAAGCCAAACGATCGCTGTTGGTCATGGTGCTTCTAGGAATTTTTATTGCTGGGTTCGGATTGTCCAGAAATCTGGCGCTGAGTACAGGGCTGGTATTCTGCGCGGGAGCATCGTTGATGGTGGTGTTCGCTCTGAACTCTTCGTTAGTGCAACTGTACGTCAGCGACGCGATGCGCGGGCGCGTAATGAGCGTGTACAATGTCGCGTTTCGCGGCGGGATGCCGCTCGGCAGCGTGATATGCGGCCTCTTAATCAAACAGACATCGGCGCCGGCGATCATGACGGGCAACGGTTTACTGGTCGTGGTGTTGGCGGCGTACTTCCTGATACTTGAGCCGAGAGTTTCAAAGCTCTGAGTTCAGATGCCTGCGGTTCCTACAATGGAGGCAGGCATGTCGAGAATAGGAATTTGGCTCTGCGTTTGCGCACTATCATTCGCGGCGAGTCCTGGGACCAGCGATTTGGCGAGCGCGAGAGACCGACAGGACGGGGCGGCGCTCGAGCAGATGGTTTCTCAGTATCAGCAAGCAGTTGCGCGTGATCCCACATCGGCGGAAGGCGAATACAGATTGGCTCTGGCGTATTCATACGCAGCCGAAGTAGCCATGGAACTTCGGGACAAAAAGAAGGCGGAAGCGTTGGCGGAGGCGGGGATGGAGCCTGCAAAAAAGGCTGTATCCGAAAACCAAGCTCGGGCGGAATACCATCGACTGCTTGGTGAACTGTGCGGCCAGGTAATTCCAGCCAATCCTATACTAGGGGCTTTGAAATACGGACAATGCGCGCGAGACGAAATAATCAAGGCCTTGCAGCTGGACAGCAACTTAGCCATGGCTTACGTAACCCGCGGAGTCGGTAACTTCTATTTGCCGGCATCGATGGGCGGCGGCATTGACTTAGCACTTAAAGACTTTGAGAAGGCAATTTCGCTTGATGCTCGGTTACCCGAGGCATATCTATGGAAGGGCATAAGCCTGCGAAAAGCTAATCGCAACGCGGAAGCGCGACAGGCGCTGCAACGGGCCGTACAACTGGATCCGAACCGAGTTTGGGCCAAAGAGCAGTTGGAGAAGACCCCGGCCCAATAGATGCGGCGAGCGCTTCTTCTCTGCGTTGGCATCGCCGCAATTACCTGGTTAGAATTCGGATTCTTCCCCGGGCACACGTACTTACAAGGGGACACGCAGATTTACGTTCCGGTGCTGGAGCGGCTTGATACTCCGGGTTTTTTATCGCGCGACTTAGTAGCTACACACCCGCATGTGACTTATACGATTTACGATGAAGTTACTCTGTTCCTGCACGAAGTTATTGGATTAAGTTTCAGGGAGGCGCTGGCGTCCCAGCAGATTTTCTGCCGTATCGCCGGACTATTGGGCGTGTTTCTATTAGCTCAAGCCGCCGGGCTGGGGGACGTTTTTGCATTTCTCATCGCGGCCTCGTTGAACTTAGGGGCAACGCTGCTTGGGCCGGCGTCCCTGCTGGTCGAACGCGAGCCGGTTCCACGCGCATTCGCGTTTGGGCTTGTATTGCTGGCGATTGGTTTACTGGCGAAAGAAAAGCCGCTTTTGTCCGGGTTTGCGGGTGGTGTGGCGCTGCTCTATCATCCAGCGATAGCGGCAGTGTTTTGGATTTCAGTTCTGCTGGCGTTCGCCTTCGACCGACGCTTGCGGGCGCTCTTGCGCCCGGCTCTTACAATTCTCCTGGTATTTGTGTTGCTACTGGCTAATCTGGCGCAGTTACAGCCCGGCGTGGTTGAATCGCAGACGTTCTTCGGAAGACTTTCGGCGCGGCTTGCGACTCTACAGCAGTACCGGACGAAGTACGTATGGGTATCGCTGTGGGCCGGAAGATATATGTGGCATTATCTGGCAATTTTTGTGTGCGGACTGTGGGCAAGCGCGCGGATATGGCCGGTCTTAAATCGGCAAACTCGCTGGTTACTTCTCATGCTGCCGGCTTGCGGCATTCTGGGCGTTCCATTGTCCGATCTTTTACTGGAGCATCTGCGCTGGTCGCTTATTCCGCAGATACAGCCTGCACGGGCGTTATTGTTTACCGTGGCGATTGCGTCGGTAGCTTGCGGGGTGGCGGGGGCGCGCGCGGCACTCGCACGAAAGATATGGGAGGCGTCGTTATGGTTCGTGTTGGTGTTTGCGTTGCCTGTCGATATACGCGTTCTGGACCTGCTCCGACCCACTGATCCGGCGGCAGCAACGCAGCTGGGGGTTTGCATCGTGGCGGCAGTAGGGCTCGCGATTTTGCTGCGGCAATTCGGTGCGACCAAGTGGAAAGCAATTGTCTTGCTGATACCCGCCGTGAGCGTGTTCGCAATGCCGCGCTTAAGCAGTGTGGGAAGCCGCCGAAAGGTTGACTCAACATCTATCGAGGAGATTGCCGGCTGGTCTGAAGAAAATACCTGGGGCAGCTCGATGTTTCTGTTTCCCGATGCGGGGCGCGAAATCTATCCAGGAATATTTCGCGGCGAGTCGCGGCGCGCGTTATGGGTCGATTGGCAGAGCGGCACTGAAGTGGATTTCTTCGAATCGGCGGCGAACGAGTGGTGGGAGCGGTGGCAGCAAACGATGGAGGGTGCTTTCTCGCCGCGGCGCCTGCAAGATATGTTGTCCCTTCCGGTCGATTATTACGTTTTGAAAAGGAGGGATCAACTGGCGGATGTAAAGCCGGTATTTGCGAACCGGGAGTTTATCGTTTACGACACGAGCGATTTGAGAAACGCGTCGACTGCGTTGCGCTACCTGGACTCTCCGCCACGCTGAGAGAGCCAACTAAGATTGATTCCGAGCTTCTTTAATTCCTCAGCGTAATAGCGCTTGTGCAGCAGATCGTATTCCTCGCCGCCCTCCGCGATGTCGCGTTTTTGCGTGCGGATTTTTTGGTGAGCGGCACGGTCGATTCGATCTTCCATTTGAAGCAAGTCGGTGATCTCGCGCACCAGTGCAAGGCGAAGCTCGTTGGTATCCTTGCGAACGCGGAACTCACGCGATTTGCGAAGGGCACTCACGATCTTGTGAGAAAGGTCGTTCACTTTGTCGCGCGATAGTTTCATCGCGTCCCCCGTGTCGCGGCCCGAAGCGCGAATCACTTTTCGTTGGGCGAGGAGCTGATTTTTGATTTTGCGAAACATCTCCTGGTATGAGACACTCTCACGACGCATGTAGTCGCTGTAATCGTCGAGCAAATCGCGCACTTCATCGTTCAGCCTGTCCTCAATGGAGAGGTCGTCTTCGATAATCTGAGCGATAATTCCAGCAGCGACGGCGGGGTTGGACGTTTCAAAAGCAGCGGGACTAAGACGATCGACAAGTTGCCGCGATAGATATCCTATGAATTCACGGGCCAATAGCATCTGAAGCGTTAGTTTAACAAGCGATGACTAGGCGTCACCGCGATGATTGGCAAGAAAATCGCTGTCGATGGGGCGGCGACCGCGGAATCCGTCCTCGATGGGGTGCCAGAATCCGATACCGGATTCGCCCAGCTTCCAACACAGGTAGACTTCCTTGTCACGGTAGAGAGTTGGAAAATCGATCAATCCGGTTTCGACATCTTTCAATTGGCAACCAATCTCCTGAATCTTTTCGACGACGGATTTAAGAGCGCGCGCCGAGCTGTCCTTGTGGGTTCGAAGGCGCAGAATCTGCTCGCGGGGAGCGACCATGCCGCCGGTCAGGGTAATGCGTTGAGCGATGGCATTGAGGTCGGCGTCGCTCTTTTCGTATTCTTGTTTGGATTGAATTAAGCTGCGGAGAAGCCGTTCTACTTCGGGGAGCAGGCCCTCTGCCTGAAGCAAATTAAAGAAACGCGGCACAGACCCGGTTCATATTCGAAAGGTAAAGCGCTTTAACGAGATGAGTATAGCAGCGGCGGCGGTTTACGAGGTGCAATGATCGGTGACATGATACGAAGACTTATCGGTTGCGGTTTGCTCTTGGCCGGGATTCTCTCCGCGGACGATAGTGAAATCAACGTTCAGTTTAAGGATTTGCCGCCGGCAATCCAGCGCGCGGCGCGGGAGCAAAGCAAGGGCGCAACGGTAAGAGGCTACTCAAAAGAGATCGAGGATGGAAAGACGCGGTTTGAGGTAGAGACTCGAATTGCCGGGAAAAATAGAGATGTATTACTCGATGAGTCTGGCGCGGTAATCGAGATAGAACAGCAGATTGATCTTGCAAGCGTTCCGCCGCCCGCAATGGCGGGTTTAAAGAGGCGAGCTTCGGGCGCCGGCATTCTCTCGGTTGAATCGGTGACGAGGGGCAGCAACGTCTCGTACGAAGCTGTGGTTTCAAAAGGCGGGCGAAAGAGAGAAATTGCCGTCGACGCGAACGGTCATCCGGCAAAGCCGGAATAGCACGGAGGCTCAAACGTAGATCGCACCCGCGATACACTACTTGGCTGTCGCGTGACGATTCTGAGCGTCGCATATCCTTTGTTCGCCGTTGGGCCGGATTCAGGCGGGGGCGCGGAACAAATCCTGTTTCTGGTTGAGCGAGAATTGGCGCGGCGCGGTCATCACTCGATTGTTGTGGCCGCGCAGGGCTCGCGGGTAAGTGGCGAGCTGATTGAAACACCCGCTTTCGATGGTCAGATCACGGATGCTGTCCGTGCAAGCGCGCAACGGGTTCATTTCGGCTGCATTCAGGAAGCGTTGCGAGGGCGCTCGATTGACCTGATTCATTTTCATGGTATGGATTTTTACGCGTACTTGCCGGAAGCGAGAGTTCAGAAACTGGCTACGCTTCACCTGCCGTTGGAGTGGTATCCGAAGTCGATTTTCAATTTACCGGATGTTGAACTGAACTGTGTTTCGCAGGCGCAGGCGGATTCGGCACCGGACGGTCGGAAGCTGCCTGTGGTGCGAAACGGCATTGATGTCGAGCGGTATTCCGCGGCAACAGGGACGCGGACCTTCCTGTTATGGATTGGCCGGATATGTCCCGAAAAGGGCGTTCATATCGCACTGCGAATCGCGCACCGGCTGGATATTCCCATGGTGGTTGCCGGTCCTGTTCACCCGTTTTACGATCATCAGAAATACTTTTCAGAACAAGTTGAGCCGTTGCTCGATGAGCAGCGTCGATACGCCGGTCCGGTGGGCGTTGAGCAAAAGATCGATCTATTCGCAAACGCCAAATGCCTGTTGCTGCCGAACCTCGTTGCGGAAACAAGTTCTCTGGTGGCGATGGAGGCGATCGGTTCAGGAACGCCGGTCGTGGCTTATCGGGCGGGCGCGCTGCCGGAAGTGATCGAGGACCGGCGAACGGGGTTCATTGTCGATTCCGAAGAAGAAATGTTGAAAGCGGTGGCGCGCGTCGATGAGATTTCGGCGGAGACATGCCGCTCGAGTGCCCGGACGCGTTTCGATGCCTGCCGGATGGCGAAGGAGTACCTGGATCTCTATGGCGCGATGCTACAGAGAAGTTCGGTCTAAGTCATTCCCCGCGCAATTTGCGTCAAGGAGATGCAAGGCTTCCCGATAGCCGTTGAGAGTGCCGACATCGACATACGATTCGCCGTCTTTCAAGCCGCACGCGCGGCCGCCGCGAGCCAGATATTCATTGATCAGAGTGCCCAGGTACTCATCTTGCCGCTCAGTCCAGAGAACATAGAGTTCATTGAGAACGGAGCCAGGCATTTTTACCGCGCCCCAAATCCAGTTGGTCAAGGCTTGGGGATCTTTTACCTGCACTTCGATAACTTGCTTGCGGTCGCCGGTGAGAACGGCATCGAATCTTTCGGGATGCTGGACAGGAAAGAGCAGCAGCGAGAGAATTCCATCGGGAAGATTTGCAAGGGCTGTGTTTGGGAACCAGATGGTGTCCGGAAGGCCGATGCAGACATGTTCCTCGCGGGAGATCAAAGGAAGAGCGCGGAAAATAGCGTCGCACAATCCAGCGGGACGAGGTTGGACGGCATAGAAGACGGTTGCGGAGAGTACATGGCCTCCGAAATAATCCATGATGTCCGATTTGCCCGGCGAGATCACGAAGCAGATCTTGTCGACACCTGCATTGACCATGCGCTCAATCAGATATTCGCTGACGGCGCGGGGGCGTTCCGTGGAGCCGCTGATGTAGCTACCGACGGGCAACAATTCTTTAGAAAAAGCTAACGGCTGAATGCGGCTACCGATGCCAGCTGCTGGGATGATTCCCCACATAGGTGAGCTCCTCTGGTGGTGGCCCTGGTTCCTGCAATCCAGTCCGTGACGATCGTGGTTCTGAAGCGGGGTTTTCGATCAAGTCGATGAGGCGGAGCGCGCGGATCGAGGCAGTGTGGCAGTCTAAAGCCCGTTCTTTCGCGCGGCAACCGATTTCCGCGAGCTCGCCCCGATCTTTGGTTATTGCCGATAGGGCCTCGGCGCTCGACGTCGCAATCAGAATCTCATTCTGCGGCTCGAAGAATGTGTCTAATCCGGGCCACCAATCGCTAAGAACAGCAGTGCCGCACGCCGCAGCTTCAAACAAGCGGCCAGACGGACAGTAGCCCAGCGATGCCATCGACCCCCGCGTGACGTTCAGAGTGAGTGGCGACGATGAATAGAAGGAGCAGTGTTCCGGGGGCGATACATGGTCAAAGTACCGGATATTCGAAGGCCAGGTTTCGGGCGATCGGATACATTGCTCCGGCGAGGATGAAGCTGTGATCTCTCAACTGGCGAGCGGGAGTAATGAACAGCTCCTCGAGCGCAGCCTGGCGATCGGCCGAATACGTTCCGAGGTAAGATAGGTCGGCGTGAAACTTATCGGAAATGTCGATGCGATGGTAAATCTCAGGATCAACCCAGCCGTACAAGGTGGAAACGCACTGCGCGGAAAGCCTGTCACGCAGAAGATCGAGGGCTTGGCCGCCGGTATAGCTCAAGACCAGATCGAACGATCCCAAACCTTCTTTCGGAATATAGGCAACTGCTTCGCCTCGGTCCAACCGGCTCAAGGTGACAGGCGTATCCATGTCATAGAACACGGTGCGGGGGAGTCCGGAATTCAGGACCAGATCACAAGCTGCGATGCCATCCGGGCAGTAAGAAGTAACTATGCCTACATCCGCACCGGCGAGCTGCTGCTTCGCGCGGCTGAGATTTTCTGTCCAATCGGAATAGAGATGCAGGTGCGCAAAGGGCAGAGATGCGGCATCGCGGTGGGCTGCGTAATAAGGGGTGTCTCTTTCGAAGAAGTGGACTTCATGGTCTTGGCTGTTCAGCGCACGAAAGAGTCCTCTCAGGAGCGTGGCGTGGCCGTTTCCCCACGCGGAGCTGACGGAAAGGCCAAAAAAGACAATTTTCATTCTGGCGAATGCGCTCGCTATCGAACTTTGAAATTATAAAAGAACTCAAGACTGACGTTGCCGTTGAAATCGCGCAATGCAACAGCGGATAACTTCGGTGTGAACGCCCATTCAACGCGCACAATCTCGGAGTTAGTCTGAGTTACGTCAGTGATATAAGTGAAAGTGATGTTACTCGCAATCTTTTGTTGTAAAGTAACACGGGCCCCTGGCTGGCCATTACTTCCCTGCAGAGAGGGGTCGATTTTGAACTGGGTTAAGCCGAATACCCGCTGAACGCGGCTGGCAAGCGGATTGGCAACAGCTTCGCCCAGCACCGCGGATTCACCCATTTGGCTGACGGACTGCTGAGGCGGCGTCGGTTGATGAGCGGCGATTGTGGGGTCGGAAGGCGTTGTATTAGTTGCCAGTAATGCAACGATCTGCTGAAAGGTGAGTGGAGGATCGGAGCGGTAAGTCAACTTGAGATCGTTCATAGGACCAGAGACACCGATAGTTACATCCACGCTTTGCGCAATAGTTTCAAGCGAGACGTTTAAGACGGGATCGATTGCATTCGGGTTATAGAAATTGACGGTGCCGGTATTGACGGTGTAGGTATTGCCGAAGAAGACAAGTTGGCCATCGGTGACGGTGAGACGGCCCACCATCCCCGGATTGGCGGCGGTACCACGCACGGTCAGATTCCCCAAAATTGCGAGCCGGTTAGCGTAAGTGGTAACGACACGGAGATCCGGATCAGTGAGTATATGGATGTCCAATCGCATGCCGGCGAGGATACCGGACGGCGCCGATTCGGTTGAGGGCGGCGTTGCCGAGACGCTGGAGAGAAGAGTGCCGGTGTCGGCAGTAGAGCCGTACGCAATGCGCTCGACGGTGACGTTGCCTGCGAGCAAGGAGCGATTCGTGTTTCCGGTCAGCCGCACGGAAGCGGTTGAAGTTACGCTGACGCCGGAATAGCGAGTGCGAACACTGGTTGCGGTCGCGCGTAAATTATAATTTAGTGCCGATGCGCCATAAACCCACAAACCCCGTCGCGACAATTTTTCCGCCGCCGCTCTCGCCGGTGAGATTTTGGATGCTCGCGTTTCTACCATTCAGAAGGATGACGCCGTTTCCATTGGACAGACCATTCGGC
The DNA here is from genome assembly GCA_963808405.1 of uncultured Acidobacteriaceae bacterium. Taxonomy (GTDB): domain Bacteria; phylum Acidobacteriota; class Terriglobia; order Bryobacterales; family Bryobacteraceae; genus Bog-105. The sequence continues at coordinate 95,677 of CAWEFG010000008.1, read as the reverse complement.
GCATCCGCATAATTTACGTTCGCGTTCTTCAGCTCGATTCTTCCATTGACGAGCGGCTCGGTGAAGCTGCCGTGAACCGTGGCGTTTACCGCAATGGTACCGGAAGAATAGAAATCGCGGTCGATATCCTGAAGCACGCCCAGGTTCGCGTTGGCGTTCAGATTGAGGCCGAGAGGCGCGGATGCGTTCTTGAGATTGACTGAACCGGAAGCCTTGATGCTGGTGCCCGGACCTGAAATGCTTAGCTGTTGCACCTGTACGACGGAATGATTGAGGCAACGACGATGGGCCCGTCATTCTGAAACTGCACTTTCTTCCCGGGAGGAGTTCCGGTTGGAGACATCTGCGGCTGCGTTTGAAATTCCAGCCGATTTAGTTGCAGCTTGGCGTTTAGCTCGCTGGTCTTCAACACTGGACCGTTCACCGAAGCTTGGCCTTCTACGAGGGCGTCGAAGGCTGGTTTAACGGAAGGCTCCGACGAGATAAAGGGCGCGATATTCGAATACCTGATGTTTGAGAAGGTGAGACTGGCGTTTACCGGATAATCGCCGGTAAGCTGCGATTGGCCGGAGGCGTGAATTTGGCTTTGCGCAATATCGGAATCGAGATGGAAGTTGAGATTCGAGCCGGCGGTTCGGGCGCTGAAAGTTGCAGCGCCGAGATTGCGGCTGTTCATTCGCATCGCGTTGGCAGAAACGTCGGCGTTGAGGTTTGAGATGAGGACGGCGCGACTGCCGTTCTGCTGGCGCAAGTTGGCGGAAAGATCAGCGGCGAGGTGCAGCGTGCCCGCGACACCAGGCTTCTGCTGCTGCACGTGCTCGATTTTCGCGACCTGGATATCGCTGCTGGTCACCTTTAGTTTGAGTGAACCCGCGTTCAGATCGTTTGCCGGATGATTGAACGAGCCGGTGAGAGTCAGGCTGCCGGCGGGCGCGTCGAGCTCGACAGAAGGGATGTCGACGAGCGTGTCGGAATAGTGCAAGGATCCTTGCAGGCGATTGATAGGTTCCTGGTAAACGTTTGCGCGGGCGAGCGTGAAGGTCAGATCCGCATTGGGAGCTTTCATGGTTCCGGCGACGTGCGCATTTGCGGACAGATTGCCGCGGGCTGGGATATCGCTCTCGCCTGTGATGCGAAGCGTCTTTTCGACGGATAGGTTCTGAATGGAAGCGTCGGCTGTGGTCGCGTAATCGCTAGTAAGCGAAGTGTGACCGTTGACGCGGATATTCGAGCCGGCAAAATCTGAGGTGAGGTTATAGTTCACATTTCCATTGGTGGTGCGCGCGGTTGCGGTGAGGTCGCCGGCGTCTTGATTCTGGACGCGGAGGCCGCGGGCCGATAAATCAGCGCTGATGTTTGAGACGGTCACTTGCGATTGCTTGTTCACTTCGCGCAGGTCGGCCGCTGCATCGGCCTTCAACTGAACGACTCCGGCAACTCCGGCGTTCTTGCGCCGTAAGGGCGTTATATTTGCAAGCTGGACGTTCGAAGTAGCTACGTGGAATTGGGCATGGCCGGCGGTGAAGCTATCTCGCGGATGTTGAAAAGTACCATTCACATTGATGCGGCCGCCGGCAGCGTCGAGCTCGAGAGTGGACAAGGTGATGAGCTGATCCGCAAGGTTGACGTTGGCATAGAGCCGGTCAAACGGCTGATCATAAGCGCTGCCGTGCACGACTTGCAAAGTAGCGCCGCCGAGCGGGTCTCCGTAGGCGCCGTTGATGTGCACGTCGGCGCTCAAATTTCCCGTGGCGGGAATTGAGGATTCACCGGCAAGGCTCAGCAGGTCGGCTAAATCGCCGTTACGCATGGAGACATTGGCGGTGAGCGGGGAACGCGGGACCGGAGTCCAGTTGCGAAGGCCGATGGAAGCGTCGAAGGTGGTCTGAAGAGTGCTGCGCGTCAGCAGACCGTTTTGGACAACAGCGCCCGATGGCGAGGCTGCCAGGTCTGCCGCAAAGCGATCGAAGTGGCGCTGCTCGATGGCGAATCGGTCGATGGCGATGTGGCTGGTTATGTGAGGCGCGGAAAGATTGCCCGTAACCTGCGCTTGAATAGCCGCAGTGCCGCCCTGCAAGGAAACCGGCAGCGAAGTGGCAGGCTTGGTGGATGCGAAATTCGCGGCGGGCAAAAAGTCGTTTAAATTGCGGGAGGTCAAATTCACGTCGATGCGCCGATTCAGCGAACCGGAAATGTCAATGCGGGAATTCGGCAGGGCCAAATAGGAGTTCGCGAGATCCACTACGCCGGTGCGGCCAATGTAGTTGGCATTGAGGCGGCCGCTGACGGGCACGCCGCGCCGCCCTGGAACAATCGCTAATCTCGCTTCGGCAGAGAAACCCGTCGTACCCTTTGCGTTCAGGTCGCCTTGCGCTTTGAGGGAGCCGTCGATGGCGCCGTCATACGCCAGATGTTTTCCGGTAAATGCGTTAGCGAGTACCGGGAGCGACAGGTTGCGCAGATTGCCCTCTACGCTTACGCGCTGCATTTTTTCGACGAAGATTTTCGCCGCCAGTCCGCCGCCGAACGCATTTAACTTTAGACCGTCGAGGCTGATCAGATAAGGATCCGCATGAAAAGGCGAATAGAGGCTCACGTTAGAAACGCGAGTGGTCCCGCTGCGAATGGACAGATCGCGAGAATTCAGCGTGCCGTCGACGGAATAGTTATTTTGCGCGTCCAATTTTCCATTTCCATTGGCTTGCAATACACCGCTTGCCTGTAAAGAGGAAATGTCCAAGAGCCGGCTTAACTCGCCCAACGCAAGATTTGCGTTGAACTGAACCGATCCGTTCTTGGACGGGTCCATCGTGCCGGACGCTTGGAAGATGGTTTGCCCCAATCCCAGGTGCGCGGTTTGAATTTGGATGGTGCTGTTCTTTTCGTCCATGCGCGCGTTCAATTCGGCAGTGAGCACCTTCGGCGCGCCTTTCGCGTTCGCATTTATAGGCAGGTCGACGCTGCGCTGGATTTCAGGCAGAGATAGGTTGGCGTGGAGCTGCGCGGAAATGACCGGCGCGTTCATATTCTGAATTGAGCCGCTCAGGACAATTTGCGATTGATCGGTTGTGAGTTTGGCATCCGCCAGCTTTACGGCGTCCTTTTCGATGGTGACCGGCAGATTCACGTGAACCTGGATCGGCGGCTTATTCCCTGAAGTCAAGAGCAGCGGATCGATCCACAGGTTGCCCTGATAACTTGGGGTGACGAGATTGTAGTTCAAGAGTATGCGAAGGTTCTCGCCGCGGGCGCTGAAGTTCATGTTCCGGTCGGACATTTCGATCAGGCCATTCTGAATCTGGAATTGATGGATGGCGAGATTCACAACCGTTTCAAGTCCGGACTTATCGCTGGGCTGGGTTTTAATTTTCGGCTGCGGAACGTTGGTCGTGCCATTGGGAAAAACCATAAAGTTCACTTGCGGCTGTTGTATGCCGACGTATTGAAGATCGACGGCTTGTTTCAATCCTGCAAGCAGCTTCAGGTGAACTTCGAGCAGCGGGACGCGGACCAATGGATCTGCGCCGCGGGGTTCCGTCCCGTGCAGGACGAAATTGCGAATGCGGACTGTCAAGTGGGTCCAATCGAACTGAAAGGACCCGAGCTCGACGACGCCGCCGGTGGATTCTTCGGTAGTTGCAATAATCTTTTCGCGGACATAGTTGGCGAACCAGGCGCTGCGCAGTATCAGGATGGAGGCGATGACGAGCACCAGCACCAATCCCACCAATGAGGCGGCGATGGTAAGCAAGATTTTCTTTTTTCGTTTGGTCATGCGAGGCTCTCCTCACGAAATTGAATTTTGGCGTCCTTGCGCTGTTCGTCGAGCCAGGCGAAGAACTGTTGGTTGACTTTTTCGCCGTTCAGGATTTGTTCAATCTGCGCGCGAAGATCGTCGAGCGAGGATTTGCCCGGATAAGCTCGGCGCAGTGCGGCCGCGTGGTCGCGATAATACTTCTCAATTTCGTCGTCGGTCACGAGCACGGCCGGTTTGAAGCGGATATCGATGAACTTGAGCACTGTCAATTGCCACTCGAATTGAGTGCGGAGATCGAGCTCCGTCAGACCGTATCTGCGCAAGGCTTGTTGAAAGGCGGCTTCGGTCTTGAATCGTTGGCTTTTCAGTTTTTCAAGCTGCTTGTCGGCATCCTGCAGGGTTGCAACGGGATAGTCGCCGAGCCGAATCTCACGGCGAATGAATACCTGGTCGATCAAACGATTGGCGGCTTGCTTTCGCGCGGCGGCGTTGAGATTGAGAGCGTCGCCGTTTAGAAAACTGGTGGCACGAAGGTCGCGGTCGATGTCGCTGTCTTTGACGATCGAATTACCGACGACGATGGCGATGCGGTCGATGATGACAGCTAATGCTAAGAAGTGGGCCAGCAATAGAAGCGCGACGACACGACAGCGCATTAGAAAGCCTGCCCGATGGAGAAGAAGAATTGGAAGTGACTCAGCTGCTGTGGAGTGCTGGTGCAATTCGCCGTAACGCCAATCTGTCCGGGACCGCAAGTCAACAATTGCTGTATGGTTTCGTTCCTGTTAAAGCCCATATAGCGGGCTGGATTCAGCGCGTACGCAAGGTCGACACGCACGGGACCGAGCGGAGTTTTGTAGCGTATGCCGAAACCCGCGGCCTGAACGGCGTAGTTAAAATCCTGATCGCCGTTTTGGTGGAAACGCAGGGACATATCGCTAAAGCTGGTGTAGATATTGCCCATGTCGTGGAACACGACCCCGCTGAGATTGGGGTAAAGCAGCGGGAAACGCAGCTCGAAGGTATTGAAGAAAAGAGCGTTGCCGCCGATGGGGAAACCGGTGGGGGTGTTGGTCGCGACGCCTGGAAGCTCGTTCAGCGTTCCGATATCGCGAGGTCCGGCCTGATTATCGCCGAAGCCGCGCATGGAGACGCCACCGCCGCCGAAGAAGCGCTCGGGCAATGGAATGGCGTCAAAGGCGGTGACGCCGGCGGCTACATTGAAAGGAATGATAGCGCCGATCTGCGTTTGGCGCGCGAACACCATATTCCTGCCGATAGACGTGTAGGTGGCGTTACGGGCGAGCACTCGCATGAAGTTGCGCTGCGATCCGAAGAAGCTTCCCGCGAGGCCGCCATCCACAGTATTCCAAAATCCACGGTGAGCGTCGGCAGGATTATCGCGGTGATCCTGGATGTAACTGGCGGACGCAATGCCGATGCGCACAGGTTGCAAGAACTGAGGTATCAGCAGGGACGGGATGTTGATATTGGCGGTACTGACGCGGCGGTAGGCGAAGCGCAGCAAAAGCGTGGATGCGCGGTTGAACCTTTGCGATGTTTGAACGGAAGCTTCCTCGCGCCGGGCCGAGAAGGTCTGCACATCCTGGGTGGTGTCGTACAGGATAGAAAAGGTAGCGGTGCGGTTCAAAGAGCCGAGAAATCGCGGAATGATGTAGTTGAGCGACTCTCGCTGCTCTAGAGTCGAATAGCGCGTTTGCAGCGATATAGTTTGGCCGATGCCGAGGAAGTTCAGGCGATTAACCGCGAACGAAACGATGGGAGAAACGCCTTTGGCCCCGCCGGCCTGCTCTAAATTGTTCGTCGTGCCGCCGAATTGGCCAACCTCCAGTCCAAATCCAACGTTGAACGAGTAACGGGCCGCTTCATCGAAATCGTAAAGAACGTACTTATAGCGATTCGTGCCGTCGGGGTCCTGGAGGGCGGTGCTTACATTTGCAAATATGCCGAGATCGGTAAGTTGACGGGCTACATCGTTGATCTTGACCATGGATACGGGCTCGCCCTGTTGAACGTTAATAGTTCTCTGCACCAAGGAAGGATGGGTGCGATAAAGACCGGAAATGACAACGCTTCTGACAAACTCGCGAGGACCCTCTGTAATGTTGTAAGTCAGGTCTACGGTTTCCGGTTCAGAACCTGGAGTAACAGTGTAAGTAAAGGCAGCCGCCAGAAAACCGTTTGAATAGTAATAGTCGAGCAGACGGTTGCGGTCCGATGCAACGTTGACATCCGCGAAAGGCTGGCCTACGGCTGAAGTTAATTGGCTGCGGACAGGAGAGATGTCCAGGCGGGTAGCGCCTTGGATCTCCAGGTTGCCGACTCGCCACTGTCTTCCCGCATTGATGTGGAAGGTGACCGCGATATCGTCGGGCTTTCCTTTGTAATTGGTTTCAACGGTCGAGGCGACCTTCACCTCACGAAAGCCATTGGCCTGATACAAGCTTTCCAGCGCTTCGGCGTCCTTGGTCCGGAAACTCTCGCTGTAGCGCCCATATCGCAGAATGAGAGAATTCTTGCGCAGGAACATGCGCTCGCGGAGCGTGTCGGGAGCGAAGTATTTATTGCCGACGATGGCGACATTCACCAGGCGGCGGCGAGGGCCGGTGGTGATGTAGTAATCGATAACTTCCTGATCGTTCGCGGGAGCTTTGCGATCAAAGGTGACATCGACATCGGGATAGCCTCTCGATTGAAAATAGTCGTGGAGGTTACGCGCGCCTTCAGTCAGCAGATCGTTATCGACGGAGCCTTCCTGGTAGACCGGCACAAACTCGCGCAATTTTCCTTTTGAGACCTTGGCCTCCAAAGCTTTGATAGTGACTTTCGGTCCGGCATTGATGGCGAGCGAGGCCTTGGCGCGTCCGGTAGCGGCATCGTAGTCAACCGACGTAAGATCTACGGACGCGGTCAGACGATCGATTTTCGCGTATTTCTTTTGAATGCCTTCGACGCCTTTGTCGGTGAGGGCATCGGTCACCTGGCGCCATCGGTGAATTAGCGGAATGCGCCAGCCGGTCGCGCGGACAATGGTCTCGTTAGGGAGTTTTGTATCGCCGGCAATGGCCGGCATTTCATACCTGGCGCGCTTGCCGGCGTCCACCAGGAATCTGACAGTGACGTCGTGAGTGTCGGGGTCTTCGATGGTAGCGACGCCGACTTGCGCCTGGTATAGCCCGTTTTGGCGCAATTCCTGTTCGATGGCCTTCTTGGCTGTAGCGAGCGTGTCTTCATCGAAGGGTGCGCCGAGCGGCAGCTGCGCATCGCTGATGATGACAGCGCGGCTGGGCGGAGGTTTGATTTTGCCTTGCGCGCCCACGTGTCCGATGAATCGCTTTGGGCGGGTGATAAATGTCACTGAAACTCCGCTTGCGGTGGGTTCCGCGTCGACCTGGATGTCGTCGTACATGCCGCTGGCGAAGAGGCGGTCGATAGTGCCGGCGACCTGATGCGGGTCCAATGGCTGACCCGGTTGAACGAGCTGCATGGTTTGAAGATCGCGGGAATCGAGCGGCTGGACGGCAGGCTGGTATTGAACGGTCGTAACCGTTTTGCCGGTAAAATCCTGCGCACGCGCGCCAGTCACAGCCAGTGATAACGAGAGGACAAGAAATGAAAACGGACGGCCAACAAATATAAGATCCTTCATCTTTGGTGGGGCATTTTGCGGAGGATCCTTGTCGAGTGCCAATTTCTGGACGCAAGTACAATCCAGCTTGTTACACACAGACCGGCGGCCGCGATAAGTCCATGCGAAGGTGAAACGATGACGCAAAAGGCACTGATTGGTCTGTTGCGAACTGCAGGCTCGAAATGGAGCGCCTACAACGCTCCGCAGTTGGGAGCGGCCTTGGCGTATTACACCTTGCTCTCGATAGCTCCCCTTCTGATTCTGATGGTAGCAATCTGCGGTCTGGTGTTCAATCGTACGACGGCGGAGCAAGACTTACTGCGACAAGTGCGGGATTTGGCCGGGTATTCGGGTGCGGAAACAGTGCGAATGTTAATCGGCGACGCGCGGCGCGGGCGGACGGGAGTGTTGGCCACGTGCATCGGGATAATCACACTGCTGTTCGGAGCCTCGGGCGTATTCATTCAGCTACAAAACTCTTTAAACATCATCTGGGGCGCGACGCCGCGGGAATCCTCGGGGTGGCGTGACATGATCTGGCAGCGGTTGGTGTCGTTCGGGATGGTTCTCGCGCTGGGATTTCTGCTTCTCGTTTCTTTGATCGCGAGCGCGGGCCTCACCATTGCAGAGAAGTTTTTCAACGGAGTTGTGCCGTTTCATGCGGCAGTTATTGGGGATGTCGCGAGTTTCATTGTTTCTTTAATTGCAATTGCAATTTTTTTCGGACTGATCTTCAAATACATACCTGATGTGCGAATACGCTGGCGCGATGTGGGGATCGGCGCAGTAACTACGGCCCTTCTATTCAGTATCGGGAAGACGCTGCTTGCGTTGTATCTGGTCACTGTGGGGGTTGGGTCCACTTATGGCGCGGCGGGGTCGCTGGTGGCGCTGGTGGTTTGGGTGTACTATTCGGCGCAAATTTTCTTTTTCGGCGCGATTTTTACCAGAGTTTATGCGGACACCTTCGGGTCTCATGCGCATTGGGAACGAGGAAGTTCACCAGCGCTGCGGGACGGACAGTACTAGTACTAATATTTAACAATCGGGCCATGTAGCTGGATTTTCAGCCCATCTTAGTACTTGCGGCCTATTGCTTCTATTCCGGGACGGTTTAATCTAATTAAAGATCGGTGGTTTGGGAGGAATGGAATGAGTTTGCGATTTAGCATGTCTTTGCTGATGGGTCTCGCACTTTTTATGACTGGGGGGTTGGCGGTCAATGCCGATACAGTAATTGGCGGCACATTGACAGCCTGGACTGGTACGCTGGGCACTGCCGCTTCGCCGACCTACGGGGGCGCTTATTGGAACAACTCCTCTGGCGATTATCCAGCACCGTCCACTGGTAATGTCGGGTGGTGTTTGGCCGGGGGCGGTAACTGCACGCTTCCTGGAGGTCCCGTCGGCACGCCTCAGTATTACAGCAATGGCGGAGCGGCGCCAGCAAATATGTATTTCACCGGGAATACCAGCGGCGCTGGGGTGACCACTCTGCTAGTTTCGATAACTAGTCAAAAAGGGATAGGCGGCGGTGGCCTCGACAGCTTGTATTATTACCTCACAAGCAGTTCCGGAGTGCCGAACCTGGCTAGTCGCACATTTCTTTTCAATGCGGGAGCGCCTAGTATGACTTCGGCGGTTCTGAGCATTCCGACGGGCGATGGGTATGGCTTTGAATTGGTAAACGCTCAGCCCGGCGGGCAGACTTTCTCCTATTTCATGAACGACACTCTGAATGCTCCCGGTGACGCGACACAGCACTTTGCGATTTTTCAGCAATCTACGTCGAGTTTCTACATCGGCGCGGAAGATGGCGCTATCCCGGGTAGCGATTTAGACTACAACGACATGGTCATCCATCTACAGACGGCCGTACCGGAGCCTGCTTCGCTCGGGCTGCTGGGTGGCGGCTTTCTGCTGGTAGGCGCGTTCGTGCGGCGACGGAGTAGACGGACCGCGGGCAAATAAGAGCCGAGCAGTCCGATTAGCGCAGATTCGTCGCGGCCATTCCCCTGACGGTCATGGTTTCGCTGTACGTGCGGTAGACTGGAATTTCCCGCCTGTTTTCTCCCCATGATTTCAGTCAGCAATGTGAGTATGCGCTACGGCGGCAAGATCCTTTTCGAGGATGTGAGCACGGCGTTTTTGCCTGCGCGGCGCTACGGTTTGACGGGACCGAACGGCGCCGGCAAATCGACATTTATGAAACTGCTGTCGGGGGAACTCGATCCGCAAAAAGGCATAGTGGTGCGTCCGAAAAAGATCGGGATTCTGCGGCAGGACCAGTCTGCATTCGACAAGTATCGCGCTGTCGAAACAGTAGTCATGGGCAACATGCCGCTATGGAAGGCGCTCGAAGAACGGGAGACGCTTTACGCGAAGGCGGATTTGACCGACGAAGACGGGATGCGGCTGGGCGAGCTGGAAGGGATCGTTTCCGAGGAAGACGGTTATTCGGCGGAGAGTGACGCGGCGGTGTTGCTGGACGGACTGGATATTCCGGAGGCCATTCACAATCGGAGGATGGGCGAATTGCAAGGTGGGCAGAAGGTGCGGGTGCTTTTAGCCCAAGCGCTTTTCGGGCATCCCCAAGCGCTGCTGCTCGATGAGCCGACGAACTCTCTCGATCTGGAATCGATTCACTGGCTGCAGAATTTTCTGACGCGCTACGATGGCACGCTGGTGGTGATTTCGCACGATCGTCACTTCCTGAATAGCGTCAGCACCCATACCGCGGATATCGACTATCAGACGATCATCACCTATCCGGGCGGGTACGACGACATGATTCTGCAAAAGACGCAGATTCGCTCGCGCATCGAATCGGAGAACGCGCAGCGCGAAAAGAAGATTGCACAATTGAACGAATTCATTGCGCGGTTTTCGGCGGGGACGCGCGCGAGCCAGGTGACTTCGCGAAAGAAAGAAGTGGAGCGCCTGCAGACGACGGAGCTAGCGCGGTCGAACATACAGCGGCCGTACATACGATTCGAGATGAAGCGTCCTTCGGGGCGCCACGCGCTGGAATTCAAAGCGGTCTCGAAGGGGTATGGCGACGTAGAAGTGGTGAAAGACTTCTCGGCCTCTGTGCAGCGCGGCGAGAAAGTGGCCTTGATGGGACGGAACGGGGTTGGGAAGACGACCTTGTTGAAGGCTCTGCTGGGGAATGCGCCGGGCGTGACGATCGGGATGTCGGGTTGGATTCTGGAACTGTGAACTGGGGGCATGAAGTTCAGGTGGGATATTTCGCCCAGGATCACCGCAACAGCATTCGTAATGGGACAACCGTGGCGGATTGGCTGCACGATTGGGACCCGCAGGCGTCGAAAGAGGAAATTCGCGGTTTGCTGGGGCAGATGTTGTTTAGCGGCGAGGAAGGGTTGAAGCCGACGGACGCCCTTTCAGGCGGTGAAGCGGCACGGCTCACATTTTGCAAGCTGATGTTGCAGAAGCCCAACTTTCTGGTGTTCGACGAGCCGACGAACCATCTAGACCTGGAGTCCATTAACGCTTTGAATATCGCGCTGCAAAGGTTCGATGGCACAGTTATTTTGGTGACGCACGACGAGGACCTGGTGGATGAAGTGGCAACGCGGATCTGGTATTTCGAAGAGGGAAAGATCCAGGATTTCGTGGGCCCCTACGAAGAATTCGCGTCCGCGACGGTCCGGTAAGCTACGCGCGATAGAAGAAGAACTTCAAGACAACGTAGAAGAGGATCAGCATACCGAGGAACAGGAAGAGCTCGGTAAGACGGCGCCTGATCTTGCTCTGGGGAGGCGCTTTTCGGCGACGCGCATGTTTCTCCGGCACGGCATCGGCGGCGGAGAGCGGTTGGTAAAAAACGCGGCGGCAATCGCGGCAGCGGTAACGCAGCAATCCTCGCCAGCGCTTCAGGAAATCAAAGGTTGAACTCCTGTGCGAACGCCGGACGTTTACGCTGCCGCAAGTAGGGCACAACGGCACAGAGCTATGGGCGCCTTTCGGGAACGGAAGGATAGCATACAAAGTTTGTGGTACGGAATTGCTCGAAAACTTCTCTGTAAGAGGGAAGTTCGCGGAAATAGCCGGAGGGGGTGATTCTGGCTATGCGCATCTTGTGGCGGGAAAAGAAATAGAAGAAGTCGCGAAGAAAGGTTCGTGTGTCGATGTTGCAGCCTCCGAATTCAAAGGTGACCATGCGGATGGCGTTTTTGTCAAACATCCCTTCGCCACCCCGTAGGACGTCTAATTCATGGCCCTCGACGTCAATTTTGAGCAGATCGATTCGCTCGATTTGGCGATCGCTGCAATAGGCATCCAGCGTCTCGGTTCGAACCTTCTCGGATAATCGCACTTCGACGCCAAACCTCGACAAGTCTCTTTTGGTCAGCGAAGCTTGCGCGGAACCAGGAGCGTCGTAGAACAGATCTGCCTCGCCAGCGTGCGATCCCAGAGCGGAGTTATTCAGGGTTACTCGTTGATAATGTGCCGCGGCTCGGCAAAGTTCCGTGTAGGTGAAAGCGCTGGGCTCGAAGGCGTGCAGATGAAACTCACGGGTGCCGAAAGCATTGCACGCAAGCGTAAGGAACTGACCTTTGTTTGCGCCGACGTCAAATATGCAAAGCGGATGTTGCGATGCGGCTTTCAATTTGGAGAGGACCGCCGCCTCACCGCTCGAACAGACATTGCCGCCTGAGCCGATCCCTTGAAGATGTTGGGTCAGCAATGCGCTTCGCTCGAGGAAGAACTGTCCCCAGGCGTTGCCGAAGACGGCGGCCAATGGTCTCATGGCTGTTGGTGAAGAGATAGGGCGCGCAGACGCACAGTGCCGTTTGCGAGCGTACTTCCAAGCGGCCGTGAATACTCGAGCACCAGGCGGAACAGCTGCCCGTCACCTGAAGTAAAGTTCCAGGTCTGTTGAGAAGAGAGTAAATCACTCGCTGACGGTCGCGGTTCTGAACCACGCCCATATAAGTGCCAGGAGAGGCCAGTAGGAGTTTCGAGTCCCTGCGTCTCGGCATGCCATTCAAAGCGATAAGAACGATTCGGCTGAAGCGGGAGGTATTGCTGCAGGAGAGAGCAGTGGTCGGGCTCCATGCCGGAAAGCGTCAGGCGCAGTTGTTCTCGATCCGCTAACTGCTCGATGGTTACGCCGGGCGCCGCGAGAGGCATCCAATCGAATCCGTGAGGGAAAAAGGAGCGTGGAAATCGCCATTCGTCAGTGGACTGGCCGGTGTGGGAACAGGCAGGCTGATCCATCCGCCCTGGTTCATGCTGGTCCAGATTTGAAGGGCGGCGTGCAAATAGCCGGAGGCGAGCAGACGATCCTCGACGGGTCCGATAATGGCGTCGCGGCCGTTAGCGGAAGGACTAGAGTTGCCGGCTGCCGTTATCAAGCGCTGGACAATGGGCGCGATTTGTTCGTAGCGATTCGTTTTGGAGAGAAAGGAAGCGTAGAAAAGCAGAATGAAGGGGCGATCGGGAATGGCTGCCGCGATTCGGTTTGCGTCTTGGCCGATCAGCCACATCTGGTCGAAAACCGGGTCGGGCAAATAGGGCGTTATGGCCAATGTCGCTTTCGCCCAGCGGAAGAATTGGGAGGGTTGTTGCCGGCGGAAATAGAAGTTGGTGAGAGTCCATTTGGGTAAGAACATGCGATCGATGGCGGCGGCTTGGAGGTAGTAGCGCTCGGCAGAGGCCATATCGTGCTGCTGCATTTCCGCGGTCATGCCAAGCTGCATCCAGGAATCGACATCGAATGGGTTCACGGTGACGGCGCGATGAAGCAAAGGCATTCGGTCGGTGGGCTGCCAACGTGCAAGTCTGGCTAGATAGGCGGAGTTATAAGGGACGAGATGGACCGCGGCGGGAACGGAAGTTGCGGTGTCCTGCTGAAAGAGATAGGAGGCTCCGGCGAGCAGAGCTGAATAATAGGCGGCGGCTACAGCGGCTGCGGCCAAGATGTATCGAAGCACTAATAGAAAGACGGAACTCACGTAGCCGTGACCAGCCGGGCCGAATCGACGTTATTCAAAAACCATTCGTAAGTTGAGCGAATTCCGTCTTCAAGAGGGATGGAGTGACGCCAGCCGAGCGCATGAAGGCGGCTGACGTCCAGAAGCTTGCGAGGCGTGCCGTCGGGCTTCGAAGTGTCGAAGATAATTCGCCGTGGTAGCCGGCAGATCGGGCGATCAGCTTGGCCAAGTCAGCGATCGTGACATCTTCACCGGTTCCCACATTGACGATTTCAGGCTGGTCATAGTGCTGCATCAAGAACACTGCGGCGGAGGCCAGATCGTCGACGTGGAGAAACTCCCGGCGCGGGCGTGCCGGTGCCCCAAATCGACTACCTGCGGACGTCGTTCGGCATCGGCCTCGTGGAACTTCCGAATCAACGCGGGCAGGACGTGCGAATTCTGCAGATCGAAGTTATCGCCAGGGCCGTAGAGATTCGTGGGCATCAGAGAAATGGCGTTGAAAGCGTACTGCGCACGATAGGCCTGGCACAATTTGATGCCGGCAATTTTGGCGATGGCGTACCACTCGTTGGTGGGCTCGAGAGCACCTGTAAGGAGATATTCCTCTTTCATGGGCTGAGGCGCGATCTTCGGGATAAATGCAGGAGGAGCCGAGAAACTCGAGCTTCTTGACGCCATTGCGCCATGCGGCATCGATTACATTGAGCTGGATGGACAAGATTGTCGCGGATGAAATCGGCGGGATAAGTCGTGTTCGCCAAAATGCCGCCGACTTTGGCGGCAGCCAGGAACACGTACTCGGGCCGATCGGAGGTGAAAAACGAATCGACGGCTTCTCGCGAGGTCAGATCAAGCTCTTGGCGCGAGTGGAGGATCAGATTACTGAATCCTGTCCTGGCGGAGGCGCCGCACAATCGCGGAGCCCACCAAGCCGCGGTGACCCGCTACGAAAATGCTGCTGGTTTTCTGCATCTCAGGATCCAGGCACGAGCGCAGGAACACAGTTCTTGTTGTGAATCATCCGCTCTTCTTCGGCCAATCGCAAATCGGCGTCGACCATCATGCGGACAAGCTGATGGAAGGTGGTTGTGGGCGTCCATCCTAAGAGCTTCGCGGGCCTTGGCAGCATCGCCCAGCAAGTAATCCACTTCAGTCGGGCCGGAAATATGCGGGATCGATTTCTACATGCTTCTCCCAATCGAGATCCGGCATAGGAGAATGCCTCGTGCACAAACTCGCGGACCGAATAAGACTCGCCGGTCGCGATCACGAAATCGTCCGGCTCGGAGTGCTGCAGCATGCGCCACATGGCTTCGACGTAGTCGCCCGCGAATCCCCAGTCGCGTCGGGCGTCGAGATTTCCGAGATAAAGCTTTTCCTGCAGGCCCACCTTGATGCGGCCCACTGCGCGAGTGATTTTCCTGGTGACGAAGGTCTCGCCGCGGCGTGGAGATTCGTGATTGAACAGAATTCCATTAGTGATGAAGAGATCGTAGGCTTCCCGGTAATTCACCGCATACCAGTGCGCGGCGACTTTTGATACGGCGTAGGGACTTCGCGGGTAAAAAGGCGTCGCTTCGCTCTGCGGCGGTTTAGCCGCTCCGAACATTTCGGACGATCCCGCCTGATAAAAGCGCACCTGGCGGCCGGTGTGCTCCACATGATCGCGGATACAATCGAGCAGTCGCAGCGTGCCCATGCCATCCGCATCGGCCGTATATTCCGGATTTTCAAACGAGACTTTTACGTGCGACTGAGCGCCGAGGTTGTAAATCTCGTCGGGACGAGAAGCCTCGATCACGCGCCGCAGGCCGGTGGAGTCCGTAAGATCGCCGTAATGGAGTATCAGCCGGCGGCCCGCCTCGTGAGGATCTTCATAGATGTGGTTGATGCGCGAGGTGTTGAAGCTGGAGCTTCTGCGCAATAAGCCATGTACCGTGTAGCCTTTCGCGAGCAATAGCTCGCTGAGATAGGAGCCGTCTTGGCCGGTGATGCCGGTGATTAGAGCCGATTTAGACAATAAACCTCCTGACCGCTCTACTGGTGCGGTTCTTAAACGCCTTTCGAATGCTCATCAGCAGGACGACGGCTTGCGCTTCACAGGAGCGGCCCTCGCCGACCGGACCGACCTTCTCGGCGGTCTTGAATTTCACGCTGACAGAAGTGACAGGCAGTGCTACCGCTCGGGCCAGACTTTCGCGGATGCCGCGCGAAAATCCTTCAGCTTGGGGCGCTCCAGAATGATTGTGGAGTCCACGTTCGCTAATTCGATAGCCACATCGCTCGAGCAAGCTCGAGCGCGTGCTGAAGGAACTGGCGGCTCTCGGCATCCTTCCATTGCTCAGCGCTATCGGGGAAGTGCATGCCGATATCGCCGAGGGCGAGAGCGCCCAACAGGGCGTCCGTGACGGCATGAAAGAGAACATCGGCGTCGGAATGACCGGCCAGTCCGAAATCGCATGGAATGCGACGCCGCCCAGAATTAACGGCCGGCCGGTTTCTAATGCGATGTGTGTCCCAGCCTTGACCGATGCGGTAAGAGGCGAAGCCGATTCCGCCATGTATCAAGCAAGCTCGAGAGCTGAACTTTCCAGAGCAGAGATAGAGCCGAGCTAAATCCATGTCGCTTGGCTTGGTGATTTTGATATTGCGATCGGTGCCGAGCACGACGCAAACCTCGACCTGCTCGAGGCGCTCGACAAGGGATGATTCATCCGTGCCGATGAAGAGATCCTGGCGAGCCTTTTCGAATGCCTGGCGCAACAGGTCGAGCTTGAATACTTGCGGGGTTTGGGTGAGGATCAAACGCTCGCGCGGAAGGTGGCCCGCACTTTGTTGCGATGCACTTGTTTCACGGTATCGACAGGAACGATACCGACGATGGCGGCGCCGGTCTGGCGGCTTCGCGGATGACTTTTTCGATCACTTCGCGCTCGACGAACGGCCGGACTGCATCGTGAACGGCGACGAGTTGGTGTCATCGCTTATCGTGGCCGAGCGCGTTCTCGACAGACTGCTGACGGCTTTCGCCACCCTCGACCGTGCGCACGTTTTTCGCGAGGCCCTGAGTGTGAAAGAGCTCCTCGGCCCAGGCGAGATCGTCTGCGCGAAGAGCCACTACGATCTCGGAGACGGAGGGAGAACTGACAAACTTGCGGATTGTATGGATAAGGATGGGCGAGCCGTTCAGCAGCATGAATTGCTTGCGGCTGATCCCTTCTTTTTCCGGCGCACTGCGTCCCATGCGTGTTCCTAATCCGGCAGCGGGGATGATGACGGAGACTTTCATGAGCGGAGTTTGGGCTTAAACGCCAGAACCTACATGATAGAGGACGGGCGAAAGGTAACGGTCCAGACTATGCAGCGCGACGGACGCTCGCCTCAGTTACGCAGGGCCTTTTGGGCCGGAGATCGCGCGCGGCGGGGTTTTCGCACAATCCAATGGCGGTCCTGTAGGCCAGAGAAGGCGATGGTCTGCTCTAGCTGAGTTGGTCCCGAAATTGCAATCACGAACTCGTGGTAGACGTCGAGGAGTTGGAAGCGGAAGCGCTGATCGCCGAAGCCGAGCACAGCATCGTTTCCAGTTCGACATTGACGTTCACTGGCTTGAAATGCGGCGATGTTGTCGCGGGACGTTTTAGAATCGTGCGATGCATCGGCAGCGGAGGAATGGGGGATGTTTATGAAGCTGCGAATATCGATCTAAACCGGCCAGAAGCATTGAAAACCATTCGCCCGGATGTGGCGGCCGCCCGGAAATAATCGCCCGATTCAAGCGCGAGGTGCAGATCGGGAAAGATGTCACCGATTCGCACGTTTGCCGGGTTTACGATTTCGATTCGCACCGCGTTGATGGTTTCAGGGAAGATCTTGCGCGAAGAAGCGTGGTCGGACGAAGGCCGCCAGCGTTATATCGAGGCGCTCGATATCTTCCGCGGCTTAGGTGAAAACGGAGCCGTGGCAGAAGCGCAGGTTGAGCTCGCGAAGCTGGATTTAGACGAAGGCAACGCGGCGGCGGCAGAGGGTCTGGCGCGGCAAGCCTCGGCAGAATTCGAGAAAGAAGGACGAGGCGGCGACGTGGCGATGGCCCGGTCTGTTGAGGCTTTGGCGAATCTGGATGCGAAGCACGCCCGGGCGCTGTTGAAGCGCCGCGCCCATTATGAAGACCGGCTGACAGAAGACTTCGTTCGAACGGCTGCAGCGCGGATTATGGGTGTAACTGGAAATGTAATGGAAGCGCGGCAGGAACTCGAATCCCTGATCAATGAAACGACACGGCTTGGTTTGGTTCGCGATCGCCTGGAAGCGGAGCTCGCGCTTGCGGAGATTGGCAAGCGTGAGGGTACGCAGGTCCCGGCCGAGGCATTGCAGGATGATTTGAAGCGAATTGCGGAGCGCGCGCAGGCTGCATCGCGCCGGTGATGGAGCGATGCGATGTCAGTTCGCGATGGTTCCGATAGGTGTTGTTTCACCCTCTTGCGCTTTGGGTCCCAGCACCTCCCGCATTACGTTTGCGAGATCGCGGAGCGCCCGTGCTCCGTCGCCGTAATAGGTCGATCCGTGCATCGCGGCCAGGGTCTTCGGTTCACGTTCGGCCAATGTTTCGAGTACGCGGCCAGTGTGGTGGGTGTACGGCACGTAGTTGGCGAACGGGCCTGCCTCGGCTTCCAATAAAGCGTCTCGACATCGCTGCATGATGCTGTCCGCCGTTGCCGGTTCGCGATGACCCCATTGGTGGAAAAGGTCGGAGCAGAACAAGGTGCGTTCGGATTCTTCGAAGAGAACGCCCGCGTCCCATCCGTGCGGCACATGCGGCGTGGGGATAAATCGAAACCGATACTGTCCGGTGGACAAGATATCATCCCGCGTCAAGACACGAGCGGGGCGCGCGGAAAAGTCATTCACGCTTACGAGCGCACCCACCAGGCCGCACACCGGTTGCGCTGCCGGCGCAAGTTCGAGCCAGTGGTTCAGAGCCCCGCACTCATCCGACTCGAAGTGACTGAATCCGATGTGCCTGATGGTTGATATATCGACTAGGCGTGAGATCTCGTCGCGCAGCACCGGAAACATGCTCCGAAGACCTGCGTGGAACAGCAGCGGTTCATCGTCTCGCACCAGGAAATGACTGAATTCCAAATTGATCTCTGGAACGAAGACCGAGATCCGATAGACGTTGGGTGCAATTTCTGTTGTACTCGCCATAGCTCCTCCTTTTACCCGATCGGCTTCATGTATATCACGCGGACCGTTGCTCGGACGGAGAGTTGGGCTACACCCCTCGAGCGTATTTAATCGGCTTCGCATCCGGTCCAGTAAGGGCTCGGATGCTAGGGCGCCCGAAGACTTGCCATAGGATCGATTTGAGAAGCTTGGCGAGCGGGGAGATAAGAAGCGGCGAGTGCTACTGCGGATAGAAATGCAATCGCCGCACCGATGGTGAGGGGATCGTACGCGGACACATCAAAGAGAAGACTTTGGATCAGGCGAGTGAGGAGGAGCGCGCAGCAGAGGCCGCCTGCAACTCCCATCAGAACGATTCGGAGACTGTGCGACAGGATCATACGCAAGACGTCGCCCGGCCGTGCGCCGATTGCCAGACGAATGCCGATCTCGCGGAATCTGCCGCGCACGAGCAGCGACATGACGCCGTAAAGACCCACAGTCGCTAAAACCACGCCGAGCGCAGCGAAACATCCCAGCAAGACCGTTGAGAGGCGGGGCTTAGCGGCGGACTCGTTTAAGCGGCGATCCATGGTTTCGATGCCGGTGATTGGTTGCTGCGAATCTAACTGAGCGATTCGCCTTCGGAGCTCCGATTCTATGTACGCGGGACTGAAGGCGGTGCGCGTCAACAGACCGATATCCTCGTCGATGGCTCCGACCTGTGCGTAAGGGAAATAGATGACCGATTCGGGAGGGGTGGCCAGACCGGCAGTCTTGACGTCCGCGACGACGCCCACAATCGTGCTCCACGGATCGTTTCTTTCCCGGCGAAGTCTTTTGCCGAGGGGATCTTGACCGGGGAAATTGCGGCGCGCGAAAGTCTCGCTAACCAGGGCGACCGGAGTGTTCCCTGCCCGATCGGTTTCGGAAATGCCCCGCCCCCTCAGAACGGGAATTCGAAGTACATGAAGGTAAGCGGGACTGACGGCGTATCCTCTGGCAACGGGTCTGTGGCCGCGTGGTTGCGGCGCACGCCCTTCAATGGCAAAACCGTTAGTGGCATGGCCTTCACCCGGAGGCAAGTTGCCTACCGCAACGCCCTCTACTCCAGGCACAGCGCCGATACTATCCAAGAGTTTGTTCAGGAAGAGTATCTGTGCATCACGCCCGGCATACTTCCAATTGCCGAGATAAAGTTGCGCCGTTAAGAGGTGTTCGGTCTGGAATCCGAGATTGCGATATCTCAAGTTCCAGAAGCTCCGCAACATGAGCCCGCCTCCGCACAGGAGTACGATGGCAATCGCGATTTGAATGGATGCCAGCGCATTCAACCAAAATTGGCGGCGCGCCCCAGCATAGAGGTAGCTACCCTCCGTTGTGAGGGACTGAGTCAAAGGAACTGCGGAGCTAAGCAGGGCAGGTCCTAGTCCAAAAACGAATGCGCTCAGGCATGCTGCCAGCAAAGCAAATGCCAGGACTCGCCAGTCCAGTGCGGATATGGCGAGCCCCGGAATGGTTTGCGGCATGAGGCGTAAAAGCAAACCACGGACGGAGGATGCCAGAACGAGTCCAGCCACGCAGCCCAGAAATGCAAGCAATACGCTTTCGATGAACAGTTGCTTGATCAAGCGCATGCGGGAGGCGCCGAGCGAGGAACGAATTGCCATCTCTTGTTGTCTCGCGATGGCTCTGCTCAACAATAGGTTTGAGACGTTGGCGCAGGCCATCAGCAACAAGAACGCAACCGCGCAGAGGAGAGAAACGAGCGACGCCCGCAAGTTGCCTAAGAAGCAGGAGCGCAAAGAGACGACCTTAACGGTCATGCGAAGGCCGGACATAAATGATGGCGGCGCCAAGTGAGACTCAATGGTTTCGATTTGGGCACGCGCCTGATTCAGCGTCACGCCAGGCCTCAAGCGGGCAATGACGTCGTGGACGATGGTCATTCCGTCGCTGCGTTTCAATTCCGTTTCTTCGTTTTTGCCCAAAGGCGTCACAAGGTCGATCGAGACCGGCGAAGGGAAGTAAAAGGCCGGCGGCAGCACTCCGATGACCGTATATAGCCGATCATCGACGGTGAGGACGTGGCCCAGAATGTCTTTCTTGCCGCCGAAACTTCTCTGCCACAGACCATAGGAGATGAGGGCAACTTGATCGCTCCCCTTCCGGTCTTCCTTTTGAGAGAAGTTGCGACCGAGAAACGGGGAGATCTCCAGCAGCGGTAGAAGGGCGGACGAAGCTTTCGCCGTGTGAAGTTGCAAAGGCTCGTCGACATTGGTCAGAGTTCGCGTAAGGACGTTGAAGGCGGCGATCCCGCTGAAGACGCGATTTCGATCGCGCCATTCGAGAAAATCCGGCGTTAGGGTAACTTGATCCGTGGAGTCTCCCTTGAGTGTTTCGCCGATCCATACGAGACGATTCGCCTCTCGATAAGGGAGGGGTTTCAGCAGAGCGGCATTGACGACACTGAATATTGCCGTATTGGCGCCCACACCGAGTGCAAGAACCGCGACGGCGACAATCGTGAAACCGGAAGCCTTGCGGAGTTGCCGCAATGCGTACTTCGCATCTTGCAGAACCTTTCGATCCGGGAAAAGCCGCGCCGCTTGCGAACAGCTTCTTTCATTTGGATAACTCCTGCAAACTACCGGCCGATAGCGGAGATGGATGACGCGATTCGGTGTCAAGGAACTCAGCGAAGCGTTGCATGGCGGCAGGAAAGCGGTCGCCGCTCGCAGCAAATCCCAAGCGGAAATGCGACGGCTGGCCGAAACAGTCGCCGGGCGCGATCAGAACACCGCGCTTGGCAAGCCTTCGGCAGAAATCGCGTGTGTCGGTGGCGGCCGACAGCCATGGGAAAGCAGTCATTCCGCCATGCGGCCTTATCCACTGCAAGAGCCCGTGGTGCTCCTTCGAAAAGATCCGATCGAGCAGTGCAAGATTCTGTTGGGCGACCCGGCGAGCACGGGCGTAAATCTCCTCACTGTGCTTGAGAGCCAGCACAGCCAGGCGTTCGCCGAGCACGTTACCGGTGACGGTGAAGTAATTGCGCGCGTTGCGATAGTTGTCGCGCCGCTCTGGATCGCGGTCGACCATCCAGCCCACGCGCAAGCCGCTCAGACAAAGCGCTTTTGAAAAGTCGCCGATCACGGTAGCCTGGGGAAGCCGCGCGGCCGACCGCGTCTCCGGGCCGTGATAGATGGGATGGTAGACCTGATCTGAGACGAACTGGATGTGGCGTTCCAGGCAGAAGTCATGAAGGCTTTGGATCTCGTCATCATTCAAAACCGCGCCGGTGGGATTATGCGGCGAGTTTACCAACAAAAACGCTGTGTGACGATCGACAAGCTTACGAATTTCTTCCAGATCGATACGGAATCGATTATCGGCACGGAGAGTATAGTGGCGGATGCCGATTCCAAAGGACTCTGCGAGGGCCGTGTTGGCGGGGAACCCGGGATTGGGAAGCACTACGTTCGCTCCCGGTTTGGCAGCGAGGAAGAACAGAATAAGGAGCGCCTCGGCGGCCCCGGTTACTACCTGCACGTCGTTCACATCGACGCCTTCCAGTGCGGCAATTCCGGCGCGCAACTCCGGAGTGCCCGGAGCGCTGGTGTACGACACGCGAATATCGAGCAACTCTTCTAACGCGTCATCGTTCGACAGCGCAAGCAACTCCCGCACTGTCCACACCGGACCGGTGCTCGATGCCAGGTCGTATTCTATGGGCGGGTTTGCGGAGTGCTTCTGGTCAATCCAGCGGTCGAGGAGAAAGGGGGGGAGTTTCATGAATTGTATCTGAAGGGTCCGGCTACTCGGGCAATCCACTGCGCCAGGGAAACAAGCAGATCGGGCCCCTGTGGGCGCCGCTCGACGTACTCCCGCGATTGCAGATCGATCTCGCGCGTATCGGCCGGCAAGCGAACAGTGAGCAGCGCAACCAGGAATACCGCGATGCAAAGCGCACGCATGGAGACAGCTTACCGCTATACCGCAGCGTTGTCTGACGAGCTCGTCGCGCCGATGATACAACGGGGTAGATGCGGATACTGGCGCTGCTTGCTGTCGCGTCGCTTTGGGGGTGTGCTTACGCGCGGCCGGAGGCGGCGTGGACACTGGCGCGAAGCGAGCACTTTGAAATTTACTCGCAAGGGGACGAGGGGCGGGCGCGTGCGGCGCTGGAGTGGTTTGAAGAACTGCGGGCGTTTTTTGAACAGCGGACCGATCTGAAGGTCAATGGCGAGGGGCCGGTGCGAGTGATCGGATTCCATTCCGCGGCGGAGTATCAGCCGTTTCGATTGCGCACCACGGCGGACGCTTACTATGTCGGCGCCGGTAAGCGTAATTACATCGTAATGGCCACGTTAGATGGGGACAGCTTCAGGATCGCCGCGCATGAATACGCGCATTTCATTTTGCACGCGAGCGGGCTTGAGCTTCCGCGTTGGTTGAGCGAGGGCTTGGCTGAGTTATTTTCCACGGTTCAAATCGGCGCGCGGGGCTGCAGCTTGGGCGGTGACCTGCCGATGCGATCGCAAGTACTACGCAGCCGGCGGTGGATGCCGATTTCCGAGCTATTAGCCGTACCTGAGGACACAGCCAATCAGCCGAATCGCGCGGACGAAGATTTGTTCTATGCGGAAACCTGGTCACTGACGGAAATGCTGGTTCTTTCGCCGGACTATAGCCCGCGATTGCACGCTCTGATGACAGCGCTCGCGTCAGGGGTAGAAAGCGAGCGGGCCATGAGGACCATTTACGGGCGCCGACTTGAGACGATCGAGAGCGACGCTCGCGCGTGGGCAGACAGGAAGGCCGCGGCTGTCGCGCTTCCGGGCATTGTCGCGGGGGGAATCGCATCCCAGATTTCACAAGTGCCGGCATTCGAATGGCGGTCGGTTTTGGCGGAATTGCTGCTTGCGAGCGGGGAGACCGGTCGGGCGGAAGCGCTGTATCGCGAACTTGCGCGAGAGGCGCCGGGATCCGCGAATGTGCTTGCCGCGTTGGGCGCAATTGCGCTGAGGAGAGGAGACCGCGACACTGCACGGGAAGAGTGGAAGCGTGCAATCGCTGCCGGGATCAGCGACGCGGGATTGTGTTTTCAATACGCGCAACTTGCGGCGGACGGGGGAGTTGCGGCGAGTGAAATCCGGGCGGCGCTGGAGAGAGCAATTGCGATTGACCCGCATTTCGACGATGCGCGCTATAGCCTGGCGCTGCTGGAGAGCAATTTGGGACATTTTGAGGCTGCTTTGGTACAGTTGCGGGCTATGCGGAACGTGGCGCCAGGGCGGGCATACGCTTACTGGAGCGCAATCGCGTATGCGGAAACCGAACTCGGGCATCGCGATGAGGCGAAGGCGGCTGTAGAAAAGGCGATGCAACATGCGCGCACGGCAGAGGAGCGCGAGCGCGCAGCGAATCTTCGATACACGGCGGAAACCGATCTCGCTGTCCGGTTCACGCACGATGCGAGCGGCCGCACGCAGCTGGTCACTACACGGGTCCCGCATGGCACTCAGGATTTCAATCCCTTTATTGAGCCACAGGATCATATAAGCCGGGCGGGAGGAACCCTGCGGCGAATCGATTGCATTGGCGGTCAGGCTAAGGGAGTTGCCGTGGATACGACGGCAGGAACACTGCTGCTGACCATTCCGGATCCGACGCACGTGCTGATGCGCAATGCACCATCTGAGTTTGTTTGCGGCGACCAAGAGCCGAGGCGTGTGGAGGTGGAGTATGCAGCGTCTGGCACAAACGTGACTAATGCGGCGGGCGTGGTGAGAGGAATCAACTTTAGATAGGCTAAGCGCCCGAGCCCGCGGCGGCGGCGTGCAGACGCTCGTCGAACTTGCCGAAGATCATCTTACCGGCGGTGGTTTGCAGGACGCTGGTGACGGTGATATCCACTGTTTTGGATATTTGACGTCTGGCGTTATCGACTACGACCATGGTTCCGTCATCAAGATAAGCGACGCCCTGGTTGTATTCTTTGCCTTCTTTCAAAATGAAGACGCGCATGGATTCGCCGGGCAGAACAACGGGTTTCAGAGCGTTCGCCAGCTCGTTGATGTTCAGGACGTCGACGCCCTGCACCTGAGCCAGCTTGTTCAGATTGAAATCGTTGGTGACAATTTTGGCGTTGTGCATTTTGGCGAATTCGATGAGCTTGAGGTCGACTTCCTGGATGGTGGGGAAATCCTCAATGGAAAGCTCGACATGAATGCGCGGTATCTTTTGAAGATGCTGCACAACGTCGAGACCGCGACGGCCCCGGTTACGCTTGGCGGAATCGGCGGAGTCGGCGACTTGTTGCAGTTCGTGCAGAACAAAGACGGGGATGACAAGATTGCCATCGAGGAATCCGGATTCGGCGACATCGGGAATTCTGCCATCGATGAGGACGCTGGTATCGAGAACCTTCGGAGGAGAAGAGGCAATCTGCTCGGGTGAGAAGAGGCTGAAGGATTCGAGCTTGAGGAGATCCGACTTGGCGATTCCGGCCAGCAGTCCTAGATATCCGCCGGCCAGGGGTACGGCGAGGCGAAAGAATTGCGCGGTGGTGCCGGCGATGAGGGAGACGAACAGGAGCCCGAGCACCCCACCGATGAGCGCGCCCATGGAGCCGCCGATGAGGGATTTCAGAGAAGCGCGGCGCAGGCGGTGTTCAATAAAAAGAACAAGGAGCGCGACACAAAGACCCACTGCGGCGTCGATCCAAACAGCGAGACCGAACGGCCGAAAGAAGGCAGCAATGGCGGCGATTAGAGCAATGAAAGCAAAACGGAGGAGGAGCACGTCGCAGACAACGCTGCGAAGTATAGCATGTTAGAGGACCTTGGCCAATTCCTCGGCAAAGGCGCTTGGTTTGGCGGACGAGTTGGAAGAATTGCGACGGGGACCCGCGGCTCTGCGCTGCTGCGAGTTTCCACTAGCGGCGGGAGCGGCGGCAGGACGCTTGCCGCGATCGGGAGGCATGGGTGCTTTACTGGGCCGTTGACCCGATTTGGGTGGTTGCGCAGGATTGGCTCTGAGGAGGCGGTCTTCGAGAGGAGCGCGGTCGAAGCGGCGGATGATTGCGTTCATCTCCTCCTGATTTGGCGCGTCGATGAAGGCGAAGCCCTTCGATTCCTGAGTTTCGGGATTGCGGATGACTTTGACCGCGTCAGCGACCAGATTTTCCGAGGTGAGCCACGACTTGACGTCGTCTGCAGTCACCCAGACAGGGAGATTTCCGAGAAAAACCGTAAAGCTCATTAGAAAGTGTTGTATGCTCCGTGGGGAAGTACGAGGCGCCACCTCGCAGGAAAGTGCTTTTTTCTGGAGGCCATTAGCATCCTAACATAGGCGCGTAGCGAGGTAAACCCCAAAACACGCTTCAATTGGTTGTAATACAAAGGCTAGAACAATTTTTAGATGCGTGTGACTGGCGTTTCGATCGGAAAAATTTCGCCCCCCCGGTTGGCTGCTTTCGAGGCGTTGACGGCGGTGGAGGAAGGGGAGTACGCATCCGACGCGTTGCGCGAGCGGACGCGTATTTTGGATACCCGCGATGCGGGATTGGCGGGTCGGATTGTTTTCGGGTGCCTGCGCTACCAGGCTCAACTCGATCACCTGATTTTTCATTATTCAGGGCGGAAGGCGGATCGGTTTGACACGCCGGTACGGATCTGTTTGCGGACGGCGATGTTCCAACTGCGCTACCTGGATCGGATTCCGGCGCACGCTGCGGTAGATGAGGCAGTGGAACTGATCAAGCGCCATAGACGGGCGGCTGCCGGGCTGACGAATGCGGTACTTCGCAAGGTAGATCGAATGCCGGTCGCCTGGCCGGACGTTGCGACTGAACTTTCCTGCCCGACGTGGTTACTGGAGCGCTGGAGCGCGCATTTCGGTGCCGATCAGGCGCGGGGAATTGCACAGGCGGCATTGAAGGAACCAGTGCCGTACATCCGGGTTGGGCCGGGGTCCGCAGCGCCCGACGGGGTAGAGCTGGAAGCAACGGAGGTGGAAGGCTGTTTTCGGGTGCTGTCGCCGGTTCGGCAGGGCATGCGCCTGCACGATGTCAGCTCGCAGGCGATTCTGCCGCTGCTTAATTTGCAACCCGGGGATAAGTACTTGGATTTGTGCGCCGCGCCTGGTAATAAGACTTTGCAGGCGATGGAGGTTCCGGTTGCGCTGGCGGTCGCGGCGGATGTCAGTTTGCGGAGAATCCAGGAAGTGCCGCCGGTGTGCCCGCGGGTGGTGCTGAATGCGACCAGTCCGCTTCCTTTTTCGTGCCGGTTCGACCGGATCTTCGTGGACGCGCCGTGCTCGGGCACTGGAACGCTGGCGCGGAACCCGGAAATCAAGTGGCGCGTCCAAGCAGAGGATTTCGGGAGATTTGGGGAGAAGCAGTCGGAGATGTTGGCGCGGGCCCTGCAGGTACTTGCACCGGGGGGCAAACTGCTGTACGCGACGTGCTCACTAGAGCCGGAGGAGAACCAGCAGGTGGTTCGCAGGGTTACCGAACAGCACCCCGAAATGCATTTGGAACGAGAGATGTGGCGTTTGCCCGGACGGGAAGAAGGGGATGGGTTTTTTGCGGCTATATTAGGGGTAGGATATTTCCGAACGTAGAGCTTACGTGTTACGATCATAAGGTTCCCAAAGTATGGAAAGTAAAGGGTGAACTGTAGGCAGCGGCTTGGGGAGACGCCCGACAGTATCAGTTGTTTTCAAAATCGGTGCTTCAAATCGTTCCTTCCATTTTCGCGGCGGACTTTGTACGCCTGGGCGAGGACATTCGGCGGGTCGAGCAGGCCGGCGCCCAGATGCTGCACATCGACATCATGGATGGGCATTTCGTCCCCAACTTCACGATGGGAACGCCGATTACCGAAGCGATCCGGCGGTTTACGCGGTTGAAGCTGGATCACCATCTCATGATCGAAGATCCGGACACATATGCTCCGCTGTTCATAAAGGCTGGGGCGGACTGCGTGAGCGTGCATTACGAAGTGTGCCGCAATCTGGACCGGACGCTGCACATGATCAAAGATCATGGAGCGAAGGCCGGGGTAGCGATCAATCCGGCCACGCCTACGATGTTGCTGGAGAACGTACTGGATATCGTGGATTACGTGCTGGTCATGAGCGTGAATCCGGGCTACGGCGGGCAGGAATTCATTCCGCGCTCGCTGGCCAAGGTGCAGGAGTTGTACCGCTATCGCGGCGAGCGGAGGCTGAACTTTTTCATCGAGATCGATGGAGGAGTCGGGGAAGAGAATATCGCGGATGTCGCGAAGGCAGGCGTGGAATGGGTGGTGGCGGGTTCGTCGGTGTTCCATGCGCCGGAGCCCGGCGGGGCGGTCCGCGAAATGCAGCGCATCGCCGAAGAAGCAATTTCAATTAGGGTTTAGATCAAATATGCGATGTAATTTCTTGCCGAGACGAGCGCTTTTGGCAGTTCTATCGATGGGTCTTTTGGCTTCTTGCTTCCACAAGAAATACGAAACGCCCATTGCGAAGAACACGCAGCAGCCGGACAAGGTGTTGTTCGATCAGGCGGTCCACGATATCGAGCGGGGGCGTTACGAGGTCGCTCGCATTTCATTGCAGACGCTGATGAACACCTACGAATCCAGCGAGTATATGGCGAAAGCAAAACTGGCCATTGCGGACAGCTGGTATCGAGAGGGAGGGGCGAACGGTCTGGCGCAGGCGGAAGCCGAGTACAAGGATTTTATTCTTTTTTATCCGAACATGGAAGAAGCTGCGGAAGCGCAGAACCGCGTTTGCCAGATCCATTACAAACAGATGGACAAGAGTGACCGGGACTGGACCCAGACACTGCGGGCCGACGACGAGTGCCGGCAATTGCTGGTGCAGTTTCCCAACAGCAAATTCGCGCGAGAGGCAGCACAGCGCCTGCGGAACATCCAGGAGACTTTAGCGCAGCACGAGTTCGGAGTAGGACACTTTTATTACGCGCGCGACATGAACCCAGCCGCAGCCAACCGGCTGAACGCGGTAGTGAATCAATATCCGCTTTACAGCAAGGCCGGAGAGGCGCTGTATGAGGCGGGAATGGCGTATTCGAAAATGGGGCCGCGATTTCGGAAGCAGGCGGGGGAGATGTTCGCGCGCATCGTGCGGGAATACCCGCTGAGCAGCCGGGTAGATGACGCCAAGCGGCGGTTGGAGGAGATGGAACTCCCTATACCGCAAGCCGAGCGCGCCGCCTATGACCGGGAGAAATACGATCTGGATAACTATCATCGCCCTGGGCTCCTGAGCCGGTCGAGTGCATTTCTGAAGGGTGGTCCGGACGTGAGTCATGCGGCAAAATCCGGTGAACCGACCATGACGGATCCGAAGCCGACGATCCCAGCCAGCGTTCCGGTGGTGGCCAGCACGGACGGCGCGGGCGCGGGCGGCGGCACCGGTACAACGGATGTGAGCGTTACTCCCGCCAGCAGCAGCGCTCTCGAAACGAAGCCCGATGCGAGGAACAGCGGGGGTGCGGCGCAAAGTGTCGACCAGCCTCTACCCACGAATCGCGACAAGGAGCTGAAGGAGCTACGAGCGAAGCAGGCTAAGAAACAGGCTGCGCTGGATAAGAAGAAAAAGAAGAAGCAGCCGGCTCCCGATCAATCGCAGCAGGCGCCGCCCAATCCGGCTGCTGCAGGGTCCAATCCGGCAGCAACGACGTCTCCGGCTCCGAAACCGCCTCCGCAGCCCTAAGTGGGCCTTCGTCGCCTACTGCGCCGAACTGCAGAATGCTGGCGTGAAGCGCGAGTCGACACGTACTTCGGGAAATTCGATACTGCTTCCGCACAAGAGGGACGCCGCTTGGTTCCGCAACCAGGCATCGAAAAACGCGCGTGTCTCAGCACTGACGATCCGTGTCATGCGATCAGCCGCAATTGAGCCCACAAGTTCAGCCCGCATTTAAGCGGGTAAGGGATAGCTGACCTCATCGGAAAAGGCTCGATGATGCGCTGTCTCGATCATGATTCGAACGCAGAGCCGCTGCGCTTCATAAAATCGAGCCGCCCCGAGATCGCGATCGATGGGGCCGTGATTGGACTGCAGCAACATGGTGGGTTCGGTTATTGTTCTCCGGGCAGTATCGCCTCGGGGCGTACCATCCCAGTCCAGGGCGGCTGCAATTTTCGGCTCCAGATCACACGCGGCAAGCGCGGCGGCCCCTCCATAAGAATGTCCGAAGGCACCCACGGTAGAAGTATCCATGTTCTTCCAAATGCCCGTTTTTCCTTGGCTCGTCAGTTGGCGGAGGGTAAAACGCAAATCGTCGACCCAGATCGAGAACCTTTGGTTAAGATTTCCGGGCACCATCATTTGAGGCAGCATGCCCACGCTTCCGTCCATCGGCGAAGACTGTTGTGTAGACGAAATCAGTGGGATTGACTCCGACGACCACGTATCCGTGGCTGACAATATCCTCAATTACAGCGGCGTAATCGGTGGGCACCTTGCCGAGGCCCGGCGAGAACAGAAGGACGGGGAACCCGTCTGAGCGGTCAGGCGGCGGCACCGAGATAGGGGCATCGTCGACTGCGTGGATGCGGATGCGTTGGATGCTGTGTGCCGAAAGCGGCGAGTGAAACACCGCGGAGCCGAGCGGACCCGAGCGAATACGCATGTCCAGCGCTTCCCATCGCGCGCTCGAGCGGCCCCAGGCGCCGGGAACATATTCGCCGGGCGAGGATTGAGTATTCGACAGGTTGCGGGATACCAGATCCAGATCATCAGCTCGCGTTTTCGGGAGAATGCGAAAGGCTCCGCTCGCTTCTGGTCAGTCCAGTCCAGCAGTTGGCGGCCAACTCCGTAGGGTCCGCTTGGCTTCGGGAGCTCGATTCGAACGTCAGGGCCGTGGGCAGGCCCAACATCCGCCCAAACCGAGAAAGCGGCAGCAGCCATGAAACCCGCCACCAACGAGCAGCCCAGGAGCATGAACCAGAGGCGGCGCGGGCCTATCATTGAGTTAATAAAATTGCCATGCCCGAAAACACATTCGATATTGTTTCCAAGATCGACCTCAACGAGGTCTCAAATGCCATTCAGCAGACTAGCAAAGAGGTTCACACTCGTTATGACTTGAAGGACAGTAAGTCGTCGATCGAGCTCAATGAGAAGGACCATAAGATTCTTCTCGCGAGCTCGGACGAATTCAAGCTGAAGGCCGTGAACGAGATCCTGGGGCAAAAACTGGTAAAGCGGAATGTGCCGCTGAAGGGGCTGCAATACGGTCCAATCACTCCCGCGGCGCAAGGCAGCGTGCGGCAGGAGATCACGCTGCAGCAAGGCATCGCGATCGAGAAGGCGCGAGAGATTGTCAAGCTGATCAAAGACAGCAAGCTGAAGGTGCAAGCGAGTATTCAGGCCGACGTGGTGCGGGTGAGCGGAAAAGACCGCGATACGCTGCAGCAGGCGATTGCGCTGCTGCGCGGCAAAGACTTTGGAATCGACGTGCAGTTCACGAACTACCGCACGAACTGATGGCGCGGAGGATTGAGAGCCTCTTCATCGATGGGCCCGCGGGGAGGCTGGAAGCGCTGCTCGAAGAACCGGAACACGAGACTGCGGTAGAGGCGGCGCTGGTGTGCCATCCGCATCCACAGGGCGGCGGCACGATGCACAACAAAGTTGTTTATCGATTGGCTCGGGGACTTAGGAAAGCCGGGTGCGCAGTGCTTCGCTTCAACTATCGCGGAGTGAATCTCAGCGAGGGCGAATACGACGAGGGCGCGGGCGAGACGGAGGATGCGCGGGTGGCGCTCCATGAGCTGCACGCGCGGTATCCCCATCGGCCGGTGTTGATGGCCGGGTTTTCGTTCGGATCGCGGATTGCGCTGCGCCTGGCAGGACAGGAATCGACGATTCGCCGCGTGATTGCGGTAGGATTTCCAACCAGCATCGCGGAGCGCGGTTATGTTCACGAGGTCCGTGTTCCGAAGTACTTCGTGCAAAGCACTAACGATGAATTCGGGCCGCGACCGGAATTCGCCGAGTTCTTCGCGTCTTTACCGGAGCCGAAACATCTGGACTGGGTGGAGGCCGGCGATCACTTCTTCAAGGGCAGCTTGGGTGAGTTTGAAACCGTGATCGAGGGAATTGGCCGGGAGCGGGAGTAATAAATGGCCGCTGATGTACGCCGACCGACGCAGAAGAGCACCGCGCTCGCCGCATCCGGCTGGACATCTAGGGCTCTCTCAACTGGCGCTCAACGATGCGGGCGGCGCGGCCGCTGATCAAGTCGGCAACTTTGCCGAACAGCTCGGGCAAATCCTCG
Organism: uncultured Acidobacteriaceae bacterium; assembly: GCA_963808405.1. Taxonomy (GTDB): domain Bacteria; phylum Acidobacteriota; class Terriglobia; order Bryobacterales; family Bryobacteraceae; genus Bog-105. The sequence goes on along the minus strand of CAWEFG010000008.1, from coordinate 63,839 downwards.
GGTTTGATGAGCACCGGCCCGGCCAGATCGGGAAACCTGTTTTGATAGGTGGTCAGCAGCGCGGTGGCGGGTTTGTAATCCATCAGCTGCGCATGGGCGAGGACGTGAGCGGCGGCAGAGGGCGATTCCGATTGCAAGTCGCTTAGTACGAGCTCGTACTGCCGCTCGTCGAGCTTGCCGACGGCTTCGGCGGCGGAAGCTGCTGAATCGACGAAATATCCGCCCGCCTCGAGAACCGTCTTAAGAGTAAGACGGGAAGTGACATTGTCATCCACCAAGAGCACTCGAGCGAGCTCTAACTTCTTGCTGGGCGGCTGTTGTCGTTTGGCGTCCATATTACGGGTTATTTTTTCTTCGACCCTAGTGTAAACGAAAACCGGCAAAATCCCCATAGTTGATTTGTAAATCCCTGTATTGCCGTCAGTTAGGAAATACGCGAGCGAAAATGGCGTCGACATTCCGTAATTGGCGCTCGAGAGAAAAGACCTGTTGGAGCTGATCTTGCCCTAAATACTGGTGAATTCTAGCGTCTTCCTCGACGCTTGCGCGGAAGTCGCCATCGGTATCCCAGGTTTTCATGGCATGCGCTTGGACCAAACGGTAAGCGTCTTCACGGACCATCCCGGCGGCCGCCAGATCTAACAGAAGCTGCCCCGAGAAAATGAGGCCGTTGGTGCGATCGACGTTCGTGCGCATGCGCTCAGTGTTGACCACGAGACCGGAAATGAGCCAGGTGCTCTTGGCGAGGAGATAATCGATCAGAATGGTCGAGTCGGGAAGAATGACGCGCTCTACGGAAGAGTGCGAGATGTCCCGCTCATGCCACAGAGCAACGTTCTCAAAGGCGGCCTGGGTGTTCGCGCGGACGATGCGCGCCAGACCGCAGATTTGCTCGCAAGTTACCGGGTTGCGTTTATGCGGCATGGCGGAGGATCCTTTCTGCCCTGCCGCAAACGGTTCTTCCACCTCGCGGATTTCGGTGCGCTGCAGATGCCGGATCTCCAGAGCGATTTTATCCAGAGTGGAAGCCATACCGGCGAGCGTCGCGATGTAATTTGCATGTAAATCGCGCGATAAGATCTGGGAGCTGATGGGCGCTGCCTTGAGGCCCAGGCGCTCACAGATTCTTTCTTCCGCCTCGGGACCGATGTGAGCGAAGGTCCCAACCGCGCCCGATATCTTGCCAACGCGCATCTCTTCACCAGCGGCCGCAAAACGCCTGCGGTGCCGTTCCACCTCATCCCACCAGAGCGCGAGCTTGAGGCCAAAGGTGATGGGCTCGGCGTGCATGCCATGGGTTCGGCCGATTTGAACCGTATGCTTGTGCTCAAAGGCAAGGCTTTTCAGAGCCGCAGCCAGGCTCTCGAGCGCGCCTGAGATCAATTTCGATGCATCCTTGATCTGGAGCGCTTGCGCGGTGTCGACGATGTCGTTCGAAGTGAGGCCGTAGTGCAGCCAGCGCGAAGCCTCCCCTACGCTTTCGGAGATAGCGGTAGTAAACGCGATCACATCGTGCCGCACTTCACGCTCGATCTCTTGGATACGTGTCAGGTCGAACGCAGCGTGAGCCCGCAGCGCCTGGGCAGCGTCTCGCGGCACCTCGCCCATTTCGGCCAGAACTTCGGAAGCGGCAAGCTCCACCTGAAGCCAGCACTCGTATTTGTGCTGCTCACTCCAAATAGCGCCCATTTGGGAGCGTGTATATCGCGCGATCATTTCGTGAGCGCCGGAAAACCAGGCCCGTTAATAGGAGAACACTTCCGACTGGACACCCGGGTGGGCGACCACCAGTTTCGTAAACAGGGTTCGGCCGTTTAGCGCCTTCAGACCCATGTTACGCACCAGTTCCGGATGATTGTTGTGTTCGCTGAGATGCCCCAGGACCAATGTAGAGACTCGCGTGTCCAGATCGCGCTCGATGAAATCCGCAGCCACTTCATTCGAGAGATGACCTCTTCGGCTCATAACGCGCTGCTTCACAGACCAGGGATACGGTCCGACCCTCAGCATTTCCAGGTCGTGATTCGATTCAAGCACCAGCATGTCGGTTCCACGCAGATGCACGCGGAGAGAATCGGGCACATAACCTAAATCGGTCACAATGCCGATCTTGATACCTCCGGTCGAGAGCGTATACCCTACGGGGTCCGCCGCATCATGGGGGATGGTGAATGTGGCGATGTCGAAATCCCCGATCGAAAACGAGCAGCCTGCCTGAAACGGCTCGAGGACTGGTGCGCATTCGCCCCATTCGATAAAGCGCGCCGTGCCATGCGTGAGGTAAACCGGAAGGCCGGATTCGGAACCCTTGACCATGGCCGCCAGTCCGCAGGTGTGATCGCTGTGCTCGTGGGTGATCAGGATGGCATTCAGACAGCGGACGTCTTCTCCGATAGCGGCAAGACGTTTCGCGATCTCACGGCGGCTCAGACCGGCGTCGACGAGCAGGCGAGTGCGGCCCGTCGAAAGGAAGGCCGAATTGCCGGCACTGCTGCTTGCGAGTATGCAGATCTTGACTATGGGAGTTTTTCCCCGTCTCGACTGATCTTATCGGTTTTTGTAGGGGTTTTCAAACATTTCTTTGGGAATTGTTTTAAGAGGCTTTCCTTACAATAGAAGTTCCGATGAAAGCGCGTGTCTACGTTTCGATGAAGCCTACTGTTCTCGACCCACAGGGGCAAACCATCCGTTCGGCGTTGAATGGATTGGGGCATACGGAAATCACATCGGTTCGCCAAGGCAAGTACTTTGAGGTTGTTATGGCGGAGGGGACCTCGCGTGAACGGGCCGCCAACGCTCTGGATGAGATCGCGCGCGACGTGCTTTCAAATCCCGTAATCGAAGACTACCGGGTCGAGATCCTAGACTGGTCGTAGTCTCGCTATTTTCTTATGTGCGGAATTGTGGGTTACATCGGCGGCCGTGAAGCGGTGCCACTGATTGTCGACGGGTTGCGCCGTCTGGAATATCGCGGCTATGACTCGGCGGGCGTGGCGGTGTTATCGAAAGAGAAATGCTTAGAGGTTCGGCGCGCGCCGGGCAAGCTGCGGAATCTCGAAGAAGTCATCCGGCTTCAGCCACTGTCGGGCTCTTACGGAATCGGCCATACGCGCTGGGCCACGCACGGGCGTCCGACGGAAGAGAACGCGCATCCGCATCGCGACTGTAAAGGCGAAATCGTTGTCGTACACAACGGCATTGTTGAAAATTATCTGGCGTTGCGGACGCAGCTTACTTCGGAAGGGCACAGTTTTACGACCGAGACCGATACGGAAGTGCTGGCGCATCTTATCGAAAAATATTTGGATGGAAATCTGGAGAATGCGGTTCGCATGGCGCTGAAGCAGATCTCTGGCGTTTTCGCTATCAGCGTGATCTCCAGCTCCGACCCCAATAAGATCGTCGCGGCACGCTCCGGTCCGCCGGTGGTCGTCGGAATGGGAGATGACGAGTTCTTTGTCGCCTCTGACGTTCCGGCGATTCTGAGCCACACGCGAGACATGTTTTTCCTGGACGACGGGGATGTCGCGATTCTCACCCCGGAAGGCGTCCGCCTGACCGATTTCGACGGACATACGGTACACCGCGAGCTGTCGCACATTTTGTGGGATCCGATCATGGCGGAGAAGGGCGGATACAAGCACTTCATGCTCAAAGAGATTTTTGAGCAGCCGCGCGCGATTAAGGACACCATGGTGGGGCGGATCGGCCTCGAAAGCGGGCGCGTATTTCTGGACGAGATAGGCATCGCGGAATCCGAATTCCGCGAAATTCACCAGGTAAAGATCGTGGCTTGCGGGACGAGCTGGCACGCCGGATTGGCCGGAAAGATCATCCTGGAGCGCTTGGCGCGGCTTCCCGTTGAAGTGGATTACGGCAGCGAATTTCGTTATCGCGACCCGATCATTCCGCCGAACACGCTGACTATAGTAATTTCGCAATCCGGCGAGACGGCGGATACTCTGGCAGCGCAGCGCGAGGCAAAGCAGAAAGGCTCGAAGACGCTGGCGATCTGTAACGTGGTCGGCTCGATGATTACACGGGAAGCCGCAGGCACTTTGTTGACGCACGCGGGGCCGGAGATCGGCGTAGCGTCGACCAAGGCCTTCACTTCGCAATTGACGGCGCTGCTGCTTCTCGGCATGTATCTGGGAAGGGTGCGCGGCACGCTTTGCCCGCAGGCTTCAGCGACGCTGGTACAGGAGCTTTCTCAGATTCCGGGCAAGCTGGAGCACGTTCTGTCACAAACCGCGATGTATGACGAGCTCGTCCGGAATCTTTCTCGCGCGCAGGATTTTCTGTACCTAGGCCGAGGCATCCACTTCCCGATTGCGCTTGAAGGGGCGCTCAAGCTGAAGGAAATCTCCTATATTCACGCCGAAGGCTACCCGGCCGGCGAGATGAAACATGGGCCCAATGCATTGATCGATGAAAATCTTCCGGTAGTGGTGCTGGCGACGCGCGACCCAGAATCCGAAGAGAGCCAGGTGCACTATGAGAAGACTTTGTCGAATATACAGGAAGTGAAGGCGCGCAGTGGGGTAGTTGTGGCAGTCGCTTGCGAAGGCGACGAAGAGGTGAAGAAAATGGCGGATTATCTCATCACGATTCCGGCTACGCGCGAGTTGCTTCTACCTTTGCTCGAGATGGTTCCATTGCAATTGCTTGCTTATCACATTGCTGTGCGCCGGGGATGCGATGTCGATCAACCGCGGAACCTGGCGAAGAGCGTCACTGTAGAATAAACGGACTTGAAATTTTCCGATACTAGCCTCACCGTTTCGACGCGCGGCAAGGGGCTGTATCCTTTCACAAAAGCCGTTGAGGACTGGATTTCGAAGCAAAGGGCGACGAACGGACTTCTGACGGTATTCATCCGGCACACGTCCTGTTCTCTGGTTATTCAGGAGAACGCGGATCCGGATGTCACGCTCGATCTGCGCGATTTTTTCGAGCGGTTGGTGCCCGAAGACGGAGAAGGATATCGCCACACAGCGGAAGGCGCGGACGATATGACTTCACATATCAGGTCGACGCTGACGCAAACGAGCCTGTCGATTCCTGTTATCTCAGGCCGGTTAAGTCTAGGTACTTGGCAGGGACTTTATGTATTCGAGCACCGTTCAAGGCCGCATCAACGGCGCGTGGTGCTGCAGTTGTTGAGCGAGTGAAAGAAACCGCTTCCTGCGGGCGCGGCTCAGCTAGTCCTTCTTTGTTTGCGCAGGATTGCGGGCATTTCGTAATCGGTCATGGGTTGTCTTTCTTCGGGCGGCGGCTCTGTGTGGCCATTCTGCACAAGCACCACCTCCTCAGGCTCGGGCTGGACCGCAGGGGAGACAAGCGGGTCCGGGATAGTGGATTTGGTAAACGGGAAATGGGGATTCCTGCGGTCGATCTCAGGCAGCGTGTCTCTCTGGAAACCCGTTGCAATGACGGTGATCTTCACCTCGCCGCCCATCTTCTCATCGAGCACGACACCAAAGTTAATCTGGACGTCGTCGTTCTGGGTAGCTGCGCGAATCAGGTTGCAGGCTTCATTCACGTCGTGGATACCAAGCTGTGCGGAGGAAGTGATGTTGATGAGCACGCCGCGCGCGCCCAACACGCCGCCTTCTTCCATCAGCGGACTATTGATGGCTTTTTGCGCGGCCGCAACGGGCGCATTTTCTCCGGAGGCGACAGCCGTCCCCATCATGGCGTAACCCATGCCCAGCATGATGGTTCGGATATCGGAGAAGTCGCGGTTGATGAGTCCCGGCGTGGTGATGATGTCGGCGATGCCCTGGACGGCCTGGCGCAAGACGTCATCGGCGAGGCGGAAGGAATCGAAGAAGCTCATGCCCTTAGGGGCCAGCCCGAGTAATTTTTCATTGGGAATGCTGATGAGGGTATCGCAGCTGCCGGCGAGTTCGGCCAATCCGCGCTCGGCCTGACGCATGCGGCGTGGCCCTTCAAAGGCGAAAGGCTTCGTTACGACGGCGACGGTGAGCGCGCCTAATTCCTTGGCGAGCGAAGCCACAACGGGAGCGGCACCGGTACCAGTGCCGCCTCCGAGTCCCGCCGTGACAAAGACCATATCGGCGCCTTCGAGGATTTCAATAATGCGTTCGGTGTCTTCGAGGGCAGCCTGACGGCCCACCGATGGATCCGCACCCGCTCCCAGGCCGTTGGTGAGCTTGCGGCCGATGGCGAGCTTGTTAGGTACGAGCGAGGCAGCCAAGGCCTGCTTGTCGGTATTCAAGATATAAAATTCTATGCCGCCCAGACCTTCCTGCAGCATGCGGGCTACGGCATTCGAGCCGCCGCCTCCAACGCCGACCACCTTGATTTTGGTGCCAAGCTGCAGTTCATCCTCGATCAGAAATTTCAAATCGTCCATCATTATTTGGCCTCTTTCGCATTCCCGCTATTTTTGAAAATCTATTTGGAGATCAGTCCAACCAGCCCCGATGCCCGCTTCCAATTGCTTTTTAGCTTCAGGCGTCCGGAATACATGGTCAACCCCGCGACGGTAGCCCAGATGGGGCTGTCCAAGTCCTGAGGCCACCCTTCGATGCCGGTCGCCAGACCGTTTCTCACCTGGCAATTCAGCACGCGCTCGGCGATGTCGCACATTCCGGGCAAGAGGGCGCCGCCGCCGGTGAGAACGACGCCTTCAAGCAGCGATTTTTCCATGCCGACGCGCAGAATCTCTCCGTACACGCGTTCGAAGATCTCTTCGGCCCGCGCTTCCAAAATCTCATTCAACTGGTTGCGGGGCGCTTCCCGCATGCCCCGCCCTTCGGCGGATGGAATTTCGATCAAGCTGTGATCGGAGACGGCGCCCGTGATGGCACAGCCGTATTCGCGCTTCAGATTTTCGGCGTCCTCGTAGTTCACCTTCAAAAGCCAGGCGACATCCCGCGTAAGATGATCGGCAGCCAGCGGAATTGCGGTCGCGAGCAACAGGGCCTCCCCGTCATAAACGGCTAAGTGGGTGGATTGCGCGCCGATATCGATAACGGCGACACCGCGCGCGCGATCCTCCGGTAAGACCGCGGCATACGCGGCGGCGATTCCTTCGAAAATGGACTCGTCGACTGCCAAATGCGCTTGGTGCACAGCCGAAATGACCCCCTGGTGATCTTGTATCGAGGCTGTGACCACGTGCACGTTCGCTTCGAGACGCGCGCAGAGAATGCCCTTGGGATTGCGGTATCCCGCGCGTCCGTCGAGGGTGAAATCTTGAGGGCAAATCTGCAAGACCTGCCGGTCTTCTTCGAGACGAACGCGCGCCGCCAACTCCACCGCATAGCGCAGATCACCGGGCTCGATATCGCGTTTTCTACCGAATTCGTATAAGCCGCGGCTGTTCACGCCGGTGACGCACCCGCCCATGCCGATGACAGCCGATTCCGGCGCAGCCTGCGCCCGCACTTCGGCTTCTGCAAGGGCGAACCGTATGCTTTGTGCGAGCGCCTCCTGGTCCGCGAGGCGCGATCGATTCCAGGCCTGGACCGGCGCTTCACCGTACCCGAGAAATCTCAGCGTGTCTTCATCGAGCGCGCAGATCACCACACGCGTGCTCGTGCTACCCAGGTCGAGTCCTACCGCCAGCTTCGTTTTAATGGCCACGCCGATCGTCTCCCACCGCAGTGATCACGCCGTCAACACGCAAATCGAGCGTTGTTGCCTCCGGCCGTTTTGCTTCGATTTCGTTGAAACCCGCCAAGAAGTTCTGCAGCCTCTCCGAGTAGTTCTCGTCTCCCAGCATCAAGTTGACGACGCGGTTATCGACGTGTTCCGCGACTACCAGGTCATTCGGATCGGCTACATTAATCTCAGAAATTTGGCCGCCCAGCGGACCGATTTCCTTCAACATTCCGAGAACACGGCGCACGCGCGCACGCCGATTTTCAATGGCTTCGTTCTCCGGAATGCCGGTGATTACCGGAAGCGTGAATTTCGCCGCGACACGCGGCCGAAGAATATAACCGTCTTTGTCGATCAGAGCGAATTGCGAGATGCCGTCGCGGCGCTGAGGCGGCAAGTGAACGAAAGCGACCGGAGTGCGCTCGTGGATACGAACTCTTATTGAGTTCGGCCAGATTCTCGATACCGTGGCATTCTCCACCCAATCGATCGCCAGCAGCTGCTTGCGGCGCTCTTCGATCGGGACCAGGTAAAGGCTCCGGCCGAAGTCTTCCACGAAAACGCGATGGATCTGGGAAGCCGACGCATAGCGTATGCCGTCCACAACCAGATTCGGGCTGCGGCCTCGAAATTCCTCGGCCTCCACAATCCGAAACCGGGGATCCTTGATCAAGAACTGCTCGGTGCGATGCCAGGCGAATAACGAGCTCACCATCAGGAACAGGCCCGCGATGAGCCAGAAGAGGAAACGGAAGAATCGAACGCCTTCGAAGAAGGATTGCTGCTCCTGCCGCGCGGCCATTAAGATGTCCTCCGCAACTGCTCGAGGATTTTTTCCGCAGCCTGGGAGACATTGCCCGCCCCGAGCGTCAGGATCAAGTCGCCGGGCTCGGCTGCGCCGGCGATATCTTCTATACCTTTCTCGAGCGTGGGCACATAATGGGCCGAGCGATGCCCATAGGAGCGAACCTTGTCGAGCAGAGTCTGCGCGGTTATTCCATCAATCGGGGGCTCGGATGCCGCGTAAATGTCGAGCAGGTACAAATCGTCGGCTTGATGGAAAGCGGTTCCAAACTCGTCGATCAAGTGCTTGGTTCGCGTGAACCGATGCGGTTGAAAAAGGACGTGAATCTGCCGATAACGAGAGAGCTTCGCCGCTGCGAGGGTGGCTTTGATCTCGGTTGGGTGATGCCCATAATCGTCGATTACGGTGATTCCCCGCTCGACTCCGCGGACCGAGAATCGCCGGTCGACACCGCTGAAAGAGGATAGGCCTTGCCGGATATTGGAAAGCGATATATCGAGTTCAAGCGCAACGCCGATAGCAGCAGCCGCATTCAGCACGTTGTGTACGCCTGGGACCTCGAGATGGAAATCGCCCAGAGTGTCGTCCCGGCGCCGCACCGAAAAATCGCTGCCCGAAGGCGAGACAACGACATTCTGGACCTCCAGATCCACTTGCGCGGAGCGTCCATAAGTGACCGTGCGGCGGCGAATTAAGGGGAAGATCTGCTGTATGCTTTTGTCTTCCATGCACAGGATCGCAGCGCCATAGAACGGCACCTTATTGACGAACTCTGTAAAAGCCTCCTGAATCTCCTCTAGCGACGCGTAATGATCCAGATGCTCACGATCGATGTTGGTAACGACAGCGAGAATGGGAGCAAGCTTCAAGAATGAGCCATCGCTTTCGTCCGATTCGACGACCAGGATCGCGCTCTTGCCGACACGCGCATTCGATCCCTGCATGCCCGCGACGCGCCCGCCGACGACGACGGTCGGATCCATATCGGCGGCATTCAGGATGGACGCAATCATGGAAGTGGTGGTGGTCTTACCATGGCTGCCGGCGATGGCTATGCCGAATTTCAGGCGCATCAGCTCGGCCAGCAGCTCGCCACGGGGAATGATCGGGATCTGGAGCTTGCGCGCTTCTTCCACTTCGGGATTCGCAGCATCGAGCGCGGATGTGACCACGACTGCTTTGGCGCCGGCTGCGTTTGCGGCTGTGTGGCCGGTGTAAATCGTTGCGCCGAGTTTCGCCAGGCGATCTGTAATGGGCCCTGGTTTCAGATCGGAGCCGGACACCTGGTACCCGAGGGTAAGCAGAACTTCGGCGATGGCGCTCATTCCGATGCCCCCGATGCCAACGAAGTGCACATGTTGGGGCTTAAAAAACATTTCTCAAACGTATTGTTTCGGCTTTCGTCAGGTGTGTCAATGCGCAAACCTACTCTTTGGCGCTTTCCTTTAAAGTTTTTTTTTGATTCGTGGTTGCCGCCTGTTCCAGTACATCAGCGGCGCGCTCGGCGGCGCCGGATTTCGCGAACTGGCGGACGCGGCTCCGCATTTGGTCCAAGTGAGCTGGATTTTGCCGCAGGAATTCCACTTCACGGAACAAGCGGTCACCGTTCATCTCCCGATCGAGAATCATGCGGGCCGCTTCGGCCTCGACCAACGCTTCGGCATTGCGGCGCTGGTGATCGTCGGCAGCGAAAGGAAGCGGCACCAGGATGGAGGGCATGGCCGCAGCGGCAATCTCGTTCACGGTGCCTCCGGCACGGGCTACGACCAGATCGGCTTGGGTAAAAGCCTCCGCCATATTTTGGAGAAATGGCACTACTTGCCCTTCAATTCCGGCGTTCGTGAATTCGCGAGCGAGCGCCTCATATTCGGCTGTGCCGCTTTGATGAATAATCTTGACGGGCGACGCATTCTGCTGGAAGAGCGGCCAGCTTTCACGGGAAGCGCGATTCAGAGTTCGCGCTCCGCGACTGCCCCCGGTAATCAGGATAGTGAAAACTCCGCCGCGCTTGGGCTCGACGGCGAAGAATTCCGGACGCACTGGAAGACCGGTTACCTCGGCTTTCGATGGAGGGAACCAGGATCGCGCCGAGTCAAACGCCAACAACGCGCGATACACGCCTCGGGCCACGCGGCGGTTCGCCAAGCCAGGAATCGCGTTCGGTTCCATGACAACCAAGGGAATGCGCGAGACGAGCGCGGCGATCATGACGGGGACCGCAACGTATCCGCCCATGCTGAACACGGCTCGCGGGCGAAATCGCTTCAGGAGGCGAAGTGCTGTTGCGATGCTGAGCGGCAACTGAAGGGCGGTGCGGAGCTGTTTCTGAAAGCCGACGCGATTAAAGCCCCCGATGCGAACAAATTCCATTTCAAAACCCGCTTCCGGCACGAGCCGCGACTCCATCCCTTCCTTAGTGCCGATGAAGAGCAGCCGGTGCCCGCGGTCGCGCAGCACGCGCGCGACGGCAAGCGCCGGAAACACGTGGCCGCCCGTGCCGCCTCCCGTCAAAACGAACGAATACGGAAGCGGCGGCATTGTGGCGTTCTTCCTTAGGCCGCGTGCTCGCTCACGCTCAACAACATTCCCATCAGCAACAAGGTGCTGAGCAATGAGCTTCCGCCATAGCTGATGAATGGCAATGGGATGCCTTTATTGGGGACCAAGTCGAGTACAACGCTCATGTTGATGAGCGCTTGCACCACGACGCACACGGTCACACTGAGAGCCAGGTAGCGGCCAAAATTATCGGCGGCGCGCATATACGTCCGCATGCCCCGCCACAGCACCACCAGGAAGCCGACCAACAAGAGTGCTGCGCCAAAAAGTCCGGTCTCTTCGCCGACCACTCCATAAATGAAATCGGTATGCGCCTCAGGGAGATAAAGCATCTTCTGCTTGCTTTCCATCAACCCCAAACCGATTACGCCGCCGGAGCCGACGGCGATCTTGGCTTGGCGCTGTTGATATCCGGGATCGCTGGTGGAAGCTGTATTCTTCATGTACTGGAGAATGCGTCCAGCGGGATCGATTTTCGCGAGCAGGCGATGGTCTTTATCGACGAAATCGAGCGCGCGCGCCAGCCGGTACGGCTTCATAGCGATGAAGCCTACGCCGAGCAGCACGCCAAGAATGCCGCAGATAACCAGGTAACGGTAGTCGACTCCGGCCACGAAGACGACTGCCAGCGTCGTTGTAACCAACACGACGGCGGTTCCGAAATCGGCGATGGCGACCGCCAAGGCCATGACTGAGATTGAGACAGCGATCGGACCTAAGGTATGTCTCGCGTTGACTGCTCCTAACCGGCGGCAGAGAAAGAAGGCAAGGAACAACGCCAGGGCCGGTTTTGCGAGCTCCGATGGCTGCAACGAAAACGGGCCCGCTTTCAGCCACCGATGGCTATTGCTGTCTGTCAGGTAAACGGCGAGCAGAAGCAACAACACCAGTCCAAGACCGGCAAAAGCGATTTTCGGATTATTCCACTGGCGGTAATCGCGCCTCATGCAGTAGAGAAGAGCGATGAAGGAAAACACGGCCCAGCCCAATTGCCGCAAAAAGAAGTAAGTGCTCGAAACGTGATATTTCAGCTCGGCGACCATGGAGGACGAGCTGTACACCATTACTAGACCGATACAGACCATGGTGAGGACAGTCAGGAACAATATCCAATCTGTTTTGAGCCGCTGCGCCATTTGTTGTTAGAACAATTCTGCCACTAAATGTTTGAAGGTTCTGCCACGCTCTTCGTAATTTTGGAACTGATCGAAGCTGGCGCAGGCGGGAGCAAGCAGAACGACATCTCCGGGTTGGGCATGCCGATGCGCGAATTCGACCGCGCGATCCAATGTGCCGCATTCCACCAGCGGGACGGCGCCATCCAGCGCTTTCTTGATCAACGGAGCCGCGGCAGAAGAATAAGGAGCCTCAGCGCCTATCAGCAATGAGGCCTTGGCCCGCTGCCGCAGTGGTTCCCGAAGCGGCGCATAGTCGCTGCCTTTATCTTTACCGCCTAAAATAATCCAGAGCCCACTGGGAAACGCGTCGATGGCTTTCAAGGTTGCGTCCACGTTCGTCGCTTTCGAATCGTTGTAATATTCGACTCCGTTCAGGTTTCGAACAAACTCAATTCTGTGCTCTACACCCGGGAAAGATTCGACCGCGGCACCGATTCGATCGAGGGGCGCGCCAGCTAAATGCGCGATCAGCGCGGCAGCCATGACATTTTCGACATTGTGCAGACCGCGCAGCTTGATCTGAGATCGCGACAGGAACGGGCGATCGTTAAAAAACAGTTCGCCGCCATGAAACCAAACACCCGTTTGCATTCTTTGAGAGGAGCTGAACCACCAGACACCGGCTTTAGTGCGCGCGGCAAAGCTTCTGCAGGTGAGATCGTCATAGTTCAGAACAGCCATGTCGCCGGCGTGCTGGGTTTCAAACAATCGAGCCTTCGCGTTTGCGTAATTTTCAAAGGTGTGATGCCTATCCAGATGATCGGGAGTGACATTCAGGCAAGCCGCTATTTTGGCTCGGAACCGAAAGACGGATTCCAGTTGAAAGCTCGATACTTCGAGCACGTTCCACTGATCGCTCGCGGAGGAATCGACCATTAAAGCGACCGCCGTTCCTATATTTCCCCCCACTTGGCAGGCGATCCCGCACTCTTTGAGGAGGTGGCCGGCGAGCGCGGTCGTGGTGGTTTTGCCGTTCGCACCGGTGATGCCGATGACCGGTCCTTTGAGAAAACAGGAGGCGAGCTCGATTTCGCCGATCACCGGGACGCCGCGGCCGCGCAAGGAAATCAGCATCGGCAAATCGTAGGGAACCCCCGGCGACAGCACGACTACATCCGGGTCGCGGCCGTCATCCGCGACATTCGCCGCTTCCTGTGCCAGTACGGGCACGCCCATAGAATCGAATTGCGCCTGCTCCTCCGCCGATAGTGTTTGAGCATCCATCGCCCGCACGCGCGCGCCACGTTCACGCAGCAGCTGGATGGCAGCGAGGCCGGAGCGCTTCGTCCCCATCACCAGAACGCGTTTTCCGCTGAAAGTCACGTTACTTTTTGTACTACCTCAGCTTGAGCGTGGTGAGCGCAAACAACGCCATGATCAGACCAACGATCCAAAACCGCACAATGACCTTCGACTCCGGCCATCCGAGCGCCTCAAAGTGGTGATGTATGGGCGCCATCTTAAAAATGCGCTTCCCGCCGCGTAATTTATAACTGCCGACTTGCAGGATCACCGACAAGGCTTCGAGCACATAAACGCCGCCGATAAAGACGAGGAGAATCTCCTGCTTAATAAGCACCGCAATGATTCCGAGGCCGCCGCCGAGCGCCATTGATCCCACGTCGCCCATGAACACTTCGGCCGGATGGCAGTTGTACCAAAGGAACCCGAGACTCGCTCCGACAATCGATGCACAGAAAATCGTCAGCTCCTGCGAATTCGCGAGATGCGCCAGATCCAGATACTTGGAAATTACGCCGTGGCTTGAAACATAGGTGAGCGCGGTCATGCCTCCGGAAGCGATGATCATGAGTCCGATGGCGAGTCCGTCCAGCCCATCGGTCAAATTCACCGAATTCGAGGAGCCCACCATGATGAAAACGATGAAGAGGTAAAAGCCGGCGAACGCGAGCGGATAGGTCCAATAGCTTTTGGTTAACGATTCAATCAACAGATCGGGCTTGAACTGCTTGAAAAAAGGAACATTGATCACGGTCGAGTATTTTTGATCGGCGTGCAGCAGCAACAAGAAGAAGCCGATCAACATCGCGCACAAAACCTGCGCCAGAAACTTCTGCTTGACCGTGAGACCGAGATTTCTTTTTTTGGCGATTTTCGCGTAATCGTCGATGAAGCCGATTGCGCCGAAGCCGAGCAATCCCAGGAGCGCGATCCAAATATATTGGTTACGAAGATCGGCCCACAAGAGCGTCGGAACCACGATAGAAGTGATAATCAACAGACCGCCCATAGTGGGTGTACCGGTCTTCTTGAGATGCGTCTGCGGCCCGTCTTCCCGAATATGCTGCCCGAAGCTGAATTCCCGCAGTTTGCGAATCATCCAGGGCCCGAGCGCGAGGGCCAAAGCCAAGGCGGTGAGATTAGCGAGCGCGATGCGCGTGGTGATATATCCAAAGACGCGGAACGCGGGAACGTATTTATGCAGGACTTGAAAGAGCAGCCAATAGAGCATTTCTTATGCCTCCATTGTGGCGAGTGCTTTTTCAACGTGTGTTCCGCGTGAGCCTTTAAACAGGATGGCGTCGCCGGGGCGCGCCACTTCCCGCAAAAACGCGCCGGCGGCGTCGGGTTCTTCAAAAAAAAACGCGGCGTGATCGGAGAGACCGGTTCTTCTAGCTTCATCAACCATAAACCGGCTCACGCCGCGCACCCCAACTAGCACGTCCACCCCTGCATTCGCGACATAAGCTCCTAATTCGCGATGCAGTCTCTCAGCGAAATCTCCAAGCTCGAGCATCTCTCCGAGAACGGCAATCCGCCGTTCGGCTGGTTCTTCCCGCAACACGTCGATCATGTTGCGCGCCGCCTCAGGGTTCGAGTTATATGAATCGTTCAGGATGGTGACACCGCGCCATTGGCTTCGCTCACCGCGCATTTTCCCCGGAGCGAGCCGCGCGACAGCTTCCCGCAGATCCGTAAAATCAATTCCGAATTGACGAGCGACGGTGAGCCCCGCCAAAATGTTCAGGACGCTATGCCGCCCGATCAGCATAGTTCGGAAGCGAACGCCGGCGACAGTAAAAGCCGCGCCCCCGGTTGTCATCTCCAGTTCTGTTGCGCGCACATCCGCCTTGTCGGAAAGACCGTAAGTAAGCGTTGCACCGGCATGTGCCTCGCGAAATTGAAGCACTCGGTCGTCGTCCGCGTTCAATATGGCTACGCCGGCAGCCGGCAGGGACTCGATGAGCTCGCGCTTCGCGGCCGCAATACCTTCGATAGATGAGAAGGCCTCGATGTGCGCGTAACCGACGTTGGTGACGACTCCAATCTGCGGCGCTGCGATCGCACACAAATGCCGTATCTCGCCTGCGTGATTCATCCCCATTTCGATGACAGCCACTTCGGCATCATCGGGAATTCGTAGCAACGTGAGCGGCAGCCCGATGTGGTTATTGAAGTTACCGACCGTTTTGCCGACGCGAAAACGGACGCTCAGCAGATCAGCGATGATGTCTTTTGTGCCGGTCTTCCCTGCGCTTCCGGTAATAGCGACTACCGGGCGACCCCACATCCGGCGAGCGAAGCGTGCGAGTTCCTGCAGGGCTACGATCGTGTCGGAGACTTTTAGCACGGGACCGACGGTGGTGTCCACCGGCTCACTGACCACGGCGGCAATCGCACCCCGGTCAAATGCAGGGCCGACAAACGCGTGGCCGTCGTAGCGATCGCCCTTAACAGCAAAGAAGAGCTCGCCGTCCGCCACGGTACGCGAATCAATACTCCAGCCGCGAATGCGAGACTGCGAGCGGATACGGGGAGGCTCGGCGATTTGCGCTTTGGTTACGGACTCGACCTCCGCCATTGAAAGCTCCATGGCTTACGGCTTCCGCTCGGGGGCGTAGCCAAGTGAATGCAAGAGCCGGCGGGCTACTTTGCGGTCGTCGAATGGTATGGGTCCGTCTTTCAATACCTGATAGGTCTCGTGACCCTTGCCCGCCAGGATCACGATATCGCCCGGACCGGCCGTCTCAAGCGCTTTCTTAATCGCTCGTTCCCGATTTGGCTCGGCGATGTTCGGCGTGTCGAAGCGTCTCAGGCCAACCATCGCGTCGTTCATAATCGCAAGCGGGTCTTCACTGCGTGGATTGTCTGAGGTCAGCACGACGCAATCGCTCAATTCCGCCGCCGCCATGCCCATCAAAGGCCGCTTCGCGCGGTCGCGATCGCCGCCGCATCCAAACAGAGTAATGATGCGCTTCGGCTTCATCGCGCGCGCGACCGATATCACGTTGCGCAATGCATCATCCGTATGAGCGTAGTCGACGACCACCATGAAAGGCTGACCTTCTTCTACCCGCTCGAATCTTCCCGGCACGCTGCGCAACTGTTTCAAGCCATTCTGAATTTGCTCGTCGCTCAAGCCATACGTAAATGCGGCCGAGCAGGCCAGCAGAATATTCGAGACATTGATGTGGCCGACCAGAGACGATTGCACGGGGAACCGCCGGTCTCCGGCCGAGACCGTGAAATGCAGCCCTTCGAAGGAAGATTCGAGATCGGTGGCGCGGACCCAGGCGCCGCGACCTCCTGGCAGTTGGCCGGATGGCTCCTGACGCATGCTGTACCAGAACACTTCTGTTTCCGGAGAGAGATCCAGGCGGCGTGCCCATTCATCGTCGGCATTAAGGATCGCGAAGCGGGGGGAGGACCGCTGCGCGGCTTGAACAACAACTGTTTCGCGTCGAAATAGGCTTCCATTGTGTGGTGATAATCCAGATGATCGCGCGTAAAGTTGGTAAATCCCGCTGTATGGAAGTGCATCGCGTAGATGCGTCCCAGATCCAGTGCGTGGGAGGATGCTTCGAGCGTGGCATGCGTTCCGCCCATCTCTTGGAGCTCATGGAACATGCGAAACAGGTCCAGCGATTCCGGGGTGGTGTTCACGGCGGGTAGAACGCGTCCGGCCAAGTGATACTCGATGGTTCCGATGAGCGCCGTGGTTTTTCCGGCTGCACGAAGCATGGAATCGATTAACAAGGCGCTGGTGGTCTTGCCATTGGTTCCGGTTACGGCGGTTAACGCAATCCGCTCATCGGGCTTTCCATAGAAGTTTCTGGAACCGCCGGCCAGCGCCTGACGCCCGTTCACCACCTGTAACCAAGCGCCGGCGAACCCGCCGAAACTGGGACGGTCGCTGACCACAGCGAGCGCGCCTTTTTGAACCGCGGCATTCGCGAATTGCGCGCCATCGGTTTTCGCTCCGGCAAACGCGAAGAAAAGGTATCCAGCTTCCACCTTGCGGCTATCGTAGGCGAGTCCGCGCACATCTGCGTTCAGCAGCTCTGGTTTGATATTCGAGAGGAGCGGCACTCCTTCGAGGACGCGCTTCAATTCCATGCGATGTTTCGCCTCAACGCGCAAACCTCACGCGGACGCGTTCGCCAGGCGAAAGAATAGAACCGGCAGTCGGATTCTGCGCGCGCGCCAAACCTTCGCCGAGCATCTCCACCGAGACGCCCTCTCCGGCGGCCTCTTCCATCACGTCCCGGACTGTCTTTCCGACGAAATTCGGTACCTTTGGCGCGCCGGAATAGCCATCCGGTTGAGCGGAGGTGTCACCACTTTCGGGATCGCCCATCGCGGCCCGCATCTCTTCCGCTGTGGGCGGGTTGCTCAACTCCGCCAACGACACGTCGTCGGCCGGGTCGACCTTGTCTTTGGGAGCGCTCTTCTCTTTGGCCGCCAATTCTTCGATCTCCTCGGGCACGTCGCGCATGATACCCAGGCGGTTGAGGGCGGTCGATATGGCTCTGACAAATACCGGACCAGCCGCTGAACCTCCATAACCAGCTTCGCCGGTCGTTCCAGTGATCGTGACCACAACCACGACAGCAGGGTTTTCAATGGGCGCGTAGCCCAGGAACGAAGCGTTGTATTTGTGCATGTAGACGCGATGGGCGAAATCGTAGATCTGCGCGGTGCCGGTTTTCCCGGCGATGGTATATCCGGCGACGTGCAAACGGTGACCCGTTCCACGCGGCTCGGTGATTACGCGACGCATCATCATGCGCATCGTCATGACGGTTTGGGTGCGCAATACCTGCACCGGAGCGGGATACTTCATGATCTGTTTCGGTTCGCCAGGAGCTTGCTTCCAAGCCACCAGATGCGGATGCACCAGAAATCCGCCATTCGCGATTACGCTTCCCGCTTGCGCAAGCTGCACGGAAGTGACGCCGATTTCATGGCCCATAGGCACCGATCCGATCGAGGTCGGCTGCCATCTCCTCAAGGGCCGAAGTAAACCTGGGGCTTCCGCGGGCAGCTCGATTCCAGTCCGCCGGCCAAACCCGAACCGCCGGATGTATTCGTATAGATTTCTGTTGCCGACCTGCATGCCGATGCGAATTGCGCCGATGTTGCTCGAGTAGGCAAGTACATCTTCCATGGATAACGCGGCGTAGTTCTTGTGATCGTGGACGACGCGTCCGAAAATAGTGATGGAACCGTTACCGCAGTTGATGATGGTTTCGGGCCGAAGATTGGTAGTTTCGAGGGCGGCCGAAAGCGTAATTACCTTGAAAACGGATCCCGGCTCGAAGGGCGCAACCACGGCGAGATCTTCGCGGCCGTGCGCCGTTTCTCCGGCATGCAGGCGTTCGTTTGGATCGTAAGTAGGATAGTTCGCGAGGGCGAGCACTTCGCCCGTTTTCGGGTCCATAGCTACCAGGCTGCCGTGCTCGGCATGATTATCGATGACTGCGGCTTGCAGCGCTTCCTCGGCAACATGCTGCATCTGCGAATCGATAGTCAGACCCAGCGTCTTGCCCATGACCGGCGCCTTCTCGATCTCCGACGCATAAGGGCGTTGCTTCACATCGACTTTGACGCGCATGGATCCGGGCGTCCCGGCCAGATCTTTATCCAGCTTCAATTCGATTCCCGCCGCGCCGCGGCCGTCGCTGTTCACCTCGCCGATCACATGCGCGGCAAGTTGGCCGTTGGGATAATTGCGCAAGCTGCCTTCACGAATTTCGAGCCAATCGAGCTTGAAGCCGCGGAGCGCGTCCGCCTTCTCGTTGGACACGCGCGGATCGACGATAAAATACCCGCGATGCCGTTTCGAGGCAGCCGCTGCTTCAAGGTCGGCCTGCAATTTTCGCGCATCCAGATCGAGAACGCGCGCGAGCAGGGCCGCAGCGATTTCCTTGTTCGGAATGCGTCGTGGATTGACTACAACGAACTGCGACTCGGAGCTGATAGCGAGAAAATCGCCGTTGCGATCGAGGATGGAGCCGCGCGGCGCCTCAATTGAAACGACCTTGTCCTGCTGCGATTCCGCCAGCCTCACATACTCGTCATGCGCAAAGACCTGCAGATCCAGCAGCCGCAGAAAAACAATCAGGGCCCATCCACACAGGACGAGCCCTATCAAAATCAACCGTTCTGTCGATTTGTCGAGTAGAGCGCGCGGAGGTTTTTCCATTCCCATTCACCAACAAATCTGCACGTCTCGTCAGCAGCCTGCCGCAGGAGTCGAATACGGTTTGCTTCGCGCGCGGCTCAGTGGCGCGCCGCAGGAGGCGGTCTTCCCACGCGGCGCTTACCGTGCGGTCACATCCGAATCCGTCAGCGGCAAATCGTTCCGTGCTTCGGCTTTCGATTTTCCTTCCAGAAATTGCACCTGCTGCGGCACCGGATCGACCATTTTGAGCTGCTTTGCAAGCTGCTCGAGGCGGGCGGGGTTCAGAAGCTCGGCCTCTTGAACATCAAGCATCGCCTGCTGCTGCTTGAGCTTATCCTGCTCCTGCTGAAGGTTCTGGAGGGCAAAGCCGGCGATCGTGTTGTACGCCTCCGGCACCAGACCGGCGATCATCAGCATGGCCGCTACAAAGCCAGTCACGACGGTGCGGCTGCGCGTGCGGCGCGCTACCGGGTTAACCGCGCGCACGACGCCCGCATTATCAATGCGCTTGACGAACAGATAAACGTCCTCATTCGCAATCGGCCGGAGCCGCGGCGATTCTGTGCGCGTCCAAACCGCCGGCGGTGCTTCCACTAGTTCTCTTACGCCGACAAAACGATTCACGAAAGTTGCCAATGACGCCATTGCTTGTTATGCCCCTTATTAACCGGTCCCTCTAAACCCGTTCGAGCGCCCGCAGCTTTGCGCTGCGCGAAGGCGCATTCTCTAAAATCTCTTCTCGCGTCGGCCTGACGACGTGCTTGGTCAGAATTTTCGCAATTCCAGCGCCAGCGAGCGATTGAAACGCTCGCTTCACCCTGCGATCCTCGATCGACATGAAAGTCAGGACTACAAACCGTCCTCGGGACCGCAATCGCGGCGGTACAATCCGAAGCAATTCCGCGAGCTCATCCAATTCCGCATTCACCTTCAGCCTCAAAGCCATGAAGGTCTGGGTTGCCGGATGAATTCTCCCCGTTCGCGGCACGGCCGCTTCGACTACCTGCGCCAAGCGCCCCGTCGTCAGAATGGGCCGCGCGCGAACGATTGCTCTGGAGATTCTTCGCGACCTCCTTTCTTCGCCGAGCTGGTACAACAAATCAGCGAGCGCCTGTTCAGGCAATTCATTCACAAGATCCGCCGCAGTCAAACCCTGGCTGCGATCCATGCGCATATCCAGGGGCCCGTCTTCCATTAACGAAAACCCACGCTCTCCACTGCTCAACTGATACCGGCTAACGCCCAAATCCGCCAGCACACCGTCCACTGCCTCAATGCCGCTTTCCTCCAGCGCTTCAGGCAGCTTTGAAAACGATCCGCGAAAGAAACGAATGCGGGCCGCCAGGTCGCTCACACTCGCGCGCGCCAATTCCAGCGATTCCGCATCGCGGTCGCACGCAATCAAAAACCCGCCTTGCAACCGCTCCGCTATAGCGCGGGCGTGGCCGCCCAAGCCCGCGGTAACGTCTACATAAACACCGTCGGGGCGAATCGCCAGATACTCGAGGGATTCCCGCAGCAGCACCGGCTGATGTCGGCCCATACATAGCGGCTATCGCAATCCCTTCTTCTCGAGCGCGTTCAATTTCGCGGAGAGATCCGTCTTCGCCGCCTCCAGCCTACCCGCGTATATCTTGCTTCCAAATACTTCGATCCGTTGCCTGTAGCACAGCAAATGCACATCGTCCTTCTCGAACTCCAACTCACGACGCAGCGTAGTCGGCATCAGCACGCGTCCTTGCCCGTCGATTTCGACATCCTCGCCGTAATGGTTGGCGATAAAAGCAACATCCGCCTTCAGGTCGGCATCCTCCCCCGGCGCTTGCAGCATCTTTTCTGTTTCGCGCCACACCGAAATCGGATAAATTATTGCTGTGGAGGTGTTTAAGGTCGTGACAAAAACTTTTCGCTCTCCAAGCGCCTCGAAATACTGCACAATAGCCGAGGGAAGTTTGAGCCGGCCCTTTTCGTCGACACGTCCGCTGAGAGTGCCGCGAGGGGCTTCCACCGGATTCGGCGTGCTGGGCTGACTGTTTTCTTCCACTTCCGACCACTTCAGGCCACTGGATCGATACTCGCACGGGACCCAGCCGATTGCAATACATTTCTTACAAGATTTTTCTGTAAGTTGTTGTATTCGCCTTTCTTACGCCAGCTGAGGGTCGCTCAGGGCGCTGAAAGGGGCGGACCGAAAGTTTAGTGACCGGCGACCTGCAGATCGTTTTGAACGTGGAACACGTTGGGAACGGAATTCGCTCGGATGTTGATGAGGTTCTTATCTCCTTCGCTGGCGACGACCCCTTCGAGCGTGACATTGCCGTTCTTGACAATGATGTGAATCGCAGGCAGGGCTTGGTGGCCGTAGCGATCTCCGATCATGGGATCACCGTAGATGGCGCGAAATTCGGCTCTGCGGAGTTGGTTGTCCATCGGCGAGAGCGGCAACACCTCGATCTGATTATTGACCTGGGTTACGCCTTCTATCCTCTTCACCACGTTTTCGGCATCGGATTTAAGCACCGGATTGGTGACCGCGCCCAAGAGTGTTACCGTGGTGCCGTCAACGCGGAAAGCAAGGTCGTCAAAAATCGTGTAGTACGGAAGCATGACCAATTGATGGCGCACTTCCTGCATGATTCGCCCTTCGCTGTCAGCTCCCCGGATGAACGCATCGTGATGATTCTTGCTTTGGGCCGTTACACGAAGAGGGGTGATGAGCAGCGCTCCGGAAAGCAACAGGGCTCCGACTGTTTTGCGCATAAAGTTTGTAGCTCCTCAATCAATGAGATGTGCGAAGGCAGTGCGGGTTTCACCAGTAAGCATCCCAGTACTGGCGCGTACGCCTTACTGGGATCGCGGCGCTTCTTCGATCGCAACCAGAGCCTTGCCGCTCGATAGATTTCTTTTTTTGCAGCGCACCACTTGGCCGGACTGAAACTGCCAGGTTTCTCCCTCGGGCGTCGAGTCGATGATCCTATAAAAATCGCGGCCAAGATGTTCGGCTTTAACGGAGCGCAAGACGTTAAGACCTTCGCCCATGAGAGTGACATAGATCATCGTCTCTTTTCCCGCGCGCGCAGGCGGGGGAGTGGTCGTGGGCGTGGTTGCGGGGGCGGGTTCGTGATACAGGGGCGCAGGAGGCGGGCTCGGAGGAAGCTCCGATTCCGTAGTGCCGCCCCCGGACGAGGCGGTTGCAGGTGTCGCGAAGTCCGGGATGAAACCTCGGCGAGCGGGAAGCGGCCCGCCGGCCGCCTGGGGTGCGGCTTCTTGGCGACTGCTCATTCTGGCGCGATCGATGGCCCAGAGGATGATAGTAGCGCCCAGCCAGGTGAGAGGCAGCCGTTGCTCGAAGATTTTACTTGATGCAGCACGAACTTCTCCCACCGGCCCCGACATTCCGTACCCGAGTGCCGGGCCGCCGCCGATGAATCGAAATACGACAACGGCTATAAGCATGACGCAGAAGCCGCACACAGCGGAAAACGCGAGGCTTTGAAAAACGGTCCGATACCCTTCGCGATCATACGCAAAGAGCACTAACAGCAGAGTCAATCCTATGACACTGCTGAGGGGATCCAGCGGCCCGCGGGCAAATATGACAGCCAATGCACCCGCTACGGCTGCGGCAAGCAGCGCCGCCGCGTCAACTTGCGACTTTGGCATTCAATCTCCAGACGGCACAATTCTAACCAACGCGCCCATCGCAACCTCGATTAGGCGGATAGTCTCGTCATCATCCGTTTCTTTAGCGCGATCGAGGGCGGTGTGGCCAGCCGTATCCCGGAGGGTGGGGTTCGCTCCCCGCTTTAATAGAACCGCCACGGCGCTGGACCGGCCCATAGACGCCGCCAGCATCAAGGGAGTAGCGCCCGTCTCGCTTTCCCTGGCGTCGATCTTTGCGCCCCGATCCAAGAGAAGACCGATTACATCTGCGTTCCCGCCGAGGGCAGCGTCGTGCAGAGGCGTACCTCCGCTTCCGTTCAGAAGGTCTATGCGCGCGCCCCGCTCGATCAGAAATTGAACCATTTTTTTCTCGCCCTTCAAGGCCGCATCGTGCAGGTAGCTCGACCCGCCGACCGTCGGTTTATTGATGTCGAATCCGCTGTCGACAAGAGTCCTGGCAATCTCAGTTTGACCGCGCACTGTCGCCGCTTCCATGGCTTGCTCAGCGGCCGCTTCGGATTCTTGCATTCCCGCGCTTAAATGCAGCAACGCGGCGACTACCTTCGCGTTCTTGTAAGCCAGTGCCAGATCGAGCGGTGTCTGGCCCGACCGATCGCGCTCCAGGGGATTGGCGCCCGCCTCGACCAGCGCCGCCACCACCTTTGGAAAGCCTTTTATGCAGGCTTCGTGCAAAGGCCCTCGGCCGTCCGATCCCCGGACACGTTTAGGGTCGGCTCCGTGCGCAATCAGCAAAGGTACCACGGCAGCCTGACCGTGCAGCGCGGCGCTGTCTAACGGCGTCTCTCCATTTTCATCCGCGGCAGAGACATCCGCGTGAGCGGCCAGCAGCTGTTCAACTATTTCAGGATTGCCGCGCTCCGCCGCCACATGAAGCACGCTCTGGCCGCCGCGATAACGCACATCGATGCGAGCCCCAGCGGCAAGCAGCAGGTTCACAATATCCGGTCTACTGGTAAGAACGGCGTATTGAAGTGCGGTCGAGCCCGACTCCAGGTGCCTGGCATTCACTTCGGCGCCGTGGGCCAGCAGAAAACTCGCAATGCCCGCGTTGCCGGACCACGCAGCATCGATCAGGGGCGTACTGCCGAGACTATCGCGTGCGTTTACATCAACGCCGGTTGAGACTAGCCGCTGTACGTCCTCGAGCTTGCCCGCTCGGACAGCAGCGTGCAGCGCGTCACCGGAATCGCCGAACAATCCGAAGTTCAGCCAGAAAAACACGCCCAGCAGTGCCAGCGCCTGGGACATGCCCACAGGGTAACACCGGCAGGGCGAAACTCAGGTTACTTCTCGAGGACGGCAGGAGCGGGCTTTTCGGCGATCGGGGGAGCGGATTTTTCGGCCGCCGCAGGACCAGAACCAGGTTTTTCGATGGCGCCCGCTGCAGGCAAGTACTTGTTCAGCATCTTCTGAAATTCAGGCTTGTCGATTTTCCCGACTTTTTGCTCGGCGATCTGTCCACCCTTGAACAGCAGGAGCGTGGGAATACCCCGAATACCGTACCGGTATGCGGTTTGCTGGTTCGCATCGACATCTAACTTCCCAACCTTTACTTTGCCCGCGTACTCGGACGCCACTTGGTCCACCGTCGGACCCATCATCCGGCAGGGGCCGCACCATTCGGCCCAAAAATCCACCAGTACGGGAATCTCCGAACTGAGGACGTCTGTGTCAAAATTTGCATCTGTAAAGGTCAGCGTGTTGTCTCCGGCCATATTGTCTCCCGTCGTTTGATGAAGTTTGGGCGAATTTGATTCAGACGGATTCCGCTGCCACTCTCCGGTACAAGCGGATATATTCGGCCGCGGCTCCGGCCCAGGAAAAGTTGCGCTGCATGGCAGTATCCACCATCTCTCCCCATGCGGGCGTGCCGTACACTTGCGACGCCGCCCGGATGCACTCGAGCATCTGATATGGATCGTTCTCCCGGAACTTGAATCCGGTGTCTGCGTCCACCGTGTCGTCGAGTCCCCCCGTTGCATGCACCACCGGCAGCGTGCCGTAGCGCATGCTGTAGATCTGGTTCAATCCGCACGGCTCATAGCGGCTGGGCATCAGAAACATGTCCGAGCCCGCCTCGATGCGATGCGCCAAAGCGTTATCGTAGCCGATTTTCACCGCAACCCTCTCCGGATAGGCGGAGGCGAACCGGCGAAAGAACGTTTCGATGTGCGGCTCTCCCGATCCAAGTACGAACCACGATAGGTCTTCCGCAGCCACTTGGTCAGCTATCTGCATCAGCAGATCGAAGCCCTTCTGAGCCGCAAATCGCGAAACAATCCCGATCAGCGGCTTATCCAAACGGTCTTCGGGTAATCCTCCCTCAGCTAATAACGCGCGCTTGCATGCCTGTTTACCGCTGAGGTCCGCGCGATCGAAATTCTGAGGAATGTGCGGATCGGTCGCCGGATTCCACGAATTGTAGTCCGCTCCGTTCAAGATACCTTCAAGAGCATTGCTCCGGGCGCGCAGCAGCGTATCCAGGCCAAAGCCGAACGCAGGCGTCTGTATCTCCTGTGCGTAGCGCGGGCTGACCGTAGTAAGAATGTCGCTGAAGACCAACCCGCCTTTCAGAAGATTGATGTTGCCCCAAAACTCCAGCAGCTCCGGCCGAAAAAGCCGAAGAGGCAAGCCCAAATCTACCAGTGCTGCGGGCCGAAACAACCCCTGATACCCCAAATTATGTACGGTGAAAACAGTTTTGAGCCCGAGATAAGAGGGATGGTAACTGTAGGTGTCGCTCAGAAGGACGGGCAGCAACCCGGTTTGCCAATCGTGGCCGTGAATAATGTCGGGCGTGAAGAGATGTCGCGCGACACCTAGTGCCGCGTGACAAAGAGCGCCAAAACGCAAGTGATTGTCCGGGTACTCGCGCCCGCGCTCATCGTAGAGTCCATCGCGGTCGTAAAGCTCGGGTATTTGTACGAAAAAGTATCGCACTCCATTCTGGATCTCCTCCAGAATATTCGCGGAATATGCGTGTGGCCCAACGCTGAACGGCAGGCGATCATAGACTCGCTGCGGATTGGAAACCGTGGCTTTCCTGTATAACGGCAGCACTACCGCGGCTTCCTCCCCTGCCTCGACCAGCGCCTTAGGAAGTGCCCCCAGAACGTCCGCGAGCCCACCCGTTTTTGCGAAGGGCGCCGCCTCCGACGCGACCATCAGAATTCTCGCCACCTGCTGATTGTACTGAGCCTGCGGGCAAGTCGCGCCGCCGGAATCCCCTAGGCTAAACTATGGGGCAGAGAACATTTTTCCTCCAAAGGCTGTCTTGATCCGCCGCCCTGCCCTTCTCATCTTTTCCCTCTTCCTCTCGTTCGCAAACCTGGGCGCGAGTTTGCGCGCAGACCTGACCGGTCCGCAAGCAGCGCCGGCAAATGGAAACGGCAACGAATTCAGCGTCAGCCTGACGCTGTTTTCGACTTTGGCCGCCATCAATGCAGCCGGTTACGACGCCGGAATGGATTCCAACCTCAACCAGCGCTATCGCGTCCGTACGCAAATACGAGAAGAGCTCGCCAAACGCAACGTCGCTTGTTTAGCGGAACTGAAGGCGTTCTATAACGAGCACAAAAAAGCTTCCGATACTGCCGACCTGGGCCAGTACATTTCGTTCGCTCTTGTCGCGGGAGACGCGCCCAACTTCGGCTTGCCGACCCAGGTGCCTCCCGACGTCGAGCCGCTCCGGGGGTTCAGTGAGTTACTGGCCCGCTTCTATCAGCAAGCCAATTTAGAAGATCTCTGGAAGCGCGCGCAGCCCGCCTATTCCGCCGCTATCTCGGAGTACCAGGATGCCGTAATTAACACGCTGTTTGAAGCCAACGGTTACTTGCGCAATCCATCCGGGTATCTGGGCAGGCGCTTCCAAATCTATCTGGATTTGCTCGCCGCTCCCGATCAGGTCCAGGTGCGAAGCTACCGGGACGACTACTTCATCGTTATCACCCCCACCAGCACGCCGGTCGTGGATGAGATAAGAGACGCTTACCTCGCGTATCTACTGGATCCTTTGTCATTTAAATACAGCGAGGTGATCAAAGAAAAGAAGCCCCTGCAGAAATTTGCACAGGACGCTCCGGCGCTCGACGTGGCCTACAAGGACGATTTTTCGCTGCTGGTGACGAAATGTCTCATCAAAGCAATCGATAGCCGGCTCATGCACGATGGGCCTGAACACAGGCAGGCCGTCATAAATGAGGCTATGCGCCAGGGGTTTATACTGACGGCGGCGTTCGCGGAGCTGCTGCCGGCATATGAGAAGCAACAGGACGCCTTTCGCCTTTATTACCCCGACCTGGTTTCGGGGATTGACATCGGAAAGGAGCAGAAGCGTCTAAAGAAAGTGGAGTTTGTCGAATCCGTAGCGCCCAAGGTAATCGCCCCGCCCGCGCGCATGCAGTTGGCGCCCGCCGAAGAATCGCTTGAATCAGCGGAAGGACTGTACGAACAAGCGGATTACGACGACGCCCTAAAGCTTTTCAAAAAAGTCTTTGAGCAGACTACGGATAAATCGATGCAAGGGCGGGCCTACTATGGTCTGGCGCGAATTGCCGTGCGGCAAAACCGCAAAGATGCGGCGGTTGAGCTTTTCGAGCGGACTGCCGCTGCCGATCCGAATCCGGCGATCACCGCGTGGGCTCACGTCTACTTGGGCCGTCTCGCGCAGGCCGCCGGGGACAATGTGAAAGCCGCGGCGCACTTCAAACTCGCGCTCGCGATTCAAGGCGCTTCCGCCCTGGCGCGGGACGCTGCCCAGAAAGGTTTGCAAAGCAGCACTTCAGGAGATAAACAGCAATGAGATTTCGAATCATCGCGTTCGCCGGCGTATTCGCTTTCGTCACCGCGCCATTGCCGGCGCAAACGAAGCCACAGGCTCAAACTCCGGCTCAACCCGCGGCTCAACAGGGGCCGCGCCCCAAATCGCAGAAGGAAATGGAGGCACTGCAAAAGGTGCAGGCAGCCGCGCAGGCGAACAATCCGGATGCGGAGATCCAGGCGATCAACGACGTCCTGGAGAATTTTGTCGATACTCAGTTCAAACCTCAACTCCTCGCGATGGCGATGCAAGCCGCCGAACGAAAGGGCGATTTTGAACAAACTATTGTCTGGGCTGAGCGCGTCGAGCAAAACAATCCGAACGACTTCGCAGCCCCTATTTTGATTGCCGCGGTAACCGCGCAGCACACGCGCGAGAACGACCTTGACAAGGACCAGAGCTTGAAGAAAGTGGACGATAACGCCAATAAGGGCTTGGATCTTGTGAAGAGCGCGCCGGCCGCTCCGCCTTACGGCTTTAACGGGAATGCGGCGGATTGGACCGCCTACAAGAAAGATGAAGCGGCGCTCGCGCACGACGCTCTGGGACAAGCGGCGGATCTGCGCAAGAAATATACTGACGCAATTGACGATTACAAAACCGCGCTCAGCGAAGGTGCTACACCCAACCCCACCACGGAAGCGCGTCTGGCTAAGGCCTATCTCGACAACAAGCAGTACGATGACGCGATCGCGACCGCTGACAAAGTGCTGGCGATGAGCGGCATCCCTCCTGCGGTGCAGCAGTTTGCTCAACAACAAAAGGATGCCGCGACGAAGCTGAAAGCCACCACGAAATAGGGGCACGGCTTGCCATGAAGCTGCCGGTCGAAGGGTTGGAGAAAAAGCTCCAGTACCGGTTTCGCAGTCAAGAGCTGTTGAATCGCGCTCTCACCCATCGCTCCTGGCTATCCGAACACGCGCCGGCGCCGGAAAACGGCGACAACGAGCAATTGGAATTTCTCGGCGACTCCATTCTCGGCTTCATCGTCAGCGAATGTCTCGTCTTAAGACACCCGACGGCTCGGGAAGGGCAGCTTTCGCAATGGAAGGCGCATTTGGTCAGCTCCACGCACTTGCATCGTTGCTCAGTCGATTTGGGGATCGGCGATTATCTGCGCCTGGGGAAGGGCGAAGAGCGCAACGGGGGACGCGAAAGAAGAACGCTGCTGGCCAATGCGCTCGAGGCATTGATCGCCGCGTTGTATATCGATGCGGGTATTGAAATCACGCGCACGTTCATCGACGAACACATTCTCACGGGCTTGCAAACTTCCAGCGACGTGGAATCCATCGTGCTGTTGAACCACAAAAGTGTGCTGCAGGAGCGTACCCAGGCACTGGGTTTGCCTTCTCCGCGCTACTCCACTGTCGAAACTAACGGACCAGAGCACGCGAAAATCTTCACCGTTGAAGTGAAGGTCGGGGATCGGCTGGTCAGCCGTGCCAGCGGATCTTCTAAGAAGGGCGCGAGCATGCAGGCGGCTGAGCTCCTTATCGAGCAGATCAAGCTCCTTCAGTCTGACTAAGGGGTGGCGCAGACGACCGTTTTTTTCGTCTGCCTTCATCCCTCTACGATTTCAGAATCTCCAGAATCTCGTTGAGCTCCCGCCGAACCTCCTGGTAAAACGCGGAGCGGCCGGCAAATAAATCGGCTTGCTTGCGCTGAGCGGCAGGTTTAGCCACTTCTCGCTTGGGTTTCGATTCCAGAACTTTCCTGGCGCCCTCAATCGTAAAGCGCTTCTCATAAAGCAGCCGCTTGATCTCAAGGACCAGCTCGACATCTTTCCGCCGGTACAGGCGATGTCCCGTTCCCGATTTTTTGGGTCCCAGCGAGCCAAACTCGGATTCCCAGAATCGCAACACGTAGGGCTTGATACCGGCTAATTTCGCCACTTCGCCGATTCGGAAGTAGAGCTTGTTGGGGATTTCCGGATCAGACCCGGGCTTGCGAGCCAAATCTTCCATGCGGAATAGAGACCGACATCAATTGTAACGGAAAACGGCTCTTTCGCGGCGCACCTATTGCACTTCGAGCGTCACCGTTACAGTTGCGTGAATATCCAAA
This sequence comes from uncultured Acidobacteriaceae bacterium, assembly GCA_963808405.1. Lineage (GTDB taxonomy): Bacteria > Acidobacteriota > Terriglobia > Bryobacterales > Bryobacteraceae > Bog-105. The sequence continues at coordinate 33,669 of CAWEFG010000008.1, read as the reverse complement.
GTGCCCGACTCAATCGGCGTGGACGCCTGGGCCATTGCCATCTCGGCCTTGAACACCAGCGGCCTTATAGGGCTCGCTTCCGTAGCCTCTGCCCGTAGCACTCGGATTACGTGCAGGTCCAAACCTCTGGCGATTGCCTCCGCATTCGCGCGCGCCTTTCTCGCTGCTTCGGTCAGCGCCTGGGCACGAACGACTTCGTCATCGCGTAGGGAGAATGAGATTCCGTTCACGTTGTTTGCGCCGGATCCTGTTGCCGCGTCAATGATTTTTCCAACCAGAAACAAATCGTTCACGGTCACCAGCACGCTGTTATTCGCGTGATAACCGGCAATCTTTGGAGGTTTCCCGCTTGCATACTGATAATCCGCGCCAATCGAGTACCCGCTGGTCTTGATTTCTCCTCGGGCGCCTAGTACTTGCTTCAACTGTTTCAGTACTTCGGACGTCTGGCTCGCATTTTGCGCCGATGCGGCTTCCGCGGTAGGCGCGTGAGTGAGAACGCCAACAGAAATCTCCGCCCGGTCTGGCTTGGCGCTTACGGTTGCCTCTCCGGTCGCGCGGACAACATGCGCCAGCTTCGTTGCGTCCTGCCCGAACATCACCCATGGCAAGAGAATGGATACATAAGCCACGCGATTCAGTACCATAGGTCCAACTTAACAACCCTGCATCTGAAACGTATGTTGGATGCAAACGATCTCTCCTAGTAAGAGTGCCAAGGTCGTTCCGTTATGGGCTTGCTGTGGTGTGCCTTCTCCTCATCGGAGGGGGAATAGCGCTTTATTTCTATGTGAAAACGTTGGCGCCGCGCGCCCGCGAGCGCGTTATCCAAGCGTTACAGGAGCGGTTCGATGCCGATGTCGAGTTGACTTCGTTAGATCTGTCTCTATATCCGCGGCCCAAGGCAGTTGCCGAAGGTCTCACGATTCGCCATAAACAGTGGAACGATCCGCGTCCACTGATTTACGTCCGCCGGTTCACAGCGGAAACGGATTTCTCGACGCTAATCGATCGACGAAATCACGTGGACCTGGTTCGGCTCGAGGGTCTCGTAATTCACATTCCAGCACGCGGCCACTCCACTCTCTCGGAAATGACAGAACAGAATCACGAGATTGCCAGCGCACAGCCTGGGGAGGATACTACCCGCCTCAAGTTCCTCATCCAAACGATTGTCGCCGATCGCGCGCTGCTCGAAGTCGATCCGAAGCTTCCAGGTAAGCTGCCGCTTCACTTCGAAATTCAAAGACTGACGCTTCACTCTGTAGGACCAGGCGAGGCGATGGCTTTCAAGGCAAACTTGAGCAACGCGAAACCGCCGGGGTTCATCGAAAGCTCCGGCCGCTTTGGACCCTGGCAGCGCGACGATCCGCGCGCGACGGCAGTCTCGGGCAAATATACGTTTCAGAACGCGAATCTGGCGGTGTTCAAAGGCATCAGTGGAATTCTAGCCTCAACCGGAAGCTATCACGGCGTGCTGCAGCACATTGAGGTGGACGGCACGACGGACACTCCCAGGTTCGCCCTCAAACGCGGGGGCCAGCCCGTTCACCTTCAAACCAGTTTTCACTCCATCGTGAACGGGACCGACGGCGATACGATACTCGATCCCGTCGATGCTCATTTTCTGCGCTCGGAATTCATTTGCACGGGCGGTATCGTCCATCAGTCCGGACCCGGCGGTAAGACGGTATCGCTCAATGCGATCACGAAGCACGCGCGAATGGAAGACATTTTGCGGTTGATTATGGGCAACGGAAAGCCTCTCTTGACTGGAGTGGTCGATTTCAAAACTAAAATTCTGATTCCGCCCGGTCGAGAGGACGTTTTAGACAAGCTGAAACTCGATGGAGAGTTCGCAGTCCTCTCCGGCAAATTCACAAGCCCCAAGGCCCAAGAGCGCTTGGACACTCTCAGCGCACGCGCACGAGGAATTTCGAAAGAGGAACAAGAAGCAGAACCGCCGGAGACAGTCGCGTCGGATATGCGCGGCCGTTTCAGGTTAAGCGATGGAGTTGCCTCCTTTACCAACCTTTCATTTAGCGTTCCCGGCGCACTAATCCGTTTGGCCGGTAATTATAATTTGCGATCCGAGCGGATCGACATGGCGGGCACGTTTCGAATGGATGCAACGCTCGCGCAAACCCAATCGGGAGTGAAATACTGGCTGCTGAAACCACTCGACCCTTTATTCGAAAAGAATGGCGCTGGATTTTTGGCTCCGATTAAGATCAGCGGAACCAGAGATCATCCCGAGATCGGCACCAAAGTTTTGCACCATGCGATAACAATACACTGAAATGAGCTATGAAGCAGATGTTCCCTAACGCCTCCATGATCGCAGTTGTTGTGACCTTTGCCGCGACGATGATCGAAGCTCAATCCACCCCCCTTATCCGCAGCCAGTCTTTCGGCAAGACCTCCGATGGACAGAACGTGTCGCTCTACACGCTCAGAAATGCATCGGGAATGGAAGTGACCGTCACCAATTACGGCGGCACAATCACCTCGATCAAGGTTATGGACCGCGCCCAAAAGTTCGCGGATGTCGTCCTCGGGTTCGACAATCTCGATGGCTATATCTCCAAAACAAACAACGCTTACTTCGGAGCGATTATCGGCCGCTACGCGAACCGTATTGCTCATGGCGCTTTCACTCTCGATGGGCATCACTATCACACGCCGCTCAACGATGGACCAAACACGCTGCACGGCGGTTTGCGAGGGTTCGACAAACGCGTTTGGCAGGCGAAAGAAGTATCGGATGCTGGCGGACCGGCGTTGGAGTTGCGCTATCGCAGTGCCGATGGAGAAGAGGGGTTTCCAGGCAATCTGGACGTCACGGTTCGGTATTCGCTCAACAATAAAAACGAGCTGCGTATCGACTACACAGCTACCACCGATAAGGACACCGTTCTCAATCTGACCAACCACTCGTATTTCAATTTGGCTGGAGCGGGCACTCAGACCGTTCTGAATCATAAGCTGACGCTTGCCGCCGCCAGGTTCACTCCTATCGACAGCACTCTCATTCCTACAGGCGCTATCCGGAAGGTCGACGGAACGCCTCTGGACTTCCGCAGGCCGACGGCCATTGGAGCTCGCATCGATGAGAGCAATGAGCAGCTCAAATTTGCGAAGGGTTATGACCACAATTTCGTGCTCGACCATCCGGGCGACTTGACCGCTCTGGCCGCCAAGGTAGAAGAGCCGAACTCCGGGCGTGTGCTGGAAGTCTTCACCACACAGCCCGGCATTCAGTTTTACTCCGGTAACTTCTTAGATGGGAAGAACCACGGAATCGGCGGCGCGTACGGTTTTCGCTCGGCTTTGTGTCTCGAAACCCAACACTTTCCGGATTCGCCCAATCACCCGGAATTTCCAAGCACCGTTCTCCGCCCCGGCGCAGCATTCCACAGCACGACCATATATCGCTTCTCCACGGAATGAGATATTTATTTCTGAACCCGACGCAGCGTAAGAGCGTCAGGACCCAATGTAGCGTTTTTCAGCTTCTTCCAGTCGTCTGTAACGTGTATTAACTTGCCGCTGATGTGATTGGATTGTTCAGAGGCAAGGAAGGCCGCGCGCTCGAGTTGGAGATCGGGAGAGACTCCGCCGGTCTGCCTGATCTCTTTCGCGGCAGTGACAACTCTCGACTCCAGACGGCTCTCCGCCCGGATGATCTCGTCCGTCAGGTTTGTATAAGCGGGACCAGGATCGAAGCAGTTGATTTGCACGTTTTGATCCAGCACTTCCGCCGCGACAGCTTCGACAAAACGAACGACGGCGGTTTTCGAAGTTGCATACGCCGAAAAATTCAGCTTCGGCAGCTCGTCGCTCTCACAGGCAAGGACAATGATTTTGCCCGGCCCGCTTCTCGAGCATGGAAGGCAATACAGCGCGGCAGGAATGAACCACGCCCAGCAGGTTAACCTGGATCGCTTCTGTCCACGCTTTCAGAGAACTTTGCAAAAAGGCGTTTAGCGGACCCGTGATTGCCGCACGCGCAAATCAGCACATCGACGGAACCTCCAAATTTTGTCCTGGCGCGCTCGACCACCACGTTCAGTTGATCCGGATCGGTGACATCCGCGGGAACACGCAAGGCGCTGCCTCCGGTCTGTTCAATCTCAATATGCGCCAAGTCGATTTCGGCCTTACTGCGGCCGACCAGGATAATGTTCGCGCCCAGCCGTGCGAACCCCAAAGCGAGCCGCTTCCCTATTCCGCGGCCAGCGCCGGTGACCAGAATGTTCTTCTTCTTGAATTCGGCTTGTATGCCGTCGCCACATCGACCCCGACTAAAGGTTAAAACACTCGAAAATTGGTGTTTTTGCGCTATACTTGCCCCTAGCGGACGATCTACGGAACCCGCGTAATCGAAACGGTTCTTTATGTCCGCACATCACTTACAGGAGGCGAATGAGTAAAGAAGACAGCATCGAAGTAACTGGAACAGTAGTAGAAAAATTTCCCAGCGGGTTGTTTAGCGTTCAACTGGATCAGGATCGGACAGTTCTCGCTCACCTGGCGGGAAAACTGAGACGCAACCGAATCCGAGTGCTAGCCGGCGACCGCGTCACCCTGGAGATGTCTCCTTATGACCTCACCAAGGGACGAATTACCTATCGGCACAAGTAGTATTCCCTCCTTTCCAAATAACCTGAAGAAGCGGGTAATCGTGGTTTTCGGGACGCGACCTGAAGCCATCAAGCTTTGCCCGTTGATCTCCGCTCTGCGCACACGATTCCTGCTGCTCTCATCTTGGAGACCGTCGTGTGCGCCACGGCCCAACACCGGCGGCTTCTTGACCAGGTCCTCGAAGCTTTCGAAATTACACCCGACTATGACCTTGATCTCATGCAGCCCGGGCAAAGCTTGACATCTTTGACTGCGCGCTTGCTGGCCGGACTTGAGCCGGTGTTCGCGGAAGTCGGCGCCGCGCTCGCAGTCGTGCAAGGCGACACCACGACCGCGCTGTGCGGGAGTCTGGCCGCATTCTACACAGGTGTCCCGGTGGCGCACGTTGAGGCAGGTTTGCGGACCTTTGACCTGCAGGCCCCGTTTCCGGAAGAAATGAACCGGGTGCTGGCGACGCGTCTCGCGGCTTTGCATTTTGCCGCCACCGATTGGGCGGCGGAGAATCTGCTGCGGGAAGGCATTGCAGACGAATGCATTCAGGTCACGGGCAACACTGTATCGACGCGGTTCTGACCATTCGCGACGCTCTCGAGCGGGGAGAATCTCCGGCCTTTCCCTGCCCTTGGACAAGCAAAGAAGCTGATCGTTGTAACCGCTCATCGCAGGGAGAGCTTCGGAGAAGGATTCTCGCGTATTTGCGACGCAATCGCGCTGCTGGCCAAGCGCGACGACGTTCAAATCGTCTGGCCCGTCCACCCCAATCCCCATGTTCGGACGATAGTCGACGCAACCATACGCGGCAAAGCCAACGTCTTGTTAATTGACCCCTTGGATTATGTTCCGTTCGTGGACCTGATGCGCCAAGCCTATCTGCTCGATCACCGATTCGGGAGGCGTGCAGGAAGAAGGCCCGTCGTTGGGCAAGCCAATTCTCGTGTTGCGGGAGAAGACAGAACGGCCCGAAGCCGTCGATGCCGGTACTGTGAAGCTGGTTGGAACCGATCGCGATCGAATTGTCGCCGAGGCCGTTCGGCTGCTGGACGATCCGGCCGAGTACCAACGAATGGCCCGCCTCCACAATCCTTACGGAGACGGCAGAGCCAGCGGGCGAATTGCCGCCCGCATCGCTTCTTATCTTCACGCCCATCGAAGACTCCCTCGCGGTGAAGGCCTGAATGTCCGCTGTCCACTACCATAGAAGGTTGTCTCCTCTCGATTCGCTGCGCCAGGAGACGGCTCCGTCCGCTCCGCGACTGCATTGGCCTCACATCTACTTCGGCGTCGCCTCCACATCGCTCGCGACACTGCTGCTTGAGCTCGCGCTTACACGAGTGTTTTCGGTCGTTTACTTTTATCACTTTGCATTTCTTGCGATTTCGATTGCCTTGTTTGGACTCGGCGCGGGCGGCATTTTTTCTTACTGTTGTCGCCGGCTGGCCGGCTCGCTCTACCGGAAACTGGGTGCCTTGCCGCCGTAAACGCGTGGCCGATCGTCCTTTGTCTCTCATTTCTGCTCAAACGGACGGGCGATCTGCATCGCTGCAATTGATGGCGGCCTATTTTGTCGCGGCTATTCCGTTCCTGCTGTCCGGCACAATCCTCTCGCTCGTCGTCGCCGACACCATCGAACGCGTCAACCGCGTCTATTTTTTCGATCTCATCGGAGCTGCGGGCGGTTGCGCCGTTCTGGTGCCGCTGCTGAATTGGATGGGCGCGCCAAACACCATCCTGGTCGCCGCCGTCTTATTCGCTGTCTCCGCGGCGATCTGGTTTCATCTTGCGCGTGCTCCCCGCGGACGCATGCTCGCGGTGCTTCTCGGCCTGCTGCTTGTTGCGCTGATTACCTACAACTCCAAGCACCGTCTCATCGACGTGAAATTCGCCAAGGGCCAGCAGCTCGAAGAATGAAGAGTTCGTCCAATGGAACAGCTTTTCCCGCATCGCTCTGAAGCCTCAGCCCGACAGTGGCAGGAACAGCATCGTCATCGACGCCGACGCGGCCACCGATATTGCTCGCTTCGATTTTGCGCATCTCTCGGCCGCAGCAGCGATTCGATCTTGGCCTATCAAGGACCGGGCTTCCCCTACCTGCTGCGGCCCGGCGCGCAAGACGCTCGTCATCGGGCCAGGCGGCGGCTGGGACATCGCGCGCGCGCTCGCCTCGGGCAGCAAAGATATTACGGGAGTCGAGATCAATCCCATCATCGCCGAAGTGATCATGCGGCAAAAATTTCCGCAATACAGCAACCGTCTTTACTTCCGGCCCGAGGTCAAGATCGTTGTCGAAGATGGCCGCTCCTTTGTTCGGCGCTCGCACGAGCAGTATCAGGTATTGCAGGCGACTCTGGTCGATACCTGGGCATCGACGGCAGCCGGAGCATTTGCTCTCTCGGAAAACAATCTCTACACCACCAACGCTTTTGTCGATTATCTATCGCACCTGACCAGCGATGGCGTCATGGCTTTCACCCGTTGGGGTTTCAACCCTCCGCGCGAGTCGCTCCGTATCGTTTCCCTCGCGTACGCAGCCTTGAAACAACTCGGCCAGCAAGATCCGGCCCGGAACATCGCGGTTGTACGTCAGGATCCTCAGAAGCTAAGCGCTTGGGGAGCGCAGGACACCATCCTGATTTCTCGAAATCCGTTCAGCCCCGCTGACATCAGCCGCATCGGAACCGCCGCCGAACACGGCGAAATTGCAAATCGTTTATCTGCCCGGGACCACCGTTAATACTCCTTTTCGCGACCTGCTGCTATCGCACGATTTGAATCGCTTCTATCGATTCGTATCAGTTCGACGTGCGGCCCGATCACCGACGATCGTCCATTCTTCTTCTATACGGTCCAGCCGCGCGATCTGTGGCAATTCGTGATGCACGCCTCGCGCGCAACCGCCGATTACAAGATCAACAGCGCTCTTCCGGTTCTGTTCGGCTTGGTCCTGGTCAGCATCGTCGCCACGTCTGATCATCCTCGCGCTTGCCGCCCTTGCTGCTTCGCCATCGGCTGCCGCGCGGACAAGGGCGCAATTCGCGCATTGCTCTTCTTCCTCTTCATCGGAGCCGGTTACATCCTGATGCAAGTCGCGCTCATTCAGAAATTCGTTCTCTTTCTCGGCCATCCCACCTACGCGCTTACGGTGATTATCTTCTCCATGCTTCTGTCGAGCGGGTTCGGAAGCTTCGCCAGCAAGCGGCTGATGCGCGGCGATGTTCGGAAACTTAGGCCTCGTGCTGATGCTGATTGCCGGCGGCTATTCTGGCGCTCTCCGCGATCGTTACGCCGGTTGTCGAAAGCGGCGTCGCGCTCGCGTTTCCGCTGAAGGTTCTGATTTCCGTCGCGCTATCGCCCCGGTCGGGTTCGCGATGGGGATGCCCTTCCCCACCGGCTTGACGCTGTTGGAAGACGCATGCCCGCTTCCGTGCGCTGGGCTTGGGCCATCAACGCCGCATCCAGCGTCATGGGCTCGGCCGCGGCCATGTTTCTGGCGATCTACCTCGGCCTGCAAATCACGCTCATAGCGGGCGGCCTTTTGTATCTTGCGCTTGGATCAGCGCTGATTCATCGCCCTTGAGCCGAACGCGCGGCAATTCGCACAGCGCGCACACCGGCGCTAAATTATTAGCGTGACCAGCTCAGCCGGGCAAACAGCACGATCTTCACGGAAGTGCGCCGGACAACGCACCACACCGCTCTCCTGCTGATCGATGTGATCAATGATTTCGAGTTCCCCCGCGGCGAAGAGCTATTTGCGCAGGCGCTGCCCATTGCCCCACGCATTGCGGAGCTGAAAAGACGCGCGCGCGCCGCCGGCATTCCGGCCGTATACGTCAATGACAATTTCGGACGCTGGCAATCCAACTTCGAACAGATCGTGAGGCATTGCCTCGAAGATAACGTCCGCGGCCGTCCCTTCGTCGAGCAGCTTATGCCCGACGAGCGCGATTATTTCGTTCTGAAGCCGAAGCACTCCGCTTTTACCAGACGCCGCTCGAACTTCTCTTGAAGCACTTTGGGAGCGAGCGCCTGATTCTGACCGGAGTCTCGACGAACAGCTGCGTTCTGTTCACCGCCAACGACGCTTACATGCGCGACATGGAGTTGATCGTTCCGCGAGGATTGCGTCGCCGCGTGCAATCGCCAGGAGCACAATTTCGCAATGGAACAGATGAAATCCATGCTGAAGGCCGATGTCTCGCCATCCACGGAAATCGATTTCGAGCGGCTAACGAAGAACTCTGCGTGGATGGTAGACGCGGCCGTTACTGAATGACTCGCAGCGCCTCTTCCAGCGCTTCGACGAAAAAGTACTCGCCCCACATCACCGATTCGTCCACGCCCAGGCCTTTGTGGATGTGGTACACGCCGCCTTTCAACACGCCTTCCCACTTCGGATCGGCGCTCGCCAGATATTTCGTGCACAGAGTTCGCAGGATGTGAATTGCGGTCGACCAATAAAAGTGCCCTTTCATCGGATCTGAGATCTGGCGGCAGAGCCGCAACATGCCCGCCGCCGCAATCGCCGCCGGCGGAAGAATCCACCAGCGATCTGTTCTCCGGCGGCGCGTTGTAATCCCACGGCGGCACGCCATCGGCCGGCGTATGCGTGATGTAGTAATCCGCGCACGCTTCCGCAGTTTGCAGAAATCGTGGATCGCGGCTGTATTCGTACGAAGTCGAGAATCCGTACAGCGCCCAGGCCAGCCCGCGCGACCAGCACGAATCGCCGCGGAATCCTTGCTGCGTCGATTGCCGCAGAAACTCTCCCGTTTCCAAATCGAAGATGCCTTCGTGCGCAGTCGATCCGTCTCCCCGAACCAGAAATCGCCGCGTCGTGATGCAATGGCGCACCGCAATATCGCGCAGCGTCTTGTCGTTGCATTCGCGCGCCGCATAGAAAATGATCCCGACGTTCATCATGATGTCGATGAAAATCGAGTCTTCCGCAACAAACGAACGCAAATACTGACCCACGTCGTTGTACCGCTCGGCCAGCGTCCTGCCCGCCTGCAGCACCACCTCGCGCACCGCCTGATCCCGCGTCACTTGATACCAGCGGTGATAAGTCGAAAAAAAGATGAAGCCGAGATCGTGCACGTCGCTGTCGGTCTTCCGCGATTCAAGCGGCTTGCTATATCGAATCGCCTGCTCCAGCCAGAACTTCGACGTCCGGCCGATCCGGGCCCAAGTGTTGTAGAAGAGCCACATCATCCCCGGCAGAAATCCGTCGCACCAATGCGTCCAGGCCGGCCCTTCGTGCTTCCATTTACCCGCCACGCTGTACATCGGATAGAAATCCGGATAGTTCTCGATCAAGCGCCTCACCTGTTTTTGCGCGAAGCCCATTGCGTTCTCGAACAGCTCTCTATCGGATTCGTAGATGAATTGGATCACTTAGATACCTGCGATGACAATTATAAGTAAGCACTTCATTCCCTCTGTTAAGATCGGGGAGCATGCCCACGAAAGTCACCATAGTTAACAACGGGCCCATTCGGATTGAAGGTGAATTCACCATCCAGGATTCGGAAGGCAACTCTTATGGCTTGAGCGGCAGGTCGGTAATTTCGTCTGTGCCGCTGCGGCATGGCTGAAAATAAACCCTTCTGCGATGGCTCGCACGGGCGAAACGGCTTCAATTCCGCAGTGCAAGGCTCACGATCTTCCGCCGCCCAAACCGAAAATCGAGCCCTTGGCGCCCTTCTGACTTCAACCGCCGAGCACGCGAATATCGCTCAAATTGCGGTAATCTTCCGCGTAATCCAATCCATAGCCGACCACAAATTCGTCCGGTATTCGGAAGCCGACGTACTTCACCGGCACGGGCTGAATCCGCCGCTCGGGCTTATCTAACAGTGTCGCGATCTCGAGCGACTTGGGCTTACGCTGTTGCAGCAGTCTCCGTCAGATAACTCAATGTGACCCCGCTGTCGATAATGTCCTCGACAATCAGCACATCGTGCCCTTCGATATTCACGTCCAGATCTCGCGTCACCTTCACCTGTCCCGAGCTGGTCTTTTCATTTCCATAGCTCGAGATCGCCATGAATTCGATTCGCACGGACGGCCGCTTCAATGCCCGCGCCAGATCGGCAACAAACATGAATGCGCCTTTTAAAATAGAGACCAGGTAAATCGGTCCGTCCGGGTAATCGGCTTCTATTTCTGCCGCCATCTCCCGCACCCGCTTCTGGATCTGCTCGGAGGAAATGAGAATTCGATCCGCTGCGGCAGGCATTCCTGCAATCTTAGCTCCTGGCCGCAGTGCCAACCTACCGCATCGCCAGCTTGAGCCGCGTACTGCCAATGCCAATGTGAATATGCGGCGCAGTCGCAGCGCCCGTCAGCGCGCTTCGAAAAGCCAGGTACGGGACGTGCAATCGCTCGAGAAGTTGCCGCAGCCAAATCCCTTCCGGCTGATCCGGATTCAGCGCGACATCCACGCGATTGCGATGATCCAATCCCATTGATTGATGGACCAGCGTCTGCCCAAGAGCGCTAATCGGCAAGGCATGATGAAAGTGCTTCTGAAACTCGCTCGAGATAGTGGGCAGATCGCTCAAGTTGAACACGCCGTTGCCCTCATACCGGATCATTACCTCTTTCACTCCCGGCGCACCGCTTTGCAATGCGCGCTCAAACTGCCGCTCCGTCTCCGCCATTTGCCGCAAATTCTCCAGCAAGTGAACACGGTTTTGCGCCAGATGGAGCACCCTATTGCGCGAATCGAGCTCGTCCTGGAACGTAGCGAACTCCGATCGCGCCAAGATTCCGGTTTCCAGCAACTTTCGCCGCTCCTCCACGATCTTGCTCTGCCGGTCGACCCGCCGCTGCGCCGCATCCAACATCGCTTGACGCCTGATCCGGAGTCATATCTTGAATCCGCGTCTGCCCGTAGAGCGTCTGCGCCAGGATAGCTTCGTCTTCGGCATCTGCCAAAGCCACCTGTGCCTCCTCCAACCGGGTTTTGGGCAGCGTTCCGTCGTCCACCAGCGCCTTAATGCGAGCAACTTCGCTCCGCGCACGCTCAACCAAAGTGTCAGAAAGCGCGCTGTAGCCCGCGGCTGGCAGACTCATAGCTGCGAATGCCAAAAGCGCTGCAAAGAAGCCGAATATCAGCCCTTTAACGCGGGATTTTGCGGATTTACGCACCTCTAATTAGTGTAGTACGCTAAGTTAGCAGGAGAATTTCTAAACCCGTCTGACCACACGCCGTTCCGTAAAGTCTCAACCCGCGGCGGCCGCCGAGGAGTTGCCGAATTGGCTTACCGCCGCTAAAGCAGCGGAATCCAAGAAGGCTGTGGATGTACGGATCCTCGATCTCCGCGCGGTTACCTCTTTTGCAGACTTTTTCATCATCTGCTCGGTTGCCAACCCACGCCAGGGCCACGCGGTTTGCGACGAGATCGCTAAGCAATTGAAACAAACGGGCGAACTGCCGGTCAGCACGGAAGGCTATGAAGCCGCCGAATGGATTTTAATGGATTACGGCGATTTCATCGTTCACGTCTTCTCCGAGACCGCGCGCGCCTATTACGATCTGGAGCGGCTGTGGCGCCACGCCAAGCTGGTCGAGCCTTCAGCGGCCGTTAGCTAGCCCTAGTCGCTGCCGCTGCGATGAACGAGATCCCAGAAGTCCCGATCTTGCTTTGTTCAATTTCATCCGCAATCACTCTGAATGCGAGAGCTTCGGCCTTCGCAACGGCTTCCTGCTTGGAACTGCCGTATGCCATCACGCCGGGCAAGCCACATCACCTCCGCCATCCAGCGTCCGTCATCTTCCTGTTCGGTTTCGATGTTGTAGTTCTGTTCCGGCATACTGCGGCGTCCACCCTATGAAGGGCTTAATTGTAGCAGTATTGACAATGTGGCATCCAATCCTGCACCTTGATAGTCAGATTGATCTATAGTGAGATGGATCTGTAGCTTAGCGGTTACCTTCGCCACGGTTGAAATTCTACATTCCTTGCAAATTGTAAGCGCACCGGGCGGTTCTTACCCGTGGTGCGTGATTGAGAGACGATGAATCATCTCGGAACGCTTACCCCGCGTCACTTCGACGTCCTGCACGCGATCGTTCAGAACTACATCGAAACCGGAGAGGCGGTTGCATCCCGCACCATTGCGCGCAAGTACCCGATGAGCCCGGCCTCTATCCGCAACATGATGGCCGACTTGTTGGAAGCAGGTTACCTCTCGCAGCCGCACACTTCCGCCGGCCGCGTTCCCACCGAGCGCGCCTATCAGAGCTATGTGAAAACTCTGCTCGGCAGCCGTATCGTCCAAGCTGAGCTGGATCGCCTTCACATCGAGATTGAGCGGGCCGGCACCGTCGAGGGCCGTATCGAGCGCTCATCCAAGCTTCTGACTGAACTAACCCGGAACTTCGGCATCGCCGCCGCCATACCCACCGGCAACCAGACGCTCGATCAAGTCGAGCTCTTGGCTCTTCCCGATCGCCGCATCCTCATGGTTGTCATGACCCGCGATCGCATGGTCAGAAACAAGGTCATTTCCGTAGACGACCACATTCCGCAAGATGAGCTGACCTCCATCCGCAACTACATCAATTACAACTTCGGCGGATGGGTGCTGCACAACATTCATCGCGAGTTGAAGCGTCGCTTCGAGCTCGAAAGCGCGGCCTATGACGCCATCCTGAGGCGCGTCAGCTTGCTTTATTCCAAAGGCCTGCTGGACCTCGGTCTTATGCCGGAAGTGCACTTCGAGGGCGCGGAAAATTTGATCGGCCTCGACCTCCATCTGACCAGAGAGCGCATGCGCGAGCTCTTCCGCGCGCTCGAAGAAAAGAAGCGCGTCCTGCAATTACTCGAGCGTTTTCTCGAACAGCGCGATGGTGAGCTTGCTATCCAAGTCGGCCTTTCCGATGTGCATCCCAGCATGGGCGAGCTTTCGCTGATCGGGGTCCGTTTCGCGTTGCCAAATGGCCTCGAAGCTCACGTTGCCGTACTCGGTCCTATGCGAATGAACTACAGCCGTGCCGTATCGGCCGTTCTTCACGTCGGGCGAGCATTCAAAAGCGTCACCACCTGATAGCTCGGGCCGGCCAAAGTTCTGTATACTTTTGCCATGCCTACTATCGACCGTTACAATCCCGGCTCATTCTGCTGGTTCGAACTCGCGACCACGGATCAGGCTGCGGCGAAGAAGTTCTACATGTCGTTGTTCGGCTGGTCTGTCGACGACTCTCCCATGGGTCCGGGAAATTATTACTCCATGTTTAAGCTGCAGGACCAGAATACGGCGGCGGCGTATACCATGCAGCCCGAACAACGATCTCAGGGAATTCCGCCGCACTGGATGGTCTATATCGCGGTTGAAAGCGCCGACGACTCCGCGCGCCGGGCGCAGGAATTAGGAGCAAAGATCTCCGCTCCGCCGTTCGACGTGTTCGAGTACGGCCGCATGGCGGTGATCGCCGATCCCGCCGGAGCCATGTTTTCGATCTGGGAAGCAAAGAAGCACCATGGATCGAGCATTACCGGCGTCGATGGGACGGTCTGCTGGGCTGATCTGAGCACGCCCGATGCAGCGGCCGCCAGTCGCTTTTACAGCAGCCTCTTCGGCTGGCAATTGACCATGGGCGAACACGATCCCTCAGGCTATCTGCACATCAAGAATGGCGCCGATTTCATTGGCGGCATTCCTGCCTCGGCTCACCGCGATCCGCAGGAACCCCCGCACTGGCTGATTTATTTTCTTGCCTCAGATTGCACTGCCGCTGCAGCCAAAGCGAAAGAACTAGGCGCGCAGCTGCTTCTCGAGCCCATGGACATGCCGAATGTAGGCCGCATGGCGGTTGTGAAAGATCCACAGGGAGCTGTCTTCGCGCTTTTCCAGCCGCAAGCGAAGTAGTTCCTCGTGTGCGATATCATTCTCCGGGGGAAGAACTGTATGAATCGTGCGTGTCTGATTACGTGTGCACTCGGTTTGTTGCTCTACACCGCGAGCTGCGGGCCATCGCCGTCTTCTGTGCGCGACACACGCGCCGCCGATGAGAAGGCCGTCCGCGACGGAGAAATAGCCTGGAACAACGATTGGTCGTCCAAAGATCTGGATAAGATTATGAGCCACTACGCCGACAATGCGACTGAAATGATCGCTGGTGCGCCGTTGATGAGCGGAAAGGACGCAATTCGCGCAGGACTGAGCCAGTTTCTGCAGGACAAGAACCTTTCTCTGAGCTTCACGACGGCCACCGCCGAAGTGGCCAAGAGCGGCGACATCGCGTATACGCAAGGCACTTACACGCTGATGCAGACGGACCCGAAAACCAAGAAGCCTGTCATGGAAAAAGGCAAGTACGTGACCGTTTACAAGAAACAGACGGACGGATCCTGGAAAGCGATCGAGGACATCAACAACGCGGACGCACCCGCAACTACGTCCGCCAACGAGCCGCGCGTTGCGAAGCAGAGCCGCGCGAAGAAGGTGGGGCGAAAACGCCGCTAGTCACTTGCGCCGCGTAGTCATTCTTCTTTCAATCGCTGTCGTCGCGATCGTCATCGTGCTGATCGCCGCCGCGACCCTGCTTAATGTAGACAAATACCGTCCCCGCATTCAGGCTGAGCTGCAGAATAAACTCGGTCGGCCGGTTACGCTCGGCCAACTTCACCTGCACCTTTTTCCGTTTTCAATACGGGTCGACGGCCTCTCGATAGCGGAGCCGCCCGGCTTTCCTAACTCGCCCCCATTCGCTTCGGCTAAGGATGTGAAAGTCAGCGCGGGTCTGATGTCCCTCATTCACGGTCAGCCGCAGATCAGTGATGCGACGCTCGACAATCCACAGATCGAACTGATCCGCAATGCGGCGGGCACCTGGAATTTCTCTAACTTGGGAGACGCGCCCACAACCGACGGCTCCGGCAATCGCGAGACTGAACTGACTCTGAATCGCTTGAAAGTCTCCGATGGACAAATTGCGATCACGGATCAGCGCGCGCAAGCGCCGCGAAGCGTTTACAACCACATCGACCTCACGCTCACCGGATTCGCGGCCGGCAAACCATTCGACTTGGATGCCACCGTCCATCTCCCCGGCGAAGGGAACCAGCTGTTGACCTTTCGCGGAACTGCAGCTCTGCAGCCCCCACAAATACAAGGCAATCTCACCGCAAACACCATTCAGGCCCAAGGCATCGCGTTGAACAACGTTCGCGCAACCTGCGGGATGCACAACGGCGTGGTCGATCTGTCGCCTATCACGGCCGGAATTTTCGGTGGCCAGGGAAACGGAACCGTCACTCTAGACACGAAATCCGCGCATCCGCTTTGCTCGGTCAAGTCTCACTTCTCCGGGGTCGACACAAATGCATTGTTATCGGCCATCAGCTCCGCGAAGGACACCTTATACGGCAGCCTGGCAGCGGATGCAAACCTCAGCTTTGCCGTCGACGCGGACGCCAACCTTACGCAAACTCTGAACGGCCTCTTCAGCTTCAACGTTACCAACGGCCAGTTGAAAAACGTCAACATTCTCGCCGAGCTGTCGCGCATTGGAAAATTTCTGAATAGCGCACCGGCGCAGCGCGCTTCCGGCACGACGCTTCAAAAATTCTCGGGCACGCTGGATATCAGGAACGGTATCGCCACAACAAATAATCTGATCGCCACGCTGCCGGAAGGTTCTCTCTCGGCGAGCGGCTCACTCAATCTGCTCAATGAAGGCATCGACATGCACATGAATGCAGTTCTTGCCAACACAACAACTGCGACCGTGGGTGGGACCGGCATCGGCGGGTTTCTCAATACAGCGCTCGCCAATAACAACGGCGAGCTGGTCCTGCCCGTGCTCGTCACCGGGAGCATAGCGCACCCGGTGTTCACGCCGGATCTTCAAGCCATCGCGAAAATGAAGATGAACCGTCTGCTCCCCACGACGGGCAATCCGTCCAGCGTTGCAAGCGGAATTCTCGGCTCCGTTCTCGGCGGCTCACCAAAGAACAAACAGCAGCCTCAAAACCCGCTCGACTCGATATTAAAAGGACTGGGCAAGAAGCGCTAGCGCTCGCGGCAATTCACAGATCTCAGTGAACAGGTTCGTCTGATGGCGCCCAGAACACCCGAGGAACTGCGATCCCATTTCGAGCTCCACGAGGCCGGGCACGTCTTCGGATTGATCGAGCGCTTGCGCCTCACGCGCCTGCTCTTCCGCTATCCGCCGCGATTGGTTTGGGCCGTTTACGTTCTGATCAGCTGCTTTATCAGCATCGCCATCATATCCGCCCTCGCCGCTCTCACCGGCAATCCGTTCGTGTTCCCCTCTCTTGGACCAACCGCTTATTTGCTCTTTTTCACGCCACTCGCGCGCGCCTCCAGCCCCCGTCATGCCTTGCTTGGACACGCCATCGGGCTTGCATGCGGATACCTCGCCCTGTTTGCGACAGGCACCATCGCCGGAACCGCGGGATTCGAGCGCGGCGTCCACTGGCCAACCGTTTTCGCCGCGGCATTCTCCCTCAGCGCGACCGGTGCAGTCATGGTGTTGCTGCGGGTCAGCCACCCGCCCGCTGGCGCTACCACGCTCATCGTGTCCCTAGGATTGTTATCGAAACCGCTGCAGTTGGTCATGGTCGAAGCGGCGGTGTTCCTGTTGGTAACGGAAGCGTTCGCGATTAATCGCCTCGCCGGCCTTGCCTACCCGTGGTGGGAGGATCGCGTTCCCCCTTCGCGCCCTCCGCATTAGCCGCGAACAGATTGAAGCGTGTACGTCGGCCCCGGCGTTCGGGGCCCATCATTCGTCCATTCAATCGGATCTATGCGCATCGTTCGCGCGTTCATCGCGGGGTCCCAAGCATGGTAGACCAGATATTCGGTTTCGTCGTCCGGCCCCAAAATCACCGAAGCGTGCCCAGGACCAATCACTTTTCGCGGAACCGTGCGAAGCAGGCGCGGACCCATGCGATCATCGCCGGCTGTATAGGGCCCCAGCACGTGATCGGCAACCGCGAAATCCAAACCATAGGTTCCGCTCTGCCAACATCCGCCACTGTACAGACACCAGTAACGGCCATTGCGCTTTCGCACGCAGGGACCTTCTGTCGTATGCCAGTCGTAAACGCCGCCGTAGATGATCCGGTCCTTCTTATACCGCTGCCAGGCGCTTCGCGGTCTGACCACCACTCGAGGATCGCCCGCCAGCTCGCTTGTGCTCAGAAGCCGGTCGACAACAATTCCGGTGCCGATGCGCGAACCTTCTTCCGTATCGAGAAAATCCCGCGCATAGAACAGGTACATACTGCCGTCTTCATCTCGAAACGGAGAAGGATCAATCGCGAAGGGGCAATAAAACGGATTCGTCAGCTGCGCGCCCGTGTCTTCGTAAAGCCCATCGGCCCGATCCCCGACCGCAACCCGCAAATGGTGCATTCGATCTTCGAAACCGACCGAGTAGAACATCCAGAAGCGCCCATCGATAAACACTATTTCCGGAGCCCAATACGTATCGCCATATTCCGATGGCAGTGCTTTAAGCGCTCGACCCGTGAGCACCCAATCGACCAGATCCGGAGAAGATAAAGTGTCGAATACGCCTGGTTCAGCATCGCGGTCGGGCGTGCCTCCACTACCGATGGCATAATACACGCCGTTCGACTTGAAGACAAATGGATCGGCGAGGTAGCCAGGAAAGACAGGATTCCGATATGGAATGGACCGCATCCAAGGACCCCGCCAGGCTCAAAGAAGCCCCGCAATCAATGATTTCCGCCGCGCGGGCTCTGGTCATGATACCAGGGCGGTAGAATCATACTGCCATGCCAGAACCGGCCATCGTCAGTGATCCAGAGATCATGAGCGGAACGCCTTGCTTCCGCGGCACGCGCGTTCCCTTCAAGAATCTCATCGACTACCTGGAGGGCGGCCACTCGCTGGGCGAGTTCCTCCGCCAATTCCCCACAGTCACACGCGAAATGGCGATACAGGCGCTAGAAGAAGCAAAGGAGTCGCTGCTGTCGAACATCGCATGAAGATCTTGCTGGACGAGTGCTTGCCGCTCGATTTCCGGCATAGCTTCCCAGGCCACGAGGTCCACACTGCAGAATGGGCGGGCCTTAAAGGAAAGAAGAATGGTGAACTGTTGGGCGCCTGCCGAACTTGCAGGCTATCAAATCCTAATGACGGTGGATCAGGGTATACCCACCAACAGAACCTTGTCGGCCGGAAGATTTCAGTCATTCTTATTCGTTCCAAGACGAATCAGATCGAAGACCTATTGTTATTCCTCGTCCCCCTTCTCGACTCCCTGCGGAAAATTACGCCTGGGCAAATCATTGCAATCGAATAGACGTATCCAATATCATCACGCTCGTCTCACAATGCTCACTTGAACCCTGTGAGCACCGATTTCGGAACCTTCGCCACGACATGAACCTCCGGATCCACAACCTCGGCAATGTCATAAACCATCGACGTGCCGAGCACCGAAGACACCTCTGCCGCATTCAGCTTGTAGGTCTTTTCAAGCCAACGAACCAGGTTCGTTGTCGCCGCCCGAAAGGCCTCGTCCAGACTACCCGCAATCCCGCTCGCCATTAAATACTCGTTGTTCTCCATCCGCGGATTCTGCGGCGCGCCTCCGGCAATAAAATCAACCGTGAACTCTATATCCATCGATGTTTCGAGCGCATTGCCGGTCAGTTCGCCGGCGCCTTGCAGCGCGTGACCGTCACCCACGAATAACAGCGCGCCGGGCGCACTCACCGGCAAATAAACCGTCACGCCTTCCCGCAGCTGGTTGTAATCCATGTTGCCGCCAAACCCGCCCAAAAAACCCGAGCGATAACGCATTCCTCCGCCAGGAGCCACGCCGACACACCCAAGCATCGGCGCAAGCGGCACTCTGTAGTTCTTCATCGTCTCGGTCGGCTTCTGCAGCGATGCGAATCCGCCTGCAAGATCGAGCCTCCAATCCGAGTCATAACCCTCCACTTTCTTTCGCTGTTCGATATAGCCTGGATTCAGCGCGCTATTCACGATAAGCGGGCTGCTGATCGCCGTATCCCGGTTCAGCCGGATGCGATTGAAATGTACAACCAGCGTGTCGCCAGGCACCGTCCCTTCGATATAGAACGGACCGGTTAGCGGATTGCCTCCCGAGGTGCGCCGCACGCCCTTAGGATCTGTACCTCCGGCATCTACTGACCAAGTCTTCACCGTGTCGCCCGCGTTCAGATGAAGCACCGGCTTGATCGCGTCTGAAAAATAGTGTTCGAACTGAGTAGGTTCAAATGTGTACGTCTTGGGCGGATTTGTGCTCTTCGGAGCTTCGCGATAGGCTTCCCATTTCAGATCAAGCTTCTGTTCGATGAGTGTAGCCGCGCCTTCGATCCGGTCACCGCCCTTCATTTCGCCGGTCAGTTTCATCGTTTCCCCAGGCCCCACTTTCGCGGTCCCTTCAATATGGCCGTTCTGAAACGTACCCTCGAAATTGTTGTCGCCGATCTTGCCGGTCAGCTTGGTCCCGTTCAGCTCGAACTGCGCTCGATCGTAATTGTCATTTTCGAAATACTTCAGATTCGAAACCCACTTGCCCGCGGGTGAGGAACCCGTTTGGGCGGAAATAACCCAGCAAAAAAGCAACGCAAGCATGTAACGCAGCATGCTGCCCATCTTAGACCGTTCGCCGTATCGTAAACTCGCCCTATGGCACGAGAGGTCTTTATAAGTTATCGGAAAGAGGACAAGTCTTCCGCGGATCGCATATGCGAGGCGCTGGAGCGCGACAACATCAAGTGCTGGATCGCGCCGCGCGATGTTCCCGTGGGACGCGAATGGGCGGCATCCATTGTCCAGGCGCTGAAAGCCTGTGGCTCATTCGTTTTGGTATTGTCCTCAAACTCCAAAAATGCGAAGCAGATTGCGCGAGAAGCCGAGCTCGCCGATAACGCCGGCCTTCCCATCATCACCGTTCGCATCGAGGACGTCGAGCCCCCACCCGAGCTCCAGTACTTCCTCGGAAATGTCCAGTGGCTCGACGCGTTCGGCCCTAACTTCGATTCTGCTATGGGTCGTCTGGCCGATGTCGTCCGCGCAAGCTCCGGCTCACCCGCCACTCTGACCGATACCGCCCCAGCCGAACGAATTGAGAGAAGCGCCCCTACGATTCCGCCACCCGCTGCTGCATCGCCTGCGCCGCGGCGCGGCCTCTCGCCCTACGTCATCGCCGGGGCAGTGGTCTTGGTTGTCCTGATCGGTTTGGGTATTTGGTGGGCGCTGCGGCCCGCTCCCCGTCCGTCCCCGGACCACCACGACATCGACCCGGCAGCCGCGTTCGGAACCCAATACTTGCAGCAACGCGATTCCGGCCAGCCCGATCTCGCCTATGCCATGACCGGTCCCGCGTTTCAAAAGCATTGGCCCTCGCAGAAATTCGCTGCAAGCGTCGAAGCCCTGAGAAGACGAGGTAGAGTCATCGAACGCACGCCGGCCGGCCCATGCACCGAACGTGAACGTGGCGCCTACACTTGCGAATACGTCGTCTCTTATGCCGACGGCGCGAAGAAGAAAGAAAGCCTCACCATCGCAAAGCGGGAAGCAGGGTGGGCAATTGCCGGCGATCCATCATTAACGTCCCAGTGATTCTATCGCTGTGCTCGACCATAACTCTGTTCATGCAGTACTGGGAGTAATGGAGCGTGCGTCGATACCTCCGCAGGAGCTACCCTTCTAATTCCCCGTATTGCATCTCGGGCAGCCCTGAAGGAGGGCCACATAGTGCGGAAGAAATGTGTGTGGGTGGCATTAGCGACAGCGTTCCTGGCTCTGGCTTTAACTCCATCGCGTGGGGCGGTGATTTTCTCGAACATCGTCACGACCAACCTCGGTCAGGCAAACGTCTTGGGCAGCGGTGTGCCTGTGAATGGGCCGCAATCAATCGCCGCGGAGTTCACCGCGACGGTAAACTCCACCATGAACGAAGCTCAGGTGAAGGCGCAGGGGGCGGGCGGCTCTCCCTTCTTTAACCTGTTCCTGTATTCGAGTATCGCCGGTGCGCCCGGATCGAGCCTCGAAACGCTAGGCACGGATTTGGCTCCGATCGTGTTTCCCACGCCGCCTGCCGTCCTCCCCGTTATAGGCTTTGCGCCCATCGCGCTCACGGCGGGAACGCAATACTGGCTGGTAATGACGCCTTTCGCTTCAAATAGCCAGATAGGGTGGACATCCGGTGGCAGCCCAGTCGCTCAGACCGATACTTCTCCTACTTCAGACGGCACTGCGCCATGGTCTCCCAATGCGGACTTTTCGGTACAGTTCGAGGTTGATGGAACACCTGCCGCTGCTACTCCGGAACCTCAGATGGCCGGGTTGATGGCCGTCGGATTGGGACTGGGTGCGCTGCTGGTACTGAGGCGCCGTCAGTTCCGCATCGGCCGCTAGGGAAGGCCGCGCTCGGCATTGAATCCGAGCCGGAAGAGTAAGCGGCATCAGCCACTCGAAGATGCCATGATAAAGGACATCAACCAGATTGATGTCCTTTGGATCACCGCAGGCCTTGGCTGCGATGGCGACACCATCTCTATAACCGCCGCAACGCAGCCCAGCCTCGAAGATCTTGTTCTGGGCGCCATCCCCGGAATCCCGAAAATCAACCTCCGAAATCCGGTCCTCGCCTATGAAAACGGCGGCGAGTTCATGAGCTGCTTCCATCGCGCCGCCGAAGGCAAGCTCTCGCCGTTCATCCTTGTTGTCGAAGGATCCATCCCCAACGAGAAAAACAAAACAGCAGGATACTGGGCCGGATTCGGCACTGACAAGCAGTCCGGCCAGCCCATCCTTACCTGCGAGTGGATTGATCGTCTCGCCCCGAAAGCTTGGGCCGTCGTAGCCGCGGGAACTTGTGCGGCCTACGGCGGTATACATGCGATGCAGGGAAATCCAACCGGGTGCATGGGCCTTGCCGACTATCTCGGATGGGATTGGAAATCGACTTCGGGACTGCCCATCGTGAACGTGCCCGGCTGCCCTGTTCTGCCGGACAATTTCATGGAGGTGCTGCTTTACCTCCTTTACCAGGTCGCTGGCCTTGCTCCTCCCATTCCCCTCGATGAAGCTCTTCGCCCCAAATGGCTCTTCGGCCAAACCGTCCACGAAGGTTGCGATCGCGGCGGTTATTACGAGCAAGGAGATTTTGCCGAAGAGTATGGCATGCCGCAGTGCATCGTCAAGCTCGGTTGTTGGGGGCCCGTCGTCAATTGCAATGTCGCAAAGCGCGGCTGGATAAACGGCATCGGCGGCTGCCCCAACGTCGGCGGCATCTGCATTGGCTGCACAATGCCCGGATTCCCCGATAAGTTCATGCCGTTCATGGACCAACCACCCGGATCGCTACTTTCGTCCTACGCCGTCTCCACGTATGGTCGAGCCATCACGGCGCTTCGCAAATTCACTCAGGCTTCTCTCAACAGAGAGCCTGCGTGGCGCCGGCCGAAAGGACAATAAAGCTCTGAGTAGAGATCTCGTCCCCGACACTACCGCCCAGATTACGGTGGATGGTGCGCAGGCTTTGCTGCTCCAGCTTGCAAAACTTCTTTCGTCGACCAGCGCGCCTGCCGATAAGCCGGAGAACGCCGCCGAGCCGCCCGGCATTGCCGCTCGTTACCAAACACTGGTTGAGCAGATACCTGCGGTCATCTTCATGGCCTTCCTCGATCAAGGACTCAGCGAAGCCTACGTCAGCCCTCATGTCGAGACGATCTTGGGGTACACCCAGGAACAATGGCTGAACGATCCCGTCCTTTGGTACAACCAGATCCATCCCGCCGATCGAACCCGCTGGAGTATCGAAGCAGCACAGTTGATCGTTTCAGGCCAGCCTTTGCGCTCCGTCTACCGTGTCATCGCTCGCGACGGACACGTCGTCTGGTTTCATTGTCACGTAAAGCTGGTCCTTACAAAAGATGGACACCCTTGGTTTCTTCACGGCGCAGCCTTCGATATCACCGATCTCAAGGAGGCTGAAACCGCCCTACACGAAGCGCGCGATGAATTGGAAACCCGAGTTCAGGAACGCACCGCTGAATTGGCTAACGCCAATCGTAACTTAGAACTCGAAATCACTAGACGTAAGCATGCGCAAGCCAGCCTGGCTCGAAGCGTGGAGGAACTGACACGTTCAAATTCCGATCTTAAACAGTTCGCTTACGCCGCCTCTCACGATCTTCAAGAACCGCTCAGAACCATTGCTGTTTACAGTGACTGGCTGAAGGCCCGCTATGCCGGCAAGCTCGACGACACCGGGAATCAATTCGTCCAATTTTTGGCCGAAGCGGCCCAGCGAATGAGCGGCATGATTCGTGATTTGCTCGAGTACACCCGGACTGCAAATGACACCGAGGAAATAGAGGACGTCACCGACGCGGAGGCTGTGCTTGCGAACTCGCTCGCCGATCTAAAAACGCTCATCGATGAGAATCAAGCCGCCATAACCCACGACAGAATGCCGCGAATAGCCGTTCGGGACACCTACCTGCGGCAGCTTTTCCAGAATTTGATCGCCAATGGCATCAAGTACCGGGGTGACGAGCCCCCGCGCATTCACATCTCCGCGAAAGCTTTGGATGGATACTGCCTTTTCTCCGTAGCTGACAACGGCATCGGGATCGCGCCCGAGTACCACGCCAAGATCTTCGGAATCTTTCAGCGCCTCCATAGCCGGGACAAGTATGGCGGCACCGGAATCGGCTTAGCCATATGCAAGCGCATCGTCGAGCGCTATCGCGGCCGTATTTGGGTTGAATCCGAGCCGGACCACGGAGCCACTTTCTTCTTTACCCTTCCCGTCCCCGGCGAGCGCGCCCTCGCGAACACATGAACTCGGATCTCGGGAATTCTGCACAGGATACTCAAGCACAATTCTTGCTCCTGCAGGTGATCCGATCGTTGATTGACTCCCAGCCGCCGCTGATGGCCGGAACGATCCAAATCTCAGATGCCGCCTGGACAGGAGTTGCGAGTCCGCCGGTGTATCGAATATCCTCGTTTCCGATGAAAATGTTGATATGCTCCCGAATTTGCCCTTGCTCGGTCGCAATGCGGTCCCGAACGCCCGGGTACAGTGTCCACAGCGCAGACAACGCGTCCGACAACATAGCCGGCGAGTGTTCGATCTCGATTTCAGCGCGGCCCCCTGTAAATTCGCGCAAGGGGCCTGGAACGTGAAAGGTCATCGGCACGCTTAGCTTTTCCTCCCACGCGACTTGTCTGCCGAAGATTTCGCTCGAGATGGAGCCGAGGACTTCTTAGCCGATATTGAACGCGCATTGGCGGACCCGCCATCCACGACTGCATGTCTTATGCACAGTACTGGCGGCAGACCGTCCAGCGTCTTTTGCCAGGTCTTTCCTTCATCGCGCGAGACGAAGAGTTGCCCGCTTCGCGTACCGAAGTAAATTCCGGCTGGATCGAATGAGTCCACTGTCATGGCATCGCGCAGGACTGTCTCATAAGCTCCCTTTTGCGGCAGGCCGTGCATGAGCGGTTCCCACGCCGCGCCGCCATTACGCGTCCGGTAAACACGCAAGCGCCCCTCGCACGCGCAGCGAAACTGGTCCGATTCAACTGGAACGATATACACGCAGTCGGGATTTCTAGGATGCATGACCATAGCAAAACCAAAATCCGACGGTACGCCGTTGGCGATGTCAGTCCAGTTTTCGGCGTAGTCGTCTGAGCGATACAAGCCCCAATGATTTTGCAGGAAGAGACGTTCGGGATGAGCAGGGTGCATGGCAATCTTGTGCACACATTGACCGAACTCGGGATATTTGCCTGGCACGAACATGGCGCGGATGCCGCGGTTTTGCGCGGTCCAGCTATTGCCGCCATCTTCGGTGCGGTAAACGCCGCCCGCTGAGATTGCGACGTACATGCGCCGGCTTTCGGCCGGGTCCAACACAATCGTGTGTAAGGCCAGACCACCGTTGCCCGGTTGCCAGCGGGGCCGGTGCGGATGATTGAAGAGGCCACGCACCAACGACCATGTTTCCCCCGCGTCATGCGTTTCGAAAAGCGCCGCGGGCTCTACGCCGCAATACAGTACGTTCGGTTCCTCCGGCCGACCGAGCGATATCTGCCAGATATTCTTTAGCGAAAGGCCGGTGTCGGCGGGAAACCGAATCGTGGCCTCCCGCGGATTGGTCCAGCTTTTCCCGAAATCGTCGCTGGAGCGCAGCAGCGTACCCCAATAACTCTGCGTGGACGCCCACACCCGGTGTTGACCCAGTCGATTGTCATAAGCCATTGCGTAGACAGCATAGCCATGGAAATACGGACCACCCACTTCCCACCGAGTTCGCTGGCGGTTTGAGCGCAGGACGAATGCACCCTTTGTCGTTCCCACCAATAAAAGAAAATCGCCTTTTCTGATATGAAGCAGCCGGACTTTATGCAACGTGGTGGTTGGAGGGCCAATTCGATCGGCAGCGGAATCAGTCGAAGCAATTGCGGCAGACTGAACGGCTTCCAAAGCTGCCTCTACTTCGCTTGCGCGTTGATATCGTTGCAGTGGCTCCTTGGCCAGACACCGTTGGATGATGGCCCAAAGGCCCGGAGGCACCGGAGGGCCAAGCGGCTTAGGCATTTCGCGTAGGATGGCCGAGCTAATCTCAAAGGCAGTCCGTCCTTCGAATGGCAGATGCCCCGAAGCCACTTCATAAAGAACAACTCCCAGCGACCATAAATCACTGCGATAATCCGCCGCTTCGGCGCGTAAAATCTCGGGCGCCATGTAGGACAAGGTGCCGCTGATCGTCGACGTCTCCCCCGTCGTTTCAAGAGTTCGGGTCGAGCCTTCGAACGTCGCTCCGGCCACGCGTTTAGCCAAACCGAAGTCGAGAACTTTGACCAAGCCGTCGGAAGTGATGACAATATTCGCGCTCTTCAGATCTCGATGAACGATACCTTTGTCATGAGCGCGGGCAAGCGCGCTGGCTATCTGGACCCCATATCGCAGGACCGACTCCGCCGGTAATCCCTCGTCGCCCCGCAGCGCGCGCAGGGACTTGCCCTCGATCAACTCCATGACGATGTAGAGCTCGCCGCCAGATTCGCCAACTTCGTGGATAGTGCAGATATTGGGATGAGCAAGAGAAGAAGACGCGCGCGCTTCGTGGAGCAGATTCCGGCTTGCCGATGTATCGAGATGAACGTCCTTATTAACTACTTTCAAAGCGACATCGCGGTGTAATACTTCGTCGCGAGCGCGGTAGACAACGCCCATGCCGCCTTCGCCGATTTTGGCGACAACACGATAATGGCCAAACACTTTATCGATCAAAAAATCCCGCTCCTTGCGCATGCGATGCAGACGCATCGCGGCTTCCTCAATGGCGCGATGCGAACAGCTTCTTCTTCATGTTCTCAACCTGCGCAAATATCGTGGGAGGAACAGCCAAACCTGCCGGCCTCTTACGTGCTCCACGTTATCGCTCCGTCCGTCTCTATACAGGGACGTAGACGGGTCGCTTAGTCTCTTTCGATACCGTTCAGTGTAAGACGGTGAAAAGGCCGGAAGACCATAGCACCAGCGCGCTGCCAAGTCCCGTGACTGCAGTTCGCACATCCACTCCGGTGGCGCTGCGCGAGGGCAAGAAGGCGGCAACTGCGCATACGAGACACATGGCTGCGGCGATCCATAGAAAGAGCGGCAAATCCGTCGCTTTCCACAACCCGATAAAATGCAGCCCAACGACGAAGCCAACAAACGGGAGGATAAACTGCTGAAGCCCGGGCGGTTGCAGCACAATTGACCCCGCTATGATTGCCAGCACCTCAAATGCAATGGCTCCGCCATAAATGCCCCCGCGGAACTTCTTCGAATCCAGAGAACTCGGGTGCACCACAAGCGCGATAATCAGAGCAAGGGATATCGCAGCAGCAAATATCATGCTCAAGGTGCGGAACCGGGGAGGCAGCCCCAGCGAGCCGACGATTCCCCATGCGCACCCGAAGGCAGCGCCTACAGTTGCACCTATCGTTGCATTGCTCATCGGCGTCAACGGTAGTTTAACTAAGTTGACGGCGCGATCATGTCATCAGCAGTTTGCTGAGAAGACACTCGAAACAAGTTACGTAATGAATGTTTTTCCCGTCTCGATCTAAAGTGGCGGAGAGAGTGAGATTCGAACTCTGAGGATACCAATAGAGCCTGCAACTTGCAGATTCCACGTTGCCGCTGATGACATGTCTGCCATAAATCCCGTGCCCACGATTGCCCACGGACCGACGCTCCCGAGTCGCTAATTCTCTGCGCGACAATGGGGCTTGCATGATCGTGGTCGGAAGTTGAGGAGGCGTTAACTGAAATCCGAATAATTTCGGCTCGCAAAGCGACCCAGGCCGAAATTCGTCAATATGAAGGGAGCATATGAATAGCAAGCCAACGCACGATGACATACCGGCTGAGATCGATTTTTCGAGTGGAGTTCGCGGACTCCATCACATTCCCCGAACTGCTAAGGTGTTCGTTCCGGCATCAATCGAGCGTGAAGTGTGGGAATACTTCTCTGAAAAGGCCGAACAAAGAGGCGTGCAACTTCCGAAAGACAGTATTCACATCGATTCTTTGCACGAGTTGCAACGAACTGCCGAACTTCGTCCGGGATCTCACTGGGCAAGCGACGTGTGTTGACGGGCTCGTGCTTTGGCTAGGATGAGGATGTGTTCGATCTGGAGGTAATCCTCGAGTTCCGACTGCTCTTCGGTCGAAATGTTCCGTCTTTACTCTTCGCGACTAGCTCCGCAACTCGCCGGGTCGTTTGCTTCGACGGACGAAAGGCCACAACCGCCTCCGGCGTTGTACCAGCCGCGAAGAAATCAATGATTTCATCGTAGGACTTTGTTGTGCTCATCCTCGCTATTCACTATAGCCTGAAATGGGAGCACTCGAGGAGATCAGCGGAACGGACTCGGTGAACGCCGAGATGGTTTCGCGATGACGGATGATCCGGTAGCAAGCCAAGTGTCGCTTTCGATGCATCAGTAAACCCTTCGCGACTTACCCGCGATTGATCGCGCGTTGCGTGGCAGAGATGCCAGTTCCGATGATGGATTCTTCCGGCAAAGGACTGGCCACTCAGCCCGGACGAGTGGTGTAGGGACTCGCGCGTCAGCTCAGGATGTGCAAGAAAGCCGAGCGGGCCAACTCGATAGGCGATCGTGAGTTCCGTAAATCCTTGCCGAAATCGCGATTCGGTCGTCAACGCACCTGCAGACATCGCATGCCTACCGAGTTCAACGGGCTTTAATCACAATTACGGTCGCGTCATCATGGAAACGATGCCCCTAACTGCATCTCAGCGATACCCGTCCATAGCAATGACCTGGAGCGAATATCACGAATCTACCAAGCAGAGCATTGAATCGCTGAAGCGAGCGCCGCATCTCCTCGACTGGGCGAACATACCCGATCCATTCCGTCATTATGAGGGCGTGCCGGTGCTAGAACTTCCAGCCGATCCGCCCGCCCCTGAAGTGCCCGCCCTCGCAGTGCTTCATGGTGTCTCGGGCACCACTCGGGCCGGTGACGGTCCGGCCTTCCTTTCGCAACTGCTGTTCTATTCCGCTGCGATCAGCGCGTCCAAGCGCGTTCCGTCCACCGGACATCGATACGCTTTGCGTGTGAATCCATCCTCCGGTAATCTGCATCCGACCGAGTTTCACTTCCTCACACGGGGCCTGAACGAGTGGCCCGACGGGCTCTATCATTACCTGCCCTCTTCGCACATGGCTGAGCAGCGTGTGCTGGGTGATCTCAACTTTAGTTTGGAGGACAGCGACAGCTCCGCGCCGGTCGTGTTTGCGCTCACTAGCATTGCGTGGCGCGAGGCGTGGAAGTACCGCGACCGAGCATATCGTTACTGCCTACACGACATCGGGCACGCCTGGCAGGCGCTCGCACTGGCCGCCCAAGCCATTGGATGCGACACCTTTGCATTTGGTCATTTCCGGGACGATAAAGTCTCCCAGTCCTGCGGTCTCGAGCCGGACGAGTGGCCGATGCTCATTGTCGAGCTGCGCGGCAGGTCCATTCCAGTCGGCGAACGACAAGCCTGTCAGCCCGTCTGGTACGGCGGCCACGCGAACCAGATTTCGACAGAAACAATCGCTTACCCAAGTATTGAAGAGATTCACAAGGCGACGAAACTCAGCCGGCCCGCGCAGCGCAGCATTTCCGCCGCCGAGCCTTCCCCCACTGGCTCCGGAGAAATCAAGCTGCCATTTGCCGCTTCATCGCAGCGCACCTTTGGCGAGGTCGCCCGAAGGCGGCGGTCGGCACTCAACTTCCTGGGCGGAACGCACTCCATGTCATTGGCGCAACTTTCGGCCATCCTCTCTGTTGCAAGCCGGCCGTTCTCTTCTGATTTCGCCGGCGCACGTTTTATCCAGCTGTATCTGTACGCCCATCGTGTCGATGGGCTGCAACCCGGTGTATACCGGCTGTGGCCTGATTGCGCTGAGTTGGAGCAGATCAGGAGTGGCGACCAGCGCGTCCCCGCCGCCGGCCTGAGCCTCGGGCAGGATCTCGCCGGTAACGCATGCGTCGCCTTCTCGATGATCGGCGATCTCGACCGTGCCGCCCGCGCCCATGGTGATCGTGGTTACCGCTATGTGCATTTTGAAGCAGGCGCCATCGGTCACCGGCTCTATCTCGCCGCGGAAGCATTCGGGCTCGCGGCGACCGGCATTGGCGCGTTCTACGACGAAGAGGTGCACCGCTATCTCAACCTCACGTCCAAGCAGGGACAAGTGGTGTACCATTTCGCGATCGGTTATCCGGTTCCCGATCCGCGCCTCGCAGCATAGAATCACAATCGTGGGCATCCTGGTGTATGGCCGACAATCACTTCATCATCCGCGGTCCATTGCCTGACCGGGAGGTTGCACTCGCACTCGTTCGATACTGGTCCCTCATTCAAATTGGAGCCACAATGCCGGCCCATCTCGGCCAGTGGGCGATCATCACGCCCGAGTTCAGAGAAAATTTGGAATGGGCAGTGATCGTACCAGGAAACAGTGAGATCTCACCAGCAGTGAAGCAGTTGCTGAGCGAGCTGTCGGCACGGGGAATCACCATCCACGAGTCCCGTTTCGGCCCGCGATAACGGACGTGGGCCAACGAGCTGCTGCAAGCGGCATTCTGGAGGTGATGAAGGGCAAGTTGTCGTGTAACGCGAAAATCGTGCCTTGAAACGCTAGTCCGGGATCACTCATGAGTAACGGCATAGTGGCGATCTGAGAAGAATGTGTCAGGACCATGGAGGATTACTCGCCACATCGCGACCACCTACGATCTATTTTGATCTGAATGCGCATAATGTGAATGCGCCATGTTTGCCTCCTTATGCAGTGAGAGGATCACATATGCATCACCTGTTGTCGCGAGGCGCATGAGGGAAAGCCATCTCCGCTGCGCAAGCATTTCATTAATCCTCTCGTTCGTGACAGTGGCCGGGGCAACAAACAGCCGAGGAGAAACTCTCTTTCAGTTTGCTGACAGCTCTATCGCCGCCGCAATTCTCGCCAGGTCGAAAAACGAACACGTAACGGAGTTGACTGCGAGGCCTGGTGCCTATCGAATCGCCGGACGTATCGTGTACGTCGGAATTGAGGCTGAACCGCCGGACGAGCCGACTCTACAGTACTACGATCCAGAGACCCGGCGGATTGGAACTCTGGAAAGCATCTCGGGCCACCAATATCGAACTGCTGACTCCCCTAAAACGACGCTACTTTTGGATTCGCCGGTTTCCCCAATTGCAGAGAAGCCGTTCGTGGTCGAGCACGGCTCAGATCGCCTGGGCGCCTCACTGTGGCACGCTGCCGGAGCGGAGCGACGCTCGACAGTTATACTCATTCACGGTGCCGATGACGAGACCCGCGCCATGGGGTTTCTCATTCCGTACTTCGTTTCTTGCGGACTGAATGTGGTCACCTACGATCAGCGCGGCACGGGCGCGTCTACTGGAAACTGGCGATATACCAGTCCCGATTCCAAGGCCGATGATGTCCTTGCAATAATTAAAAAAGTCAAAACCGATCCGGCGGTGGACGTGCATCGGATCGGTGTTTGGGGATTCAGCAATGGCGGATGGGTGGCGCCCATCGTTGCAGTGCGTTTTGCGCTCACGTTCATAATCTTGAAGAGTGCGCCAAGTGAAAGTATCGGGAAAAATATTCTGTACGAAGTTGGGGAGGTCCTGCGCGAACACGGCCGGTTTACCACGGAACAGACCTCTCATGCGCTCGCCTTTGAACGAACGATGCTCCTGGCGCTGCAGACGAATTCGAACTGGACTGCAGCCGGCGAAGCGTTGAGCGCGGCAGAGAAGCAACCCTGGTTCCCCTATATGCGGATTCCTCCGGGAATGACCACTCCGCCGCCGCCACCGATGCTGGCTGCCTTGCAAGCTGCCCTCATCTACGATCCGACAGCAACGTTGCAGCGCGTTCGTACACCCACGCTCGCACTGTTCGGGGCTCTAGACAGAAACCTCGACTCCGCCGACAGCGCGGCGCGTTTTCGCAACGCATTTAAGCGAGCCGGCATGAAGGACCTGACAATAGTGACCTTGCCAGGAGCAGGACACACATTGGTAAGGTCGGCGACGGGATACGAAGACGATCCGTCGTTGCCTGAGCGGACGGCCGAGGGATATCCGGAAGTCATCGTCCGCTGGCTGGATGCTCGAGGATTCACGAAATAGCTAGATTTCCCAATGAGCTTTCAGGCAAACCACTCCTTACAACAGCGAACACGCTGCGAGATCTCCGCAGAAGTGCGGCACGCAGGGCCGGCCCGCACCAGTTGCGGCGGCAGGTGTTTCAGCAGCCATCCCAGCCGCAGATGCTTAACGAGCACAGCAACGTGCTCGAGCCGGTGTGCCGGTCGTTCACCAAGATTGTTTTCCAACGCCATTTAGATGTTCGGGAGCAGATCGAAGTATTCGTCATCCTCGTTCTTGCCGCCTTCGCCGAGACCCACGGTCTTTTCCGATTCGACGAATTCGATCCGCTCGATCCATTTGACCATCTTGTAGCCAAGCTGGTTTTCAACCCGCAACCGCAGTGGAGCGCCATACACCTCGGTCAGGGGCTTGCCATTCATCTCTGAAGCAAGCAGGCATTGGGCCTGGAGTACATTTTCGAGACTTTGGGTGTCGTAATACATGTCGCCGTAAAGCGATCCACCAAACGAGAAGAACGCGACGACCTTGGCATTCGGCCTCGGCCGGACGAGTTCCACCAGAGATTTCATGGGGAGTCCGCTCCATTTTGCAATGCCCGTCCAGCCCTGAATGCAGTGATGCATGGTGATCTCTTCGGTCTTCCCCAGTCGCTCGATATCTTCGAGAGAAAGCTCGACCGAATTGTCAACCAGACCGCCGACCTTCAGCTTAAATTCCCGGAATCCTCCCTCGGCGAGGCGCTTCCAATCCTCGCGCACCGGCATCTTGCCGTTGGGCCAGAATCGGGCCGAAATGTCCTTCTCGGTGTAGTGCTGACTCGGTGTGAGCCGGTTCAGCGTCGCCAATAGCAAAGGGTACGTGATGAATTTCTGTACGTGCTGCAAGGCACGAGGAAAGAACCATGAGACGTAATGCGCCGCAACCCACGAAAGAATGACCACGCCGATGCCGGCCAAGCCCAAAATCATTCCTATATGATTCTGATTGTCGGTACCGATGACGATGTGGTTCATATTGCGAACGAAGCCCGTCATCGCGACCAGCGCCACATGCACCACGATGAACGCAAGAAAGCTGAGCATCGTTAGAAAATGAATGGAACGTCCCGATTGCCTGCCGCCGAAGAGCTTTGCATAATGCGGGAAGCGATTCACCACAGCAGGCGACATCGCGATACCGGACAGGATGGCCATCGGGCCGAATACAAAGACGACCGCAAAATAGGCGATCTGCTGCAGCGCGTTGTAGCCATAAAATCCGTTGGGCTCAGGGGGCAAGTGAAGAGTGGCGTAGTGGACCCAGGTATTCCATGCCTGCAGCA
>CAWEFG010000007.1:0-160403 GCA_963808405.1 uncultured Acidobacteriaceae bacterium | reverse complement strand
GTGGCGATGATCGCCGTGCCGCTGTTCTTCCTGGTGGGGCTCGGCACCGCCGACTACTGGCTCTACTGGGCGGCGGGCCGTCCGACCCGCCCCGAGGACCACTCTCAGCACGGCGCGCACACGTGGCGGGACTACTTCCGCCCCAACACCGACCACAAGGTGATCGGGGTGCAGTATGTCGTCCACTCGTTCTTCTTCCTGCTCGTGGGCGGGCTTCTGGCGATGCTGATCCGGGCTCAGCTGGCCAAGCCGGGGATGCAGTTCCTGACCCCGGCGCAATACAACGGCGTCTTCTCGGTGCACGCCACGATCCTCATCTTCCTGTTCGTGATCCCGGTGTTCGCGGGGCTGGCGAACTTCGTGCTGCCACTGATGATCGGCGCACCGGACATGGCGTTCCCGCGGCTCAACGCGCTCTCGTTCTGGATGCTGCCGGTGGCCGGCATCCTGATGCTGATGAGCTTCCTGGCCCCGGGCGGCTCGTTCGCCGCCGGCTGGACCGCTTACGCCCCCTTGTCGACGACGATGCCCGTCGGGCAGTTGTTCTTCACGATCGCGGTCCAGTTCGCCGGCGCCTCGTCGATCGCCACCGCGCTGAACTTCCTGGTCACGATCATCACCATGCGGGCGCCCGGGATGAGCTTCTTCCGGCTGCCGCTACTGGTGTGGGCGAACTTCGCGACCTCGCTACTGGTCGTGATCGCCACCCCGTTCATCGCCGCCTCTCAGTTCTTCGTGCTGCTCGACACGGCGCTGCACTTCCACTTCTTCGACGCGTTCGTCGGTGCCGGGCGCAACGGCAACGTGATCATGTACCAGCACGTCTTCTGGTTCTACTCGCATCCGGCCGTGTACATCATGATGCTGCCCGGCTTCGGGATCATCTCCGAGGTCATCGCGGTCAAGGCGCGCAAGCCGATCTTCGGCTACCGGATGATGGCGTTCTCGCTGCTGGCGATCGTCGTGCTCGGGTTCACGGTCTGGGCCCACCACATGTTCGTCTCCGGGATGGCGCCATGGATCCGGATCCCGATGATGATCACCACCGCGATCATCGCCATCCCCACCGGGATCAAGATCTTCTCGTGGCTGGCCACGCTGTGGCGCGGCGTGCTCCACCTCGACACGCCGATGCTGTTCGCGCTCGGCTTCCTCAGCACGTTCACGCTCGGCGGGATCAGCGGAGTCATGCTGGCGATGATCCCGTTCGACATCCACGTCAGCCAGACGTATTTCATCGTCGCCCACATCCATTACGTGCTCTACGGCGGCTCGCTGTTCACGATCTTCGCCGGCGTGTACTACTGGTTCCCGAAGATGACCGGACGGATGTTCGACGAGCGGCTCGGTAAATGGCATTTCTGGACGACGTTCATCTTCTTCAACCTGACCTTCGGGCCGATGCACATCATCGGCATCCAGGGGATGCCGCGGCGGGTCGCCGAGTACGCCGAGAAGTTCGCGGCCTGGAACCTGTTCATCTCGCTGTCGTCGTTCGTGCTCGGAGCCAGCACGTTGATCTTCCTGTACAACATCGTCGCCAGCTGGCGGTCCGGCCCGCGCGCCACCGCCAACCCGTGGCGCGGCATGACGCTGGAGTGGCAGGTCTCGTCGCCGCCGCCGATCTTCAACTTCGACACGCTCCCCACCGTGGTCGGTGGCCCCTACGAGTACGGCGTCCCCGGGGCGGTGCACGGGATCTTCAAACCGCCCACTGAGGCGAGGCCGGTGGCGGTCCCGGCCGGTGCCGGCGCCTCCGCCGGCTCCCGTGGCGACCGGAGCCACGAATGAGGACCGTGCTGGTGGTCGCCAACGAGACGATCGGCGGCCGGCCGCTGATCGAGGCGGTCCGCACCCACGCCGAGGAGGAGGAGACCCGGTTCGTGCTCTGCGTGCCCCAGACGCGGCCCCGGTCGGGGTACGTGATCTACGACGACTCCGTGTTCGACGCCGCCCAGACCCGCGTCGATCTGGCGGTCGGCTTCGTTCGCTCCGAGGGGGTGGAGGCCGTCGGCGAGGTCGGCGATCCCGACCCCTATGCGGCCACGATTGACGCAGTGCGCGAATACGATCCGGACGCGATCATCATCTCGACCTTTCCTGAGCCGCGCTCGGGTTGGCAGCGCGGGGATCTCGTCGACCGCATCCGCCAGGCGACTGGGCTCCCAGTCGAGCACGTGGTCGCCGACATCGACACCGAGGGCCTGTCCTTTCACATCACGCTGGCGGTCGCCAACCGGACCGCCGCCAGCGACGAGCTGCTCGAGGCGCTCAAGGCCAAGGCGCAGGCTGAAGCCGATCGACGCGACCGGCTGTTCATCATCGTGGTCCCCCAGGAGGGGGGTGGCGGCGCATTCGCCCACCGGGCCCGCACCCGACTGTCGCTGGTGCTCGGCCGCCTGCGCGAGGCCGGGCTGACCGCGTCCGGGATGATCGGCGACCCGGACCCGTACACGGCGATCATGAACGCGCTGCAGTACTTCCGCGTCGATGACATCGTTATCTCCACCTTGCCCGAGACCAAGTCGGGCTGGCTCCGGGTCGACCTGATCGAGCGCGTGCGCAACGCCAGCCAGAAGGACGTGGAGCACATCGTTCACCAAGGCCCGGTCCGCGCCGCCTAACCGCGGGCAACGCCATGGAAGCCGCCTCGATCGCCCACGCCGCCACCGCCGAGCACCACGGGCCGCCGCCGGCCCACCAGTCATCCCGGGTGGAGGCCCCCACCCTCGGCATGCTCCTGTTCATCATCTCCGAGGTGATGATCTTCGGGGCGTTCTTCACCGCGTACTTCTTCATCCGGATCGTCAGCCACGACCCGTGGCCGGCGAAGGGCATGGTCTTGCCCGAGGCGGCCACGGGCGTGAACACCGCGATCCTGCTGTCCTCCTCGCTGACGCTGCACTGGGCGCTGACCTCGATCAAGAAGGGCAACCGGTTCGGGCTGCGGGCGGGCATGCTGTCGACGTTTCTGCTCGGCTTGGCGTTCCTGGCGATTCAGGTCAACGAGTACATCCACGTCGGCTTCGCCCCCCACGACGCGGCCCAGGCCTCGGTCTTCTACGGGCTGACCGGGCTGCACGGCTGCCACGTGTTCATCGGCCTGTGCCTGCTGCTGATGGTCACGATCCGCTCCTTCCGCGGCCACTACTCCCCGGACAGCCACCGGGGCATGGAGGTGCCGGGCATCTACTGGCACTTCGTCGACATCATGTGGGTGATCGTCTACACGACGGTCTATGTGTTGTAGTGGGCGCCGGACCGAACTGATCGGGCGATGAAGGGCCCCCCGAACCCCCTGCGCTCGGAGGCCGACGCATTCGCGTTCCTGCTCTGGTTCGTCGGCGCGGTGGCGGCGATCGTGATCATCGTCCTGGTGATCCGGGCGCTGTAGCGCCCAGCGCCCGAGGCGCCCCGGCCGAGATCTGGATCATGTCGGGCGCAGTCGTGGGACCATGCTGAGGGTGCCGCTGCCGACGCTCCTGCTCGCCGACGCGCCGGTCCAGACGATCGGCTTCCCGATCCTGGTCGTGCTCGCGTGGATCCCCTACCACCTGCGCGCCCGGACGCTGGCGCGCGAGTTCCGGCCCGTCCCCGGGTGGCGCCAGGGCAGCTTCATCGCCGGCCTGGCGGTGCTGGAGATCGCGGTCAGCCCGCCGGTCGACACCTTGTCCGACCAGCTGCTCGTCGCCCACATGGCCGAGCACCTGCTGATCGGCGACATCGCCGCGCTCCTGCTGGTCCTCGGCCTCACCGGGCCGCTGATCGCGCCCCTGTTGCGCAACCCAGTGCTGTCGCGGCTGCGCGTGCTCACCCACCCGGTCGTCGCGATCGTCGTCTGGGGGACCAACTTCTACGCCTGGCACATACCGTTCCTGTACCAGGCGGCGCTGCGCCACGACGCCGTGCACGCGCTCGAGCACGCCACCTTCCTCACCTTCGGGATGGCCGTCTGGATGGCGCTGCTCGGCCCGCTGCCCAAGCCGCAGTGGTTCAGCAACGGCGCCCGCCTGGTGTTCATCGTCGCGGTCCGGCTGGTCGGCACCGTGCTCGCCAACGTCCTCATCTTCGGCGGCAGCGTGTTCTACCCGTACTATCTCGCCGGCGACGCGCACTGGCACATCAGCCCGGTCGCCGACCAGGTCGCCGCCGGCGGCCTGATGATGGTGGAGGAGAGCCTGCTCACGATCGGCCTGTTCTGCTGGCTGTTCCTCCGCGTCGCGCGTCAGACCGAGCAGCGTCAGGAGCTGATGGACTTCGCCGGTGCGCACGGGCTCGAGCTCGACGAGCGGCGCGCCCAGCGCGCGGTCGCGGCCGGGCGCAGTGAGGAGCTGTGGGCGCGCCTGCGCGAGCGCGCGGCACAGCCCGCCGAGGCGGAGCCTACTTCGCAGCCGACGATAGGTAGTTGACCAGCGCCGTTATCTCGTTCGGTTTCAGTGTCTGAGCGAAGTTGGCCGGCATCACCCCTGCGGCGTAGCCGGCCGGGATGTACGCGTAGGGCTTGACGATCGCGGTGTGGATGCAGTCCTGGAGCGTGGCGCCGCGGATCTGCTTGGACTTGGCGGAGGCACAGTTGAACCGTTTCCCTGCAAGTTCATTGCTTTCGTAATGTGTTTTTCCGCGATAGCCTTGAACGATTCCGTAGAAGCGGGCGCATCCCGATGCGTCTCGACGAAATCATGCATCATGTCGATGAAAGGCTTATCTTTTTCTTCCCGGCTGTACATTATGGATCGAAGCATGGATAACACGTAAGCGCCTTTCGGATAGGTCACGTTCTGATAAGCGTTCGCGGAGCGCGGAGACATCAAGCGGATGCCGAGCCAAAGAGGGCCCGCGTCGTTGGGCGCGATGCCGAACTGATTTTTATCGAGAATGCGGCGGCGCAGACGATCCCAAAACTGGATGTAGTCCTTTTGCCAGTCCTTGCCGACGGCTTGTTGGAGGAAGAGGCCGGCGGAGAACTCCGCAAATCCCTCCGAAAGCCACTGATCGTGATAGGAAGCCCAGCCAACGGCGTGGCCCCACCATTGGTGCGCAACTTCATGCGGCGTGACTTCCTGGACAAAAGCGGTGAAGCGATTGTTAATACCGCCGAACAGGAGCCAGCGCTGCGTGGAATCGATGTAAGCCGAGATAGGGAGATACACGAGATTCGGCCACGACTGGCCGAAAGCGAAATCGGGCTGCTCGGTGATGTAGACGTGATCGTATGGAATTTTGCCGAAGTAATAGGTGCATAGCTGCATCTGCGCGCGAGTTTGATCAAGCGCATATCTGGTCATGCTGCTGGGCGCCATTCCGGAGAGCGCCGTGTCTCGAAATTCCGCCAGAACGCCGGGCAAGTCGGGCAGAAAGTATCCTTCGATGCGATAGCCGGTCTTGTCGTCCGGAAGGTCGAGTTTTCGATAATCGCCAAAGTTGAAGCCGGCGACGGCGACAGGCGTGGAAGTGATCCAATGGCTCACCGCGACGTTATCTTCGATCGATTCTTTCTGCAGCGTGCCGACACTGATCACCTTGTATCGCTTGGGAACCTTATAAGTCAAATCAAAGAGCGAGCGTTCTCCAAAGCCGTTCAGGTTGGGATACCAGGCTTCACGCGCGCGCACATAGAAGCTTCCGTTGCCGGCGTTGACGATAACCTTGTCGCCGGCGTATTCGATGGTGATGGAGTATTCTCTTCCTGTTTCAGTTCCGGCGGGCAGAATGGCATAGAACGAGCCATCGGCCTTGCGACTCTCCTGAATGAAGTAGAGATCCTTTCCCGCGGCATCGGCAACACGAGTGACGCGTAGATTCGGCAGGAGCTGAAACTTCAAAACACGTTCTCCAGGCACGAGAGATTCGAAAGTGATGGTCGCCACGCTGGATAGATGATCATTGCCGCCGATGACCGTCTCAATGTTGAATTTCTTCGCGGCTACATAGCGGCGTTCTTCGCGCGAGCTTGCCGTGCCTTTCGTATATTCGATCTGTCGATGGGCCAGATACCAGATGCCGTCATTCATTCCTTCTGGATCGTAGTTGATGAGAGCGACTTCCTCCGGCGAATCGATTTGAGGGATTGCGCCGCCGCGCGGGCGGATGAAGAAGCGGAGGCCCTTGTGCTTCGCGCCCCGAATGTAAGCATTGAAAAATGCGGGCCGAGCGGGATTGTAGAGCGACGCGAGAATATCCGCGTCGACGTT
This sequence comes from uncultured Acidobacteriaceae bacterium, assembly GCA_963808405.1. GTDB lineage: Bacteria > Acidobacteriota > Terriglobia > Bryobacterales > Bryobacteraceae > Bog-105. The sequence continues at coordinate 154,212 of CAWEFG010000007.1, read as the reverse complement.
GTCCATGGCAGGACCATCCAACAGAGCTTCGGTGAAGCCGAGTGGAATCTCGCGACGCTGCCGCATTTTGTCCTGCCATCGCCGGAAGGCTGCAACAGCAGCGGGCGGTGTTTCGGTCTGGGCTCCGCAGCCTTGGAGCAAGGTCCGGCTCCCATCCCCGGTAAAGCGAAACACGATTTCGGTCAAATCGTCATCTGCCTGATCCGCTTGCACGCGGCGGTTGAGCTCGCTGCGATCGATGAGAGTCTCGGGTTTCAGAGTGAAGTGCCCCTGGCCGATGAAAATGGCACCTGTTACGATTCCCTCTGTTGGGGTGAGAAACGTGAGCGTCCCCTGAGTGAGGTGAAATGTCGCGACATCGTACTTCAGCGTGAAGTTCTCGACGCGAAGCGTCACGCCCACGCCAATATCACGGAGACGTCGATACAGCGGATCGCTATTTGCGAACTGGTTCGGCTTGCCGCCGACGGTGATCTCCGCCTTTGCAGTAGGCAAGGACAAAGCTAGATCGAGTGTTAAGCCGGCTGCAGCGACTTGGATGGATTTGACCAGCGGCTCGAATCCTTCGGCGGTCACTCGCAACGAGTATGTGCCTGGGTTTAGATCGGGAGACTGGAAATGCCCTTGCGCGTCGGAAGTGATGACTAGCGGCTGTTGCAGTCCTCCTCCTGCGATTTCGATACGAGCGCGAGGAACCAGGGCGCCGGACGGATCCTTGACAGTGCCGGAAAAGTTTGCCGCGCGCGCACAAAGCGGAATCAGCAACAGGGCCGCGGACGCAAGCGTTCTTAATGTCTGCGTCGCATGAAACATCGTGGTAAATTCGAGCCTTTGAAGTATAGCGAACAAATTGCCTCAGCGCGCCTCCCGCGAATTGGACAGGCGTAATGTTCATGACTCATGAAATCGACCCCTCGCCGGCGAAACTTCCGCAGCGTGTCCTATTGACCGGCGAGTATGTCAGCGTTGTCCCGCTGAACGCAGCGCAACATGGCGACGCGCTCTGGGAATATACGCGCGGCGCGGAAAATGCGCATGTATGGCGATATCTCTTTGAAGGGCCGTTTCCCGGACCGCGCCAGCTTCGATGCCGATCTGGAGAACAAGGCGGCATCCGTCGATCCGTTTTACTTTGCGATTCTGGATCAGGTTTCGGGTCGTGCCCTTGGCCGGGCTGCGTTAATGCGCATTGAGCCGAGGCACCGGTGTATAGAAATTGGCAGCATTCTTTACAGCCCTCCGCTCCAACGAACGCGTGGGGCAACGGAGGCGATGTACCTGCTGGCGCGGTATGTATTCGAAGATCTCCATAACCGGCGCTATGAGTGGAAATGCGACGCTCTGAATGAGCCGTCTCGCCGTGCGGCATTGCGTTTGGGCTTCACGTTTGAAGGCATTTTCAGGCAGCACATGATTATCAAGGCGCGCAATCGGGACACGGCTTGGTTCTCAATGCTCGATTCGGAATGGCCCAGACGCAAGAAAAGCTTCGAGTGTTGGCTCGATCCCGCGAATTTCGATGAGAACGGCAGGCAGAAGTTTTCGCTGGAGCAAAGCTAAGCCCGCTTGCTTACGCGCGCGGTTCTGCTAGCGCGGGAATCCGGGTAGCTACAGGCGGAAGCCGCGGGAAATCGGTGTACGGCTCGCTCTGGTACCAGTAACCGACCGAATAGAAGCAATCTGCGCGGTCGTCGGCGTGGCCGTGTTCGATGGTGTGCTTCACGGATTCCTGAAACGCAATGGGGTTATCCGCATGCCACCGGTAGAGGCAGTAACGGCCGCCGGCACGCTCGGGGAGCGCGATGTACGGCGCTCCGTTGTAGAGATTTGAGAAGGGTACCGCGCCCTCGCGTCCGCCAAAGTCCCAAGCGCCGCAGAAATAATCTTCCGTTCCAGTGCCGTTGATGGTTGGCTTCGCATCGCTGTCGATGAAGATCATCTCATCGCCCTCGCCGAACCAACCGTCTGAGTTTTGCAAAACGCCGAGGGTTACGCCCATCACTTGCCCTTTGCCGCGAGCTTCGACAAACGTGTAGTTACGCTGTCCTTCGAGGTTGATCTCAGCTTGCCCGGATGCAAACGTGACTGCTTGGTTGGGTGTTGCCTGGCGGTATTGCGCGTGAAAATATAATGCTTCCGTGGGTAACGCGGGTACGACTTTGTAATCGATGTTTGAATAAAAGGATCCTACCGGCCGGTTACCCTCGTTGCTCACCGTGATGCGCGCGGCGCGACGAAATGGCATGGCGAAATAACAGTTGAGGGCTTTTACCGAAGAGCAATTCAGAAAGGCCGACTGATAGAGGAAATATTCGCCGAGGTTCAGCCCGAAGAAATCGCCGATGGGAGTTTCGACGCTGGGCTTAGAGTTTCCTTCCCAATACATGCGGAGCACAAGCTCTTTCAAATGGCGGGAACTTTGCGCGCTGATGGTGAACCAGATATGGGTGATGATGCCGGGGCCGGAAGACTGAAAGACCTCCAGGCTTTCGCCGGGGGCGATTTGCCAGCTATCGCGATTACCTCCGGAGCGATCGTAACTGGATTGCTTTAGAGTCTTGTAACGTTGGCTGCGGGCGTAATCGGGAACGAGCGCTTCGAGCGAGGAGACAGGGGGCGTCGGCTGTTGAGCTCCAGTTCGGCCGCCGGTCGCGAGCGCCGTTAGGCCGGCGAGTGAGGCGACAAATCCCTTTCTCCGCGAAATATTAGCCATGATAAGATTCTTCTACCTTTTTCGTACCAAATGGAGGGGCGCACTTGTCCTTAGAGTGGGGAGTCGCCGAAGAGTTATGGAATTCACCAAGGCCCGAGTATTGTCCCGGGCCCCGGTTTCGGAGGTAAGAGCGGTTAAACTCTCGCAAATGATTAACCGCTCTTAATACCCCTAGTATACTCCTGTAAAGTACTATCTCGATCAAAAATAAGGTATAGTACTTTTGTGGTACTCGGGGCGGTATTTGCGTTTGCGCACTCACTTAGAATTCAGCGAAACTGGGCCGAACCAAGTGCCTCGTAACTGACGTTGCCAGACCGCGCCTGTTCGCATTCTCTCCTGCGGAGTAGTGAATTCGTAATCGTAGAGCAGCGCGCGCATATAACGAGGAGGGGTTGAAAAGGGCGGTGGCTCTATTAGATTCACCACCGGAGTGTCGCCTCGCAAAAGCCGGTACATGAGACTGCCGACCCAACGGTTCTCTTGGATACTGCCGAGAGCGGCGAACCACATCTGCCAGTCGAGCCGCGGCTGATGGGGCGCAACCAAGGGAAGGCCGCGATGCAGATTGCCGGGCTTATAGCGAAACGAATATTCTCTCCAGTTCGCCTGATCGTCGGACCCTTCGATTACGATTTCCGGGCGCGTGGTGGTCATGACCGCGAAGAGACCATAGGTGTTGACGATCTGAAAGGGTGCAAGTATCGACAGCGGTTTGGCGAGCGGCGCGCCGAGATCCGGGGCCAACATGTCGAGCAGCTGAATGGCGCCGATGGCCATCAGCAAAGCTAAAACAGTATTCAATGCGGAGCGAAGAATCGCAGACTGCACCCGCGGCACTCGCCGGCGCAACAGCCGCGAGAGAGGGGCAAATGTCCGGTCATCGAAAGCCCATAGACATAAGGCGAGAGCCAAGAGATTGAAGAACGCGTAGTTCCCGGTCAACAGAATTAAGAATTGGAGCGCTATCAGCAACGCGACACCGATGCGGCGGAGCAATCGGGGACCGAACAGCAGCAAGGGCGCGCCGAGCTCGATCACGAGAGTCGCGGCGGTCATGAAATCGAGCATCCAGGTGGGCGCGCGATAGGCGTAAAAGGCCAGCGGATTGGGCAGCGGCTGAGTCATGAAATGGAAGCGCAGAGCGTGAAAATTGCGCCAATTGGGATCGTGCGACAAGAGCTTGACCACTCCGGATTCAAACATCAAACGGAACAGCAGAAAGCGATAAGCCCACACGAGCCAGGGCGCTCCCGCAAACAGCGCAAGAAAGCCTGCTTCGAGCAGAAGGGCATCCCACTGGAAGGCGGTGAATGGCTGTCCGGCGGAAACGATGGAGAGATAGAGCAGCCAGCAAACGGCGGCGGAGATTCTAGGGAACCAACCGATGAGGAGCAGCAGGGCGGCTGCGCATCCCACGGCGCAACACCAGACGAGCGCGGCGTCGTTGATGCCGAACCAGAACAGAGTTGGGAAATACAGAAAAACTTTTGGGCCGATTTCGGAGCGCATGGCGGGCAGCACTTCGACGGCGGGGACGATGCCGCGCGAGCCGATCAAACCGACGATCTGGGGCCAGAAAGAACCAAACGCCGTAAGGTAAATCAAGCCAAGCAGGCGTAAGAAGATGGTTTCGGTGAGCTCGAAAGAGGGTGGGGTGAGGAGAGTTTCGAGGAGCAGGTGCGTGCGCGCACGTAAGGTCATCGGCGGTAACCGTGATTGCGGTTGTCGATCCATTTGAGCGTAGCGCGAGGCGGCTTGCGGGAGTTAGAGAGGCGATGATCTGTGTTATGTTGCGAAGAGAACGAGACGGTATTCGGCGCGGTAGCCAAGTGGTAAGGCAGAGGTCTGCAAAACCTTTATTCGGCGGTTCGATCCCGCCCCGCGCCTCCAGCAACTTCTCATCGTTTCAGCCGTTTGAGCCCCGCTACGCGAAAACCGGCTGCTCAAAAAGGCGAGTGGCTTTGCTAAGTCGCTGTCACGCCGACGAGTCAACCAAAATGCTAAGAGAGGCCGTCTCTGCAAATGCGCGGAAGTCACGGTCTCGTGTCAGCAGCGGAATCCCGGCATCAATGCAACTTTGAGCGATGAGCGCATCACCCAGCCGAGCCTTGCGGCGTTTTCCCAGGACGGGCGCACGAAGTGCCCCAGCTCGGTTCCAAAATCCAGGCTGGATCTCGATCAGCGGCAGTTCTGACAGAGTCTTTGACACTTCAGAGTTAACGCCGGAATCGCTGAGCAATTCGGTCAGGACGGGAGGAGCCATGAGGACTTGCCGATCTGCAAGGCTCCGGTCGAGCAGCTCGACGTCTTTACCCGCCTCACCTTGAAAGAAAGCGATCCAGGTACTCGTATCGGCTGCGATCATCGGTCCATTTTTAGGTCGGCCGAAGTCCGGGAGAAGCGAACCTTCCCACGGAATGATCGCAGCTTCGCATACGTCTGCGATGCGGCAAGGAGCTGCAACCCCGTGCGAACCGTCTGGGTAATACCGGCACCGCTTGCTCGCTGAGCTCTGTCGAGCAGCTCAGGGGAGATTTCGACGGTGATCTTGCGCGGTCTCCCCCATCACATCTTGATAGTACTGTATTCTGTACCAGTATCGGATACGGTGGTACGCATAAGCCCGCGAATCTCGCGTACGAGCTCCGCTTCGGTCTAAGAGGTTGTCGGCGTTCGTCGCACGTTGCACCAGAGTTGCACAAAGCTGGTTGGCGATGGCCGCAACTCGAAGGGAGGACTGAACTAACCCCGACGCTGAAACACCCCTGCAAAACCTTTCCTCGGCGGTTCGATCCCGCCCGGCGCCACCACGACAATCCGTTGTAATTAGTCAGGAGGAAGGTCTTAGGTCCTCCCGAGGCATCACTGTCGCACCGACCCCAGAAAAGCGAAAGTCTCGGGCTATAGCAGGCGAGGGGCTTGGGAGAAGGTGGGCTTGGTTGGGACGAACTCATCGGCAAGCGCCGAGTTGTTATTCTCGCGGAGGCCGGGAGCGGCAAGTTCCACGGAAATGGCGGAGAAGGCCAGCCTCGCTTTGCGTTTTACGCCAGCCTAGAAGACGTAGGTTGCGAAGGGCTCGAAGATGTCCTGCGATGCCGCCTGGCACGGCGCCACGCAAACGACGGCCATGTTGTCGATTGGATGGAGAAAGTCAGTGACGAGCAGTTTCGCAAGTAATCTCACGGGCTTTCGGGGCCTAGCCCGTGTGTAACGACCAACCGGCGATCTGAGAATCACCCGCTGAGTGAAGACAATTACCCGTCACTTCGCGACTAACCCGGACTTACGGACCGTAAACGAGTTCTGTCGGGATGGTCGACCGTCCGGGCATTAAACGAAACCCCACTGACCTGCACGACTTGAGAACAGCCGACAAGACAGCAGACGCGCGTCGGCCTGGCGAGGCTCGTTGGGTGCTGTTGCGCCGCTTGAGGGTAGAATCTCGGCTATGACTTCGAACAATCGCTCTGTGCCGACTGATACAGTGCTGCCGCATGTGAACTACCAACATCTTGTGGAAGCGATGGCCTGGCTCACCAGGGCTTTTGGATTTCAGGAGTACTACCACTATGGCCACGGTCCCAGCGGCGGTCAGATGTGGGCGGGTAAAGCCCCAATTCAGGTGAGGCAGGCGGGCAGCGGACAGAGATCACCGGCGCAGCTCGGGTATGGAACCCAGTCGTTGACCGTTTTTGTGGACGATGTCGACGAGCCCTACGCACGTGCGAAAGGCGCGGGGGCGAAAATTCTGGAGGAGCCGCATGAGACGGAGTACGGGGAGTATCAATATGCGGCTGCGGATCTGGATGGACATCACTGGCTGTTCTCTCGGCACGCAAAGAATTGCAGCCCGGAGGAGTGGGGGGCGGTGGTAAACGACCCCGGAAACTGAAACTCGCCCCGCGTGTAGATCGTACTGCTTAGGATTCGATCACAACCGCGGCGGATCGGGGCGGGATGGTCAGGGTGTCTGAGCGTGGCTTCGGGTCGGGCTGCTCTGGGGTCACGATCACAAGATTGCGCGGAGTTGGCAACTCCACACGAACGTCGATTGTTCTAATCGGGTCCTGGTTTACGACTACGACTGCGCGCTTGCCGGTCCCACTGCGGAAAACCGAGTACAGATTGTGCGGATGACCATCGACCGAAACTTCTGCGCCCAGCGTGTCGCGGTATTCGGCGTCCCACAACCAGGGTTTGTAGCGTCTTCGCAAAGCATCGATTTTTTGACCATACGCGAGGGTAAGCGGGAAATCCGTCAGACGACCTTTGAAATTGTAGGGCTCGTAGCTGATGATGTAGCGATACATCAGGATGCGGTTGAGCATTTCGCGATCGTCGAATCCGGTGACCGCCGCGATCAACGGTGCCTGCGAGTCGATGTAGCGGCAGACCGGGACGGAGCCATCGTTAATGCGGAAATAAGAGACCGGATAATACTGCATCAAGATGTCCTCGGGCCCTTCGCCGGCGAAAACGAAATCGGGATGCTTTTGGACCACGCCGTCCAAAGCTTCAGCCAATGGCATATCACCGCCATATACGAATGTGGGAACGGAATGCCCGTGATCGCGCGCAAAGCAGTATCGCGCCGGCCCGTGGTGACAGATTTCGTCGTAAAGAAAGCCCGCGGCGCCCAAGGCCTCGACTTTACGAAACTCTCTTGCGGCCGTGGCGCGCCACGCCGCGCAACATGGGCACATGATCGCAAAACGGCGGTTATTAATTCCGGCTAGTTGCGTAGGCGTGTAATACGAATAACCGCCGTGCTCATAGGGCTCTCCGTATGGATCCTTTACGTCGTATTTGTAGAGTTCCCGACGATACCAGTCGGTCGTTTCGTCTGCCCAGTTGAATTTCCCGAAGAGAACGATCTTTACACCCATAGCCTGGATCTGCGCGATCGCGTCATGCAATTCCTGCCAGGTGCCGAGTCGCGGGTCGATGTCTTGGGTAGGATTGCCGCGGTCTTGACCACCATGATTCCAGCCCACGAGTTGGATGGCACGTACGTCATTGCGGGCGCATTCCTCGCCGTATTTCACCAGATCCCGGTAGCGAATGCGAAGGTCGTCCTCGGGAGAGTTCACCTGCAACTGCTGCCACGCATGCACATCCTTCACCCATTCCGGCAGATGCGGTTGTTTGAACCAAGTCGCCCGCCACTGTTTATAAATATCCAAGCCGGCCTGCCAATTGCCGCTGTACGTTCGCAGGACAACAGGCGTCAACTTTGCACTCGAATTTGGCGCGGCGAATGGAAAATGTGTGGTACGGAATTCGAGATGTACCGCAGTGCCTGAAAGCGTGTCCGATTCCGGCGTCCGGTTGTGAATCGAATCCAGCACGCCGGGCTTTTCCTCGAACGTATATTGCACCAGGTATGCCGCGCGATGATCGTTCAACTGGACGTATAGCCCTTGATTCACGCATTGGATGAGCGAGAAAAGGCTGCGGTTCGAGTCATCCGTCTGCATGGGGAAGTCCACTCCCCAATAACCCTTGGCATTGGCGAAGCGGGGATGAATTTCGTGAGATTCGAGATTGCCATACCACATCTCGCGCCGCCACATCGGCGCATCGGGAGCAGGGGCGCTGAGATCTCCGAGATAAGGATATTCGACGGTTTCTATGACGAGCGAAGAATCGTTTACCAGTGAGGATTCGAACATCAGAGCTTCACCATCGAGCGTTACGGTGGCGGTAAAGCCGACCGGCAGTACGCCGCCGTGCTCACTCATCAGATTCTTCCACTCAAGATGCACGCGATTGCTTTGCGTTTCTACTTTGAAAGCGCGTTGTTTCTGGCCCAGGATGAAGTTGTCGCGGCGATTGGGGAGCGGCGCATGCATCCGGAAGGACACGCCGAGTTCAGGGCGGCGATGAACGATCCAGCGCGGCGATTTGGATGTCAGGCCGGTAAGAGCACCGGAGGCAGAGTCGAACGTGACATGAAAATTCGAGTTTTCGAGTGTTACATTCTCGCCAGCCCGCGCCGCATTCTCCATTTGAGGAAGAGCAACAGCAGCCGCAGCCCCGCCGAATTGTTTCAGCAGCGCACGTCTAGTTGTATTCTCCATATTCCGATTTGTCGCACAGCGGGATTCAGAGAGGCGAAAAAAATGATGAGGACGACTAGCGTCAGCACTTTTTTACTATTGGACATGCGCGCGCTGGTGCAAAGAGTTTCTGAGGCAAGCGTCACGGTCGACGGCGCACTTGCCGCGGAGATCGGCGCGGGATTGTTGGTGTTTCTTGCGATAAGGCGCGACGATACACCGGAACACGCTGAGCAGCTGGCCCAAAAAGTCATCCGGTTACGAATTTTCAGCGACGAAGCCGGCAAGATGAACCGCAGCGTCAGCGATATATCGGGGGAGTTGCTGATTGTCTCCCAATTTACGCTTTACGGCGAAACTCGAAAAGGCAACCGGCCGTCGTATTCGGATGCAGCAAACTCAGAGTTAGCGGAGCGGTTGTATCAATATTTCATAGAGGTATGCCGTGAAAAAGGTGCAAAGGTATCTACCGGGATCTTTCAGGCACATATGCAGGTCCGCCTGGTAAATAACGGCCCGGTGACGTTGATGTGCTGTGCAGAGGGATAAGTTCTGCTCTGATAACAATAGTTCTTACTTTTGTGTTACTAAGTAGAGATATATGGCAAAAACATCCGGTAAGGCGCCCGGCAAAGAGATCCTGGAAGCGGCTCTTCAGGGCTTGGAAGCGCAACGAGAGAAGTTAGATATCCAGATTGCCCAAGTTCACGCCATGATGGGACGCCGGGTGGGAAGACCGTCGAAGCAGAATCCCGTCGAGAGTGCATCGACTGTCACTTCGGCGAAGGCTCGCAAGAAGCGGTTGTTGAGCCCGGAAGCGCGGAAGAGGATTGCCGCGGCACAAAAGAAGCGCTGGGCGGCGTTTCGAAAGACTCAGGAATAGCGATTTCTCCGCAATAGATCGGAAATCTTCGAATGGTCCTCGGGATTGGCACCGATCTGGCCGAGGTTTCTCGCATCCGCAAGAGCGTGGAGCGCTACGGCGAACGTTTTCTAGCCCGCGTCTACACACAACAGGAGCGGACTTATGCATCGCGCACAGCGAACTCCGCGGAACGTTTTGCCGCGCGGTTTGCAGCGAAAGAGGCGGGGATGAAGGCGATCGGTACGGGTTGGCGGCGGGGCGTTACCTGGAAAGATTTCGAAGTGGTAAATGACCGCAGCGGGCGTCCGACTCTTCGCCTTTCCGGGGTTGCGCTCGACATCGCGAATAAGATGGGCGTGAGGCACATCTCGATTTCACTGACCCACACCGCTCAAATCGCGTTCGCGGTCGTAATTCTCGAAGGCGGAGATTAACTTTTCAAACGGTTCTGCTACTCGAACCCGCAACCGATCTCGCGCGCAGTTGCGCATCTTCGAGCCGTTTCGATTCCTGATAGGTGAAGACCATCCGGTGAATAACAGTCAAATTGCCCAGCACAGCAATAACCCAGAGCACCGGCGCCATGCGATCCGTGAGAGCGCCAAGGATAAGGAGAACTATTCGTTCCGGGCGTTCGAGAAAACCGACCTTGCAAGTGGGAATAATGTTTTCAGCGCGGCTGCGAGTGTAACTGATCATGACGGAGGCGGCCATGACAATTGCGGTAAGTACGACATAGGAGGGCCTATTAATGGTCCCGTAATAAACAAGAAGACCTACTAGCAGAGCTATGTCGGAATAGCGGTCCAGAACGGAATCGAAGAACCCTCCAAAGCGCGTAACTTGGTTCGTTTCCCGAGCCACGCGCCCATCGACCATGTCGAACAGCCCGGCGAAGATGATTACACAGCCGGCGATTCGGAAGCTTCCGAATGCCAGAAACGCGGCGGCCACCATGTTGATGACCAAGCCCAAGAAGGTCAGTACGTTGGGGTTGATTTTAGATAACGCCAGCGCTCGCACAATCAGCCGTATGATCCGGTTTGCGCCCAGGCCGATTGCGCGAGTGTAAGTCATTGCAGTTACTTCCTACGAAGCGCCGGTATCGTGAATAGTTGTAAGACTAAGGACTTCCATTTCCCGCATACCGTCGGGAATTTGGATTTTGACAGTATCTCCGACGCGCTTGCCAAGCAACCCCTTGCCGATTGGCGAACTAGTGGATATCTTCCCCGTCGCGACGTCCGCTTCTTCACTCGTCACGAGGTTGTAGGTATGTTCTTCGTTCTTGTTGATATCGAGAACGACAACTTGCGAGCCAAGCCCCACCCTATCGCGCGGAATCTTGGATAAGTCAATCATGGAGAACTCGCGAAGTCTGGATTGAAGTTGCCCCAGACGAGCATTGACCCATGCCTGCCGCTCTTTGGCCGCGTGATACTCGGCATTCTCGCTCAAATCGCCGTGCGCGCGGGCTTTGAGGATCTCCTTCGGCAGCTCATTGCGCAGCTCGTATTCAAGAGCCATCATCTCCTCTTCCAGTTTCCTCTTAAGCGCCTCCATGGGTGTGCTACTTCATTATAGGGATGTAGTTGAGCATGTGGCGCTCCGCAGCGTATGGCGCCCTGCCTGCCGCACTTAGCGCCAGTCATCCAGCACAAAAACCTCCGGCCGGTTATAAGCGGGCGAATCAGGCCTGTGCATTGCAACGCCCTGGATATCAGTACGAAATCCCAGGCGAAACATCTGGCGATACGCCCGGCTCCGGCCCAGGTTCACGCCTGTCTCGACTCGATGCAAGCCACGCTGCGCGGCGAGCGCTCCGCACCCGTCCAATAGCCGTTCAAACGCACTCTCGGCAGCGGATCCTGGCCGCACGGCGGCAAATTTGATATAGCAAGTCCCTCCCCCCGCTTCCGTTCCCTCGCCGCAGTGGCAAACCGCGAAACCGTCGAGGGAGTCGCCGCCCCAGACCAGCACCGTGTCGCCTAAACTCTGATCGCTTACCGATCGGATTTCACCCGTCACATCCAGTCCCTCATGAATCGCATCGGTTAGCTCGCGGCAGGCGCTCACCGCTTGCGCTTGATGGTCCTCGTTCAGCTCCGAATAGTGTATTGCCGAGCCCTCGCCCGCACTTACCGCCTTCGACATCACGGCCGTAAGAAATCGTGGCCAGAATCCGAACTTTTGATAAAGATTGATGTGTTTGGGGCTATTGGCAAACGTGAAAAGACCGGCTTCGCGTGCGCCCCATTTGTCGAACAGATCGATGGTGGGGCCTATTAGTCTCTGCGCAACACCCTGGTCCCACAATTCTGGGCGCACCGTCAGAGGACCGAAAAATCCAAAACTGCCCCAGTTGGCGGCGAAATTCGATCCCGCCAACCGGCCATTCGCTTCAGCGACAAAGGCGGCCTCGGGATTGGCATGCCAGCGCGTGAAGACATACTCTCGATCAGCGCGAAAATTTTCTGGATCGGGCGCGCCGACGAATGTCCCGAACGCGACACGGCAGATCCTCCGCGCCTCAACCAGATCGGCCGCCTGCATGGGGCGAACTGAGATATTTCCTGATTTCTCGGCCATAAATAGGCGACTTTACAACATCACAACATCGGCGCACGCCTCGATACGAGGTAAATGGGAATGGGCAGAGCCTAACTCAAATTGTTACAATCACCTGTAGAGGAAGCTTCCGCCCATGGCCAATAAACCGGCGTTCGCGCAAGGCGCCCAAGTCGAGCACGGGAAATTCGGTCTCGGCTCGGTTCTTTCCTGTAATGACGATTACATCGTGATTAAATTCGACGATCATGGCGAGAAGAAATTCGTGACCTCGATGGTTTTGCCGGGGTTGAAGAAGAGCGATCGCCAGCCGCCGGTTGAGAAACGTCGCGCGAGCCGCAAGAAAGCTGCGCCTGCGGCAAGCGGGGCTTAGTCGCACGCGCGCCATCGATTTCCGCGAATGAAGGTGGGCGTTGTAGTTTTTCCCGGCAGCAACTGCGATCACGACGCGTGGTATGCGGTCTCGCAAAAGCTGCATCAGGAAGCCGAATTTATCTGGCACGAATCCACTTCGCTCGGCAACGTAGATGCCATCATTCTGCCGGGCGGGTTTTCATACGGCGATTATTTACGCTGCGGCGCAATTGCGAAGTTTTCGCCGGTCATGGCGGCGGTCAAGAAGTTCGCGAAGGAAGGCGGACTTGTCCTGGGCATCTGCAACGGATTTCAAGTACTCACGGAAGCGGGATTGTTACGGGGCGCGCTGGTGCGCAATGCAAAACTGAAATTTGCATGCAGGACGGTTTCTTTGGAAGTTGCCAGCTCGGATTCTCCGTTCACACACTGCGCAAAGAGAAGGCAAACCATAAAGTTGCCGATCGCGCACGGAGAAGGCTGCTATGTTGCGGACGAACGTACTTTGGACGAGCTCGAGGCTGAAGACCGGGTGACGCTTCGCTATCGCGATAATCCAAACGGATCGATGCGAAATATCGCCGCGATCGTGAGCGAGGAGAGGAACGTCATGGGAATGATGCCTCATCCGGAGCGCGCGGCCGACCCGCTGGTCGGCGATACGGACGGGCTGGTGATTTTAGAATCGCTTCTTTCCGCCGATCGAGTAGCAATACCGTCCATTGCCGCTGTGCGATGAGCAAGATCACGCCTGAATTGGTGGCGGCTCATCAACTCACAGCTTCCGAGTATCAAAAAATACTTGACCTGCTGGGCCGTGAACCGACTCTCACCGAGCTGGGAATCTTCAGTGTGATGTGGAGCGAGCACTGCTCCTACAAGAGCTCGAGAATTCACCTGAAAGAACTGCCCACCGAAAGCAAGCGAGTGTTGCAGGGACCTGGCGAGAACGCGGGAATTATCGACATCGGCGATGGCCTGGCGATTGCGTTTAAGATAGAGTCGCACAACCACCCAAGCTTCATCGAGCCGTTCCAGGGAGCGGCTACGGGCGTGGGCGGTATCTTGCGCGACATCTTCACTATGGGTGCGCGCCCCATCGCGGTGATGGATGCAATTCGCTTCGGCAAGCTGGATGATGAAAAAACAGGCGGCAGGAACCGCCGAATTTTCGAAGGCGTGGTTTCCGGGATTGCGCATTACGGGAATTGCTTTGGCGTCCCGACCGTGGGTGGCGAGTGCGTTTTCGAGGAGAGCTATGACGGCAATCCGCTGGTGAACGTTTTTGCCCTCGGCGTCTTTCGACACGATGAGATCTTCTACGGCAAAGCCAGCGGCGTCGGTAATTCTGTTATGTATGTGGGGGCCAGGACGGGACGCGACGGCATTCACGGCGCATCCATGGCGTCGGCGGAATTCACCGAGGAATCCAAGCAGAAGCGGCCGAATGTGCAAGTGGGAGATCCGTTTTTGGAGAAGCTGCTGCTCGAAGCCTGTTTGGAAGCGATGAAGACCGGAGCTGTGGTGGGTATTCAGGATATGGGCGCGGCCGGTCTCACCTCTTCGACATGTGAAATGGGCAGCCGCGCGCAGACCGGAATCGAGATCGACTTAAAGCACGTACCGCAGCGTGAAGCGGGCATGACGCCGTACGAGATTATGCTTTCCGAGTCCCAAGAGCGCATGCTGCTGGTTGCAGAGCGCGGCCGGGAACAGGAAGTGGTGGGTGTTTTCAAGAAGTGGGGCTTGGACGCAGTCAGGATCGGCACGGTAACAGCGGATGGCAGGTTGCGAGTTAAGGATCATGGCGAAATTTTCGCCGATATACCGAATCGCGCGCTGGCGGATGAAGCGCCCAAATATAATCGGCCGTTCGTCGCTCCGCTGCGCACTGCGCCGCTCGATGGGCCGGATATTCACAGTGAAGATTTAACCGCGGATTTGAAAGCGTTGCTGGCCTCAGGCGATCTATGTTCGAAGCGCTGGATCTGGGAGCAGTACGACCATCAGGTGCGCACCAATACCGTTGCCGGTCCAGGATCGGATGCGGCTATTGTGCGTATCAAAGGGACAAACACGTCCGTCGCGATGTCGCTCGACGGAAATGGCCGATACTGCGCGCTGGATCCTCGCGAAGGCACGAAGCTGATCGTCGCCGAGTGCTGCCGAAATCTTTCCACAGTGGGAGCGCTGCCGATCGCGACAACGAATAATCTGAATTTCGGCAATCCGGAGCGGCCTGAAATCATGGGCCAGATTGTGGAATCGATTGAAGGTCTGGCGGAGGCGTGCCGGATTTTTGAAGTGCCGGTTACCGGCGGCAACGTCAGCCTGTATAACGAAACCCTGGGCGCGCCGATTTTTCCGACGCCGGTGGTGGGCATCGTCGGAACACTCGACACCGCTCCGGCCATTGGGATTCCCTTCAAGCGAGCCGGATCGACAGTGATGTTGATGGGTGAGTTTGGGAAATGCGGATTGGCAAGAGTTCGGCGGGACGCAATACGCGAAGGTGATTAGTAATTCGTTATGGGGTAAGCCGCCGAAGCTCGATATGGAATATGAGAAGCGAGTGCAGGAAACGATCCGAGAATTGGTCCGGGAATGCGCGGTGGAATCGGCCCACGATGTAGGTGATGGTGGACTGGCTGTAGCGTTGGCGGAGTGCTGTTTTGGGCAAGCGAATGTCGGCGCCGACATTGAGCTCGATTCGGATGTGCAGCCGGAACTGCTGCTGTTCCATGAAGGGCCCTCTCGGGTTCTCGTTTCAACCGCGAACTCCGGAGCGGGTTCTAGCCGCGGCAAAGAAGAATGGCATTCAAGCGCCGGCGATTGGCGTTACACTCGATTCGAGAGTGATCATTCGGAACGGAAGCGGCATCTTGATCGATAGCCGCGTTGACGAGCTGAAGAATCTCTGGAATGGCGCTCTGGAATACCTCCTCCACGACCCTGTACTGGTGTAAATCGAATGCTTGATTGGGAAGAGGGAAATCCCTTCGACAAACTTCACGAAGAGTGTGGGGTGTTCGCGCTCTACGGACATCCCGAAGCGGCAAATCTGGTTTATCTGGGTCTGTACGCGTTGCAACACCGCGGCCAGGAGAGCGCGGGCATGGCTTCGAGCGATGGGCGCAAGATTCATAGCGTCCGAAAAATGGGGCATGTGGCCGATATCTTCACGCCGGACGTGCTGAACCAGTTGCCGGGCAGCCTGGCGATCGGGCATACCAGATATTCGACAGCGGGCGATACCACGCTGCGCAATGCCCAGCCTCTTTCGGTGGCGTGCAGCAAAGGGCAAGTTGCGGTTGCGCATAACGGCAATCTCACGAACGCGATCGAGCTGCGGCGCGAGCTGGAAGAAGACGGCTCCATTTTTCAATCCACCAGCGACACGGAAGTGATTCTGCATCTGGTGGCGCGCTCGCGGGAGCGGACACTTTCCGGAGCTCTTCGCGATGCGCTGCTGCAAATCGAAGGCGCGTTCTCGCTGGTATTTCTTGGCTGAAGACCGGATCATCGTGGCGCGCGACCCGCACGGGTTTCGACCTCTGGCGATGGGGCGATTGGAAATTCCGGGGGAACGGCCGGCCACCCTTTTTGCATCCGAGACCTGCGCTTTCGATCTGATCGGCGCAACGTACATCAACGACGTCGAGCCGGGCGAGATGGTGATCGTTGGTCCGGAAGGCATGACGCGGGAGCGCTATACTCGCCCCGCAAACTCCCGCGCACTGCTCGTTCGAACATGTATATTTTTCGCGGCCGGATTCTGTTGTCTTCGGGAAGCCGGTTGCGGAATCGCGTGAGTTGATGGGACGAATGCTGGCGCGCGAGCACCCTGTGGATGCGGACGTCGTGGTGCCGGTACCGGATTCGGGCGTTGCCGCCGCCATCGGCTACGCAGCGGAATCGGGAATCCCGTACAAGCAGGCGCTGATCCGCAATCACTACGTCGGACGCACCTTCATCGAGCCTTCACAGGCTATTCGCGATTTCGGTGTGAAGCTGAAGCTGAACCCCATTCGACATCTGCTGGAAGGCAAGCGCGTGATCCTGGTGGACGATTCCATCGTGCGGGGAACCACCAGCCGCAAAATTGTGCGCATGGTGCGAAGCGCCGGGGCGCGCGAGGTACATCTGCGCATTTCATGTCCGCCTACCGTCTCGCCCTGCTATTACGGGGTCGACACGCCATCGCTGCGGGAACTGATCGCCGCCAACAACAGCATCGAAACAAATTCGAGGAATACGTCGAAGCAGATTCGCTGGCGTACTTGTCACTCGATTCGCTTCGCAAGTCCGTTAAAGACTCCGATCACCATTTCTGCTACGCCTGCTATACGGGGAAATATCCGACGCTGGTGCAAATCGAAGAAATCGTCACTAGCCAAGACTGGCTGCTGCTGACCGCGTTCACCGTTCCTGCCGGCCAGCCGGCTTCAGCTCGTCGCAAGATCAGATCGCGCGCAACCGCTCCGTCAGACGGCTCCGCGATCCTTTAGCGTAAGCTGCGCGGTCTCGATCGGCTTCGAGAATGCGCAAAGTGACAGCCCGGACTGCACGATCGCCGCCCCGAATGGCAAACCTCGCGCGTCCCCATCATCACGATCGGCACAACCGGCACGCCAGCGCGAATCGCGATGTAAGCGCCTCCCTCTTTGAAGGGCCGCAGGATCGCCGTCGTGCGACCGGCCGCCTTCCGGGAAGATCAACAGAGAAATTTTCTTCTGCTGGATGGCTTCGGCTGCGATCTGCATGCTTTTCACCGCCGCGCGCGGATCTTCGCGCGGAACCGGAATATGCCCGGCGCGGCTGAGGTGCTGCCCTAGAAAGGGAATCTGGAACAGGCCGCGTTTCGCCAGAAAGCGGAACTGCACGGGAATGTGAGCCAGCGCCACGGGCGTGTCCATGTAGCTCAGATGGTTCGAAATGAAAACGTAGCTGCCAGCCGGATCGATTTGTTCGAGCCCTTCTACGCGAACGCGAACTCCGCTCACTGCCAGCAGCGTTCGCGCCCATGCGCGAGCAACGCGAATCTGCGTCGCCCCAGTCTGATCGAAGAAGGAAACGACCAGGCTGACTGTGCCAAAGAAGATCGTCGCCAAAACGATGGCGGGATCGGCGAACAAAACGCCGCGCAGCCTTTTCATGAATGCCCATTTTACGAAACGCTTTGCTTTCCGCCGAGGAGCAGCGCTCTCGCTTCGCCGACCAGAAATAGCGATCCGGTGAAAAATACGATTGCTTCCGGAGGCGCACTTCGCGCCACTTCAATCGCTTCGGCACCGTTGCGGCGATCGAGGCGTTTCGGATGGTTGTTGACCTCGAGAATCGCCTCAGGCCGCAACGCTCTAGGAAAATCAGGCGCAGTCAGAATGAGCGCGCTCGGCCAGCGGAAATAGCTGGGCCGTCACCTCTTCGATAGCCTTGTCCCGCATTGCGGCATACACCAGCCAAACCGGACGGTCGGCGCAGAATTCGCGAATGTAGGCGGCCAACGCTGCCGCTCCGGCGGGATTGTGCGCGCCATCCAGAACGAAATCGGGATTGCGCGAGATCAATTCCAGGCGCCCCGGCCAGCGAACATCCTTAAGACCGGCTTGAATCGCCGGCGCTCGGAACTTCAACTCGCGACAGGCGAGAATCGCGGCGCTGGCGTTCTCCATCTGGTGCCTTCCCGCGAGAGCGCATTCATACATGATGTCCGTCCAAGTACAAAAGTGAGTTGAAAGCTCGTCGCGTGTACTTCCGACATCTGCGCGCCGCGCAGTGCGAACGATTTCGCAATCCAGCTGGCGCGCGCGTTCCAGGATTACTGCCTCTGCCGCCGGAAGTTGCCTCGCAAGGACCAACGGAACGCCGGGCTTCAGAATTCCGGCTTTCTCCGAAGCGATCGCTTCCAGTGTGTTGCCGAGAAACGATTCGTGATCGAAGGCTATGGGCGTGATGACGCACAGCTCCGGAGTCACTACGTTTGTCGCGTCGAGTCGCCCCCCTAGTCCCACTTCAGAACACTGATACTCGCAACGCTCGCGGAACATAAGCAAAGCCATTGCAGTTACCGTTTCGAAATAAGAAGGATGCGCATCCAGTTCGTCTTTGCGGAGCAAGCCTTTCGGCAGCGGCGTGAACAATTTCGAAGCGTTCGAGCAAACTCCGCAGACGAAATGGCCGACCGTCTATCTGAATGCGCTCGGTCGGCTCGACCAGGTGCGGCGACGTGTACAGACCCGTTCGCAGACCTGCATGCCGGAGCGCGTTCGCGATCATCGCGCACGTGGAGCCTTTACCGTTTGTGCCCGCAACGTGGACGAACCGCTGGCCCCGCTCCGGATTGCCCAGTTCCGCGAGCAGCGTTTGCATGCGCTCCAGACCAAACTTCGCGCCAACCTTCACTTCATTACCGAGGGAATACAGATAGCGGACGGAATCCGGATAACTCACAGTGCATTCGACATAGTAGCCTGCGCGGACATCCATTTGGACGTGTGCATTCCGTATAGCTAGTCGAGGTTGAGAAGACAAAAGAGGAGAACAAATGAACTTGAAATTTATTGTTGGCGCAAGTGCTCTGGCCGCAGTTCTGAGCTTGGGGTTAACGGCCCAAAGCAACATGCAGAACCTGCCCATGGTCGGCGGCGCAGCCGATGTATCCGAGCAAGAACATCGTTCAAAACGCCATGAATTCGAAGGATCACACCACGCTGGTTGCGGCTGTGAAAGCCGCCGGCCTTGTCGATACTTTGGAAGGACCTGGACCGTTTACTGTGTTCGCACCCACCAACGCGGCGTTTGACAAGTTGCCGGCGGGCACTGTCGACAACTTGTCAAGCCGGAAAATCAGGAGCAGCTGAAGAAGGTTCTCACCTATCACGTGGTCGCGGGAAGATTACTTCGCACAAACTCGACGGCGATGATCAAGAAGGGCGGCGGCACAGGCGAATTGAAGACCGTCGAAGGTGGAACTCTAACGGCCATGATGGACGGAAACAATATCGTTCTGAAAGACGAAAAGGGCGGTACCGCTACCGTTACCCAAGCAGATGTCATGCAGAAGAACGGCGTCATTCACGTGATCGACACCGTTTGATGCCCAGCTAAGCCGCTGGCGGAGAGCGCGATCGTCACCTCCTCTCTGGCCGGAATGCTCCCTAGCGTTCCGGCCTATTTTTGTTCTGCTGTTGAGCATTTAAGAAGCGGCTGAATCAGTTTAAATACATCCTGAGCGACAATCCTATTGCCTTCGCCGCTCGGATGAATGCCGTCCGGCTGCATCATTCCGGGATGTCTGATACACGTGAAGCAGCAGGAAGGGCACGAAATGCAATTTGTATTTCTTTCGCGAGATCGCGGATACATTGCCGTGAAGGACTTCACGTAATCCGCGCCGTAGTTCGGCGGCAGTGTGATGCCGAGAAGAACCAACGGAATTTTCGCTTGCTTCAGGCGATCGATCATCTCCTCGAGATTTTTGCGCGATGGCCTCCACCGGCACGCCGCGCAGGCCGTCATTCCCGCCGAATTCGAGAATCACCAGCGCTGGATGCGCGGCGATGACGTTGTCGATGCGGGCCAATCCGTCGGTCGTTGTATCGCCGCTGACGCCCTGATTGTCCACCCGATATCGTAGCCATGCTCATCGAGCAGATCCTGCAAGTCATCCGGATAGCTCCTGCCGGCCACTCCTGCGGTCAGGCTGTCGCCGAACGCGACGATCACCGGCGCGCCGCTTCGAGAGCTGAGGCAGGGGCGGCGCGTACGTGGAACTTGGCGCAACCTGCGGGCGTTCTTCTTTATTGGACGTACGAGATTCCGCCCGCATCCAACTGTCAAGCACAAGCAAAGTAAACAAGCTGCAACAATGACAAGAGACCGTCTTCTCTCCACACATTTCAGATTGACATGCACTCATCTACAGCTCAGACGGACGTAATCGAAGTACGCCAGCTCTGGAAAATAATCGAGAACCCGCCGAGCCGAGTAGAGATTCTGCGGGACATCACCTTCTCCGTCCCGCGCGGCCAGTTTCTCGCCATTATGGGCGCGTCGGGCAGCGGCAAGAGCACGCTGCTGGGATTACTGGCGGGTCTCGATACGGTGACCTCCGGAAGCATCGTTCTGGATGGAGTCGATATCACGAATTTGCGAGAAGACGCTTTGGCGCGTCTGCGCGGCCGCAAGATCGGGTTCGTTTTCCAGTCCTATCAACTCGTGCCGACGCTCACCGCGGAAGAAAACGTTCTGCTGCCGGCGGAGTTGAGCGGCTACGAGCGGCAGCCTCGGCGGCGCGCCAAGGAACTTCTGGAGCGGGTGGGCCTCAGCAACCGCGCGCACCACTATCCCGTTCAGCTTTCCGGCGGCGAGCAGCAGCGCGTTGCACTGGCGCGCGCGTTTATCACGCAGCCGCCGATCCTGATGGCCGACGAGCCGACCGGAAACCTGGACAGCGCGAACGGGCAGCATGTGCTGGATCTGCTGGTTCAACTGAACCGCGAGGAGAAAGACAACGCTGCTTCTGGTGACACACGATCGCCGGCTTGGCCGAGTACGCGGACCGCATCATTACCCTGCGTGACGGCCGCGTGCTCAGCGACGAGCTTGCGGCGCATCCGGTGGAAGTTTAGCGTGGACTCTCGAAATCGATCGGAACGTAGCGCAAGAGTTCGTTTCGCGCTTCGAACCGCATCGAAGATCGCCTGGCGCGATCTGCACGCCGCGCCAGCGAAATTTCTGTTCGTGGTTCTTGCGGTTGCCGTGGGAGTCGCCGCACTGAGCGGCGTAAAAGGTTTTGGCTACGCCTTCAAAGGCATGCTGCTGCGCAATGCGAAACAGTTGATTGCGGCCGATGTGCAGGCGCAAACCTGGAACGACCCGACGCCGGATCAGCTCAAGCAACTCCAAAGAATCGCGCGAGCAATACGGTTCGCATGACCCGCGTGACCGAAACCATTTCGATGGCGGCATCCCGAACCGAGCGAGTCCCGCAGATGGTTTCGGTCAAAGCGAGTGGATCCTGCCGTGTATCCGTTTTACGGCACGTTGACGTTAAATCCATCGCGGCCGCTAAAGCAGCTGCTGAAAGACGATTCTTCGGTGGTGGTTACGCCGGAGTTGCTGATGCGCCTGAAAGTTGCGCCCGGCGATGTCATCCGGCTGGGCGGCAAAGATGTTCCGCATCACGGGCACTCTAGTGACCGAGCCGGACCGGCTCGCCTCCGGCTTCGGCCCTGGCATGCGAGTTCTTATGAGCCGCGCCGGACTGGAGCGAACCGGACTCATTCAGTTCGGAAGCCGGGCGGCGCAACGATTTCTCTTCAAGCTGAAGCCGAACGTAGATCTCGACGCTATGAAAGCGCAATTGAAATCCGCATTGCCCCGAGTCTTCATCAGCGACTATCGCGAGGGCAGTCCCGTGGTCGGGAAAGCGATCGACAACACTACCACATTTCTGAGCCTGATCAGCCTGATCGCGTTGATTGTTGGCTCGCTTGGCGTAGCGATGGCGATGTATTCGCATCTGCAGCAGCGAATGGACACCATCGCCGTCATGAAAGCGGTCGGCGCGCGAGCCGGCCAGATCATGCAGATCTATCTGATGCAAACGCTCTGGCTGGGTGTCGCCGGCGGTTTGATTGGCGTCGCGGTGGGAGCGCTGGTGCAAAAGTCTTTTCCGTGGCTGATCCAGCGTGTGTTCGCGCTGCTGCCGGAAGTGCCGTGGGATTGGTCCTTCAGTTTGCAAGGTATGAGCTTGGGCGTTCTGGCGACTCTGCTGTTCACGCTGCCGCCGCTGCTGAGCATTCGCAATGTGCGCCCGAGTCTGGTGCTTTCGCCGGAACATGGCCGATGCGAGCATCGAAAGCCGCAGAGCATTGGCGCGAGAAGCTTCCCGAGCATCGCCGGAGCGCTGCTCATCTTGGCTGGATTCAGCGGAATCGCGGTTTGGTTGAGCGGCTCCTGGAGAATGGGACGCTACTTTATCGCGGGATTGAGCGTGCAGCATTTTACTGTTAGCCGCGGTTGCCGCTGTGCTGCTTGCCGCCATGCGCTGGATCGTGCGAGTGTGGAACAAGCGTCTGCCCCCGTCGTTCCGGCATGGCTTTGCAAATCTGTACCGGCCCGGAAACCAGGCCCGATCTGTTCTGGTGGCGTTGGGGATTGGGGTGATGTTCATGCTGAGCACCTACCTGCTGCAGAGCACGGTTCTTGCGCGAGGTGACCAGCGAAGGGCCGGGTCGCGAGGGCAACCTGTTCCTGCTCGACGTGCGCAATTCATCGGGCGTAACGAAGTTGATCGAATCCCAGCCTGGAGTAACGGGCAAAGTCGAGCTGGTCGGCTACATCGTATCGCGCATGCTGCGAGAAGAACGGTGTCGCGACGGACAATCTGCGACTCAGCAAGCCGCGCAAAGATCAGCTTCAAACAGTTCGAATCACCACGGCGGAAGCCCTGCCGACGGAATTGAACTGATAAAGGGCGCGTGGTGGGATGCGGGAGCCGCAGATCCGCAGCTGGCCGTCTCCGAACAAGCTCAACGCGACTTTCGGTCTGAAGGTGGGCGACCGTCTTCGATTTCAGGTTGCGGGACGCATCGTCGATGCGCCGCTGGTGGCCGTCTTCCGGCGGCAGCAACGCGCGCCGGTCCGTTACGATCTCGTCTTCCCCGATTCGGCTCTCAAGGACTGCCGGTCGTCTATTACGGCGCCGTTCACGTCGAACCCGGCAGAATTCCGCAAGTGGAAGAAGCGGTCTTCGAGCGATTCCCTACCGTTACGGTGATGAATCTCGCCGACGTACTGAAGCGCATACAAGAAGCAGTGGACCAAGTGGCGCTGGTAGTTCGTTTTCTCGCGCTGTTTGCGATTGTCGCGGGGATCATTATCTTATCGTCCAGCGTTGCGGGAACACGTTACCGGCGAATTCGCGAAGTCGCGATTCTCAAGACGCTGGGCGCCACGAAGCGCCGGATCACCAGCATTTTTTCAATCGAGTTTTCCATTCTGGGAGCGGTTGCCGGCCTGGTCGGCGGATTACTGGCAAATGTCTTTACCCGCGTCGTTTCGGACAAATTTATCGACGCGGCCTTTTCGACTTCGACTGGCCTTCATTGCTTGTCGTGGTGGTCGGCACGGCGGTATTGGCGAATTTGGCTGGTTGGCTTGCCAGCGCGCGCATTCTGAATCAAAGACCGCTCGAAGTGCTGCGGGGCGAATAGTCCGGTCACAGCCGAGACCAAAAAATTCCAAAGCGAACAAACCCACGCCTGGCAAGCAGTTAAGCGGAAAATTGGAGAACTGGGCGTAGCCGCTGCGCCCCGTTCCCGCCGCCTGCGGAATACTTTGTAATCGATGAACAAGCTTGATTTGACGCTACGTCTTGCGCGCGAGTCGCATCGCTCTCGGGCGAAAGCGGCGGACGCGGTCGACACTCTGGTCTACAACATGCTCCGCCAACTGAAGCGCTCTGCCAGGACTGCTTTGCGCGACGAGAAAAGCCCAACAGCAAGTCGTACTGAGCCGCCAAAGGACAGGCCGTGAACCTTCCGCTTCGTGGCGAGGCGCTGCTCGAATTGATCGAGCGTTGCCTGCACGAGGGATCCGTCATAGAAATCGACGGCTTGGGGATGTTCGAGTTGGACACCGAAGAATGCGTCGTTTTTGAACGAAGCGGTCGTGCGCGCGTGTTTCTCGCGTATGCGGAAGAAGATCGCGCGGAGGTCAAGAAGCTCTACCACGTGTTGCGAGAAGCTGGGTTCGAGCCTTGGATGGATCAGGAAAACCTGCTTCCGGGACAGAACTGGCCCCGGGCAATCGATCACGCAATTGAACTGTCGGACTTCTTTCTGGGTTGCTTTTCACGCCGGTCGCGGATCAAGCGCGGACATTTCCAGTGCGAGCTTCGCTATGCGCTTGACCTTGCCGCGCGCGTACCGTTGGAGGACATTTTTCTCGTGCCCGTGCGCCTGAACGATTGCGAGATACCGCGCCACATCGCGCGGAAGACGCAGTATGTGGATCTGTTTCCGGATTGGCAGCGCGGGGTCAAAAAGCTGGTGAAGATGATGCGTCAAGAAATGATAGAACGCAGCCAAAGACTCAAATCGGTAAGCTAACCGCCCAGTTTCTTTTTAGCCTCTTGCGCGAACTTCGAATCGGGCGCCAGCCGCACCACTCTCTGGAAAGCGGTCCGCGCGGCATCTTTGTCTTTGAGCTTCTCTTCTGCTTCACCCAGCTTAAAGAAGGCCTCGGGTGAAGTGGGATCGTACTTCGTTGCATCCTCATATCGATCCAGAGCTCTGCGGTAATCTCGCGCTCTGCCCCGGTGCATATAGAAATTACCGACTTTGATATTGCGCTCGCATTCCAGCGGATCAAACGGGTAAGTCTTCGGCCGGACGGATCCATCGTCGTCTTCCGGCGGCAGTTCTTCGTCAGCAGACGGTTGGGTTGGCGCGGCTGGCTTCGCTTGCGTGGATTTTTGTTGCGTCGGCTGAGGCGCGGAAGTGCTTTTCGTCTGCGAAAAAGAGGCCGCTGCGAACAAAACCGTGAGTAGACAAGCAAAGGACAACGTGCGTGTCACAATTGAATTATAGCTGCCGATGCAACTTCACGAGAAAGTAGCGCAGCTTCCCACCCAGCCCGGCGTTTACCTCTATAAAGACGGCGCAGGAAACGTTCTTTACGTAGGCAAAGCGAACAATCTTCGCAGCCGCGTAAGGAGTTACTTTAACGAGGACCGGCTGGCCGAAGCTAAGACTGGAAGCCTTATAGCGGAAGCTCGCGATATTCACTTCATCGAAGTGGATAACAACAAGGAAGCGCTTGCACTCGAGAACAACTTAATCAAACAATACAAGCCGCGCTTTAACGTCTTGCTGCGCGACGACAAGACCTTCCCATACGTTAAGCTGACCGGCGAAAAATATCCGCGCGTCTATGTAACGCGGCGCATCTTGAAGGACGGCGCAAGTTACTATGGTCCATTTTTCCCCGGCAACTTAGCGCATCGCCTCGTCCACTTCATCCATCGTCACTTCAAAGTGCCTTCCTGCAAGATCGATTTCGAGCGGAGGCACACTCACCCATGCCTGGAGTACCATATCCATCGCTGTCTCGGGCCTTGCGTGGCGGGACTCACCACGGACGAAGCTTATGCGGCTGCAGTGCGGGATGTGCGGCTGTTTCTCGAAGGGCGGCATCGCGATCTGGCGGATGAGCTTCAGAAGCGGATGACCACGGCATCCGACGAAACACGCTTCGAAGAGGCCGCGAATCTGCGGAATCTCATGTCGACCGTTCGCGAGATGGAACAGAAGCAGAAGATGGCAGCGGTCGAGGGCGAGGACATCGACATCTTCGCCCATCACGCAGAGCCGCCGCTTGTCGCGGTTAACTTGTTCCACCTTCGGAATGGGAAGATTGTCGATCGGCGCGAGTTCTTCTGGGAGGACCAGATGGATTTCAACGCCTCTGAATTTTTCGAAGCGCTGCTGAAGCAGGTCTACTTCAATAATCCCAACGTCCCCGGCCGTATTCATGTGCCGGCGGATTTCGAACAGAGAGAGGAGTTGGAAGAATTTCTTTCGGACCTGCGCGGCCGGCGAGTTGAGATCACTACCCCGCAGCGCGGATCGAAGAAGGCCCTGCTCGCGCTGGTCGAGACCAATGCAAAACACAGTTTCGATCAGCGCTTTCGAGTGATGAAACCCTCTTCAAAGGCTATTCAGGAAGCGCTGCGGGATGCGTTGAACCTTCCAGAGGCGCCTCGGCGCATCGAGTGCTTCGACATCTCTCATATCCAAGGGACCGACAAGGTGGCGAGCATGGTGGTGTGGGAAGACGGAAGGATGAAGAAGGCCGATTACCGGAAATTTATCATCCGAACGGTTGCGGGCAACGATGATTTTGCGTCTATGCGCGAGGTTGTCACGCGCCGCTATTCGAAATTGCAGCAAGAGAAGCGTCCTTTTCCTGCACTCGTGCTGGTCGACGGGGGTCTTGGCCAACTACATGCCGCGGCCGAGGCGCTGGAACGGATTGGCATCACTTATCAGCCGATTGCGTCAATTGCCAAGCGCGAAGAGTGGATCTATGTTTACGGGCAGGAAGACGAGCCGGTCGTTCTTGACAAATTTTCGCCCATTCTCCATCTGGTGCAGACAATTCGGGACGAGGCGCACCGCTTTGCTGTCACCTTTCATCGCACTCGCCGAAATGCAAGCCGCTTGACCTCGGAGCTGCACGATGTTCCCGGAATCGGTGAGAAGACCGTGGAGAAACTGCTCAGGACCTTCGGCAGCCTCGACCGCGTGCGGCAAGCTCCGGTTGAGGAACTTATCCGAATAGTTGGGAAGGCGGCCGCTGCGAAGCTGCGGGTCTACTTCAGCGGCGATACTGCGCATTTCGCCTTTGTGCAGATTTCTTCCACAATACAGAGCGAATCTTCACAAACCTTGAAAGAGCCGGAACGCGAGCAGGTCGGGTAAGCCCGCCTTTCTAATCTCCTCCGCCGTCTTCTCGATCGGATATTCGACACGCCGAAGCGAAACCGTTTTCTTCTCAGAGTCGAATATTGCGTAAGCAGCGCGTGCGTCGCCATCGCGAGGCTGGCCGACAGAGCCGCAATTCACCATGTAGGCCGCATCCGGATCGAGATGCAGAACAGATTCCCGCTGGGTTCCAGCTACGCGCGGAATCGCGCCTACTCGGCCGCGCCGTGTGGAAAATCCGCCTTGCAAATGCGTGTGGCCGAAAAATGCGAGCGGCAGTTCAAAGTGACTAAAGCAAGCACCGGCTTCCCTGGCTGTAGTTACGTATTCGTCTTCGTCTCGCGGGGAGCCGTGACAAATGTGGAAGTACTCCAGTTTCAAGGGGCCCCGCTCGAGGTTGCGAAGATAATCCAGTTGCTCGCCGCTAAGTTTTCCGATTGTCCAGCGGGCAGCAGCTTGCGCGATGTCATTGAACCATTCGAGATCCTCGATACCAGCGACTACTTTGTCGTGATTGCCTCGAATGACAGATGCGCAATTCGCCCTGGTCCATTCCAGGACTCGCGCTGGATGCGGATTGTATCCGACCAGGTCGCCACAGCAGACAATTTGTTCAAAACTCCCTTTTGCATCCGCCAGCACTGCGCGTAAAGCGTGCCAATTCGCATGAATGTCGCTGAGAATCAGGAATTGCACAAGCGTATTGTATCGGCAGCTGAATCCTCCTTGTACAATGCAGAGAATGTCTTTAGTCGTGATTGGATCGGTTGCGTACGATGCGATTGAGACGCCGCACGGAAAACGTGAACGTACTCTAGGCGGTGCGTGTACTTACATCGCGCTGAGCGCAAGCTATTTCACGAGAACCTCGATTGTCGCTGTTGTCGGACATGACTTTGCCAGTGAGGATCGCGCGCTGCTGGCCGCGAAAGGCGTCGATTTGGAAGGACTCGAACAGGTGCCGGGAAAGACGTTCTTCTGGTCAGGCGTGTACTCCGCGGATATGAACGACCGGACGACGCTTCGAACCGACCTGAACGTGTTCGCGGAATTTCAGCCTAAGCTGCCGTCCTCCTACGCCGGCCAGCCTTACCTGTTCTTAGGCAACATCCAACCGGCGTTGCAAAGAGGTGTTCAAAGTCAAATGCAGAAGGTCCGCTTCGTGGGCGGAGACACTATGAACTTCTGGATTTCCGATTTTCGAGAGGAGCTTCTCGCCACCATTCGCGATTGGGATTTCCTGCTGATTAACGACAGTGAAGCGCGAATGCTGGCGAATGAAAACAACTTGCGCAGGGCGGCGCAAAAGATTCTCGCGTTGGGGCCGAACACTCTAGTGATCAAGCGCGGCGAGTACGGTGCCATGCTGTTCCGGCGCGATAGCATGTTTATGGTTCCGGGTTACCTGCTCGAAGACGTCTTCGATCCAACCGGGGCGGGCGACTGCTTTGCGGGTGGATTCGTCGGCTACTTGGCCGAGCGTGGATTCGATCTTCGGAACGGACATTTCGACGTTCAGGAGCTTCATCGCGCTGTGATTTACGGCTCGGTTATGGGAAGCTTCTGCTGTGAAGAGTTCGGCGTGGAGCGCTTCCGGCATCTCACGCGCAAAGAAATCGATCAGCGCTTTGATGAATTCCGGCGATTTACCGCATTCTAGCCATCGCCGCGGCATCGCGGAAGTCGCAATAGTTTGCGCCTCGCTTTGTGTTCTGGTTTCGCTTGCGGCAGCCTGGTGCTTCGAGCGCGGCTACATCCTTTACTACGGCGACGCGCAATCGCACCTGAACCTTAGCCGGAGCATTATCGATTCGCGCACACCGGGATACGACCAGCTGGGTACCGTTTGGCTGCCCGTGCTGCACGTCATCTGCCTGCCGTTTGTGGCGAATGATTGGCTATGGACCACAGGTCTCGCTGGAACCATTCCGGTAGGATTGTGCTTTGTTGTCGCGGGCGCCGGCTTCTATGCCGCTGCTAAAGAGGTTTATCGCAGCTCGATTGCAGCCGCCGTGGTTGTATCCTGCTTTGCCTTGAATCCCAATATCTTGTATCTGGCAACCATCCCCATGACCGAAGTGGTTTTTCTAGCGGGTTTGGCGATGCTGTTATTTTGCTTGTTTCGCTTCCGCCGGACTCAACGCGGAATTTTCATCCCGATGGCGATCGTTGCATCGTGGTCCATGAGCTTGACCAGATACGACGGCTGGTTTGTTATCCCGTTTGCCGGCGTAGGGTTCGCGCTCTTTGCACAAAAGCGGCGATGGTTGGTGCTCGTCGCGTTCGCAGCGCCGGCAAGTCTTGCTCCGCTGTACTGGATGGCGCATAACTGGTGGGAGACGTCGAACGCGCTGGCTTTTTACAACGGCCCCTATTCAGCTAGCGCTATACAGGCGGGAAGGCCGTATCCTGGATATCGCAATTGGGGCTTGGCGGGTGTTTATTATGCGATGGCTGGGCAACTGTGCGCGGGCTGGTGTTTGACCCTGCTGGGCATAATCGGAGCCATCTGCGCAGCCAAACAAAAAGTAATCGTACCGGTCCTGTTCCTGTTGTTGACGCCGGCTTTTTACGTCTGGAGCATGCATTCGTCCGGCGCCACTCCTATTCACCTGCCGCCGCTTACACCGTACAGTTACTACAACACGCGCTATGGAATCGCAGTAGTAGCATTAGCCGCCTTTGCAACGGGCGCGATCGTTCTCACGCTGCCCGAGCGATGGAAGAAGTTTGCCCTTGTGTTGCCTCTGATTTCCATTACGCCGTGGATTATAAATGCGTCACCCGAGAATTGGATCTGCTGGAAGGAATCGCAGGTGAACTCCGTCTCGCGCCGCGCGTGGACGGAAGCAGGCGCGAAGCTTCTGCGCGCGAAGTACCACTCCGGCCAAGGCATATTGACTTTTCCGGATCTGGCGACGTAACGGGAATCTTTTGCAGGGCGCGTATTCCGCTTTCCGAGACACTTCACATTGGAAACGGGCCCGCCTGGTTAGCCACAACGTCACGGCCTGACCTCGTGCATCAAGAAGCATGGGGGATTGCGCAGCAGGGCGATTCTGTATCGATTGCGATTCAACGCGATCGCGCCGCAGCCTATCGAATCAGCGATGAAATCCAGGTGAAGGATGCTCCTACGCTGCAGATCTATAAGCGCATGGAAATCGAGCCATGATCGAAATCCCCTTCATGAAACTGCACGGAGCGGAAAACGATTTTCTGCTCACCTGGGGTCACGATGCTCTTGGACGCGATTTGCCGGAGATCGCGCGGCGCGTCTGCGCGCGAACCACGGGTATTGGCGCGGACGGATGGATGCTCGTATGGCGCGAAGGTGAGGGCCTGAGCACGAAATTATTCAATTCCGACGGGAGCGAGCCGGAAATGTCAGGCAATGGTACACGCTGCGCCGCCGCTTTTGCTCTGTTTGAAGGCGCGGTCTCTCCGCCGGACATCTCGATATCTACCGCTGCAGGAAAGAAACATCTTCATCTGATATCTCAACGTGGGGGCCAGTTCGTGTTCGAGATGGATATGGGCGTTCCCAGAGTAGACGAGCTGCGTACGCGCATGCACCTGAACAGGGCCGATTTCGATGCGACAATTCTGAACGTCGGCAATCCTCAATGCGCGATTTTCGTCAATGAGATTCCCCCGGGTTGGCGTCTCGCGGCCGCCGAAGCTGAGCGGCATCCGCGCTTTCCGCAACGTACCAATGTCTCGTTTGTCCGCCCGCTGGACCGTCATAGGATTGAAGCTGTCTTCTACGAACGAGGCGCCGGAGAAACCCGGAGTTCGGGTACCGGCTCGACCGCCGCGGCCGCCGCTGCTATTCTCAGGGATGTAGCCCAGAGCCCTGTCGAGATACGGACTCCAGCCGGACCCCTTACACTCCGGTGGGACGAAAGCGTGTACTTGACCGGACCAGCCGAAATCATTGGTGAAGGTAGATTTTTCTTTGATTACTGAAACAGTCGAAAAAAGCTCGCCCCGAGTATCCTCCGCAGCTGCGCAATTACGACAACGCATTTCAAACAAGAGTGCCCGCGTGGGTATCGTTGGTTTGGGCTACGTGGGCCTGCCGCTTGCGGTCGAATTCGCGCGAGCCGGATTCCAGGTCGTTGGCATCGATCTGCAGCAGAGTAAAGTCGATCAATTCAACCGCGGCGAATCGTACATCAAGGACGTGCAGGACAGCGTCTTCAAACCGCTGGTGGAAAGCGGTAAGCTGCGAGCGACTGCGGATTTCTCTATCGTTCGCGAGCTGGACACCGTCGACATCTGCGTGCCTACGCCGCTGCGGAAGACGAAAGATCCGGATATGAGCTACGTGGTTGCGGCCACCGACTCGATTGCGGAGCACATGCATCCGGGGCTGCTCGTCATGCTGGAATCCACCACTTATCCGGGCACTACCGATGAGTTGGTTTTGCCGAAACTGCAGGCCGGCGGCCTCACCGTGGGCGAGGATTTCTTCCTCTGCTTTTCGCCGGAACGCGTGGATCCAGGCAATCCAAAGTTTCAAACTTCCAACATTCCTAAAGTTGTCGGCGGCATCACACCTGTCTGTACCGAGATAGGAGCGCTCTTTTACAAACAGGCCCTCGACAGCGTCGTGCCTGTCAGCTCCACCCGTGTCGCCGAGATGGTGAAGTTGCTCGAGAACACATTTCGCATGATCAACATCGGCCTGGTAAATGAGCTCGCGCTGATGTGCGATCGAATGAACATCGATGTCTGGGAAATTATCGATGCGGCAGCGACGAAACCATTTGGGTTTATGCCTTTTTACCCAGGTCCCGGACTCGGCGGCCATTGCATTCCCATCGATCCATTCTATTTGTCGTGGAAGAGCAAGGAAGCCGGCATTGAAGCCCGCTTTATCGAGCTTGCCGGGTACATCAACGGCCGCATGCCCGAATTCGTTGTCGATAAAATTCAAAACGCGCTGAATGACGCGACCAAACCCGTTCGAGGATCCCGCATCCACGTGCTCGGCACCGCATACAAGCGCGACATTGACGACGTGCGCGAATCGCCCGCGCTCGATATTATTCTGCTGCTGCAGCGCCGCGGCGCATTGGTTACGTTTTCTGATCCATACGTCAATAGCATCCAAGTGGATGGAATGCGTCTCGAATCGCAGGAAATTTTGCCGGCAGTGGAAGCAGCCGATTGCGTCGTGATTGTTACCGACCACAAGGGAGTCGA
Source organism: uncultured Acidobacteriaceae bacterium (assembly GCA_963808405.1). GTDB lineage: Bacteria > Acidobacteriota > Terriglobia > Bryobacterales > Bryobacteraceae > Bog-105. The sequence continues at coordinate 121,947 of CAWEFG010000007.1, read as the reverse complement.
CTATGCCGCGGTGGTGGAGCGCAGCAAGCTGATCGTCGATACGCGCAACGCGCTGAAGGGGTACCGGTCACAGAAGATCGTCAGGTTGTAACGCACGTGCCCACTAGCTGTTGATAGTCTGCTGGACCGCACCCGTTTCATGAAACCGTCCGAAGCCCTTGCAACTCACCGCGCGGCTTTGCGGCAGATTGTTAGCCGCTACGGACTATCGCGCCCCCGCGTCTTCGGATCGGTTTTGACCCGGATGGACACGGATGAAAGCGATCTAGACTTACTGGTTGATCCTGCGGAATCTACAACTCTGTTCACGCTTGCAGGGCTGGAGCATGAAGCAGAAGAATTGCTGGGTGTACATGTGTCGGTGCTGACGCCGAAGTTTTTGCCGCTGAAGTTTCGCAACAAGGTGTTGCAACAGGCCGAACCCCTATGAAGCACCCTGAGCGCGTCGAAGACTATCTGGAGCACATCGCGGAGGCTATTGAACGAGCGACCGGCTATGTTCAACACTTGGAGAGCCTCGAGATGCTCGAACGGAGCCCGCAAGCTCAGGATGCCATTGTACGTAATATTGAGATCATTGGCGAGGCGGCGAACAGAATTGAGAAGATGGCCCCTGACTTCACGGCACACCATCCTCAACTACCGTGGACCGAGATGCGTCGCATGCGTAATAAGATGATTCATAACTACTTCGATGTGGATTGGAAAATCGTCTGGAGTACCGTTATAAATGATCTGCCCCGGCTGAAACAGCAGATTGATGGTTTGCTGATTGAGCAGCGGCGCGGTCACAAGCAACCGGACGAGCAGGAACAAGGCCCCTCGCGATGAAACCGCGTATGCGCGCTCTTCTAAATATTGGCCGCCGTTGACGAAGATTCGGCCTCATCGCTTGCGCCATTGTCCAATCCCATCTGCGATAAACGGTAACGCAATGCATTCCGCGTGAGCCCCAGCATTCTTGCAGCTTGACTCTTGTTGCCGTTCGCGCGCCGCAGCGCTTCACGAATCATCATCTGTTCCCAGTGTTCCAATGTTTCACCTTGTGGAAGCAGCGGCGCCTGCATTGCGCTTGCGGGCGCATTCCGAGCTGCTTCGATTCGTATGTCGGCAGGTTGCAAAACTTCGCTCGACGCAAGCACGAGACTCCGCTCAATCGTGTTTTCCAATTCCCGCACATTGCCCGGCCACGTGTAACCGAGCAGCCTGTCGATTGCCGTGGGACTGATGTCCTTGGCACTCGCCCCGAGCTCGTGAGCCAGCTTGTGTACGAAGTGAATCGCCAAAAAAGGAATGTCCTCCTTGCGATCGCGCAACGGAGGAATGCTGATGGGAACCACGTTGAGCCTGTAATACAAGTCTTCCCGGAATCGACCCTGTTCGAGAGCCGCGCGCAGGTCGACATTCGTCGCGGCGATCACCCGGACGTCGACCTTGCGCGTGACGTTAGAACCCAGCCGTTCAAACTGGCGCTCTTGAAGAACGCGCAAGAGCTTCACCTGTATGTTGCCGGGCACGTCACCGATTTCGTCCAGAAATGCGGTTCCCTGATCGGCCTGCTCGAATTTGCCGGGCTTGCTGGCGGTCGCTCCGGTGAAGGCGCCCTTCTCGTATCCGAATAGCTCGCTTTCCATGAGATTCTCCGGCAATGCGGTGCAGTTGATTTTCACGAATGCATGGGCTCTTCTGGGCGAATGGTGATGAATTGCGCGCGCGATCATGTCCTTCCCGACGCCGCTCTCGCCCGCCAGCAAAACGGTGGCCCTCGTCGGCGCGACGCGCTCCACGGTGTGAAAAATCTCCCGCATCGCCGGGCTTCGTCCGATGATGTTGTCAAACTGGTAGCGCTGATCCAGCTCTTCACGAAGCCGCAGGTTTTCAGCGCGCAGCGATTGCACCGCCATCACCTTGTGAACGACCGTGGTCAGATGTTCGAGCGAAAACGGCTTCTGCAAGAAGTCCGCTGCTCCCAGCTTCATCGCCTCGACCGCGGCTTCCACCGACCCATGCGCGGTAATCACAATCACCGCAGCCTGTATCCCTCTGGCCTGCAACTGCTGGATAAATTGCAACCCGTCCATCCCCGGCAGACGAAGATCGGTGATAATGAGATTCGCCACCGTGGCAAGTGGCAGCCCTTGTTCGGCCGTCGGCGCGCCGTCCACGTCAAAGCCCGCTGTTTCAAGCTGCAGCTGAACCACGCGGCGAAGCTTGTCTTCGTCTTCGACTATCAGTATTCTTCCCGCAGCCATTTTTCAGGAGTGCTCTATTTTCGGGAGCGCCATCTCGAATGTAGTGCCGTTGCCCACTTCGCTGAAAACAGTGATACGCCCCTGATGCTCCTCGACGATTTTAGCGACAATCGCGAGCCCTAACCCGACTCCCTGCGGCTTAGTCGTAAAAAATGGATTAAAAATGTTCTCGAGATGCTGCGGTTGTATGCCTTCGCCGCGATCGCTTACAAAAATCATCACCTTCTGCTCCGAGCTCGCCGCACGGATCTCCACCGTCTGTCCCGGGCCGCTGGCTTGAATCGCATTTTGAACTAAATTCGAGATGGCCAGCTTCAGCAGATCGGGGTCGAATAGAAATGAGATAGGATCGCCGTCCATGCCGATACTCAGCGTAATCTGGCGAGCGCCGGCAAGCTCCGTTTGCTGGCGCACGACATCCTCCAGCACAGACCGCAGGTCGGCCGCGACCGGACGAATTTGCAGGGGCCGCGCGAAATCGAGAAAGCTCGATATCAACCCGTTCATACGATCCACTTCGCTGCCGATGTATTGAGCCATCTCCGACATTACTGCGGGCCGCTCTTTAATCGAATCTTTCGTCAGCATTTCGGCCGATGCTTTGATGGTTCCCAACGGATTTCGCAGCTCGTGAGCGAGTCCCGCGGTAAGCTGCCCGAGAGCCGCAAGCCGTTCGTTGCGGCGGAGCGAAGCCTCGGCTAACAGTAAATTCCGGTTCGATTCGGCCAGCCGTTCAGCCGCTTCTTCGGTGCGCTTCATCTCGTCGCGCTTCGCCCTCGCCTGTTCATAAACCAGAAAAGCCACAATCGCATAGAACGATGCATTCAAAGACATGAAGCTGATCTGTTGAGGCATGAGTTGATATTTGCGGTAATCGAAAAAGATCGGCAGCAGAAATGAAAAATAAGCGACGCAAGCAATGCCTGTTACAACGATCACGCCGGTCAGATCGAAAATAGTGGCGGCGGAAACGACTGGTATCAGGAAGATCGACGAGTAGTAGCTGTCTACCGGATGCGTAAACCCTATCAGCAGCCAGCTCAGCACCAGCTTTACCGCAATGGACGTGATTTGCCCTGCTCGCGATGCAAACAGCTTCAGCCTCGACGAGGCAATTTGGAATGCGCCAATCAGCGGCAGCAGAATCAGCGCATCGTAGTTTGTCTCGGGCGCCGTGGCGATAAGAAGGGCGATAAAAAGCAGCCACAGCAGCCAAGCGAAATCCTGCACGCGCAGTTTCCAGCGGCGCGATGCGGCAGGTTTCCCAGCGGTCGGCGGGTGCATCATTTTGCCGTCTCTATGACAAAATAAGGGCAATCCCCGCAGTCATGAGTAATGTGAATTCCGAACCCTCTGTCGCCCCAGAAACTTCCAGTTCGCAGGAGGATTCCACGTTCGCCGAGATGTTGTCGACCTTCGAGCAACAACATGCTGACGGCAGCAATGGTGAAACTGTTACTGGAACCATTGTCTCGCTGGGGCCAGACGCCATTCTCGTCAACATCGGACGAAAGATAGAAGGATCTCTGCCGCTCGCCAAGTGGCGTGAAACGCAAAAAGGCGAGCCGCAACTCGGCGCGTCCATTGGCGTTTCTGCCGGACCTCGCAATGAAGAGGGCTATTACGAGCTCTCAACCGTGAAGATCTCGCGGCCCCGGGATTGGACCGGTCTGCAGACCGCGTTCTCGGAAAAGCGAAATATTGCGGGTGTTGTCATCGAGCAGGTGAAGGGCGGCTTCCGGGTAGATGTAGGGGTGCGCGGTTTCATGCCTGCTTCGAGGAGCGGCACTCGAGACGCCGACGAGATGCAAAACCTGGTCGGCCAGGAGATCCAGTGCCGGATCACAAAGCTCGACATTGAGAAAGAGGACCTGGTGGTCGACCGCCGCATCGTGCTCGAAGAGCAAGAGGCGGCGCGCCGGGAACAAGCATTCGGAGAGCTTCGCGAGGGCGCGGTAGTTCGCGGCAGAGTTCGAAGCGTAATGGACTTCGGAGCCTTTATCGATTTGGGCGGTATCGATGCCTTGCTGCATGTCGCCGACATCTCTTTTTCGCGCGTGGGCAAGGCCGGCGATGTGGTAAAGCCCGGCGATGAGCTGGAAGTGAAGGTGCTGAAGGTCGATACGGCAAGCAGGAAAATTTCCGTCGGCCTCAAGCAATTGCAGGAAGACCCCTGGACCATCGCAGCGCGTACTTTCAAAATGGGCGACCGTGTCAGCGGCACGGTATCGCGCCTCACCGACTTCGGCGCGTTTGTGGAACTGTTACCGGGAGTGGACGGCTTAATTCACGTCTCCGAACTGTCGTGGGATAAACGTGTGCGGAAACCGGGCGACCTGCTCAAATTGGGCGAACGCGTCGAAGCTGTGATTCTGCAGGTGAATGCAAACGAGCGCCGGATCGGCCTGGGCTACAAGCAGGTGTTGGGCGACCCGTGGGATGCCGTTCCGCAAAAGTTCCCGGAGGGCTCGACGGTCGAAGGTCCCATTGCAAATCTCACTCAATTCGGCGCATTCATGGACTTGGGCGATGGAATCGAAGGCATGATCCACATCTCCGACATTACGAATGAGAAACGCCTGGACCATCCGCGAGAGAAGTTATCAAAAGGGCAGATGGTCCGGGCGGTTGTTTTGGAAGTGGATCGCGACCGGCGGCGTATTCGCATGGGGATGAAGCAGCTGGAACCTACGACCGTCGATCACTACATAGCGGAACATCAACCCGGGGAAACGGTGAGCGGACGCCTGGTGGAAGTACATGCCGGCAATGCCACAGTCGAGCTGGGCGAGGGAGTGATCGCGACCTGCCATTTGAGCCGTATCGAGAGCGCGCCCGCAGCTATAGAACCGCCCAAAGCTGCCGACGTGTCTTCGCTCAGCGCCATGTTAGCCGCGAGATGGAAGCAGGGCGGATCGACGGAAGGGTCCACGGAAAAGGCGCGCGCCGGACAGGTGCGAAGCTTCCGTATCGCGCGCCTGGATCCTGGTAAGCGCCTGATAGAGTTGGAGTTAGCAAGTTAGACGCGCCCGCGGGTACGGGCCCGCTCTCCGCGCAAAGAAACCGCTCGTGACGAAATCGAAGTTGATCCGTCTATCGTGCTGGTGGATATCCAAGCCCAAGCGGTCGGAAGCATAGCCGTGCGCGGCGCGGCTGAACGGACCGATGAAGTAGATCTTATCCGTCGCGCCCAGCGGGGAGAATCGGAAGCGTTTGCGCAGCTCGTTCGTTCCTATGACCAGAACGTGCTCAGAATGGCGTTGAACCTGTTGCATTCGCCGGAGGACGCGCGCGATATCTACCAGGAGGCATTTCTTCGCGTCTACCGAAGCTTGCCGAAATTCCGGTTCGACTGCAGTTTCAGCACTTGGCTATACCGCATTGTGGCGAATCTCTGTCTGGATCAGATCCGCAAGCGCAAGGTTCGAAAAGAGGAAGGATCCTTGATCGAGACCGGAACCGGGGAAGTAGATCGCTTTCAGTTCGTACCCGAGCAGCGCGCCGATGTCGATCCACAGCGCCAGTTGATGAGCGCGGAAGTGAATACGCGGATACAGGAAGTCTTGGACCGCTTGACGCCGCGCGAACGAGTGGTCTTCGAGATGCGGCATTTTCAGGGCATGCGATTGCGCGCCATCGGAGAAGCGCTGGGAGTGACGGAGGAAGCCGCGAAAAATTGCCTGTTCCGGGCTACCCAGAAAATGCGCGCCGCTTTAGGAGATTTCGTATGACTTGTCAACAGGTGCAGATCGATCTTTCGCTTTACCTGTACGGCGAGCTCGACTTTTCTCAAGAAGAAGAACTGGAGCGCCACGTGAGCGAGTGCGCTTTGTGCGAACGCGCGTTAGCGCGGGAGAAGACCTGGCACACCGCTCTGAATGCCGAGCGCACGGACGTGCCGCTGGACTTACTTTCGAAGTGCCGCCAGGATCTGAGGGTTGCGATTTCACCCATAGGCGTGACCAGAAAATCGGGTGTGCCGTCCTGGTGGCACTCGCTGGGTTTTTCGGGAACGCATTTCTCCATGCGGATTGCAACCGCATCGTTTTTGATACTCGCCGGATTCGGCGCAGCGCGTTGGATGGATCGTGACGGCCTGCCAGGACGTCAAATCGGCGGTATAGACCAGATGGGCCTTCTTAATCCCGCTACTACACAAATCCGCGATATTCAGCCGGGCGACAATCACCGCGTTCGGATTATTGTCAATCAAATTCAAGAAGGCGAAATAACCGGACGAGTGGACGACGAAGATGTGCGGCAGCTGCTGTTGAGAGCGGCCAAAGATGCCGACGATCCGGGGATACGTCTCGATTCTGTCGAGATGTTGAATGGACAGAATGACAGCGAAGTCCGCGAGGCTCTGCTGTACAGCTTGCGGAACGATCCCAATGCCGCTGTGCGGTTAAAAGCTCTCGACGCCCTGCGGCAATTTGCTTCAGATCCAGCGGTACGCGCAACGCTGCGATCCGTTCTGGAGCGCGACGACAACTCCGGCGTGCGGTCGGAAGCGATCAATGTGCTGGTCCCCCTCGATCGGAAGGTTGACTTCAGCCCCGATCTGGCGGGCACTTTGCAGGACATCATCCGCTCCGAACCGCAGGACGATTACGTTCGCATGCGATGTTTGCAGGTGTTGCGCGATATGAACGTGTCGCTGAACATCTACTAATGCGCTTCCCTTAAATCGTCAGCTCACCCAATCGACTTTGCGAGTTGCGCGTCAATACTCGTAAGGAACTGGTTGGAAGTGGCAAAGTTTCCAACCCAAGCGTCCGACAGGAGGAAACGTATGCGTCTTTTTGCTCTGCTGTTTGCATTCGCCGGCCTAGCCGTTCTGGGCGGGGGCCGTTTGCAAGCCCAGTCGGACAGCGGCCGGGCGGTGCGCTTGTTTCAGCAAGTTCACGCAGGCAGCTATCTGGGAATCAGCTTAAACGACATAGATGCCGACCGCGCCAAAGCACTCAAGCTGGACCAGGAACGCGGCGTTGAGGTGACCAGAGTGGAAGAGGGCAGCCCAGCGGAAGCGGCCGGAATAAAAGCCGGGGACGTGCTTCTGAATTATAACGGCGAAAACATACTGGGAGCGGAACAATTCGTCCGTCTGGTTCAGGAGACGCCGAGGGGCAGAAAAGTCCGGATCCAGTTCTCGCGGGACGGGAAAATGCAAACCACCACTGTCACAACCGGCGCTCCACAGCCTCAGTGGTTCACCGGCCCTTCGGTCCAAGTAAATCCTCAAATGCTGCAGTTGAAGGCTCAAGCGCTGCAATTGCAGGACAGAATACGGAATCTACAGATCCCAGACATTCCCAACCCATTACTGATGTGGAAGAGCACGGTGCTCGGCATCGAATGCGAGTCCGTGGACTCGCAGCTCGCTCAATATTTCGGGGTGAAGCAAGGGGTTCTGGTTCGTTCCGTCGAGATAGGGTCGGCGGCGGAGAAAGCGGGGTTAAAGGCTGGAGACGTCATCACCGGCATAGGAGACCGAAGCGTGACTACTCCGCGCGACATAACCTCCTACATCCGCATGCAATCGCAGCCGGGCCGAGCCGTCTCTCTGGCGCTTATGCGAGAACACAAAGAACTCACACTCACTGTTTCGCCTTCCAATAATCAGGAATAACGCCTCCGGTGAGCCTGCCGCAGCCGCAGGTCTGCTGCTTCAGCCGGGCTGCCTGATTGGCTGACTGCGCTGCTGCGGCCATCTTTTCTGCATGTAAGAACGCAGCCGCAAGATAGCCTGCGATTTCAATTGTGAGATTCGAGATTCGTGCAGGTCCACGATCTTTGCAATCTCGCGCAGGGTCATCTCCTCGTAAAAATAGAGGCTGAGGACCGTTCGCTCCAGGTTGGGCATCTTTTCGATGGCTTCTGCCAGTAAGCGCTCCAACTCGGCCCGTTCGACAATTTGAGACGGCCACTGCTCGTCCGAGTCGGCAAGGTAACGAAGCAGATCGCATCCCTCCTCTTCTGTGCCCGCATTCTCGAGACTGCCAAGCGTCAGCCCGCGCGCCTCCGACAACCAGTCTTGATAATCCGCAACGGAAAGCTTCAGATGCGCGGCGATCTCTTCTTCGCTCGGCATGCGCTGATGTTGCTGTTCAAGCGCCGCAATGGCTGCCTCGATGAGTTTGGCGCGCTTTCGCTGCTGGCGCGGCGCCCAATCGAGACCCCTCAGGCTGTCGAGAATGGCCCCGCGTATTTTATATTCCGCGTAGGTCTTTAGCTTGACATCGTGCCGGGCATCGTAACGGTCAATTGCCGCGATCAAACCTATCACGCCCGTCGAGATCAGGTCGTCCAGACTGACCGAAACAGGCAAACGTTCATGGATTCGCCGCGCAATCAGCTTCACCTGCGGCAGATGTTCGAGAATCAGCTGCTCCCGTACGTCGGGCGCGAGCGGCGGCGCTTCATAGCCCTGCAATTCTTCGCGAGCGATCATTTACAACCTCTTAAGCGGTGCTCATCCCAGCGCTATTCGCGCCTATTGAATCTTCGGCATATACCCGCCAAAACTGCACACCCTTCACGTACATTTGGCGAATTCCGCCGCGCAATACCTCGCGCTTACTTCCCGGATATCGCTGAGCTACACGCTTCGCTAAGATAAGTGCAGACAGAAAGAGGTGCGTGTTGAGGAAATCTGAGCATCGTCTCCAGGGCGGAAACGGTGACGCGAGTGCCGCCGCGACGGCCCCCGCCAGGCAGCGCGTCCACCCAGCTCCATCCGCTGAGCAGGACAATACTGTGACGCCGCCCGAAGTCTCGGAGCCGCTCGCGACGCACGATGCGCGCGCGATCCACGCAGCCGAACTCCACAAAAAGCATGCGGAGGGGACCTATAAGGTGGATGCGCGGAAGGTAAGCACCAAAATAATCGACCGCCACCTGGAGAAGTAAGCTACTTCTCCGCCAGCCAGCGGAACCCGCCCGGGCCGCTCCCGAACCGAAGCCCCGCCCCTGCCGCCACCTGCTCGATCGATCGCAAAACCTGCTGCTGAAACTCCACCCGAAACCATTCGCTCTCCCCGTGGCGCCGTGCGATTTCAAACGCAACTTCGCGCGTGGTTGCCCCACGAGGCTTGGTATCGCGGATGTGCAACGCATCGCCAATCAAATTGCGCCCCGACGCATCGATAGCCATGCGAGCCAGCCGCTCCGGATCGCACGGCAGCAACGGCGCTAACGTGGCATAGACTTCCAATCCGGCTTCGCGCAAAGCGGCGATCGTTTCGAGACGCGTTTCGTTCGATTCGCAATGCGGTTCATACCGGCGCCGAACCTCGTCTCGATCCGTCGTGACGGAAAAGCTGATCCGCAGCCTGGTCGCCTTTGCCAGGGCCTGCAGCAACGCAAGATCGCGAAGTATCAACGGTCCTCGTGTTTGAATCACAAACACCGCAGGCGCGTGGTGGGCCAGCGCTTCGAGCAACCGCGGCATCACCCGCCGCTCACGTTCCGCCGGTTGATATGGATCGACTGATGGCGAGCAATAGATCACTTGCCACGGACGAATCCCGCTCGCCGCGAGATCCGCGGAATTCGCCTTGAACGTGGTGAATTGCCCCCAATGCTTCCAATCTTCCGGCTGAAGGCCGGCATAGATCCCCATTGTCGGGACATAGCAGTATGCGCACCCATACGTGCAGTTGCGCGCCGGACTAAGCGAATGCGTGAACCCCGCTTCCCTGATAAAGCCGGAAGTCGGCGTCAGGATGCTCTTCGCGATCGATTCGCGTATCTGCCACACGCTAGTTTCGCGCAGCGGGCACACGCGTTGCGCCAAGAAGTTTAATAGCCCAGCCCTGGGGAATAGCAACCCGCATAAGGATGCCAGTAGCCCCATTGATCGTAGTAGCCGCCCGGATCGCAATAGCCCGGGTCGTAGTATCCGGACCCATAGGCGTAAGGAGCACCGTAGTAACCGAAATACGCGCCGCCATAGCCGCTCCAACCACGCCGGCCGTAGTCACGCCCCGCATAGCCGCGGCCGCCGTAGTAGCTGCGTCCCGCATAATTGCTCCCACCGCCATAATAGGCGCGTCCGCCGGAATAGGCTTGGCGGCCGTAATTGCCGCCTCCGCGCGAATAGGCCTGTCCACCATAGCTGCCGCGGCTGCCTGAATAGGCCTGTCCACCGTAGCTGCCGCGGCTGCCCGAATAGGCCTGTCCACCGTAGCTGCCGCGGCTGCCTGAATAGGCCTGGCCGCCATAGCTGCCATGTCCACCAGAAGAGCCCCGCCCGCCCCCGCGTTGCTGTGACAGCGCCGCCGTCGGAGTGAAAAGAATCAGTAATGTACTCGTAAGTAGTGCTGGTAAAGCGAATGTCTTAAACATAATCGCCTCCTACTTATCGGACGTGCGCGGTGAGCGTCGCGTTAAGTGCTTTACAGAGTAGTCGCAATTGAAAACACGCCAGTTGGCGATCATGAACGACAAATAATCGTCTCTTCCGCCGCTGCCTCTCAGAAAAATCCTACCCGCGTGGTACTACTGCGTAAGTCGAAATAGAGACTATTACAACCCCACCTCCACTCAAGAGAAGGGCAGAGCCTGCCGATAAGGAGCCTAGGCAGATTATGGAAGTGGATCTAGGTACAACCAAAAAAGTCGTTTCGATTTGTGAGACTCAACCGCTCACCGTAAAAGGACTCCTGCACTTGCTGGAATCCACAGACGATCTGGTGTTTGGATCTTCGCATTCGTCGCCGGCCGAGTGGATGCTCAGCCCGACCGCGGAGAAAACCGACGCGCTGATCATTGACAAAGGCTTGGGCGCCAAGACAGTTCTGGACGCTCTAAGTCAACTACCGGCCGAACATGGCGCCGCGCGCTCGACTGTACCTGCAGTCGTGGTTTGGGGTATGTCCATCACCGAGGCTGAGGCGCTGCGTTTTCTCCAAGCCGGCGCAAAGGGGATTGTGCGAAAGTCGGCGGATACGCCCATCGTGCTCGCCTGCCTTCGCGCCGTAGCCCAAGGCCGAAGCTGGATGCAAGATTCGGTATTTCGCGAATCGGCGGCGCAGGAAGGCCAGGTCAGGACCGACTTGACACCGCGCGAACATCAAGTAATGGAGCTGGTCGAGCAAGGCTATAAGAACCGGGAGATCGCGCAGCAGCTCGACATTCGCCCCGGAACCGTCAAGATCCACCTGAAGCACATTTTCGAGAAAACCGGAGTGCGCGGCAGGCACGGGCTGGCGCTGAACGGCCTGCGACAAAAGGGCGTCATTTCACCCCATAGCCCCTCGGCGGCTGCTTGACAGAAGGCGAATAAAGAGCGAAACTGCTCCTTGGAGAGGCGCCTCTCAATGGAGCAACTCGTCAGGCTGACCGGGATCGCACGCCTTGCGGCAGAAGGTACAGTCTTGGGCGAAAAGCGGCGCGTCGAATATCGAACTCTGCCGACGCGCAAATGGCTCAACCGCTGCGATTCTCAGCGCGTTCCGTTCCACTGGTCCATTAACCCTTATCGCGGTTGCGAATACGGCTGTAAGTACTGTTATGCCCGGTTCACGCACGAGTTTCTGGAGCGCCGCGAAGCCGACGCTTTCGAAACCGAGATCTACGCCAAGGACTGGGAGCCCGGCAGCGTTTCGCGAGGAGCTCAAGGCCGTGAAGCATGGACACATCCTGGGAGTCGGCACCGCAACCGACCCGTATCAGCCGGCGGAGCGGAGGTTCGGCCGGACGCGGCAGGCGCTGGAGGGCATGCAGGGGCTGCGCGGCGTCTCCATTTTCATCACGACGAAATCGAATCTCGTGACGCGGGACGCGGCGCTCCTTAAGAGATTATCGGAGCACAACGAAGTAAGCGTCACCCTTACGGTCACGACCATGAATACGGATTTAGCGCGACTCACGGAACCGTATGCCCCCCGCCCCGACCTTCGCATTCAGGCGGTGGCGGAGCTCAACAGCGCTGGTGTTCGCGCCGGTGTGATCGCTAATCCCGTTCTTCCTCTCCTCACAGATTCGGAAGAGAACCTCGAATCCGTCGCCAGGGCCGCTAAAGCCGCAGGCGCGATCGAGTTCGGCGCTAATGTTGTTTTCTTGAAGCCGTCGGCCCAGCGCGTGTTCTTTCCGTTTCTCGCCGACAAATTCCCGCAGCACTTGCGCCGCTACGAAGCAAACTTTGCGGCAGGCGCCTTTCTTAAAGGGGAATTATCCGGAACGCATTCGCGAAATGGTCAAGAACATCCGGCTTCGCGTCGGCATCCCGTCGCGCGATATGGATCGTCTGAACCTCCCTCAGCCGCCCGGCTCGCAGATGTTACTCTTCTAGGTCGACAATGGAGATCTCCCTTTTAAAGAAGGCCGCCGTCGTCACCGGTTCAGCGCGCGGAATCGGCCGCGCTGTCGCGGAAAAACTTCTGGATGCCGGCGCGTCGGTTCTGCTGGCCGATGTCGATGCAGCGGCGCTCGACGAAGCGAAAGCAGCCCTCGCACTGGCGGGAGGCAAGGTCTCGACCATAGCGGGTGACCTCACACGCCCCGAGTTTCCTCCAGCCGTCATCCAGAAAGTGCTCGAGGATTTCGGATCCGCCGACATCCTGGTCAACAACGCCGGCTACACCTGGGACAGCGTCATCCAAAAGACCACGGACGAGCAGTTCCAAGCCATGCTCGACATACACGTAGTTGCCCCGTTTCGCCTTCTTCGAGCCGCGTCGCAATGGATGCGAGAGGAGGCCAAGAAAGAGAACCAGGCAGGCCGCCGCGTGATGCGCAAAGTCGTAAACATCACCTCCATTTCGGGGTTGGATGGCAATCCCGGGCAGATCGGCTATGCTTCGGGGAAAGCCGCGATCGTAGGGCTCACAAAAACCCTGGCCAAAGAATGGGGCCGCTACAACGTGACTGTAAACGCCGTGGGCTTCGGTCTCATCGAGACTCGATTGATTCAACCGATGGAAGATTCCGAGACCGCCATTTCAATCGGCGAGAGAAAAGTAAGAGTGGGAATGCAGGCGCAGGTGCGCGAGCAGGCTGCCAGAACCATTCCCCTCGGCAGGCTGGGCACGCCCGAGGATGCAGCCAACGCAGTCTTCTTCTTTTGCTCGCCGCTCTCGGATTATGTCACCGGCGAAGTTCTGGTTTGCGGCGGCGGGATGCACTTCTAGCGCGCGCTGGTCGTGATCGCGGTTTTTCGCTTCCCGAACACTTGCAGAGCGGCGGGTATCAGAGAAACAGCGATGATCAAAAGAACGACTTTTTCAAAATTCTGCCGGATAATCGCCACGTTGCCGAGCAGATAACCAAGCGTAATCATCGAGGTCACCCATCCGATAGCCCCTGCCACATTGAACATCAAAAAGCGCGGGTACCGCATCTTTCCCACTCCCGCTATAAACGCCGCAAAAGTCCGAATGATAGGCACGAACTTCGCGTAGACGATCGTCTTGCCGCCGTGGCGTTCGTAAAACGCATGGGTGCGGTCGAGATACTCGCGCCGGAAAATACGCGACTGCGAATTCTTGAAGAGTCGATACCCCAGTGTATTTCCCAGAAAGAAGCCGATTCCATCGCCCAGGATGGAAGCGAATGCGAGCATCGCAATCATCGCGCCGATCCCCAGCTTGCCCGCACCGGCCACCACTCCCACGGTAAACAAAAGAGAATCGCCGGGAAGAAAGAAGCCGACCAGTAGGCCGCTTTCCGCAAACACGACCGCAAACAGGACCACGTAGCCAATCCAGCCGCTCATCACCGTCGATAACAGCAGGATGAGCTGATTGGGGTCCGTGAGGCCGCGGATAAAATGAAAGAATTGAGCGAGCAAGTTTAGCCCTGGAAAGAGCCAACCAGGCTGTTAAGGGCTGTTTCGTTCAGCTTGATCTTGCCCCGCCGCCTTAACTCCAAGACCACGCTGTCTCGGAAAAGCGGCTGATCCAGGCTTTGCCGCTGTGCCGTCAAGGTCTGAATAATTGCGTCCTTGCTCTTGGCGAACTGGCTCATATCGGCGGCAATCTTTGCGGTTACCTTGCAGACGAACTGTCCGGACTGTGCGGCTACTGGTCCAACAATGTCGCCCACTTTGTCGTTGAAAGCGGCGGATAACAAACTACCCGCGCCAATGCCTTCCGCCGCGCCGTCGATCGTGAAGGGTGCGGCCGTTTTTACCGTCAATCCGTAATCTTTTGCGATAGCTTCTAAGCTGTCGCCCTTGCGCGCGCGATCCGCGGCCTTATTTGCGGCTTCTTGCGATAACCGGAGTGACTCTGCCGTCGTATAACGCTGCAGCGCGTCCGCCTGCACTTCAGTGTAATCGGCATCCCGCGCCGCCGTTACATTCGTGATCACCGCGAACGCTTCCTTGCTTTGATTCGGCAAATCGACGACGTCCGTAACGCCGCCTTTCGGCACCGCGAAGATCGCGTTTACGACTTCCGGTTGCGTATTCACCTCCGGCAAAGAGCCGTTAGATGCCAGATGATCCACTTTAAAAAATCTGAGACTATATTTCTTCGCGATCGCCTCCGCTTGCCCCGGATTGCGCGCGATCTCCGCGTGCGCCGCATCAAACGCCTTCTGCAAATTCTCGGTACCGGCCTGCTTCTGCGCTTCGGCGAGCAATTGCGGCTTCACCTCGTCGAAAGTCTGCGTATGAGCCGGCTGCTTGTTTTCCACCTGAAGAATGTGGTACCCATATTCAGTCTCGACCACGCCGCTCAATTCTCCCGGTTTTAGAGAGAATGCAGTTTTTTCGAAGCTCGGAACGGTTTGGCCTCTCACGATCCAGCCCAGCTCCCCGCCCTTCTCCGCCGATCCGGGGTCTTCGGAATTCTTCTTCGCCAGCTCGGCGAAATTGCCGCCGTGCTGCAGCTGCTTCAGAATATCTTCGGCCTTCGCCTTGAGTTTTGCCGCCTCCTCCTTCGGCTTACCTTGCGTCTTGATCAGAATGTGCCGTACTTGGACGCGCTCGGGAAGCCGATAGCTGTCGATATTGTCTTGGTATTGTTTTTGGAGATCGGCGTCTGAGATCTTCGCGGTCTGCACGAAGTCCGCGGTGGTCCCCACGATCAAAGCGGCGTCCCTCTTCTCGGGGATACGAAACTCTGAGCGATTCTTGTCGAAATAAGCCTTTACCAGCACGGGATCTTTATTGACCTTCGAGATAAAATTCTTCGGATCGAAATCGAGGTATTCGAGCCCCACCTTCAGGTACTTGCGCTGATATTCCGCCCGCGCCTCTTGGTCGGACACAATCAGCGATTGAGCTTCCAGATTCTCGAGCCGCATGCCGAGCATAGCGTCGCGCCGCTCTTTCTCGTAACCCGCGACCGTCATGCCCTGCTGCTCGAGTATGTTCTGGTAAATGCCGACGTCGAACTTGCCGCCCAGCTCGCTCGAGAACTCGGCTTGAATCGCATCGCCAAGCTCCTGGTCCGAGACCTTCAACCCCATTTCGCGCGCCTTGTAAGCCATTGCCTTGGCCTCAATCAGCTGATTGACGAGAGACGGCACGTACATGGCGAGAATGCCTTTTGGCAGATTCGTTTGACCCCGGGTAATGCGCTGGACGGCTCGTTGCACATCGACGGTCGTGACCTTGTCGTCGCCCACCGTCGCGATTACGCCCTGACCGGTTGGCGCGCCGGATCCGCCGAAACCGCCCGGAACTAAGTAAACGAGCATCGAGAGAGCGACCAAGCCGAGTAGCCCTCCCAGCAGAATGCGCACACTCTTATCGCGGCTGCGAAACAGATCGAACATATTTTTAGCGGAAACTCCTGCCGATGAACTTCTTAGTACGGCTTATCGGCAGGCGCATAGCGCGGCCGATGTGCCTTTTTTGCCAGTATAGCGAAATCCCCGGCTCGCGCGCTCGCTTGCTGCCCTATCTGAGCCACGACTGTGAAGGAATGGTTCTGATGAACTTCGGTTAAAGATTGCCGCCCCTTCCGCCGATCAATAAACCAGAGACGCAAGAACGCGTCTCCAAAAGGAGCAATACAGTTATGTTCATGAACGTCGGATTGTTGCTGGTCGCGGGAGTCCTCTTAGTGTTGTATGTAAAGCGCCGCCGCAGCCGCAAAACAGCAGCCTAGCACTACAACCTGAACTGCGCGCACGGCTCGGATTGTAATTTAAGTCAGGCGCCCGAGCCGGATCTGCAGAGCGATCACTGCCCCCGCAATTCTTTCTTGGCGGTTGCGGTGTCGGGCGCGCACGGTAAAATGCCATCCAACCGAGTGAGCTCCAGCATCTTACGCAAGCTGGGACTTACTTCGACCAGCCGAAGGGGACATTTCCGGCGCATCGCGAACGTATAGACTACCGTTAATTCTCCGAGCCCGGCGCTGTCGGTTGCCGTAACTCCAGCGACGCGCAGAATCAACCCCGAGACCTTACTCGTGGTCAGAACGTCGCGCGTTGTATCACGCAGCGCGTTCAACGATGGACTTAGCGTCAACGCGCCCGCGAGTTCCAGAATCGCGAAGCCGTCCTCAACACGTGACGTGACACTCAACGGCATTCGGCGTTTCGCCTCAGTACGTCTCGATTTTATGCGCCCGATAAGGCGGAGTCACATAGGCGGCAACCGGGCTTTCATTGCCGTCCTTATCGATGGCCTTTACTCCCAGCACAACTTCGTCGATATTCACATTGGGCAGCGTGTATTTAGTTACATTACCGACGAAAATTTCTTTCTCCCAAGTGGGCGAAGTCGTCTTGCGCATGACGACAGCGTATCCCAGGAGATCCGGTTCCCGCTTCTCGTTGTGCCAAGTCATCGCCGCATCGTAACCACCTTTGCCGTTCGGCCCGTTTCCGCGACCCAAACCCCCGCCAAAAGCTCGTGCTTGGGCTGGAGCGCCTGCAGCCGGACGTTGGGCAGCGACGCCGCTGACCGACGCGCCGTCAGATGACGCGTTTGGCGTTCGCGAGCCTGCCCCAACCTCCGGTGTTCTCGGCGCAAGCGCCAGCGAAGCCATTGCCGCGGCGTTCGCTTTCGCAACTAATACCGTATACCCGGGCGCCGTGTTTGCGAACGTATCCGTCGCGGTATGCTGATTCGAAAAATTCTCCATCGGCGTGGTCACGCGAATGGCCGCATATCCAACGGCATTGAAGGGACTGTGATCGCCTCCCCGGCCGAAGCGGTCGTGACGGAAAACCAGATTCACTTCAAAACCAGGCTGGTAACGCTCGGCCATTTGCTTCATGTAACGCGCAAGCTGCCGCGAGCTGGAATCGTTGGGGTCCTCGGAATAAACATTGACCCAACGATTGGCGGTTTCGCCGTTCCCCGTCACATCGCTGCCGATTATGTCGTTATTAAAAACGCCGTCGATCGAATCATGCCGGGCCGCGGCTGCTTCGGCATAAAGGCTGCTGCCGAACAGTCCATATTCTTCCGCCGCGAAGGCAATGAAAATGACCGTCTTCCTGAACTCGAACCGGCTCATCACGCGCGCCAGTTCCATTACCGCCGCCGTGCCGCTTCCGTCGTCAGTCACGCCTGGGGCTATAGCCGCAACTGTCGCTTCCGGGTCTAACTGCCGTCTCCCGTCGGGTCCCACTTTAGAAACCATGTTGATGCTGTCGTAATGCCCGCTCACGATTACCTGGTGTTCCGGGTCGCTGGTGCCCGGTAAGACGGCAACTACATTCCAAATCTCGACGTCCTTGAACGCTCGCCCTTGTTTTGCCACCCGATGCTTGTCGAAAGAAACCTGAAGCTTGGGACTGTAGCTCCGAAACTGCGCGGCGATCCACTCTCGCGCGGCGCCGATTCCATGCGACGGGTCGTCGGTGGCCGAATAAATATTTCTGGTTCCGAAGCTCTCCAGCTTTTTCTGAATGTCGGCGATCTTATCAGCCGAAACCTGGCTGACGATGTCTTGCACCTGAGAATTCAAACCCTTCTCGGGCTCGGCCGCAAGCACACAGGAAGCGGCGACGAACAAGCAAAACGTAGTTCTGAACATGGGTTGTTCAGTTATCGTATCGCAAGTTAGGTGGTGTATCAGTTTGAATTATTTCGGCACGCTGAAGATGGCGATGCGTTCTTTGCCCCGGTTGATCGTTTCCAGCAGGGTGGCAACGAAGATGCGCCTACGGCCTTTGACCACGGCGAGTCTCCAGCCCGAACCCTTTGTCATTCTCTCGCCACGTTTGGCCTTTTCGCCCTTGATCGTAATCTCTGTCGCCACGATGATTGCCAATCCTTTTCTAAAATGTCTATTATCTGCGTTTGTTCTTCTTTGGCCTGCCTGGAGGAAGGTAGTTGACACCCTTCTTGATGCCATCCATCTTTTCGATGATTTCTTTGCGGCCATCCTTCTGCCCTTGTTCATAGACCGCCTCAATAACCTCAGCGAGGCGAACGCCGTGGTACAGGGTTATGTCCTTCGTTATCTCATCCAAGGCGGATCGCACTTTGGAGCCTGCGTACAGGGTTACTTCTTCAGAGGGGAGGGCAACATGAAATTTCTGATATCGCGGTTTTTTGGCCATTGCGGTTGATTTGAGAGTCTTGGTCGAGACGTCAGCGGGTGATCCACTCGATTAGCTCGGCCCAGTTCTTTTGCAGTCCTCGGTTCTTTTGGTTGGGACCGCGAAATTCTACTCCGGTTCGGGCAATGGAAAATCGACCTAGTGGCTTATTCCCGCTGTCTCGCAATTCGATCTGCGTTGCGTTACCGGCGAGATTTCCTAATTCTACTGGAACTAAATAGAGAGTTGCTGTCGTGGCCTTCACTCTGGGCTTCTTGGATGGCGCCGTTGGATTCATGGGGTACGATCATATCATGCCTAGCCGTTCAAGCAAGCCAAAGGATCATGACTTCATAACGGTGGGGCGCAACTCGGTCGAGCGGATCATTGGAGAGAAGTTGACGGGTGAACCGCCAGAAGATCTCAATAAAGATAAGAATCCACACGCTGTAGCACTCGGCAGATTGGGTGGTCAGAAGGGCGGCAAGGCGCGAGCTTCTGTATTGTCTCGGAGGAAACGGAGCATGATAGCGCGTAAAGCAGCCAATGTTCGTTGGAACAAGGAAGATAAATGAGCTACAGGGAATGCTTTTCCGGCCCGAGGCGACCCCGCAGCATTCGAAAGCGGCAATGCGGATGGGGATGCGCCGCTTTACGCGTTTGACCAATGCGTTCTCTAAGAAGATTGAAAATCACGCTGCCGCCGTTGCTCTGTTCTTTATGTACTACAGCTTTGCCCGCGTCCATAAGAGGCTCCGTTGCTCTCCCGCGATGGCAGCTGGCGTGGATAGGCGCCTGTGGGAAATTAAAGACATCGTGGAGATGATCGCGGCTTATGAAAATTCAAACTGATACACCACCGCAAGTTAAGCAGCCGGGACGGGAGTTCCGGCGCGCACCAGGAGGTCCGCGCCGCCGCGTACTTCCTCCGTTGCATTGAATCTTACGGTTACCAGTTTCGATACTCCGGGTTCCTGCATCGTCACGCCGTATAGCGCTTGAGCGGCTTCCATCGTGCGCTTGGCGTGCGTAATGACGATGAACTGCGTCTGCTGTGACATTTCTTTCAGCAGCCGAGTCAAGCGTTGGATGTTCGGCTCATCGAGCGGCGCGTCCACCTCATCGAGAATACAGAATGGGCTCGGCGTGTATTGGAAAATGCGCCATCAGCAAAGCCATGGCCGTGAGAGATTTTTCACCACCCGACAGCAGCAGGACGCTCTGAAGTTTTTTGCCCGGGGGCGAGGCGACGATGTCAATGCCGGACTCGGCGAGGTTCTCTTCATCCGTTAGGCGCATTTCACCCATGCCGCCCCCAAAAAGAACTCCAAACATCTGGCGGAAGTTGGCGTTTATCGCGTGGAATGCCTCCGAGAAACGCTTTCGCGATTCAGCGTCGATCTCGTGAATCGCTTTTTCCGTATCCCGGATGGAATCGAGGAGATCCTGGCGCTGAACGCTGAGAAATTCCTGGCGCTGCTGCGCCTCCTCAAACTCTTCCAAGGCTTGCGGATTGATCGGGCCTAGAGCCTCGATCTTACGCCGCGCTTCCGTGTACCGGGCTTCCATCTCCGGAAGCGCAGTCTCATCCAAAACCTCGCCTAACTCGGCCAGAGTGGTGTCGAGCTCCTGTTGACAGGTTTCTTCGAGATGCTTCAAATCGGACTCCGCGCGGGCGAGCGCGACTTGCAAATCCGAGCGCTGCTCCTGAACGGCCTGCAGATCGGTTCTGGCTTGTTTGAGCTCTTCTTCGTTAGCCGACAAACGATTTCTCAACCGCGATTCCTGCGCTGCCAAGCCGCTCACGGCTGCTTCGGTTTCTGAAATGGAACCGGCGAGTGCGGCAATTTTCTCCTGCAGATCTTCATTGCTGGCGAGGAACTGCGCCCGCTCGAAGGTTAAACGGAGAGCCTCTTGCGCTAATTGCGCACGGCGGACGGCGAACTCCTCCACTTCGGATTGCAGGCGCGCCCGGTGGGCTGCCGACGATCGCTCGCGCTCTTCCAAGCTTGCAAGATTTGCGCGCACGCCCGCGTGTTCCTCGGCTGCCTGGGCCACCTCTGTTTTGACGCGACGTCAACTCGTCGCGAGCGTCTTCGAGCGCTTGCTCCTGCCCGGCTCTGCGCTGCTCATGCTCGGTGAGCGCGAGGCGATCGCGCTCGAGCGTTTCCTCCATCGTCACGCGATCGCGCGCCAGCTGCTCGAGCTCCAGACGGGCCCCTGAAAGTCTCGACTGGATGCGCTGAAATTCCTCCGCTAGCTTGCGGCTCTCGTGATCGAGCGCCAGCACATCCTTTTCCTGTGCCTGCTGCTGCGCCCGCAAATCTTCCAACCGCTCGGCCAGCGCTGAAATGGCCTGTTCGAGTTCGCGCACCTTCGCCTGCGCGGCGGTTAACTCCTCCTGCTTCACCCGATCGAGCTGCGATATTTCGCGAAGCTCGCGCTTCAGCGCAAGCGGACCCGCGCCCGTCTTTTTTCCGCCGCTGACCGCATGCCCGTGATAGCTCACCCCATCGGTCGGCAGAAACCAGCAATGCGGAAACTCGCCCGCCAGCTGCTGCGCCAGCGGCCGATCGGCGGCTACGTAGCAGTTCGCAATTCGTGGCAAAACGTCGCAGCGGCACATTGGATAAGCCGTTCGTCAACCGCAGCGCATCGCGTCAGCTTTGACACGAGTGCCCGGTTCAGCCGCCGGCGCCGGGCAATTCACGCGGCGGCATAGCCCCCGCTCGCCATCTGTCTCCACCAGAAACGTCGCGCGCCCGTTCAGATCGCCCCGCATCAGCTCAATGCCGCGCTCCGCCTCGCCCAATCGCGCACAACCACGTACTCGAGTTCGTCGTGCAGGAACTCTTCAGTCGGCTTTCTCCAATTGCGGATCCACTTCCAGGAAATCGGCCAGAACGCCCACCGGACGCAAGTCCTGCGCCTTCCCGCGCTCGACCGCCGTGAACAGCCGCTTCACCGTTTCAGTCGTGTAGCTTCGGTGCTGCAGCACTTCTTCGAGCGAATCCTTCCGCGCCTTAACGCGTGAAAACTTCGCTCCGCAGCCGGTCGAACGCCTGCCGGCTCTCATTCAATTTCGCGCGCTTCTGCTGCAGTTCCTGCTCGACTGCGGTCCGTTGATCCGTTACGGATGCCAGCTCGATCTGGCGCGCCGCCAAGCTGTTCGGAAATCTGCGCTCTTCACCTGCTGTATGCGCGAAAGATCGCTTTCCGATTGCTGTTCTTCCGCCGCGCGCGCGAGCCGCCTCGCGATCCGCCGACGCCAGTTGCGCCTCCACCTGCGTGATGTGGTTCTTCAGAGTTGCGCGATTCGCCCAGTAGGCGCAGCACTGTCTGCCGCACCGCCTCCAGGCCGCGCTCCTGTTCCGCCAGTCCGTTCTGCGCTTCGCTGCCGCTCGATCGATTTGATGTGCAGCTGCCGGCGCGCTTCCGCGCATTCGCTCTCCAGCGCCTGCAGCTCGCCGTACTGTTGCTTCCAACTCGCGCCGCTCTTTCCTGCTGCTGTTTTCGAGCGCCTGCGCCTCCTGCTCGTTCGAGTGGCAGCCGCTGTTCGATCTGCTCAATCTGCTTGAGCTGATATTCGAGACGGCCGCGCGCGCGCTCGGCCTCCAGATGCAAATCGGCGAGCAGCTTGGCGCGTGTGCGTCAATTCCCGCTCGGTCGCGTAGGACTCCTCGAGCACAGCGGCTTGATCTGCCTCGCGCTCCGCTTATCGCCGCTTGGCGGTTCTGCAGCTCAGCCGACGCGAGGTTCAGCTCGATGGCGATCTTCGCGGTCTCGCGCTCCAGCATGCGGAACTTGCGCCGCAAGCACCTGGCGCAGATAGCCTCTCGCCTCCGTCTTCAGCTCGGAATATCGCTTCGTCTTCGCAGCCTGCCGCTTCAGCGAATTCACCTGGCGCGTGACTTCCTCCAGAATGTCGAACACGCGCGACAGGTTCTGCTTGGCGCTTTCGAGTTTCGCCTCCGCCAGCCGCTTGCGAGTTTTGAATTTCGTGATTCCGGCCGCTTCTTCGATCACGTTCCGGCGGTCTTGCGGCTTATTGCTCAGAATCTGTCCGATGCGCCCCTGCTCGATGATCGCGTAGCTTTCCGGGCCCAATCCCGTCCCAAGAAAGAGGTCCTGAATATCGCGCAAGCCGGGCCAACTTGCCGTTGACCAGATACTCGCTTTCGCCGGAGCGGTACAGACGCCGGGTGATGGTGACTTCGCCGCTTCGCTCGGCCGTCTTTAGACGCCTCCGAGTTCCGCGCGGCCCGTGTCCGTTTCCGTGCCATTCGTCGGCAATGCGGCAGAGCCGATCGCGAGTAACCAGTCCGCTGCGACGGCTTCTCGCGGCACCAGCGTCATAGTCACCGACGCCATGCCCAGAGGCTTTCCTGTCGCGCGTTCCGGCAAAGATCACGTCTTCCATCCGCGCGCCGCGCAAGGTTTTGGCCGACTGCTCACCCAGCACCCAGCTGATGGCGTCGCTGAGGTTGGATTTGCCGCAGCCGTTCGGCCCGACGATGGCAGCGATGCCGCTGCCGTTGAACTTCATCTCCGTCCGATCGTAGAAAGATTTGAAGCCTTGAATCTCGACACGCTTAAGCTTGAGCAAAGCGAGGCTACCTTCCCTGAGATATATTCTCGGGGGTGTCTCTATCGTAGCCGGACTTAAGTGCCTGTAAAGGCACTGTACTACTGCAATTTGCGTAGCGAACGTGCAGATGCGCTCGATATGTTGGGGTATAAGTGCATGCCGTACGCTGCAAAGCGGAGGCGCAAACGCTCTACTGGGAAGAAGCACGGCAGCGGCCCCCCCGTTCTTCTGATTATGGGCCTGAGCTTCACGCATGAGATGTGGTTCCGGGTGCTTCCGCTGGTTCGGCAGCGCTATCGGGTCATCCTGTTCGACAACCGCGGGATGGGACAGCAGCGATGTTCCGCGGGGCCCGTACTCAATCCGGCAGATGGCGAGCGACGCCGATGCGGTTCTCGAAGCCGCGCGGGTTGCCGCCGCGCACGTGGTCGGCGCTTCCATGGGAGGCATGATTGCCCAGGAATTGGCGCTGCGCTACCCCGGACCGCGTCCTCAGTCTGGTGCTTGGCTGCACCACCTATAGCGGCCTACTTCGCGCGCTGGCCGCACTTTCAGCCGTCGCCCGCGCGGAATTCGCTGGTCGAAAGCGACCCGGGTCGAGCGGGAAAATGCGCTGATACCGCTGCTTTATGCCGAAACGACCCCGCGCGAGCGCATCGAAGAAGATTTTCAGGTCCGTTGCCAGTGCCGCTGGAGTTACAAAGGTTTTCTGAACCAATTTGCCGGCAATCCTGTCTGTGGAGTTCCTACCGGCGGCTGCCGCGCATCAAAGCTCCCCACCCTGGTGCTGCACGGTGAGCAGGACCGACTTGGTGCCTCCCGCGAACGGAAAAGTCATTGCGTCGCGAATCCCGGGCGCGCAATTCCATCTGATTCCCGAATGCCGGTCATATCCTGATCACGGACCAGCCGCGAGCGCTGCAAGGAAATCATGCTCGATTCCTGACGCAGCTTAGAGTTGATGGCTCGCCGCCTTATCGGTCAACGCCGCCACTCCGGGCAGCTCGATGCCGGCCAGGAACTCGAGCGATGCGCCCCCGCCCGTCGAGACGTGCGAGATTTTGTCCGAAACGCCGGCGCTCTTGATCGCCTTTTCGGAATCGCCCCCGCCCACCACCGATACCGCTCCCGATTCAGCCACCGCCTTGCGCCAGCGCCACTGTTCCTTTATCGAACGGCGGCATCTCGAAAATCCCCATCGGCCCGTTCCAAATGACGGTCTTCGCGCCGGCGATGACTTCCGGCGTATTCCTCGATGGTCTGCGGTCCGATATCCACCGCAATCTGATCGGGACCGATGCTGCTGACCACCTCGTGCTCGCGCTCCCGGCTTGCACTTCCGCGAACGACTACGTGGTCCATCGGCAGCATCAGCTTGTTGCCTGCGATTGCCAAGAGCTGCCGCGCCAGGTCGATTTTGTCTTCTTCGACCAGCGACCGGCCGGTAGGCTGATTCTTACGCGCGCAGGAATGTATAGGCCATCGCGCCGCCGATCAAAAGTTTGTCGACGACGCTTATCAGATTCTGAATCACTTCGATCTTGTCCGAGACCTTCGCGCCTCCGAGCAGCGCGACGCAGGGCCGCTCCGGATTCTGCGTCACGCGCGTGAGCCACTCGAGTTCCTTATCCATCAACAGTCCGGCCGCCGCCAGCGGCAGATAAGACACCATGCCGACCGTCGAGGCGTGCGCCCGATGCGCCGACCCGAAAGCATCGTTGACATAAATGTCCGCGAGCGAAGCGAGTTGCTTTGAAAATTCCGGATCGTTCGCTTCTTCCTCAGGGTGAAAACGCAGGTTTTCGAGCAGACAGCATTTCTCCGGGCTTCGGCTTCATGGCGGCGGTTTCCGGCCCCACGCAATCGGGCGCCATCGCGACTGGTTTCCCCAACAACTCGCTCAACCGGCCGGCAACGGGCGCCAGGCTCATCTCCGGATTCCGTTTGCCCTTCGGCCGCCCCAGATGACTGGCCAAAATGACCGCGGCACAGTGCTCAATCGCATATTGGATCGTGGGCAGCGACGCTCTGTATCCTCTTGTCGCTGGTGATCTCTTTTCCGCCAGGCGCCAGAGGGACGTTGAAATCTACGCGGATGAAGACCGTCTTGTCTTTCAAATCCAGATCTTTGATCGACAACTTAGCCATGGAGATATTGTAAGAAACTCGGTATTTCGATGCGGCCATGACTGAAGCAGAACTAGTTGTAGTACCTGTGGAAAAGCACTGTAGAAACTTTCGATATAGGCCGAATAGTACTCTTGAGGAGCTATTCTCGGCTTAAAGCGGCCCAAAACTTGCTAGCTGAGTTGATCGATTTGGCACTATAATCCTAAGCAACAGGTTGAGAGTTCTAGATCTTTGGTTACGGTACTATTCGGGAACGCGCGAGATTCAGGATAGAAGATGCATGTCAACAGTATCTATTCGCGTGTTAATCGCTGACGGCCACCCCATCGTTCTGGAAGGCCTGCGGAGTGTGCTCAGCCAATCATCCGGAGCATTGAGGTCGTCGGCGAGGCGTCGGACGGGATGGAAGCCATCGACAAGACCGTCCATCTCGATCCCGATGTTGTTCTGCTGGATCTGAAGCTGCCCAGAATCGACGGCTTGACGGTTCTTCGCAGCATGCAGACCCGCGCGCCCAGATCGAAAGTTATTCTGTTTGCCTCCGGCGACAACAAAGACGAATTTGTCGAAGCCATGAAGCTCGGCTGTTCCGGCATTCTGCTGAAAGACGCGTCCACGGCCTGATCGAAAAGAGCATCCAGAAGGTTTACGCCGGAGAAATCTGGCTTGATTCCAATACCACCGCCGCCGTGATTCGCCAGTTTGCTTCGCCTCGCGATTTCCCGCCGCCCACGCCAACGGCAAAACCACCCGTGAACGCGCGCAACTCAGCCAGCGGGAGCGCGAAATCATCATTTTGATCTGCTCAAGGCTACAAGAACAAAGAGATCGCCGAAAAAATGTTCATCACGGAACAAACCGTAAGAACCATCTGCACAATGTTTCGACAAGCTGGGCGTGTCCGATCGGCTGGAACTGGCTCTCTTCGCCATCCATAACAGCCTGCACCTGAAGCCATAAGCGAGCGCGGCCCGTCGGCGCTGCGGACGCGAGCACGTCCGCAGACATTCGGCATGCCCAACCTGCGCGAAGAAATCACAAAGAGTTTCCGGCGGCTCCGCGGAGCGGCAGAACCTACCGTCGCGGCGTCCAATCCACGCGAGGGCCACCAATTCGGCGCTTACCGTATTCTGCGTCATCTCGGCTCCGGCGGCATGGGCCACGTCTATCTGGCGCTCGATACCCGTCTGGGACGGCAAGTCGCGCTGAAATTTCTGCCTCGCCGACCTCACCTCGATGACGAAATGCTTCGCCGCTTGGAGCAAGAAGCGCGCACGGCGTCCGCCCTGAACCACCCCAATATTCTGACCATCTATGAAATCGGCGAAATCGACGGCGAACACTTCATCGCCAGCGAGTACATCGATGGAATCACGCTGCGCACGGCCATGCAGCGCGGACCTTCGATGCCGGCACGGCCCTCGATATCGCCATCCAGGTTGCGTCCGCTCTGATGGCGGCCCATTCGGCCGGCATTGTGCATCGCGATTTGAAGCCGGGCAACATCATGATTCGGCCCGACGGCTATGTGAAAGTGATCGATTTCGGCCTTGCGAAGCATGCTCGGCGCGTCCAGGAAGGACGGTGCGACAGGACTCGCTGGACCCGGCCCGGTTCAGTCGATGGGAACGCTCGACTACATGTCGCCCGAGCAGGCGCGCGGCGAGAACATCGATCACCGCACCGACCTGTGGAGTCTGGGCGTCGTCCTCTACGAGATGATCGGCGCGCAAGCGCCCGTTCGAGGGCGAAACGGAGAGTCACGTTCTCGTCGCCATCCTTGACCAGCCCCTGCCGCCGCTTCCGAATACGCGATCTTTGCCGGCCGGCCTTCCGCAGGTCATTGCAACGGGCGCTGGCGAAAGATCGCGCGAAGCGGTATCAGTCGGCGACGGAGATGCTGGCCGATCTTCATCGATCAGCCAGACTTCCGGCCTGTAAGCAGCATTCGGCCGCTGCGTTCCCGCCCTCGCCTGGATCGCGAAAGCGTTTGGTGGCATTGCCGCATAGCCGCCGTGTTCTCGCGCTTCTCGATCGCCGCTCGCCGCCATGGTGGTGGGCGCGGCGCGCTCCCGATTGGTTCCGCATTGGCTCCGTGCGGCAACTCACCTTCAATGGCCGAGACCAAGCTTGCCGCGCTCTCGCCAGATGGAAATTATCTGGCGTTCGTCGCGGGCGACGATCCGGCGGCCAGATACGCTTTTCCTGAAAGCAGGTCGAGTCACCCGTCGGAAGAAGTCAAGATTCCGCGCCCGCAAAATCAATTACGAAGGCATCACCTTCTCGCCCGACAGCCAAACCATCTTCGAGGTAGAAAAAGACGCGAAGCTCATGGGGCGCCTTTATACGGTTCCGATCGTGGGTGATCGGCCGGGCTCGCCGATTCTGGTGGATGTAGACGGCCCGGTTTCGTTTTCTCCTTCCGGCGATCGATTCGCGTTCGTCCGTTATCAGACCGGTCTCGAGCTCGCGGCGCGCGACGGCAGTGTGCGAAAAGTGCTCTTCGCCCCGCACGGCGCAACCCTGTCGACGCGCCAGGCCTGGTCGCCCAAAGGAAATGAAATCGCCGCGTTCCTTTACAGCTATGCGACCGGCGGCACGACCCTGGATCTGATCGCCACAGACGGGCGAGAGACCAAGCGAGTATTGCCCGGCTGGCGCGGTGTAGGCCAACCGGTCTGGGCATCGGGCGGGAAAACGTTGATCGTTCCGGTAGCCTTGCGCACGCAGCGCAGGAATCAACTGAAGGAAATCGCCGTCAAAGATGGGCGCATCCAGGATGTGACGACGGATCTGGCCGGCTACACCGGCGCAAGCCTTACTCGGGATGGCCAGGAGCTTGCCGCTGTGAAGATGGAAACCAAGGCGAGTCTTTGGGTATCCGCGCCCAACGACGTAACAACCGGACAGAGTGGGCCCTCGGAAACGGAAGAGCTTCCCAGCCTCGCCTGGGCGGATGAAGACCACATCGTCATGAGCTCTCAGCGCAGCGGCTTTCCGAATCTGTGGCTTTTTGACATTGCGACTCAAAGCCGTGCGAGCCTGACGAACGAACCGTTTATCGAAGAAGGCGCTGCTGCTCTGCCGGGCAGCCAGTCGGTTGTTTTCGCATCCACTCGATCCGGTGAATTCCATCTCTGGAAGTTCGATCCGGAATCGAATGAATATACTCAATTGACCTCGGGACCAACTTACGACGAAGCTCCCGCCATCACTCCCGACGGCAAATGGGTTGTCTACACGTCGTGGACGGCAAACAATCCGCATTTGCGTAAGATTGCGGTGACTGGCGGAGCAAGCACGCAGATTGGAAACCATCTGGCGCGAGACGCGAAGATTTCACCCGACGGCAAATGGATCGCCTGCCAACTGCAGGATCCGAACGCTTCCGCCGTAGCGGTGATCCCATTCGACGGACACGGGCCCGCACGGATCGTCCCGACTGCCCAAATGCCAGCGGATTGGTCGACCGACGGAGCTTCTCTTACCAGCGTGCTGACGAACAAGCAGGGAGTGTCCAACCTCTGGGCCATTCCGCTGGATGGCTCTCGACCGAAACAACTGACGCATTTTGAAGACGATGAGACGATCCTGAAATTCGCGTGGTCGCCCCGCGGGGACCGCCTGGCGTGCATACGCGGCGCCAGGGGCGCGGACGCCGTGCTTTTCAAACGGCGGAAATAAAGCTACACTGGCTACACGATTGCATCGGTATTGCGTAAGTAAAGGAGTTTCAACCATGGGTTCTTCGTTAAGCGGTCCTGCCAATCCGAATGACCAACTTTTCGCGGACGACGATATGGAAATATCCGGACCGCGCTGCCTCCGGATCAGCTTGCCGGTGAGGCTCCTGAGGGCCTCGCTCTGGACGATGCGGAGGAATCTGGCGCCGCCGCGGGTGCCGACTAGACCCGGCGATCGGCAGATCCACCTTCGTGCCGCTAAAATGAGGATACTCAGCTATCCTCATGACATCCAACGACCACGCGCGGCAATTGCGGCGCCAGGCTCTCGAAGACGCTCTTGCCACTCGTATCCTGGTGCTCGATGGAGCTATGGGCACGATGCTGCAGCAGCGCCATCTCACGGCGGCCGATTTCGGCGGCCCCGCGCTCGAAGGCTGCAATGAAAATCTGGTCCTCACGCGCCCGGATGTCATCCTCGACATTCACCGCGCCTACTACGAAGCGGGCTCCGACATTGTCGAAACCAACAGCTTCGGAAGCACGCAAGATCGTGCTGGCCGAGTATGGGCTTGCAGGATCGCTCCTACGAGCTGAACTTCGCCGCCGCCAAGCTTGCGCGCCAAGCGGCGGACGAATTCTCGAACGCCGGCCGTCCGCGCTTTGTGGCGGGTTCCATGGGACCCACGACCAAAGCCATCACCGTCACCGGCGGCGTCACGTTCCCGGATCTGATCGACAACTATTACGACCAGGCCGAAGGCGTTGGTCGAAGGCGGCGCCGATATCCTGCTGCTCGAAACCTGCCAGGACACGCGCAACGTCAAGGCCGGGCTTGCTGGCCATCGACCGGCTGGGCCGCGAGCTCGAATTATCCGATTCCTACCATGGTCTCGGGCACCATTGAAGCGATGGGTACCATGCTCGCCGGCCAAACGGCCGACGCGTTCTACACCTCCATCTCGCACGCTCAGCTTGCTTTCGGTCGGTCTGAACTGCGCCACCGGCCCCGAGTTCATGACCGATCACATCCGCTCCATCCACGAACTCGCGACCACGCGCGTCTCCTGTTATCCCAATGCCGGTCTGCCCGACGAAGAAGGCAAATATCTGGAAACGCCCACCAGCCTCGCCGCGCAGCTCGAGCGCTTCGTCGATCACGGCTGGCTGAATATCGTCGGCGGCTGCTGCGGCACGCGTCCGGATCACATTCGCGCGATCGCGCAGATGGTCGAAGGCAAGAAGCCGCGCGAGCCGAAAGCAATCCACGCACCGCACCTACTTCTCCGGCATCGACATGATCGAAGCCGAAGACAGCAATCGCCCGCTGATTGTCGGCGAGCGCACCAACGTCATCGGCTCGCGTCTCTTCAAGAAGATGATCGGCGAAGAGAAATGGGAAGAAGCCACTGAAATCGCGCGCTGGCAGATCCGCAATGGCGCGCATGTCGTCGATGTCTGCCTGCAATCGAGCGATCGCGACGAGATTGAACGACATCCCGCTGTTTTACGAAAAGCTGATCCGCAAAATCAAAGCGCCGGTCATGATCGACACCACCGATCCGCGCTCGGTCGAGCTTTCGCTCACCTATTGCCAGGGCAAGAGCATCATCAACTCCGTCAATCTGGAAGACGGCGAAGAGAAATTCGAGCGCATCTGCCCGCTGGCGCGGCAGTATGGCGCGGCTCTGGTGGTCGGCTGCATCGATGAAGATCCGACTCAGGCGCAAGCCTTCACGCGCGAGCGCAAACTGGCGGTGGCGGAGCGCTCGGTTCGACTGCTCACCACCAAATACGGCATCGCGCCGGAAGACATCATCATCGACCCGCTGGTGTTCCCGTGCGCCACGGGCGACGAGAACTACATTGGCGGCGCGGTCGAGACCATCGAATCCATCCGGCTCATCAAAGAGAAGATCCCGTACGTCAAAACCGTCCTCGGAATCTCGAACATCTCCTTCGGCCTGCCCGCCTCCGCGCGCGAGGTCGTCAATTCCGTCTTTCTCTATTACTGCACCAAAGCGGGTCTCGATCTCGCCATCGTCAACGCCGAAAAACTGGAGCGCTTCGCCTCCATTCCCGAAGAAGAGCGCCGCTTAGCCGAAGCGCTGCTCTTCAACACTCCGCCGGTGAATGTTCCCGCCGATCATCCTGCATGCCGCTTCGCTCGAAGCCGTCCCGGAGGATTGGCGCCAGCAATCGCGCGAGCAAAAGATCGCGGTCAACCAGTTCCACATTGCGCGCTATTTCCGACCACTTCCGCGGCGCAGACCGGAAGCAAAAGAAGAAGACTGCCGATCTTCCGCTCGATGAGCGCCTGGCGAACTACATCATCGAAGGCACCAAGGACGGCCTCATTCCCGATCTCGATCTCAAGCTGAAGGAAGGCGTGCCCGCCGCTCGACATCATCAACGGTCCGCTGATGGCCGGCATGGCCGAAGTCGGGCGGCTGTTCAACAACAATGAACTGATTGTCGCCGAAGTGCTGCAATCCGCCGAGGCCATGAAGGCCGCCGTGAACCACCTTGAACAGTTCATGGAGAAAGTCGGATTCTTCGACGCGCGGCAAGATCGTTCTCGCGACGGTGAAGGGCGACGTGCACGATATCGGCAAGAACCTGGTCGAAATCATTCTCAGCAACAACGGCTACGAAGTGGTGAATCTCGGCATCAAAGTGCCGCCCGAAGACCTGATCAAGGCCTTTCAGAAGCACAAGCCGGACGCGATCGGCCTTTCCGGCCTGCTGGTGAAGAGCGCTCAGCAGATGGTGACCACCGCCGGCGATCTGAAGGATGCCGGCATCGACGTGCCTCTGCTGGTCGGCGGCGCGGCGCTATCCGAAAAATTCACCAAGACGAAAATCGCGCCCAGCTACTCCGCGCCGACGTTCTATGCCAAGGACGCCATGACCGGTCTGCGGCTGATGAACGAGATCATGGATCCCGAGCTGCGCGAACAGGTGCTTTCACAGACACATCTTCCGCGATGTTCCGGCGGAAAGCGCCGTCGCGCGAGCAGGTGGTCATCCCTTCGGGCGAAGTGCGCAGCCCGAAGGTTCACACCGACATTCCGATTCCGCCCGCGCCCTATCTCGACCGCAAGGTCCGACTGATTCCGAATCTGCCGGAGGTTTGGAGCTACATCAATCCGTTCATGCTCTACGGCCGCCATCTCGGATTCAAAGGCAATTTCGAAAAGCTTTTGGCCGAGCGCGATCCGAAGGCGCTCGAGCTGTTCCACAATCTGGAAGAAGTGAAGCGGGAAGCCGCAACATTCATGAAGGCGCGCGCGGTCTGGCAGTTCTTCGAAGCCGAGCGCGACGGCAACACGCTGCATCTGTTCGCGCCCGGCGGCAGATTCGCCCGATCGAGAGCTTCCGCTTCGGCCGCCAAGCCAAATCCGACGGCCTGTGCTTGAGCGACTACGCGCTCGACCCGCAAGACGGCCGCCGCGATCACATCGCGCTGTTCGTCGTGACCGCCGGCGAAGGCATCATCCAACATTCTGAAGAAGCCAAAGCGCGCGGCGAATACTTCAAAGCGCACGCGCTGCAGGCGCTCGGCATCGAAACCGCGGAAGCCTGCGCCGAATGGCTGCATCGCCGCATTCGCGAAGATTGGGGCTTTCCCGATTCCCCGACCATGACCATGCATGAGCGCTTCACGTCGCGCTATCGCGGCAAGCGCTACAGCTTCGGTTATCCGGCCTGCCCGAATCTGGAAGACCAGACCAAGCTCTGGCGCCTGTCTGCGCCCCGAAGATATCGGCGTGCAACTTACCGAAGGCTTCATGATGGAGCCCGAAGCGAGCGTCTCCGCGATCGTGTTCCATCATCCCGATTGCGCCTACTTCAGCGCCGCCGAAGAAACCGAGCCGGCATACGCGTAGACTATCCAAACCTAGTCACACGGGTTGGTAAATCAGGCAAGCTGAAGGCCTTCTACTACTTAGGAATAGATGGAGCGAATCCCGCCGAGCACCGTACTACCTTCGTGAAGGAGATTTAAGTGGTTGTCTGATCGATGCAAGTACTCATTTGGGAGCAGAAATCGTCCCGAAGGTGTAGGCTTGTCGATAAGTAAATGAACGCGACAGCCATTGGAATAATTGTAAGCGGTATTGTGACGCTGGCTGCCGTAATTTTTACGCATGTCTTAAACCAGCGTGCGGGAGAAAAGAGAGCTAATCAGGTGCGAGAAGAAGTATTAAATCGGATCGACGCGGTGAACACGCGTGTTACGGAGGTTCGGGAGACGCTCGCAGAACGCATTGCGGACACGAAGGCGGATCTCACGACCCGCATATCGGAACTGCGATCGCAAACAGAATCGCAGGCATCGCAGATTCGCGCCGAGATATCGAATAGCGCCACTGGAATAAAAGAAATTGTCACCGCCGAACTCCGAGCAACAAGAGCCGAGATATTAGCGGCAATGCCGGAACGCGCCCGAAGCGTTGGTACCGAACAGCGCACCTGAGTGTCGCGGCGGCACAACTGATATTCCCATTTCCGAACGAAGTCCACTCTAGATTCATTCGGTCGACGCGCAAATTCAGTGACTTAGCTGGGGCAAGTGTGGATATCGTCGTGCCGCAGTGAATCAGATGCTTCTGCTGCAAGATCTCCATTATGGCTGGCGAAGCCTTTCGCGAACGCCGGCGTTCTTCAGCGTCGCCGTTCTGTCCCTAGCTCTTGGAATCGGCGCGAACACGGCGATGTTCAGCCTTCTGAATAGCGCCCTGATGAAGGCTCTGCCCGTCCGCGATCCGCAGCAACTGGTAATCCTGACCAACCCTACAGCGAGCGGAGTTGAAAACGGCTCCGAAAATGGCGAGCGCAATTTACTCTCTTACCCAGAATTCCAAGATCTTCAACAACGAGCCAATCTCTTCACCGGTCTTTTTGCGGTTCAAAGCGAAGTCGGTACATGGCACGGCCGCATCGAGGGCGGGACGTCGGAGGAGATTCATGGAAAACTTGTCTCCGGTACTTACTTTTCAGTATTGGGCGTTCAACCCCAGATTGGGC
Source organism: uncultured Acidobacteriaceae bacterium (assembly GCA_963808405.1). Lineage (GTDB taxonomy): Bacteria > Acidobacteriota > Terriglobia > Bryobacterales > Bryobacteraceae > Bog-105. The sequence goes on along the minus strand of CAWEFG010000007.1, from coordinate 87,811 downwards.
GATTTTTCGATGCCGCGGCAGACAACCAGATCGGTGGCGCTCCGTACGCGATTTTAAGCGACAGTTTTTGGGAGCGGCGCTTTGGACGAGATCCCAATATAGTTGGCAAGACCGTCACCATCCAGCGGACCGCATTCACCGTTATCGGAGTGACTGCGCGCGCTTTTCTGGGAGAAACGGTCGGCCAAGCGCCGGACATGTGGCTTCCGCTCAGCATGGAGATGCAAGTGCAGCCTGGACGCGATTGGCTGCACCCCTTGCCCGATCCGTCCCAGAAACTCATGTGGCTGCACGTGTTCGGACGCTTGAAGCCGGGCGTCACAATGGCGCAGGCGCAAGCGCAAGCGAACTCGATTTTCAAGCAATCGCTGGAGGTGAGCTATGAATCTCTTTCCCCCGCCGCGAAGCGCGAATTGATGGACCAGAGATTGCGATTGAGGGTCGCCGCGACGGGAGCATCGAACGTTCGCCAGCAGTTCGTTGAACCTTTATTTGTTATCTTCGCGGCGGTGGGTGCTGTTCTGCTGATCTGTTGCGCGAATTTGACAAATCTATTGCTGGCGCGCGCCAATTCGCGACGCCGCGAGATCACCGTCCGTTTAGCTCTCGGCGCTGACAAGACTCGGGTCATCCGCCAATTGCTGACCGAGAGTCTCATCCTTTCCTCGTTCGGCGCTGTAGGCGGATTGTTGCTGGCAAGTGGCGGCGCACGGCTTCTGCTGCGCATGGCGTCGACGCCTACCGATCCGATTCAGATCGACCCTACTTTGGATGTGCGTGTTCTGCTGTTTACGGCCGCCGTCGCCGTGCTCACAACCCTGATCTTTGGCTTGGCTCCCGCGATCCGGGCCGCACGCGTCGACATCAACAGCACGTTACGAGAAGGCAGCCGCGGACTTACTGCCACATCGAGCAGGCTGCGGCTAGGAAAGTTGATCGTCATCGCACAGATTGCGTTGTCCTTGGTCTTGCTGATCGGTGCCGGACTCTTTCTGCGGACTTTACTCAATTTGCAATCCGTAAATCTCGGCTATTCACGAGACAATCTCCTGCTGATTCGCGTGGACGGCCTCAGCGCCGGATACAAAGACCAGCGACTCACGGCGCTCGACCAGCAGCTCCTCGAAACATTTCGCAACATGCCCGGTGTCCGGCGCGCGACGTTCTCGGAGAACGGCCTTTTCAGCGGTACGGAATCGGCCGATGAAGTCGCGGTGGAAGGCTACACGCCGCACGGTAAGAAAGATCGCGGCGCCCGTTGGGATCAGATTGGGCCTGATTACTTCTCTAGTCTCGGTATCCCGTTGTTGCTTGGAAGGGAAATTACCGCCCGCGATCAGCCGGGAGGGCTGCGCGTCTGCGTGATCAACGAAGCCTTCGCCAAACTGTTCTTCGCGAACCGGAATCCAGTCGGCAAGCACATCACAGATCAATATGGAGACAATCGGTGGGTATTTGAAGTGGTCGGCGTCGCAAAGGATTCCCACGATCACACTTTGCGCGGCGAGATTCCACCCCGATTCTTCGTAGCGGCCGCGCAAGCATTCGACGGTGCTCCCCCCGCCGTGAATTTCGAGATCCGCACCGCCGTGAATCCTACCTCTATGCTGAATGCGTTGCGCCGCGCCGTTCAGCACACCGATCCGAACCTTTCGATCTTAAGCACTCGCTCTCTCGGTGAGCTGGTAGACACCAGGCTTGGGCAGGACCGTCTTATTGCGAACCTCACCGCGATATTCGGCGGTCTCGCGCTGGCGCTCGCGGCCATTGGCATCTACGGAATACTCGCTTACGGCGTGTCGCAGCGCACCAATGAAATGGGCATACGAATGGCCGTCGGCGCTCAATCGCAGAATGTGGTCGCCATGATCTTGCGCGAGACTTTGACGATTTTGGCGATCGGGTTAGCCGCCGGGCTTGCGGTCTCGACAGCCGTTACACGGCTGATTGCGAGCAGATTATTCGGGATTCAGGCGACGGACCCGCTGGTTCTGGCCAGCGCTGTCGTAGTGATGTCCGCGATCGGGTTGATCGCTGCCTATGGACCGGCCTGGCGCGCCTCGCGTATCGATCCCATCACCGCTCTGCGCTGCGAGTAGCTCCAGCCAATCGCTGTCCCCTGCTAAACTGAAGCCGAATTCAGTATTAAATGGCTATTCAGACGCTGTTTGGCTCGGTTCCGGCCGAGCCCAATCTGCTCGATCGCTTGAAAGCCGGCATTCAAAAGACTCGCTCCGGTTTCGTAGACCGGCTCGAGGACGTACTGGCCGGCAAAAAAGAGATCGACGCGGAACTTCTCGATGAGCTGGAATATACGCTCATCACCGCCGACCTCGGCGTCCGAACCGTAGAAGACATTCTCGAAAATATACGCCGGCGTGTCGATCGCAAGATGACCGGCGATGCCGCGGAAATTCGCAATCTGATTCGCGAGCAGTTGCTCGAAGTCCTTCGCGCGTCCGAAACTCCGATCCGCATCGTAACCGATCCGCCTGCCGTGGTCATGGTGGTGGGCGTGAATGGCTCGGGCAAGACCACGACTATCGGCAAGCTGGCTCATCGCTTCATCGGTGAAGGGCGGAAAGTTTTGCTCTGCGCGGCGGATACCTTTCGCGCGGCCGCCATCGAGCAGCTCGAAATATGGGCGCAGCGCGCGGCCGTCGATATGATCCGGCAGAAGAGCGGCGCAGATCCGAGCGCCGTGGTTTTCGATTCACTGCAAGCCGCGAAAGCGCGCGGCGTGGATTACGTGATTGTCGATACTGCGGGCCGCCTGCATACAAAAGAGAACCTGATGGCCGAGCTGGAAAAAATGCGGCGCACCTGCCAACGTGTCGTCCCCGGCTCGCCGCACGAAGTCTGGCTTGTCCTCGACGCCACCACGGGTCAGAACGGTTTGGAACAAGCGCGCAAATTCACGGAATCCATCGGAGTCACCGGTATCGTGCTCACAAAACTGGATGGTACGGCGAAGGGGGGCGTGGTTGTCGCCATTGCGCGTGAGCTGAATTTGCCCATCCGCTTCATCGGCGTTGGCGAAAAGATCGACGATCTGCTGCCGTTCGAGCCCGATAAATTCGTCGCCTCCCTGTTCGATTAACCGCGGCGGCTTCCATGACGACCGCATACATCGAGGAAGCTCTCCAACTTGCCGCGCGCGGCCGCGGTCTGACCAGCCCTAACCCGGCGGTGGGCGCGATAATCGTGCGCGACGGCAAAGTAGTTGGCCGTGGATCCATACCTGGGCGGGCGTCGATCACGCCGAGATACTGGCTCTGCGCGAGGCGGGCGAAGCGGCTCATGGCTCCACTCTCTATGTGACCCTCGAACCTTGTTCGCACCACGGCCGGACGGCGCCCTGTGTCGAAGCCATCATTCGCGCTGGCGTCGCGCGGGTGGTTGCCGCAATGCAAGATCCGAATCCGCAAGTGAGCGGAGAAGGTTTCCGCCAGCTTCGGAGCGCAGGGATAGAGGTCGCGATAGACGAAGCGCACTCCGCCGCCGCGGAACGCTTGAACGAGCCGTTCGTCCATTTTATGAAAACAGGCCGCCCGCTTGTCACCGTAAAAGCGGCGCTCACGCTGGACGGCAAAATCGCTGCCCCGCAAGACAATCTCGGCTGGATTACCAGCGAAATCGCACGCGCCGACGTTCAGCAGGTGCGGCATTTTTCCGACGCGATCCTCACCGGCATAGGTACTGTGCTCGAGGACGATTGCTTATTGACCGATCGTTCGGGCCGGGAGCGGAGCCGGCCTCTTCTGCGGATCGTGCTCGATTCTCAGCTTCGTACCCCCCTCGATTCCAAAATGGTGAAAAGCGCCAACCGCGACGTGCTTCTGTCGGTACTTCGGCAGCGCCGGCCCAGCGAAGAAAAGCGCTCGAAGCCGCGGGAATTCGGATTCTCATAGCCGACGGGGCGGGCGGGCGAACCGAGCCTCGCGCCATTATTGACTACCTCGCCGCAGAACGTTATTTGTCGTTGATGGTAGAGGCGGGCAGCAAGGTGAATTGGGCCATGCTCGATTCGCAAATCGCCGACAAAATTCTGTTCTACTATGCGCCGAAAATTCTTGGCGGACTCAAAAGTCTTCCCGTCGCAGGGGGCCCCGGACGAATGCGGCGCGCCGATGCCATCCTGCTCGACCGTCTCACCGTACACCCGATCTCGCCCAACGAATTCGCGGTCCACGCATATGTGGTCAAGGACTGAATGTTTACCGGAATTATCGAAGAGCTCGGGTGTGTCGTCGAAATACAAGCCAAAGCGACGGGCGCAAGGCTTACCGTCAAATGTTCTACGATCCTCGAGGATGCCACAATGGGCGCGAGCATTGCCGTCAACGGCGCGTGCGTAACGGCTGTTGAGATCGCATCCAACAGGTTTTCCGCCGATCTGGCTCCCGAGACTTTGAAGCGAACCAATCTGGGCGATCTGAAACCTGCTTCCCTGGTAAATCTCGAGCGGCCGTTGCGCGCCGGCAGCCGCTTGGATGGCCAGTTCGTACTCGGGCACGTGGACGGCATCGCTGAAATTCTTTCGATGCAGCCTCTGGGGAATGACCACTGGTGGCTACGGATTCGCGTGCCGGCCGATTTGACGCGCTATATCGTCCATAAAGGCTCGCTCTCGGTGGACGGTGCCAGCCTCACAGTGGCGGAGATTCAAAACAATCTTGTAGGCTTCACGATCATTCCGCATACCTACGAGCACACAGCGATTCACGCCTACAAAGCCGGTTCGCGCGTCAACATTGAAGTGGACATCTTGGCGAAGCATTTAGAAAAGCTCGCCGCGGTTCAGACCAAACTGTAGCAGGATTATCGTTTGATCTGCCGCATCCATTCTCCGCGCGAGATTCCCCATCGAATGGCGAGCGCGCTGCCGATAAGCGCGATTGCAATTCCTCTCCAAAACTCCGCTGCGGTCTCGAAGTTATAGAACATGTTGCGAGCCGCGAAAGAATAAGGCGGCAATCCGTACCAGAGGTACATGGTCCCGAAGAAGCGATTGCGCGCGGCCGGCGACATCAAGAAACTGGCGAACGGCCACTCAACAACGAGCAGCAGACCGACGAAGATAACGGCGCTCGCCGCAGCGACTTTCCACGCATTCCAGGTTTTCGCGTGCTGCCAGAACAGATCCAGCGCCACCGCGGGCACGACGATCAGGATGGGAAATTCCGGAGGTATAAATTGCGTCACGTGCTGGTAGACGGGGCCTAGCTTTGGTTCGGCGGGAAACAACGGCAATACGAGAATGAGTCCGATGAGAAACAGCGTGTAGAATCCGGCGATAAACGTCGCTGCAAACTTCACACCCGTGGCTCGCGAACCGACCGTCATCACGATTGGCGCCAGCAGGGAAATCAAAATGTAGGGAAGCGCGTTGTGCAGCACGGTGCGCTCCGTGTACTCCATGAGTATAATCATCGCCATCACCAGCATGATGCCCCCGATATACAGGAACAGCCAGCGAGCGGTCTGCTTTGCGCTCCCGGTGACACGGTTCATGTGACCCGCTATCAACACCAGCGTTCCGAGAAGCACGCCGTAAACTCCGATGAACAGCAAAATATGCGGCGGACTCACGATCTGGACATCAAGACCGTAAGCGTCATGCCACCAGTTGTCAAAGGGCGCGGAGGTTAACATCGCAATGCCGCCCCAGGAGGCGATGAATGCCCCCAGTGGAGCGCGGAATCCCCAGATATGCACGGACGAATCGGCTAAGCTCGAGGATTTCGCGAATGTGGTCGATAGAACAATGTAGCCAAACGCCACGCCGGCCAGCACGCCGCACATGTAGATCGCGATGTGGGCAGGCGTCCAGAAAGTGTCGCGGCCGATGGAGCTGTGCCACGAAATATCCCAATGCGCGCCGATGGTCGCGGAGGTGACTGCAAGAGCCGCGCACCAGATGTACCAAGGTAAGCCGCGCTGGGCCGTGCGGTTCTGCATTTACTATTTAAGGTGCGTCGAGGTGGAAAGTAACAGTTATCTCCGTTATCACTTCGACAGGCGCGCCGTTAATGATTGTCGGCTCGTACTTCCACTGCAAAACCGCTGTTTTCGCAGCATTGACAAGCAACGGATGGCCGCTCACCAGCGTTAAACTCTCTACGTTTCCATCCTTGTCGATCACTGCCGTGAACCGCACTGTCCCCTGTACGCGAGCAGCCTTGGCTAGCGGCGGATAGACGGGATCAATCTTTCTGATGAGCTTGGCTTCCTGCACCTGTTGATCTACGCGTTGGCCACTGAAATTGCCGGTTTTCGGCGGTGGAGGAGGAGGCGGAGCAGCACCGGGAACACCGCCGATAACGCCTCCCGTTACGCCCCCGGCCGCGCCGCCCGGCTCGCTCTTGTACATATACTCCGGATGCTCTTGCATTATTTCGACCGCGACCTCCCGCCCCAGCCGGCCGCCGAGTTCCTGCATCTTACTTCCGACCTCCGCCAGCATCTGCGGAGTAACCTGCCGGGCTTTCCGGCCCACAGGCGATTCCTGGTAAGCAATCATCTGCTGAATCTCTTGCCGCGTGTAAAACTTCGCATATTCCTGAACTGTTACTTCCTCAACCTGCCCGTTTAGTAGTTTGTCTTTCAAACGCTTTACATATTCGTCGACAAACGCGGCCGGCAGATTCGGGTTGCCTTTAAGCATGACAGTCATCGGTTGGATCATTTGATCGATCTGTATAGTGAGCAGCTGTTTCACGCCGACGTCCTCCAGAAGCTTTTGAATATCGGCTCGAAGAGCGGGATCGATCCGACGGCGAATCGCTTTGCAGCGGTGCTGCGCCGCTCCAACAGACGCTCAGGAAAAGGAACGCTGGAACGAGGAGTGCCATGGCCGGAAGTTTAGCAAAAACCAGCCCCCTTTTCATGCCGTCTGCTCACTCTGTTTCTCTTTCTCGATCATCAGTAGGCTTTCCGCGTTCAATGCGCCCGCCGGCGTTTCTTCGTGTTTGAAAATAGCGTACGTAGGATATTCATTGGCGCGGTATTGCTCGACGCGATAGGCGATACTCGTCAATTCCGATTCCGAATAGTCTGGCTTCCGCAGGCGCAAATAAACGAAATCGGCGGTTAAAACATGCGGTGTTTCCAGATTTTCGTTTTCCGCCAGGCACATCGCGACGTTTGCGTCGCGTAGTATCTCGTACGTGCGGTTGCTAAACCAGGTGGCGTTCCGAAATTCGAATGCGGCGCGAAAAGTCTTCGGCAAGAGCTTAACGAAACGTGCCAGCCTTTCGAGATCGAGCTTGAAGGACGGAGCAAGCTGAAACAAAATAGGGCCGAGGCGGTCTGCCGCGCACAACGGCTCCAAGCGATTCCAGGAACACGCGCGTGAATTCTTCCGCCCCCTCGAGCTTGAGCGAATGCGTGATCTTCATGTGCGCCTTAGGCAGAAACAGGAAGCCTTCAGGCGTTGCGGCAATCCATTTGTGAAACGTGCCGGCCGAGGCAATGCGCCGGTAGGTGTAATTCACTTCGACGGCATTGAGACGGCTCGCGTAAAAGGAAAGAAACTTCGCTGGCGCAGCTTCTCAGGATAGAACTCGGGCTTCCAGCTGTTGTAAGCAAAGCCCGAAGTCCCGCAATACAGCTTGCCTTCCGGCACGATCTTACAGTCCAGCGAACCAATCGTAGCCTTCTTCGGCCCAGTAATCGCCTGGCCGCTTGTCTGTGTATTGGATCAGTGCCGATGCGCTTGATGTTCTTAATGCCGTATTTCACCGGGATCACCAGCCGAAGCGGAGCTCCATGTTGATCCTCCAGCGGCTTGCCGTTCTGTTCGTAAGCGAGCAACGTTTGCGGGTGCATGGCGCTCTTCATGTCCAGACCGACGTAATAATCCTCTTCGGGCGTCGCCATATAGACGTACTCAGGAAGCTCGCGACCTGCGGACGAAAGTATTTTTTCGTGAAATCGGAAAATCGCGCGCCACCCCAATACGCGATTGCGCTCCAGCCTTCGATGCAGCAAAAGCGCGTGATCATTTCGATTTTCGGGAGCGCCTTCATGTCCGCCAGCGACAGATTCAGCGCCGGAGTTGCCATCGGCCGGCTATCACTTGCAGCCGCCATTTGTCTCTGGTCGACCGGTTGTCGACGCCGACGTCTCCGTTCGGTTTCAGGAAGGCAACGTCGGTCGCGCGAATAGGTGGGCATCAGGTGAGTGTCGCTGACATAGCTCCGCGCCAATTTGCCATTCCAATCCAGGACGCGCCGTTGCGGCCATTGGGACTTCGTCTTCCGGCTTGCGCGGATCGTGATCCACTCATACCCGCCGATTGCGCCCGCCGCAGCGATGCCCGCCGATCAAGAAGTCGCGCCGGGTTCTTCGACGCAATTCCCGTTTGACGTCCTGCTCCGGCAGCAACGATTTGCGCGGTGACGGTCAGTCATGGTCCTGCACCAATTCGTATCCGATGACCATGCTTCGGAAATTGTTCCAGCCGGCCAGAATAACCTGCACCACGTGCACGGCAAAGAACGCGAATATCCGATCGTGAGCGCGAAATGTATCAAGCGCGCTGCTGCCGTAACCGCCGAACAGCGCCGCCAGCCAGCTCAGCTGCACCGGCTTGTAAATAGCCAGCCCCGTAAGGACCGAGCCTACGCCCATCACTATGATTCCGGTGTAAGAAAGCTGTTGGGCGGCATTGTATTTTTCTTGCTGAGGGCGCTCGGCACGCACATGCAAATCGTGCAGCAGAACGTACCAGGCATCGCGAAACGCGGAAAGCGATCGCGGAACCAACAAGCGCCATTCACCCGAAACGATCGTATAACCCACGTAAAGAATGCCGTTCATTACAAACAGCCACATCAAGAAAAAATGCAGAGCCATGCCGTCGGCCAGCCGGTGATCCATGTGAAATACGCGGTATATCCAAGTCGGGAATTATCGGCAACGAACCAATGTGATAAACCGGATACGCCCAATAGATTAGAAACCCGCTCCAGATCATGAGCAGCAGCAGCGGGAAATTGATCCAATGAAACCAGCGGATTGCTGTCAGGTGTTTCAGGCTGAGCTTTTGCATTACTCCTGTTATTACGCGAAATCGCAGCTTAGTGGATGAAGCGCCTATTAAAAGAGTATCCTGTCTGATGCGGGTTATGCCGAGCTCCGCCAGACTGGATGTTTCCCAAGCTTTAACGGTGCTTTGCCTTGCGAGCTACGAGAAGGGGCATCGCTTTATTCAGGAGCTGAAGCGGCAAGGGTGCCGGGTTTTCCTGTTGACGTCCCAAAGCCTTCAAACAAGCGCCAAATGGCCCCGCGAAAGCCTGGACGACATCTTCTACATGCCCGACGTGGAACACGAGTGGAACCTTCAGCACACGCTGTTGGCCGTCGCTCACCTCTGTAGAACCATTCAGATTGACAGGATTATTCCGCTGGACGATTTCGATGTCGAAAAAGCTTCCTTTTTGCGGGAGCATTTGCGTATTGCCGGGCTGGGCGAAACGGCGACACGTTATTTTCGCGACAAGCTGGCGATGCGAATGCGCGCTTCCGAATCCGGCATTCCCGTGCCGGAGTTCACCGCGACCATCAACTTTGAACGAATAACCCGGTACCTGGAATCCGTCGAACCTCCATGGGTGCTGAAACCGAGACTGATGGCCGGCGCGCTGGGAATCAAGAAATTTCACCATCGGCAGGAAGTCTGGGACCGAATCCACGGCTTGGGCGATGAGCAATCCTTTTATCTGCTCGAGCGCTTTGTGCCCGGCAATATCTTTCACGTCGATTCCATCTGGTTCAAGGGCGAGATGAAGTACGCGATCGCCAGCGCTTATGGAACGCCTCCGCTCGAGGTGACGCAAGGCGGCGGTATATTTACGACCAAGATTCTACCCCGCGAAAGCCAAGAGCATCGAGCGCTCGAATGGCTGAATCAGCAGGTGCTCACCGCTTTCAATCTTACCGACGGCGTATCGCACACTGAATTCATCCGCGCGCGGGAAGATGGCTCGTTCTATTTTCTCGAAACGTCGGCGCGCGTGGGCGGCGCGCATATCTCCGATTTGATCGAAGCGGCGACGGGCATCAATATGTGGACAGAGTGGGCCAAAGTGGAATTGGCGGCAGCATGCGGCGCAGCATACTCGCCGCCCGAGCCGCGCTGCGAATATGCGGGATTGCTGGTCTCTCTAGCGCGCCAGGAATGGCCCGACATCTCGGCATTTCATGAGCCTGAAATCGTTTGGCGTATGCACAAGCGCCATCATGTCGGATTCATCGTGAAATCGCCCGATTATGATCGCGTCGGCGAACTTTTGGATTTTTACGCGCGTCACATTCGCAGCGATTATCACGCCACGGTTCCTGTGCATGAGAAAGCTCGGGAGTAGATCGCACAAGGTAAATAGCGATGCTAGGCTGAGGACGGATGCGGGGCTTGACTGTAGCAGGTTTCACGGCTGGAGCGGTAATGGGCGGCATCTCCGCGGCGGCCGCGTATGGCAGCGTCTCTAAATCTTCGCAGCTCTTCGGACCCTCGGTTTATCGCGGCCCCGGACGCCGACGCTCTATCGCCCTGACCTTTGACGACGGCCCCAGCCAAAGCACGCCCGCGCTCCTCGATTATCTGAACGCGCAAGGCGTTAAGGCCACCTTCTTTCAATGCGGAATGAACGTGCGGCGCTTACCCCACATCGCCGGCCAGGTTGCCGCGGCCGGACATCAGCTCGGAAATCATACCTATTCGCACCCCAAACTTCCCTTCAAGTCGCGCGCCTTTATCGACCGGGAATTTGCGGAGACTCAGCAGCATAATTAATTTCGAAACCGGTGTCGCGCCCATGCTCTTGCGGCCGCCATATGGATTTCAATGGTTCGGAATGCGGGAAGTGCAGCATAAGCTCGCGCTTTTGGGAGTTCTGTGGACCGTTATCGGATACGATTGGCGCTGGCCGGCCGGACGCATCGCCAAGCATGTCGTTGACCGTTCGTTTCCCGGCGGGATTATCTGCCTCCACGATGGCCGCGGCGTGAACAGAGACCCGGATATCGGCAGCACCGTCGAGGCGGTGCGGCAGATCGTTCCCGTCCTGAAAGATCGGGGCTATTCGTTCGAGACCGTCAGCAATTTACTGGATTACTAGCAGCGCGAGGCACTGCGGAGCAAGCGTAACCGGCTCGCTGATCCGATACTCCTGCGGCGGCGCCAGTTCAGACGCTTTGATCAGCTCCCGAATCTGCGCAGTCGTCGGCAACGCCGGGCTGCCCATGCTTTTCCACGCCTTCAGCGCGGACCCGTGGTCAGGGTCCACAAATCGCATACGATAATGCTCCGCATGGCTCCCTTTGACGGCCAGATGGAATGTCCGTGGACGACCCGGCATTTCCGGCTCCGCGTAATTCCAAAGGGCGACTATCGGAGTTCCGTCCGCGCGTTCCGTCGCCAGCGCATTCTCTGAATCCACTCGCAGCCGTCGATCGCCAAGCTCGTGCAGCAGCTCGAAGGCGCGATATGCCGCCTTCGGAATGCCGCGCTCCGCTACCAATCCGTAACCCCCATAAAAAGGCGTCTTCACCACGCCCTGCTCCTCGAACACGTCGGAAAAACTCCAGTAGGACATGATCCTCGCGAGGCCATCGCATTCGCGAATGTTGTTGGCGAGCCACGGACCCATGAAAGCGCTGTCCGTCACTTCTTGCTGGGTCATATACGTGGCGTTGTACTCGGACCAGATGATCGGCGTATTCGGCGCGGCCGATGCCTTCACCTGGTCGTACACTTTCTTTGCCGCGCGCGCCACCATGTCGCGACGGGGAATTGGAACGTTGTTGCCGAACACGTCTTGCGAACTGTCATTGCCGTAAACGTGTGTGGAGACGAAGTCGAAAGGAATTCCATTCTTCGTGCAATGCGCGATGAAATTGTCCACCCATGCGGCTTGCGCCGTTGCTGGCCCGCCCACCCGCAGCTTCGCATCCACTTTCTTGATAGCCTTCGCAGTCACATCGTAAAGAGCGAAGTAAGTCGGCTGTTTTGGAACGCCATCCCAAAAATCGATGTTAGGCTCGTTCCAAACTTCGAAATACCATTGCTCCACCTCAGCCGCGCCGTAACGATCGACCAAATGCTTCGTTAGAGCTTCTATCAGGACGCTCCACTTGCGCGGATCTTTGGGCGGCGATGGGAACGGCTTATACCAGAACGCATGCGGCGTCAGGTTGGCCGCCAGCTTTCGGGGCATGAAACTCAGCTCGACAAAGGGCCTAATACCGTTTGCGAGAAGCCCATCGTAAATTTGATCGACGTACGAAAAGTTATAAACCGGATTGCCGCGAGTGTCCTCATCGTAAACGCCGATGTCGTCGTCGAGAATGGCGTGGAAGCGAATATATTCAAAGCCCGTAATGCCCTTGACCGCTCGCAAATCGGCGCGATAGCTTTCGCGCAAGCTCAAAACGGCGCGTCCCGAGCCGAACATCCGCTCCCAAAAATGAGGGAAAGGACGAGCTTGCGCAGTCGCATCGATCGTAATGTTTTCTTCTTGCGGCGCTTGACCTTGAACTGCAAAAACGCACACAAGCGCGATCGAGGCACCCATTAATCCGGAAAAGAAACGTTTCACGGCTGTTAGAAGGGGGAAAGGCCTGGTCTGTTGCATGAGTTTCAGCCTATCTAGGTTGATGCCAAAACGCTACGATGAAAGCGGGAAAGGAAACCGGCCATGCAAGTGAACGTCCCCCCCGATCTTGAAGCCCTCATCAACAGGCGCCTTTCGAGTGGCGGCTATGCGACTGTCGAAGACGTGTTGCGCCGCGCCCTTCAAGCTCAGGATGCCGAGGAAAGCTGGACCGAGGAAGAATGCCGCGCGCTGGCGTCTCATATTGAGGACGGCTATATGCAAGCTGAGCGCGGAGAGCTTATCGACGGCCCTCAGGCCCGCCGCGGCATCCAGAACATGAAAAAGAACTGGCTTCAAAAACATGCGCCGGCACAATGAGCTGTTATGCGCCCCGATCTCACAAACCGTTCGTTGCGTCTTTGGACGCTTGCGCGTTATCGCAACTACACCATTGTTTACCGACCCGAGACGGCTTCGCCCCTTCAGATTATCGCCGTCCTGCATGGGAAAAGAAATATAAAGCGCGTCTTGAGAGAGCGCCGATGACATCCTCGCAAGGCGCGACGCGTGTATGAAGCTGTTACGATACAGGAATGAGCAAGCGTCTGCTCTTCGTAATTCTTTCGACGATGGCGCTGAGTCTCGCGGCGTCTGCTCAGACTACGGATCCGAACCCCGCTCACACTCCGGATGTCTTTCTGGACAATCACCGCCCGATTGCCGGAAAGAAAGGGAAAGCACCGACATCGCGTTCCGTGACCGGCAAAGTGGTGGATAGCTCCGGCCAGGTCCTCCAAGGCGCCCTGGTCACTTTGACCGACCCCAAGACCAACGAAGAAACCACCATTATCACCAAGAAGGACGGCCGCTACAGTTTCGACGACCTCAGCTTTACGCAGGATTATCTGGTGGCAGCGCGCTACAAAGACCTGGTGAGCGAGCCCAAAAAGCTCAGTCAGTATGACCACTCTGCGACTATCGTGCGCATCTTAGAGGTCGCGGCAAAGCCCAAGGCAACCGCGGAAGCGAAGAAAGAAAATCCTCACCCCAACGAATAGTCTCAGGACACGAGAAGCGCATTTACCCAGCTAAACTAGTTTCCTGTCCCCTATGCCGTTTGCTGGCTCGCGGCTCGGAACCGCTCATTCTGTGCCGCGACCGAAATGGAGCTATTCTCAAGTATTAAGCGGGACACGAGACTAGCTCGCCCGACGCAGATTGCGTTTCGTGCGCACGAGCGCTGCCAGAGCGGCCCCAGCGCCGCACAATAGCAAACTCGCCGGCTCAGGCACTGGCGTAAAGACCCCGGGAGTTGCGGATACGATGGATGGATCGGCATCCGCAATCAGCACCTGTGAATTGTTCAGGAAATATAACCCGCGGGGATCGAACGGTGCGTCTGCCACGCCTTGCTCGAGCACTGCAACAACATCTCCGCTACCGTTAAGACAACCACTTCGCCGGCAACGCCCCCGCCGTTGTACTGCCGGAAATCGAGACGAAGAGATCTCCGCCATACTGTCCGAATCCCGCGGGCGCAAACGCCATTTCGCGAAGGCCCGGTTGTTGCGCTTGCAGCGCTAAGGTCGTAAACGGACGCTCGTTACCACTGCTGTCGACCGCGACAATCTGCCCCGATTGGCCATCGCTTACGAGTAACATGCCTCCGAATGAGCCGAAGCCTGCGGGGGCGAAAGCATCTCCGAATGCTGTAAATGGGAAGAGAAGATCCGAAGGTGGAAAGTGAGCCGTTCGGGTTCACGATCCTTATTGCCGAAGAAGCACCGTCTGTATTGAATTCGGTGACAACCACTTTTCCCGCAGCCGAACCGAATCCGGCAGGCGCTATTGCGGGACCGTTATATTGAACTCTGTTCGCATCTTGACTGATTAAGGTGGCAGTTCCCGACGCTTTGACAGAATTCAGGACGGCAGTCGCGTGCTGGTGTCGCCGCCCGCAATATATTGTCCGCTTAACGATCCGTAATTGCAGGCGCAAAGACACCGCCTACATATGCATTGGCCGCGGAAGAAAACGCTTTCGACGACCCCCCTGTGAGGGAACCGCGTAAATGGCGCCAGGACCGTTGCCCGATTAGGGCCTGCATCGCTGACAATCAACTGTCCGGCATATGCTCCCGAACGTCGACGGCGCTAAGGAGATCGTCTCCGGAACGTTATAGCCCGTCGAGAAAGTAGAAATCGAATCCGCGAGAACGGGGCATGCAGCGCAAATAATTAACGCGATGAAGACTGCAAACTTCGTATTTAAATAGCTATGTAGTGTCATAATTTCTCCTTGAATTTGAAACGGAATAAAGCAACGCCCAGACCGCCCGCCATCAGAAACCATGTCGATGGTTCCGGTACAGCCGATGCCGGCGCCGCGACAGCCGTGAAATCGTGCTCGAAAAGACTGATGTTGATGGAAGCCTGAATGATTGTTGTGCCGTCCGAAGCGAGCCCGGAGACAACATAATCGGGAAGATTGCCCTTAAAAACGTCCCCGGTGTCGATCAGTGTATGGAGGGTATCGCCGGGCGGTACCGGCAAGTTCTGAAGCGCCGCAGTCAGGTTGGCGTCCGCGAGCAAAATGGGCAAAGGGTGAGTCGGGTCGCACACCGGACTAGGCGGCTGACAGTTGCCGTTGTTGATCTCCTGCACGAACAAGATGGAATCGAATGTCGCAGCCGCGGTGACGTTGTTCTGAAAAATTGGGAATGCGGTTGGCATTGATGTCGGTTGTAATCCCCGCCGCCAGGTCCGGACTGATCGGATTGGAAAGAAAGAGATAGTTCTGGGTGAATAACGTTGCCGCCGCCGGGAGTTAAAAGCGTGGGCAGTTCCGAAATAAGCGTTGATTTGAGCGCTGGTAACAATGACGCGGGAGCAGCCGAAACCTACCATCTGCGTGAGCACCAGTCCCGCCACAACGAACCCGATCCGCTTAGTTCCCTTCATCACTTAGCCTCGCGAGTAAGTCTGCCACCCTGGGGCTCGGGTGCGGAAGTCACAACAGGAGCGTGACGTTACACCGTTTGTTTTGCGTGTGTTACAGTGAGTGTCCGACCCGAAAGAAGGCATGGGCAATTCAGGTACAGCCGGAGAAAAATCTCCTCCTGAGGCAGCCCAAGCCGCTGAAATCCGCGCCTATGTAGAGAGGCTTACCAACTCGCCTGCGTTCGCCTTGTCCTCGCGCCGCACCCGCCTATTGAAATACCTTGTCGAGCGGGCGCTCGCCGGGGAAGGGGATCGGATCAACGAGTACGCCATCGGGCGGGATGTGTTCGACAAGCCGGCGTCCTTCGATCCCCGCATCGAGTCGGCTGTACGAACCGAAGTCAGCCGGCTGCGCCAGAAGTTGAAGGAATACTACGCGAGCGCTGGCCGCGCCGATCGCATCGTCATCGATTTCCCGCCGCGCGGCTATGGCCCGGCCTTTTCGTTCCCGCGAACCAGATCTCGAAACCAACCTGCCGGCGCTCTCGCCTCCGAAGCCAGCCGCTCCAATTCGAAGGCATCCCTGGCGCAACACGCTTGGTGGCCGTCGCGCATTGTGGCCCTGCTCGCCGCGACTTTCGCCCTTTGGAAATGGAACATCCCGGCGAAACAGCCGATCCGCTCGCTTGTCGTTCTTCCGTTTCAAAATCTGTCACAAGGCCATGAAAACGAATACCTGGCCGATGGCGTGACCGAAGAGCTGACCAATGAGCTCGCTCAGTGGAAGGACATGCGGGTGGTGGCCCGCACGTCGCGCTTTCAATTTAAGGGAAAGGGCGTGGATGTTCGCGAGATCGGCCGCAAATTAAATGTCGATGCCGCCATCGAAGGTAGTCTCGAGAAGCAAGGCGATCGCATCCGGATCACCGCTCAACTCAACCGCACCTCGGATGGATACCATCTCTGGTCCAAAGCCTACGAGGCGAGTTTCCAGGACATGCTGCCGACCGAAGGCCAAATTGCACGATCCATCGCTGATGCTGTTCGAAATCTGGACCGGCGCCTGCCCCAGCCAGTCATTCACCCGACCACCTCCAATCCCGAAGCGCACGATCTTTATCTCCGGGCGAGCTACGTGCTGTCTCTCAAGACACCCAACTCGATGAAGCAGGGGCTCGCATTGCTGGAAGAGGCGGTCGCCAAAGATCCGGGTTACGCGACTGCGTATCTCGAGATTGCCGACGTAGAGTTTGCCGCGCTTGCGTCGGGCCTAGTTCCGCAAAAGGAGGGGCAGGCTCGCCTCAGAACAGCGCTTCAAAAAGCCATTCAGGCGGATCCAAACTGTGCCGATGCGCGCGGAATGCTGGCCGGAGTGATTCACAGCCAGGATTGGGATTGGCCGCGCGCCGAAAGCGAGTTCAAGCTGGCAATTGACCAGGGCGCTGGGGCAGCCACCCGTTCGTTGTACGGCTGGAGCCTGATGACTCAAGGCCGGTTTGTCGAAGCGGACGCGCAGTTCCGCATTGCCCAGGATCTGAATCCACTAGGAACCGGACAGCGAATGAACGAAGCGTCTTCCTTTTATCTACAGCGAGAGTATGGACGCGCCAGGCAGATTCTGAACGTGCTCTTGCAAGAGCATCCCGGCATGGCATCGGCTCACGCGAAGTTGGAGGAGGTCGATGCAGTATCGAGGAATTGCGCGGGAATTCAGGCGCAAATGGATTGGGAGCTCCGTACGGATCCAAAAGCCGATGAAACGCTGGATCGCGTGGTATTGAGCGAGTGCCGTGGCGACCGGAAAGACGCGGCGAAATACTTTGCGGCCGCTGCGCGAGGTATGCAGTCCATCGACCCTTACGATGCCGCCTGGCTTTGCGCTTACACGCACCACAAAGACTTGGCGCTCTCATTTCTGGCGAGGGCGGCCCGGATCAGACAATCCGTTATCCTGACCCTGAAATACGAACCCGCCTTCGACGAGATCCGTTCCGATCCGCGTTATTTTGCCATCGAGAAGACGGTCGGACTTGTGCCGTAAACACGGCGCGCAGAAGTTAGCGCTTGCACATCTGCGGATACTGCTTCTTCAAGGCCTCGAGCTTGGGTAAATCGTTGTACATGATGTACGGACTATCGCGATTATTGTCGAGATAGTGCTGGTGGTAAGCCTCGGCGGCATAAAAGCCGTGGAGCGGCACCACTTGCGTCACGATCGGCCGCGAAAAAACCTTTGCGTCGTTTAGCTGCTGGATGTATGCCTCCGCAACTTTTTTCTGCTCATCGTCGGCGTAGAAAATGGCAGAGCGGTATTGCGTCCCGCTATCCGGACCTTGCCGGTTTAACTCCGTTGGATTGTGTGCCACGGAGAAATAGACTTTAAGAATTTGGCCGAACGTAATTTGCGCGGGATCGTAGCTGATCTTCACCGATTCCGCATGCCCGGTCCTGCCGGTGCTTACCATCTCGTAATGCGCGGTCGATTTGTCCCCGCCCGCGAATCCCGACACCACGTTAGAAACGCCTTTCAACGCGCTCGAATACTGCCTCCATGCCCCAGAAACATCCACCAGCTAAAACGGCCGTTTGGTTTCCGTGAGCCGCCGACGCGGGAATATCGATTGCCGGATCCGGGAACGGAATCTTGGATTTCGCGGCAGCCAGAAAATGCCGCAATCAGAGACCACCGAAATTGCACAGAAAATAGATTGCTTGAACGCATCACCTCATAGATTACGTGAACAGCTCCCGATGCCTATTTCCATTCAGGATTCTTGCCGATGCTCACCAGATTCGCCAATATGCGATACGCGCCTGGCACTCCGGAAGGCAGCTGTCGATACAGCGCGAACGCATCGTAGATATAGATTCCGCGGCCATAATGCGCCAATAACAGTCCGCCCGATTGCGGATCCTGATCGGGATCATGCGTCTCTACGAGCGGCTGGTAATGTGCATCCCACTTCTGCATGAAACCGTGCCCGCGCTCTTCTTCCCACCCCTTGAAATCTGCTTCCGTAATCTGGTTGGGCCACGTGAGCGCCGGGTTCTTCGGGTCCAGCAACTTTACGCTTGAAGTTTCGTCCACAACCTTCTGCGGATTCGAGCCGAGAGTAAACGAATAAGGCCCGTAATCGCGGTCGAAATTTTGCAGGTTGTACTGCACGATCAGAACGCCGCCATTCTTCACGTAATTGAGCAGGCGGTTATTCGCCGCGCGCAGCTCGGGCCGCACAGCGTACGCGCGAACGCCCAGAATTATGGTGTCGTACTGGCTCAGATCGCCCGTTTGAAGATCCCCGCCTCCCAAAATCTGCACGTGCAAACCGAGATCTTCGAGCGCGCGCGGCACATCGTCGCCTGTGCCCGGAAGAAATGCCACGCGCAATCCCGGAGCGGTTTTCACGTCCACGCCCACCGCCTTATAAGCGGCGGGACGGTAGTACGGATAAGGGCGCAATCCCGGATATCCGACTAGCCGGTAACCTTCTTCATAGGTCTTCCCTCCTACTCGGCCACCGCCTTGATTTCGTAGCTCTGAGCTTTGAAAGAATGCGGCGCGATCTGGAACGTGAGCGTCTCGGTATCGCCATCGCGCGCCAGCGAGAACGGATATTCCCGCGGCGTCGATTCCCATTGTTCTGGCAACCGCAACCGCAGTACGCCTTGCGCCGGGCCTTTCACATTGCTGTGCAAGCTGCAGGAGAAGGCAAACGATGCCGCGCTCAAAGGGACTGCTCCGGCGGCCGGGGAAACCGCGACTGAAATCGCCGGCCCCATCAGCATGGGTTCTTCCTCAATACCGATGCCCTCCAGCCGCTGGTTGCTCTGGACCACTTTTCGAATTTCGAGCTCTGTTCCGTGATACGTGATGCGTGCGCTCGCCGCCAGCGGATACGGCGGCAGCGAAAGATTGCGATAGCGCTCGTCCGTCAGGTTATAGTACGGCTGTTGTAAATCGGGGCGCGAGAAGTACGGCCTGGTCAGCCTCGCGTCGTCCGGCGCTTTGACGCCGAATCGCAGCCGGACATCTTTGCCTCCGGCGAGCGTAGGCGGAAGAGCTGGCGCAGGCGCAGCCGTTGCCGCTGCAGGCGTAGGCGTTGCGCGTGCAGGCGCACCCGCCCCAGCTGTGGGCGGTGCCTCCGTGTGGATCATCCAATTCTTTCCGTCTGAAGGCGCCAGCTCGATGCCGTCGATGTTCACCATCTCCCGGCCTTCATTTAGCAAGTGCGCTTGCACGCTGAACGATTGTCCCGGAATGGCAATGGTGAACGTCGTGTTTGCTCCGCCGCCAAACGGGCCTGTGGCCTCTCTTTCAGGAGCAATGACCGCGTCGAACGATAGCCCCAGCGCGAGCGTCAGCGCCTTCTCAAACTGCCCTTCTTTTACCCGCAGCTCGTATTCGACATCGCTTCTCCCCGGCTCCGCTAAATTGCTCTCCTGTACTTGCTGGGCCAGCGCGCGAGTGGCTTTCAACCCATCCGCCAAAGCCGGCGCGATATTGGCGGGATCATCGAGCCTGTAGCGGCTGCATGCATCCTCTACGATCTTGGAAATCTGATCGAGACCCTGCCTCAAAAAAGTCGTATCGCCTTTGGCCAGTGTCGCAATCCCCGCCAAAGAGACATCGATGCCGTCGTAAAACGATTTTTCTTTATCCGAAGCGGGTACGCGCGATCCGTAACGATGGTATGAAACGTTCACAAGCGATGGCTGAGGAATGGTCCCGCCTCCGTTCTGGCTTTTCTGATATCCCCAACCTTCACGGCCGATCTGTTGAAAGGTCAGACCCACGGCTGCATCGCCAGTGCCTTCCGGTACGGTCGCGTTGACCGCGGGCTTATGCCGTTATCCAGGTCTTGTTCACGTAATCGAAGAAGCGCACCGGAACGTATTTATCCGTCGCATAGTCGTAGATCGTGCGTTCCTTCGGTGGGCTGAAAATTCGGCACGCGCGCGTAAACTTTCATCGGCGCCCAGGGCCGCAATCCTTCGCGAATCTGCTCCGGAAATTTATTTGGATCTGCCCGCCGCGGAAAAGACTTCCTGCGCCATTTGTCCCGCCACCGATGATTGCCGTGCCCATCCGTCGGCGCGCCGATGAAAACCGACGTGATAATCAGCGGCCGCGTCATCCGCACCACGCGCACCACATCCGAAAGCACGCGGTCGTAGCCCCATTTCTCCAGCGCCTCTTCGCGCGTTTTCGAAAAACCGTAGTCGATGGCCCTGGTCCAATATTGATCGACACCGTAATACCGATCCGACATCAGAAGCTCTTCCGTGCGAACCAGCCCCAGCTCATCGTAGAGATCCAGGGACATCGCATTCTGCCCGCCTTCCCCACGATTCAACGTAAGCAGCGTGCCTCTCGCGCCGAGTCCGCGCGTCTCGTACGCAAGCAGTCCACCGTCTTCATCGTCCGGATGCGCCGTGACCATCAGAATGCTCGCGCGCGTCCCGATTGCAGCAAGCCACCTCGACAAACCTGCCGCCCCTCGATCCAGGTCGATGTTCATCGCGTTAGCGTCGATGCGCGCAGCGTCTTCCGGCTTGTCCTTATTCGAGCGACCCCAAAGCGTCCCCACCACCATGCCCGTGATGCAAATCGCCGCGACCGCGGAGATCCAGCGGCTCTTCTTGTTCTCAGCTATTGACATATTCTTGACATTTTTTCGGCCCAATCAAGCGAAAACGCCATCTCAGATATAGCATGAAACACATTCCCCATTAAATCGATCGGGGTTCTGTTGACCATTACCCCCGCGAGTGCTAAAAGTGGAGTTCCGGTCCGGAGGTGGGCCGTCCTATGCGAGTCATCAGTGCGCTCCTGCTCTTCGGATTCTTCGCAGTTCAGCCGGCTTTTTCTCAAACACAGGCGATCAATGGCAGCATCCGCGGTCGAGTCGTCGATCAGACCGGCGCTCCGGTCGCCGCCGCCGCTGTAAAAATCGATAACGCCGAGAATGGCTTTTCGCGATCCATGGACACCCCCGACGACGGCTATTTCGTTTTCCCAAATCTCCCTCTGGGGTCTTATTCGCTTACCGTTCAGAAGACCGGTTTTGAGACGCAGCGCCACACCAACATCGTGCTGGACGCCGGGACTGAGGCGGTCATCGATGCAAGCCTCGTTGTCGGCGCGACCAGCACCTCCATCGAGGTGACCAGCGGCGCGCCCGTGGTCGATCCTTCGCGCACGAATATCGGCCGCACCATTACGCATGCTGAAGTCGATAACCTGCCGCTGACTTCGCGAAACCCTTACAACTTCATCCTGTTTCAGCCCGGCGTCAGCGGCCATCCCAATCCGGAGCTCGGCATCCCAAGGACCATCAACACCAATGGACTGCTCGACCGAATCAACTACCAGATGGACGGAATGGTGGATACCGAAACCGATAGATTCGGACTGCGGCTGTTTCCCATCGCCGACATTTACGTTCAGGAAGTTCAGACCGTCTCTAACAGCTTTGCGCCTGAATTCGGATACACGTCGGGCGACATCTATAACGTCATCACCAGTTCCGGAACCAATCAGCTGCACGGAGAAGTGCAGTACATCGGCCGCCCCATTGACGCCGTCGCACGGCCGATTCTCCTGTCTCCGGCCCTGCCCAAACCGGATTTGGGCCTCAGCGACACCTCTGTTAACGCGGGTGGTCCGCTCGTCAAAGACAAGTTGTTCGTCTTCGGCGCTTACGAGCACTTGAGCCGCGGCCAGCCGACACCCACTACCATCAGTGCTGCTAACGCGGCACAAATCGGAATCCCTTCCAATTTGCTCGCCACCGCCGACAGCGTCGAGCATGCGCAATTCGTCGATGTAAGGCTCGATTGGTTGATCACGGATAAAGAGCAACTCTTTCTGCGTTGGAATTATTTCCGGAACCAGTTCCCCTTCAATACCAACGTGGGCGGCCTGAATGCCTTGAGCGTCGCTTCCGATTTCCGCGACCGCGCCTACATCGGCGGCGCCCAGTTGTTGTCCACCTTTTCGCCGAATGTGTTGAATGAGCTGCGGCTTTCCGAGCCGTATAGAAATGAGCGTCACGTAGCCGACCCCCTCACCGCCTCCGGCCCGGAAATTTCGATTAGCGGCATTGCCAATTTCGGCGGCTCCATAGGCGTAGGCGACGTCTTCGACGAAAAGATTCCAAGCCTCAGCGACAACTTCACAATCGTCAAAGGCACGCACACATTCAAAGCCGGCGGCGGCTTCGAGCATATCTTAGATAACCAGCTTCAAGACACGTACACCGAGTACATATTCCCCACCATTGCCAGCTATCTGTCGGCCGCATCAGGCGCTGCGCCGCGCTCCTATTCATCGTTCAAGGCCAGCATCGGCCAAGTGGGCGCCGGTTATCACTCGCTGTTCTGGAACGTATTCGGGCAGGATAGCTGGCAAGCACGCCAGAATCTGCTGATAACTTACGGCGTGCGGTACGACAGATTTCAAGGCCCGCCCGCGCCCGCAACTGAGCCCTTCCTCTATTCGCGGCAGTTCCGTACGCCCGGCGCAAACTTCGCTCCGCGGCTTGGCATCGCCTGGACCGTTACTCCGAAAACCGTGTTGCGCGTCAGCTCGGGCATTTTCTACGAGGCGCCTCCCACCAACCTCTGGTTCAATGCTTTTTACAACAACGGCGGTACTCAGGATTTTGTCGGCTCCATCTCGCCAAGTTCGCCATTCGCGCCTGCTTTTCCTAACGTCATCACGCTCCAGCCTGGCCTGCTTCCCGCAACTCCCAGTTTGACTACCGTCACCCCTAATTTCAAAAACGCCTATACCATCAACTCGAGCTTCCAGATCACGCAACAACTATCGCCTAGTAATGCTCTGACCATTGGATATGTGAACACCGAGGCGCGGAATCAGGGTTATTTACGCAACATGAACCTGATCAATCCGGTCAGTTTCTTGGCCGACGGCCGCCCCGTCTTTTCGACCGCGATTAACGCGGCCACGCGCCTCTATCCGCAGTTCGCCGACACCACATTGCAAGATATCGGCGCGATTGCCGACTACAACGCCATGGTCGTCAATTATCAACACCGCCTCTCGCGCGGCGTTCAGGTGAGCGCGTCCTACACCTGGTCCCACTCCATCAGCGATTCTCCCGATGCCAACAGCTTTGAGCAGAATCTTCCGATTGAAGACACCACCGATCGCACCCGCGACCGCGGCAACAGCTTGATCAACCGCCCGCAGGCGTTTACGTTGAGCTCAGTCCTCGCGCCCAGTTTTCACATCGGCAATGGCTTCCTGCGGCATTTGGTCAATGACAATCAATTGACTATCTTGGCCGTGCTTCAATCCGGCGATGAACAAAACATTCTGGCCAACCAGGTTCTCAACAACGATCTCACAACGTCCGGCGTGACCCGCCCGCTTTATGTAGGCCGCTACACCGTCCGTGGACCAAGTATCTACCAGATCGACATGCGCTACACGCGAACCTTGTTCGCGCTCTGGGAGCGAGTGAAGCCCAAGTTCTGGGCGGAAGCTAACAATGTCTTCAATCATCCGAACATCACTACGTTGAATACTACAGCGGCGGTGGATTCAACAGGCGCCATTATCAAACCGCCCACCTTAGCACCGGTTTCAACCGTGTTGGAAGGCCGCATTATTCAACTAGGAGTTCGCGTCGACTGGTAAGCCCAACCCTTCACACCTCGCAACCGATTGCTTAATCAGGATTAATCGCTCGCGCGCACGGCCTTCGTATCCCAATTGCCGCCTTCAGCGTCAATAGATCAGGCGCGCTTGCCCCGATTGTAATCGGCAAGCCCGCACGTAGGAGAGTTGCAACATGCTGACAAAAAAAATAATTTCAACTATTGTGGGAGCCGCTTTTACTGCAGGCTTTGCAGTAGTTCCCGCTTTTGCTCAACAGCAGCAGTACCCGCCTCCGCCGCCGCCCCCGCCGCAGCAGCAGCAGTATCCGCCACAACAGCAACAGTATCCCCCGACGCAGCAGTACCCGCAAGGGCAGCAATACCCGCAGGGGCAGTATCCGCCACAGCAAGGTCAATACCCACAAGGACAGTACCCGCCGCAGCAGTATCCGCAAGGCCAGTATCCGCCGCCGCAAGGACAGTACCCGCAAGCGCAATACGGACAGCCTCCGATGATCGCGCCGCAGCAATTGGATCAGTTAGTTTCCCGCATTGCTCTCTACCCCGACGGATTGTTGGCGCAGGTGCTCACCGCCTCAACCTTTTCCAATGAAATCCCGGACGCCGCCACCTGGGCGCAACAGCACAGCTACATCCATGGAGAAGACCTCGCCAGAGCCATCCAGGAAGATCAGCTTCCGTGGGATCCCAGCGTGATCGCCCTGTTGCCGTTTCCTCAGGTGCTCGACACCATGGCGCGCGACATGGGTTGGACCCAGCAGCTCGGTAATGCCGTTCTTGCCCAGCGCGGAGATGTGATGGATGCCGTGCAGCGCATGCGCCAACGCGCCTACGACTACGGATATCTGCGCAGCAATCAATACGAGCAGGTGCAGGCAGCGGGTCCCGGAGACATCGAAGTCATGCCTGTGAACCCCGGTTATTATTATGTGCCTGAGTACGATCCCTACGTCGTCTATGCTCGGCCAAGGGCCGGCTTTTTCGTCGGAGGAGCCATCCACTTTGGTCCGGCCGTTACCATTGGCGCCGCTTTCGCCCCTTGGGGCTGGGGTGGCGTCGGCTTCGGATGGCGTGATCACAGCATCCTCGTCGATCGCCGTCCCTGGGGCCGAACCTGGGTGAATCGGCAAGTGTACGTTCATCCCTATGCCGGTGGCGTACGCCGCTACGAAGGTCCCCGCGTCGAGCGCCATGAAGTCCGAGGCGGAGACCGCGGACGCGACCGCGGACACGACCATCATTAAACCAGGGGCGCTTCGGCGCCCCTAAATAACAACGAACCCCGGCTGGCTGCGGGCGCTTCGTAACAGCTTTACCGAGCCGCGACTAGAAGGAGCGGACAGCCGTGCGCGATTGCCTCTGCACCATCGCCTTCGCGGGCCTCCTCTGCGGTAAAACTGTGACATGGAGCAACGAATACTTGGCCGTTCGGGCCTAAGCGTCTCGGCCCTCGGCCTCGGCTGCATGAGCATTGGTATCGGTGACGCTTACACGAGCAGTGTGCGTGCCGACGACGCGGCGGTTGCGCTCATTCACCGCGCTGTCGATTTGGGAATTACCTTCCTCGATACCGCGGACGTTTACGGCGCATCGGAACTCCAGGTCGGGAAAGCGCTCAAAAACAGGCGGACAGAAGTAGTCCTCGCCACCAAATTCGGCTTCGTAGCCGGTCAGTTCGGAACCGAGCGCGCCATCAATGGCAGCCCCGATTACGTCCGCCGCGCCTGCGATGCGTCGCTCGAGCGCCTCGGAGTGGACTACATTGACCTTTATTACCTCCACCGCGTGGACCCGGCGGTCCCCATCGAGGAGACGGTCGGTGCCATGGCTGAGCTCGTACGCGCCGGAAAGGTTCGTCACCTCGGCCTCTCTGAAGCGGCGCCTACAACCGTCCGCCGCGCGAATGCCGTCCATCCGCTTGCCGCTGTGCAGAACGAGTACTCGCTCTGGACCCGCGAGCCCGAAGACGCGCTGTTTCCCCTCTTGCGCGATCTCGGCATCGCGCTGGTCGCCTACAGTCCATTGGGCCGTGGCTTCCTGGCAGGCCGCATCCGAACGCCGGACGACCTCGCTCCCGACGACTGGCGCCGCGGCAATCCCCGCTTTGAAAAAGAGAACTTGGCCAGAAATCTGGAACTTGCCGATCGCGTCCGCCAGCTTGCCGCCGAAAAAAATTGCACCCCCGCGCAATTGGCGCTCGCTTGGTTACTCACCAAGCCTGACGTCGTGCCCATACCCGGCACCAGCAGTATCGCGCGCCTCGAAGAAAATGCCCGAGCTGTCGACGTACATCTGACCGAAGACGAGATTGCGCGGATCGAGCAAGCGGTACCCAAAGGAGCTGCGGCGGGCGAGCGATACAACGCTGCCATGCTCGAAATGGTGAATCGCTAGCGCGCAATATCGCGAGCTCCCCGAGCGGAGCGATGTTGTTCAGGAACTGCATTGGGGACAGCTGGTCACGTTGACATATCCCAAGATGCGTCATAGAAGGCTGCAGTATAGGTAGGTCGAATTGCTGCGACGCATTGCCGGAAAGAGAGGCATCGTCGCACCGGAAATTCCCTTTCGAGACCGGTCACCCGCCCAGTAACGCCTCCCCCAAATAAGTCTTGCTCAGCCCTATCAGCAACTTACACCCTTTTTTTTCAACGCCAGCCTTCACGCCCGAACTTGCCCGCATGCTACTTTCCGGCAGGCTCGCGCCAGGCATCCCCTCGCGCGAGCCAAACCCTTTTCTGGAGAAAAATGTGACCACCCGGCAAGTCCGCCGCGCCCAAGAGCGGAAAGCGAGAAAACAAGCCCGCAAAGCTGCTGTCATCGAGGAAGCGATCGAGCACACCGAAACAGAGGCGCCCATCGCCACCCTGATCCCCACCCCGAAGTTCAGCCAGCCGCAACCCCCGACCGAAGCGCAACTCACCGCAAACCGCGCCAACGCCCAACTCTCCACCGGCCCCAAAACTCCAGCCGGCAAAACGAAATCCTCGCTTAACGCCGAAATCCTTTCCTTCGATACCCGCGGCGGAACTGCTGAGCTTCCTCAAACAAACTCGTGGAGTTCAAACGTGGGCGGAACAGGATTTAGCGAACGCGCTGAAGATCAGCGTGCCGCAGGCCAAAGCGCAATCAACAGCATCGGCCAAAGAGCATGCAGCCGAAGGTGATTTCCTGAAACAACTTCGTGGAAAAACTGCGATTCTGCATATTGCTCCTTACGAAGACTGCATGAGCTCCAGATCTCACCTGCGTCTTCTATAGGGGCTTGCCGAAATGAACTGTGCCGCAGCGGCCCAGCGTCAGGCGGTCTGCGATCGACTGGAGCCGTTGTAAGTGGCCGCCCGCGCAGCCGCTATCGTAAATGATGTGCCCGAGTTGCCCGAGGTCGAAACGGTCGTTCGCTCCATCGTTCCCCACCTGGCCGGCGCAACCATACAGCATGCCGAATTCTATTCGCGGCTCGTCACGCGCGGTGACCAGGGAAAGGCGTCCGAAGCTCTCGCCGGCGCCGTGGTCCAAGGCATCCGCCGCCGTGGTAAGCAGATCCTCATCGATCTCGATCGCGGTCTTCTCTACATCCACCTGGGCATGACCGGCAAGCTGCTGTGGAACGCAACACCCGGCAAACATGCGCGCGCTCTTTTCGAGCTCGATCGCGGCACTCTCGTCTACGACGATATTCGCCAGTTTGGCCGTGTTGAATTTTTCGACACGCCGCCTGCCTTCGTCGAGCGTGCCGGCCCCGATGCGCTGGCCATCGGCTTCGAAGAATTTTACCTGCGGCTAAAGCAGCACCGCGGCCACATCAAACCCCTGTTGCTGAATCAATCCTTCATAAGCGGCGTTGGCAATATATACGCGGACGAGCTGCTGTTTGCCGCCCGCATTCATCCCCGCGCGCAAGTCGGGCGCATCTCGAAAGTGCGCGCCGCGCGCCTTTACGAAAGCCTGGTTGAAGTACTTCAGCTCGCGATTCAGCATCGCGGCTCCTCCGTTTCCGATTACGTCGACAGCGCCGGAGAGCGCGGCCGTTTCCAGCAGTTACATCGCGTTTATGGCAGAGCGGGCAAACCGTGCGTTCATTGCGGCGCATCGATCCGGCGCATCGTCGTCGCCCAGCGCGGCACGCATTATTGTCCGCGCTGCCAGCGAGCCTGAGTCGCCGGTTGCTCTGTTTCAAGTTGCGCGGCCTCCCGAATGCCATCCACAATTTCGGCCACGCTCTTCATCGCTTTCACGTCGTGTACACGCACAATCTGCGCGCCGTTCAAGATGCTTGCGGCAACCGCGCCCGCAGTTGCAAACTCCGTCAGGGCCTTCTCATCTCTCTTCAGAAACGATTTGCGCGACGCGCCCACCAGAATCGGAAGATCGAACGTCCTCAGCATCCCGAGATTGGCGATGATTTCGGAATTCTGTTCCCGCCGTTTCCCGAACCCTAGTCCCGGATCGATTACGATTTGATGCTTTTGAACCCCAGCGTGCCGGATCCGGTGGAGTGCGGCATCCAGATCGATCGTGATCGAGCGCATCAGGTCCTTCATAGGCGGAAGCCTCGCCCAAGTCTCCGGCGTTCCGCGCATGTGGTTTACGATCACGCCCGCGTCATGCTTCACGATCACCTTCGGCAATTGCGCATCGAGCAGGATACCGGTCGGATCGTTGATGATTTCCGCGCCGTGCTCCAGCGCCTTTTCCGCCACCCCGGATTTATACGTGTCCACCGAAATGGGAATGCTGAGCTTCCCACGCAAACGCTTCAACACCGGAATCAAACGGCGCAATTCCTCCGCCTCAGGGATCCTCTGCGATCCTGGACGCGTCGACTCCGCCCCTATATCAAGTATGTCCGCGCCTTCGTCTTCCAGTTCCATTCCTCTCGCGAATGCGCGATCGGGATCTGAATATTTTCCGCCATCTGAAAATGAATCGGGCGTTACGTTCAAAACACCCATAAGCAACGTGCGATCGCCTAACACGATCTCGCGCTGCTTTAACTTCCATCGATAACGCTTCTGCATTCCCTAGACTATGAGTGTGGCAGACCTTCCCGACGATCTGCATTTCTCAATCCCGCAAGAAGTCTGCCGCGACTTTGAACGCTCCTCCCGCTTGGAGTGGCTGGACACAAACCACACCGGCGCGTACGCCATGGGAACTGCAGCGGGAGTGAATACCCGCCGTTATCATTCCTTACTCATTGCCTCGCTGAATCCGCCTGCCGATCGCTATTCCATTCTGTCTCGCGTTGAAGAACAGTTGACGGTCGGCAGCCAAACATTCGATCTCGCCACTGCTCAATATCCGGGCGTCGTTCATCCGCAAGGGTTCCGTCTTCTCGAGGAATTTCGTCTGCGCCCGTTCCCAACCTGGCGGTATCGGGCCGGCCCCGCCACCCTGCTGAAAACCGTTTGCGTGCTCGACCACCAGCAAGCCGTTCTCGTGCGCTATGAGACCTCCGTCCCGTGTCGCTTGGAAGTGCGTATTCTGCTTTCCTTTCGCGACTATCATTCTTTGACTCACCAGAACACCCACCTTAAAAACGAACCCGTAGATCAGCCGGGGCGTTTAACGCTCGCCCCATATTCGGAGTTGCCGCCTGTAATCCTATTTCATTCCGGAAACGCATTTACCCGGGATGGAATATGGTTTTTGAATCACGAGTACCTTCGTGAGCTTGACCGCGGACTCGATTTTCGTGAAGATCTCTTTTCCCCTGGTTCAATTGTGTTCGACGCAGCCCCAGGCCAATCCGCGTGGTTCATCGCCACCCTCGATCCTGCGCGTTTTGAATCGCCCTTGGCTGAATCGGCCGTCGAGTCGATCGTCAAACAAGAAGCGGCAAGGCGCGAATCATCCACTCTCCGCAGAGCTCTCGATGAATTTCGCGTCGTTCGATCCGATGGCAAGCCTTCTCTGCTCGCCGGTTATCCATGGTTTACCGATTGGAGCCGTGACACGCTCATCAGTCTCCCGGCGCTATCGGCGGCGGGCTTTCCTCCCGGAGAAACCAAGCAAATCCTCAGCATGTTGCTCGAAGCCCGCTCGCAAGGTCTCGTGCCGAACCGTTTTTCCGATACCCATTCCGCCCCGGAGTACAACACCGCCGACGCTACCCTTTGGCTTTTCGTTGCCGCGGATCATTTTGTCCAAACCGCGAAGGATTTGGATACATTGCGCGACATCTTGTATCCGGCCGCGCTGGATATTCTCGAATGGCATTACCGCGGCACTCATTACAATATTCACGTCGATCCTTCCGATCGCTTGCTTTCGGCCGGCGGTCCCGGCACGCAGCTTACATGGATGGACGCAAAAGTCCGGGGCGTCCCTGTAACCTCGCGCTTCGGCAAGGCAGTGGAAATTAACGCGCTCTGGTACAACGCCGTCAAAATTCTGGCGCGCTGGTCCGCAATTCTCAACCTGCCTGAGGAACAGAAACGTCTGGATGCGGAAGCAGATATTATTCTTGCGTCGTTCCGCCAAACGTTCTGGAACGAAGCGCGCGGTTGTCTTTACGATGTCGTCGCGCCGGAGTCGCGCGATGGCCGCATCAGACCCAATCAGCTTTTTGCGTTATCGCTGCCTTTCCCGCTTCTCGATCGAGAGCAGGCGCGATCCGTGGTCAGCGTCGTACAGAAGGACTTGCTCACGCCAGTCGGTATTAGGACGCTTGAACCAGGTGACCCTGATTACCGCCCGCGATTCGAAGGCGCGCCCGAAGAGCGCGACAGCGCTTATCATCAAGGCACGGTCTGGCCCTGGCTGATCGGGCCTTTTCTCGCAGCCTATATCTACGCCTACGGCGAGTCGCAACAAACAATCGCCTTCTGTCGAACAATCCTTATTCGCGTTCAGTGCGAATGGAACACCTGCTGCCTCGGAAGCTTGTCTGAAGTCTACGACGCTGAAGCGCCCTATCGCCCAGGCGGCTGCCCTGCGCAGCTTTGGAGTGTCGCCCAGTTGATCGCGGCCGCGAATCGTTTATACCCCGGCCGCGCTTTGCTTTGACGTTCTGCGCCGCGCCCAGGCTATTTGCTCCTCGACCATTTCAGCTAGACGCGGATAATTCCGCCGCAGTTTATCGAAGTAGCCGCTCGCTGTCTCCGCAGAGCATTCCGTAAGCGGGCCGCCCCAACTCGTGCGCGCGCCTTCTAACGAATCTTTGAGAGCTTGATGCGCCATTTCATCCAGCAGCGTCTGTAGATGGTGACCCGATACGCCGCTCGCCCGCAACGCCTGTTGCGCCGTCATAAAAAGCGGCACCGGTATCGCCCGTGCAAGCAGTTCTGCCGCGAAGTAACACGGTTTCGTTCCGGGCCGAAGTTCCAATGCGCTCGCGTCGTTTCGCGCCATCAGCCGGCGAATCTGCCGGACTGCCGTAACCTGCCCCTCAATCACGAACCAGTTATGCCCCCTCGCGGAAATCGCGAGCATAGTGGCGATCGAAGCGCCTCGCGCTGTCAGCGGTTCTAAAACGTCGTTCATCAGCCAACTCTCGGAGAGCACGAAGGACATATTTCGAAACGCGAGTTCCGACGCGCAAAGTTCTTCTACAATCCGCGGAATCACGGAATCCGGAGCGCGTAGCAAGATCAGCCGCGCCGCCTGCAGCTCTTCGTAATCGGCAATTGCGTAGCCCGCATGAAGCGAGTTCGAGAGCCGCCGCGCCACGCGCAGTGTCGCTGATTTGATAGGCCCAAGCTCTTCCGCTATCCTGGGCAATCTCAGAATTGCTGACCCGGTCGAATTACCTTCCACCACCAAGCCGAGTTGCAACTGCTTCTTCATACACAACGCCCGCTTTAAGCGCTTTCATCCGGTCGCGAAATTGCGCGGCTTTTTCGAATTCAAATGACTTGGCCGCCTCTCGCATCCTGATTTCCAAGTCCGCGATAAGAGCGTCCCGTTGCTCGGGTGTTAAGTCTATCTCGGATTCTGCCTCCATGTCCAGCGGAACCGTCACGTAATCGGCTTCCGCCACCGCAATAAGGCTCATATCGATAGGCTTGATAATGCTTTGCGGTGTTATGTTATTGGCTTCGTTGTAGGCGTGCTGAATGGAGCGCCTGCGCTCCGTCTCGCGCATAGCGCGTTGCATGCTTTCGGTCAAAACATCCGCATACAAAATCGCGCAGCCCCGCACGTTTCGCGCCGCCCGTCCGATGGTCTGAATCAGCGAGCCGCTCGATCGCAGAAACCCCTCCTTATCGGCGTCCAAGATCGCGACCAGCGAAACTTCCGGCAGGTCGAGTCCTTCTCGAAGCAGATTCACTCCGATCAAAACATCGTATGAGCCGCGACGCAAATCGCGAAGAATCTTGATTCGATCGAGCGTGCTCACCTCCGAATGCAGGTACGCGCATTTCACCCCGACCTCCGAATAGTATTCGGCCAGATCCTCGGCCATGCGCTTGGTCAGCGTGGTCACAAGTACCCGTTCGTTCTGCTCCGCGCGCACGCGGATCTCGTGCAGCAGATCGTCAACCTGTCCCTTTATCCGGCGAACCTCGATCGGCGGATCGATCAACCCCGTGGGTCGAATGATCTGTTCCACAACCACCCCCGCCGATTTGGTCAGCTCATAAGGCCCGGGCGTCGCCGAAACGTAGACAACCTGGTTCACCCGGTTCTCAAATTCCTCGAAGGTCAATGGACGATTGTCCCGCGCGCTCGGCAGCCGGAAGCCGTAATTCACCAGCACGTCTTTCCTCGACCGGTCGCCGTGATACATCCCTTGCAACTGCGGAACCGTCTGGTGGCTTTCATCGATAAAAAGCAGCGCATCGTTCGGAAGATAATCGAGCAGCGTCGGCGGCGCTTCTCCCGGAAGACGCCCGGAGAAATGCCGCGAATAGTTCTCCACACCGTGACAGTATCCGATCTGCTTGATCATCTCCAGATCGAACATCGTGCGCTGGTACAGCCGCTGCGCCTCAATCAGCTTGCCGCTCGCTTCCAATTCCTTGTGCCACCATTGCAACTCGTTTTCGATGCTTTGCATCGCCTGCTGCCGGGTCGGTGCGTCCATCACATAATGCGTCTTCGGATAGATGGGCAGCCGTAAGTAGGTCTGTTTCACCTGGCCCAGCAGCGGATCGATTTGACTCAGAGATTCGATCTCGTCGCCCCATAGCTCAATGCGATACGCATTGTCGTCATACGTCGGGTAAAGCTCGATCACATCGCCGCGAACGCGGAATGTGCCGCGCCGGAAATCGTGATCGCTCCGCGCATAGAGGATCTCCACCAGTCTTTGCAACAATTCTTTGCGGCTGATGTGTTGCCCCTTTTCAAGCATGAGCAGCATGCCGTAGTACGCCTCAGGCGAACCCAGTCCATAAATGCAGCTCACGCTGGCGACGATGATGCAATCCCGGCGCTCGAATAAAGAACGCGTCGCCGATAGACGCAGTTTGTCCAGCTCATCATTGATGGTCGCTTCCTTCTCAATGTAGATATCGCCGGAAGGAATGTAAGCTTCTGGTTGGTAATAATCGTAGTAACTGACGAAGTATTCCACTGCGTTCTGCGGAAAGAAGCTCTTGAACTCGTGATACAGCTGTGCGGCCAGGGTCTTGTTGTGCGCGAGAACCAGTGCGGGGCGATTGGCCGCCTCGATGAGTTTGGCCATCGTGAAAGTCTTCCCGGATCCCGTTACGCCCAGCAGCACCTGGTGCTTCTCGCTGTCAAACACACCGCGAGTTAGTTGTTCAATCGCGCTCGCCTGGTCGCCGCGCGGTTGATAGTCGATAACTAATTTAAAAGGCACTGCCCTTAGCTTTTACTGTAGAACGGGTATCGTGTCGACGCGTTCGCGCTCCGCGTTGAATTCACATCCGATCAGCGCAATGCATGCAATCAGGTAAAGCCAAATTAGCAGCACGATCACCGTACCGATGCTGCCGTAGACGATGTTGTAGTTCGCGTGCCCCACGTACCAGGCGAAGCCCGCTGTCGCGAGCAGCCATAACACTGTCGCGACAAACGCGCCGGGCCAAACCCTCAGAAAACGCGACGCGGTCACCCCCTTCACCCGCTTCGGCTCCGGCCGGTGATTGGGCCCGAAAAAGTACAGCAGCCCCGTGACGAACGTCGTCGTGCAAAAGGCCAATACGTACCGGGCTATGCGCCACGCCAGCTCGACCGACGGCCTGATATCTGCAACGCCGATCCAGTGGATGAACTGCGTCTCCAGGCGATTGCCGAAAATGATCAAAGACGAAGCGCCGACTGAGGGGAACGCCGCTATCAGGACCAGAAAAATCGCCATCCCGCGCTGTTTCAAAAACGGCCGCCCCGACGGAATGCGGTAAGCCGCTTGAAAGCCTTCCATCAGGCTGATCATCGCGCCGGATCCGGCCCATAAAGATAAGAGAATGGCCACGATCGATAGCGAAATCGGCTTCGCGCCTTTTTCGTGCAGCCGCGAGAGGATGATTTCTGCCGTTCCGGGAGGAACCACTTGCCCGATAAACGTCCGAATGACATTCACCACGGCCTGCGCGTTCGCCTGAATGAGAATGGAGGTGATTGTGGTCAGCACCGGAAACAGCGACAGCAGGAAGGAATAAGCCGCGCCTTTTGCGATACCAAAGCAGTTGTCCTCGTAAGCGGCATTCAGCGCGCGGCGAAGAAGCCACGCGTTGCGAGCGATCGGTCCCGGATCGATGATCAGGAATTCGGGTTGCGCCTTAGCTGGCGCAGTGCCCGGGGCTGTCCTGACGCTCTCCGGCATATCTCTGGCTCCTCGCTAGACGATAATAGCCTAAGCTGGAAGGGGTGCAAAATGCGGCGAATAACCTTCATTCTGTTGACCTCGATAGTCGCCACCGCTTTCGCTCAAGACAAGCCTGAGCAAGCCGCTCAGAAGCCTACCGAAGCGTGGCTTGGCTTAGTCGACGCCGGCAAGTACGCCGAAAGCTGGGACCAGGCGGCCGCGATGCTCAAATCGCAGGTCACGAAAGATCAGTGGCAACAAACCATAAAAACCGTTCGCGATGAGACCGGTAAGCTCAAATCTCGCGAGTTGAAGAGCGCTCAATACACCGAAACGCTTCCCAACGCCCCGCCAGGTAAATATGTTGTCTTCCAATACCACGCCACTTTCGATTCCGGTTCTTTCATTGAAACCGTTGCCGCGACACAGGAGAAAGAC
This sequence comes from uncultured Acidobacteriaceae bacterium, assembly GCA_963808405.1. Lineage (GTDB taxonomy): Bacteria > Acidobacteriota > Terriglobia > Bryobacterales > Bryobacteraceae > Bog-105. The sequence continues at coordinate 52,468 of CAWEFG010000007.1, read as the reverse complement.
GGCGTCTGGAGAGTAGCCGGGTATTTTGTGAAAGCCGAATAAATGTTCCTGAAGTCCTTCCTTGTATCTCTGGCTCTCCTTGCCTGCGCCGTGCGCGGATCTTCTGCCGATGCGGCGGAGTGGAGTGCCGCGACAGCCGCCAAGTACCTTGATAGTCGCGCGGCATGGTGGGAGAGTTGGCCGAAGTCCCAGCGCGACCACGAAACGGTTTGCGTGTCGTGCCATACCATGTTGCCGTACGCGCTCTCCCGTCCCAAGTTGAGCGCCGCTCTCGACGAAAAGGATATACCTGCCCCGGAACGTGCCATGCTACAGAGCGTACAGAAACGAGTCTCGTTATGGGCAGACGTACAACCGTATTATCTGGATGCGAAGTCGGGTCCCGGCAAGTCGAAAGAGTCTCGCTCAACCGAAGCTGTCCTCAATGCGCTGATTCTCGCCGGCAATGCTGCACAGCGGAAACGTCTCGATCCGGTTGCCCAAGCTGCCTTTAATGCGGCGTGGACCTTGCAGATAAAGTCCGGCGATCGCGCTGGGGCTTGGGATTGGCAGCTCTTTCATCTTGAGCCCTGGGAAGCCGCCGAATCGCAATATCAAGGTGCGACGTTCATGGCGCTGGCCGTAGGCTGGGCCCCCGGAAATTACCGGCGGAATCCAGGTATTCAAGCCAACCTCCAACTGCTTCGATCCTATCTGAAGCGAGAGTATGCCTCACAATCTTTGTTGAACCGAATCGTTCTGCTGTGGGCATCCGGCAAGCTGCCCGGACTGCTTTCGAATGGCGAGAAACGTCAGCTGATCGACACCATCGTCAAACAGCAGCAGCCCGACGGCGGCTGGAGCTTGCCTACTTTAGGAACGTGGGTCCGCTCAGACCACACGCCGCAAGATAAAAACAGCGATGGGTACGCCACAGGGCTAATTGTATTAGCGCTCAAGCAAGTACACGCCCGCCTTTCTCGCGAAGCGTTGATGAGGGGACGCGTGTGGCTTGCACGTCATCAGGATGAAGACGGTTCGTGGGGCGCGTCTTCGCTGAACAAAAAGCGCGATCTTGCGAGCGATGCCGGACGGTTCATGACCGACGCCGCCACCGGCTACGCTGTGCTCGCCCTCGAAGCCCGCTAAAACCGCAGATCCCGTACAGCCTGCAGAAGCGCCTCCGGCGATGCGTTGTCGCCGAACGTCTTGCTCAAATGAGCATACACGTCGCGGTTTCCCGGACCAAACACAAAACTTCCTCCAAGTTGAAACGGGTTTTGGCCTCGTCGGTGTTGCCGGTGTCCTGCGGAACGAGCGCGCGCCCGCGCTTCGGCGTTGTCGCGTCGAAGCAGATGCAGAAGGCTGCCGGCCTTAAGCTCTGCCGCCCTGTAAGCAATTCGCTTCTCATCCACCAGCAACGGAAAAGCAATCCCACTCTCTTCCCGGAAGAACTTTGCGTAAGTAGGATCGCCCAACCCTACCGCCGCAAGCTGAGCCCCCGCATCGGTGAAATTACTCTCATGCTCGCGCAACTGCGCGACGTGCTCACGGCAGAAAATTCACCCATAATGACGAAGAAAAACGAGCACCGCCGGACCCCGCTCCCAAAGCGAGCCGAGCCGTACCTCGCGTCCGTCCGTATCCGCTAACACAACCGGTGCCAGCTTTTCAGCGAACGCTCGATTCATTTACTGCATTCGCATCGGAAGCCGTCCGCTTTCCCTTGGTGCACCGGATGACGATTGGACGTCCACTCCTTCCAACCCACGTTCAGCTCCTTCGCCAGAAATCCTCGCTCTGCCAACTGCAGAGCCACCTTCGCGGAGAGCTGTCAGTCGTGCCCCCAGCAATAGGTCACAATTTCCCGATCCTTGGGCAGCACAGCGATGAGTTGTTCCAGCTCATCCGCAGGTGCACAGAGCGCGCCTGGAATGTGGCCGCTGGTGAAGGCCTCTCTACCACGCGTGTCCAGAAGGGCGAAATCGTACGCTCCACCCTCGACCGCGCGCAAAACATCGTTCCGCTGCTTTTCCGCGCGAAGCTTATGAACAAAGTAATCGCGATTGGCCCGAACTTCGTCGGTACTGAAAGCCATAGCGTCCTCCCGTTTTGAGTCTCATCAGGCTACCTTCATTCTAGGCCTCACGCGAAACCAATGACGCTGCTTGCGCAACGAGGTTTTCAGCCATCGCATCCTGTGTGCCGCCAGCCCTTACTGTAAGACCAAGATCTGAATTCGAGAGCCGTCCTCCCCGCCCAGATACACACGCTCCGTCGCTTTGACGAAATCTGTGCTTAATGCATTCGTGATGTTGACGAATTTTTGTGGATTGCGGTCCGTCAACGGGAACCAGGAACTCTGGACTTGAACCATGATGCGATGGCCGGCGCGGAACGTGTGGAGAATATCGGGCATCTGGAAAGTTATGCGCTCGGGCTGACCAGGCTTAAAGGCCACTCCCGCTTCCAACCCCTTGCGATACTTGCCGCGGAACGGCTCGCCGCGGATCAGTTCTTCGTATCCGCCTAATTGGATGGCGTTGGCTGGGAGCGCGCGTGCGGCCGCCGCTGTAGGTGCGCCCGGCTCGGAAGAATTCGCTGTGTAGTCGGGATAATTAGCGGGAAAAACGTCGATCAGCTTCACGTCGAAATCCGAATCGGTTCCGCTCGTCGAAACTTTGAGATCCACCGAGATGGGACCGGCGACGGTAACGTCATGATCGAGCGGTTCGGTTTTATAGACCAGCACGTCGGGACGCGTGGCGGCGAAACGCTGATCCTCGGTCATGTAGTCGTAGCGCATTCCCATGAGGACGTGGCCAATGTAGGGAACTGGCTTTGCCGGATCGGAGATGTATTCGTCGTGCGCTTGCGTGCCCGGCCGCGTCCAGGAAATTTTGCCTTTCTCATCGAGAAACAAGCTGGCGCTCTTGGCTTCTTTGGGTGGCCATGAATCAAAACGCCGCCATTGATTCACGCCTGTTTCGAAAACCCAGGCCTTCGGCATTTTGCCATCCCCGCGGCCTTTCAGGTAATAAAGGAAGAAGGGAAATTCAATGTTCTCGCGGAAATAGACGGCGGTTTTCGAACCAAAACTGATGTTGCCGACGCGGTCTCCGTCGCCGCGCGCGAATCCGCCATGTGTCCACGGCCCGACCACCAGGCAGTCGGTGGGCGGCGAGTGTTTCTCCATGAATCTGTATTGGCGAAACAGGCCCCGTGGATCTTCGGCGTCGTACCAGCCGCCCACCAGCATGACCGCGGGTTTGACATTCTGCAGATATTTCCAGACCGATCGCGCCTGCCAGAACTCGTTATAAGTGTTGTTCTCGACGTTCATGGTCCAGTATGGGTTCGCGTGTTTGAAATACTTTTCGTCAGCGTTGGCGAGCGTTCCCAGAGAGAGATAAAAATCGTATCCGTCGGGAGTTCCATAGTCGAACGGGAGGGCTCGAGCCGGCGGCGCTGGCTCGTCTCCGCGGGGACGAAAACCGGTATACATGCTGAAGCGCGCAGCCAACATGAAAGCGCCGTTGTGATAAATGTCGTCGCCGAGAAAATAATCGGTGACGGGAGCTTGCGGCGAAACCGCCACCAGCGCGGGATGCGAATCGATCAGCGCCGCAGTGGCGAAGAAACCGGGCTGTGAGACGCCCCAGATGCCGACTTTCCCGGTGTTACCTGGGACGTTCTTGATAAGCCAGTCGATAGTGTCGTACGCGTCCGTGCTTTCATCTGTATCTTTCGGACCATTCTTGTGCGGCTTCTGCGGGCGAGCGATGGTGAAATCGCCTTCGCTCATGTAGCGGCCGCGCACGTCCTGATAAACGAAGATGAATTTCTCGCGAGCGAAAAGCTCGGAAGGACCGAGATTCGCTGGATACTGATCGACACCATATGGAGCAATCGCGTAGGGCGTGCGCGTCAGCAGGATCGGATAGGTGCGCGCGTCGGAGGCGACATCCTTCGGAATGTAGACCGCGGTGAACAGCTTGATGCCGTCGCGCATGGGAATGCGGTATTCGTACTTCGAATACTGTTCACGGATGAACGCGACTCCCGGCGTGCCTGACGGCGATGTCTGCGCCGTGCTGGGTTGCGGCGTATTCGGTTGCTGAGTTCTGGACGTGCGGGCGGTCTGAGGCCACGCAATACCCGCGACAAGGAGAGCGACACACCAAAGACGAAGATGCATAGAACGTGAGATAGTTCCTTCACGATGCCGGATTTAGTGCCGGGGCGTTTTTAGGATAGTAGCACTCGACAGCCCGGGGCTGTGAATATGGCGTGCGGCGGAACTCGTTGGCGGACTTATTACTCTATCGATGATTGCTGCGGCGCGCGGCGCGCAGCAGCGCTAATGCAATCAGACCGACGCCGGCCAGGAGAAAAGGCGCTGGCTCCGGAGTCGCGCTGGTCGAGACGCCATTGTTCCTGGAGACGATATCGAAGCTGCCATTCGGGCCGTTCGACGACTGAATCGCGTACTGATAACCAGGCGCGAGGCCCATATACTCATAGGTTGCGCCCGCGGGAAACACGGTCGTACCGCCGCTTTCGCCCATAATGAAATCGAACGTGGTGCCCGTCGTCGGAGCGTAGCGGTCGATGAAATCGAAATCGATGGTGCCGCCGAATGTACCTACCGATCCCGCGCCGTTGATAAACAGCTGCGAGTAATTGGCAGGCGTGCTGCCCGCAATCAGGAAAGTGAGCGTTCCATTGTTGGTGTAGCTTCCGTTGATGGTCAGATTGCCGGGCGCATCGCCAAGAACTACTCCGCCGTTACACGACATTCCCGGTCAGCGTTCACCCGGCGCTGTTCAGCGTCCCAGTCGATCCCACCGTGATGGTGGTCCCGCTTGCTGTCCCGCCATTTGCGACCGTGAGTGTTCCGGTACCCGCCGTCCCGATATCCAGAGTGCTGCTGTTTGTCCAAGACGAGCCCGTGCCTGAAATCGTCACCGTGCCCCTCGAACCGGCCTGATAACCGACGGAGCCGGAGACGCTGCTCACTTTTCCGCCGCTCAGGATGTTCAGCGTTCCATTTGTGCCGCTGCCAAAACCGACCCGCAGACCGCCATCTTGCGTCCAACTTCCGCCTGCCGAGACCGTAGCAGTCCCCGTACCGCCGCTGAAACCGATAATGCCGCTCGAAGCGCTTCCCGAGTTTCCTTTGGCGCTGCTGAGCGTCGCTCCGTTGGTGATCGTTAGAAAGCCGGTGCCACCGTCACCTACGTTGACTTGCCCAGCGCCTGTTGTGGCTGAGCTTGCCCAAGAAGTTCCAGTGCCGGTAAGCATCACTGTCCCGGGGCCGCCGCTAGGCGCGCCTATAGCCATTACCCCGACGTTGGACCCGGAGCCGCCGGCGCTGACGTTGAGGTTCCCGGTACCCAGGGAGCCTACGAACAGACCTGAATTTGTGGTCCAGGTTCCACCGGTGACGTTTACCGTTCCGGTGCTGCCGGAAAGATTTCCAATCGTATTAGCGTCGGTGGTGTTGCTGCTGGTCACGGTCGCCCCGCTCGCGATGTTCAAGGTTCCGGTTTGATTCACGCCGGCGCCGATAGACAGCCTGTCGGCATTGGTTAGCTTGGCGCCGTTGTTCACGTTGAGCGTCCCAGTTCCCGCGAGACCGATGGCGACGCCCTGCGCGGCAAGAGTACCGCTGCCCACAGTCAAAGTTGCATTCCCTCTCACGCCATGGCCCGACCTGAAGTCGCCTACTGAAACCGAAAAGCCAGAAGTAAGCGGTTCGGTAAGCGTGTAGGTATTGGCGCTTCCGATGCTAAAAGTTGGCGAGCCGTCTTGAACGTCCAATGCGGTATTGGTTATGCTGGCGGCGAAGGTGACCGTGATCGGCGCGATCAGCGACGCGGTGGACCCGAAAACGGCTGTGTCCGCCGTGCCGGGTACGGTTGCCGGACTCCAGTTCGATGCTGTTTGAAAGGTGCCGCTGGCCGGATTGATCCAGGAGATGTTGGCCGCGTGAGAGGCGCCGGCAAAACCGGCGACAAACAATGAGAAGAGAGCGAATCGATTCATATAATTTTTATTAAGCTTTGCGGGTACTGGACAAGAGTTTGCGCCCGCATCGAGGCGTGAACAAGGTGGCAGACCGTCTCGCAACGGTATGTGACGGCCCAGAGTAAGACTCCGAAGTACCATTACTTCGGCGGACCAATTGCCCGTTTCAGGTTTGTTCCGGTAGACTTGGAATCTACCCTGAAATATGTCGCCAGTGTCACCGGAGGAGCGCTCAGCAGCTTCGCATGACGCCGTCCGGGCTGAGTTACAGCGCGTACTGGCATCGAGCCACTTTTCGGAAAGCGAGCGGCTCAGCAGTTTTCTGAAATTTTCGGTGGAAAGTACGCTCGCGAATGAGAGCGGGCGGTTAAAAGAAGCGGTGATCGCGGTCGAAATTTTCGGTCGCGAGACGTCTTTTAACGGTAATTCGGATTCGATCGTTCGCAATGCCGCACGGCGTTTGCGCGCCAAACTCGAATCGTATTACCAAGCCGACGGACGCCACGATCCGGTTCGCATCGAGATCCCGAAAGGCGGGTATGTACCTGTCTTCCGATCTGTCCTGGAATCTCAGCAAGAGATTGAGCTACCCACGCCGGATTCGGCGAAGATCGCGCCGGGACGGGTTCCACGCTGGTCCTTGTTTATCGCGTTAGGCCTGATCGCCTGCGGATTTGCCTTGTTCGTTGCGCTTCGACATGGCGGCCCCCGAAACCAGACGTTCCCGAATCCTGAACTGAATAATCCCGCCTCTATCCGGCTGTACTCCGAAGTTGTCGACCGGTTGGAAGCCTTCGATCCCATCTCGGCTTCGTCGCTGCTCGAGAAGGCGATTGCAATCGAGCCATCTTCGCCGCTCCTTCACCTGAAGCTTTCTCGCGCTTTCTCTAATCTCGGATATTTGCCGAAGGCGCGTAGTGAAGCGGAAATTGCGTTGCGGCTGGGAAAGCGGTTGCGTGAAGAAGAGCAATTGGAGATTGCCGGCTGGTTTCACGAAGTCTCGTTCGAGTACGCAGATGCGGCGAGTGCCTATTCAAAACTAGCAGCGGGATTTCCCGGTAACCATGATTACGCGGTTCAGCTGGCGGACGTTTTGTCTCGGACGGGAAAGGCAGATGCCGGCCTCGCAGTTCTCGACCGCGCGGCTCGGGCGAACGGAGGCCCGACGGCCGACCTCGATTTGGAAAAGGCCAGAATCTTGGGAGCTTGGTCGGATTATGAGCAGGCGCTCAAGGTCACGCGAGAGGCGGCGCAGCTGTCGTCTCGCGCCGGCCTCCGCGCTCTGTATGCACAAGCCCGCTTGCTCGAACGAGGTCTGCTGATTTATCTGGGACGCGTCGAGGAGTCCGACGGGCCGCGGCAGCAGGCCCAAGCCGTCTGCGAACAATTAGGCGACAGCAACTACATGGTACGTGTGCTGAGAGTGGATGGAAATGTCGCCGTTGTACGAGGAGATCTCCCGAAAGCCCGGCAAGCATATGAGCAGGGATTAGGCATCGCGCGCGAAACGCACAATCGTTTCGAAGAATGCAACATCCTGGAGGGTTTGGCGCTGCTTGACATTCGCGAAAAGCACCTGCAGCAGGCGAAAGAAAAGGATGCCGGTGCGTGGCGCGCCTCCGATGGCGCTTCCGTCACACGCATGGCGATCGATTCGGACAGCGCCGCACTAGCGTTTACGATGGCGGACCTCCGGCCCTCCGCGGAGATGTTTAACCAGGCGCTTTCCGAAGCGCGCTCCTTTGGCTCGAAGGAAGGACAAGCGGAAGCGCTCGAAGGATTGGGCGACGTCGACGCCCTCGAGGGCCGTTTGATGGATGCGCTGCAAAGTTATCAGAGCGCCGGGGCTCTCTTTAAAGAGCAGAGCCTGGGCGAGGGTTACGCGCGAATGCTGGGGAAGAGCGAAAGCATGCTCGTTTCGCTTGATCGGCTCGACACGGCGGCGCATGATGAGCGGAGGGGCGCCTCAGAAGCTTCCGATCGCTGGAAATTATGTCCGGAAGCGCATCTGGGCATCGCGGACCGGCTGCTCGCGCACGATAACAGCGATGACGCCGCGGCTGAGGCGCGCACCGCCATTATCTTGTTTGACCGGCAGCGTCGCGACGTTGATGGCGAGGCTGCAGGCTACATGATTCTGCTCCGCGCGTTAGCGAAAGCACATGACAACTCTCAATCAATAGATGCACGCGCGCGATTGGAAAAATTGTTCGCGAAAACCGCGAACGAGACGATTCATACGCGCATCGAAATTGCTGTCGCCGAGTTCGCTCTTCAGGCAAAGTTCAACCCGGCGACTGCGGCCAAGCTAACGGATTTGGCCGAAAAAGCGCAGAGTCGCGGTATGCGGATGTGCAGCTTGGAGGCGAAACTGGCTTTGGCGCGTGCCGCGATTCAGGATCATCGGGCGGAAGGTCCAGCGCTGCTTGCGCGTGTTCACGAAGAAGCCAAAGCCATGGGAGCGCTGCTGATTGCAAGAGAATCCCAGGATCGCCCCCAAAGCCAGGACCCTCATTTCTACAGCACGGAAAAAGAGGCTGCGCTCGGCGAGCAACTCGCGCTGCAAACGCGCCGCCGCACTACCCCGCTCGGCTTGGCCGACGTAGATGACTATGTCGAGAAACTGGGCCGCCGATTAGCGGCTCATATGCCAAATGCTCCTGAAAACTGGACATTCAGTGTCATCACAGATCAAAGAGGCGGGTCGACTTGTGAGCCGCTCTCCTTGCCGGGCGGATTTATTTTTGTTCCGGCGCGGCTGATTCTCGCGGCAGATAACGAAGCAGAATTGGCCGGAATGCTTGCCCATGCCATGGCTCACATTGCGGAGCATCAGGCTATTCGTCAGGCAACGCGCGCCGAGGTTGCGCAGCTGGCGAGCGTTCCTCTCATTTTCGTGGCCGGTACGGCTGGGTTTGCCGGCGATGACCAGTACGTGACCATGCCTATCGCATTTTTGAAAACACACCGCCAATACGAGCTGGATGCGGATCGAGTTGCAGTTGGCGCGATAGCTGCGGCCGGTTACGATCCTCACGCGCTGCCAAACTACATTCGCCGAATGCAAGCGAAGACCATGAATCGGCCGGAAGAACTTTCCGCCCTGCCGCCGCTCGCCATGCGCCTCAGTAATCTAGAGCAGGCAATTCAAGACTGGCCTTCTCGCGGATCTTACAACTCTGTTGGACCTTTTCAGGCAATTCAAGACCAAATTCGCAGCGAACAGCCGCGCGTCTCTGGGCCTGCGGAAGCTCACGAAATTCCATCGCTGCTGCACCCCAGGAAATAATCGGGTATGCCCATTTGAAGCCACGCACGATCGCTCCGAGCGCTGAATTGGCTCCGCCGAAAAGTCCCCTGTACGCTTTCTTTTCAGACCTCGGCCCGGGGCTGATTACCGGCTGCGCGGATGATGACCCGTCCGGTATCGGAACCTATTCAGTAGCAGGAGCGGCGTTCGGCTATGGGCTGCTTTGGACGGCTCCCTTTTCGTTCCCGCTGATGTGCGCCGTGCAAATGATGTGCGGACGCCTGGGCATGATCACCGGGCGCGGGCTTGCTGGAGTAGTTCGGCTTCACTATCCACGCTGGGTTCTTTGGACTGCTTGTCTGCTGTTGATTGTCGCGAACGTGTTCAACATTGCGGCCGATCTCGGCGGCATGGGAGACGCAACGCAATCGCTTACCGGAATCACCAGCTATTTTTGGACACCCATCTATGCCATTGCCATCGTGAGCTTCCTGTTCTGGTCGTCGTATCGCCGGATTGCGCGCGTGTTCAAATGGCTGACGCTGGTCTTATCCGCATACGTGCTGACCTCGTTCTTCGCCCATGTGGACTGGCTGCTTGCGTTGCGGGCCACCATCGTTCCCCGGATGGAGTGGTCGCGCGCATCGCTGTCCATCATTGTCGGAATTCTGGGGACCACCATTTCGCCTTACCTGTTTTTCTGGCAAGCTTCGCAGGAAGTGGAGGAGGAACGCGCGAAAGGCCGCAGCCTGGCGCAGCGGAAGGGCGCGACCGACGACGAACTCCGGCGTTTGCGAGTCGACGTGCTGACCGGAATGTTCTTCTCGAACTTCATCATGCTCTTTATCATTCTGACGACGGCGGCCACTCTGCACTCTCACGGAGTGACAACCGTTGCCACGGCGAAACAAGCTGCCGAGGCTCTGCGGCCACTGGCCGGCAACGCAGCTTATCTGCTATTCACGCTGGGGCTGGTGGGAACGGGAATGCTGGGAGTGCCTGTCCTGGCTGGCTCCTGCGCATACGCAATTACGGAAGCGGCCGCTTGGCGCGGCACATTGGAACGCAAGCCGCGGGGCGCCAGACGATTTTACGCGGTGCTTGCGCTCGCCATGGGGATTGGACTGTTTCTCACATACCTGGGATGGGACGCCGTGAAAATGTTGTTCTGGTCAGCCGTGTTGAACGGTCTGCTGGCTCCGCCATTGATCTTATTGATCCTGCTGCTGACCTCGAGCACGAAGGTGATGGGCGAACGGGTGAACCCCCTGTCGCTGCGGATTCTGGGTTGGGCGACGTTGGCGATCATGACGGCAGCAGCCCTCGGCATGTTCATCACTTAGGTAACAAAGAGTACTTTACAATAAAGAGTAGATGTGCTTAGATGACTGTATGGCATCGCTCCTCACGGTGATTCGCGCTTGGATTAAAAACCGGCGCTTGCACGTGTCGTTCTCGAAGAGAATTGAGGCACCTAGCTCTTCGCGCGTTTCATGCGAACAGGTTGAGAACGGCTATGACCGGCGGAACCTGCGGTTGCGGTGGTGATGTGCTCGCTGGCCACTGCCCTCTGCGGAAATCCTGCGAGAATGGGACAGCCGCATGATTCTCCTCTTGCTTATGCTCACCATGGCGGCTGTGACGCCGCCGGAAACCACGCCGGTGGATACAGCCTGGTCTGTTCTCAAAGAAGGAGTTGAAAACAAGAGTCCTTACAAACGCGCCGCGGCGGCTCACGCTCTTGGCTTGATGCCGGGGAATCCCAAAGCACAAGCGATGGCCGAAACCGCTCTTGGGGACAGCAATGTCGATGTACGTGTGGAAGGCGCGACTGCTTTGGGTCAGATGGGCGCCAGCTCTTCGCGCCCCAAATTACGAGAGGCACTAAAGGATAGAGAAGTGAAAGTTGTGCTCGCGGCTGCGAACGCGCTTTACATTCTGAAAGATCCGGCAGCTTACGAGGTCTACTATGCGCTGCTGACGGGAAAAGAAAAGAGCAGTCAAGGTTTGGTGCAATCGCAGATGGCAATACTCAAGGACCGCAAGGCGTTAGAGAAGCTCATTTTTGAGACCGGCATCGGGTTTGTTCCGTTCGGCGGCGCCGGATACGAGGCTTGGAAGACAGTAATGCACGACGACACTTCTCCAGTGCTCGCCGCTGCGGCGGAGAAGCTGGCCAACGATCCGGATCCAAAGTCGGGAGAAGCGTTGGGGGATGCGTGCTCAGATCGCCGCTGGAGGGTGCGCGCGGCTGCGGCGGACGCGCTGGCGAAGAGGGGGAATCCGGCGTTGCTCGATGCGCTGATTCCACTATTAACGGATGACAACGATGCTGCGCGCTATGCGGGCGCAGCGGCGCTTTTACACTTAGCCGCCGTGCAGCCGACAGTTCGAAAACCCGTCCGGCGAAAATAATTCAACGCTTCAATTCCGCTTGCGTCTTCTGCACAATCTGTTGCAGCGGAGTCAACACACTCCCATCGGCAGCGCTCAATTTCCCTGTGACTGTGTCGTGAAACGTCAACAGTCCGTTGAGGCTGTTCCGCAAGCTCTCATCCTTCGTGTTGCCGGCTACTTCCCTCGCAATCTCAAACATGCGCTCCGAGGCCTCGGCTGCCGATCCGTAGTTCAGCTTCGACGCGTCCATGTAGCTCAGCGCACTCAACTCGCGAATCTGCGCCAGCTTGGTTTCCAGACGCGCCGCGTCCAGCTGCGTGGCGACCCTCGAAGCTTTCAGATACTGGGGAATAAACCCAAGCAGCAAACCGGCAAGGAACAGGACCACTCCGGTGATAGCAGCCGTTTTCCGCGTCAAGTTAAGTTCCTCCTTACCGCCGCTTCTGCATTTGTTCTATCAAACCGGGCATGAAATCTTGGCACCGAGGCGCGAAAAGCAGCGATGATTGCGAATTGCAAGCGATCACACCAGGAAAGGCAAAACACGCGCGGTTCGATGCGCATAATCGGCGTATTCCGGATACGTACGTTGAACGAGTATCTCTTCGCTGCGCATACGCAGCGCCAGCATGCCCGACGCAGCCAGACCGACCACCAGATTCAGGATCGAGAAATGCGCCGCAATTCCCGCCCAGGTGAAATACAAGATCGCGGCATAGATCGGATGACGGATATATCGGTAAGGGCCGCCCGTTACTAATCCGCCTTGCGTGGGGTTGGCTGCAGCATGAAAGCTTCGCAACCCGAACTCTATGCGCGCCCAGATCATCATAATGGCCGCCGCGATCTGGATCGTAATGGATATGGCTCCCTTACCGAAAAAGGAACCGGTTGCAACCAAGTAACACATACAGAGGAGCAGCCCAACAAACCCGAGAACCGACGCTAGCTTCCAGTTCACTTCTTCATTAAGGCACACGGGACCGGCTATATTCCCGCAATATCTGCTCTCGAGCTTCCGACGCTAGCCCGGGGTGTTCCAAGCGGGTGTAGGGGAGCGGCTCTTGTGCTTGACGATTACAGAAAATTCCTAAAGCTTGCGCGTCTCTGGCCGACATGTGTTGGTAGGAGCTTCGCGACAGTATGCAGCGGTTTAAGGATGGCGCACGAATCTTCGGAGCTCTTGCGCTACTTGGGTTGCAAGCGGCAGGTCAGCCTGGAGAAGGCTCGCGCGATCCGTCGCTTCTGGTGGCGCAGGAGATCGTGGCCGCACACAACGTGGTGAGAAGTAAGATCGGCGTATCGCCTCTGGTATGGTCCAACGATATGGCTAAGGTCGCGCGAGATTGGGCCAATACGTTACTCGCAACAGGCGCGTTCGAGCATCGGACGGATCACCAGTATGGCGAGAACCTGCTCGAAGCGTCGGGCTTCGAGCCAACGCCCGCGCAAGTGGTGGACGCATGGGCCTCGGAAGCAAAGGACTATCAGTACTCCGCGAATAGTTGTTCCGGCGTTTGCGGGCACTATACGCAATTGGTTTGGCGCGACACAAAGATCGTGGGCTGCGCGATGGTCCGCGATGCGAAGCGCGAGATCTGGGTGTGTAACTATGCGCCCTATGGAAACATTGTTGGGCAGAGACCGTACTAAAGCGGGCCTCTTACGCGGGACAGCTACTCGGCTCTGAGTGCCGCATAAGGATCGATGCGCGCGGCGTTCCAGGCGGGTACAAATCCGGCTAGAAGAGCGACAGCCATCAACAGCGTGGCGGCGGTAAACCAGACTGCTGGATCGTTTGGCTGCACTCCATACAACGCTGAACGGACGTATGTTGCCGTTCCGAGCACGCAGGGAATCGCGCAAAGGATCCCCGCGATACCGAGGAAAGCCGTTTCGCGCAACACCATGCCCAGGACACGCTTCGGGCTTGCGCCAATGGCCATACGAATGCCTAACTCGCGATAGCGGCGAGTAACCGAATACGACATCACGCCGTACAGCCCCACTATCGCGAGCAGAGTTGCGATAGCGGCAAAACCAATCGAGAGAAAGCCCAGGCTGCGTTCGACAAATAGCGACTCATCGATAATGTCGGTCATCGACGAGAGCTCGTTAACAGGCAGATCCGCATCGACGCGATGGACCAAGTTGCGAATGGCCGGCATGGCGGCTTGCCCACTGGACCGAACACGCACGTAAAAGGTGAGCGCGGAGAGACGGTCGTCTGCCAAATAGGGCAAGTATACAAACGGCGAAATCTTCGAACGAATCGTGCTGTGCTTGCTGTCGGCAACCACGCCGATGATGGTCTGATCCAACGCCACGCGTCCGGAGCCGAATCCGAAATGCATGCCGACCGGGTTCTTGCCGGCAAGGAAATGTTTGACAAATGTTTCGTTCACGATCGCCACTTTGGATGTGGGCAGCGAGTCCGACTCCCGAAACTGGCGCCCGGCAATTACTGGAATCTGCATCGTGGAAAAGTAACCGGGGCTGACGGAATTCCGAAGATAAGAATTCCGAGTGTCCTCGTTGTCCCTCTGCGAGGGCGCGCCCTCCACCGTGAGGCTGCCGCCTTCAGAGGAATCTTCAAGCAGAGGCACGGTTGCGATAGCCGCGCTTTCCACGCCGGGTAGAGTTGTGAGCATTTGACGAAGCTCTTCGCCGAAGCTCTTGATGCGCTGCTGCGAATAGCCTGCCTGGAACGGATTCACCTCAAACTTCACCAGATGCGCTGTGTTGAATCCGACGTCTATTTTTTGCAGATTCTGCAAGCTGCGGCTGAAGAGAATGGCCGCGGTTACGAGAATCAGAGATAAGGCCACTTGCGCAATGACCAACGCTCGCCGCAGCCAAACCGAGTGTCCGGTGTGTCCGAAACTGCTCTCTGTCTTGAGCGCTGAAGCCACATCGGTCCGGGCGGATTGCCATGCCGGCAGAAGGCCGAAGCCCAGGCCGGCCACAAAGGTCACCGTCGCGGCGAACAGCAACACGCGCCAATCCGGCTGGGCCGAAATGCTTGCTGCGCTCAAATCGAAACTGAGCAGGTGAAGCAGCGCAGGAGTACACGAATACGCGACCACGACGCCCAGGAAGCCGCCAAGCAGCGCGAGCACCAGGCTTTCAATCAGCAGTTGCCGGCTCAAAACTGCTTTGCCCGCGCCTACCGAAAGGCGAATCGCCATTTCGCGTTGCCTCGCCACTCCGCGGGCCACCAGCAGATTGGCGACATTTACAACCGTGATTAACAGCACGATCCCAACCATCGCCATGAGAATTCGGAGCGGGTTGCTCAGCTCGTCGCGAAGATCGGCGTAGCCCTTTCCGCCCGGACTCAGCTCGATTTTTTTCTTCGAGAAATCCTTTTTGAACGCTGCGCTAGGCGATTTCATATACGCGAGGTCCTGGTCGCGTAATGGCGGATAGATCGCCTGTAGCCCTGCGGATGCTTGCTGAAAGGTGACGCCCGGCTTTACGCGGCCTATAAGACTCGCCCAGTGGTCCAGCCGGTCGGCTAACCGCCGCCCATCCGCTGCGATCTCTTCTTTCATCGACATCGGTACGAACAAATCGGCGCGCGAGCTCACGTCGATCCCGTAGAATTGGGGCGGTGCAATGCCCACGACAACGTACGGATGCTTATTCAAGAGAATGGTCCGATTGACGATGCCCGAATCCCCGCCAAACTCGCGCTTCCATAAGCCGTAGGCGAGCACAGCCACGGGATTGGCTCCTGGATTTCGGTCATCGCCCGGAGTCAACAGCCGACCGCGCCAAGGCGCTACCTCGAGCACCTCAAAGAAATTTCCGGAAACCAGATCGCCATGAACGGTTTCGGTTGCGTCTCGGCCCGTAAGACTGACTTCAATCGAGCGAAGCGCCAAGATACCTTGGAAGATCTTGGAAGTCGCAGCATTCAGATCGCAATACAGCGGATAGGAAAAACTACTCTTCATTCCATTCCCATAGACATGCCCCATGTCGGGTTCTTCGCTATGGAGGATCACCAGCTGGCCTGGCGCCGGGACAGGCAAATAATCGAGCACCACCTGCTTCATGAGCGTGAATACGACCGTGTTTGCTCCGATTCCCAACGCAAGCGATAGAATCGCGATGGCCGTGACAGTAGGCCCGCGACGCAGCATTCGCAGCGCCAGAGCTATGTCGCGTTTCACCCATTCAAGTCTTACGACAAAGCCCGATTCTGCAGTCTCTTCTTCCAAGGACTTCCCCATTCGCTTCCGGCTGCGGCGCGGCATTTTCCAATGGTATTCCTCGACGGATTCAAGCGTCCCCGGCATTCAACGAAAAGGGAACCTTACGGTTCCCTTTTGTCGCGTCGATCGTGTTCGACCCTAGAGTTGTGACTAGTTAGTCCCCTTCGCATCGGGGCAGTATCGAGTATAGCGCCGCAGCGGTCTAACCGAGTTTTTCGGCGATTGATTTGGCCTGCACGAATTGAAGCAAATAATCGGGCCCGCCGGCCTTCGAGTCGGTTCCGGACATATTAAAGCCGCCGAATGGATGAGCCCCCACCATCGCACCCGTGCATTTACGGTTGATGTAGAGATTTCCGACGAAGAATTGCCGCTTCGCCTTTTCGGCCTTGGCCGGATTGCTCGTGAATACCGCGCCAGTCAGCCCGTATTCCGAGTCGTTGGCAAGCTGCAGCGCGTGATCGAAATCTTTCGCTTTCGTTACCGCCAACACCGGGCCGAAGATCTCCTCCTGGAAGATGCGGGCCTTCGAATCGACGTCGGCAATGACGGTCGGTTTGATGAAATATCCTTCGCCCTCGCCAAGCGCTCCGCCCGTTATCAGACGGCCTTCCTGCTTGCCGGTTTCGATGTACTTGAGTATGGAATTCTTGGCGCGAGCATTGATCACCGGGCCCATGTAGTTGCCAACGTCATCGGAAGGACCGATGGTCAACGCCTCCGCTTTGGTTTTGAGCTTGTCTAGGAATTCGTCGTACACGGCTTGGTCGACAATCGCGCGGGAGCAGGCGGAACACTTCTGTCCCTGGTAGCCGAACGCAGAATGAAGGACCCCGAGTACAGCCTGATCGAGGTTGCTCTCACGATCGACGACGATGGCGTCTTTGCCGCCCATTTCCGCCACGACGCGCTTGATCCAGAGCTGCCCCTTCGGTGTCTTGGCGGCAAGCTCATTCACGTGGAGGCCAACGTCGCGAGATCCGGTGAACGATATGAAGCGCGTCTTCGGATGCGAGACCAGGACATCGCCGATAATGCCGCCAGGTCCGGTGAGAAGAGAAAAGCTCTTTGCCGGGAAACCAGCTTCGAGCAAAACCTCTACAAATTTGGCTGCAATCGTCGGAGTATCGCTCGAGGGCTTGATCACTACGGTATTGCCGGTTACCAGCGCAGCGGTCGCCATGCCAGCGAGGATGGCCAGCGGAAAGTTCCAGGGCGGAATAACAATGCCCACTCCAAGAGGCAAGTAGACCATCTCGTCACGCTCGCCGGACAGTTGAACCACAGGCTCGGGATTCGCGAGTTTGAGCGCTTGGCGCGCGTAATATTCGCAAAAATCGATGGCTTCCGACACATCGCCTTCGGCTTCGGCCCAAGTCTTGCCCGCTTCAAAAACGAGCCAAGCGTCAAACTCGTACTTGCGCTCGCGAAGAATTTCGGCTGCGCGCAGCAGATACTCGGCACGCTCTTGAGCGGGAACTCCGCTCCATTGCGGGAAAGAATCGAACGCCGCTTCTACCGCATCGCGCGCATCCTGTTCGGAGGCGTTTTGGTGAATGCCTACGATCTCCGAGGGCTTAGACGGATTAACAGATTCGAGCTTCGATGACGACCGGCGACGTTCACCGCCGATCAGCAAATCGTATTCTTCGCCAAATTCGGAGCGGACCTTAGTGAGAGCCGCACGCATGCGCTGCGCATTTTCCGGCTTGGCGAAATCCGTGTACGGCTCATTCGCAAATGGCGCGATCTTAGTAGGCGGAGTGGCGAGGGCAGACATAGGATTGTGGAACTGTTCTTTGATGCGGCTGGGGAGATTTTAGGTGCGTTCCTCGGCCGTCTTCTCCGCGATCTTACGGCCGCGCTCGAACATTTCTGCCGCCTCTTGGGCGATCTCACGCCCGCGCTCGTACAGCTCGCGGCCACGCTCAAAGATCTCCTGGCCGGATTCCATGAGGCTCTTGCGCCCGCGCTCCGCTTGTTCCCCTAATTTGCGGCGCGTGCGAACGCCGGCCTCGGGTGCCATCAATAGCGCTACCGCGGCGCCTAAAACCGCACCGCTGATAAACCAGCCAATTGCGCTGCCAGAATTATTGCTTGCCATAATTCCTCCGTTCTCATTCTAGACAGTTTTCGAATTGTTCTTAGCGAAAGCTTTCGAGTTTCACCTTCTCGCCATCCGTACGGAAGGTGATCAGTCCGTGCTGGTCGGTCCGAAACACGCCGGCATGGTGTTCAGCCAAACGTTCCAGAACTTGCGGGTGCGGGTGGTGAAACTGGTTCTTGTAGCCGTCTGAGATGATGGCGAATTGAGGATTGACCTGGCCCAGGAATTCTTCCGAAGACGAGGTCCTGCTACCGTGATGACCAACCTTGAGCAAGGTAACGGACCGAAGTTGGCCGCTGGCGATCATGTCATCTTCAACCGGGCGTTCGGCATCCCCGGTGAGCAGAATGCTGCGGCGGCCATAGGCCACTTCAAGGACCAATGAATCGTTATTGTTCGCGGCTTGCCCCGCGACGTAATCACTCGAAGGCGCCAGGATCCGCACATGCGCTCCGCCGATGGTTACAGGTAGTGAGGCGCGGGTGAGCGCCAAAATGGGAACATGGTCGGCGACGGCGTGCTGCTGAATGTTCCTCCACTCGGCGCTCGAGGGTTCCGCGCCAATCCATAAAGCGCGCGGACGAAAATTGTCGAGAATAGCTGCCAGGCCGCCCATGTGATCGGAGTGGCCATGGGTGAGGACGGCGTAATCGAGACGATGGATGCGGCGGCTCCACAGATAAGGCGAGACCACATCTTCGCCAATGTCGATCTGCGGCTTCCGCGCCATGCGTTCCATGCCTGGGAAGCCGCCGGCATCGACTAACATCGTTTCGCCGTCGGGAAAAACCAGCAAGAGGCTGTCGCCCTGGTTGACATCGATCGCGGTGAGCTCCAGAATGCGCGGGAGAATTTGCGGCTTCCAGGGCTGCCAAACCACGACGCCGAAGAGCAGCAGTGCTGAAAGGAACGCTGGTGCGCGCAGATGGCGTCGTCGGATCGCGATCGCGAGGAAGATCAGCGAAACCGCGAAGCCAAAAGCTATCCAGAAAGGTAGCGCAGCCATGCGCCAGGGCGGCTCGAAGCGGACGTGCCAGCTCGCCACCAATTCCGCGGCGCGCAGCAGAAACTTGGTTAACACAGCCAGCGAATGTAAACCGGTGACGATAGAGGCGAAGCCGACTGGTATGACGAAAAACAGAAGCGGGATCACGATCACGTTAGCTGTGAGGCCGGTGACCGATAGCCGGTGGAAATAGCTGATCATCGGAAGCGCGAGGCCGAACTGGATGCAAGCGGAGACGATAACGGCCTCCGCCGCAAGCCTCCCGACCCAAGCGGATTTTGAGACCAGGAACCGCGCGGCTCCGCGGGAGCAACCGGTCCAGACGCGAAGGGTCTCGGCCAGCAGACGGAGCTCGACGCGCCATTGTGCGGCCTTGGCCTCGACCTGCGGATCGTAACTCACCTGATCGAAGCGTTTTATAGATGCTTGGAGAGGTTCAGTGAAACGCTCCATAGCGGGAATCGCAAATACCGCAATGATGGCGACGGAAAGAAAAGAGAGTTGGAAGCTGGGATCGAACAGTTGGTCGGGTTCGCAAGCCAAATAGAGAATGCCTACAACCGCGAGTAAGTTGATGGTTCGCGCTTTTCGGAAGCAAGAGTTGGCGCCCATAAAGAGCGTGAATCCGGCGGCCGCCCTGACAGCGGGTGAATTGAAACCTGAAATGAATGCGTAAAGCCAACACGCTGCGGCAGCTATGCACAAACTCGGAACGCGTTTCACGCGAAGCAGACGCAAACCCCACAGCAGCGTGAGGGCCAATACCGAAATGTGCAGACCGGAAATTACGATGGCATGATATGTCCCGGTTACGCGGAAATCGCTGGTCCACTGCCGTTCTACGCCCGTGGTCTCGCCGATCAACGTGGCTTGCAAGAGCCCGGCGGTGTGGAGATCGTCCGGGTAGAGCTTCGTCAGACGGTCGAGCGCCCACGTTCTGACGGTGTAAAGCCATGCCAGAGGCCGCGAGCCACAGCGGCCCGGCAGCGTACGGATGCCGGTGGGGCTTGAGACCGACCCCATCCAATATATATGTTGCGCGGCAAGGTAGCCGACGTAATCGAAGGAGTCGGGATTCTGGAAATTGCGCGGCAAACGTATTTTTGCGGCTGCCTCAACCTGCTGCCCGTACTGCAGCGGAAGCTTTTCGCCGGGTTTCAAGACCACCGAGATCCGGGCCGAGGCTTTCGGCGCTAACTGCAGCGTGAATTGCTCCCGGTTCGGAGAGAACACGGGAGGGTTGGTAACGCATCCGGAGAGCAGTACGGTTTCGGCATCGTCGGCGTTGAGCCGCGGCGTCCGTCCCTGGCGGTGCACCACCTGCGCCGCAATGCCGGCCAGCGCCATGGCACAGCAAATCGCAGCCAAACGCATCCGGCGCGCACGTGTAACACGGCACGCGAGAGCCAGACAGAGGACGCTCAGAGCAGCGGGAACGATGAGATCGGGCAGTTTGAAAAAGAAAAAGTGCGCGACCAGAACGCCCGTTGCCAGCGCGAGTACTGGCAGCAACAGGGGTTCACGAGCCACATCGATGTAGTGGTCTCGGCCGTTCTATTGCTCTCCTTCGCCAGACCTGCGAATTTCATGTTGACAGCACGACCGGGTATGCCGCATACTGAAGAAAATTTAATACGCAAGGAATTGGATTCGCGGCGCAGGTGCTTGCGCGGCACGAGTTTTCGTCAGTACTTCTCCTCCAACCCAAACTAAAAGGCTGATCGGGTTTAACTCGGTCAGCCGGTTTTTTCTGCGCTTTGCTCGTCCTTAGTGCAAATTCAGGTGCGACTCGATGCGCGTTAGGCGATTATCCAGCTCTGCGAACTTTGAGAGCATCATTTCTTCCTGACGTGCGAGCTTCGCGTCAATAAGGTCACGGAGGTCTTGAAAACGCTGATTGATGTCCTGAAAACGCTGATTGATGTCCTGAAAGCGCTGATTTAGGTCGCTCCGTAAATCGCTGATCCGGCTATTGTTGTAAATGAATCCAACCACCAGAACGGTTAGTGTTCCAGCGAACGTGCAAAGCGGGATGATGTACTCGATGGGAGTCATTGCAGATTCAGGTGCGACTCGATACGAATGAGCCGATTATCCAGTTCCGCAAATTTAGAGAGCATCATTTCTTCCTGACGAGCAAGCTTCGCATCGAATAGGTCGCGAAGATCTTCAAGCCGCTGGTTCATGTCTACAAAGCGCTGATTGATGTCTATGAAAGCGCTGGTTAAAGCTCTGGTTCATGTCCTCGAAGCGCTGGTTAAAGCTCTGATTCATGTCCTGAAAGCGCTGGTTCATGTCGCTTCGCAGATCGCTGATGCGGCTGTTGTTGTAAATGAATCCAACCAGCAGAACCGCTAACGTTGCCACAAACGTGCTTAGCGGGACGATGTACTCGAGCGGCGGCATCTCTCGCCTATAGGGTATCCTAATAAAGTAGCTGGAGATCGGGCGGTTGACAGCCAAGATCGTTCGACTCTAGACTAGAGAAGTTTGGCGAGTTGATTCTTCGGCTTCCGCGCTACCATGTCTGAAATAGGCATCCGGCCGGAAGTCGGGCCCCGCTGCCGGACCAATAAGCTGTTCAGTTTACTGGATCAGTCACGTTGGACAACTGGCATGGGCCATATCCGAAGTAGTTACCCTCGCGGTTGGGGCTGGTGAAAACGCTATATCAGCCTCGTGGCATTAGTCAATCGCAGCCGACGGTGTTCGAGCCTGCTTAAGAAGCCCTGAAAGGGCGGTACCAAAGTTGAATTGGCCTGTGAAGCGTGGCGGTGTGCCGCGTCTTGCGGGAAGAAGGAAAGTATGCCTACGTTTATCCAACTTGTGCGCAAGGGGCGGAAAGCGACCCGGTACAAGACAGCCAGCCCTGCCTTGCAGGCGTGTCCGCAGCGCCGCGGGGTTTGCACGCGCGTCTACACAACGACGCCGAAGAAGCCTAATTCGGCTTTACGCAAGGTCGCGCGTGTGCGGCTGACAAATGGAATCGAGGTAACCACTTATATACCGGGCGTTGGACACAATCTGCAGGAGCATTCGATCGTGCTGATCCGCGGCGGTCGCGTGAAAGACCTACCGGGCGTGCGTTACCACGTGGTGCGGGGCACTCTCGATACCGCGGGAGTTGCAAACCGCAAGCAAGGGCGGTCGAAATATGGAGCCAAGCGTCCCAAGGGCGGTGCTGCGGCGCCGGCGAAAGGGGCGAAGAAGTAAGAGGAGCATATGCCGCGCCGAAGACGACCTGAACCGAGAGAAGTTGTTCCCGATCCGCTCTACAACTCGACGCTGGTCGAGAAATTTGTGAACTCGATGATGTGGGACGGCAAGAAGACCACCGCCCAACGCATTTTCTACCAGGCGATGGAGACGCTTCGCGAGCGCTCGGGCGACGATCCTTTGAAGGCCTTTAAGAAGGCTGTCGAGAACGTCAAGCCGGTTTTGGAAGTGAAGACCAGGCGCGTGGGCGGCGCGAACTATCAAGTGCCCATCGAGGTTCCGCAGAATCGCAGGGTGAGTTTGGCGTTGCGCTGGATTATTACAAACGCGCGCACGCGCCCGGATAAGAGCATGGCCGAAAAGTTGGCCAACGAATTGAACGACGCTTCCAATATGCGTGGCGGCGCTGTGAAGAAGAAAGACGATGTGCATCGCATGGCGGAAGCCAACAAGGCATTCGCGCACTATCGCTGGTAATTAAATACTTGTCTGAAAGCTGTTTGAGTTAGTTTTATGCCTCGCACCGTACCGTTAGAAAAAATGCGCAATATCGGCATCATGGCGCACATCGATGCCGGTAAGACCACTACGACTGAGCGCATCCTTTACTACACGGGCCGCACGCATAAAATCGGCGAAGTGCACGAGGGAACCGCCATCATGGACTGGATGGCGCAGGAGCAGGAGCGCGGGATCACCATTACTTCGGCCGCCACAACCTGCGAGTGGCGCGATGTCACCATCAACATCATCGATACGCCGGGGCACGTCGACTTCACGGCGGAAGTCGAGCGCAGTCTGCGTGTGCTCGACGGGGCGTGCGCGGTGTTCGATGCCGTTGCCGGCGTGCAGCCGCAATCGGAAACGGTTTGGCGTCAGGCCGACAAGTATGGGGTTCCACGCATTTGCTTCATCAATAAAATGGACCGGGTGGGAGCGGATTTCTATCACTCCGTCGACACGATTGTCGATCGTCTGCATGCCCGGCCCGTGGCGATTCAGCTGCCCGTCGGTGCGGAAGATCAATTTAAAGGCGTTATCGACCTGGTCCGGATGAAGGCGCGCATCTGGCGCGATGAAACGCTGGGCGCCGAATACGACGACGTGGATATTCCCGCCGACCTCGTCGAGAAGGCGAAAGAGTATCGCGAGAAGTTGATTGAAGCGGTCGCCGAGACAGACGACACGCTGTTCGAGAAATTCGTCGAAGGCCAAGCCGTTACCGAGCAGGAGTTAGCCGCCGGTATTCGCAAGGCGACGATTGCCCAGAAAATTTTTCCGGTGATCTGCGGCTCCTCCTTCAAGAACAAGGGCGTGCAGAATTTGCTGGACGCGGTTTGCGATTACTTGCCGTCTCCCCTCGACATTCCTCCCATCAAGGGCATTGCAGTCGACAATCCAGAGGAGCGGCTGGAGCGCAAGGCCAGCGATTCCGAGCCGTTTTCGGCATTGGTCTTCAAGATCATGACCGATCCGTTTGTCGGGCAGCTTTGCTTCATTCGCGTCTATTCGGGCAAGCTGAACGCGGGCGATTCCATCTACAACGTGACCAAGGGCCGGAGAGAACGCGTCGGCCGCCTGGTGAAAATGCACGCCAACAAGCGTGAAGAGATCCAGGAAGTGTTCGCGGGCGACATCTGCGCGGCGGTAGGATTGCGCCAGGTGGTCACGGGCGACACGATCTGCGATGAAAAGCAGCCGATTCTACTCGAATCGATCGACTTCCCGGCGCCGGTTATCCAGCTTGCCATCGAGCCGAAGACCAAGGCCGATCAAGAAAAGCTCGGCGTGGCGATACAGAAGCTGGTTTCCGAAGATCCGACTCTGCGCGTAAGCACGGACCCGGAGACCGGACAGACCATTCTCGCGGGCATGGGCGAGCTGCATCTCGAAATCATCGTCGATCGCATGCAGCGCGAGTTCAACGTGGGCGCGAACGTCGGCAAGCCGGAAGTAGCGTATCGCGAGACCATCCGGCAGCGCGCGGAGAACGATTACACGCACAAGAAGCAGACCGGCGGCAGCGGCCAATATGCGCGAGTGAAGCTGCGCGTCGAGCCGAATCCGGAAAAGGATTTTGAATTCGATAACGAAGTGACCGGCGGCAACATTCCGAAGGAATTCATTCCGGCGATTGAAAAAGGCGTCATCGAAGCTCTCGAAGGCGGCATCCTGGCCGGGTATCCCTTGAACAACATCAAGGTGACGGTGTTCGATGGCGATTACCACGAAGTGGACTCCTCCGAGATGGCGTTCAAGATCTGCGGCTCTATCTGCGTGAAGGGTGCCGCCGGCAAAGCCAAGCCGGTGCTGCTCGAGCCGGTGATGCGGGTGGAAGTGACAGTTTCCGAAGATTACATGGGGCCGGTGAATGGCGATTTGGTTTCGCGCCGGGGACGCCTCGAGGGTACGGAAATTGTCGGCAGCACGCACATTGTGAAAGCCATGGTGCCGTTGTCCGAGATGTTCGGCTATGCAACGGAGCTGCGCTCGCGCACGCAGGGCCGCGGCAGCTTCACCATGCATTTTGGCCAATACGAGGAAGTTCCGAAGAATTTGGCCGAGGAAATTATCAACCGCAATAAGGGAATCGCAACTAGGTAAAGACAGGAAACATCATGGCGAAAGAGAAATTTGACCGGAGCAAGCCGCACGTAAATATCGGGACCATCGGGCACATCGATCACGGCAAGACCACGTTGACGGCGGCCATCACCAAGACGCTCGCGAAGCACAATCCGAAAGTGAAATTCCGCAGTTTCGATTCCATCGATAATGCGCCGGAAGAGAAAGCCCGCGGGATCACCATCGCGGTGGCGCACGTGGAATACGAGACCGCCAACCGGCACTATGCGCACGTGGATTGCCCCGGCCACGCCGATTACATCAAGAACATGATCACCGGGGCGGCGCAGATGGATGGCGCCATTCTGGTGGTGGCGGCTACCGACGGCCCTATGCCGCAGACGCGCGAGCATATTCTGCTGGCTCGCCAAGTCGGGGTGCCGTACATCGTGGTGGCTTTGAACAAGGTCGACATGGTGGACGATCCGGAGCTGCTCGAGTTGGTCGAGCTCGAAGTACGCGAGCTGTTGACCAGCTATCAATTTCCGGGCGACAACATTCCGGTGGTGCGGGTGAGCGCGCTCGGCGCATTGAATGGCGAAGAGAAGTGGGAGAAGACCGTCGACGAGCTGATGGCCAAGGTGGATGAGTACATCCCGGTGCCGCAGCGGGCCATCGACAAGCCGTTTTTGATGCCGATTGAAGACATTTTCTCGATTCAAGGACGCGGCACAGTGGTGACCGGGCGTATCGAGCGGGGCATCTGCAAGGTGGGCGAGGAAATGGAGATTGTAGGCTTCACGGACACGCGCAAAACGGTGGTCACCGGCGTCGAAATGTTCAAGAAGCTGCTCGATGAGGGGCGCGCGGGAGATAACGTAGGTTTGCTGCTGCGCGGCATTGAGAAGAACGACGTGGAGCGCGGGCAGGTGATTTCGAAGCCGAATTCCATTAAGCCGTTCAAGAAGTTCAAGGGCGAAGTGTACGTGCTGTCGAAGGAAGAAGGCGGGCGGCACACGCCATTTTTCAATGGCTACCGGCCGCAGTTTTACTTCCGGACGACGGACGTGACGGGGGTGGCGCAGTTGCCGGAAGGCATGGAGATGGTGATGCCGGGCGACAACGTGGCAATCGAGGTGGATCTGATTACGCCCATTGCCATGGAGCAGGGGCTGCGCTTTGCGATTCGCGAAGGCGGCCGGACGGTCGGCGCGGGCACGGTTTCCGCGATCGTGGAATAGGGAATGAAAGAACGCATACGCATCCGCCTGAAGGCCTACGATCATCGCATCCTCGACCAATCGACAGGCGATATCGTCGACACGGCCAAGCGCACCGGCGCAACCGTGGCGGGGCCGATTCCGCTGCCGACGCTAAAGAACCGCTATACCGTGCTGCGATCGCCGCACGTAGACAAAAAATCGCGCGAGCAGTTTGAGATTCGCACGCACAAGCGGCTGCTCGACATTCTGGAGCCGACGCAGGACACCGTGGATGCGCTGATGAAGCTCGATCTGCCCGCGGGTGTGGACGTGGAGATCAAGGCGTTTGGGAAGAAATAACCGAAGGTAAGAAAGCATGAGTCCAGGAATTCTCGGAAAAAAGATTGGCATGACCCAGGTGTTCAATGCGGATGGGCAGGTGGTTCCGGTGACGCTGGTGAAGGCGGGTCCCTGTATCGTTACGCAACGCAAGACGCCGGCGACGGACGGCTATGATGCCATCCAGCTTGGGCTCGTGGAATATGCCAAAAAGCCGAACAAGCCGATGGCTGCGCACCTGGCGAAATCGGGCGCGCAGGGCGTGAAGTTTCTGCGGGAATTTCATCTGGGGCAAGGCACCGGCGATCTGAAGCAAGGCGACCGCGTACTGGCCGAAGAGTTTCAGCCGAAAGAAATTGTCGACGTGATTGGGACCAGCAAAGGCCGCGGATTTGCAGGTCTGGTGAAACGGCATCATTTTCGCGGAGGTCCGGCCTCGCATGGATCGATGTTCCATCGCGCCGCCGGCTCCATCGGAGCTTCGAGTTTTCCATCGCGCGTCTTTCCCGGAATGAAGATGGCCGGTCGCATGGGTACCGATCAAGTGACAGTGCGCAATCTGGAGATCGTGAGCGTCGACAAGGACGACAACGTCATTGCGGTGAAGGGCGCAGTGCCCGGTCCGAATGGCGGGTACGTGATGGTTCGCAGGGTGACGCGCTAAAGGGTGACGCGCTAAATAAGGACTTACGAGATGCCGAGTGTAGACATTGTGGATCTGAACAACGCGACGGTGGGCTCAATCGAGCTCTCGGACGCGGTGTTTGGCGCCGAAGTAAACGAAGCCCTGCTTTATGAAGCCGTGAAGCAATATACGGCCGCCCGGCGTTCCGGGACGGCGGCTACCAAGACTCGCCATGAAGTGTCCGGCTCGGGCAAGAAGTTGTGGAAGCAGAAGGGCACGGGGCGCGCGCGCATGGGTTCCATCCGTTCACCGCTGTGGCGTCACGGCGGCACCGTCCACGGACCGCAACCGCGCAGTTACGAATACCACCTGCCGCGCAAGATGCAGTTGGGTGCGCTGCGCTCGGCGCTCTCGGCGAAGCTGCGTGATGGCGAGCTGCGCGTCGTCAAGGCGTTTGACCTGGCCGATCACAAGACCAAGAACATGCTGGGCGTGCTCGGAAAACTCGAAGCGAAAAAGACGATTCTGCTGGTCGAGGCGGGCGAGAACACGAATCTGACGCGCGCGTCGCGTAATCTGCCGGGCGTAAAGCTGGTGCCGACAAAAGACGTCAACGTTTACGATTTGCTGAAACATCAGGAAGTGCTGTTGACGGAAACGGCAGCCAAGAAATTATCGGAGGCACTCGCCAAATGAACGTCTACGATGTGATTCGCCGCCCGCTTATCACCGAGAAGGCGCATGCCAAGCGCGAAACCGAACGCACGCTGTGCTTCGAGGTGCATCCCGAGGCAAACAAGATCCAGATCAAGCAGGCGGTCGAGACCGTGTTCCGGGTGAAGGTAGCGGAAGTTAAAACCAGCGTCTATTCCGGGAAGTTGCGCCGCAGAGGCCGTTTTACGGGTTATGCTTCCGACTGGAAAAAGGCGTATGTCCGGCTGCAACCGGGACAAAAAGTGCCTGAGTACGCGGACATTTAAGAGAGCACATCATGCCTATTAAAAGTTTTAGACCGACCACGCCGACGCGGCGCTTCCAGACTTATCTCACGCGCGAGGACATCACCAGGGACCGGCCGGAAAAATCGCTGGTCGAAGGCAAACAGCGTACCGGGGGCCGCGATGCGCGAGGCCGCATATCGAGCCGTTTTCGCGGCGGCGGCGCAAAGCAAGCCTACCGCCTCATCGATTTCAAGCGCGACAAGACAGGCGTGAGCGCGAAAGTTGCGGCCATCGAATACGATCCAAACCGCTCCGCGCGTATCGCGCTGCTGCATTATGCCGATGGCGAGAAGCGTTATATCCTCTGCCCTGTCGGTTTGGAAGTGGGGCGAACGGTCAGCGCCGGGCCGGAGGTCGACATTCTGGTGGGCAACGCCCTGCCCTTGAAGAATATTCCCGCCGGCACGGTCGTCCATAACATCGAGCTCAGGCCTGGCAAAGGCGGACAGATGGCGCGATCCGCGGGCGCCCAGGCGCAGCTGGTTTCAAAGGAAGGCGATATCGCGCTCCTGAAGCTGCCTTCAGGCGAGACTCGCAAAGTGCAGCTCGAGTGCATGGCCACTGTGGGGCAAGTCGGAAATGTGGAGCACGAAAATGTGTCGCTCGGTAAGGCCGGACGCAGCCGCTGGCTGGGACGCATGCCGCATAATCGCGGCGTTTCAATGAATCCGGTGGATCACCCGCACGGCGGCGGCGAAGGCAAAACTTCAGGCGGACGCCATCCGGTGACGCCCTGGGGCCAGCCGACGCGCGGCTTCAAAACCCGGAACAATAAGAGGACCGATCGCTGGATCGTGACCAGAAAGGCAAAGAAACGCTGATATGAGCCGATCGCTTAAAAAGGGACCGTTCACCGACAATCACCTCGCAAAAAAGGTGGAAGATCTGAACGCGAAGAATCAGAAGATCGTGGTGCGGACATGGTCGCGGCGCTCGACCATCGTGCCGGATTTTATCGGCCACACGCTCGCTGTGCATAACGGAAAGAAATTTATTCCGGTGTATGTGACCGAAAACATGGTGGGGCACAAGTTAGGCGAGTTCTCGCCCACGCGCACTTTTAAAGGTCATGCGGCAAAAGCTACCGAGAAGACGACCAAGTAGGAACGGAATATGGCAGACGAAACGGCGAGCATAGCAAGAGCGGAAGCGCGATACATCCATGTGTCGGCGCAAAAGGCGCGTCTGGTAGTGGACCTGATTCGCGGACGGCAGGTGGGGGATGCCATCGATATTCTGAACGCCACCAATAAGCGCATCGCGCCGGCCATCGAGAAGGTTCTGCGGTCGGCTATAGCCAACGCCGAGAACAAGTCCGAAGACGTGGATGTCGACAAGCTATTCGTCACCGAAGCCTATGTGAACGAGGGGCCACGCCAAAAGCGGATTCGTCCCGCCCCGATGGGCCGCGCCTTCCGGTATCAGCGAAGAACATCGCACATTGCCTTGCAGGTGGGCGAAAAAGCCGGAGAGGCAGAGGAATAAAAGATGGGTCAGAAAGTACATCCCTACGGGTTCCGTTTAGGCATCACCAAGACATGGCGTTCGCGCTGGTTCGCCAAGCAGGACTATTCGAAGCTGCTGCACGAGGACCTCGAGCTTAAGGAATCCTTGCACAACCGCCTGAGGGCTGCGGGCATTAGTTCCATCGAAGTGGACCGTCCGGGCAATAAGCTCAGAATCACCATTCGCACCTCGCGCCCCGGCATCATCATCGGACGTAAAGGCGCCGAGATTGAAAAGCTGAAGAGCGATCTGGCGAAGAAGACCAAGCGCGAAGTTTTCATCGATATCCAGGAAGTGCACCGGCCGGAGCTGGACGCGCAGCTGGTTTCCGAATCCATCGGATTGCAGCTGGAAAAGCGCGTGGCGTTCCGGCGCGCCATGCGAAAGGCCGTCGATTCGGCCCTGCGTTTCGGATGCAAAGGAATCAAGGTGCGCGTTTCCGGGCGCTTGAATGGCGCGGAAATTGCGCGCAGCGAGTGGTATCTGCAGGGACAACTGCCGCTGCATACATTGCGAGCCGATATCGACTACGGTTTCAGCGAAGCGCATACGACGTACGGCGTCATCGGAATCAAAGTTTGGATTTATAAAGGCGAAGTGCTGGATGGCGCGAATCGCGGCCGCAATTCGCTGCGCAATGAAGGAGAGCCTCGCCGGCGGCGCAGGGACGATCGGATGGATCGCGACCGCGAGCGGAGGCCTTTCGGGCAAGCTGCTCCGGAGGCCGTGGGTCCTGTGGTTCAACAGCCGCCCGCCGAGATGCCGAAGCCTGCCTCTTCGCCCATTCTTCCGCCGCTCGCGCCGGTGACTCCGGCATGGAAACAGGAACAGCCCAAGGCGAGTGTGAGCGAGCCGGTTGCGCCCGCGGAAACAACGCCGCCCGAAGCAGCGGCGCCGGAGGAGAAAAAGGAATCCGGCGAATAAGCGCCCAGCGATCAAGAGGAGAATACCGCTATGTTGATGCCGAAGAAAGTCAAATATCGTAAGCAGCAGCGCGGCCGCATGACCGGTAAAGCCTGGCGCGGTTCCGAACTCTCGTTCGGAGAATTTGGATTGAAGGCGCTCGGCTGCGGCTGGGTGACGAACCGCCAGATTGAGGCGGCTCGCATCGCCATGACGCGTTTCATTAAGCGCGGCGGAAAAGTCTGGATCCGCATCTTTCCGGATAAGCCGATTACGAAAAAACCGCCCGAAACCCGTATGGGCAAAGGCAAAGGAGCGCCGGAAGCGTGGGTCGCGGTGATTCGCCCCGGTAAGGTGCTGTTCGAGATGGAAGGCGTCTCGCTGCAGACCGCAACCGAGGCCATGCGGCTGGCAGCGATGAAGCTTTCAGTGCCGACCAAGTTTGTTGCACGCAACCAGCCGGCCGAAGTAGCGAAGGTGGGCTGAAGCAAGCGTATGAAAGCCGAAAAAATGCGTGGTATCGATATGGCGGATTTGCAGCGCCAAGTGCAGGATGCTCAGGAGCAGCTCTTCCGGTTTCGCTTCCAGATGGGCATGGGCCAAAAGGAAGGCTTGAAAAAATACCACAGCTTGAAGAAAGACCGGGCGCGGATGTTGACGGTGCTTGGCGAAAAAGAAGCAGCCGGTGAAACGGTGGCGCCTCTAACCAAGGCTGCCCCCTCTGAGAAAAAGAAAAGTCGATGGAGATTTCGGAAATAGATATGGCGGCACAAACGATTCCGGCGGCGGGACAAGAAACCTATAAGACCGGGCACAAGAACGAGAAGGTTGGGGAAGTGATTTCGGCCAAAATGGCCAAGACGATCGTGGTCGAAGTGACTCGCCGCGTGGCTCACCCGGTCTACAAGCGAATCGTCACCAAGCGCAAGAAGTTTTATGCCCATGACGAACAGCAATCCGCGAAAGTGGGCGACGTGGTCCGCATTGTGGAGTGCCGTCCCTTGAGCCGTTTGAAGCGATGGGAACTGGGAAGCGTCGTGCGGCGCGCCGTGCAAGTGGCCGTCGATCATCCGGCGCTCGAGGGCCGAGCGGACACCAACGTGAAGAAGACGCTGAAAAAGAAATAAGCTAACGGCCGCGCAGAGGAGCCAGGGAGAAACGTCATGATTGGAATGCGAACCATGCTCGAGGTCGCCGATAACAGCGGCGCTCGCAAGTTGCAGTGCATCTTGCCGCGCGGCGGCGATCTGGGACTTCGCGCGGGTTTGGGCGATATCATCACCGCCAGCGTCAAAGAGGCTGCGCCCGACTCCGCCATCAAAAAAGGCAAAGTGGTTCGCTGCGTCATTGTAAGGATGCGAAAGGAAACGCGGCGCAGAGACGGCACCTACATCCGCTTCGATTCGAACGCGGCGGTGCTCATCAGCGAAGTCGGCGAGCCGATCGGAACGCGCGTGTTCGGTCCCGTCGCCCGCGAGCTGCGCGACAAACGATTTATGAAGATTGTTTCGCTTGCGCCGGAGGTGATTTAGCTCATGTCGAAAATTGCCTACAAACGGCGGCAGGAAAAGGGCGACCGCAAGCCCCTTCGAGTCAAAATCAAGAAAGACGACCTGGTGAGAATTATTGCCGGGCGCGATAAAGGCAAGACCGGAAAAGTGCTCGAAGTGGACCGGTTCGAGCGTAAGTTGACGGTGGAAGGCGTCATGGTGGTGAAGCGCCACACGCGGCCGAATCCGTCCAAGCAGATTAAGGGCGGCATCGCGGACAAGCCCATGCCGATCGACATTTCTAATGTGATGATTTTGACCGCTGGAGGCGTGCCCACGCGCATAGGATACAAGCTGGATACCGGAGGCGGAAAGGTTCGGCGTATCCGCATCGCTCGTAAAGGCGGGGAGACCATCGAGAAGAAGTAGCTTCGAAGGATTCAAGCACCAATGGCTAAAAAGACAGAAGACAAGGCAACAGGCGCGAAGCCCAAACCTGAGGCAAAGCCGCCGAAACAGCCTAAGAGTGGCGGGCAGTCCAAAGGCGGTGGCGACGCGAAGGCCGCGGAGCCCAAGGCTGCGGAATCGAAAGGATCGAGCGGCGGGAAAGCGCGGCTGCGGGAGCACTATGCGAAAAGCGTGGTTGCGGCGCTTAAAAATGATTTCGGCTACCGGAATCCGATGGCCGTTCCTAAGGTGGAGAAGGTGTCCATCAATATCGGTTTGGGCGAGGCGACGGGGAACAGCAAGTTAATGGATGGCGCGGTGAATGAATTGAGCGCCATCGCCGGGCAGAAGCCCGTGATCACCAAGGCGAAGAAATCGATTGCCGCGTTCAAGCTGCGCGAAGGAATGTCGATCGGCTGCATGGTAACGCTGCGCGGCGACCGAATGTACGAATTTTTGGATCGTCTGATGAACGTAGCTCTGCCGCGTGTTCGCGATTTCCGTGGTGTTTCTCCGAAATCGTTCGACGGTCGCGGCAATTACACGCTCGGGCTGAAAGACCAGTTGATCTTCCCCGAAATCGACTACAACAAGGTGGAGAAAACCAAGGGCATGAATATCAGCATCACCACCACCGCAAAAACCGACGCCGAAGGTCTGGCGCTGCTGCGCCATATGGGCATGCCGTTCCGCCAGTGATATTTAATAACCCAAGGATTCCATGGCAACCACTGCAAAGATCGCTAAAGAATTAAAGAAGCCGAAGTTCCAATGCCGGCTTCGAAACCGCTGCAAGAACTGCGGGCGGCCGCGTGGATATCTGCGCAAATTTTCGTTGTGCCGGATTTGTTTCCGCAAGTTCGCTCTGGCCGGCGAAGTCCCCGGCGTGACCAAGGCGAGTTGGTAGTTTTCGTTTGAACCGATGAAAGGTGCTGAAGGTAAGAACTAAATGACAGCAGACCCCATTGCCGACATGTTGACGCGTGTGCGCAACGCTTTGATTGCGCGCCATCCCAAAGTGGACGTGCCGGCGTCGCGGCTCAAAAATGAACTCGCCCGCATCTTCAAGGAAGAGGGCTACATTCTGAACTATAAGCTCACCGAAGAGGGCTCGAAACGGTATATCCGCTTGTACTTGAAGTACACGCCCGCGAACTTGCCGGTGATCTCGCGCATCGAGCGCGTGTCGCGCCCTGGCTGCCGCGTGTATGTGGGCAGCAAAGAAATTCCACGCATTCTCGGCGGTCTCGGTATCAATATTCTCACCACTCCCAAAGGCGTCATGACCGGTCGAACCGCCAGCAAAGAGGGCGTTGGCGGCGAAGTGCTCTGTCAGATCTGGTAAGGAAATCTAGTCATGTCACGCGTAGGAAAAAAACCGATTCCCCTGCCGCAGGGTGTCACAGTCAAAATAGGCGACCGGCTCGAAGTGGAGGGGCCAAAAAGGAAAGCTGACCGTGCCCATCCCCGCCGGCGTTCGGTTTGAGCAGAACGATAATCGCCTGGAAGCGATCCGCGACAACGATAAGCTGGCGGCGATTCATGGCCTGACGCGCGCGCTGGCCGCGAATGCGGTCCAAGGTGTTTCCACCGGCTTCACGCGCGAGCTCGATATTGTGGGCACCGGTTATCGCGCCGATGTTAAGGGCAAAGTCGCTACATTCACGCTCGGGTACTCGCACCCCATCGAATTTATTCTGCCGGGCGGCGTGGATCTGAAAATCGACAAGCAGACGCACCTGGTGCTGACCGGCTACGACCGCCAGGTCGTTGGGCACATCGCTTCCCAAATCAGGGCCCTGCGGCCCCCAGACCCTTACAAAAATAAGGGTGTGCGGTACACCGGAGAAGTACTCCGCAAGAAAGCCGGCAAGACAGGAGCGGCAAGCAAGTAATGGCTCGGGAATCTAGAAACGAAATTCGTGTTCGTATTCACAAGCGCATCCGCCGACGGGTCGCCGGCACGCCGGAGCGGCCGCGTCTGGTGGTGTTTCGCAGTGTGAATCACATATACGCCCAACTCATCGACGATCAGCAGGGCCACACGGTAGTGGCGGCTGGGTCTACCGAGAAGGATCTCCGCGGCAAAGGCGGAAACGTCGAGGGCGCGAAGCTGATCGGCAAGACCGTGGCTGAGCGCGCAAAGGGAAAAGGCATAACGAAGGTGGTGTTCGATCGCGGCGGGTATCAATACCATGGCCGCGTGAAGGCGCTTGCCGATGCTGCCCGCCAAGCGGGACTGGAGTTCTAAATAAAAATGCCAGTGAATGGAAAGGCCAAGCGCCTGGACACGCACAACCTGAACCTGAAGGAACAGGTGGTCAGTATCAACCGCGTTACCAAGGTGGTCAAAGGCGGTAAGAACATGAGCTTCTCCGCCCTGATTGTCGTCGGCGATCCCAGCGCCAAAGTAGTGGGCTTCGGCACCGGAAAAGCCAAGGAAGTTCCCTCCGCTATCAAGAAGGGCATTGAAGCGGCAAAGAAAAACCTGCGCAAGATCAATGTGCTTGAAACTACCATCCGCCATCCTGTGCTGGGGCGTTTCGGCAGCGGTCTTGTTTTGTTGAAGCCTGCGCCTCCCGGTACCGGAGTGATCGCCGGCGGTCCGGTGCGCGCGGTCATTCAAGCTGTTGGTATTCCGAATGTGCTCACGAAGTCAATCGGCTCGCATAACGCCCATAACGTGGTGAAGGCGACCATCGACGCGCTCGAGCAATTGCGCGACAAGAACGCCACAGCGGATATGCGCGGCCTTTCCATCGAGAAAATGTAGGCATACGCAAATGGCCGAAGGAAAAATCAAAATTAAGCTGGTGCGCAGCCCCATTTGTACGCCGCAGAAGCACAAGAACATTGTGAAATCGCTGGGACTGCATAAGATCAACCGTGTGGTGGAACGCCCCGATACGCCGGGATTTCGCGGCATGGTGGCCAAGGTGCCGCACTTGTTGAAGATCGTCGAAGAATAGAGGTTTCTGGACAGCATGAATCTGAGTAATCTGCGGCCTCCCAAGGGCCAACAGCGCAAGAAGCGGCGCATCGGCCAAGGCATGGGTTCCGGCCGCGGCAAGTATTCAGGCCGCGGCGCTAAAGGCGCAAAGTCCATTTCCGGCTACAGCAAAATGCGCGGATTTGAAGGCGGTCAGATGCCGCTGCATCGCCGGCTTCCCAAGCGTGGTTTTACAAACATCTTCCATAAGGAATACGCCATCGTCAATATCGGCGTGCTCGAGAAACTCGAGGGCGATACGTTCACTCCCGAGTCGCTCGCCGCCGGCGGTATCGTGAAAAAGCTAAACTCAGGGCTGAAGGTTTTGGGCAATGGCGAGCTGACGCGTAAAATCAGCGTCAAAGCTCACGTGTATTCCAAGTCCGCGCTCGACAAGATCCAAAAGCTGGGTGGGGCCGCCGAGGTCATTGCCCGGCCGGAGCGGGTTCAAAAAGCCATATCCGAGCGGGCCGAGAAACGAAAGGCAAATAAGAAATCGGATTGAGGCCGATTCAGCAGCGGGAAATGTAGACGTTCATGACAAAGTTTTTTGAAGCTCTCGCTAACGTGTTCCGCATACCGGACCTCCGCAGACGGGTTCTCTTCACGCTCGGGCTGCTTGCCGTTTACCGCATCGGCGCTTACATCCCGACGCCCGGCATCGACAGTATCCGCTTTCAGGAATTTTTTACCCGCAACGCCGCGGGCGGGTTCCTGGGCTACTTCGATCTCTTCAGCGGCGGCATGCTGCGGCGCATGACGATTTTCGCTCTGGGCATCACCCCGTATATCACTGCCTCCATCATTCTGCAGCTGCTCACAGTGGTTATTCCGACGCTCGATAAACTGCAGAAAGAGGGCGAGCTGGGGCGCCGCAAGATCACCCAGTGGACCCGCTATCTGACCGTCGCGCTGGCCATCATTCAATCCATCGGCATCGCCTTCGCGCTTCAGAATTCCGATGGCAATTTCGTCTTGAATCCCGGCGTTTTCTTCCTCTTCATGACTACCCTGACCTTCACCGCGGGGTCGGCGTTCATCATGTGGTTGGGCGAGCAGATCACCGATCGCGGCATTGGCAATGGAATGTCGCTGATCATCTTTGTGGGCATTATTGTCGGCCTGCCGCGCGCGGTCTCGAGTATCTACACCAACACGTTCGTGACGCATCAATGGCCCGTGCTTCAGATGGTCCTCATTCTGATCGTCATGGTGGCGGTCGTGGCGTTTATTGTTCTGGTCGAGCGCGGGGAGCGCCGCATTCCGGTTCAATACGCCAAACGCGTGGTCGGGCGGAAGATGATGGGCGGGCAATCCACTCACCTGCCGCTGAAAGTGAACGCGGGCGGCGTCATTCCTATCATCTTCGCCTCTTCGCTTCTGGCAATTCCCCAAACCGCATTGCAATTTCCGGTAGTGAAAAACAGTCCCTGGCTGAGCAGCATGTTGGGCGCGCTGAGCGGCTCTGAGCCGATCTACTATCTAGCCTTCATCGTGCTCATTGTTTTCTTCTGCTTCTTCTACGTCTCCATTATTTTTAATCCGAATGAAGCCGCGGATAACATGCGGAAGTATGGCGGCTTCATCCCCGGCATCCGGCCCGGCAGGAATACAGCCGAATACATGGATAAGATCCTGTCGAAGATTACCGTCGTGGGCGGTTTGTATCTGGCTCTTCTGTCCATCATTCCGCAGATCATGATCTCGGGAATCAAGCTGCAGCGCCTGCCCTTTGCCGGCAACTTCATCGATGCGCATTTCCCGCGCTGGCTGCTGGATGGCTTGGGCGTGAATTTCTACTTCGGCGGCACGTCGCTTCTGATCGTCGTAGGCGTTGCCATGGACACCGTGAACCAGATTGAAGCGCAGTTGATCATGCGCCATTATGACGGTTTCACTCCGCGGTCCGGGCGCATCCGCGGCCGCCGCAGTACTACGGCTTAACTCTCTTGGAGGGCAAAACAAGAGACGCGCTGGCCCCGGCAGTGATCTTGTTTGGATCGCCTGGCTCCGGAAAAGGTACGCAAGCTAAACTATTGCGGCATTGCCTGAAAGGGCCGCACATCTCGACTGGCGACATGTTGCGAACGCATATTCAGGCAGGAGACGAAATCGGACAGCAGAGTAAGAGCATCATTAAATCGGGCAGGCTGGTGTCCGATAGGGTGGTGAACGGGTTAATCGAAGCGAGGATTGCGGAGCCCGACTGCCGGACGGGCATGATTCTGGACGGCTATCCCCGAACCCTGAACCAGGCGCGCGTTCTGAAGACGCTGCTCGAGCGCTATCGATTTCAACCCGGCGTGGTACACTTAATGGTTGACTGCGAAAAAATCGTAGCTCGCCTCAGTGGCCGCCGCCAGTGCCCCGTCTGTGGAACCCTCTATAGTTTAAGGACGAATCCGCCTAAGGTGTCTGGAATTTGCGATTTGGACGGAGCGGAGCTGGTGACGCGCGAGGACGATCGCGAATCGGTGATCCGCCAGCGGCTCGGAGAGTACGAGTCGCAAACCCGCCCGCTTCTGAAGTACTTCAGAGAGTCGGGCGTGCCGATCTTTGAAATCAATGGCGCAGGCGGCACGCCTGAGGAGATTTCGCGAGAGATTTGCAATTCTCTCGTTTCTTCCGGATTAGCTCCCAAGACCGCCGGCGTGACACAATGATTGTGCGAAGAAGTCCAGCCGAGCTCGAAAAGCTCCGCCGCAGCGGTCTGCTGGTCTATCGAATTCTGCAGCATTTGAAGGACGCGATCCACGAGGGCGTGACCACACAGGAGCTCGAGATTGCAACCGCGAAGATGATTGCGGACGCGGGCGCTAAGCCGGCCTTCAAGGGCTATTCGACGCAAGTCTCGACTTCCAAATTTCCGTTCGTGTTGTGCGCTTCGGTGAATGAAGAAGTGGTGCATGGGATGCCCTCGTCGAAACGGAAGCTGAAAACGGGAGACATCATTTCATTAGATACCGGCGTTCAATTGGACGGGTATTATGGCGATTCGGCGATTACCGTCGCAGTCGGCCAAGTGAACGATTCCGTGAAGCGGCTGCTGAAGGTGACCGAAGAAAGTTTGGAGCTGGCGATTGACCGGGTGCGCGCCGGGAATCGTCTGTTCGATGTTTGCGGGACGGTAGAGAAGCACGTCGTTTCGAACGGCTTTTCAGTCGTTCGCGAGTTTGTGGGACATGGGATCGGCACTTCCTTGCATGAGGAGCCGCAGATTCCTAACTACGTGGACCGCCGCGGTGAGAACCCGCGGCTGAAGCCGGGCATGGTCTTGGCCATCGAGCCGATGGTGAATGCGGGCAAGCCCGACACCAAGGTGTTGCAGGACAAATGGACCGCGGTAACCAAGGACCGGTCCTACTCGGCTCATTTTGAGCATATGGTCGCGGTGACCGACAACGGACCGTGGGTGTTGACCAGGCCGTGAGCGAATTTGTTCCCGCCATGAGCCGATTTGTAGGTGATGCCGAGGAGACCGGCGCCCCGGCGGAGCGAATCGCGGACGGGATTGTGGTCGAATTGCTGCCAAGCGCGTTGGTTCGTGTCAGACTGGAAGGAGAGCATCAGTTGATTGCTCATCTCCCCAGTACGCAACGCGCGAATTTTGTGCGTCTGCGGGTAGGCGACCGGGTGCGGGTCGCACTTTCGGTTCAGGACCGGACGCGAGGGAGAGTTTTGGAGTTATTGAGAGGATGACCGGAGAAGGTAATCATGAAGGTGCGAGCGTCGGTAAAGAAATTGTGTGATAAGTGCAAGGTGATCAACCGGCATGGTGTGGTGCGCGTGATCTGCACCAATCCGAAGCACAAACAACGGCAGGGTTAACGGGCAGGTCAGCAAGGAGACTTTATGGCGCGTATAGCGGGAATTGACTTACCGGCGCGGAAGCGGTCGGCGATCGGACTGACGTACATTTACGGCATCGGGCGCACGCGCGCGCTGTCGCTCCTTCATCGGGCGCAGGTGGATGCGGACAAGAAGATCGGCGATCTCTCGGAAGAGGAAGTCAACCATCTCCGCAATCTCATCGAAGGCGAAGGCGCGATAGAAGGCGACCTGCGTAAGGAAGTCTCGATGAACATCAAGCGCTTGATGGAGATGGGATCGTATCGCGGCTTGCGTCATCGCCGCGGCTTGCCGGTTCGCGGCCAGCGCAGTCACACCAACGCGCGTACGCGCAAGGGCCCGCGCAAGGGAACCATCGCGAACAAGAAGAAGGCGACGGGCAAGACCTAGTTTCGGAGATGAACAGCTAAATGGCGAAAGCACCGGCAAAGACAGCCAAGAAGAAGAGCTTCAAAAAGAAGGAAAAGAAGAACGTTCCGTTTGGCACTGTGCACATTCAGGCATCGTTCAACAACACCATCATCACGTTTACCGATCCGTTGGGTAACGTACTGGCGTGGTCGAGTTCGGGTTCTCTGGGTTTCCGAGGGTCGCGTAAAGGAACGCCGTTTGCCGCTCAGCAGGCGTCGTTAACCGCGGCAAACAAGGCGAAAGAGTCGGGTCTGCGCACGGTGGAAGTTCGTGTGGCTGGTCCAGGATCGGGCCGGGAATCGGCGGTGCGCGCGCTGTCGACCGCCGGCATCGAAGTGAGGTCTATAAAAGACGTTACGCCGATCCCGCATAATGGCTGCCGCCCGCCGAAGAAGCGGCGAGTGTGACAGGGAGGTTTTGATTGGCAAGATATAGCGGTCCCGTATGCAGGCTGTGCCGCCGCGAGGGCATGAAACTGTTCTTGAAAGGCGAGCGCTGCCACACCGAAAAGTGCGCCATTGAAAAGCGCAATTTTGCTCCTGGCCAGCACGGCAAGGACAAGAAAGCAAAGCTCGTCGGGTACGGTTTGCAGCTTCGCGAAAAGCAGAAAGCGCGCCGCTATTACCGCATTCTCGAGGGCCAATTCCGGAACCTTTATGAGAAGGCCGCGAATCAAAAAGGTATTACCGGCGAGTTGATGCTGGCCATGCTCGAACGGCGGCTTGACAACCTGGTTTACCGAATGGGGCTCGCCACCAGCCGCGCGCAAGGACGCCAGCTTGTGCGGCACGGACATCTGACCGTGAATGGCCGCAAGGTAAACATTCCCTCGTATACCGTGAAGCCGGGCGACGTCGTGGAGATCAGGGAAAGCAGCCGCAAGAATAGCCAGATTCTTTCCGCGCGCGATGCCACTGCGCACACGCCCAGCCCGTCCTGGCTCGAAGTAGATCGCGAAGCGCTGCGAGCGCGAGTTTTGCAGCAGCCCAAGCGCGAAGAGTTGGTACAGATCCAATTGAACGAGCAGCTCATCGTCGAGCTGTACTCGAAGTAAGGAAAAAAATATGTTTAAAGGATTTCAAAAGCCCAAGCGATTAGCCGCAAACACCGAGTCGCTGACTGAGCGATACGGTCAATTCACCGCGCAGCCGTTCGAGCGCGGATTCGGATCCACCATTGGAACGGGTCTGCGGCGGGTACTGCTGAGTTCGATTGAAGGCGCGGCTATTACCGGCGTTCGCATCGAAGGCGTCTCGCACGAGTTCAGCCCCATTCCGGGCGTTGTCGAAGATGCCACCGACATTATCCTGAACCTGAAGCAGGTTCCATTCAAGATGATCGGCGAAGGCACGCGTATTGCGCGTCTTCAAATCGAGGGGCCGGGCGAGGTGATGAGCAGCCAGATTGAGACCGACAACGATGTCGAGGTCCTCGACCGCAACTTGCACATTGCGACGGTCGGCGAAGGCGGAAAGCTCTCGATTGAAATGCGCATCAAGAGCGGCCGCGGCTACGTTTCCGCGGACCGCAACTACGATGAGGATCTGCCGCTCGGTTACATCCCCATCGACTCGGTTCATTCGCCTGTGCGGAAGGTCAACTACACGGTGGAAGCGGCCCGCCTGGGGCAAAACACCGACTACGACAAGCTGGCCATCGAAGTGTGGACGAACGGCGCAATCTCTCCGCAAGACGCCGTAGGCCAAGCGGCCAAGCTGCTCAAAGACCACATGTCGATTTTCATCAACTTTGAGGAGACGCCGGAGATTACAGAAGAGCCGGCGGAGCGCGCGATCAACCAGATGAACGAAGTCCTGAATCGCTCTGTCGAAGAGCTGGAGCTCAGCGTTCGTTCGTACAACTGCTTGAAGAACGCGAACATCCAAACCATCGGAGACCTGGTGCAGAAGAGCGAATCGGAGATGCTGCGCACCAAAAACTTCGGACGCAAGTCTCTGAACGAGATCAAAGAGATTCTGTCGGGCCTTGGACTGGCTTTCGGCATGAAGTTCGATTCGCAGGGCCGCTTAACCGGCGGCGCGCCACCGGCATCTTCTTCGGATTTCGGTCAAGAAAACTACGCTGGGTCAGAGGAATAATCATGCGCCATCGCAAGGCCGGCGTAAAGCTGAAACGGGACCTCAGCGCCCGCCGAGCGCTGCTTCGCGGCCTGGTCACCAACGTGATCGAGGAAGAGCGCATCACCACCACGGTTCCCAAGGCGAAAGCAGCCAAGCCGCTGGTCGAGAAGATGATCACCCTCGCCAAGAAAGACAGCTTGCACGCGCGGCGTCAGGCGGCCGCATTTCTGGTCAAGCCCGAGGCCGTCGAAAAACTCTTTGAAAAACTCGGCCCTCGCTTCAATCAGCAAGACCGCAACCGAACGAGGTGCCGGCAGGGCAAGAAGAAGCGGTTCTTGATGCTCAACCCACGCCGCGTCTTGACGCGCGCGCAGATCCTGGACCACGTTTGGAACTACGACTTCGGCGGTGATAGCCGCGTGGTGGAGACCTACATCAGCTATCTGCGCAAGAAGATCGACGCCGAGGGCCCACCGCTGATCCACACGGTTCGCGGCGTCGGCTACTCGCTACGGCTGCCCAAGGGCTAGCAGATGTCCCTCCGCGCCCGCCTGATCCTCGGGCTGCTCGCGCTCGCCGCCGCCGGCCTCATAACGCTGGCCGCGATCACGTACTAGGACAGCGTTCGTTTCTGCTCATCAGCTGGACCAGCAAGCCCAGACCGGGCATGACGTACATCTCTCATGAGCTCGACTGTAATGGCGCATACGCCCCGGCGTCCCGTATCTCCGGAGTTGGGCGGCCACCTCGGGGTTTGGCAGATCCCCGGTCCCTCGGGAACCTTGCCGGTCAGGCACTTTGGCTTTCGCCGCGACAGTAACGGCAACGAAGCCGGACAGCCCGATAGACCTACTTGGTAACTCCGGCGGGCATAGCGGAGCAGCCCGTCCACACGCCGAGCTCCGGCAAGCATCCCCACGAATCAGCTCATAAATGTCGGCTCGACCCACGGCTCGGGCGTGGAGTTCCGCGTCCTGGCCGAGCCGACCGTCGGCCAGCCGGTACCACCCTCATCGCGATCCCCTTGACGGAGGTCTCTCGGACCCTCCATCGCCTCTTTGCAGTCGAAGCACTGGTGATCCTGGGATCCTCGCCGCGCTGGCGGCGCTGGCCTGGTGGGTTGTGCGACTCGGTCTGCGCCCGCTCGACCGGATCGCGGAGACAGCCGGAGCGATCGCGGCTGGAGACCTCTCTCGGCGCGTCACGCCCGCGACCGAGCGCACCGAGGTGGGTCGCCTTGGTCTCGCCCTGAACGCGATGCTCGCGCAGATCGAGCGCGCCTTTCGCGAGCGCGAGGCAAGCGAGAACCGTCTACGACAGTTCCTCGCGGACGCGTCGCATGAATTACGGACTCCGTTGGCGGCGATCCGCGGCTACGCGGAGCTGTTTCGCTTGGGCGCGGCAACCGACCCAGAAAGGGCTGCCTCCTCGATGCAGCGCATCGAGGAGGAGGCCAAGCGCATGGGCGAGCTGGTCGAGAACCTGCTCATGCTCGCCCGCCTCGATCAACTACCGGAGACCGCGCGCGAGCCCGTCGAAGTCTCGAGCCTAGTCGCCGATGCCGCGGAAGACGCGCGGGTAACTGCACCCGACCGCCAGATCAACTTCGATGCGGGCGGTCCGGTGACAGTCATGGGCGACGCCGCGCAGCTGCGTCAGGTCGTCTCGAATCTCGTACGCAACGCGCTCGTGCACACGCCGGCAGGGACTCCGGTGGACCTGCATGTGCGCAAGAATCGCGACGAGGCCGTGCTCGAGGTCCGCGATTACGGAAAAGGACTGCCCGCCGAGGATTCGGAGGTGCTCTTCGAGCGCTTCTGGCGCGCCGATCCCGGACGCGGTCGAGGTGCCGCAGGCGCCGGGCTCGGACTCTCCATCGTGCGAGCGGTCGTGGAGGCCCACGGCGGCCGCGTCGCCGCCGCCAACGCGCCGGGCGGAGGGGCAACGTTCACGGTGCGGCTCCCCCTCGCCGCGCAGGGCGCGCCATCCCCGCCGCTCGCGGAAGTCCCCGGCGCGCGCACTTGATTCGTGAACTGCACGAGCGGGTACTGCCAGCGACATGCCACAAAAGATCAACGTTTCTGACCTTCGCGTCTCCTCTCCCGCCTTTGGTACCCACGGCCGGATCCCCGAGCGGCATGCCGGCGACGGGGAGGACGTCTCGCCGCCGATCGAGTGGTCTGGCGCGCCGCAAGGCACCCGGTCGTTTGCCTTGGTCGTGCACGATCCCGACGCGCCGCTGGTGGATGGCTTCACCCACTGGGTGGTGTACGGGATCCCGGGCGACGCCACCGGGCTGGAGGAAGGCACTCAGGACCATGTCTCGGGCGAAAACTCTCTCGGCAACGCCGGGTATAACGGACCTGCGCCGCCACCCGGCCACGGCGTGCACCACTATTACTTCTGGGTTTACGCGCTCGACGATGACGTCGATCTGGAGCCCGGTCTCGACCGGCGTGCGCTGCACGAGCGGATCGAGGATCACGTGATCGAACAGGCGCGCGTGATCGGAACGTACGAGCACTAGGCGCGGGGAAGCCGCCGCCGCGTCTCCCACAACTCCCTGGCGGCCTGAGCGAGGCGCTCCGACAACGGTCGCACGCCAAATACCGAGCCCGCGGCCGCCCGGAGAGCCGCAGCCAGCGCAACCCCGAGCCGTTCCTCGGGGAGTTCGATGTCGAGCTCGACGAGGCCGCCCTCGAGCGAGCGCGAGGTCGGCCCGATCTCTGCCAGTAGCTCGAGCGCCCGGCGGTTGTCTGCGTGGACAAGCGCGGTGAACCTGCTGATGCCCTGCGCCCGCGCCCGCACCACCAGCCGCTCGAGCAGCGCGCGGCCCAGACCCCTGTGCTGCCAGTCGTCCGCGACTACGACGGCGGCCTCGGCACGGTCGCTGCCCGGCTGGAGCCGGACGTAGCGAGCGACCCCGACCAACTCGTCCGACGCCGGGTTCAGCGCGACGATCGCCTCGTGGTCAGAGTGGTCGATGTCGGTCAGGTACTCGAGGGATCGGTCGCTCAGCTCGTGCAGCGGCGCGAAGAACCGCCTGTAGCGTGACTCCTCGCTGAGTCGGTCGAAGGCGGCGATTATGCGCTCGCGATCGCTTGGGTCCAGCGGACGTAGCAACGCTTCGCGCCCGTCGGACAAGATGGCCGAGCTGGTGGCAGTCACAGTCGGGTTGGATACCGTACCCCGAGGTGATGGAAGGGGCGTCGTGGCGCGGCTGGGGTAACCCCGAGGATGCGGTGACCCTCGACGCGGAGCTCCGGTCGCTGCTGCGCCGCGCTCTGGGGGTCCGGCGGCCAACTCCGGCCGTAGAACTCGACCAGGTGCGTCTACCCGACCCGCGCCTGCG
The DNA here is from genome assembly GCA_963808405.1 of uncultured Acidobacteriaceae bacterium. Classification (GTDB taxonomy): domain Bacteria; phylum Acidobacteriota; class Terriglobia; order Bryobacterales; family Bryobacteraceae; genus Bog-105. The sequence goes on along the minus strand of CAWEFG010000007.1, from coordinate 7,503 downwards.
CGCTGAGACCCTGCGCCGCCTGGCCGCCGTGGTGGGTGAGGAGCACATCCATGGCGACCGTCTCTCGAGGATCCGTCACACCCGAGGGAACTCGACCCCGGATCTGCTGCGGATCCGCACGGGCGATGCGAACGACGCCCCGGACGCCGTGGTGGTGCCCGCCTCTCACCAGCATGTGCAGGAGCTGCTGCAAGTGTGTGCGTCGGAGCGGCTGGCGGTGGTCCCGTATGGCGGCGGAACCTCCGTGGTCGGCGGACTCGCGCCGGAGCGAGACCGCATGGACGGAGTCCTCGCGCTCGACTTGCGGCGGCTCAACCGGCTCCTCGAACTCGACGACGTCTCCCGCACGGCGACGCTCGAGCCCGGGCTGCGTGGGCCGGAGGCGGAGAAGCTCCTGTGCGCCCACGGCTACACGATTGGCCACAGGCCGCAGTCCTTTCATTTCGCCTCGATCGGCGGCTTTGCGGCCACGCGCTCGAGCGGGGAGGCTTCCGCCGGATATGGCCGCTTCGACGAATGCGTGGTTGGTCTGCGCGTGGCGACGCCGAAAGGGACGATTGAAACTGGCCTGGCACCGAAGTCGGCTGCGGGTCCCGATCTCCGGCAGCTCTTCCTCGGTTGCGAGGGGGCGTTCGGCGTAATCACCGCAGTGAGGGTCGAGATCCGGCCCGTACCGGACGCGAGCGTCTACGAAGCTTGGCGCTTTGCGTCGTTTGGCGATGGCATCGACGCGCTGCGCCGCCTGGCACAGGATGGGCCCACCCCGACCGTGCTGCGGTTGGCCGACGAGACCGAATCGGCGCTGGACCTCGCGCGTGCCAACAGATACGCACGCACGGGCTGCCTGGCGATCACCAGCTATGAGGGCGCCGCGAGCGACGTGGCGCAACGACGCGCGCGTGCGGGAGCGATCCTCGAACGGCTTGGCGCGCAACGTGACCTCGACGGCGCCGAGCGCTGGCTGCGAGACCGCTACAGGACGCCGTACCTGCGCGCCGTCAAGGCCACGGTGGATCCTGAAGGGATCCTCAACCCCGGGGTGTTGGTGCCGGTGGAACGGAGGGTTCGATGAGCCGGCGCGTGCGAGTGCTTTTCAACCCGATCGCGGGCGCCGCCAAGCGAGCGAGCGCTGGCGACAAAGCACTAGCCGTTCGCCGCGCCAGAAAGCTTCAGGCCGTCTGTCGACGGCTGACCGAGAACGGCTTGGAGGTACATGCCGACGCCACGGGAATCGGCCCAACACGCAGCCGCGCTCGCGCTTGAGGCCGCACAGGTGGGCGAGGAAGTGGTGGCCTTCGGGGGCGACGGCATGGTGCGGATCGCCGCAGCGGCGATCCATGGCACGGACGCGGTGCTGGGAATCCTGCCCGGGGGCCGCGGCAACGACTTTGCCGCAGCGCTCGGGATCCCCCGCGATCCGCTCGCCGCCTGCGAGGTCCTCCTCTCGGGAAGGATCCGCTCCGTCGACGCCGGTCAAGTCGAGGGCCAGCTGTTTGTCGGCATCGCCTCCATAGGGCTCGAATCGGAGGTCACCCCGATCGCGAACGGGGCTCCGCGTATCGGAGGGCGATCGGTCTATCTCGCCGCGACGCTCTATGGGCTGGCGCGATGGCGGCCAGCCCGGTTCGAGCTCCAGGCCGACGGCGCACGGTGCGCGTTCAGCGGATACATGGCCGCCGCCGCCAACTCGGGCCGCTTCGGTGGCGGGATGCGCCTGGCGCCCGACGCGCGCCTCGATGACGGCCTGCTCGATCTGGTGGTGATCGAGCACGTCTCGCGGCTTCATTTCATTCGCGCGACGCCGAAGGTATTCAAGGGCACGCATGGCAGCGAAGCCAACGTGCACATGAGCAAAGCGAGCGCAATTCGGTTGGACGCCGACCGCCCGTTTGCCGTGTATGCGGACGGCGACGAGGTGGCGAGGACCCCCGCGCTGGTGACCTCTGCCTCCGGCGGCGATCAGGGTGTGGTCCCGCGAGCCAGGGAGTAAGTGTCTGTTCGCGGACGATTACGCCGAGATATCGCGGGGTAACGAAAAGCTGAAAGCGAATGAGCTATGAACCTCGCACCGGTTCGAGATTTGCGATGCCGCGCTCGCGGGGGATGGTCGTGGGCCTCTGCCTGGTCGTGCTCGGAATCTGGGGGGCGATCATCCCGTTCGTCGGCCCCTATTTCCACTACGCGTTCATCAACCTGCAGAGGTGGCACTTCACCTATGGCCGCCTCTGGCTCGACATCCTCCCAGGCGCCGCGACGTTCTTCGCCGGCATCCTGCTTCGGAGCCGCAGATCGCGGCACCGCCCAGTTCGCGGGCTGGATGGCAGCGGTGGCGGGAGCGTGGTACGTGGTGGGCCCCAGATCAGCCGGCTCTGGAACCACGGCCTCGTTGTAGAGGGTCAACCGTTCGGCGGCCACACGAGGCAGACCTTCGAGCAGCTCGGCTACTTGTACGCGCTCGGCGCCGCGATTCTCTTGTTGGCGGGGATTGCCATCGGGCGCGCCTCGCTTATTGCCGCAAGGGACGTGCTGGGCGCCGACCGCCGCGGTCGCCCGTTCAGGCGCGGCGCCCGGCGTGCGCCGCCGGTCGCACCCGTGGGTGCCGGCGCGGCCAGAGAACCGACCCGGTCGGTGGGGCCACGACGGCCGATCTCGCGTGACCGGGCCACCACCCCGCAGACGCCACCCGCCGAGGGTCCGCCGTCCACTGGTGGCGACGTCCCTGCCTGACAGAGTGTGACGGCGGTCCGGTCGTGGCGGGCCCGCGACGGTCCGGGCGCAGCTACGATCAGGCATACCCACCACCGTCTGAGGTGGCGCGGTATGGGTTGCGCACGAGGCCTGCCGCCCCACAACCGCGCATATATGTCGATGGACGCCACAGCCACAAATGTCGAGCGAGCGGCTCCCCACGGCCCTCGCCAAGCGACACCGAGCCTCTGCGGACGCGTTCGCACGTAGACCTGGCCGCCTGTATGTGGGGCGCTCTCGGGTTTGCCGGCTCGATCGTCCTCACGCTCGCCGGGACCCGCCTGCTAGGGCCACGGGCAGGCGGCGCGCAGGCGCTCGGTCCCGGGCCGTGCGCTGGTGGTTTCAAACGACGTTCGCGTCGGGAACCGTCGGGACCGAGCTCGTCTTCTATGCGGGTGTCGCCGCGCTCGTGATCGCGTGGCTTGGGCTTGGTTTCCAGCTGCGTCGTGCTGACGCGTTGGGTATGCGCACGTTGGTGGTTATCGGCGCGTTGTGGTCCCTGCCCCTGGCGCTGGGGCCGCCGCTGTTCAGCCGCGACGTGTACAGCTACATTGCGCAGGGGACGCTGCTGCACCTCGGGCACAACCCGTACCAAGTGACGCCGCTGACGCTCGGCCACCTGGGGCAAAGGCACATCCTGAATGCCGTATCCCACACATGGCTGAAGACGACGGCCCCTTATGGCCCGCTGTTTTTGCTTATCGTGGGCTGGCTGATGGCCGCGGCCGGCTACAAGCTCGTGCTCGGCGTGATCCTGGTGCGGCTGCTCGCGATCCTCGGTGTCGCACTCTTCGGCCGCGGCGCTTCCGCCCCTGGCGCGAAGGGTCGGGGGCGACCCGCGGCGGGCTGTCTGGCTCATCGCGCTCTCACCCCTGGTCCTGTTCCAACTCGTCTCTCCTGGCCACAACGACATCCTGATGGCGGGCATGATGGCGGTCGGCGTAGCCGCGGCGCTGCGCTGGCCGCTGCTCGGCATTGCCATCTGCGCGCTTGCGGCGACGATCAAGGTCCCCGCTGCCGCGGGCGCAGCGTTCATCGCCGTGGCCTGGGCGTGGCATACCGAGGGCAACTGGAACCGAGCGCGGGTCCTGGCGCAGTCGGCGATCGTCTTCGCCGCGGTGCTCGCGGTCATCAGCGCCGTGACCGGCGTCGGCGTGAGCTGGATCTCCGGCGGCCTCTTCTCGACGCCTGGCAGGGTCCACCTTGCGATCACCCCTGCGACCAGCCTCGGCTACACGACGGCGACGCTGCTGCGTGACGCGGGAGTCAGCGTTCGGTGGTCACACGCTGGCAGCGATCTTCGCCCGGGTCACGTTCGGACTCACGGGCGTGTACGCGCTCTGGCTGCTCTACCGCCTGCGGCGCCCGACGCTCGTGCGCTACCTCGGCGTGCTGCTCGTGGTGATCGCTGTTTTCGGCCCAGCGGCTTGGCCCTGGTACCTCTGCTGGGGTCTCGTGTTGCTCGCCGCGTGCCCCAAGGGGCCGCTGTGGCTGGCGATCCCGGCCGTGCTTGTGGCCGGCGCCGTGGTGGTGGAACCCAACGGGATCCTGGCGCTACCGATTGGGCGGCGCCGTTTGTCCTCATCGTGTACGTGGTGATCACGCTCTTCGCTGTCGCATACGTGCGCCGGCAGCGCCGAGCAGCGCCCTTCGACGGCTCGCCCGCCGTGGGCGCGGAGGCGTTGCTCACGCGGTAGGTGCCGCATGGATCTCGGCACGAGCAATGCGATCGTGACCGGCACACAGTCGGCCGCGGCGACCGCGCGGCGGCCGCGCCCGGCCAAGATCGCAGGCTGAGACTGCGGTGGGGGACACCAGATCGCTGGATGGGCGACGCCGTCGTCGTCGTCCTCCCGGCAGTGGTTGCCGGGGCGCTTTGCCTCTTTGACATCACCGCCCGGAGCCTTGGCTTCGACGAGTCCGCGACGGCGTCGATCGTGGCGGTGCACGGAGCGGCGCTCGGACACGCCATCGGCCACGACGGCGGGAACATGTCCGGCTATTACGTGCTGATGCACGCGCTGGTCAGTCTGTTCGGGAGGGGGATACTGTTGCTGCGGCTGCCCTCGGCGATCGCGATAGCCGTCGCGGTGGCTTTCTGTGGGCTGCTTGGGTTGCGCCTCTTCGATCGTAGGACGGCACTGATCGCGGGTCTACTGGACCGCGGTCACCGTGTCCCTCGTCTTCTGGGGGCAGGGCGCGCGCAGCTACGCGCTGCTGGTCGCATTTCATGCGCGTCGTTCTTGGCCTTCATAGCGCTCGTTGACATCAAGGATGACGGCACTTCCAGGGGCGACCGAATTCGCTGGAAGGCCTGGGTCGCCTATGTTTTGTTCACCGCCCTGGCGCTGTATATGAGCCTGATGGCGGCGCTGGTCGTGGTGTCACAGGTCGCGACGTTTGCCTGGTGGTGGCGGCGCCGCGGCCGGGCGGTCCTCAGCGCCGTCGCCGCCATCGGCTTACTGTCCATTCCCCTTGCCCTGCTCGCCGCGGGGCGCGGTTCGGGCCAGGTGTCGTGGGTCTCGCGTCCCAAGCTTGTAGACATCGAACAGGTCTTGGGGGCCGTCACCGGAGCAGGGCTTGCGCCCAGCATCCACGCGACCGCCACCTCGTTCGCCCTGATGTGGCTGACCGTGGCTGGGCTGCTGGCGATCGCAGCCGCAATCGTGCTCGGCTGGCGGCGCACCCCGCGACGAGCCACGTTTGGCCCCACGCTGCTGCTCTCTGGCTGGCCCTGCCGCTCGTGCTGACCTGGATCGAGTCGCTGGTGGCACAGCCGCTGTTCTTGCCCCGCAACCTCCTCTACGTGGCGCCGGCGGTGGCCTTGCTGTTGGCATGGGGTCTCACCCGCGGACGCGTCGCGCCGAAGCTCGCGCTGGGCGCGGTCGCGGTTTTGTTGGCTCTGCGTGCGCTTCAGGTGGCGCCGAGTTATGGCGTCTCGCCCGAGGACTGGCGCGGAGCGACGGCCTTTGTGCTGGGCAGGCCCACCGCGGAGACTGCGCCGCCTTCTACCCCTCCGACGGGCGCATGGCCTTCCAGTACTACGTCCCAGCCGGCTCGCAACCACCAGCCGGGCATCCGTGCCCGTGCCACGGCCGGTGCTGCCGGCGGCCCCGTGGAGCGAGGTTCGGACCTATGTCGAGGACTATGCGACGCTCCAGCCTGCCGCGACCGCCCGCCTTCCCTCGAGCTGTCCGCGGCTGTGGTTCGATCTCGACCCATCCAGGCAGGCCCCGCGGCTCGCCGGTCGCACGGGCCGACTACCAGCGCTACATCCGCTTGCGCGCGGCGCTTCAGGCAGCCTACGGCGGCCACCGTGTCCGCTACTTCGGCTACGCGAGCCCCGTGCGAGTCGAGCTGTTCGGAAGCTAGGGCTTAACTACGGGCGTAGGCCGACACCGACGAACGTCCACCGGCTTAGGCCCAGCAGCAGTGCGCCGTTGGCGGTGCACAGCAACCAGAAGGGCCTGCCCTTGACGTAGCGGGCCAGCACCAGGATGGCCGGGAAGGCGGTGAGGAGCAGCCTCGGGTTGGGCGGCACGTACTCGGAGGTGACGGCCGAAGAAGCTGATGCCGGGCGGTCCAGACGAGGGCCTCGATCGAGACGGTGCGCCAGCTGCGTGCGAGCAGCACGAGCAGCACGATCAACAGAATGGCCCCGAGGAAACCAACGAGGAGGTTCATGTCGATCGGCGGGTGGTCGAAGTGGGAGAAGGAGATCTGCCCGAAGAGATTTTTCGTCAGGTGGACAAGTGCGAACGGGTCGGTCTTCTCCTCCAGCCATAGTGCTGGGCGTGGTAGGAGGCAAGCGGAGTGCCCGCCCAGGCCCAGAGGAACGCGCCGACCGCGACGACGCCGGTCGCGGAGAGGACGGGCGCCAGCAGGCTACGCCAGGCCACGCGATCGCGCCACCCACATCGCCTTAGCTCGAGCAGCGCCGATACGGCGCACACCACTATCAGCACGAACGCGTCGGGCTCCATCGTGGTGGCGAACCCGGCAAGGATGCCTGCCTCAAGCCACCGCCGATGCTGGAGCGCCAGGATGCACCCGATGGCCAGGGGGATCATGACCCCTCGCTGTAGACCATCGAGAACACGACCGAACCGGGAACAGGCAGAAGAGGATCGCGGCCCGCCGACCGGCGCTCTGACCCCACCATCCCTGCGCGAGCTTTGCAATCAGGATCGTGGCAACAAGCCCCCCGACGCCGAGATGATGATGCCTGCGACGCTCATCGCGGTCAGGATCGAGTTGGAGGGGATCGCCCCAGCAGCACGATCAGGTGGCCCAGCGGCCGCATCAGCAGCGGATACCCAGGCAGGAAGCCGAGCGTGGTCTGGACGTGATAGACGTGGTGGGGATAGCCGGTATTGGCGAGCTCGCGGTACCAGAGGCCGTCCCAGTTGGAAAGCTCGCCGGTGAATGCGTGGTGGCGCACTTGGCTCTCGACCAGCGCCAGCACGATCAGCGCGAGCCGTGTTCCAAGGTAGACCAGGATCGGGACGCGGTAGGCGAGCCACAGCGCCTCTAGCCGGCTCCCTCGCCATCCCCCGACCGGCCTCGTGGTAGCGCGCCCGCGGTCCCATCGGGACCCGCTCCAGTCTTCTGCGGGACGCTCGGAGCCTGCGGACGCCGCTCGACTCGGTCCGGGGCAGCCGCCACGGCCGTGAGTCAGGGGGTGGCCGAGCCCAACCGGGACGGGTAGCCCCGAGCTGGCTCAGGCCTGCACCCTATACTTGCCCGAGTAGCTAC
>CAWEFG010000006.1:0-104326 GCA_963808405.1 uncultured Acidobacteriaceae bacterium | reverse complement strand
TGGTCGTGACTTCGAAGCCTTCCATGGCGGCTTGCAACGCGTTGATGGGATCGATTTCGGTGACGATCACGCGAGCGCCCATGCCGCGGAGCGAATGAGCTGGAACCTTTACCGACATCGCCGTAGCCACAAATCACCGCGACTTTACCGGCCACCATGAGTCGGTGGCGCGCTTGATGCCATCGGCCAGCGACTCGCGGCAGCCGTATAGATTGTCGAATTTCGACTTCGTCACCGAATCGTTCACATTGATGGCAGGCACCAGCAGCTTGCCGGCTTCCTGCATTTTGTAGAGCCGGTGAACGCCGGTTGTGGTCTCTTCCGAAACTCCGCGCCAGTCCTTCGCCACGTTGTGCCAGTGCCGGGGATCTTCTTTTTGAATCTTCTTCAGCAGGTCTTTAATGACCTTCTCTTCGTGGCTCGACGAGGGCGTGTTTACCCAATCGCCGCCTTCTTCGAGCTCATAACCTTTTGGATCAGCAGCGTGACATCGCCGCCGTCGTCGACAACCAGCTGCGGGCCTTCCGTCCGGATGGCTGAGGGCCTGGTAGGTACACCACCAGTACTCTTCGAGGCTCTCGCCCTTCCACGCAAACACCGGAACGCCCGCGGCAGCTATGGCGGCGGCAGCGTGATCCTGCGTCGAGAAGATGTTGCAGCTGGCCCAACGGACATCCGCGCCGAGATCGACCAGCGTCTCAATCAGAACCGCGGTCTGAATGGTCATGTGCAGCGACCCGGTCACGCGCACATTGGCAAGCGGCTTTTCCGGCGCGTATTTTTCGCGTATGGCCATCAAGCCGGGCATCTCGTGTTCGGCGATATGATTTCCTTACGCCCCATTCGGCGAGCGCTAGGTCGGCGACTTTATATCTGTGGCAGTTCGATTGAGAGTTGCAGAGCCCATGAATATCCTCTTCTCCATTATATATCGAAAAATCCTGATATGTTGATGGATAGGAATGTCCCTTTCGAAATCGATGCGGTTGTTGGCGATCCGACCCGTGTCCGGCTGCTGCTGTTGCTTCAGCGCGAGGAATTGTCGGTTGCGGAGATGCAGCAGATTCTGGCCAAGGGGCAAAGCCAGATTTCAACACATCTCTCGCAGTTGAAGCAGGCCGGGCTGGTGGAAGACCGCCGCACCGGTAAGAACATCTTTTACTGCTTGAAAACCGGGCGCGGGGCAGAAGCGCGGCTGTTTGGGCAATTTCTCGATTTGTTGCGCAAAGCCGCTGCCGAGATTCCGGAAGCTGAACACGACAGCGATGCACTGAAGCTGGTTTTGAGCAAGCGGCACGACAAGATGCGCAGCTACTTCGACGGTCTGGCGGGCCGGTTCGGACGCGAGTATATTCCGGGCCGCTCCTGGAAAGGACTGGCCGAAGCGCTGCTGACGTTGATGCCGCCGATGGTGATAGCGGACTTAGGGCGCGGGGGAAGGAACGTTTTCGCAGCTGCTGGCACAACGGGCCAAACAGCGTGATCGCGGTCGACAATTCCGAGAAAATGGTGGAGTTCGGCAAGAAGCTGGCTCGCAAGCACGGCGTCAAGAACTGGAGTATCGATACGGCGAGATGGAAGCCGTTCCCATCGAAGACGGCGAAGTAGATTTAGCGTTTTTTAGCCAGTCCTTACACCACGCGCAGCATCCGGACCGAGCTGTTGGCGAAGCCTGGCGTATTTTGAAACCGGGCGGGCGGATTGCGATTCTCGACTTGGTTCGCCATCACTTTGAAGAGGCGAGAGAGATGTATGCCGACGTTTGGCCGGGCTTCACGGAATTGGAACTGCAACGTTTCCTAAAAAAGACCGGCTTTCGCAATCCGCATACGGCGGTGGTGCATCGCGAAACCGAAGCTCCGCATTTCGAGACCTTGCTGGCCGTGGCGGATAAGCCGGCGGCGTTATTAGCGGCTCATTCTGCAGCTATACGGGACGCGGAGCGTTGCGCGGCCCGCTGATTCGCGCCGAATTATCGAGAACACGAAGACAATGACCGCTTCCCGGCGTAGTCGCTTAGGCAGCATGTAGTCGATGCTTTTCCGGTTTTGCGTCTGTGTCCGAAGACAGAGACAATACTATGGCGTGAAGCCCTGCCGGTAAATCCTGCAGGAGCACCCGTGTGCCATTCGGGAGCAGGAGTGCATCTCGATACGAGTAACTTCGATCGGAAAGCCCGGTGAAAACAGCCACTTCCGAAGCCCTACGCGAAGACATCGCTGCACGCCCCGGGGAACATCGCTCAGCAATTATCGCGCTCCTGGTGGAACGCAATACCGCGGGAAAACGCAACCTATCCCGCAGCAGCAGCAAGTGAACTTTACGTGGAGCCAAAAACCGTCCGCGCTGCCCATTGAGCATTTCGAACTCTCGATGTCGGACGCGGACGCAAATCCTATGGTGCCCGTTTCGAACTGATGAAGGACCAGTTCTCCTTCTTCAGCCAGGCGGTTCTGAATCGTATAAAGCGAATAGTCACACATATCTCTACCCTCTTTGCGCTTTAAGTTGCGTTCAATCGAGTGCCCTCAACTCAAGAGTGATGCCGGTCAAAGGACACGTCCGTGCCTTTTGTCACAACATCGATCAGTTATCCAGCAAAACCGGGGAAACCCCCTGGCCTTTTTTGTGATAAAAGACGCGGATTGTGCAGGCGATGAATGGCATCATCGAGACACGAGAGAAGAAGCGACAATGCCCATACCGGTGCATATTACGCTTCTGAAAAACATTGCGGCGATTCAGATCGAGCACGCGGATGATGGGAAACAACGTTACGGGGCGCATCTCACGACTTCCAAAGGGCGCCGAATTGCATCCCTGCGGCGATGGTTTCATGCGCGGCACGGCAAAGGTGGAATGTGACGGGCGGTTCTATTTTGTCTTCTTGCAGGATGTTGAAGATTAGGCGCGCAGCCCAGACTTGGCGTTCACGTTGCGGACCGCGGCATAGCCAAGCGCCACCACGCTGACGAACATCATGAGTACTTCGCTGTCGCCCAGGTTGTATTCGAAAAGTCCGCCGACCAGCACGCCAAGGGTAACGGCTATGGTCCCGTGAAGGATGAACAGTTGTTGCGAGCGGGCGCGGCCGGCGCGCAGAATGCCGTGCCAACAATCCCAGACTGTCAGGCCGATAAACCACAGGATGAACAGCAATCCCGGAATGCCGCGCTCGGCGGCATATTGCACGTAGATATTGTGTAAATGGCCGTAATAGCCCGACCGGAAGCGGCCGCTTGATATCCGCAGGGACGTATGCATCGAAGTTGCGGGCGATCTCTTCCGGTCCCAGGCCGAACCACGGATGGCGCTTTGATCATTTCCAGGCCAGTGAAAAACGTGACGAGGCGATGGCGATTGGAATCGACGTCCTCACGTGGGTGAACCAACGAGATGAGGCGTTGGCGAGTAATGGATGGAGCGATCAGGAAAGCGATCACCGCAAGAACGGGCAGAACCAGAATCATCTTGGGCCGCCAGAACCATACCAGGTAGAGCACAGAGGGGATAGTCGCGAGCCAAATGCTGCGGGTCTGGCCCAGCAGAATAGCTGCCGAGAGGATCGCGATACTGCCATACGCCCACGCGGGCATTTTGCGGGATGAGAAGAACCAATTTGCTAATAACAGCGAGAGGACGCTCAGCTGCAAGGCACCGAAGGTCATCCAGTGGCTCTCAAAACCGGTGATGCGCGCGCGAAGATAGGCGACGTAAAATCCTTCGGGCGCAAGCTTCTCCTGCTGGTATTTCATGACGAATTGGACTAAGCCCCAGATGCCTGAAGCTGTTGCGGCCACCGTCCAGGCGACCATCACGTGGAAAACTTTTGCGAATTGCCGCGCGAACACGCCATACATCAGCGGAATAAAGAAAAATATAAAGAATTTCTTGATCTGTGCGCGGCCGCCCCACGGATCCGGCGAAACTACATCTGCGAGGGCGGTCCAGAAGAAGAAAAGCGCGAGCGGGATCCAGATACGCGGGAATTCGAGCTTCTGGCGAAAAAGGAGCAGTAGCAAAATGCCGACACCCAAGTAGCGTTTGGCTGGCTGCAATGGATACATGGATCAGGCCGGCCGCCGCGACCGCGACCGCAAGCAGAATGCGGTCTTGTGTCTCCGCGCCGCCGAGCATGAACGCACCAGTATGACAGGATGAAAGACGAAACGCTCTGCTATGCAGGTCTATTTGCTCAGGCACGGAGTTGCAGAAGACCAACGCCCGCGGATCGAGCGATGCCGATCGGGCGTTAACCGACGATGGACGGCGGAAACTGAAGTCTGTTCTCCAAGCCGCATCCAAGGCTGGAGTTAAACCAACTCTCATTCTGAGCAGTCCGCTCAAGCGCGCAATCCAAACCGCCGAAATCGCGCAAGATGTCCTGGAATATAAGAACGAAATACTTCGAACGAAAGCGTTGACTCCAGGTTCTTCGGTCGAAGAAGTATGGGAGGAGATCCGCACGCATCGCGACGAAGAGTCTCTGCTGCTGGTCGGGCATAATCCACTTTTCGATAATCTTGCCGCATATTTGCTCGGATCGGAGGACGTTCACGTCAGCTTCAAGAAAGGAGCAATTCTGCGGGTGGATTTTGAGAGCTTTTCCGGCACAGCCGAAAGGCATTTTGCGTTGGTATTTGACCCCGAAACTTGCACAAAGGGAAAAGGAGATTGATTCGGTTTAGCGTCTATTATGTAGATGGGTCTTTCGATGGTTCGTCTATATGCGCGGCTTCATGCTGTTTACGCGCATGGTAGTTTTCATAATGCTTTTCGCGGCTCTCGCCAACTGTCAATCAACTCCGGGGCAAGCGGCTCCTTCCTCGCCGCGCAAAATCAGTCGACGCAGCCGCAGCGTCCCATCGAATTTGAATCGAGAGGCATGGAGTATGAGGCGCTGACGAGGAGATGGCATTACGGTCATGTTTGCGACCCTGCCGCCGCACATCAATGACTACAACATCGTTCAGGTCACGGTCACGAACGGCTCGCTGGTGTCGTGGACTGTCAAGCCAAGCGACTTCTCATTCGTGCGGCAGGACGGGACGCGCTCTGCAGTCTGTTTCGGCTGACGAGGTGGTTGATTCGCTGCTGCAGAAGGCCAGCCGGAACGACGTGATCAAGCTGCAGCTGCTTTATGAAGACAGTATCTACGCTCTTTCGAACTTCCGGTCGACAAATGGATACGAGCAGCGGCGGGAAGCGGCCATGGCGCAGTTCGTGAATCGCGGCTTCAAGGCTGCGGCCGCGGCTTCGGCGATCACTTTTGTACCGACAAAATTAAAGCCGGGCGACAGCACGGATGGCGCGATTTTCTTCGAGAATCGTACGAAAGAAAAAGTCTCGGCCCGGGCCGTTTGATTGCTCATACCTGCGGAGAGACGTTTGAATTTGAGACTTATCCGGAGTTGAAGAGCCGCTAGTGTCCGACCCTCCTGAATCGGCCTCTGCCGCGGGTTTCATCGATCTGCATTCGCATACCAACGAATCCGACGGCACCTTGACTCCGAGCGGAGTTGATTTCGCTGGCAATGCGAGCGGGCCTGGATGCGCTCGCGATCACCGATCACGACACGTTTGCAGGGTATGAGAAGGCGATTCCATTCGCGCGGGAAGCCGGTCTCGATCTGGTTCGCGGCATCGAGCTGAATTCGAGATTGAACCTCGCTGGCGAACGGGATCACCGCTATGCCCATTTGCTCGCATATTTCCCTTCTCGCGATCCTTCGCTCGAGTTTCAACGACTGGCTTAACGGTGAGCGGGACGACCGCCGCAATCGCAACCGGAAATTGGTGGATTCGCTCCGAAACCGCGGAGTGGACATCACGTTGCAAGAGGTGGAAGCGCGCGGCAAGAGCCTGGCCGGGCGTCCGCATTTTGCGCGCATCCTTGTCGAGAAAGGATATGCGCGCGATTCCGACGACGCGTTTCGCAGATATCTCGGCGAGAACGCGCCGAGCTATGTGCAGCGCGAGAGCCAGACCACGGAAGAGGCGATCAGGATCGTTCGCGCCGGCGGCGGCATCCCGGTCATCGCGCATCCGGTAAGGCTTTCGCTGCCGCGCGATCTGGAACGCGGCGTCCTGCTGCAATTGAAAGGTGCCGGCTTGCTGGGCCTGGAAGTTTACCATTCGGAGCATCCGCCCCGTACTGCAAGCTCATTATCGGCAGCTTGCGGAAGAACTCGATCTGCTGCCGACCGGGGGCTCCGATTTTCATGGCGCAGTAAAACCCGACGTGCACTTGGGGACAGGATCGGGACGACAATATTCGCGTGCCGCTCGAGTTCTTGCACCGCATGCGCGCAATTCACCTCGTAAAATAAAGCGTGTCTGAAGTTCTCCCCCGACTTCGCTTCAATCTCGATTTCATGCCCTCGCCCGATCCCGAGCGGCCGGGCTTGTTCATTCGCGATCCTTATCACTATTCCGACGCCACGCTGCTGGTCCCGCCGTTCCGGTCGCAGGCGCTGGAATGCTTCGACGGCATGCAATCGACGCTCGACTTGCGGTCCGAGCTGGTTCGGATTACAGGCGAGATCCAGGTCGGTGAATTGGAGAAGCATCTGTTCGACGCGCTCGACGAAGCGGGTTTTCTCGAGAACGAGAGCTATCGCGAGCTGAAGCTACGAGCGCGAAGCCGATTTTGCCGCGGAGACCGATGCGCGATGCCGATTTTCGCCGGGTCCGCTTATCCGCAAGAGCGCATCAGCGTTGGCGGAGCTGCTGACCGGCCGGATCGGCGGACCCGCAGGGCCCGCGGAAACGGTTGCGATTGCGGCTCCGCATGCGAGTCCCGGACGGCGGTTGGGACACTTATCGCGCGGCGTATCGATCATTGCCTTCGATCGAAGAAGCGGCAGACCGCACATTCGTCATTCTCGGCACATCGCATTATGGCGCACCGGAGCGATTCGGACTGACGCGAAAACAATTCGTCACGCCTTTCGGCGAAGCACAAACGCAATGCCGGGCTAGTGGACGAACTGGAAAAAGCGGCGCCCGACGCGATTCGCATGGAAGATTACTGCCACGCGGTGGAACATTCCATCGAGTTCCAGGTTGTGTTTCTGCAGCATCTCTACGGTCCCGGCGTACAGATCTTGCCGATCTTGTGCGGACCATTCGTGAAGAGCATTTATGAAGGCGGACTGCCGGAAGACGACGGAGCGCGTGGCGACGTTTTTTCGATGCGCTCGGCAACATGGCGCGCGCGGGAAGGCAAGCGCCTCTTTTGGGTCCTCGGAGTCGATATGGCGCATATGGGCCGGCGCTACGGCGACCCGCTTCGAGCGACGGCGAATACGGGCGAGATGCTGGCGATTGAGCAACGCGATCGCGCAGCGGATCGCGCAGATCTGCGCAGGGGACGTTCGCGGCTATTGGTCGCTGGTTCAGGAAGGGCACGACGATCTGAAGTGGTGCGGGTCGTCTCCGCTATATACGTTCTTGAAAGTGATGCCGGATCTGCGCGGCGAATTGCTCGATTATCATCACTGGCAGATCGATCCTCAGAGCGTCGTCACGTTCGGCGCGATTGCGATTCGAGAGGCCGGCCTGATGTCGTAATTATTGCTGCCCGCCGCCCCACCAGTAGCCAGGGCGAGTGCGATACCTTTAAGCCGGGCCGGTCGACGATCACCTTGATGGTGTGAAATCCGGGCTCGTTCTTGTCGTTCGGGATTGTAACTCAGCAGGTACTGGCTGTTCAGATCCTTGCCGATGTCGGTGATCGCATGCTTCGAGCCCTCTCTCAGTCGAAAAGCTGTACATCTGGCCGCCTGTGAAGTATGTGAATGCTTCCGCCGGACGTCTTCTTGAAAAGTCGCGGATCGAGCGAAGCATTGGCGGAACGGCATTTAAGAGCGTTTCCGTCCTCCTGCTGGATCACGCTGGTTTCGACTGCGTGGGCCCGTGCCCGGCGATATTGGGCAGCGCTTCCGGCGGAATGCCGCCGTTCTGCGGCCGCGGATAATCGGGCTTCTTCAGCAGGGCGGTCATGACCTGCGAGATGTCGACGCAGTAGACGATCACGTTGTCGAATTGCATCTCGCGAACTGTCTCCTGCAGGTGCGCCTTCGCTGCCCTTATCTATCTTGCGGCTCAACAAAATAATCACGCGGCGGCGCGCATTGTTGCGGATCGTGGTGCTTCAGCATTGGTCCGCTTCGAGCACGGCATCGATGAGAGCGGCGGTACGCGAGCCCGCGGTGATCTTCTGCATGGCGTCGTCAAGTTTGTCCGGGATCGTTCGTGAAATCCTGCAGATGCTGCATGCGGTGATCGAATGCCAAGACCGCAACATCGCCTCCCTTGCCGGTGACCAAGCCTTGCAGCAACACGCCCGTCTTCCTGATCTTCGGAAGCATCGGCTCGATTTCCGAATTCGCCTGCACCGCCAGCACGACGGAAACCGGCTGCTGGGTGAATTCGGCGCTGATCTTCTGCGGCTTGTCGTTGTCATAGAACTTCAAAATCGCTTGTGCTTAAGCCCGTTGACATAGCCGTGACCGTCGGGATCCAGCACCGTCGTGGGAACCAGCACGTAACGGACAGCGCGAATGCGTCGTATCGGAACCCGTCGGCCGTCGCAGGCAGCCGGTTCCCTGGCTTCGCGGCGGCGGCTCGGGCCGTATTCGGCGGTAGCCGTCTTTGGAGCGGGTCCGAGCTGGCCGGGTTGCGGCGGAGGTCCCGGCGGAAGCTGCCCAGGAGGCAATCTGCGCGAGACGCGATGCGCGGCAGACGAGTCAGCAGCGCTGCCAGCAACCTCCCGCGACTAAACGGTGAATTCCGTCATCTATGTCGTGAGATGTCTCTGTCTTCTGCTGAGTTTCTGACCGTCTTCAGTTTCGCATCTTCCGTGCGCTCCGTGTCGTCGCCTTCCAGCAGATCGACGATGTGCGGGACCAGATTTGCAATCACATTCAAGCGAGTGAAGCGCGCCTCGGGGGGAGCCCGGAAGATTCACGATGAGGTGCGCTTCGGCTGCCCGCGATCGCTCGCGAAAGCACCGAGAATTTCGTTTGCTCCAGTCCCTTTTGCGCGCATGAGCTCGGCGATGCCCGGGAATTTCGCGATCGAGTATGGCTGCGCGTGGCTTCGGGCGTGATGTCGCGCGGCGAAACGCCTGTGCCGCCGGTGGTCAAAATGAGCGACGCGATGGAGTCGTCAGCCCAATCGCTAATTGCCGCGCGATTGCTTCCTCGCTCATCCGGCACAGACTGCGGCCGCCACTACCGGCCAATCCAGCTCCGAGCATCGGCTTTGAAGCGCCGGACCGGACAAATCTGCGCGAGTACCCGCAGCCGCCGAATCGCTGACAGTCAGAATAGCGACACGTCATATTTTTACGAGACCTTCGCCGGTAAGTGCCCGATTTCCCGCCCGTCTTCTCCACAGTGGATCTCGCGGATCTCGATAGCTTTGTCGAGCGCCTTTGTCATGTCATAGATGGTCAGTGCCGCCACCGCCGCCGCAGTCATGGCTTCCATTTCCACGCCCGTTTGCGCGGCGGTCGTCGCCGTTGCCGTGATCTCAATTCCGTGTTTTCCGACTCGGAAATTCCACCGCGACATGTGTCAGCGGCAGTTGATGGCAGAGCGGGATCAGCTCCTAGGTCTTCTTAGCGCGCTGATTCCAGCGATGCGCGCCACTTCGAGCGGATCGCCCTTCGTGTTATCGGGCAGCGCCTTGATGACCGCCGGCGCATGGCGACGAATGCCCGTGGCGCTCGGCAGTGCGTTCGCTTGATCTGTTTGGCCGAGACATCCACCATCGAGACTCGTCCCGCCGCATCGTAATGCGACAGTCGCTTTTTCATGGCTTTAGCATCACACGGATGGTTTCGCCGGTCTCCCAACTTTCGCGATCGTGATCGGCCACCAGAAACGCATTCGCTTTAGCGAGCGCCGGGACGTCGCTCGACCCTTGCCAGGGGATGTGCCGCAGATGCTCGCCATCCGCGCTCAGACGGGCCGGAAGAAAGCGGGTGAGGCCGAGTTTGTGCCGGAACGGCGCTTCGAAATTCGCGCGGACAACAGCGGCAAGATGGGATGCGGCTCGCCCGCCAGAATTTCCAGAGCCGGGCGCGCGAACAATTGAAATGTCACCAGGCGTCGATCCAGGATTTCCAGGCAGGCCGAAGACCGGCTTGTTCGCCGACTGTCCCGAAAGCCGGTGGCCGCCCGGCTGAATACGCACGCGCTCGAAATGAATTTCGACGCCCGAGTTCGCTCAGCGCGGGTTTCACCAGATCGTACTTGCCGGCCGAGACTCCGCCGCTGACCAGCAGCATGTCGTGCTGCAGTCCCTCTTCGAGCAACGGACGGAGCGCTTCGTTGTGTGTCCCGAGCGATGGGCAGAATACGTCGGAACGCCGCCGCCTGCGCGAACGCGCGCCGCCAGCATATAAGAATTCGAGTTTCGGATCTGATGACGGCGCCGGCTCTCATGTCGAGATCCACAATTTCGTCGCCAGTCGCGAGAATGGCGACAGACGGCCGGCATGAACACCGGGACAGATGTATGTCCGACCATAGCGAGCGTTGCGATGTGACTCGCATCCAGATGCGTACCTTGCGGAATCGATCACGCGGCCGCTGCTGCGCTTCCGCACCGCGCCTCATTGATGAACTGTCCCGGCTCGGCAGAGCGCTCAATTTTCACCTGCGACTTACCATCAGACGATTCGCGCGAAACATGCTCGATCATCACGACCGCGTCCGCTCCTTCCGGAACCGGCGCACCTGTCATGATCTCGAGCGCCTCGCCCGGCCGCAGCGCCGCCTTCTCCTGTTCGCCCGCGCGCACTTCTCCCCGTACCGCAGCGTGCCCGGAATGTCTCCGGACTGTACCGCAAAGCCGTCTCGCAAGGAGCGCCTTAGGGCTGGATAGTCGCGATCGGCAAGCAGCGCCTCGGCGAGTACGCGGCCATGAGCGGCTTCCAGCGGAACGCGTTCCGCGGACAAAGCGGCGCTGAACCCGCGGACCATGTCCATGACGATCTGGCGGGCGGCCTCAAATTCAAGCGGCGCTTTGTTTCCACTCGGCTGCGGCACGTTTCGGATTGTACAATGCTATGCGAAGCTATGCGAAGGCGCCCATGACCATAGCCGAAATTCTGCTTCTCGACTTCGATCCCGAAATCGCCAACACGCGACGGACGCTCGAACGCATTCCCGAAAACGATCCGCAGTGGAAGCCACACGAGAAGTCGATGCCGATCGGGCGTCTGGCGCTCCACGTCGCCCGGTTGCCACAGTTCTGCACGCAAATTCTCACGAGACCGGAGCTCAACTTCGCGACCACTAAGTTTCCCGATTTGGTGTTCGAATCGACAGCCAGCCTGCTGTCAGAACTTGAACGCACGTCCGCCGAAGCCAAGTCTCACTTGACGGCCGCTTCCGACGATCAACTTAGGAAGTTTTGGAAGCTGTCCCTGGGAGATCGCGTCATCGTTGAGGGGCCGCGCATGAACCTATATCGAACCATGTTCCTCAATCACCTGGTGCACCACCGCGCACAGCTCGGCGTATATCTGCGGCTGCTCAATATTCCGGTTCCCGGTCTCTACGGCCCTTCCGCGGACGAACCGTTCCGTTGAGTTGTGCTCCTGCGAGCGTGCGTCACGGCAAAGACGCGGCAAATTTGCGGTAATCGTCTTCGCTGAAGGCGCGCAAGGTTTCTGTACGAATGTATCCCTGCGAAGCTCCGCCGAGAGCGACTCTGGCGATGGCTTCGTCTCCGGGCATTTGGGCGATCACGATGGCATCGTACTGTCCCATCGTCAGATAAAAGTTCACCACTTTGCCGCCGGCTGCCTCGAAGGCCTTTTTCGCCGCATCGAGCCGTGACGGCCCATCCTTGATACCCTCGATACCTTTTTGCGTGAATCGAACAAGCGCGATGTAGGTTTGCATGAAATTAGCTCCTCGGATATAGTGCAGAATTATATCAATTCGCACGGATCCTCGACCCGATCCGCGCGCCGAGAGCGAATGAGAGTGCGTCAATCGAAGCCGTTTTGACGCATAAAAGCGCGGAGCTCTTCATATTGATCAGTCGCGATCAAATTCACTCCGGCATCGAGAGCGGCTTTCCATCGCAGTCGAACAGCTTCCGGCGAGCCAAAATTGTAGGCGGCGCCCCAGCCGCGATCGTCGGCTGCAGCGAAACCGTCGAGTGTATAAAAGCGGATCCAGTAACCCAGCCGATGAGCGTGATCTACCAGGGCTCGAAGGCGCGCTACATCGGCTGAACGTCCAAGCGCCGGCGCGAGGCTGACCGCCTTCCTCGACCACGTACCAGGAATTGTTCCACCAGCGGCGATAATTCGTGGGCCTCTCGCTTAGGAGCTGGTTCACTGGCACAGTCGCCAGAAGGTGGTTGCGCTCTTCTTCTGTCTTGCGCGGGAACTGGATTTGTATGCGCCGAACCAAACAGCCGAAGCCTTTGCCCGACAGGAACCTGTTGAAGAAAACCTCCTCTTGCGCGTCAGAATCTTCCGTGAGTACCAGAAGAGGCTTTGGATCGAGAGCTGCAGTTGATGCGGGTCGGCCGTTTGGGGCGCGGTGGTCATCCAGGATTCGTATTCGCCGAGCAGATCCCACACCGCATGCAGCAGCGGCGCCTGATTGTCTTTGAAATCGAAATGCAAAACGATCATCGGCCACTGAGCGCGGTTGTTATCGTGAAACGCCGTCTCAATGAGGGACGCACGCGCTCAAAAAAATACTGCGCAGCGTGGGTTCTGAGCCGTTGGTTCGGGCCGAATGACTCACGACAATCCGGCCCACGCGCGTTGCCGGATCGACATACCATGCCAGATCCTGCTCAATAGCGACGGGGAAGCCGGTTTTCAGCGCCCGATCGATTCGGTCTGCCCACTGGCCCTCATATGGATAGCAATTGTGGGCATCCAGAACGGGGCGATTATGATTCAAGAAATCGAGCTGAGTCTGTTGAGCCGAATGCGGACGCGGCAAACAGGAAGGAGAGCAGAGACCGCCTGCAAAGGTTTGGCAACATAGGAAAGGCTATTTTACTGATTAAGGTCTCTCTCGGTTTTTTGAACGGCATGGCGGTTTCCATTAAAGATATTGCCCGAATTGCCGGTGTTTCGCACTCGACGGTTTCGCGCGCGTTGCGAAATAGCCCCTTGATCCCGGCCCCCACGCACAGCGAATCCAGAAAATCGCGAAAGACGCAGGCTACACGGCCAGCGCGGTAGGCCGCAGCCTTGTTACGCGAAAAACCCAAGCTATCGGCGTCGTGGTTACGTCGATTGCCGACCCTTCAACGGCGAAGTGGTGAGTGGGATCGAGGAAGTGGCGAACCAGCATGGGTATTCCGTTATCCTGGCTAACTCGCAAGGCGATCCGGAGCGCGAGATCGCCGTGGTGCGCTCGTTTCAGGAGCGGCGGGTGGACGGTATTCTGGTGGCCTCTTCGCGCGTCGGAGCGTTATATATGCCGCTGCTCTCGGAGCTGAAGATTCCGATCGTGCTTCTCAATAATCAACACCCCAGCGAGTTCGTTCATTCTGTCGCGATCGATAATACCGATGGAGCTTATCGAGCAACGCGGCACCTGGTCGAACTAGGACATAAGAAGATCGCCTACCTGGGCGATCGGTTCGGGCTGCACTCCGATGCGGAACGGCTTGCCGGCTATCGAGAAGGCGCTGGCGGAAGCGGGACTCCCATTGACGAATGGATTTTGTAGTCGCGCGGCGACGGGAAACCGGAAGGAGCGCTACGCAGGCCGCGAAACAGCTGCTGTCGCTGCCTGAAAGTCCGACGGCGATTTTCTGTTACAACGACATGTCGGCTCTCGGCGTTTTTCAAAGAGCGGCCGGAACGCAAATTAGCGTATCCGCGGCGATTTGTCCGTGGCTGGATTCGACGACCTGTTCTTCACGCCCTTCCTGCAGGCCGCCGCTCACCACCATTCGTCAACCCAAGAAAGAAATGGGCGCGCGCGCGATGGAGCTTCTGTTCGCGCTCCTGAAAGGCGATGAGGCGGAAAAGACCGTTACGATTCAAGGCGAAGTTGGTCGTGCGAGGTTCGACGGCGCAAGCCTCGGGAATAGCCCGCGCATCTACCAGTCGATCTGATTCGGGAAAGAATTCGGCAACCAAATCTTCGTAGTAGGGCCTGATCTCCTTCATCTTGGGACGCTCGCGGCCCTTCGAATACAGATCGTATCGGCTTGAACTTGCGCACCCATTCGAACATCTGCTCGTCGCGCTCGTTCATCAAGTGCCGGTATGCGCCGTGTTTGTGCGCGGGGTAGAACGAATGATAGCGGAGCATATATTGCGCGGGCTCGGGAAGATAATCTCGTGTCGACGGTGTAGATGTATTCATCGTGTCCCCACGAGAGATGCACGTTATCCAGGCCGCAGTTCGGCTCGTAAATGCCGTACTTCGTTTGATACTCGGGCACTTTGCTGTCCGGGTTCGCGGCGAAAAATTCCGGGAACACAATCTCATCCGAGTAGGCGCAACCGACCGGAAACGTATCGCCGACCACCGCCCATTGCGGCTCGCCATACAGACAGAGCACTTTGCCGAGATCGTGAACAAAACCGGCGAGAACGAACCAGCGCGGGATGGCCATCGTTCCGGATGGCCTCTGAGGTCTGGAGCAGATGCTCGATCTGAGTCAGGTCGGTATCCGGGTCGCTGTCATCCACCAGCGTGTTGAGATAGTCCGCCATGTCCCAGATGCTCTTTTTGCCGCGAGTGAGGCCGGAATACTCGTCCTTCTTGCTCGAAACGAAATCGAGTGTCTGGTAGGCATGGTTCTGGCGATAGAACTCCGTAACCGTGGGATTGGCATCCTGCTTGTAATTGCGGAATTCTTCTTCCGATTTGCCCTTGCGATAACGGGCGGCGACGAAATCGTCCCATTCGTCCAGGTCTTTCATGGGCGCGGTTTCCAATAGCAGTTGGCAAAGTAGTTTCCATACGGATTGAGTCTCTCTTTCCTTATTATGCACACGTGTGCATCTCAATGCAATTGGTTTCGCGGCAAGAGCCAAATATCGCTTGACAAGCCATCCCGCAGGTGCTAGTTTTCTAGCAGGATGCTAGTTTCGCAGCATAAGCTCAGCCGCCGGGAACGGGAAATCATGGACATCCTCTATCGCTGCGGACGGGCGACGGCGGCGGAAATTCACAACGGCATGGCGATGCGCCCAGCTACTCCGCGGTGCGCGCCATGTTGCGGGTGCTCGAAGAAAAGAAGCATATTCGGCATGAAGAAAAGATCTTCGCTACGTCTACATCCCTATTGTTCCGCGCGAGAAGGCGCGAAGGTCGGCAGTGGCCCACGTGCTCGAGACCTTTTTCGATGGCTCGGCCGAACAAGCGGTCGCGACATTATTGGATGTGTCCGGCGGAGATCTGTCTCGCCGCAGGAGTTAAACCGGCTCGCCGACATGATTGAAAAGCCCGAAAGGAAGGCCGCTAATGGACTGGAGTTTCTGGCTGGATTTACTGGTTCGCTCGACCATTGTGATTTGCGCGGGGGAATCGCTGCGGCGGTCCTGGAAACGTTATCACGCGGCGCAGCGGCATCGCATTCTGGTATTCGTTTTCGCGCTGTTGACCGTCCTGCCGCTGTTTTCGATTCTGCTGCCTGCGTTCCGAATTCCGCTTTGGCCGTCCTCAGAACTGCGCGGCATTGTCACAATTCAGACCACCACCGCGTTCACGGCCGGGCAGAATCCTCGTCTTGCAAATTCGGCCGGGTTAGTTAACTGGTTCTTTGTCGTTTGGGTCTGTGGCGCGCTTGCCACCCTTTTCTTTTTAGCAGTCGGCCGATTTTTGCTGCTGCGAACGGTGCGGCGCGCATCACCGCTGAGCGAAAAGCGATGGGCTATTTTGCTGCGCGAATCGTGCTCAACCCTCGGTCTCGACAAAACGCCGGATCTGATGGTGCTTCGCAACCTGACGATGCCATTCGTCTTCGGATCTCGACGGCCTAGGATTCTGCTGCCCGGCGGACTGCGCCGAATGGACCGATTTGCGTAAGCAAATTGTGCTGCTTCATGAGCTGGCGCATATTAAACGGCGCGATATTGCCACGCAACTGTTCGCCAACGTGGTTGCGGCGTTGTGGTGGTTTCAGCCGCTGGCGTGGATGGCGCGCCGCGCGTTGCGCCGTGAAAGCGAGCGCGCGTGCGATGCCCAGGCGCTCTCCGCCGGGGTGCGCGCATCGGAATACGCGGCGGAGCTGATACAAATTGCGCGTATCGCGAGACCGGGCAGCCTTTGGGCGCGCGCTGCGACGAACATGGCGCGGCCCGGCGAATTGGAGAGCAGGTTGTTCGGCATTCTCAATGCGCAGCCGCTCGATCGAGCGCGGCGGCGCTTACTCATGCCCGCGGCTATTCTTACGGCTCTGGCGATGACCGTCTCCGCCGTCACTTTATCGCCCGAAAAAGAATTTCAACATTCAGGAGGTTTATCCATGAAAAGAGCACTATTCTCCGGCCTGATGGCCTCGATTGGCCTTTCAGCCGCAACGATCACCGGCTCCGTGTTCGACCCGAGCGGCGCCTCAATCTATAACGCCAAGGTGTCGCTATCGAGCCCGGACAGCTCCGTGAAGCAGGACGCTACATCCGGCGCGGACGGAAAATTCACGTTCGACAACCTGGCGGCCGGGCAGTATTTCGTGCGCGTCGAAAAACCGGGATTCGCCGCGCTGTTGCGCGAAATCACCGTCGCTGACGATTCCAAGGTTGAGCGCGCTTTCAGCATGCAGACGGCATCCACTCCACCGCAGGCTCAGGTTCCCGGCGGCTCGTTGCAATCGACCGATCCGATTCGTCTGCGGCGCGGCGGCGAGGCAATGCAGGCGATGCTGATCGACAAAGTGCAGCCCGTTTATCCTCCAGCGGCAAAGGCCGCCGGCATTCAGGGAACCGTTCAGATAGAGGCCGTGATTTTGAAAGATGGCACGCCTGGGGAGCTTACGATTGTCTCCTCGCCCAACGATCAGCTATCGGAAGCTTCGCTGGAAGCGGTGCGCCAATGGCGGTACTCTCCGACACTGCTGAATGGGCAAGCGGTGGAAGTAGTCACCCGCGTGGTTATCAATTTTACGCTCGCGAAATAGGTCAAGCCCCCGCAGTTCTGCCACAATGGCGAGATGGCAGGACAAAAGCTGAGTGGCGAAGAGCTGAACTCGCTCGTCACCCAGCTTTCCGGCTGGGACCATCCGCAACGAGAAGCTTCATCGCGAGTACAAATTCGCCGATTTCGCGCACGCGATTGGGTTTATGGCGACAGCCGCCGTGCTGATCGAAAAAATGAACCATCATCCCGAATGGTCGAATGTTTATAATCGCGTCTCGATCGATCTCACGACGCACGACAGTGGCGGGATCACGCAGAAAGATATAGAGCTAGCCCGATTGCTGGACAGCATCGCGCGGGTCTAGTTTTCCCGGAGCATGAAATTCCCGATTTCTATTTTTCTTCTGGCAGGCTGGGTTGCTTTCGCGCAACAGCAGACGTCGCAAACGCCCTATCCGCAGGTGGACGCGATCGTTAACGATGCGGTTCAAAGCGGGCTGATTCCTGGCGCAGTCCTGATCGTCGGGCACAACGGCGAGGTGGTTTACCGGAATGCCTATGGATCGCGCTCGCTGATTCCCCAACGCGAGCCGATGACCATCGACACAATTTTCGACGCCGCTTCACTGACCAAAGTTATCGCCACCACGCCCTCGGTGATGAAGCTGTTCGAGCAAGGCAAGCTACGGCTCGACGATCCGGTGACAAAATACCTGCCGGAATTTCAGGGCGGCAAAAGCGATATCACGATCCGTCTTCTGATGACGCACTTCTCAGGGATGCCGCCGGATTTAGTGCTGACGCCGCGCTGGAGCGGATACCAGACCGGTATCCAAAGGGCGCTCGGCAACCAAGCCGTCGCGCCGCCTGGCGTCCGCTTCATCTACAGCGACATCAACTTCATTCTGATGGGCGAAATCGTCAGGAGGCTCTCGGGCGAGACGCTGGCGCAGTTCGCACACGAGCAAATTTTCGCGCCTCTCGGCATGAACGAGACCGAGTTTCAACCATCCGCCTTCGCTGCGCGCCCGAATCGCGCCGACAGAAATCGACGAAGACACGGGTCAGCCATTTCGGGGCGTGGTTCACGATCCGACCTCGCGTTACATGGGAGGCATTGCGGGGCACGCGGGAGTATTTACCACGGCCGACGATCTGGCCAAATATGCCGAGATGATGCTGGGCATGGGCCAGCGCCGAGGCGTGCGGATCTTCGATCCGATGACGGTAAAGAAGTTTACCGAGCCGGCGAGTCCGGCCGATCAGCCGATTTTGCGCGCTCTCGGATGGGACGTGGATTCACCGTTCTCGAGCAACCGCGGCGAACTCTACCCGATCGGCTCGTTTGGGCATACCGGATTTACCGGAACATCCATGTGGATGGACCAGACGACCAACTCGTTCGTGATTCTGCTGACCAACGTGGTGCATCCCAAGCGAGGAAAATCGCTGAGCTCGCTGCGATCGCGAGTGGCGACCGCGGTGGCAGCGTCGTTCGGCATAGACGTACCGCAGACGGTCGCGCTTACCGGATACAACGAGACGATCACCGGCGCCGGCGTTCATCGCGCGGTCAATCGCGAAGTGAAGACCATGACTGGGCTTGACGCTCTCGAACAGGATGGGTTTCGCGGAACTGAAGGGAAAGCGCATCGGTCTTATCACAAATCAAACCGGCCTGGATCGCGCGGGGCGTCGAGACATAGATGTCATGTTGAGCGCGGGAATGCGACGTGACCACGCTGTTCTCGCCGGAACACGGGATTGCCGGGATTGAAGATTCGGCCGTCGCCGACGCGAAAGATCCGCAGACCGGTCTGCCGGTCGTCAGTCTGTATCAACCCAGTCAACGGCGACTGACCGACGCCCAGATGCAAGATCTGGACGCGATCGTGTACGACATTCAAGACGTGGGCGCGCGCTTCTACACTTACTCCTGCACCATGCTGTATGCGTTAGAAGAGGCCGGAAAAGCCAAGAAACCGTTCTTCGTTCTGGACCGCCCCAATCCGATTACCGGCACGCACGTCGAGGGCCCCGCGATGCAAACGGATCTCGAATCTTTCGTCGGGTGTTATGACATCCCGCTGCGGCACGGAATGACCTTCGGCGAGCTCGCCACGATGGCCAATGCGGAGCGGCATTGGGGCGCGGACCTTCACGTCATAAAGATGACGAACTGGGAACGTGGAGATTGGTTCGACGCGACCACGCTCACCTGGGTGAATCCGTCGCCCAATATGCGCAGCCTGAATGCAGCGCTGCTTTATCCCGGTCTGGCGATGCTCGAAGCAAACACTAATTATTCTGTCGGGAGAGGCACCGATGCTCCGTTCGAGCAGATTGGCGCCGATTGGATTCAGGGGCAGGCCGCTCGCGCAATATCTGAATTCGCGCTTTATTCCAGGAGTGCGCGTGTATCGCGACGCGGTTCCGGCCCACTTCTTCCAATTTTCAAGGAAAGGACATTGAGGGCGTCCGGTTTGTGATTACAAATCGCGAGGCATTCGACAGCACGCGGCTGGGAATCGAAGTGGCAGCGGCCCTCGAGAAGCTATATCCCGGCAAATTGGACTTTGAGAAATGCCGGTACTTAATCGGAAATCATCGAAACCATTGAGCGAATTGAAGTTGGGCAAAGACGCGAGCGCGATTTGGATCGCAGGCGCAGGAGCAAGCGGCGCCAGTTTGCGGAGCGGAGAAAGCCCTATCTGCTCTACTGAGACGGCGGCTACCGCCTCGGCCGGTTGCGCCGCGTGCTTGGTTTTACTTCCCGGCGGACGGCCCCGGCGTCGGGGCTCAGAGGAAGCGGGAGCACGTCGTTTTCGCCTTCAGCCAGAGCGGCTACCGCCGCGGCATCTTTCAACCAAGCGGGCGGACGGCCACGACGGCGGCCACGTCCTCTGGCTAAGCGCTCTAGCGTAAGAATTGCTTCTTCAATCTGCTCCCGCTCGAGTCGTAGCTCTGCGAGCATTTTGTCGACGTCCAAGATGTGCTACCTCCTCAAATCGCCGCGCAAAGAGTTCGAGGCGTTTGGCGACCTGGCGCTCGCAATCTTTGACCGTGTTGATTTAGTCGAAGTTTACGGCTTGTTTGATGGTAAATTCAACATAAGTCGGTTAGGATAACAGTGCAAATGGTCCTAGTACTACCAGAACATTTCGAAGTCGAAATTCCTTAAGCCTCAGGGTTTCCGTGGATTAGTTTGTAAGCCGCGGCCTTTTTCCAGTAAAAATAGAAAGGTACTCCTAAACCCATCAAGACTAAGCCCATTAGCGATTCCCGCGGACGCGTCTGGAGAGTGCTGGCCAGCAACAACGCCGCTACTCCTATAAAAAGTACTGGGACGAAAGGGTACCCAAGCACCCGGTACGGACGTACTAAATGAGGCTGCTTTCTGCGCAACACAAAGACCGAAAAAGCGGTCATTAAGTACAAAATCCAGCTCCCGAATATCACGAAATTGTAGAGATCGTCGAACCATCCGCTCAAAACGACCACGCAGGACCACAGGCATAGAAGGATCATAGAGTTGCCGGGAGTTTTGAATTTCGGATGTACGACGGCTGCGGAACGGAAAAAAAGCCCGTCCCGCGCCATGGCATACGGGACACGCGCGCCGGAGAGAATAGACCCGTTCAGGGCGGCGAAGATGGAGATCAAAACCGCGACAGTAACCGCGCCCGCTGCCGCAGGGCCGTGAATTCTCGACATCATATCCGCGGCGACGCGGTGGCTGGAAGCCACTTGCGCTGGAGCGAGCACGTAGAAATAGGAAATGTTGATGAGGAGGTAAGTGACAATTACCGCAAGCGTTCCGAAAATGAGAGAGCGGGGCAGGTTACGCTGCGGGTCGCGAATTTCGGATGAAACCATGCTGACGTTGTTCCAGCCGTCGTAAGCCCAAAGCGCGCTGACCATTGCGGCAAAAAATCCCGCAAGGCCTCCGGCGGTTGCCATGCGCGAGGTGAAATGCGAGAAATCGCCTTTCCCCGAGAAAATGCCGACGACAATGATGCCGGCAATCAGCAGCATCTTGACGACGGTGACGAACACCTGCAGATTTCCGCCCGAGCGAACGCCGACGTAATTCACGGCGCGCGAGTACCAGAATGACTCCTATGGCGACCAGTTGACCGTAATGGATCTCGAGCAAGCTGCCGCCGGGTCCGATGTGCAATGGGATAACCACGATGGGAACGCCAAGGACAGGCAGAAAAGCCGTCAAATAGGTGTAAAATCCTGCCGCCAGGGTCGCAATGGAACCGCTTTTCGCAACCCAAAACTGCGTCCAGCCATACAGATATCCCCAGAAAGGGCCATAGGCGGCGCTTAGGTACACGTATTCGCCGCCGGCTTCGGGCAGCGCGGCGGCGAGCTCCGCATAAGTTAACGCGCCGAAGAGACTCAACAGCCCGGCCGCAATCCAGACGATGAACAGATTACGGACAGAGCCGACATAGCGAATCATAGTCGAGGGAACCAGGAAGACGCCGCTGCCGATTACCGTGCCGATGACGATGGAGATGGCGCTCCACAACCCGAGGACCCGCTGGAGACTTGGGCCGGAGGATTCACGCGAGCGGTTTCCCGTTTCCGCGATGGCGTCCCGAGCGTTCTCAGAATGCATGTGGATTCAGGCCTTCTGGTTGTCCGGAGTCTGCCCGCCGCGATCGTTAAGAAGCAAACTCGCGGCGTAACCAACGGCAAACGTCGCGGTAGAGCCGATCAGGACATACCAGGTATAGGCGACGTGAGTGCGCAGCAGCAGCAACGTCGCAATAAACCCGGCGCTCATTCCGATGATGGCGGACCATTCACCGGGCCGCCTGGTGAGCACGCCGAGCAGGAAAACCCCCAGCAGCGCGCCATAGAGTACCGATGCGATCGACAGGCCTGCTTCGAGGATACGTCCCCAGTGGCGCGCCGCTAATCCGACGGCGAATAGCACGCCGCCCCACAAAATAGTGGCCCAGCGCGCAAGCCGCAAGTAGTAGATCTCGGCGCGTCCCGGGCAAAGCGGCTTGAAAAAATCCATGATCGTGGTTGACGCAAGCGCATTCAGAGCCGCGCTCAAATTCGACATGGCGGCAGCGAGGATCGCGGCGATCACCAGACCGGCCAAGCCGACCGGCAGATGATTCCAGATGAACTCAGGATAAGTCCGTTCGGGCACCGGCGGAGCGGGCCGTCCGGTGTCGCGGTAATAAACGAACAGAAGCACGCCGATCGTCAGGAACAGCGCGAACTGAAAGAACACGACGATCCAGCTGGAGAAGAGCGCAAGGCGGCTCTCGCGCTCGTTCTTCGCCGACAGCAGACGCTGCACGAGGAGCTGCTCGGTTCCATGGCTCGCGGTCGTCAGAAAACAGCCGCCCAGCAAACCGGCCCAGAAGCTGTAGTTCCGCTGAAAAAAGGCAGCCGAGAGCGAAAAGCGGAAATCGAAGAGCTGGAATTTGTGGGCCGCGCTTCCGAGCGCAACGACGTGCGGCCACCCTCCCGGAATCAGATGCAGCATCAGAAAAAAACTGACCAGCGCGCCGCCGACGTACAGGAACATTTGCACCACGTCCGTCCAGATGACCGCGGTCATGCCGCCTTCGAAGGTATAGAACAGAGTCAGACAGACGATCACCGCAATGGAGACGATTGTCGCCGGTCCAGGGAGGACGATCGAGACGACGATCGAAACGGCGAACACGCGCACGCCTTCGGCCAAGGCTCGCAGCACAAGAAAAGTTCCTGCGGTAAACTTGCGGACATGCGGGCCGAAGCGGCGCTGCATCAGCTCGTAGGCCGTGTACATTTCGCCGCGAAAGTACTGGGGCAGAAACAGTACCGCGATGACTACTCGGCCGAGCAGATAACCTAAAATCAATTGGAGGAAGCCGAAATTTCCGGCGAAAGAGAGCGCGGGCGTTCCGATGACCGTCAGCGTGCTGGTTTCAGCGGAGACGATGGAGAACGCGATGGCCCACCAGGGCGCCCCCGGCCGCCGAGAAAATAGTCTTTGAGCGTCTTTTGCCGCTCCTTGAACTGCGCTCCGAACCAGGTAATGAATAACAGGTACGCGGCGATGACCGCGAGGTCCGCAAGGCGCATGAAACCGTGGATGATAGCATGCGGTTAGCGTACTTCCAGCGCTGCTACGCGAAGGAACAAGTTTTCCGAGGAGCGCATCTAACGTAGAAAGGTTGCGGGTACGAGCATTCGTTATACTCCGGCTTTGCGGGTTCAGCGGAATGCAGTTCGTTATACTCCGGCATTGACCGCGGAATCCGCTTCCAGAAAAGACGTAGAATTCCTCTGAGGGAGGTTGTCGTGGAGTTTTCCTTTTTGAAGAGCGAGCAGGCCCATCCTGGCGACGAGCGCCTTTGCTCTGTTGACCAGCTTGGTCTACGCTCCGGTCGCCCGCCAGCTGCAGGATCGCCGCAGCGCCAGCAGGCCGGCAGCCGCAGAAGAATTACAAGGATAGCGGCGAATACGATCTCTATAACAAGATCACTCAGACCACCGACCCGAAGGCGCGCTTGGAGTTGCTGAACACCTGGCAGGACAAGTATCCGCAGACGGATTTCGCACAAGACCGGCTGATCTATTTCGTCACCACGCTCGGCCAGCTTGCGCCCAACGATCCGGCTCAGCGGCAGCCGCTGATTACTAAATGCGAAGAGCTGCTGAAATCGGATCCGAAAAACTTCACCGCGAATTATTACCTATCCATTTTTGGGCCTCAGGTTGGCGGGGCCAGTCCGCCCGCGGATCTCTGACTCAGGTACAAGCCGCTGCGCACGGCCTTCTCGAGGGCGCCGATACGACCTTCGCAGCCGACAAAAAGAAGGCGGGTATGAGCGACGCCGATTGGACCAAAGCCAAAAACCAAGTTGTGGCAATCGCGCACAACGCTCTTGCCTGGGCTGCCGACGTCGAAGAAAGACACTGCGACGGCGGAGAACGAATTCAAGACCAGCCTGGACGCCAATCCCGATCAAGGGACGGTCTCCGCCCAGTACGCAAAGTTGCTCATACGAGGACAAGAAAATTCCCGAAGCGTTCTTCGAGTATGCGCGGGCCGCTCAATATACCGGGCCGGGTCCAGCTCTGCCGGCCGACAGCCGCGCGAAACTGATGGACTTACTTCAACAAAGCATATAAGGATTACCACGGAAGCTCCGACGGCGCGGATCAAATACTAGCGCAAGCCAAGACCAGCGCGCTGCCGCCGAGCGGATTTGCCATCACCAGCGCTGCCGATCTGGCAAACAGCCGACGCGGAGAAGACCAAAGCCAGATTCGAATCCGATCCGGGCTTTAAGATCTGGTACGCCATCAGGCAGAATCTGCAGGACAGAGGCGATGCTTTTTTCGACAGCGACGTGAAGGACTTTGAAATCCCTGGAGACGCGGTGCCGAATAAGGCGTTCACCGGCACGGTAATTTCCTTGGATCCTCCGGATCAAGCCGACCAAGGTCGTGCTGGGCGTCGACGATCCAACCAAACCGGACGCAACGCTTTTGTTCTCGCAGCCGCTGCCCGCCTCAGCGCTGGACAAAATCAAAGTGGGTCAAAAACTGGATTTTTCCGGTGTTGCCGACAGCTACACGAAAGATCCGTACATGTTGACCTTTAAGGATCCGACTATTCCGGGTGTCCAGACCGCCGCTCCTCCGAAGAAGGGTACCACGCGCCGCAGACCCAGGTAAGAGCGACATCTCAGCCGAGAGAAGCCCCGGGAGAAATCTCGGGGCCTTCTCTTTTTGCGGCCTACATTTTGTAACGGCCGAGATCTTCGTCGTTCAGATTCTCGAGCCATTTGCGAAGTTCCTCGTTGTTCACTTTGTCGGATACGGTCGCGGAATTCCGCGAAGACTGCAGCACTTTGTCCTCAACGTAGATGGGGCAATCGTGGCGCAGCGCCAAGGCGAGCGCATCGCTTGGTCGCGAATCCACGCTGATCAACTTACCATCGCGCTCCAGCCAGATCAGCGCGTAGAAGGTGTCCTCTTTCAATTCACTCACCACGACTTTCTTGATGTAGGCGTCCAGACCCATCAAGCAGAACCTTGATAAGGTCGTGCGTCATCGGCCGCGGAGTGGTCACTTTCTCGATCTCCAGCGCGATCGCGTTCGCTTCGTAGATGCCCACCCAAATCGGCAAAACCGAATCCCCGCTCAAGTCCTTCAGCACCACGATCGGCATATTCGTCATCGGGTCCATCATGAGACCGCGGATCTTCATTTCTACTTCCACGTTTGCCTCCGTTGCCACACCATCTTACGTTTCGATCGTGCCGATCTGCCTACTGCAGCGCGCGCCGACGCCGTCGAACGCGCTCACCAGCCAGACTGTTCGGACCCGCGCGCGTCACCATGACATCGGCATACTGCCCGATCAAAGTGCGTCCGCCGGCGGGCGCGGGCAGAATCGAATCATGGAAATTGAGCGTTTTGTTTTGACTTGTGCGCCCGATCCATTGCCCGGTCGCAGAGTTGTAGCCTTCTACATGCACCTCTTCCGTCCTGCCGACATACGCCGCATTTCGCCGCATCTGAATCGCGCGCTGGCGCTCCTGCAAGACCATCAGACGCCGCGTCTTTTCTTCCTCCGGAATGTGATCCTCATACTGAAGAGCCGGCGGTATTCGGCCGCTTGGAGTACTTGAAGATGAACATCGAATCGTATTCGACCTCTTCCGCCAAGCCGAAGTGTCTCGTTAAAGTCCGCCTCGGTCTCGCCCGGGAAGCCGACGATGATGTCGGTCGTGATCGCGATGTCGCGCTTCGCGTTCTTCATCCATTCGATGCGCCGCATGTATTGGTCGCGCGAATAAAGCCGCTGCATGCGCGATAGCACGCCGTTCGATCCGGATTGGACCGGCAGATGAACATGATTGCAGAGCGCCGGATTCTGCATCAATCGCATCGATGATGCCCCTGACGAAATCGCGCGGATGCGAAGTGGTGAATCGTACGCGGCGAATGCCCGGTATCTCGCCCGTCTTGCGCCAGGAGCTGCGCGAAATCCCAGGCCGCCGGCGATGGATCGCGATAGCTGTTGACGTTCTGGCCCAGCAGCTGGATTTCAGAATAGCCGATCTCGGCCAGCGACCGGGCTTCGCGCATGACGCTTTCGCTGGTCCGGCTGCGCTCGGGGCCGCGCGTGAACGGCACCACGCAATAAGCGCACGACTTGTCGCAGCCTTCGATGATGGTGATATAGGCGCGATGACGGATTGTCGCGGCGGTGAACGGCGTGTCGAAGGTCTCGTCCGTATCGAGGCTAAGGCCGGTGACGCGGCGATTGCCGGCTTCGAGTTGCACCAGCATTTCCGGCAGCTTCGTATAGCTCGCCGAGCCCGCAACCAGGCTCACGTGAGGAGCGCGCTCGAAAATACGCTCGCCTTCCTGCTGCGCGACGCAGCCCAACACGCCGAAGACTTTTGCCCTTCCCCGCTTCGCGCTTGAACTGCTGCAGCCGATTGAAAACCTTCTGCTCCGCTTTATCGCGAATGCTGCAGGTGTTGTAGAGAACCAGTTCGGCTTGCTCCGGGCGTTCTACCTGCGTGTAGCCCTTCTGAAGCAGCGTGCCCACGACCTTTTCGGAGTCGTGCGCGTTCATCTGGCAGCCGAACGTCTCGATGTAAAACGTCTTCATTGAGAAAAATAGCGCAGGATAATCGCGTTAGCCGTGCAGCAAGCGCATGAACCAGCCAATGCCGAAGAGAGCGGCCATGAAGCATCCAAAGCAATACAGCGCCATATCGCCAGCGCTCGCGGTCCGTGCGCTTGGTGACGACTCCCAGTATGACGCTCGATAACAGCGCGAACAGTACCGAGACTTCAAAATGATCGAGATTGAGTTTCATTGCTGTCGAGATTAGTCCTTCTGCATGAGTCGCGATTTCGTACGCGTCGACCATCGCGAGGATGTTCAGCAATCCCGCCGCAACCAGGAACTTGGAGCCGTAATCCGGTGTGTGTCCAGCTTGATCGGGCGCCGCATAGCCAAGCCAAACCGCCAAAAAATAGCAGAGCCCCGAGGCCAGATCGCCCAGAAAGCCTCCGTATTGGATGGCTTTCGAAAGCACATCGCCGTTGCCGCCCGGCTGGAACATGGGACCGCGCATCAGCAGGCCAATAACAAAAGCCGCGAGGACTGTGAAGAAGATGATGGCGCCGCGACCCCGCCGGCCGAGCAGAAGATGGCCCGAGCCCGGAATCAGCCACGCAAGAACAACGGTGAGTAAACGCGAGCGCGCAGGCGCGGAACTACTCGCGGTAGCAGATGTTGCTGGCATTGATTTGATTTTAGCTGGATGCGTTTTATGCTGAAGCTATGCAAGTCGTAGTACCGGACTCAATCGCCCTCCCGGTGATCGTTCGTCCGCCCAAACCGCGTGACAACGCTTTCTTTGAAGCTTTATGCGCTGCGAATCGCGATTTGCGTCTTGAACGTACTCCAAACGGAGAGATTCTGATCATGTCGCCTACCGGAGGGGAAACCGGATTTCGAAATAGCAACATCACCACGCAGCTTAGTATGTGGTCGCGCAAAGACGGCCGCGGCCGGGCCTTCGATTCGAATACCGGATATTATCTGCCAAACGGCGCCAGCCGTTCACCCGACGCATCCTGGGTGGACAAGAAAAAGCTAGCATCGCTCACGCGCCAGCAAAGACGCGGATTTCTGCCACTCTGCCCCGATTTCGCGATCGAGCTGCGCTCGCCAAGCGACCGCCTCAACGAGATCCACGAAAAGATGGAGGAATGGATCGAGGATGGCACTAACTCGCATGGCTCATCGATCCGGACTCACGAACGGTGCATGTGTACCGGCCACTCAAGGCCGCGGAAACATTGATCGATGTAAACGAGGTCCGCGGCGAAGGCGTGGTGAGCGGATTCGTTTTAGATCTTTCGGAAGTCTGGAAAGGTCTCGACGACTGAACCGCGCGCCTGAGCAAGCGATTGCGCGTGAAAATTAAAAGACCATCTTGTGCGCCGTGATGCCGGAAGGCATGCGCTGCGGCGGCTCGCTGACCAGCATCGCGATGGCTTCTCGAACGCGGCCACTTGATCGGGCTTTACCAACAGATAACGGCATTTACCCTCCGGGTCGGGAGTGAAGATCGTGACGTTCTTCGAGCCGAGCTTTACCCGGCCCGGAGGCGAAAGCTCGAAGTAGCCACGGTCGGGACGAATCGCTTCGAGCACCGCTGTGGGATCCCAGGCCGGGTGATCTTCCGGCTTTCGAACGTATAAACGATACGCCTCGGCAATCGGATGATTGTCCGTGTATGCGAAGTCTTTCTCGATGCTTTGGTAAGGAAACGTGACCGCGAGGCCCACCTCGAATCCGCTGAAGATCATGGGCGTGGGCCATTGCTCCAGCAGAATCTTGGCCGAATCGGGATCCGTGTAGATGTTGTATTCCGGCTCCGGCTTGGCGAAATTGCCGGCCATCAAACAGAGCGTCTTTACTTTTCGCTGAACCAGATCGCGGCCGCCCGGCGTTTTTAGAAGGCGCGCCAGATTGGTGCTGAACCCGATTTGCGCAATCGTAACGGAATGGTCGGGCTGATCGGAAAGGATGCGGGTCAGCAGTTGCACGGCATCCGGAGCTTGGGAGCCGTCTTCGACCCGGTGCGGGTAAATATAATGGCCGCTGGAATCGCGGCGCTCGGCTGGAATTTCGAGCATCGGTGAATTCTCGCGCGTCTTTCCCTTGCGCACCACGCCGATGGGAATGTCCGGACGTCCATAGAATGTATTGACGAGATCGACAAAGGGCGCAGCGTAGCGGTTGTCTTTGGTGATGGTGACCGCAAGCAGCCGGACCTCGGCGCGATTCTCGAGTGCGTGGATCATGGCGAGCGCGAGCGCATCGTCGACGTCGTTGCCGATATCGGTGTCGAGAATGAGACGAACAGGCTCGGCCGCGACACCGCGCTGAGAGCCGCGAAACAAGAGAATACGAGCGAAGCAAGGAGCAGCGATCGGCACATGTGCTTGCGCGTGATGGTCACACGGCTAGATTACAATAATGAGCGTCCACCCACGTTGCGGATGTGGCGGAATTGGCAGACGCGCTAGATTCAGGTTCTAGTGTTCGAAAGGACGTGGAGGTTCAAGTCCTCTCATCCGCACCAAATTGAAAAACTTTTCAGCACCTGCACCCGCGTCCTCTTGAAGCGCCTCCGGAGCTTCGCGCTTGTGCTCACAATGTGAAGTGTCCCTGAGGAGGGATTAAATTGAACAAGCTTTGGCCCAGCGCTTACGAAGCGCTTGAAGGAATAGTGCGGGATGGCATCACCCTCGCGATCGGCGGCTTCGGGCTTTGCGGGATTCCCGAGGCGCTGATCGCCGCCCTCCGCGATCATGGTGCGCGGGAGCTGACCGTTGCAAGCAACAATGCGGGAATCGACGGGGCCGGTCTCGGAGTGCTGCTTGAAACACGGCAGATCCGCAAAATGATCTCGAGCTATGTCGGCGAAAATGCCGAGTTCGAGCGCCAGTACCTTGCCGGCGAGCTCGAGGTAGAATTCTCCCCCCAGGGCACTCTGGCCGAGCGCATGCGGGCTGGTGGAGCAGGTATTCCCGGCTTTTACACCCGCACCGGCGTGGGCACCACGGTGGCCGAGGGCAAGGAACACAAGGAGTTTGATGGAAAAATCTTTATTCTCGAGCGTGGCATTCGGGCGGACGTGGCGCTAGTCAAGGCCTGGAAGGCCGATACCCATGGAAATCTTGTTTATCGCCTTACTGCCCGCAACTTCAATCCGGGCGCCGCAATGTGCGGCAAGGTGACTGTAGCAGAAGCTGAGATCGTAGTCCCGGCCGGCGAGCTTGACCCTGACCACATTCATACTCCGGGAATCTTCGTTCAGCGCCTGGTCCACAATCCCGCTCCTGAACGCCGCATCGAAAAGATCACCACAAGGGAGGCCTAACGCATGCCCTGGACTCGTCAACAAATGGCTCAGCGCGCCGCGCTCGAGCTGCGCGACGGCTTTTACGTCAATCTCGGCATCGGCATGCCTACCCAGGTTGCAAATTACATTCCGCCCGGTATGTCCGTTACGCTGCAATCGGAGAATGGACTGCTGGGCCTTGGACCATACCCATTACCAGGTGAAGTCGATGCCGATCTTATTAACGCGGGTAAAGAGACCGTAACGTACCTGCCGGGCGCCGCCACCTTTTCAAGCGCAGACTCATTCGCAATGATTCGCGGCGGCCACATCGACCTCGCGATCCTTGGCGGCATGCAAGTGTCAGAGTCCGGCGACCTGGCCAACTGGGTTATCCCGGGTAAGCGCGTGAAGGGCATGGGCGGCGCAATGGACCTGGTTTCCGGAGTTCGGCGCGTTCTCGTGCTGATGGACCACGCTGGTCCGGGAGGCGCCCCGAAGCTGCTGCGCTCTTGTACGCTGCCCTTAACCGGCAAGGGCGTCGTCAACCGTGTCATTACCGATCTATGTGTGCTGGACGTAACATCAGAAGGTTTCGCTTTGGTTGAGCTCGCCCCTGGCGCGACGCGCGAACAGATAGAACACGCGACATCGGCATCCGTAAATTTTCCGCACTGAGCAGGCCGTTGTGAAGATCGCGATTCGAGGCGATGAGCGGCCGACAACCTCTCACGCCACCGCTGCGGACGCAAGCGGCGTCAGATTCTCGACCACCGCATACAACTCATTCGCGCGGATTGGCTTCGCAATGTAGCCGTCCATCCCCGCATTCAGGCACCGCTCCTTGTCGCCCTTTAACGCGTATGCGGTAATTGCGAACACCGGCAAACGAGCGCCTGTGGCCTTTTCCTGCTCCCGAATAGCCGCTGTGACTTGAAAGCCATCCATGCCCGGCATCTGAAGGTCCATCAAAACCAGATCGACACGCTCTCGTTCGAGGAGAGACATCGCCTCGTTTCCGTCCGAGGCCAAGATAATGGTATGCCCTCGTTTTTCGAGCAACCGCGACGTAAGCTTCTGGTTAACAATATTGTCGTCGGCGAGAAGAATTCGCAAGGCTTTCCCGAAACGGATTTCGCCTGCGGTATTGCCGTTCGCGATGCCCTCAAGATCGCGCCATCCCGGCGAAACGTCGCTAACGGCTTGTTGCAGTGCTTCACGAAGCTCTCGCTCCCGTATCGGCTTGGCCAAATATGCCGCTGCTCCGATCTGCCGGCACCGCGCAGAGTCGGCCAACTGTTTCCCGGAAGCAAGCATCATGACGGTGCTCGTTCCCGGATTGGCGCCCGCATGAATTTCTTCCGCCAGACTGAATCCATCGACAGCGGATCCGTCTCGGCCGCCCAGACCCGCATTGATCAACACAATTGAAAATGGCTCTCCTGCTTCTTTGGCCTCGCCGCAGCACGACCATCGCTTCTTCTTCCGGATCTCGCCGCCGCAGGTCTCATTTTCCATTGCGACATCAATTCGGTCACAACGCGCCGGTTCGTAAGCCGATCTTCAACAACAAGCACCGCAACTCCAGCGAGAGCGGCTGCTTCCGCCGGGTGCACGCTCCTCTTACCCTCCGCCGCGCCGAACCTGAGTTTGAAATGAAATTCGCTGCCTTTATCGATTTCGCTCGTCACCCAGATTTCGCCGCCCATCAATTTGACCAGTCGGTACGAGATCGCCAGGCCAAGGCCCGTGCCCCCAAACTTCCGTGTCGTCGAGCTATCCGCCTGGCAGAATGCGTCGAAAATCGACTTCTGCTTTTCGATAGGAATCCCAATCCCGTGTCACGAACGATGAAATGCAGCGAAACGCCAGTACTTGTCGCGCACCTCGGACTTCACTTGCAAACGCGACTTCACCGCAGTCCGTGAACTTGATCGCGTTCCCAAGCAGATTCAAAACAATTTGACGCAGGCGCGTCGGGTCCGCTCTGTACCGCTTCCGGAATATTGCCGGCGCCACGTCGCAGACGAGTTCGAGACCTTTTTGATCCGCCCGGAAAGCGAGGATCGGACGGTATCCTCCAAAAGTTCGCGCAATTAAACTCAATAGGATCCAGGTCCAACTTGCCCGCTTCTACTTTGGAGAAATCCAGAATATCGTTGATCACGGTCAACAGCGAGTCGGCGGAATTCTTCACCATCGCCAGGTATTCGTGCTGTTCAGGACTGAGTTCTGTGGCTAAAGCGAGTTCAGTCATGCCCAGAACCCCGTTCATAGGCGTACGGATTTCATGGCTCATGTTCGCCAGAAACTCGCTTTTCACCCGGCTGGCCTCTTCTGCCGATTGCTTCGCTTTCAGCAGTTCCGTCTCGGCGCGCTCTCGTTCAGCAATTTCGTTGCGCAATTCAGCGGTCGTTATTCACGCGCACTTCCAGAGCCTTTTCCCGCCGGCCCAAATCGGCGAACGTGCATCACATGAGCGCCTGCTGCGGCAACGCTCGCACTGACGATGCACAAAAGATAAAACCAAACGCTTTGATAAACGTGAGGCTTCAGCCGGACTTTCAGCGAGGCGCTCGCGCGGGCTCCATATCCCGTCGCCATTACTCGCAATTACCTGAAACCGATAATTACCGGGCGGAATATTTGTGTAATATGCGGCGCGGCGCGTCCCCGCCTCCATCCAGTCGTGGTCAAAACCTTTGAGTTTATATCGAAAAATCGTCTTTTGTGGCGACTGAAAATTCGGGGCCGAGTAATGAAACTCCATTTCTCCTCTTCCGGGAGGCGCTTGAACATCCGGCTTTGCCTGGAACGGAACGATGATCGACGAAGGCTTGCTCCAGGACTGCCGCAGGGGCCGGCCCGCCGGTTCCAACTTTCTTCGGGTCCACAACCACCACTCCTTTCATTGTGGGAAACCACAACCGCCCATCGTGACTCTTCCACCCGGCAGGTTGAAATCCGCCGTTGCATTCCGGTGTCGGCATTCCGTCCGATGCTCCGTAAGAAATGGTTGTGATTGCGCCGATTTTCTTTTCAGCGAAATCGTTCAATTGCTTTCTGCTTACGCGGAATACGCCCTTGTTGCTGCTCATCCACAAATTGCCCCGAATCGTCCTCGAGGATTCGGAAAATCGCGTCGTCCGGAAGGCCGGATTCGAGTGGTACACGCTACGAATTGACCGTCCTTGAAACGGTTCAACCCGCCCCCGTCCGTCCCGATCCACAACACTCCGCCGGCATCTTCATAAATGGACAACACCACTCCATTTGAGAGCCCCTGCTTTGAATCGAAAACCTGAAACTTTCCCCCTGCGAAGCGGTTCAGGCCACCTCCCGCCGTGCCGATCCACAAGGTGCCTTGACGATCCTCATAAATGGATTGGATGACATTGCTCGACATCCCGTCGCTGTCGTGTACGTTCGGAATTTGCCGCCCGCCCATTCACCGAGCCCGGCACGAGTTCCGATCCAAACATTCCCGCGATGGTCCACATAGGTCGCATATACGATGTCGCTTGGCAGGCCGTCCTTTTTCGTGTATGTGGTCAGCTTTCCATGCAAAAGCCGGTTCAATCCCTTGCGCGTTCCAATCCAAAGATCTCCCTCATGGTCCTCGCAGATCGTAAACACGAGGTTATCGGCCAGACCGTCCTTCGTCGTAAGAGCAGTAAACCTGCCCTCATGCAAACGATTCAATCCGCCGCCCTCTGTGCCGATCCAGACATCGTCTTCTCGATCTTGATAAATCGGCAGCGTGATCGGATTCGACAAGCCCTCCCTAACACCCAAGCCGGTAAATAGTTTTCCATTGGAAAGCCGCGCAAGCCCGCCGCCGCCCGTGCCGATCCAGAGATCTCCTGTGCGGTCTTCAAAAATTGACCAGACATCGTTATTCGGCAGACCCTCCTTGGCCGAGTAGGACTGGAACGCGCCTGCCGCAAACCGGATGAGTCCGCCGCCAATGGTGCCGATCCACAGGCTACCCCGGCTGTCTTCGCGAATCGAAGCCACCGCGCTGCTGGTAAAACCGGCTCCGGGTCCGTAAGACCGGAACTTTCCCTGTTGAAAGCTGCTTAATCCTCCCCCGTTCGTGCCGATCCAGAGAGTGCCTTCCCGGCTCATGAAAAGGCACTTTATGTAATTGTGAGGCAGACCCTCTCTCGTCCTATACGTGACAAATGCGCCATCCTTGAATCGCGCTAGCCCCTCGTGGGTACCCACCCAGATGCTTCCGTCAAAACTTTCCGCGAGCGCAAACACTTCGTTGTTCGGCAAACCGTTCTTTGTCGTGTAAGCCGTGAGATGCCCATTGTGCAGGCGGTCCACGCCACCGCCTTCCGTGCCAATCCAAAGGTCTCCCGCTCGGCTCTCGATAAACGAAAGAACGGAATCGCTGGACAATCCTTCTTTTCTTGTAAGAGTCGTAAATTTCGCGTTGCTGAGCCGCGTCAGGCCGCCCCCTAGCGTACCGATCCAGAGATCCCCGTTCCGATCTTCTAATAACGCGTCCACCTTGTTGCTTCTCAGTTCCGGTGTATTAGTTTTATCGAAGATCGTGAAGCGCAGACCGTCGAAACGGACCAGCCCCAGCTCGGTGCCAAACCAAAGATAGCCATCGCGGGATTCGAGGATCGCCGGAACCGTGTTCT
The DNA here is from genome assembly GCA_963808405.1 of uncultured Acidobacteriaceae bacterium. GTDB lineage: Bacteria > Acidobacteriota > Terriglobia > Bryobacterales > Bryobacteraceae > Bog-105. The sequence continues at coordinate 69,669 of CAWEFG010000006.1, read as the reverse complement.
GTGGCAGCCCTTGGTCGGTTCCCCAAACATCCTGATGAAACCGCGCAATGGCCTTGGCGGGATCCAGACCCGTTCCAGCGGCAGCTGCAACCAGAGCGGTCGCAGCGCAACATAGCAGAGCGAGCGGCATTATCCTGAGTTTGCTCGCAACGCTGTTCATCGGCGCATCGCAGTCCTGACTACACCCGGGCCCATATTTTATAAATTCAGATCTTTATCGGCGGTTTCCACTAGTGTATTCTAAAATCTCTGAAACCTGTAACCATTTATGCGTATACTCTGTGTTATTTGTTACGCAGGGCTGCGCACTTAATTCACAATCCTGGGATCAATTGTCTCAACCCGGCGATCTAACCAGGTAACTCCTCGAACACAACTCACAATCCAATGAATCGTCAACAAGTTCTAAGACTTGCACCGCTCGTGTTGTTTTCAGCGTCAGCGCTCGCCCAGCATGTCAAAATCTCGCGCGATCTTGAAAGCCAGGATCCCAGCTCGCGAGTGGACGTCATCGTGCAATTCAAACAAGCGCCTAGCGCCGAGAGTCATCAAAAAGTAATCGACAGAGGCGGCCTGCTGAAAACAGAGTTGCGCCTGATTAAGGGCGGCGCCTATTCCCTGCCCGCGTGGCGATTGGCCGACTTGGCCTCCGATCCGGACGTCGCTTATATTTCAGCCGACAGGAAAGTGGCAAGCTTGCTCGATAACACTGCCGCAGCCGTCAATGCGCCCGCCGCGTGGCAAGCGGGCTTAACCGGCACCGGCATCGCCGTCGCCGTAATCGATAGCGGGATTTCGAATCATGACGATCTCACAACCGCCGCAGGCGCCAGCCGCATCGTCCTCAGACAGAGTTTTGTCAGCAATGGCAGCGCCGATCTTTACGGTCACGGCGAGCACGTCGCCGGAATCGTCGCCGGCAGCGGCAAGGATTCCACTTGCAACAGCTGCACTCGCAGATTTGTCGGCATCGCGCCGAACGCCAGCTTGATCGATCTGCGCGTCCTCGACGCGACTGGCCAGGGCACCGACAGCGCGGTGATTGCCGCCATCGATCTCGCTATTCAGCTGAAGAGCGCGTTGAACATTCGCGTAATTAATCTTTCCCTCGGCCGCGCCGTGTTCGAGAGCTACAAGACCGATCCGCTTTGTCAGGCCGTCGAAGCCGCCTGGAAGGCGGGTATTGTGGTGGTCGTCGCGGCCGGAAACGAAGGACGCAACAACTCGGCGAATAACGACGGATACGGAACAATTACTTCTCCGGGCAACGATCCCTATGTGATTACGGTGGGCGCCATGAAGTCCATGGGCACGCCCCAAAGAACCGACGATTTGATCGCCAGTTACAGCTCCAAAGGACCCACGCAGGTCGATTACATCGTGAAGCCCGATCTGGTCGCGCCGGGAAACCAAGTCGTCTCGCTGCAAGCATCTACCGGAGCGCTGCGCATTCTGTATCCACAAAACGCGGTACCGCTCGACTATTTTCAGGCCACTACTTCAACAGCTCCTTCGACTCAATACTATGTGCTGAGCGGAACCAGCATGGCCGCGCCGGTAGTCAGCGGCGCCGTCGCTCTGCTGCTCCAAGCGCATCCGGGGCTGACGCCCGATCAGGTAAAAGCCAAGCTCATGCGCACCGCATATAAAACTTTTCCCCAGACCAGCACCGCCTACGATCCCACCACTGGGCAGAGCTATACCAGTGAATACGATATTTTCACCATCGGCGCAGGATACCTGGACATTCAGGCCGCGCTTGCGGATAACACCGCATTTTCCGGCACGGCTCTTTCTCCGGTGGCCGTCTACATTCCACCGTCCGGCAGCGCCTCCGGTCAAGCTTTCGTGGTCTGCAGCAGTTCTTCCGTGTGCAGCAACCAGTCCATCTGGGGCACACAATCGATCTGGGGGACGCAATCCATTTGGGGCACCCAGTCAATATGGGGAACGCAATCGATCTGGGGCACACAGTCGATTTGGGGAACGCAATCGATTTGGGGCACCAGCACCATTGATTCCATCGAATCGACGCTGATAGCAATCCTCGGCGAAAACTAATTGCTCTCGGGCGGACGCTGTTGTTGTATGTGCAGATTCCCTCCGATGGCATTGCCGCTGCATGATGAAGAAGCGGGACCGCCGATTTCGACGGATTCCGTGCCGTCAACCTGAAGATCGCCGTTGATCGCGGCACCGCAGATCTGGTTACGCCCGGCGGCGGTTCCCGGATTTTCGATCTGCAGGCTGCCTTGAATCACCGTCCCTGGACCGATAGACACCGTCCCGCCCTCGTGAATTTGCACGCTCCCTGTGACGGTGGCGTGGCCGAGGAACAGCTTGCCCCCTTCGACGTCTATATTCCCGAGGATGCCGCCGCTCACAAACCCGCAGATCTGGCCTTCTGAAACTAACACGTCCCCTTTGAAGGTGTTGCTGTAAAAGCCGCTGCATGTCGTGCCGGAGGACGGCACCGAGCCGAGCTCGTACAGAGTGCCTGGGCAGGAGGAGTCCGCAGTCAAGTTTCCGCCCTGATCCGTGATAACGCCGCTGCAGTTCGTCCCCGCGCTGTCGGCAACTATCGAGCTCGCGAGCGCGACGGTCCCACTGTTGTTCTCAATCGCCGCTCCGCCGGAAGTGGCACTGTTACCCGTGAAAATGCTGTTGCTAACCGTCGTCGTGCCATCGTTCAGGATTGCGCCGCCTTCACCACCTGTAGTATTGCCGTAAAATCTGCTGTCGATCACAGTCAGCGTGCCGTTATTGTCAATGGCGCCCCCTCCGGAGATCTGTGCGGTATTGCCATAAAATGCGCTGTTCCTGACGGTCATCACGCCAAAGTTGGCAATTGCGCCGCCGGCGAACGCGGCAACATTACTGAAAAAAGTGCTGCTGACGATATTGACCGTTCCTAGATTGAACAGTCCACCTCCGATGGAGGCGCTCCCTCCCGTAATAGTGATTTCTTCGAGCTTGAGAGTAACACCGCCGAGCACATTGAATACTTGCATGCCCGCGCCGTTAATGATGACGATTTTGCGACCTGTATCTTCGTCGTCGCTGTCTGTGCCATCTCTATCTCTGCGGCCCCCAGCTATGGTTGTGTCGGTTGCAATGGTGATCGTGGCCGTCAGCGTAATCGTTCCGCTGCACGCAAAGGTCACTTTGCCGCCTCCGATAAGCGCATTCGCAAGCGCAGTTTCATCGCACCTGCTGACAACACCGGCACCCTGAGTTGCCGGCGCAACGAATAGCGCTGCGAAAACCAGAAATGCCACAACAGAACGGGGCGACCGGCACGGCGGCGCGGAAGACGTCATCTATGCTCCTTTGGCGCGGTAGAAAACTTTATTGTGTTGTTGTCATCTGAACTGCTTCAACCAGCTTCTGAATACCGGGCGCGATCTGAATCAAGATATCGCCATGGCGCTTTGCCGCTTCCTGAACTGCGGTCAAACTGTTCTGCTTCCAATCCGCCGCCGGTGCAGTAGTGGACGAGGCAGGTCCCGTATCGAGGTACGAGAGAGCATCCTGTCCAACTCTACAAAGTGTCACCAGGGCATCCGCAACTGGGATATTTTCCGTAAGAAGGGAATTGCTGTCCAGGGTCGGCCGAACTGCGGCGGCATTTTCCGACCACAAGGCAAGCTGCCGGCGAAGCGCTGCTGAGTTGCGCTGATCTTTCGAGGCCGCAAGGTATTGATCCACCGCATTGCGAAAATCGCGTGCAGCGGCGCTTTCCGGCGGGATCGAATCCACCAGCCGGTTCAGCGGTGTGGTGCTGGTGTATTGCTGGGCATGGCGCGCGTAACCTTTTACCGGCTCTAACACCGCGGCAAATCTGTCCAGCGGCACAACCGGCATTGCGCCGCCTAAGCGCTGGCGCATGAGCTCCAGGTTGGATCGTTCGGTTAAGCCGAGCCACTCCAGCCACCGATTCGTAACTCCCAACCGGCGATACATGGAATCGTCGCTGGTTACTGATTCAGGCGACCAGAAACGTTCCGCTATCGCGGCCAGCCTCGGCCAGAGTTTCGCATCCAGATTTTCCGCCGTGGCCAACTCCTCCCACATAGCGGCCTCGCCGCCCAGAATGTGCGTCTTCTCTTCGGGAGTGAGTCCAGCGGGCACCGGGCGCCCCTGTTCCTCCAGGCGCTTCACCCGCTCGGGCGGAAGCTTCATGGGATCTATCGCGTAATGCTGCGAAGCAGGTTGCATCAGATCGAGATAGTAGCCCGCCGAAAGAATGCCGTCGTACCCTTCCCGCGCAGCTTCCCACAAAGACTCCTGCCCGCGCCAGGATTGAATGACAATGCTCTTGGGCAAATCGGGATGCAATATTTCATCCCACCCTTCCATATGCTTGCCGTGTTTTGTAATAATCTTCAGCAATCTTTGATTGAAATAAGCCTGCAGCGCTTTAGCATCCGCCAGGTGATGCTTCTTCATGAAGCGCTGGATTTTGGGATTGTCGTTCCATTCTCTTGGATTGACTTCATCTCCACCGACATGGAAATATTTATCGGGAAATAGCTTCGACATTTCCCCGATAAACGCGTCCAGAAATCGGTACGTCGATTCTTTGGTGGGATCCATCAAGGCGGTAAGAATGCCGTGGCCGCGCACGATCTCGTACGGACCGGGCCCGCTGCCCAGTTTGGGATAGCCCGGCAGCCAGCTGGTCGCGTGCCCTGGCATGTCGAACTCAGGCACAATCCGAACGCCTCTCTCGCGAGCGTATGCGATTACATCCCGCACTTCGGCCTGCGTGTAATACAAACCGTCCGAGCCGTACTCCTGCAAGCGGGGATATTTCCTGCTTTCCATCCGGAAGCCTTGATCGTCCGACAAATGCCAATGCAAAACGTTGAGCTTGACCGCCGACATCCCGTCAATAGTTCGCTTCACTTCGTCAGCGGGAATGAAGTGCCGCGAAACATCGAGGGAGAGGCCGCGCCATTCAAATCGCGGCTCATCCCGGATGCTCACGACAGGAACGGAGAACCCGGGAGAGGTTGCCGCCTCCGGGCTGAGATTTTGATTCTGCTGGACTAGCTGGAGAAACGTCTCAATACCGCGCAGCGCCCCGAGCGGCATATCCGCTGAAATTCTTATGCCGCCATTGGATACACCCAGCGAATAACGCTCATCATCGCCTAAAGCCTGCGGCGGACGATGATCGCGCTGCTCGACAACGATGGTCAGCGTGGCGTTCCCAGCGGGTGGCACAACATGGGGCAACAGCGGAATTCCTGTCTGGCGAGCCAGTCTGACGAATGTGCTCTGAACCGCGTCCTGAACACGAATGTCCTTAGATCCGGCGCCTGAAACCGCGATAGAAAACGTTGTGTCGATTTTGACAGAGCCCGCTTGCGTCACAATACTCGCGGGCCAAGGCATCAAAGCCGGCGTTTCCGCATCAGGCTGGCTTTGGGCAAAAAGCACGCCAGCCAACGACGCGCTCAGCGCGAGGGGCCTCAGGAACCTATTTATGTGAATTCTCAAAGGAACTAGAACGGGCTCTTACCTTGAGCGGCGGCAATACCGCCAACGACGGCGGCGCCTACCGCGCAAACGATGGCTGCAGTCCAAAACACTTTGCTGTCGGTAATGGGCCCTTTCTCGGCAGGGGCAGCGCCGGTTTGTCCTGGAGCGGCGCCAGTCTGTTGAAACGAGACCTTCGTGCCGGCTGCAACGCGGGTCAGCATTGCGCCGCCGTCCGTCACTTTCAAGGAGCCGCCGATCGAAGCCACTTCAACGGTCTTGGCGCTCAGACGGACGACCGCCTGCGTCCCAGGCTCGTCCGCTTCGATTCGAAGCTGCCGCGCCCGGATGGCGTAGTTCTCGAAATTGGCGACTCGCGCCGCGCCTTGTTGCAGCACCAGGCGATCGCTATAAATCGTGCCGACAGACCGGGTCGCCAACCGTACCGCGGCCCCATTCTGAAGGTTCACATCGCTCGGTGTCACGCTCTGTCTGAAGCACCGTTCCATCGAATAGATTCGCAGTGCCGGTGACCATGGAATCGTTCACCGAGAACGCGCTGACAGCAGTGGCGACCCCGATACTGGAGTTCGCCGGGACAGCGGGAGCTGCGCACAACGCCGTCGCGAATATGAGAGTCGGAAGAAGCTTTCGGTTCATATATCCTGTTGATCTCCTACCAGCCCGATAGAAGCACAGTGGGGCTTACCGATCTAGTAGAGCACAAAAATTATTATTCGCGCCAGCTATTTATAGCCCGCGGCTTGCAATTCGAACAGTTCGGCGTATTTGCCTCCGAGCGCCAGGAGATGCTGGTGCGATCCTTCCTCAACCAAGCGCCCGTCCTCCAGGACCAAAATGCGGTCGGCCATTCGAACCGTGGAAAAGCGATGGGAAATAAGAACGGCCATTTTGCCGGTGGTCAAGTCGACAAAACGCTGATACACCTCGAACTCGGCTCGGGCATCGAGGCTCGCTGTCGGCTCGTCGAGGATCAAAATTTGAGCGTCCCGCATGTAGGCGCGAGCGAGCGCGATCTTTTGCCACTGCCCGGTCGACAAATCGAGTCCGCCTTCGAAACGGCGGCCCAGCATCTGCTGATAGCTTTTCGGCAGTTTTGCGACGACAGCGGCGGCCAGACTCTTTTCGGCCGACGCTTTGATCCGGCTTTGATCTTCGATGGCATCCACTCTGCCAAAGCCGATGTTCTCCGCCGCCAACATATCGAAGCGCATGTAATCTTGGAAAATTACGCCGATTTCCTGCCGCAGGTCGTCAACCTGGTACTCCCGCAGATCGATTCCGTCCAGCAAAATACGTCCTTCGCTCGGGTCGTACAGCCGCGCGAGCAATTTCACCAGGGTTGTCTTGCCCGCCCCGTTCTCACCCACCAGCGCGATTCGCTCGCCCGGATAGAAGCGGAAACTGACGTTGCTGAGAACGCTGCGGTCGGACCCTGGATAGGAAAACGAGACATTCTCAAATTCGAAGCCGCTGCGGATGGGCCGCGGCGCCGGCAGCGCGTCAGGAGGCGAGGTGATGAGAGGGTTCGTTTCGAAAAAATCGAACAGGTCCTTGATGAATAACGCCTGCTCTGAAACGCCCACCAGCCCGGAGACCAGGCTATCCATGATGCTGCGGGCCCTCGAGAAGGCTCCGACCATGAGAGTCAGGTCGCCTATGGTAAGCGCTCCGGCAAGCGCCCGCACAATAATGAGCGCATAGGCGGCATAGTAGGCGGCGGTGGGCACCAGATTAATCAGGCTGCCGTGAACGGCGCGGTGGATCGCCAGATGCTTGTTTTCGGTATAAAAACGCTCGAAGAGCATTCGCGACCGCTCCGCAAGATACTTGCCGAGGCCAAAGATCTTCACCTCCTTCGCGCTCTCGTTCCCTGCGCCTAAATACCGCAAATAATCGAGTTCGCGGCGCTCCGGCGTATAGCGGTAGAGCATCGAGTAATTCAGCATCGCGAAGCGGGTCTCGCCGAAAAAGACCGGAATGGTCGCGGCGATCAACAGAAGCAAAAGCCAGGGGGAGAAGAAGATTACAGCGGAAAGTAGAGATAACAGCGTAAGGAGCTGCTGGGCCATGCCGGCGAGCCCGGCCAACATGCCCAGGCGGGCGGTGGTCTGACGCCGTGCCCGTTCCATCTTGTCGTAAAAGACGGGATCTTCGAAGGATATGAGATCGAGCGACATCGCGTGCTCCATTAGCCGCACGCTGACATGGTTGGTGAAGCGGTCGCCGAGCAGACTGTCCACCAGCGAAATGAAGCGGCCGAGCGTGTCTGAGGCAATCGCCAGCAGAAGCTCGAGAAGCAACAGCTTCCAGATCATAGACCGGTCGATCGCCTGGCCGCGTATGGCCCGAACCACCAAGTCGATGATCAGCTTCGAGATCCAGAGCGTCGCCAGCGGGAACAGGGCCGACACAAAGCGCAGCAGCAGCGTGCAGACGCTCAGGGCTGGGCTTGTCGCCCAGACCATCTTGAGCAGCGGCGGAACATTGCGAAGAGCTTCCAGCCGGTCGCGCCAGGTTTGCGGCAGCTCCTCAGCGCGGGGAGGCGGAGGTCTCATAACAAAAGAAAATGCCCATTCTGGCGAATGAGCATCTCTCTTCCTGTTACCAGGACTCTGGCGGACCAGAGGTTACGTTTGATGGGAGAATCGGATTCGACGGTATCGCAACCGCCAAAACCTGTTTGTGATTGGAGTGTAGGGCCAGCGGGGGGTGAAGTCAAGGGCATTTTTCCGAGGCGAAACGAATGCTTGTAAGTTGCACTCCGGCAACCGTTTAGGATAAAAGATAGTTTCCTTGCAGTGTGCAAAAGCTCTGTTTTTGGTGTGGAAAAACGATGCGCCCGCGCCGCTAAATACAGGGGTTTCTTCAGGTTAAATGTAAAGTCGTCATGGCTTCGTCCGATTCGAGCTGCCCGTAACGGCGGCGGTAGAGCCTCATTCCCGCGTAGATGAGCCCGGCCGTCAGGCAAATGGCGGAAAGAACGATGCTCAAGTACATGATATTGAGGAGCAATTGGTAAAGCGGCTTGATCGGGCTGGGCGGCGGGACGTCGTTCCAGGTGATCTTAGCCTCATACTGGATCCGGCTTAACAGAGTGTCGGCCTGCCGGTCAGTTGCCGGTCCAAAGACCACGGCGACTAACACGCCGGAGCGCTTCACGTGCGTTCCGGCCACCAGCTTGAAGTTAATTGCGTGCAATCGCGCCATTTCGGGGGTGGCGTAGTAGAAAATTGCCAAACGAACTGGTTCGGCTGCCGTGCCGACCTGGTACTCGGCGACTTGCGCTTCCCCGCCCTCGTTGAAACCGGGTTTGGCGGACGCCAGCTCCGGGGCAAACGCCTGGAGCGAGGCAGGTCCTAGGACGTATCTTGCTGAATCCCGTACAATACCTTGCCGCGGCAGGAACGTCAGGATGGCGGGAAGCGAGGTGTCCCGCTTATTCGGTAAAGCCGCAAAGGCGGCGTCCACATCCGCCTTCTTCGGGATCCCCTGGAAGGCGAGGACGTAGTTGTCGTCGAAAACCACAACCTGGTTTCCGTCCTCCGTACAGAACGAAGCCAAATCGCAGGTCCGCGCTTTTGCGGAACGAAGCCATTCCCAGGCAGCCAGTGCACCGGTGAGGTCCTTCATTTCGTACGTCGTGACGGTGAGCCGAGCGCGCGTACTGGTTTCAGTGTGAACTAGGCCATACTCGCGCCACAGCGCCTGGTCATCCGCTAAAAGTGAACTGGTTAACAGTATTGAGAAAAGAGCTAGGCTGCAGCACCGTGACATTTTTTGTATTTCTTTCCGCTGCCACAGGGGCACAGCTCGTTCCGGCCTACTTTCGGCGCCTTGTTGACGGTCTTGGGCTGGCCATTACTTTCGCCTCCGGTGAATTGGAGCTCCGCCAGCTCTTTGTCTTTTTTGCGCTGGATGTTTCGGGTGAGATCCAGAACCGATTTCTGAGCTTCGCGTTGGGCTTCCAGTTGGTTGGGAGAAGGTTCTGGTGCAACACCGTCTTCGTCTTCTTCCTCGACTTCCGGGTAGGGGAGGGGAACGTTACCGCTCTCGATCCGCATGAAGTAGAGATATTTGATGGTCTCGTCTTCGATGCGATCCATCATGTCCTGGAACATGGTGAAGGATTCCTTCTTGTACTCGATGAGAGGATCCTTCTGGCCATACCCGCGAAGACCGATGCCTTCCTTCAGGGTGTCCATCGACAGCAAGTGATCTTTCCACTGGTTGTCGACCACATTCAACATGATGATGCGCTCAGCCTGACGAAGATTGTCGGGACCGATCATGCGTTCTTTGTCGTCGTAGCGGGCGATCAGGTTATCGTTGAGTTTCTCTTCGATGTCGCGGCGGTTAAGTCCGGTCAGCTCGTCGAGATTGAGCTTTGCTCCAAACTGATTCAGCACGGCCGTTTGGAGGCCGGGGAGATCGTATTGGTCGTAGCGGGCGCCTTCGGGACAAAACTGGTCGATGAAGCTGCCGCTGATGCCGCGCACGATGTCGAGGATGCGTTCCTTTTGGTTCGCATCTTCGAGCAACTGCCGCCGCATGGAGTAGACGGCGTGGCGCTGTTTGTTCATCACGTCGTCGTATTCGAGAACGTGCTTACGAGAGGCGAAATGCTGAGCTTCGACGGCTTTCTGGGCGGAGGCGATGCGCTTGGTGATGAGGCGCGATTCGATGGGCACGTCTTCTTCCATGCCCAGCCGCAGCATGAGATTCTGCATGCGCTCGCCGCCGAAAATGCGCAAGAGATCGTCCTGCAAGGAGAGATAGAAGCGCGAGCTTCCGGGATCGCCCTGGCGGCCGGCGCGTCCGCGTAATTGGTTGTCGATTCGCCGGGATTCATGGCGCTCGGTGCCAAGGATGTGCAAACCGCCGACGGCGATCACTTCCTGGCGCTCGGTCTCGATCTCGCGTTTGATCTCATCTTTCATCTGCTCGAGCTCGCCGGGCGCGAGCATCTCAGGCGACTTGCCGTACTTTCTCAATCGCTCTTCGAGCAGAAAATCCGGATTGCCTCCCAGCAGGATGTCGGTTCCGCGGCCGGCCATGTTGGTAGAAACCGTGACGGCGCTCTTGCGGCCGGCCTGAGCAACGATATGAGCCTCGCGCTCGTGATTTTTGGCGTTCAGAATCTCGTGCTTGACGCCGAGCTTTTTTAAATAATTCGACAGCCTTTCCGATTTTTCGACCGAGATGGTGCCGACCAGCACCGGCTGGCCCTTTTCCGTAAGGCCTTTGATTTCTTTCGCCGCGTTGCGAAACTTCTCGTCTTCGGTTCGATACACGACGTCCGGAAATTCGGTCCGAATCATCGGTTTATTGGTCGGGACGACGGTGACTTCGAGGTTGTAGATCTTGCTGAACTCAGCCGCTTCCGTATCGGCGGTACCGGTCATGCCGGCCAGCTTCTTATACATGCGGAAGTAATTCTGGAAGGTAACGCTGGCGAGAGTTTGTGTTTCACGCTCAATCTTCACGTTTTCCTTCGCCTCAACGGCTTGGTGAAGACCGTCGCTCCAGCGGCGTCCGGGCATAAGACGGCCGGTGAATTCGTCGACGATGATCACTTGCCCTTCCTGCACGACGTAATCCCGATCGCGCTGATAGAGCACGTGTGCTTTTAGCGCGGCTTCGACGTGGTGCCTCCATTCAATCGTGTCGGGGCTGTAGATATCTCTCAGGCCCAACAGTCTGGCCGCCTTGTCGTTGCCGTCATCGGTGAGACCCACGGTCCGGTGCTTTTCGTCGACTGTGAAATCGCCCGTGGTATAGGACTTGCCGGGCTCGCTGCCTTCAATCACTTCGCCGCGGTTCAGATTGGGAATGATGCGGTTAACCCGATAGTACTTGTCGGTGGATTCTTCGCTCGGGCCGGCGATGATCAGCGGCGTACGGGCTTCATCGATCAAAATGGAATCCACTTCGTCGACAATGGCGAAGTTCGGATCGCGCTGGACGTAATCTTCCAGGCGGAATTTCATGTTGTCACGCAGGTAATCGAAACCGAACTCGTTGTTCGTGCCGTAAGTGATGTCGGATGCGTAAGCCTCGCGGCGCTCGCGGTCGTCGAGATCGTGAACAATGACTCCGACGTTGAGGCCCAGAGCGCGATGGATTTGGCCCATCCATTCCGAGTCGCGGCGCGCCAGGTAATCGTTGACGGTGACGATGTGAACACCCTTGCCGCCTAGCGCGTTCAGATAGCTGGGGAGGGTGGCGACGAGCGTTTTTCCTTCGCCGGTTTTCATTTCGGCGATGCGGCCACGATGGAGGACCACGCCTCCGATGAGCTGCACATCGAAATGGCGCATGTTCAGCTTGCGCCGGCCGACTTCACGGCAGACGGCGAAGGCTTCGACCAGGATGTCGTCAAGCGAGGCTCCGTTGGCGATGCGCTGCTTGAAATCCTGTGTTTTGAGGGCTAATTCGGCATCGGAGGCCTGCTGTAAAACTGGCTCGAGGTCATTGATGGCAGCGACTAAGGGACGTATCCGCTTGATTTCGCGGTCGTGTTTGGTGCCAAAAACTTTGGCTAAGGTGCCTTCGAGCATGGACGAGTCGGTGTAGTACCAGTGTAACTGGGAAGAGAGGCGGACCGGAGGTCCGGCGCGGGCAGGAATGCCCGCCCTACGGCAGGGCGCATTTCAGGGCGTAGATCTCCTGAGTCAGGTATCCCTTCGCAGCTAATAAAGTTCCATCGGGCGATACGCCGTACCAGTTGTCCGTTGGAGCGACGAAATCTTTCATATCGACGAGCATTTCCAGCTTGCCGCCAGGGACGCTCACGCGAAAGAGATCTTTGGGACCGTGGGGACGTTGGGACCCGGCAAAATATATGTATTTCGAATTGAGTGACCAACTCGCGTTGTCGATATAGCCCATGCACGCAAGATCAGTCCACACCGAGCTGTTTTCCGGCAATATGCGAATTGTTTTCTGATCGGTGGTCACCGCGAGAATATACTTCCCGTTCGGCGCCCAGCGCGGGCTCCACAGACCCGCAGTTCCTTTGAGATCGTGCAGCTTGTGAGCCGTTACATTGATGGTGTGCAATGACATCTCGCGAGCGGGCTTACGGCCCAATACCTCACCGAAAATGATGTAGCGTCCATCAGGAGACCAAGTCGGTACCCCTTGATCGCCGCCTTTCGGCAAAAATTCTTCTGACCGGCCGCCATTCGCGGGAACGATGAGGACCCGCCACTGCCCGGTTGACTTCTGACCCATATAAGCGATTCGACTGCCATCGGGCGACCAGTGGGGCTGATGTGCCTCCAGTGTGCCGGAGCTTAATTGGACGCTCTCGCTTCCGTCGGGTCTTGCCTTCCATATGGTGTGGTCTGGCTGGTGAACAAAGGTGACCCATTCTTCATCGCGCGAGTAATCTAACTCATACGCTGACAAGCCTCCCCACGCCTCCTCCCACTGCTTCCGTTTAGTGTCGAAGCGTACGAGTCCGCTCCGGTTTTCTCCGTGAATTGCAAAAACGATCGAATCGTCCGAACTGCTTGCGGGCCACATCCATGAACCCGGGCCCCTCGTCAGCTGGAGAGGTTTACCTGCCGGGATTGTGAAGCGACTCTCTTTCAAAACCCAGAGATCTGGCCGAACGCGGTTTCCCGTCGCATAAAAGAAGTATTTTCCATCGCGGCTCCAAGCTCCGTCTCGTATCCATTCTTGTTGTTTGGCGAAGTTTAGCCAGTGGGCGGTTTTATTGGTGCTGTCGAAGTCCCAGAGACCGACTGGCTCACCACCTGAGTTGGAGAGCCCGGTACGCAAGCGCCGTCCGTCGGGGCGCCATTTAGGGCCTCGAATCAAACCGGGAAAGTGGAAAAGTTGAATTTCTCCCGCCGAGTTCAGATTCAACAAGGAGAGCGAATTTGCAGCGGACAGCGTTAGTGCGTTGCTTCCCGGTCCCCAGACGGCAGTATCTCCGCCGATTTTAAGGCGTTCAAGGGAATGATCCAATAGTGAATACTTCCAAAACGCTTCTTCCCCTGAGCCAGTCGATTTTAGCAGCAGGTGGCGTCCGTCTGGCGAGATGTCCTGCAGCGCTATGCCCGCCTTGAGCCCCAACACGAGAGCGGGATCTCCGCCGGTGATGGGAACCGAGACGATCCGGCCCGCACTGTCGCGCGACTCTTCGAAGAATAGGCGCTTGCCGTCGGTTAGCAGTGGTCCAGGTTTTGGACGGCCATCGTTTGTTAATTGGGTGAATTGAAGAACGCGGGCCTCGCGGGGCGATAACGCCAAAAGCGCAGAAATGGTCACCGTTGCGAGTGCGGCGAGGATCGACACGGACAGACGCCGCGATTTACCTGGCTCGGCAGCCACTTCGGACGCGAGTGGAAGACTGACGACCAGGGGAGCGATCTCGGTCACCTCGGCGACGAATTGCCAGCCTTCCTTGTATTTGGTTTTGATGTAAGGTTTGCCCGGCAGGTGCGGTCCCAGCGCGCGGCGGAGCTTGGCGATCTGGTGTTCAATCGCGCTGTCCTCAACATAAGCGTCTCGCCAAACTTCAGTCTTCAAGTCCTCTTTGGAAACGAGCCGGTGACGGTTCTTTAGAAGGTATTCAAGCACCTGGCTGGTGCGCTGCTGCAGAGGGAGCTCGACACCTTCTCGAAAGAGAATTCGTTTTTCAAAACTGTAGCGAAAAATTCCGAATTCCACTAAATAGTTGCCAGCTAAAGACATATAAAAACTCAGAAAAAAGTCAGAGATCTTGGAGACCCAGCGGATTTAATCTGGGTCTCAACCAATTCGGTTTTATTGAGAACTATATCCTACGGCGAGCCGGTGATGGTTCGCAAGTGGGCTGAGGAGATTTTTGCGCGTGTTGGGAACCAGGGTGAAGATTGACTTGGCGCTCTTGCTGGGGGCGTGCGCCACGATCTATGCCGCACCGACGATCAGCACGCCGGTAGTTTCACCTGCCACTCTGACGGTGAATCAAGCGGCTACGATCACCGCGTCATGCCAGATCAACAGTTCGGCAGGCGACCCGGCGGTGCTCGAGGGCGGCGTCAATCTTGTGCGCCTGACGGCAACGGGTGCGCCGGTTTCGGTCGTCGGCGTGATGCAGGACGGGGGGAACGGCAGTTACACGCTTCAGTTCACGGATACCGAGCCGACGGTCGGAAGCTTCCAGGTTCAATGCACGGCGGCGTTCGCGGGTTTGCTGCAGCGGATCAAATCCCCTCCAGCGACCGTCATGGTTGTTTCCAATTCGAGTATCGGCTCGATCGGGACGGTCACGCTCGCGCCAAGTTCCATCCCCTACGGAATCGCGACCTCCGTCACGATTACCGCTCCTGTCTTCGGCGGCACGCCGGACGCCGGCAGCGTCATGCTGCAGCGCCTCGATTCCTCCGGGCGCGTGCTCGCCATTCTCGGCACCATGCACGATGACGGACTGAACGGCGACCCTGTCGCAAACGACGGCAATTACACCCTGGTGACCACTTTTACGGAGTTCGCCGCCGGACCCGTTTCCCTTCGAGTCTCGGCGACCTTCAGCGGCGCGGTCAATCATGCTCTTTCGCCCATCGCAATCCTGACCGTTCAGCCGGCAGTTAACCCGCCCCCAACCGTGACGATCACTACACCGGCGAACCTGAGCTATCTGAATATCACCCCCACCACCGTCACAGGCACGGTGAGCGATCCACCAGCCAAGGTGGTGATCAATTCGATCAATGCGCCGGTGGCAAACGGCACCTTCACGCCACGATTCCGCTCACTGAGGGACCGAACATCCTCACTGCAACGGCGACATCGGCCAGCGGCGCGGCGGGGTCCGCGAGCATCACGGCCACGCTCGACACCACTCCGCCGCACGTTACGATCACGTCGCCAGCCGACCAGTTCGTGACAAGCGCCACCTCGATTTCCGTGGGCGGGAATGTAAATGACATTGTCGTCGGGACCGTGAACAGCCAGCAAGCGCAGGTGACGGTGAATGGTGTGGCGTCGCAAGTGGCGAACCGGACTTTCCTGGCAACCAACATTCCGCTCAACATGGGCAGCAACACGATTCAAGCTGTGGCGGTGGATCGCGCCGGAAATTCGGCGACGACCCAAATCACGGTGATTCGCCAGACGCCTCAACCGGGACAAATCACGCTCGTCTCAGGAAATAACCAGAGCGGCACGATCGGGACCGCGCTTTCGGCTCCACTGGTGATTGCGCTCACCGATTCGTCGGGCACTCCGGCTGCGAATAAGCAGGTGATCTTTTGCGTCACGCAGAACAACGGCATGCTGAACGTGGGTGGAGGCAACGACTGCGGCATCGGTGATGGCGACAACCGATGCGCAAGGGCATGCGAGCGGCGAACTGGACGCTGGGCATGCGCTCGGGCGCGGGAAGCGATGCGCGTTCAGGCCTATTCGGTCGGTTACTCCGGCACTGCAATATTTACTGCGACCGCGAACCAAGGCGCACCGGGACTGATCGTTGTCGACACCGGCAATAACCAGACCGGCGCGGTGAATCAAGCCGCTGCCGAAACCATTTATCGCCGTCGTGATCGACGCCGGCCACAACCGATTGCCGAATGTGCCCGTGACATTCACGGTCGTGAATGGCGGCGGCAGCTTCGGCGGGCAGCCGACCACGACCGTAACGACCGATTCCGATGGCCGCGCTGCCGCAACGCTCACGCTTGGCTTCCAGGAAGGCAACTCGAATAATCTAGTAACTGCGACATTTCCCGGCAACACGAGTTTCCCGGCTGCGTTCAAGGCTTCTGGACTCGGTCCCGGCGATCCGAACGCCACGGTCATCTCCGGCGTGGTGCTGGACAACAGCAATCAGCCGATTGCCGGCGCAACCGTGCGCGCTCTCCTCTCGGAGCAACTCTTTACTCCAATCCAAGTTCCGCCCAGACGGCCGCGAGCGTTCAGACCGATGCGACCGGTCATTTCTCGATTTACAAGGCTCCCCTCGGCTACGTGAAGCTGTTCGTCGATGGCTCGACCTCCACCACGCCAGGTCCTTTCCCGATTCTCGAATACGACCTCGTGACCGTAGCTGGTCAAGTCAACACCGTCAATCGTCCGATCTTTCTGGTCGCACTCAAAACCAGTAACCAGCTCTGCGTGACAGACACGACAGGCGGCGGAACGCTGACCATCCCCGATGCGCCGGGATTCTCACTTACTTTCGGACCCGGCCAAGTTACATTCCCTGGAGGTTCGAAGACAGGTTGCGTGAGTGTAACCCAGGTTCATCCCGACAAAGTTCCGATGGAACCAGCCTTCGGTCAACAGCCTCGCTTCATTGTGACGATTCAACCCGCTGGTGCAGTGTTCAACCCTCCAGCCCCGATCACGATACCCAATGTTGACGGACTTAAAC
This sequence comes from uncultured Acidobacteriaceae bacterium, assembly GCA_963808405.1. Classification (GTDB taxonomy): domain Bacteria; phylum Acidobacteriota; class Terriglobia; order Bryobacterales; family Bryobacteraceae; genus Bog-105. Next base: position 52,793 of record CAWEFG010000006.1, on the reverse strand, counting down.
CGCGCGAAGTGACCGAGATGTACTCCTACGATCATGACATCAGTTCCTTCGTCGCGATCGGCACCGGAACAGTGAGCGATGACGGGCAAGTGATTCGGTCGAGTCCGGGTGTCGGGGTGCTGAAGGCTGGCTGGCATTGCGGGGGGAATCCGAGCGCGATCGGAACGGCGGCGGATTGCCCGCCTTGCGAATATTGCGTCGGCGTTGTTCCCGCGAACAGTCCGCCGGGAACGATTCCCGGGACCTGCGTAGGGGATCCGAAGCAAGCGGGAAAGGCTTGTAGCAGTCCGTTTAACAACTGCTACTCGGGAGGAACGTGTAGTGGATTGAACGGGACGCAACCGGGATTTTGCCAAGCGGGAACGCCGCTTACAGGGCCGGGCTTATGCAATTCGGGTGGATCACAGCCGGCTGACTGCGACAACGGCGTTTGCAAAGGCAGAAGTAATCAGTGTTCGGCTTCGGCAAATTGTCCAACGACAAGCAACCCTTGCATAGACGATTGCGCCAATGGTGCGTGTCGTTTTACCTCCAATGGACTTTGCCAGGCGCCTTGCAACGGGCTCAGTCCGGGGCATTCGTGCTCTGTAGGCGGACTCAACGGAACCTGCGACGCTCTCGGAAATTGTAATCTTTGTGGCCAACTCGGCCAAGGCGCCCAATGCACTTGCGCTGGAAATTCACTAGGGACTTGCTCCAGTAGCGGCCAATGTTCCGGGTGTCCGAATGCTTTCGTGAGCGTGATATCCCAGCCTAATCATGCGATTGCCAACACCGGAACGTTCCAGATCGTAGTGCAAGGAGGACCGGCACCAGGCAGTTTCACGCAAGTGAGTTGGAATACATCTGTTCTTTCCTTGGTTCAGTCAAGTCCGATACCTAATAATTTCGGAATAATGCTCACGCTAACATTCCAAGCGATTGCACCCGGAACGGGCAGTATTCATTTCGAATATACGGACTCCAACAACGACACGGCTACTTTGGATTTGAACCCGACTGTTGTAACACCGATCATATCGATAGCCGACAGTTCTGGAAACCAATTGTCGGGTACACAAACGGTCATTGTTGGACAAAGAATCGATTTGTCCAGCCAGATCTTGCCTGCTGGTCTGAACGTTACTGCGGTCTCCTGGAATGTAGATGGCTCGACAGTGAAAGCTTATGCGCAAACGCTAAACTCCGGTTCATTTGCGACGCTTCAGCCCACGGACCTCACTGCACCAAGTATTTCGTACTACTGGATTGCAGGCGGCACCGGTTTGAACGTCGGGCTCACTGTTGTTATTGACGGAGCGACGTTTTCGCCACAAGCACCGACGTCACAGGTGCCGTTCGATGTAGAACGTCCGTCAGGAGGGATTACGTTGGGCGATGCGGAGCCAGTTTCGGTTGGGTCGACCCTGTTGTTCAATCGCGACGAAGTCCTTTACAGACACATTAATTGGCAAGCTCAAGTCGCCGCTCCGCCTAACGGTGGAGGAGACATCGCGTTTGTTCAAAGAATCAGTACAAATATCTCCAAAACTGATTCAACCGGTGCGACCAGTGTCGTTTCCTCTGGCGGGTTATTCATTCTCGATGATACCTCAAACCTTCCGAACCAGACAAACGGCATCAATTTAGGAGGACTCTACCCAATTGGCTCGTCGGCCAGTGCTACGGCTTCCTTCGATGATTGGCCGGCATCCGATCTTTCTGCCTGTGGCTGTGTAAGTATCACTAGGCGCGATGACTATCAATTGTATCTAGTCTATAAACCTACTGGGGCAAATAGCATTTGGGTCACTTTGCAGATCGCCAAATCTGGCTGGTCCGGGACTGCAGTATTTGCCTCTGGTGAATGGAAGAAAGGCCCGTCTACTTACTACAATGACCAATCCGGAACAGATTCGACGATCTTGCCAATTTGGAACGGATATTTCACAGGATTGCCATGAAGCAGGTTTCAAAGATGCGCGTCATCCTGGGAACGATCTGTCTGATACTGATGTGGCATAACTCTGTTACTGCACAACGCATTGGTCAAGAATCTGCTTTCTACAAGCACCTTGTCGACGGCCTGGAGACATCTGTATCCCTGAATGATCTTCTCATCATAGGCGCCACAGACTTCAGGGCTAACTGGACATCAACAGACGGCGCGGGCCGCCCACTTACAAAGGGCACTGGCCGGCCACTTACGGACTCCTCTCGCCCACTTACTGGCTTACGTGCGTTCAACCGTTTCTCCGGGCCCGATGCCAACTCCTGTGCCGGATGCCATAACTACTCCCTACGGAATCGTCGGCGGGGCGGGTGATTTAGCCACCAACGTCTTCGTTCTTGGGCAGCGCTTTGATTCCGCCACGTTTGACCCTAACGACAAGCTTCCAACTCGCGGCGCTGCCGACGAAGAAGGGCAAACTGTGCCGATGGAGATGATGGCCAATTCACGAGCAACGACAGGTCTGTTCGGCGCAGGATATCTCGAGATGCTCGCACGGCAGATCACGGCCGATCTGCAAGATATCCGCTGCACAATCAAGCCCGGAGAAACGAAAGAACTCGTCTCCAAGGGCATTCACTTCGGGAAGCTGACACTTACTAAGTCGGGAGTCTGGGACACCTCGCAAGTTACTGGGCTCGGTCGGCTTAGTCTTATTTCAACGGCATCGAACAATCCGCCTTCCCTGATCATTCGTCCATGGAGTCAGGCTTCGAATGTTGTCTCCATTCGCGAGTTCACGAACAATGCCTTCAATCAGCATCACGGGATGCAATCGACGGAGCGCTTCGGAGTCGATACCGATCCCGATGGCGATGGCGTCAAGAACGAATTGACTCGCGCCGACATCACTGCCGTCAGCGTGTTTCAAGCCGCGCTGCAAGTACCGGGCCGAGTGATCCCGCGCGATCGTGAAATCGAGCAAGCCGTCCTGAATGGCGAGAAAGTATTTCGCCAGATCGGCTGCGCGTCGTGTCACATCCCGCGACTGCCGCTCGACAAGAAAGGCTGGATCTACTCGGAGCCGAATCCCTACAATCCGCCGGGCAACTTGCGCCTGGGCGAGACCAAGACGCTGTTTGTCGATCTTTCGAGCGACGAACTGCCCGCACCGCGGCTGAAACCGGATGTCACGGGAATCGTTTGGGTCGAAGCCTATACCGATTTCAAGCTGCACGATATCGCCGGGCCGGAAGACGCAGAGCCGCTCGACATGAACCAGTCCGTATGGTCGAAGAAGTTCAAGGAAGGCAACCGGCGCTTTCTGACGAAGCGGCTATGGGGCGTCGCAAACATGCCGAACCACTACCATCACGGACTGTACACGACCATGCGCCGATCTGTGCTGGCGCATTCAGGAGAAGCGCAGCAGTCACGTACCGCGTTTCAGGGGCTTCCGAAATATGACCAGGACTCGCTGATTGAGTTTCTGAAGACGCTGCAGGTGCTGCCGCCAGGGACGAAGGATCTGATTGTGGATGAAAATTTCCGGGCTCGGGAATGGCCGCCGGTGTGGGCTAGGAGGAAACCGTGAAAACGAAATGGCCGCGGATGAACGCGGATAAACGCGGATCACAGCGGGTTGTGCGAACGAAGACCTCTGAATCGGAAAACATCGTTGTCGGAGGAATAAACTTCGGCTCCATGCTCAATCGCAATGGCGGCGATGTGGGCATCGGAGGTCAGATTGCCGCCGGTTCCTACAGCTTTCAGAAGGTCTCGGAGCAGCTCAAAGTGGCGTGGTCCAGGCTCGATGATCGGGCCTGTAAACAAATTGTCAAACTAGGTCGCTTACGCTTCCGGCTCGGCTTGAAGGGCGTTCAGGCGAGTGTGAGAGGGCGAATCGCGATTTACAGCGTAAACCAGGAGGTTTACGTCAGGTACGATCACCGGTCCTCGGCGAGCCTCAGTTTTCGCGCACGTTCCTCGTCTTCGATTTCATCTGACAGAGCCAGCGCTTTTGTCAGATCGACGCGCTCGCGGCCGAGCGAATACGTGCGTTGGACAAATCGCGGCCTCGCGGCACCGTCACTGCGCGTAAGCCCGGCGCGAACCGCTTCGTTGAGCACGCGGTCGAACTCCAGATTCCGGTCGCGAACCTCGCGGCGAAGCAGCTCTTCGACGTCGGGGTCGAGCTTCACTACGGTCTCCATATACCGAGCGTATCAGGGGAGGGTTTGATGAGAACGAGATGGCCGCGGATGAACAACGCGGATAAACGCGGATTTGTTTACGTGATATCGCTGGCGGTGCTGGTGGGTGCGACCGGTTTTGCGCAGGAGACGGCGCCGGAGGTCAGAATTGAGGTCTTCTCGGATTTTCAATGTCCGTTCTGCGGACAGTTTGCACCGGCGGTTCGGGCGATCGAGAGCAAAGGAATCGAGGGTGTCAAGGCCAAGATCGAATTCAGGAATTTTCCGTTGAGTTTTCATCCATTCGCGCAGCTGGCGGCGCAGGCGGGGATGGCTGCCAGGGAGCAGGGGAAGTTCTGGGAGATGCACGATCTGCTGTTCGCGAACCAGAGGGCGCTGGGGCGGGAGGACCTGCTGAAGTATGCGCAAACGCTGAAGCTCGATATGGCGCGGTTCGAGAAGGACCTCGACAGCGAGCGGATCAAGAAGCTGGTGGCGGCGGATAAGGCGGAGGGCGAGGCCAAGAAGGTGACGGGCACGCCGACTTTCTTCATCAATGGGAAGGAATTCTCGGGCACGAAGTCGACCGAACGAGCTGAGTGCGCTGGTGAAGGCGGACGTGGGCCGGAGGATCGCGCTGGCGGAGATCACCGATGCGGCAATGAGCAAGGGTCCGGCGGGCGCTCCGGTGACGGTCGAGTTCTATGCGGATCTGGAGAGTCCAGTGAGCCGGTCCGCGAATTACGTGCTGGAGGAGCTGACGGCGAAGTACCCGGATACCGTTCGCCTGCAATTTCGCAACTATCCTCTGGCTTTCCATCCGCAAGCTGAACTGGTGCACGATGCCGCGATGACGGCCGCGCGCGAGGGTCACTTCTGGCAGATGGCGAACTATATTTTCGATCACCAGGAGTCCGCGCGCGAGCAGGATCTGATTGCTTATGCGGGCCGGCTCGGTATGGACCAGGCGAACTTCGCGGAGACGATTCACAGCCACCGCTATACACCGCGCGTCGATGCGGATCTGGCGGAGGGCTTCCAGCGCGGAGTGCACGGCAGTCCCGTGATCTTCGTCAACGGCAAGCGGATTGACGGAGTTCCGAGCCTGGCGGTTCTGATAGGGTACGTCGACGCGGCGCTGAATGGCAAGAGCGGGGATGTGGCGCAAAAGTAGGCTCACAAGTGCAGGCGAAGGTTCATTTGCGGCGAGCGAGACAGAAAAAATCAACGGGACAGACAGCCGCGCCTAGTGGCGGCTGCTGCATGCGGCTTATTTCGCGCCCGGCGCTTAAGTCAGTTCCGGATTTTTTCACGCTTGCTTACGCGCGCGGTTCAGTAACAGCTTCGGCGCGGCAACCGTCTAGGCGTGTCTTATCTGCGTTCATACTGTGCGGCGGCGACAGTCAGGACATTGTCCCTGAAGTATCGGCTAAGTTCACCAGGAGTTCTCAGATCAACTTTCCGACCGAGCAGCTCCGAGAGTTCAATTTCCATTCCCGCCAGCCCAAAGTAGCCAGGCACATGACCTGGATCGAACTCTACCAGCACATCAATATCGCTTTCCGGGCGAAATCGCGGGGTGAGGACCGACCCGAAGAGGGAGAGCTTACGGATGTGATGGCGCAGGCAGAAGACTTCGATCTGCTCGCGGGGCAGCGCAAGTTGCGGGGCAACCATGGTGACCGGGTTCTCGCCCTCAGTATCCCATTTGGCGGCTCTGAGGTGAACTGATGCGAGCGGCAATAAATTCGCGAGTTGCCTCAGCTTTCGCTGCGTTCATTCTCCTCAGCGCCCCGGGTTTGGCGCAACTGAATCAGAACTGCACGGTCAGCGTCTTGAATCGAACTGTCACGGTCAATCCCGACGGTTCCTGGGTGCTGCCGAATATTCCGGCGAATTTCGGGCAGGTGAAAGCGCGGGCCACGTGCACGCAGAACGGCGTAACGACGTTTGGGGAATCGGATTTCTTCACGGTTCCGCGCGAATGGTGCGGTGAACCTGCCCGCGATCACGATGGGGAACTCCACGCCGATTCCGGTTTCGCTATCGATCGCGGCTGTCGCGCAACTTACTTCCGCGGGGCAGACGGCGCAGCTGGCGGTGACGGCCACTTATCCGGATGGCTCGACAAAGGACGTAACCGCTGCGAACGCCGGGACCAATTACACGATCAGCAATCCGGCGATCGCGACGATCACGGCGGATGGGCTCGTGACGGCGGTTTCGAGCGGCACGGTGGTGATTCAGGCGAACAACGATGGCGCGACCGGCATTGCGAGCGTTCCCGTTGTGCTCGGCGGAGCCAGCGTAGGCGGGATTCCGGTGTCCTGGCTTCTCAAGTACGGCTTGAATCCCAACGATCCGCTAGTGGCCATGGAAGATCCGGATCGCGACGGTCTGACCAATCTGCAGGAGTTCCAGCTTGGAACCGACCCGACCAATCCCGACACGGACGGCGATGGCCTCAGCGACGGTGATGAGGTGAACAAATATCACACGAATCCGCTGCTCGCGGATACCGACGGAGATGGAATCCCCGATGGCGTGGAGATTCAAACCGGCACCAATCCGCTCGATCCCAAGAGCTACGACCTGAAGAAGGCGACGGCCACATCGGTCGTGGCGCCACCAGCATTCACGCTGACAACGGGCATCGGGAATGCGCAGCTATCGGTGCAGCTGGATTGGAAAGTCACTCTAATTGACGGCAAAACTACCCTCGATCTGACGAACGATCCGCGAACGCAATTCACCTCAAGCGACCTGAATGTCTGCAGCTTCGGCCAACAGCCCGGACTAATTTTCTCCGGCAATGCGGGAACCTGCACCATCACCATCACTCAGAACACGTTGAGCGTGCCTGTGCAGGGAACGGTTTCCTCCTTCACGCCTACGGAAGTGTCGACACTCAACGTGCCCGGCGCAGTCGCGGTGGATATCGGAGGGACGTTTGCCTATGTAGCGACTGGAACAAATGGCTTCTCCGTTGTGGACGTAAACGACAGGACCAAGCCGCTCATTCGCGGAACACTCAATGGCATAGGCGATGCAGAAGGTATTCGCACCGCTGGCCAGTACGTTTACATAGCCGACGCAACCGGTTTCCTCCGAATTGTCAACGTGCAAAATCCAGATGCGCCAAGTTCTTGCCTCTTCGCTCGCGATTTCGGGTAAGCCAATTTCTCTCGCAATTCACGGAACTATGGCTGCGGTGGCAGCGCAGGCGGGCGGCGTAGCGCTCGTGAATATAACAGATCCAACCAATCCCAGTTTGATGGGAACGATCTCCCTTTCCGCACCCGCGCTTGGCGTCGACTTCGATCCGCAGAGCGGCCTTGCCGCTGTTGCCATGGGCACCGGCGGTCTACAGATCGCCGATCTCACGAATCCGGCTGCCCCTAAGCTGAGAGGATTTCTGCCCGGGCGGTGATGTCCGGCGTGTTCTCCTGCGCCTCCCCGCTGCGTTGCTTGCCGACGCGCAGCGCAGTATCACGTCTGTGGATCTCACTAATCCTGACAAGCCGGTCGTGTCTCTCTCTCTGCTGGGAGCTTGGGCGGCGTGCCTGTCGATATCGCCGCCTACGGCAATATCGCAATGACAGCGGACATATCATTCGGGCGCGCCGTACCCATTGTTAACATCTCCGCGCCACTGCAGCCGATCTCGCTGGGATTCTGGACACTTCAAAGCCCCGGCTTCAGCTCCAGCATTGCGGTCGATCTTGCTTTCGGATACCTTGTCATTCCGGCGACGAGCACGCTGCGGATCTTGAAATACCAGAACATTGTAGACACGTTCGGCATACCGCCGAAAGTCTCCATTACGTCTCCGGTCGCCGGAGCCACGCTGATTCAAGGTCAGACGATTACTATCGCGGTGAATGCGACTGATGATGTGGCGGTCGCTTCCGTGAATTTCTTGGTCGACGGGCAGACGCTGTTCACAACCTCCGCCGCCCCGTATCAGTTTCAGTACACAGTACCCGGTACAGCGACGATGCTGATTTTCGGAGCGACTGCGGTTGATTTTGGAAATAATGTCGGCGCAGCGCAAAATGTTCCGTTAACGTTATCCCCGACCCGCGAACCACAGTAACCGGACGTGTAGTGGATTCGAATGGAAGTCCGGTGGGCGGAGCAACGGTGAATGTGCCGTCGTTCCAGTCTTCACCGAATGCCACAACGGCAGCCGATGGGTCGTTCTCACTTGCAGGCGTTTCGACCATTTCGGGCAACATTCAAATACTTGCAAAGTTCGTAAATTCCGGTGGAGCAACTCTCGCCGGCTACTCGAATTCGGTGGCGCCGGTGCGTGGCGGAACTGACGGACGCCGGAACCATAACGATTCTTCCAATACCCGTCATTAGCACGATGAGCGCCAAATCGATGCTGGAGGGTTCACAACTGGTTCTCACAGTTACCGGAAGCACTTTCCAAGGAGCATCTTGGAACTTCCAGCCTGCATCATCGCCGGTCATCGCTGTGCAAGTGCTCTCCACGAGTCAGGACGGAACGTCCGCAAGCCTGTCAATTACTGCGCCCTCCGGCATCATTGGGACGTTCGCACTCGTCGCGACCAATTCAGCCGGAAATTCTGGAACAACCCCGAATCGAGTAAATCAGACTGACGATTGTCGATCCAAACTCTACAGCCGACACCGATGGGGATGGTTTCCAAGATGTGATCGAGGCTGTGTACGGCACAGATCCGCTCGATCCGAGCAGTTATCCAACAATCCGCACGCAGAATGAAACCGAGAGCGTCAACTTTTCAGTCTTGAACGCCCCTGTTAGTGGGGCTCTTACAGAAGCCGAGAGCGTACAGTTCTCGGTGCTGAATGCGCCGGCGAGCGGTTCACTGACAGAAGCGGAAAGTGTGCCCTTTTCCGTCCTGAACGCACCTGTGACCGCATCAGGCATTCAGGAGCTCGAAAGCGTTCCATTCTCAGTTCTGAACGCGCCAATCGGAACAGCGGGTATCACGGAAGCCGACGCCTACTTTACTGTCTGCAATCAATTCAATTACCCGAACATGTCCGGCGTCCAGCCCTGCGCAGCCGCAGAATACTTCGAAAGCTTCAACTACTCAGCCGGAAAGTGCGACACAAGTGTCCAGCGCCGCACAAGCTCCCATCACGGTGGATCCGCTCGCAGACAGTGACGGTGATGGTCTGCCCGACTGGTTCGAGTTGCTGATCGGCACCGATCCGCTAAAGGCTGACACAGACGGCGACGGGCTTAAGCGATTACGACGAGATATTTATTTATCACACGAATCCGCTGAATGCGGACACAGACGGCGACGGTTTCAGCGACGGCGAAGAGGTGCTATTCGGGTCGGACCCGTTGAATCCGGCCGACACGCCGCTCCATGCGCGTACGGTCGCATCGCGAGAAATCGACGCAAAAGGTTCAAGCAGTAAAAGGAGATAAAAATGGCAGAGATGCTTCCCAGAAGCTCAGCAAACCGAAAGCTGTTTCTGGCGTTATTGGCAGTACTCTTAATGTTCGTCGGCCTAACGACCGCGACTAAGCTACGGGCGCAAACCGGAGTATTCAGCAGCGGTTCAACGGGTTCCGACGGTGCCCTGAATATCACGGCGCCAGGTGTAACTTATCTCGATCCTGTCGCAATGAACATCGATCCGAAGCACGACAACATATTCAACTTCACCACGATAAACATTGCGACGGGTAGCATCCTCAAGATCTCAGAAGCTAAGGTCCATGGCCCAGTCTACTTCCTCGCTTCAGGACAGGTAACGATTAGTGGGGTGATAGATATTTCGGGTGACTGGAGCCCAGGTCCTACGCCAACGGCAGCGGAGCAGAGCCTCTCCTTTGCTGGTTCCGGGGGCTACGCCGGGGGATTAGGCGGCATTCACGGAGATTCAAATCATCAGGCGCTACCCGGCAACGGGCCGGCAGGAGGTGCTGCGGGCGATATAAACCAGCCTTATGCGACCGGTGGAGGATTCAGCACCAATCGATTCCTGGTCCCGCTCGTCGGTGGTTCAGGCGGCGGAGGCACGAATGACAACGGGCAATATGGCGCCCAAGGCGGCGCGGGTGGAGGGGCGCTGCTCATTGCTAGTTCGACAACAATAACTCTGGCCAGCAACGATCAGGTTGCGGGTGATGGGTACACCAACGGCACCATTGCTGCTCGGGGAGGATACGGGGGCTCACGGGGGTGCGGCGGTGCGGGAGGTGCGGTACGTTTAGTAGCAAACTCAATAACTTGGACAGGCGACTACAACGCAATTGTCGTCGAGGGAAACGGGGCTCAGGGTAACAATGGCGCTTGCACGTCCTATCCTCAAACTGGTCTCATTCGCCTCGAGGGCAATACCGTTCATTCTATCGACCATATCAACCTCAATGGTCCGTATATCGTATCAGTGCCCTTTGCATTGAATCTTCCGACGATTCCGCCTCCTGTGATTGCAGTTACCAGCATCAACGGCGTCCCAATCAATGCTAATCCGTTCAGCTTCCCGGACACCACGATCAATACTAGCTCACCTGTACCGGTCGTCATCGGAGCCACGAACGTACCCATCGCCTCGACAGTGACACTCTATCTACTGTCCGACGTACAGCCGAATCAAGCTATCCCTGTAACATTGACGGGAACCGACCAATCCTCCACAGCCACAGTCAACGTGAAGTTTCCGCCGGGAGGATCCCGCGGGTTTGTGAAGGCAGTCTTTCATTAGAACTGAGGAAATCATGCTGGCCCTTAGAACATTGACCTTTGCAGCTGCTGTTGCGAGTTTGTGCTATGCGCAGGATTCACCTGCGATTCAGATCAAGGTCGTCAAAGGCGCTCCGTTTTCCGCGACGGTGAGTTCTGAAACAACCCAGACGCTTGCGGACGGGAGCCACGTCACCCGAACCTCGAACGCGACTATTGCCAGAGATAATGAAGGACGCACCCGGCGCGAGCAGCCGGGAACGAACGGAGGCTCGATTGTGTTCCTGCAAGATCCCGTCGCCGGGTATGGATACGTGATCGACACGAACAAGAAATCTGTCCACAGATACACAACCTCAAACGCCTCCGATAGCGCGCCGATTTCACAAAACACCGGAAAGTCGCTCGGATCACAGGTCATCGAAGGCCTTCCCGCTGAAGGAACGCGATTGACCCGTACAATCGACTCGGGTGAAGCCGGGAATGAACGTGCGTTCGACGTTGTCGTCGACGCGTGGTATTCCGCCGATCTTCAAACCGTCCTGCTTCGGAAGACAACAGATCCTCGCGTTGGTGAGACGGTGTACAAACTAACGAATATCCAGCGCGGGGAACCTGATGCCTCGCTGTTCCAGATTCCGGTCGGCTTCGCCATTCATGAAGACGTGACCGCAGCTAAGTAAACCGGGGGATGCACATGATTCGCTACTTATCCGTGATCGCAGGAGCGGTGATCGCCGCCGGTCTAACGCACGCCACGCCGGTGACGCTCAACTTTGAGGGCTTCGCCGATAGCACAGTCCTTACAGCGCAATATGCGGGTGTGACCTTCACAAATGCGATTGTCCTCACGGCGGGGATCAGTTTAAACGATCTGGACTTTCCGGCACATTCTGGGACAAATGTGATCGGCGACAACAATGGCGGACCCATCACCATTACTTTCGCGACGCCGGTCACGAATTTCGGCGGGTACTTCACATATGGGAGCCGGGTGACGGTCGACGGCTTCGGAGCGGGCAATGCATTGGTGGGCGCGGTGAACTCAAGCTTCACGAATAACGAAGCCCTGTCTGGCGTTCTTGGCAGCAGCCCAAACGAGCTGCTGCAGATCAGTTCTCTTGGCGGAATCTCCCGCGTGACCGTCACGGGTGATCCTCTTGCGCTGGATGATGCGATGTACACGCCCGCGGCTAGCTCTACTCCAGAGCCTGCGAGTGGGGCGCTGATCCTGGTTTCCGCGGGGATCGTTGTTCTTGTATTCGCGTACAGGCGGTTAAGAGCCGGTTAAGGGTCGTCCACAGAGGCGAAACTTTGGCTAAGGTGCCTTCGAGCATGGAGGATCCGTGTAATACGAGTGTAACTGGAGAAGCCGGACCGGAGGTCCGGTGCCGACGTGGACGTCGGCCCTACGCGATAGCCAGCCGGTTCACGTGGTTTCATTCGTACCTGAGCGCCACCATGGGGTCGACGCGCATAGCTCGCCGGGACGGCGGGTAGGCGGCAAACAGTGAGACAGCCAGAAACAAGAGCGAGACGCCGATGAAGGAGATGCCGTCGATCGTATTAAGGCCGTAGAGCAGACCGCGGAGGAGGTAAGAGGCTCCGACAGCCCCGAAAATTCCGAAGAACAATCCGGCAAGCACGGGACGGGTGCTTTCGCGCAGAATGAGTGCGAGGATATCGCGTTTTGAGCGCCGACCGCCATACGAATACCGACTTCGCGCGTGCGGAGGACGACGATATAGCTGACCGTGCCGTAGATACCCATTAAGGCGAGCAGAAGCCCGAGCAGCCCGACAGTTGACGCAACAGCAGCGGCGAGAGTCGCGGTAACAAACGCCGGCGATTGGCGAAGCATGTCCTCGAGAGTGGAGAAGGTCGCTATTAAGCGGGGATCGACGGACAAGACCAGGGGTTCGATGGCTCTGATAACCTGCGCGGGGTCGGACTGCGTTCGGATGAGTACGGGGTGGTCCTGCAGCTTGTTCTCCGATAACGGCAAGTAGACCCGCCGGGAGTCGCTTCCGTCAAACTCGACACCACGCGTGTCGTGAGCGACGCCGACGACCTGGTAGATGGGGCCGTCGGCCGACAGTTCGCTCCAATTATGGGCGTGCTCGTCGGTGACGCCCAAACGGACGCTGCGGCCGACGGGGTTTTGGCTGGGCCAGAGCTGCCTCGCGGCCGATTCGCTGAGAATGACCGAGTGCTCGGGCTGGCCGGATTGAAAGCCGCAGCCCAGAAAGAGGGCGATGCCAAGCGTCTCAAAATAGTTTGACTGAACGTGTGTGTAGTAGAGGATTGACTGCCCATTTTGAGCGCGGACTTTTTCGTCGCCGAGCGGGACGGCGGGGGTTCGAAAGCTGTATTCGTCCGGTGGCTGGGCGCTGGTCACTGCAGCCACCGCAGGCATGGCAGTGAGGCGCGTACGAAGCTGACGCATGAGAGTGAGTTTGCGATCTGGGGTGTATTTTGACGACTCGGGAAATTGCAGATTGAGATCCACTACATGTTTCTCGTCGTAGCCGGGACTTGTGTTGAGCGTGTGAATGGAGCTGCGAATCAACATGCTTCCGGCGATCAGGAGCACCAGAGAAAGCGAAACCTGCGCGGCGATAAGGAAATCCTGGAGCCGGCGGGTGCTGACCGGCGAAGTGCCGGCTCTGATGCCGGAGCATAGTGCCGAGCGGGAGCTTTCGAGCGCAGGGGCGAGGCCGAACAGAATCCCGGCAAACAAGGAGACAGCGAACACGTAGCCGAAGATTTCGAGATCCGGGTTCACGTGGAAAATAAACGTGCCGTACTCGGCGGGCAAGGCCCCGGCCAGGAGAAGCACCGTTATCTGCAAGAACGACCACGCGAACAGGAGGGCGACGATGCCGGCCAGCAGACCCAGCAGAGCGCTTTCGGTCAGCAGCTGCCTGACAACGCGCAAGCGGCTTGCGCCGAGGGAGAGCCGGGTGTTCAATTCGTGCCGGCGGGATCTGGCGCGGGCGAGTTGCAAGCTGCCGACGTTGGCGCAAGCCACTACGAGCAGCATCGCGGCGGCAAGCATAATGAGCAGAATGGTCGTTTTGAGCCCACGATAGAACTTCAGGGGAAGCGGGAAGGGGGAGCCCGGCGAGATGAGTACAGTAACGGGTTTAGCCGACTGAGAGTGAGAATCGTGCAGAGTGCGGAGGCGATCGGCGACGACGTTCATCTGAGCCTGCGCTCGAGCGATGCTCACGCCAGGAGCGAGGCGGCCAAACAAGTGGCAGCACATGTTTTCACGGTCCCGCAGCCAGCGGTCGTCCGCGTGAAGCAGCGGCTCCAGGCTGAGCGGAAGCCAGAAATCGGGCACGGCGACACTCGTGCCGACGAAATCGTGCGGCGTAATTCCGACGATTTGGACGGCGACGTCATTTAGACGGATGGTCTTGCCCAGCACCGCCGGGTCGTTCGCGAAACGTTTGTGCCAGTAATTTTCGCTGATCAGAACGGATGGCGAGGCCGCGAGTTCAGGAGTGCTTATGGATTCGAAGGCGCGGCCACGCAGAGCAGGGACTCCGAGAACCTTGAAGTAATTTTCCGAGACCACGAAGACTGTGGCGAACTCTGCATTACCGGCCGCGGGAGGCAGCAGTCCCAATCTGCCCACCACCGAGTCAGCGGCAGAGCTGCGTTGGCTGACAATGCCGCCCGCATCGGAGAGCGTCAGATGATCGACGTGAAAAGCGATCAGGCCGCTGAAGGCATGGACCGCGTCCCGATACGCTTCGTAATCGGGATAGCTGAAATTGACGTCCGGGGCGCCGGACTGGCGGATCAGCGCGATATTGACCATCTCGCCAGGATCGCGAGCGTCCAGAGGCCGGGCGACCATTGCCTTATAGGCCGTAAACACCGCCGTATTAGCGGCGATGCCCAGCGCCAATGCGAGGACCGCGACCGTTGTGAATCCGAGATTCCGGACCGACATGCGAGCTCCGTAACGCAAGTCCTGGAGTACGGTTTCAGGCAGGATCATCAGATTGACCTCAGGAGTGTTCGTCCACAGAGGCGCTCGAGAATTGCGGCGGGGGCGTTTTCGATATGGGCCAGAGATTTGCGGGCGATGATGAAGGTCTGCTCGAGGGCGTGCTGGCCGGATTGGACGGAGTGGGGGAGGATGTCGGTGAAGGCGAGCCAGGTGGATGCGGGCGGGAAATCGAAGCGGTACTTTGGACAATTGGCTTGAAATTCGGAGTTGCGTTTCAGGTATTCGTGGAAGCGCAGCATGAAAGCGTCATAGGGGGAACGGCGGCGGAGCCGGTCTGTAAAGGATGAGTGGAATCCTGCATCGCGGGCGTAGCGTTCGGCGATGACGGAGAACGGATCGGTGGTGATCCAGTTTCGGGTTTTCGAAGTATGAATGTTGGTGAAGACGCGCAGAATCAAATCGCCGTTGGTGGGGCGAGAGGGGAAGGCGTCGGTGTGGATCAGATCGTTGCGCTTGTTTAAGGGCAGGTCGCGGCCTTGTTCTTCGAGCGGGCGAAAGCTCGCGTAATCGAGTTTCCAGGTCTGCGCGTACTGCGGAAGTAACTCGCTCGTAAACTGGACGGTTTTGCGGGAATAGTCGCGCAGAATGGCGCGCACGCGGTCGAGTTGCGCGGCGTCGGCCTCGATGCCGGTGACACGATCGTCGGCGGGGCGATAGGCGATATTTTTGTGAATTGCGCGGCTCGAGAACGAGAGGGCGCGCAGGAAATCCAGCGAATCCGCTGGTAATGAAAACGGGCTGGCAGGGAAGAAAACGATATTGCCAGTTTCTAAGTCGGGGCGGTAATCTACTAGTTCCGATGCAGGCCAACGATCGACCGCGACTAATTTCATCTATTCAGCTTAATAGGCGGGGGCGGGAGTACGGAAGCCGGTCGGGAGACCGGCTGCGGACGAGGACGTCCGCCCTACGAAGGGGGCTGCTCATTTTTGCGGCGCTGGCAGTGGCTTCGGCGCAGACGCCGTTTGCGCAACTGAAGTACCGCCAGATTGGGCCGGGAGGGAATCGCGTCGCGGCGGTGGTGGGGGAGCCCGGCAATCCAATGGTGATTTATGCCGGGGCGGCGGATGGCGGGATCTGGAAGACGAGCGATGGGGGCGTAAATTGGAAGCCGGTTTTCGATGATCAGGATGTGTCTGCGATCGGCACGCTGGCGGTAGCGCCTTCCGCGCACAATATCGTTTGGGCCGGCACGGGAGAGCCTTGGATCATTCGCCCCGACTACTCGATGGGCGATGGTGTGTATAAGTCGACGGACGGGGGCGAGACCTGGCACCATATGGGACTCGATCTTACGGGACATGTGGCGCGCATTCTGATCGATCCGCATAATCCCGATATTGTTTTTTCCTGCGTGGTGGGTCAGGCGTACCGGCCGCAGCACGAGCGAGGTATCTTTCGCACGTCGGATGGTGGAAAGACGTGGCAGCAAGTGCTGTTTGTGAATGAGAATACCGGCTGCTCGGAACTGGCGATGGACCCGCAGGACCCGCAGACGCTGTTCGCGGGGATGTGGCAGGTTGCAATCCATACCTGGGACCTGAACAGCGGCGGGCCGGGCGGTGGCGTATACGTATCCCATGATGGCGGGGAGAGCTGGAAGAAATTATCGGGACACGGGCTGCCAGCGGCGGACAAAGCTGTGGGCAAGACGGCCGTGCAGGTTGCGCCGAGCGATCCGAATCGCGTGTATGCGCTGATTCAGGAAGAAACGCCGCGTTTTTACCGTTCCGACGATCGCGGGAAAACCTGGAAGGTAGTGAACCAGGAGCACGTGCTGGCGGAACGGTCACCTTATTACACGCGCTTCGCGGTTGCGCCGGACGATGAAAATTTCATCTTCATTGTCGCGGTGAGTATCGTTTATTCACGCGATGCGGGGGCGACGCTCGCCGACGACATCGTGCATCCGGCGGGGGATGTGCATGACGTCTGGTACGATCCGCTGAATCCGAATCGCGTCATGGTGGCGCACGATCACGGCATCAGCGTCAGCTTGAACCGCGAAAAGACGTATCAGACATTTTCCTTTCCGATCGCGCAGATGTACCACGTGTTCACCGACGATGAAATTCCGTATTACGTGTATGGCAACCGGCAGGACGAGCCGACGTTTCGCGGTCCCAGCAATAATCTGCAGGCAGGATTCGCGGGCGGCACATTTGCGGGCGGGATAACGGCGGGCGACTGGACGCAAGTGGGAGGCTGCGAGCCGGGATTTTCGATTCCCGATCCGGCGGACAACAACATTGTCTGGTCGGGTTGTTATAACGGCGATCTTACGCGCATGGATCTGCGAACGGGTCAGGCGCGGTGGGTATCGGCGTGGCCGGAAGCGACATACGGATGGGCGCCGAAGGATGTAAAGTACCGCTGGCATTGGACCATGCCGATTGCGATTTCGCCGCACGATCACAATCGCATTTACGCGGGCAGCCAGTATGTTCACGAGACGGATAACGGCGGGCAATCGTGGAAGCTGATCAGCCCGGACCTGACGCTGAACGATAAGAGTCACGAAGGGAATTCCGGCGGAGTCCATCCCGATAATCTGATGACGTTCGAAGGCGACGTGCTCTATTCGATTGCCGAGTCCCCGGTGAAAGCGGGTGTGATCTGGACGGGAACGACCGATGGGCAAGTGAGCGTCACGCAGGATGCGGGTAAGAGCTGGACGAATGTGACCAAAAACATTTCCGGTCTGCCGCCGTGGGGAACCATTTGGAATATCGAGCCCTCGCATTACGATGCGGGGACTGCGTATGTGGTCGACAATCTGGAGCAGGGCGCGGGCGATTACAACGCATATGTGTACAAGACGTCCGACTATGGACAGACTTGGAAGCTGATCAGCGGAGGAATTCCGAAGTCGGTAAACAGCAGCGCGCATTGCATCGTCGAGGATCCCGTACGCAAGGGGATGCTGTTCCTGGGCACGGATAATTTCATTTACGTGACCTGGGACGACGGCGCGAACTGGACATTGTTGCGCAACAACATGCCGCCGGCGCCGATTTACTGGCTCACGATTCAGAAGCGCTACAACGACCTGGTGGTCGCGACGTACGGGCGCGGGTTTTGGATTTTAGACGATATCACGCCGTTGCGCGATTACGACAACTCGCAGAAGTCGGATGTCTACCTGTTCAAGCCGAGAGCTTCTTATCGGTATCGCAGCTTCAATAACACCCGGGCAGCGGATACCAATAATCGCGTTCTGGGACAGAATCCTCCGGCAGGCGCGGACTTGAATTATTTTCTGAAGGCGCCCGCTAAGAAAGTGGAGATTACGATTCTGCGCAAGGACGGGCAGCTGGTGCGGAAGCTGACCGGCTCGACACAGGCAGGCATCAACCGCATCTGGTGGGATCTGCGCTATGAGGCGCCTACGACTGTAAAACTTCGCAACAGCCCGCCGGGCGAGCCGTGGGTGAAGAATGGTCCGGAAGGTTGGCGGCCGTTAGTACATTGGCGGAACTACACTCACGGACCGGAGGTCTGGCCGGATTCGTACACGGTGAAGCTGAACGTCGATGGAAAAGAGACGACGCAAACGGTCGACATTCTGCGCGATCCGCACGATCTCGCGAACGAGCAAGAGATCAAGGCGAATACGGAGTTTCTGCTGCGGCTGCGAGACGAGATGAACGAGTCGGCGAAGATGATCAATCAGATGGAGTGGGCGCGAAAGCAACTTGCAGACCTGAAGGTCATGCTGGCGGACGATCCTAAGAATGCTTCGATCATCGATGCGGCGAATAAGCTGGAGCGGCAGATCGCTCCCGTTGAAGAGAAGTTCTTTCCGTTGGCGCTGACGGGTAGAACGGAAGATGCGTTCCGGGCTCCGACGAAGCTTTACGGGAAGCTGGCGAATCTGGCATTTCTGGTGGAAGGCGGGGCGGATTTGCCGCCGACGGATCAATCGGTTGAACTAAATGGTGAACTGCGGGAGGAGCTTGTCGCATCGCGGAAGGCGGTACAGGATCTTGGCCCTACGGCGATTGATCCGTTCAATGCGAATTTAAAAGCGCACGGGCTCGCGTTGGGCATCCAGCCTTAGAGTGCCTTCCCGTCGAGAGCTGATCAAGAGTGTTCTCACCGGTTCGGCCGGTCTGCTTTCGGCCGCGCGTTCGCGCCGACGCGTGGTGGTGGTCGGAGCGGGCTTCGCGGGTTTAGCGTGCGCTTACGAATTAACAGCAGCCGGTTATGAGGTGACGGTATTAGAGGCGCGACGGCGGTTGGGCGGCCGCGTTCTGACCCTACGCGATTTTGTTCCGGGGAAATGGATAGAAGCGGGCGGGGAGCTGATCGGCTCGAATCATCCTGCTTGGCTCGCTTACGCGCAGCGCTTTGGGCTGAAGCTGCTTTCTGTTAGGCAATACGACGAAAGCAGCACGCCCACATTCTTAAAGGGAATGCGGCTTTCCGATGCCCAGACGCGAACGTTGTACAGGCAAATGCAGGAGGGCGCCGAGGTCCTTAATAAGGATGCGGCAGCGATCGATGCGGACCGGCCATGGCTTAGCCCGCATGCTGCAGAACTCGATCGCCGGAGCTTGCAAGAGGTGATTCAGTCGCTGCGCATTGGGGATTTGGGGAAGCAGGGATTGACCGCGCAGTTCGCTCATAACATGGGCCTGGAGCCTGCGCGCATGAGTTACCTGGGGATACTCACCGTCATTAAGGGACACGGACTGGAGCGATATTGGACGGACAGCGAATTGTTCCGCTGCGATGGAGGAAACCAGCAGCTTGCGGAGCGGTTGGCTGCGCCGCTTGGCAGAGAGCGCTTGCATCTGGGCGCGGCGGTCGCTTCGATTACGGTGGAGCGGAATCGGGCGGTGGCTCGCTGCGGGACGCAACAATCGTATGAGGCGGAAGAGATTGTGCTGGCGGTTCCACCTTCGACCTGGTCGAAGATCCGATTTGAACCGCGCCTGCCTGCGAGTCTACAGCCGCAGATGGGATCGAACGTGAAATATCTGGCGTGCGTGAAGAGCAGGTATTGGGACAAGCCGGCGGGGGTAGAGAGTCTGAGCGACGGCGGGCTGGGAATGACGTGGGAGGGGACGGATGGGCAGGCGGCAGGCGGGGCGGCAGGGCTGATCTCATTCAGCGGCGCAGCTACGGCGGAGGAATGGCATCGAATTTCGGGCGCGGAACGCGAGGGACGCTTCCGGAAGGATTTTGAAAGTTTGCTGCCGGGGTTTCAAAAGAATCTTCTACGCGATCGATTCGTGGACTGGGTAGGCGACCCGTGGACATTGGGGGGATATTCCTTTCCTGCGCCGGGAACCTTGACGGTTTATGGACCGGCGTTGTTGGCGGGAATGGGGCGGCTGCATTTTGCGGGGGAACATACGTGTTACAAATTCATGGGATTCATGGAAGGCGCGCTGTGTTCCGGGATTGCGGCGGCGAGGCGCGTGGCGGCTCGAGCCTAGTTAGGAATGGTCAGGCTTGCGCAGGGATGATGTCGCCGATTGCGAGCTCGCGCAGGGACGGTTCGAGCTGGGAGCGGTCGCCGACTACCATCCAGATCATTTGTCGAGGGTCGAGCAGCGATTTGGCGCAGGCTTCCAGATCCGCGACGGTCAGGGCTGAGACGCGACTGACATAGGTGTCATAAAAATCGAGGGGCAGGCCGAGCTGCAGCAGATCACTTAACAGGTTGCCGACGGAATTCATGGTCTCGTGCGATCCGGGGAGCTCGAGAATTTGCTGCTGTTTCACCTTGTCTAATTCTTCTTCGCGAATCGGCTTCATTCCGGTCATGCCGGACATTTCACTCGATCATTTCGGCAATGGAATCGCGCGGTCTTATCGGCCTGAACAGAAGCGTAAGCCAGAGAACGGGCCGCTGCGCGCGCGCACCATAGAGAACGGAGGCCGCGCCGTAGGACCAGTGCTTGTCTTCGCGAAGATTCATGTTCAAGCGCGCTCCGAAAGTGCCGCCGAAGACGCTGTTCATAGTTTCGAGCGCAACTTCGGTTTGGGCATTGGGCGGCGGAGCAAGAGTTCCCGCGATCACGACCGAATGCAATGCGCCCGGCTTGTCGACCAAATAAATGGCAGGCTTCGCGGGCCGCGGAACAGCGCTCACGTTCTTCGATGGAATTTCCGCGCCGCGCCAGCTGCCGAAGAGTTTTTCAAGCTTTGGTTTGATTTCGGTCAGCGTGGTGTCGCCGACCACGATCAAAGTCGCGTTGTTGGGCTTGAGCCAAGTGGCATGAAAGCGCGCGATATCCTCGCGTGTGAAGCGTTCAACGCTTTCTTCCGTACCGGAGCCGGTGAGCGGCACACCGTAGGCGTGAGCCGGATCCGAAGAGGACCGGCGGCAGAGCGCGCAGCGCCATTTGCAAGGGAGTCACTTTTTCGTTTGCGATGGCGGAGAGCTGGAGCTGCTGTTGTCGCTCGAAATCGGCGTTCGGGAAAGACGGGATTCAGAATCACGTCGGCGTAAAGATCGAGCGCATCGTCCAGCGTATTCTTGAGGGTCGACATATAAGACGGTGGTCATGTCGAGATTGGTGCCGGTGCTGAGCTGCGCGCCGAGCATCTGAATCTCATCGCTGATCTCGAGAGCAGTGCGGCGGTTGGTGCCGCCAGTCAGAAGAGACGAAGCGAGGCGGGCGGTGCCGGGGAGGGCGAACTGATCGGCCGAATAACCGGCGTCGACATCGAGCCAAAAGTTCATGACGGGAATTTCGTGGCGCTCGGCGACCAGAATTTTCAAGCCATTGGTTAAGCTGTCTTCGTGAAAGGCGGGGAGCTTCAGTTCATGGGCGGACCGAGCTCGGGGAGATGAGCGCGATCGGCGCCGGATTGAGCAAGCTCCTTGGCGGGCGTAAAGGGAACGACCTCGAGAGCGTAAACGCCATCGGAGAGCCAAGCGCGGGCGGTGTCGCGAGACGTCTGGCGGCAGTGGCATCCTCGATGTTCGCAACCTGTGCTTTGTAGCCGTGCGGAGTTCCGAGATAAGTCTGGTTAGTGGCCAATATATCGGATTTTCCGCCGAAGCCGCCGATGCGCTCGACGCCACGGACGAATCCCGCGTAGGATTGTGTTTTGATGCGGTCGAGCTCGCGCTGGGTAGGGCCATCTTCGAGGAAGCGCGCGAGCTCTTCGTCAACGGCTTTCTCGACTTTGCGGATGTCCTCACCTTGCCGGGCAGTTGCGAGGACGACAAACTGGCTGCCGATTTCGCGCTCATCTAGATACGCGGCCACTTGAGTGGCGATCTGGTCGTCATAGACGAGGCGCTTGTACAGGCGTGACGTTTTTCCGCTGGAGAGAATGCCGGCGGCCATGCGAAGGTGGTCCGCGGCGATCGCGCCGTAGCCGGGCACGTTCCATATTTTGTAAATACGCGATTGGGGAACACGGTCTTCGACGAATTCGCGATGATCGCCGGACATTTTCGCGACCCAAGCGCGCTGATGCGCGACCGGCGGACCGGGGAGGATGCCGTCGAAATATCGCCGCACCTTCTGTTTGGCTTCGTCCAGGGTTATATCGCCGGCGAGAACCAGCACCGCGTTCGAAGGCGTGTAGTAGGTCTTGAACCACTCGCGCACATCGTCGAGAGTGGCCGAATCGAGATCTTCCATGGATCCGATGACAGTGTGGGCGTACGGATGTTCGGAAGGATAAGTGGACCTGACGACCAATTCCTCGACAATGGCGTAGGGCTGATTGTCGCCCTGGCGCTTTTCATTTTGTACGACGCCGCGTTGAAGATCGAGAATCTCCTGGCTGATGGTGTTGTAAAAGAAGCCCATGCGGTCGGATTCGGCGAACAGGGCATAATCGAGAGCGGATGACGGGAACGTTCTCGAAGTAATTGGTGCGATCTTCACTGGTGGTTCCGTTCAGGTCGGTTGCGCCGATCCTTTCCATGGCTTCGATATAGCTGCCCTGGAGGTGCTCGCTGCCGCCGAACATGAGGTGCTCGAAAAGATGAGCGAAGCCGGTTTTGCGCGGCTTTTCATTTTTCGAGCCGACGTGGTACCAGATATTAACGGCGACGATGGGGGTCTTGTGGTCTTCGTGAACAACGACGCGCAGGCCGTTGTCGAGGGAGAATTCTTGACAGGGAATTTCGAGCTGTGAGAAATGCATTCGGCGTGAAACCGTCACGATAGCAGATGAGATGCGCCGCTCCCTTACGGTTGCGGTTCCGTTCGGACGGACGGCGGAAAAGCGGAAGAGATGGGTATCGCGACGCGCGCGGCCTTAAGACGGAGCGGGACCCGGAGGTCCCGCGCGGACGAGGACGTCCGCCCTACCCGGCTTTGGCGGCTGTGGTCTGACGCGCTGGTTCGGCCGATCCGGGGCCCTTTGACGGGGTTGCGGTCGAGGCGCTGGTTTGGATTGGGATTTCGCGCCGGGTCTGCGCCTGTTCGGGAACCGGAACAGTGACTTCTAAGATGCCGTCGCGGAACTGAGCTTTGGCTTGGTCCGCCTTTACACCTTCAGGAAGAGCGATTTCGCGATAGAACTGGCCGTAGTGGCGTTCCGAACGGTAGGCTTTGCCGATGTGATGCTCGTGTTCCGATTTTCGTTCGCCGCTGATGACCAGCGCGTCGTCGGTGATCTCCACCTTCACGTCTTCCGGCTTGAGACCGGGCAGTTCGGCGTGAACGTGTAATTGGCCCTCGCGCTCGGTAAGCTCGATGGCTGGATACCAGCCGCTACTGCCGCCGCCGCTGGTCTGGCCGAAGAAGTGACCGAAGGTTCGATCCATCTCTTCGCTCATGCGCCGCATTAGCGTAAATGGATTACTGCCGAAGACGTCTGCCGGGCTCAATAAACTGCCGCCGGCTTGTCGCCGTTCGAGGCTTTTCGTATTTGCTGTATTTTCTTCAGAAGATCGATTAGAAGATTGATTTTTGACGTTAACATCCGCCATAAACTGTCCTCCAGAAGTTAGACGCGAGGGGGGAGGCGGCGCTACGCGAATTTTGCTGTATTAGATTTTGCTGTTTTAAGCGACCGCCCGGCGGTGCAGAGTACGGTCCAGGAGGGTCAGGAAGCTGGTCTCGTCTTCGAGCTCGAATTCAATTTCGAGCCAGGCTAGATCGAAAGGGGCGATTGCCGAATCGAGGTGAGCGGGGCAGTTCACGCGGTCTTTTTCAGTAGTAACCAGAATTTCCGCCCCGTGGGCGCGCGCCTGATGAACGATGCGCTGCAAATCCGTGGGCTTGTAAGCGTGATGATCTCCGAAGCTCCAGCGGAAGGCGATCTCTAAGCCGAGCGATTCGAGGGTGGTCCAAAAGCTCTGTGGGTTGCCGAGTCCGCAAAAGGCGGCCACGCGGCGGGCGGGCAGCTTGGGGAAACGAGTGCCGGTGCGGTAATCGCGCCAGGAGCGAGCCAGCAGGCGTGTACGGAAAATATGGGCGGTTGGGTTGTATTCGCGAAGACGAGTGGAGATGGCTTCATAACGCAGGTCGGTTTCAGCGCGGGTGACGATGAAAACGTCCGCACGGCTCAAGGCCTGAAGCGGCTCGCGCAGGCGGCCCTGTGGAACTACTTGTTCGCGTCCGAAAGGATCGAGGCCATCGATGACGACTATATCCAGATCGCGCTTGATTCGAGCATGTTGAAAGCCATCGTCGAGCAAGAGCACGTCGGTGGACGGGAAACGGCCAAGCAGGATTTTTCCAGTCTCATAGCGATTAGCGCCGATGCCGATGGGAGCGATTCCGGCGCGCAGGAAGATCTGAGCTTCATCTCCGGTAAGGGCGGGCGGGACGTGGACGCCAGGAGCGAAGACCAGATTTTTTGCAGGCGATTGGCGGCGGTATCCGCGCGTGAGTATGGCGGGAGAATAGCCCTGTTTGTGCAGACCGGCGGCAAGATAAGTGGTGAAGGGCGTTTTGCCCGATCCGCCGATGGTGATTCCTCCAATGCTCACGACGGGAACGGAGAGGGGCGGATGAGAAGCGGCATAGTGTTCGGATCGGCGGCGGTCGAGTGCCGCGCCTTTACTCCACAAAAAGGAAAGGGGAGCGAGAGCGGAACGCGCCAGAAGACCGTGAGGCGATTTGAGGCAGGC
Organism: uncultured Acidobacteriaceae bacterium; assembly: GCA_963808405.1. Lineage (GTDB taxonomy): Bacteria > Acidobacteriota > Terriglobia > Bryobacterales > Bryobacteraceae > Bog-105. The sequence continues at coordinate 27,892 of CAWEFG010000006.1, read as the reverse complement.
CGCGTAGTAGTGAGGCCAGAGGCGGCCGGCGATAACGCGCGATATGCCTTGTTGTTTTTGGACCACGCGGCGGGCGCGCTGGCCGAGGTCTCGCGCGTAAGTGCGATCGAGCAATAGATTGCGAATGGCGGGCAGCAGACCGTCCGCACCCGGGATTTGAATCAGGGCATTCGCGTGACGGAAATCGCCGGCGATGGCTTCGAAGTTTTGCATATGAGGGCCGACGATGACGGGCACTCCGGCGGCGGCCGGCTCGATGATGTTGTGGCCGCCGCGGGGCGCGATGGAACCGCCGACGAAGACCACGTTGGCGAGCGAGTACATGCCGGCCAGTTCGCCCATGGTGTCGAGTAACAACACTCCGGGGAGCTGCAAGGTTGAGACGGCGCGGGATTCGAGCGCGGTGCGCCGCTGGAAGTGTATGGCGTTTTTGGCGAGCTTTCGCGCTACTTCAGCAAAGCGGCGGGGTTGGCGGGGAGCCAGGATGAGCAGAAGCTGGGGAAATTCTTCGGCGAGCGCCTGGAATGTCTGAATGACGATATCGTCTTCATCGATGGAATGGCGGACCAGGCTGCCGGGCTCATTCGCGCCGGCAGTACTCGCGGCAATCCAGACCTGTTTTGCGCCGAAGGTGGGGGCATCGAGAGGGGCGACGACAGCGGGGGCATCGTATTTCAGATTGGGCATTATTTCGAGGCGGGTGAGCGGCGCGCCGAGCTGCGAATAGCGGTCGCGATCGAACGCGCTTTGGACAAAGATGGAATCGGGCAGGCGAAGAATGGGTTCGAACAGGTAATGGAGCGCGCGATAACGCGGCCAGACCCGGTCGGAAATGCGGCCGTTGACGATAATCAAGCGAGCGCCCGCGCGTTTACACTCGGCGTAGAGGCAAGGCCAGATTTCAGTTTCGACGACGATGAGCAGGGCGGGGCGGATGGCGCGGACGATTCTGCGAACGCATGAGGCATAATCGAGCGGAGAATAGAAGATGCCGTCGACGAGAGAAGAGGCGTGGCGCTCGGCTGCTTTGCGGCCTGCGATGGTGGAAGTGGAAAGATAGATGGGAATCGCCGGCTTGTCGGAACGCAAGTTGCGGATGAGGGGAATGGCAGACGCAATTTCGCCTGCCGATACGGCGTGCAACCAGACGGCTCCAGCATCCGTCCGAGTGAACGATCGGGGGAGAAAGCCGAGACGCTCGCCGAAATGCGAGGAATAGGTGCGGTTGTGTGAGGAGCCGCGCGGCGAAGTACAAGAAGACGAACGGAAGGGATACGAACTGGATCAGCCGGTAAAGGAGGAGCGTGCGCGTGATTCCGAGAACGCGGTTCGTGATTTCGAGTATAGCGTTGGTGGCGGTTGCGGCGGCACTGACGTGGGCGGAGGACGATAAGCCGTTTCAGGCTGCGGCGGCGAGCAGCTATGCTCACCAAAGCTCGGATCGGGTGACCGTAGGGGCCAAGTCTTACAGCAGCGAAGAGCTGACGGCGGAAGCGTTCGGAAAGAAGACGGATCTGCTGAAATATGGCGTACTGCCGGTGCTGGTGGTGATTGAGAATAAACGGGAAAAGGCGCTCGATTTGCGGGACCTGGAAGTGAACCTGGTGGCGGCGGATGGCAGGCACGTGGGGCCGGTGAGCCCGGAAGACATACCGTATCTGGGGAGGTCGGCAAAACGTCCGAACAATGTACCGCTGCCGGTTCGGCTGCCGCAGAAAAAGAATCCGCTGACTGCGCCGGAAATCGTGACGAGAGCGTTCGCCGCTAAGATGTTGCCGCCGGGGGATTCGGCAAACGGGTTCTTTTATTTCGAGGCGAGGCCGGAGCCTGGAGACAAACTTTATCTCAACGGGCTACGGGATGCGCGGTCGGGGGAAACGATTTTTTATTTTGAGTTTGCGTTGGACAAATAAGAGCGGGTGAAGAGATTTCCGCCTGGCGTTCGCGGAGGGAATGCCGGGTGATTAAGGGGAGCTCGTTGTTATCCATCGGGCGGGCAAGCAGCGTGGCAATGGCGGCGTGCAGTTCTGCCGCCCGGACCGGCTTGGTTAAATAAGCGGAGACTCCGAGTGCCCGGCAGCGAGCTGAGTCGCCGCGCTGACCTGCGGAAGTCAGCATCATGATGGTCGCGGGCGCTAACTCGGGATGCTCATTGATCTGCTCGACCAGGGTGAACCCGTCGGTTTGGGGCATGTTTACGTCGGTGAGGATCAGGGAGAAGGGCCGCCCGCGCTCCTGAGCGGAAATCAAGATGTCGAGCGCTTCGAGAGCGCTGGCCGCCGCCTGGGGTTGCATGCGCCACTTCTTCAAGGTTTCCACCAGAATGCGGCGATTGGTGGCGTTATCGTCTACCACTAAGACCGGTATGTCGATAAAGGAAGCGGCGTCGCTCGAGGGTTGAGGAGCGGGCGCATCCGCCAGATCCAAAGAGATCGTGAAGTGAAAGCAGCTTCCCTGCCCCGGCACGCTTTCAACCCAAATCCTGCCGTGCATGATGGCCACGAGCTGAGCCGAGATCGACAGCCCCAGTCCAGTGCCGCCGTACTGCCGGGTAGTCGAGCCATCCGCCTGAGTGAACGCCTCAAAAATGAGATGTTGCTTCTCGACGGGAATGCCGACGCCGGTATCCCGCACCAGGAAGTGGAGCAGAAGCTTCTCACTGTCGCGATTCTCTACCGCTACGTGCAGGCCCACTTCGCCGCGGGTGGTGAACTTGATTGCGTTGCTCAGCAGGTTGACCAGGATTTGACGGAGCCGGGTGGGATCGGCAATGACGGAGTCGGGCACGTCCGGCTCGATGTCGCAGGTCAATTCGAGACCCTTTTTATGCGCCTGTTGCGCCAGCATCTTCATGGTTTCATCCATGCTGCCGCGCAGATTGAAGGTAATCGGGTCCATTTGCAGCTTTCCGGCGCTGATCTTGGAAAAGTCCAAGATGTCGTTAATAACGGTCAGCAAGCAATCGGCGGAGGTCTTCACATGCTCGAGGCACTCGCGCTGCTCCGAGTTCAGCTCGGTATCGAGGACTAATTCGGTCATACCCATGACGCCGTTCATGGGTGTTCGGATCTCATGGCTCATATTGGCCAGGAACTCGCTTTTTGCGCGGCTGGCGGCTTCGGCCCTGCGCCGCGCGAGCCGCAAGCGGCAAGCCAACCACAACATGCCAAGGAGCGCGGGAATGAGAACGGCGCACGCGGCCAAAAGTTCGAGCGCGTTGGCACGGGTATTGCGGTACTGGAAAATGGTGGCCGTATCGGTGCCGAGGTTGGTATTCCAACGGAAGTCGATATCGGTAAAGGCCCCGTCAGCCGCCATTTTGCCGATCTCTTCGCGCAGCAGGTCGGCGATCGGCGCCGCATCTTTTCTTTTGTTCGTGGCGCCGATGCCAAACCAGAATGTGGCGTTTGGAATATTGATGGCTCGCAGCGGTCCTTGGGGACATTTAGAACCGCCCGCGATACCAAAGGCGCTCTTCGAGATCAGGCCTGCTTGAGCGTTTCCGGCGCATACGGCCCCAATCACGCGATCGACGCTCAGCACCTTGACGATGGCGGCCTTGCTGAAATACTGCCGTGCGAGGCGCGAATCGAGATTGATCTTGGCGACTGCCAACGCGCGGGTTCCGAGATTCTCCGGCCGTTCGAGATGCAGGGTCTCGGGCACGACCAGAGCATAAGTCATTTTTGTCCAGGGAGCGGTGATGTAAAGAATGCGCCGGCGCTCGGGCAGATCTCCAAGAATGGGCCACAGATCGACTGCTCCGGACTGCAGCGCGGCCTCCGGCCCCTGTGGCGAAAAGACCCATTGAAGGCGGACACTCTTGCGGCGCGCGGCTTCGCGCAGAATCTCGACGGCCGGCCCGCTGGGATTACCGCTGGCGTCGGGGAAGTGATAGGGCGCTGAGTTTTGGAAGCCGATTCGTACGGTGCGGTCGACCCGGAGGGAAGGTTGAAAGCGAAGGATGAGGAAGACGGCGGCTGCGATGATGATGGCTGCGAGCACGACAGCGGACCAGCGGCCACGCCAACGTGCCGCCTTTCGCGTCGCAGATCCCCGCCTTCGGAATGGCATCGTACTTTTGTTGCTATTTAGGTTATCGGCAGTAATGGGGACAATGTGCAGGGCTTAGTGGCCGGAGGGCTCAGCGACGTACACCCGGCGGCTGCATGGGTTAGGAGAGGCTGGCTGAGGCGCTTGCCGACGCGCGCGGTTCAATCGGGGGCTTTGAAGAAGGAATCCAGTTCGCTGAATGGGATCAGGTGGTCCAAGGCGGTAAAGGTGCCTTTTTCGGAGATTTCTTTGGCCGCCGCGATGAAGGCGGTCCAGGCGCAACGCGCCAACGCGGAACCGACGCTGATTCGTCTGACGCCCATTTCGGCCAGATCGGAGAGACGCAGCCCTAAGTTGGAACTCATGAGAATATTTACCGGCTTGGGAGCGACGGCGACGACGATTTCCTGCATCTCTTCGCGTTTGGTTACTCCGGGCGCATAGAGAACGTCAGCACCCGCGTCGGCGTAGGCTCGCAGGCGGCGGACGGATTCCCTGCAAGGATCGGGCTGATGGACCAGGTAGCATTCCGCTCGCGCGGTGAGCAGGACGCCGGTTTGCGGATTGGTCCAGGGCTGCGCGGGCGGCTCTGATGCGATCGACTGCCAAAGGAAATTCGTAGAGCGGCTTCGACTCGTCGCCGGTTGCGTCCTCTATAGAAAGGCCGGCAACTCCGGCGGCTTCGCAGGCGAGGACATTCAGCGCGACTTGTTGCGGATCGTCTGCATAGCCGGAGGCAAAATCGGCGTTCACCGGCAGATCTGCCGCAGCGACTATTTCACGGATGTGAGCGAGCATCGCATCTCGGCCGATCGCTTCGGAGGCATCGGGCAGTCCTCGCGAAAAAGCGAACCCGGCGCTGGTGGTGGCCAAGGCTCGGAATCCGAGATGGCGCAGATATTTTGCGGAGCCCACGTCCCAGGGATTCGGAATGACGAAACACCCGCCGGCGTGAAGGTTGCGGAAGGCGGCGCGATGCGCGCTCAGAGTGGGCATGCAACTCAGTGTATCGGCAAAACCTCTCGTTATTCCTAGTGTCTTGAAATTGTGGCGGGCGCGTCTTCAGCTTTATTGGCACTCAATCCGGAACGTTTGCTTATTGTCGACGACGACTCGGCGACGCGGTATATGCTGCGGTCGATTGTTGAGTCCGAGCACACCGCTGTGGTTGGCGAGGCGGAGAACGGGCGTGCCGGGGTGGATGCGACAGAGCGGCTGCGGCCGGATGTGGTGCTGCTGGACATTTCAATGCCGGTGATGGACGGCTTCAGCGCGGCGCGTGAACTGGGCCAGCGCTTTCCGGAAGTGCGGGTCATCTTCGTCAGTCAAAACGCGGACAAAGCTTACGTCCAGGAGGCATTCCGCTGCGGCGCGGCTGGTTACGTGCTGAAGCAGGCGGCGGCAACGGAGTTACTGGAGGCCATGGCGGCGGTTCGGGCGGGATCGCATTTCCGCTCTCCGCAAATCGCATCGTGATGGCCGCTGACGCTTGCGGGTCCGAATCAGCATCGGCGGCGGGTCGGGCATTCGACTAAGATTGGAAGCGGTAAGGATGTCAGAAGCTTCCATTCCCGATAGGGGCGTCGAATTCGCTGAGGAAGAACAGCCGCCGGTCGTCAGTGAGTCGCCTTTAACAGAGGACCAAGACAGTGCGCTGCCATTCCCGATTGTGGGTATCGGCGCTTCGGCCGGAGGTCTGGAAGCATTCACGAACATCCTGGAGCAAACGCCTGTCGATACAGGGATGGCGTTTGTGATCATCTCGCATTTGCCGGTGCATCACCGCAGCCTGCTGCCGCAAATACTGGGGCGGACAACAGCTATGCCTGTGGTTGAAATCACGCAGGGCGCGCGGCCGGAGCCGAATACGGTGCACGTCATTCCCACGGGTTTCAGAGTTGAGTTGCGGGAGGGAGCGTTTCGTCTGGAGCGGAGGCCGGAGCGGGAAGCACAGCCGCGGCCTATCGATATATTCTTTCGATCGCTTGGCGAGGAGCAAAAGTCGCGGGCGATCGGGATCGTTTTGTCCGGCAGCGATTCGGATGGGGCGCTGGGGCTGAAGAGCATCAAAGGCGAGGGTGGAATCTCAATCGTTCAAGACGAGACGACAGCCAAGTTCGAGACGATGCCGCGGAACGCGATAGCCGCCGATCATGTGGACCTGGTCCTGGCGCCTGGCGATATCGGATTGGAACTGGGACGCATCGGGCGTGAATTAAAAACGTGCGAGACGACGGCGGCGGTGCTGGAGCACGCGCCGACAGATCAGAGTTCTCTTTCGCGCATACATTCTTTGTTAAAAAGCGTTTCGGGCATCGACTTCTCGCGGTATAAGCAAACCACGTTTCGCCGCCGGATTGCGCGGCGAATGGTGGTGACGAAGACGCAATCGTTAGCGGAGTATGCGCGCCTGTTGCAGGCGAATGCGGCCGAGGTGCGCGAGCTGAGTGAAGATGTGCTGATCGGGGTGACGCGGTTCTTCCGCGACCCGGAGGTATTTGAGGTACTCGCGTCCGAGATCTTTCCATTCCTATTAAAAGGACAACGGCCGGAGGAGTCGATTCGCATTTGGGTTCCTGGATGCGCGACGGGTGAAGAAGTGTACTCAATCGGAATTCGCCTGCTGGAATATTTGGGAAAGGTTTCGATCCAGACACCGATTCAGATTTTTGGAACCGATGCCAGCGAGCGGTCGATCGAAAAAGCGCGCCGGGCCATGTACCCGGAAACCATCGCGGCAGACGTATCAGCGGACCGGTTGAGACGATTTTTTGTAAAGCAGGATACAGGCTATCAAGTATCCAAACGTCTTCGCGAGTTGTGTATTTTCTCGAGACATAATCTTACGCAGGACCCGCCCTTCTCGCATTTGAATCTGGTGAGCTGTCGAAACGTGTTGATCTACCTGAGCGCGCCGGCGCAGAAAAAGATCATTTCCGGATTTCATTACGCGCTGAACACTCCAGGCGTTCTTTTGCTTGGGCAATCGGAAACGATACGGGAGTTCTCGGATTTATTCACCTTCAAGGACAAACGCAACAAATTCTACGTTAAGAATCCGGGCATTAGTCGCATTCATCCGGAACTTATCGCGACGGGAGCAATTTCGGGGGCGAATGGATCGGCGCTCGAAGCGCGCGGGGAAGACACGCTGACGGACGTGGATCTGCAGCGCGCGACCGATCGCTTGGTAGTGGCGCGATATGGTCCGCCGGGAGTGGTGGTAGATGAACGGCTGGAGATCGTGCAAACGCGCGGGGACACCAGCCAGTTTTTGGCGCTGCCTTCCGGGGCGATATCGCTAAACATATTGAGAATGGCCAGGGAGGGATTGGCGTCAACGCTGCGCGATGCACTAAATCGCGCCGTGAAAGAGGATGTGCCGGTGGTGGTGGAGGGGATCCGTTTTCAAGCGGATCTCAGCAGCCAGGCCGTGACATTGGAGATTTTGCCGCTTCAGAACGGGCCTTCAAAGCGGCGGCATTTCCTGGTGCTTTTCATCGAGAAGCCGGGCGCGGCGCCCTCTCAAGCGGGAGCCTCGCACACAAGTCCGGAGAAAACGGCGGATGCGAAAGATCGCGAGATTGCCGCGCTTCGCGAGGATCTGGGATCGACGAAGCTCTATTTGCAGTCCATGATCCAGGACAGAGACGGAACGAATCAAGAGCTGATTTCAGCAAATGAGGAAGTGCAGTCGTCGAATGAGGAGCTGCAATCGATCAATGAAGAATTAGAAACGGCGAAAGAGGAGCTGCAAAGCCAGACTGAAGAGCTGCAAACGGTAAATGAGGAGCTTCGCCGCCGCAATGAGGAACTGGGCCACACTACCAGCGACCTGGTGAATCTGCTGAACAACATTACGATGCCGGTGCTCATTTTGAGCGCGGATCTGCATATCCGGCAGGTGACGCCGTTTGCCGAGCGGATGCTGAGTATTCGCTCGACCGATATCGGGCGGCACATTCGGGACATGCGGCTGAATTTGCGGGTGGGGGATCTCGAACCGCTTCTGATGGAAGTGATCGAGACGCTGGCAACCAAGGAAATCGAAGTAGAGGATCGCGAGGGGCGATGGTTTCTCTTGCGGGTGAAGCCTTATCGCACGGTCGAGAACAAGATCGACGGGGTGGTTCTGGTGTTGATCGACATCGATCAAATCCGCCGCACGCAGCAGGAGCTCAAGGGGGCGCACGAGTTTGCGCGCAGCGTGGTGGATAATGCGCAGGTGCCGCTGGTTGTGCTCGATTCCGAGTTGCGCATTCGGACCGCCAACCGGGCCTTCCTGGCGCTTTCCCAACAACCCGCTGACAAAGTGGAGGGGCGTTCTTTTCACGAAGTCGCGGAAGCGAAGTGGAACCTGGGCCGAATTGTGCCGAACATCAGGCAAATCCTGGAGCACCCGGCGGATATGGGCGGGTTTGCGTTAGAACACGAGTACGATGAAGGGCGGCGCACGCTGCTTATCAATGCGCAAGCGATTCGGCCGGAAGGCAAGGCTGGGGTAGTGCTTGCGATGGAAGATATAACGGTGCGCAAACAGGCGCAGCATCTGTTAAGGCGGGAAAAGGAGCGGCTGGAGGGCCGTGTTCTGATTACCGAAGAGGCCTTACACCGGTCGCACGAAGAGCTGCAGCGGCTTACCGCGAGTCTGTTTACCGCTCAGGAAGAAGAGCGGCGCCGGATCGCCCGAGACTTGCACGACGACCTGAGTCAAAAGCTCGCGGTGCTGCACATGAACGTAGACCGATTGGAGCAGCGGGCCACGACGGATCCGGAAGTGAAGAAGGGATTGGCTGAGATTCACCGGGCCGCGGCGGCTTTATTAGACGATCTGCGACGGGTAGCGCATCAACTGCATCCGCAGATTCTGGACGATCTGGGGCTGGCAGTTGCGCTGCAGCGGCTGGCGGAGGAGTTTGAAAGCGCGGAAGACATGCCGGTGCGGCTGACGCTGGAGAACTTGCCGGAATCGATATCGCCGCCGGTCGCAACCTGCTATTACAGGATTGCCCAAGAAGCATTACGGAACGTTGTGAAGCATGCGGGCGACACGCCCGTTTACATCACCCTGGCCGGATCTGAGAAGGCGTTACGGCTTTGTATCCGGGACGAGGGAGTGGGGTTTGATACGTCACAAGCGCATCGGTCGGAAGGTTTAGGGCTGGTCAGCATGCAGGAGCGCGTGCGGTTACTGGGCGGCGTACTTTCCGTCGCGTCCGAAGTAGGCGTGGGCACAACCGTTGAGGCGACTCTTCCGTTAACCAAAGCAGACGAAAAATGAAAACGCGCGTGCTGGTGGCCGACGATCACAGCGTGGTCATCGAAGGTTTGCGGAGCATTCTGGAACACAGCGGATGCGAGCTGGTTGGCACGGCGGCGGAGGGCCGGGCGCTGGTTTCAATGGCAGCCGATCTGAAACCCGATCTGGTGGTCCTGGATATCTCCATGCCGATTCTTAACGGGATGGAAGCCGGGCGTCAGATCCGCGCGCATAACCCACGCATCAAGCTGATCTTCCTGAGTATGCATGTCGACGCCGCTTACGTGCGAGAAGCTTTCCGAATCGGAGCGAATGGATATGTTCTGAAGAGCACCGCCGTCACCGAACTGGGCAACGCCGTCCAGCAGGTGATGGAAGGAGGAAATTACCTGAGCCCCCGCGTTACGCAGAGTCCTCTTGCGGAGTTCCTTGCCGCTTCCGCGTCAAACAGCTTCGGGAACGAACTGACCGAACGGCAGCGCGAAGTTTTGCAGCTTGTGGCGGAAGGCAAAACCGGCAAAGAAATCGCGGATGTTTTGCATATCTCTCCGAAGACGGTGGAGTTTCACAAGGCAAATTTAATGGACGTTCTGGGAATTCGAACGGTGGCGGAGCTGACGCGTTACGCAATTGACCATAGGATTGTAGGCAGCTAGGCGGAGCAGTGAGCCATCGAATCAACGCTGGTGTCCTGCTTCATAAATAAGTAGGCAACCACTGAGGGTTGGTCTACTCTACGGTTTCGATGTGTGGAAACCCGCTAAGCCGCTTCGTCTTCGAGGTCAAGACCGGGTCATCCTGGAAGAACTTCTCTGTTGTGGCAAGAGGAATCGGGCTTCAAAGTCAACGGAATGAGCTACAACAATTCCGATCTGGCAAACGCCTTTCCGGCGTCAGTGCGAGATGATGCGCTGAAAGCCGTATCGATTCTTCCGCAACCCTCATGGAACAGCGAGGTGTTCTCCGTTTTTGTGAGCGGAGAGACGGTGTCGATTCCCTGTCGCATATACCACGATCCGGCACTGATCGACCCAACCCGGCTCACCTCCGTTCAGGCGGAACTGCTTGAGTGCGTTTTAACGAGACATCGCAGCGGTTTTGTTCGCGAAGAGCACCTGGCCAATATTCTACCCGCCAATCACGAGTGGGTCCCTCCGTTTGTCATTCAACTTGTCGGGGAGTACGTCATTGAGATCCTGCAGTTGGTACAGCGGAATCTATATCACCTCGATCCACAGCTTTACCGAGCGTTCCTGAAGCAAAACCCTTGCTTCTTCGCACTCACGAAACAGCGGGCTATCAGCTATTGGAACTGTTACCATCGCCGACGGCGCAGAGAGGATTACCCCGGTTTCCAGATCATAGAATTCCTTGATCATCTTCTCGCCGCCGACGAATAGATTAACGTCCGCCGCGCTGAGCAGCCCTGCTATTTTTGGCCACGTATTGTACTGGTATTTCAGAAGCAAGGCACTAGAGCGTCACGCGCCGAACGAAAATTTGGCGCTGGCGCGCTGCTTAGGGGTCGCCGACTTTCACGACTTGGCCCTTGCGAATAGATTGAAGAGCCGATAGGCATGCAGGCACGTGCGGTAGGAGTGCCTTCAATTTGTTGGATTTCGCACAAATGATCAGCATTGCTATTCGGCGGAGCCCTAGATTCTGCTGGTAAGGAAGCCGCCTGTCCACCGTCAGGAAAACATCGAAGCCAGCCTGTTCCGCTAATTTCAGCAACTCCCCGTTTGCTTTTCCAGCGAATCCAAATGCCGGAGCAGTTTCGCACTGGCAGCCGGGGAAGCTCTGCGTTAATTTACGGGGTACGCACTCGTCGAAGAGAATGCGCATCAGGTCTGCGCGAGCACCAGGGTTTTTGCGTGTTCCAGAGCGGCAATCGCGGCCTCACGGGAAACGGTGGGGAAGTCATCCAGAAATTCATCCAGGGTTTCGCCGCCTTCCAAATAGTCGAGGAGCGTCTGAAAAGGAACGCGGGTGCCGCGAAATACCGGCGCGCCGCTCATCACGTCGGGGTCTCGCGTAATGAGTTGATCCGCCATAGAATTAGTTTCTCGCACGTGCCGGCGCTGGCGCCAATTCTCTTAATCGCATTTGGGCGAAGGCGTAGTTGGATAGCTCGGTATCGGCCTGCGGCTTTTTGACTCGCCTGTAATAGCCCGCAGCTATGTCGCGAAGATCGAGTTCTTCGGCGATGCGGCCGAATACGGTCAGCACTTCATCGGAATCGCCGAGTTGATCGGCCAAGCGGTAGGCGTTCGCGCGGGCGTCCTGAAGCTTGCCCGTGCTCGCCTGAACGACAGCCAGGGTCTGCAGAACGCTGGGGTTGCGGCCGTGAGTCAACTCTAAGGCCTTCTCAGCGGCGTCGCGCATGAGCTTTGGGTCTATGGGCGTAAAAAGGCCTAACCAGGCGCGGTCGTTCCAATCGAAGCCGGTGGCTTTGGCATTCGCGCAGATGGTTGCATCGAGAGCGGCTGCTTCCGCAAATTTTGCCTGATGGGCGAACAGACGCGCGCGCAGACGCTGGGCATCGAGCGCACCTGCCTCGGTTCGCTGCAGATTTTCAATCAGCGCGGATGCCTGCGTGTCGTGGCCGGATTCGATAAGCGCTTCGATGAGGCTGCGCACAAGCGATTCCGAATTGGGCCATTTGGTTTGGAGCTGCTCGAGAAGCGGTACTGCGTCGGCATATTGGCCGCGCGCGAGCAGAGCCTTGGCAAGCGCTGCATCGATGGCATTCTGCAATTCCGGATCTGCGAACTGTCCGCGCAGCTGCTTTAAGGCCGCCATGCCTTGATCGAAATGCGCGGTATTTAAAGCGAGAATCGCCGCTGCTGTTTTCACGACGGCGGGGCCGGCCGCGGGCGCAGGGGGCCAGAACCGCTCGAAGGCAAATGCCGCAAACGGATCTTTATCCATGGGCGGCGGAAATTCGTCTTTCGCCCAATTCAGCCAGATACGAGCGGCTGCCAGATTCCCGTTTTCCTCGTTCGCAAGAGCCTCCGCGGAAGAAGCAGCGCTACCGAACAGGCCCAAGACCAGATAATCGTCGTTGCGTTTGACTACATAGGCAATGGTTTTCGGCGCAGCGTTGTTGCCCGGTTCGGCGGCACGGATTCGAAAGCCGGACGCATCGTCTCCTTCGGCGGTGAAGTCAAGAGCGGTGGTCAATACATCGGCGATGAAGGGCCAGTTCGATGTTTGCGCGGCGGCAAGCCGGATTCCGCCGGCGAAGGGAATAAAAGCCGCGCGAAGCTGGATAGGGGAAAGGTTCGAGGCCTCCGGCACAACCAGTTTCTTCCAATCGTCCGGCTCGATCGGATCGAAAACGGCGGCAATCAGGCGCTGCACCGCCGCAACAGCAGGTTGTTTGGAAAGCGTGGTCTGGTCGAAATTCCTGGCTCGGCCTATTTCCCGGAGATCGATTTCAGCCGCGGATTGGGGAGCGCTCGCGCCGGTCTGGAGGAGCGCCGCGGCGGGGCGGAATTGACGCGCGATCAGCAAATATCTAGCGGTCTGAAGGAGCAGAACTTTCTGCTTGTCGGTGGATGGCGCAAGGTACTGCGCTTCCTCCAAGACATCCGCCGTTCCAGAGGATGCTGCGATCGCGGCAAGCTTAATCGCCTGGTCTGCATTGGCGGCTTGAGAGTAGAGGAAAAACTGTTTCAGATCGTCGTAGCGCTTCGCGATCAGCAGCGCGAGCGCGTAGTCGTTCACGGCGTTATATTTTGCGAGGGCGTCAAAGCCCGCCTGCCGCAACTGCTCTATTGCGGCGTCAAGCCGGGCTGATTTTCCATAATGTACGCCGGCGGAGTCATAGGTGTAAATGATCGCGAGCTGAATGGGATAAGACTTCTCGGCAGGGTCGAGTTCAATGGCTTTGAGGTAGGCTTTTTCCGCCGCTCGGAGATCCATTCCCGGCTGGAAGGGTCGGCCGAACTCATCGTGGGTATAGGCCCAGGCGAGACGCGCGTAGGCTCCGGCGCTCTTCGGATCGCGCGCGATGATATTCTCACAAAGCTTGACAGCTTCGGCTCTGGCGCCGACCTGTGCGAATGCCGATGCCAGGCGGAGAGAAGCATTGGTATTTGAGGAAGGGGCCGCGGCATTCTGCTTCAACAGCGCGATGCCTTCCTTCAGATCTCCATTGGCGATCTTCTCTTCCGCAATGTTGAAGAGAACCAGGCGCAGCACGGCTTTACCGGACAGCTTTTGAAAGTCGTGAAGAATGGCGGCGGCTTCCTGGGGCGTGTAGCGCGATTTCGGATTAGTAAAGGTGTAGGCAACGGAGAGCGAGCCGTCGGCTTCCGTTTTCAGGACAGACGATAACGTCGCGGGGCCAAGCGCGATGAGAGGAAACGACGGCGGCTCTTTCAGCCGATAGCCGGGCGGCGGTACGATGCGATAGCGCGTTTCTTCAATAAATGGAGGAGGAATGTAGTAATCGATCTTTCGGGATAGCGGCTTGCCGGGCACGGTTTGCTCCTGAGCGGCCAGTTGGAGGAATGCGGCAAATTGCTGGAAATTGATGGAAGCGGGTCCGGGCAAATCAATGAAGCCGCCTTCGTCGGTAATCTGGCTTGAGGCATAGCCCTGGGCGACGAACTGGAGGCGGCACGGCGCGAGCAGGTTCTTAGGATCGCCGAGGTCGAGGCTGGTGATTCGCTCGGCTCTGGCGGCCCGCGCCCATCGATCCTGAAAATTGTTTTTTTCATCCTGGCCGGCATTCGCGACGGCGCTGATGGCGGGACGAAACAGGTCCTCGAACGCGCCGCGATATTCGCTGGCGGCGACGAGCCGTGCCGCGCTTCCGTCATGAAGCTGAATCTCGATTGTGTCTGTCTCACGATTCTCGGCAGCGATGGAGGCGGGTGTGCGGACCAGGTCTGTAGTGGAAGAATCCGCGATCAGAGCCAATCGCCCTTGATCCGCTGAGGGAAGGCGGGAGGGAGGTGTGAACTCGGCCGCGGGATCGATCCACAGCGGGCGATCGCCGGGAACATAGACGAGGAGACGATCGAAGGCTTCGAGACCCGGTAAGCGCGGCAGAACGTCGGCATGCGGCGCAGCGCTCAGCAATGCAGCTCGCGCCGGAATTCCAACTTCAGCGAGCTTGCCGATCAGCAGCACTGCCTTATCGGTAGAGTCGGCTTGACCTTTGACGAGAGTTTCAGCCGGGGTGTGCGGGGCGTAGGCATCGGTGCCTGGCCAATCGGGGGTAGAGCGGACCTTCTTCTGAATGTCCTCGAAAATATGCTCGATAGTTTGCAGCCGGTCGGCGGTCGGGGGCGGATGCGTGACGGTCTGAGGTGCAGCAGCTTTGTCGATAATCCCTGCGTACCGGCGCGCCACTGCGGCCCAATCCGGAGCGGTCGAGAAGCCGATGGTGGGGACGAGCGTCACCTCTGGGGGCGCCAACGGCTGGTTGGCAGGAGGCGGGATTTGAGAACAATCGAAGGCGACAGATTGCGCGGCAGCGGTTTGAGAGCGAGTTTGTTTCACTTGCGCAAAACCGCGCGCATCGACCTGGAGAGTCTGGGGCGAGGCCGCGCTGACCAGGGCTGAGAAATGCGCGACGGCATAGCGGGATGCAACAGTAATCTCACCAAAGCGGCCGGCGAACGCAGGCTCGCGATCGCTTTGGTCGCTTTCAACCTCGATGATGCTGTCGACATCGACTGCGGGAAGAGCTGCAGAAAGAATTTTAACGGCGGCGGGCGCATCCGCCGCGGCGCCAGGGGTAGGCGCTTCCGTGACGGTGGCCGGGTCCAGAAGATGAGCCGCCCCATCGGATGTGATCACGCGCGCCGCCAGCTTGGGGCGATTCTCGCGCCATGCCTCCCATGGAACGTACACGCGCCGCAACGTCTCGACGCCTTGTACGCGAAGGACGCGTGTGACGGTGCGCGAGATCCTATGCATCTTTCCGGACGGGTCGATTTCGACGCGAACCGAGTAATCGAGAGTAAACGCGTCTGCGCCGTCCGGGGGCGTATAGCGGTTAGCCGCGGCTAATACCGCATGGGGATCACTTGTAAGAAGAGGCAGGCTCCAGGAATCGACTGAGGCGGGCGGTGTACCAAGCAGGAAAAAGAGCCAGAGGACGTTGACCAACAAACATGTCAAGCATAGCTAAACGTCGAGCCCGCAAAAGGGCGGAGGTGGATGTTCGCGACTACGCCCGCCGGCGACCGGAAAGGGATAAGTTCCAAAATAACCGGTTGGCGCAAGTATTATAAGTCGAGCAGCAGAGAGACGTGGGCAGGCGTCAACACAAGGTTCAGACTGAACTCGGCCGAGCCGCAGTCCAGATTTTTGTCGCCAATGATCGCATAAACCAGGTTATTATCGAACATCTTGACGCTGCGGCCTGGAGAGCTAAACCGCCCGGCAAGAGCCGAACGATTGCGGCGATCTTCACGCACATGCACAATGTACGCTCGAAGTGGGTCAGGCTTACAGCTCCGCACCTGAAGGTTCCAGCACAGCTCAACCGCGCGCAGTGCACGCCGCAGGAGGCCCGTGCGGGATTGGCCGAGAGCGCCGCTCGCTGCGCGGAGATGCTGGCGGAAGCGCTCGGCGGTTGTGGGGGGCGCGTCGAGAAGTTTCGCAGAGACGGCTGGGCTGCGCCTTGGCCGGTTGGCGTCGAAATGCTGTGCTACATGATTGCTCACGAAGCCCACCATCGCGGGCAGGTGTGCATGCTCGCGCATCAACTGGGATTCCCTTTGCCGAAGGAGGTGGCGTACGGAATCTGGAATTGGGAAAAGCTATGGAGCGAGCGCGGGTCGCCTGAGGGCCCGGGCTACGATTCTTAAGGATCGCTCAAGGTCACGCGGGGCCTGGGATGAGAGATGACGATTGTCGCTCTGAATTTACTGACTGACTAACGTGCCATGCAAAGCGCCAAGAATATTCCGCGTCTGAACGCCTCTTGCCAGCGATTGTTCCCTGGCAGACGGGCGCTGCAAGCCCGCTTGAGGCGACCGCGATCGGTCTGCGCGTCCGTGTTGCATGGCGGCCAAGAGCTTGCGCTGGACTGGAGCGAACAGGAGCGCGATGCCGCGACGAAAACCGGGCTTGGGATCGATCGGACACTGGAGCTTGCCGACGATGTGAAGAAGATGCGTCTGGTGATCCTGGACCGGCGGTCGCTGGCGCTTG
The DNA here is from genome assembly GCA_963808405.1 of uncultured Acidobacteriaceae bacterium. Taxonomy (GTDB): domain Bacteria; phylum Acidobacteriota; class Terriglobia; order Bryobacterales; family Bryobacteraceae; genus Bog-105. Next base: position 11,403 of record CAWEFG010000006.1, on the reverse strand, counting down.
GATCGGTGGACATTCCGATCGTTCAAACCCGCAACACACCGGCTCAATGAGCGGACGATCTGGGTCTCGAAACGTTGCCGCGTGCGTGCTGCTGGTATGCGCAGCCGCTGTTCACGCGCAATTCGACAGGGGTGGCGACGAGGTCCTGAGCCGTGCGCGGGCGAAGATCGCCGCGGTTATACATCATTTACCGAGATATACCTGCACGCAAACCATCAACCGCAGCTATTTCAGGCAGACGCGCGCGCGAGGGCGCAACTGCGATGAGATCATCGCGAATAAGCGGAGGGGATACTCCAGGCTGGAACTCACTGCAACGGATCGCGTCAGGTTAGATGTCGAGATTGCGGATTCGGGGAATGAAATATATGCATGGCCGGGCGCGCGAATGGGCTCACGCAACGTCGAAGACCTGGTCGGCGGAGGCCCGATAGGAACGGGATCGTTCGGCGGGTTTCTCTCTGACATCTTCGAAAACCCGGGAGCGGAATTCGATTACCGCGCCGAGAGAACGGCTGACGGCCAGAAGGTTCTGGAGTATCGCTATCGCGTACCGCTGAAAGCAAGTCACTACCAGCTTCTGCACAACCACGTGATGCGGCTGATCGCGTTCGACGGCTCATTTTGGATCGATGCGGAATCGGCGGAGCTGAAGCGCCTGACGGTTCGCACCAGCCAATTGCCGCAAGACACCGAGGGTTGCGAGGCCACGACTACCGTGGACTTTGAGCGGAAACAAATCGGGGACGGGGAGTACCTGCTCGCTCGCGACAGCTTACTCGATTACGTCTATCTGGACGCCAGCGAATCGGAGAACGCGACCACTTGGTCGGGCTGCCATGAGTTTCGCGGCGAATCGGTTCTGCGCTTTGATGAGACCACCGATATGCCAAGCGGCAGCTCGTCAACTGGCAATGCGGATGCAAGGCATCTGCGCAGCCTGCCTCCTGGTTTGCCGTTGGTGCTCGACTTGGATACGCAGATCGACACGGATGTCGCGGCGGCAGGCGATCCCATTGCGGCAAAGGTTCGCGAGGACGTGAGAGAAAGCAAATCCAAACGAGTTCTTGTGCCGGCGGCAGCGATGGTGCGAGGGCGGATTCGACATATCGAGCACCATTTGCAACCGCCGTATTTCATAGTCACGATTTCGTTCGAAAGTATCGAATTCGACAATCGCGCCGGACCTTTCGCGGCGGTTCTAGATCGTCCGGCGGGAATCCTGGATTCGGGGAAGCCGATTCTAGCGCTTCCCGATTTTGCGCTACTGCCATCGCGCGCGAGAAGATGGCGCAGCGGCACGTTTGTATTTCATTCCGCCGAACCGAGGTATGTGGTGCCGCGCGGGTTTGAATCGAAATGGGTGACAGTCATGGGTTCGAGGGAATGAGCTGGCCGCGTGCCGCCAAGGCCTGCGTTATATTCGAGTCTGGCGCGTCGGGCGCCGCTGGTTCCGCGGGAAGGGCTGAGCCTACCGATCGTTCGAATTTATCGAAGCGCTGACGAATCTTCTTTTCGCCCGTCACGCGGACGCGGGCAATGACTGAAAAGGAGACGTCATGTCCGAAACCGCGCCCCATCCGCCTCGAACGCGCCGGTTGCCGGCGCAGCCGAACCTGGAGCAACTCCGCAAACAAGCCAAAGACCTGCTGGAGCAGTATCGCGGCGGTGATCCCGCGGTTATCGCCGAGGTGAGGCAGTTCGAGCGCAACCCCACCGCCTCGGCTTTCGCGCTGAACGACGCGCAACGCGTGCTGGCGCGAGCGTACGGATATGAAAGCTGGGCCAAGCTCAAGGCGTTTGTCGACGGAGCGAACGTAGCGAAGCTCGCCGCGGCGGTTAAGGCCGGCGACACGGCCCAGGTACGAATGCTGCTTCATAGCCGCCCGGAGCTGGTCGCGATGGATATGGCCGCGAACGATGAGCATCGCGCGTTGCACTACGCGGTGATGCGCCGGGATGCGGCGATGGTGCGACTGCTGATGGAAGCGGGCGCGGACGCACGCAAAGGTATCTTCCCGCACCGCGATGCGACTTCGGCCTTCGCGATTGCCAGGGACCGCGAATACAGTGAGATCGTTTCCGTAATCGAGGAAGAGGAGCGATTGCGCCGCGAGGAGATGAGCTGCCCGAACGCCACGATCTCGCCCGTGCAAAATCAAATCAACACTGCAATCTTGCACGGGGATAACGCCACGGCCATTGGTCTCCTCGAAGGGGACAAATCGCTGATCCATGCTTGCGACCGCGATGGCGGGACGCCGCTGCACATCGCCGCGGCAGCGAGCAATGAAGAGATGGTCGCATGGCTGTTGAATAGACGGGCGAGTGTGCATAAGCGGGACGTTCACGATTTGACGGCGCTCGAGCGCGGGGCGCTTGCCGCCGATCCAAGGGACGAGAGTGCGAAAGTTTTTCCGGCGATAGCGAAGCGCCTGCTGGACGGCGGAGCGGAGGTGACGATCTATGCCGCCGTCGCATTGGGAGATGCCGCGCGGGCTCGCGAGCTGGCGGGCGCCGATCCTGGCGTATTGCGTCGCGTCGGCCGCAACGGGGGGCTGCTCACGCTTGCGGTAAATCACGGACACCTTGAGATGGTCAGGCTATTGCTGGATCTTGGCGCGGATGTGGATGAGCGCACTATGCTCCACGAATTGGAAGAGCCCACTCGAAGTTGGGGGATGCCGCTGTGGTACGCGGCGCTGGCGGGACGGCGCGATATCAGCGAACTGCTGCTCGACCGGGGCGCGGATCCAAACGCTAATGTTTATGCCTCCGGTTGGCCGCTGCGCAATGCCTGGGGCCATAAAGACGACTCGGTGAAGCGGCTGCTGCTGGAGCGCGGGGCGAAGCCGCAACCCTACATGATCGCGGAGGCGCACGATATCGCGGAGGCGCAACGGATGTTGCAGGCGGATACGAGCGAGGATCTGGCACGGGAGTTAACGTGGTCCGCAGCCGATCACGGATGCCCGGAGATCGTCGAGCTGGCGCTTCCGCGGCTCACGTGGCCGGCTGACGATCCTCGATGGCACTGGATTCTGATCCAGCCGATCCGCGGAGCGGACAGCAATTTAAACAACGAGGGTCATTTCGCGTCGATGGCAGTTCTGCTGCGACATGGAATCGACGCCAACGTGTCGCGCTTCGGTCAAACCGTTCTGCATTTCGCGGCCGCGCGGCATGGGGGATTGAGCGATGCCGACCGTGCGCGGTTCGCCTCGATGTTACTGGATTATGGAGCCAGGCTGGATGTGCGGGATGACCAGCTGAAATCGACGCCTCTCGGCTGGGCCTGCCGTTGGGGGCGAAAACAACTGGTTGAGCTGCTGATCGCGCGCGGCGCGCCGGTTAATGAGCCGGGTGCTGAACCGTGGGCGACACCGGCGAGGTGGGCGAAAAAGATGAAGCACGATGACGTACTCGCGATGCTCGGCGAGCGCGCGCATTGACGGGCGCCGCACTAATCATGCGCGGTATTATGGTTCGCTTGCACCGTAACGCCCGGAGGAAAGAATGACCGGCCTCGACTTGCGTCCGCTCTCGCTGGGGGAGATTCTCGACCGAAGTTTCTCTCTCTACCGGCGGCAGTTTTTGCTGTTCATGGGGATCGCTGCAATTCCCAGCCTTTTCACTCTTGCCCTCGCATTGGTGCAGACGTTCTTTCTCGAAAATCCGGTGGGCGGCAGCCGCGGCGGCGCGTCTCAAATACCTTCGCACGGCCCCGGCACGACGATATTAGTTACGCTCATCACGCTGGTTGCCAGCATTTTTGTGTATCTGTTCTCGCAAGGCGGCACTATCTTTGCTGTCGCGGAGCTGTACCTCGGGCGTCAAACTTCGATTTCTACATCGCTGCGTCGCGTCTGGGATGACATCGGGTCGCTGTTCGGCGTTGTTATTCTAAACGGACTCGCCACAGCGGGCGCGACGCTGCTGTTGATCGTGCCCGGTATTTACGTCGCGTGCCGTTTGCTGGTGTGCTTGCCCGCCGCGGTCATCGAAGGCCGCGGTCCGCGAGAATCTCTCTCGCGAAGTTGGGAGCTGACGCGCAGTTATGCCGGTCGCGCTTTCATCGTGGTCGTGCTATACATCATCCTCAGCATCGGACTCGGCGCGGTCGTGGGCGTGTCCCTTAGCGTTGCCGTTCTCGCCGCCAAGAACGATCCGGCGATGCTGCGTGTCTGGATGGCCGTTCAGCAGGTCTTAACCACGATCGTCAACATGTTAGTGAGCCCATTCCTTCTGATTGCAACATCGGTTTTCTACTTCGATTTGCGTGTTCGCAAGGAGGCTTTCGACTTGCAGTTCATGATGGACCCGACGAGCGAGCGCACCACGGGTCGAGGCGGCTCTCCTCTATCGATCCAGCCCTGAGCGCGGATGAAACGGATCCTCCTCTGTCTGGCCGCCGTGCTGTACGCATGCTTTCCTGGCTCGGCTCAGCCATGGAGTGATTTCGATTTCGCGGATACGGCATCGCTCGCCCGGCAGCTGCGCGAGTTACAGGTTTCACTGGCCGCGCCGAATCCGGAACGTGTTCGCGAGGCGTTGCCGGCGGCGTGGCGAGTGCAAACAGCAGACGGCGATTATTCGATTTCAACGGCGCGGTTGCGAGGCTTCCTCGGATCGCTCGTTGTCGAAAGAAGCGCAAACATGGCTAGACCAGCTCGCCACACAGCTCGAAGCTTATAGCGGCGCGATTTCGCCGCCAGCCGACGCACACGCGGATTTGCAACGCATTTTAGCGCGCCCGGAGTTTGCCGGCAATGGTCCGCCAAGCGCATGGGATCGTTTTCGGGAGCGCATCGCTGCATGGATCGAAGGCGTTCTGGAGCGCATGTTTCGATTCGCCCGCGAACATCCCACCAGTGGCCATCTTGTATTCTGGTTCGCCATTGTCGGAGGCGTGGGCTTGCTTGGTTTCTGGCTGTTTCGGTTCTGGGGCCGCGATCGATATGAATTGAAATTGTCCGGCGCTCCGTCCCTTTCAATCGCGGAGTTGGCAACAGTGGGTCCGTGCAGCACGCAGCGCCTCCGAGGAAGGGGACATTCGGAAAGCCATTCAGTGCGCCTATTGGGCCGGTGTCGCTCGACTGCAGAATTCGGGCGCTCTTCCCGCCGATCTTACTCACACTCCGCGCGAGTACCTACATTTGTTTTCCGTTCATCGAGCCGACCAGTCTGCAAGCCCCACGGTCGATCCGCTGCGGACACTGACCTCTTATCTGGAGCGCTTCTGGTATGGCTCGCGAGCCGCTACCGGAGAGGATTTTTCGGCTTGTCTCGGATCGTTGGAGGCGCTCGGTTGCAGAGTGGACTGAACTCGACCGACCGCAAACTGCTGCTGGGGCCGCCGCGCTCGCATCGGTGATGGCGGCGGGAACCGTTGCGTTTGCTCCAGCGGGTCACGGCGGTGGGTCCAAAGTGCCGTCCACCTATTCGTCAGCATCCGGCCGGAGCTCGCGCCGCGTATCTCTTGTTAGAGGACTTGCATTATCCAGTCCGCCGCTGGGAAGATCCGCCCGGCCACTTGGCAGCGTCAGTCATCGGCGCGGTACTCATCCTCGCTGAGCCCACAGCAAATGCCTTCAGCAGGCGAGCGCGCATCGCTTCTCGATTTCGCATCGAACGGCGGCGGTCGTATTCTGTTCTGCGGGCGATATCGCATCAGTTCTTCTCCCGTCGGCGCGCGTCCACATGCTTCCGCTAGGGGGAAAAATGGACCCAGTTCTCGCCCGATCTGCCGTCGCCTTTCACGCGCGGCGCACAAAAATCACCATGGAGCCGAAATCCTTCTGGACGAAACTGAACGCACGGCAGCTCGCGCTCTATGGCGAGCGAAAGCCCGCCGCTGGTGGTGGTTTGGCGCATAGGAAAGCGGCGAACTGCTCTGGTGGGCCGCCGCGACCCCACTTACGAACGCCGGGATCTGCGAAAGCCGATAATCTGACGCTGTTTCTCAACGCCGTGTCGTGCAACGGACCGCAGAAGCGCCGCTCAATATCTATTGGGACGAATATTTCCACGGCGCGCGCGAGCTCTCTCTGGAGTTATGTCGGGGCCACGCCAGTGAAATGGGCGCTCGTTCAATCCGGCGCTCATCGCTGCAGCGCTGCTGTTTACCTTCAGCCGCCGCTGGGGCCCGATCGCGATACCCCGCGTCCGTTTCGCGCCTCTCTCCGCTGGAATTTGTCGATACGCTCGGCGGCCTTTATCAGCGCGCCGGCGCAACTTCCGTCGCCACCGGCGTCGCCTATCGTCATCTGCGCCTCAACCTTTCGCGCCGCCTCGCGCTTGGCTCGGACCATCCCGGACCCGCTCTCGCGCGGCTGCCGGAGAACGTCTCGGCTGGGACGCGGGTCACCTCACGACTACTCTTGAAAAAGCGAGGATGGCGCAAGCTCACAAGCTTCGCGCCGCGCGAAGCTCTCGCGATCGTCCAGGAAATCGGCAGGCTACAGCACGCGCGCCTCGACAAGCAAGCGAGCGCCACGGGAGAACCATTGATCTTGCAACATTTTTCCGCTCTTGCCGCACACGTTCGCGGCGAGCTCTCGAAAGTCATCGTCGGCCAGCAGGAGGTGCTCGATCAGTTGCTGCTGGTTCTGGTCTGCGGCGGCCACGCCGTCATCGAAGGCGTTCCCGGACTCGCCAAAACGCTGGCCGTCAAAAGCCTGGCGCGCGTGTGCGGGCTCAGCTTTCATCGCGTGCAATGCACGCCCGACCTGATGCCCGCCGACATCACTCGGCACGAACGTCTTCAATCTTGGCCGACAGCACCTTCCGCCTGCATCGCGGCCCGGTATTCACGGATCTGCTGCTGGTCGATGAGATCAACCGCACTCCGCCGCGCACGCAATCGGCGCTGCTCGAAGCCATGGAAGAGCGCCAGGTGACCATCGATGGCGTGCGCTACCCGCTGTCTGAAAACTTCACGGTTCTCGCGACCCAGAACCCCATAGAATTCGAGGGCACGTATCCGCTTCCCGAAGCGCAGCTCGATCGCTTTCTGTTCAAGATCCGCATCGTCTTATCCGTCGCGCCGAAGAAGAGGCCGCCATCCTTTCCCGCTATGAGGAAGGCTTCGATCCTCGCCGTCTCGATGACGATCTCACTCATGCCATTCGAGCCATCGTTGCTTGCCGCAGCGCGCCGTGAAATCGAAAGCGTCAGAGTGGAGCCTTCGCTGTATCCATATATGGTGTCGGTCATTCGCCGCACACGCGATTGGCCGGCGATCTCCGTGGGAGCGAGCCCGCGCGCGGCTGTCGGGCTGCTTTTTGTCGCTCGCGCGCTTGCCGCCATGGACGGTCGCGATTATCTGCTGCCCGATGACGTGAAAGCCGCGGCTCTGCCGGTGCTGCGGCATCGCATCCTGCTGAAGCCCGAAGCCGAACTCGAAGGGCTCACGACCGACCAAGTCATCGAACAGGTGCTCGCTACGGTAGAAGTTCCACGCGTCCTGCGCGCTGCAGCGAGTAGGCTGAGATGACGCATCTGGCCCCCTCACGCCTCGTATCGATCGGCGGCTCGCGCAGAACCGCGCATGCCGCTGCCCTTTGGATTCGGCCGCGCGGTTCTTTCTCGCACTCGCTGATTGGGCTGGTCTGGCTGGTGCCGGCCTGGTGGTCGCCTGTCTTATCGCCGCGATGTTTCTGTGGGACGGGCTGGCTTGCGCCGCTTGGCTCTTCGATTTTCTGCGTCTGCCCGCGGCTTCCGAACTCAACGCCTCACGCATCTGGTCCGGCGCCCCTTACGCTGGGACGCGGCGCTTCCGTCGAGATTGAGATTCAGAACTTGGCCGCGTTCCCGTGTATGCAAGTCTGGTGGACGAGACGCCGATCACTCTCCGCGACGAACCCGCGACACTCAGCGCGCTGCTTCCGGCGGGAATTCCAGAGCGGATGGGATACGCCGTTCTCCCGCGCGAACGCGGCAACACCGAATCGGTAAACTATTCATCCGTTATCGCAGCGCGTTTGGGTTCGCCGAGCGTTGGGCGCGTTGTGCCGCTCGCGCAGACGGTGTGCGTGCTGCCCGATCTGATGCAGGCCAAAGATCAGGCGCTGTATCTGATCCGCAGCCGGCAGATTCGAAATGGAGAAGCGACAGCGCCGCCAGCCTGGCATCGGCACGCGAATTCGAGAGCTTGCGCGAATACCGCGAAGGAGACGAGCTTCGCGACGTCTCCTGGTCGGCCACGGCGCGGCGGCATCAACTGATCACACGCAGCTACACTGCCGAACGCAGCCAGACTGTCTGGATTGTGGTGGACGCAGGCCGCCTGTTTCGCGCTCAGGTCGAGGAGCGCCGCAGCACGCTCCAGTTCTCCAAGCTCGATTATGCGGTTAATGCGGCGCTCTCGATTGCGCAGGTTGGCTCGCAATATGGCGACCGCGTGGGCCTGCTCGCCTACGGCCGCTCCATCCAGCAATCCGTTGCTCCCGGTCGGGGACCCCAACACATCCGCCGCCTGGTTGAAGCGCTTGCGCACATTCGAAGCGAATCGAGCGAGGCCGATCACGGACGCGCTGCCCGAACGCTGCTGCAGAAACAGACTCGCCGCTCGCTGGTCGTTTGGATCACGGATTTCGCGGAAACACCAGCAACGCCCGATGTGATCGAATACGCGGCGCATCTCGCACAACGCGCACCTGGTGCTATTCGCCGCCATTGGGCAGCCCGATCTCGCGGCTCTCGCCGAGGCAACACCGCAATCGGAAACCGAGATGTTTCGCCATGCCGCGGCGCTCGAGATCGTGGAACGGCGCGACCTGCTGCTTCGCAATCTGCGTCAGACGGGAGTGCTCGCCCTCGAGCTCGCTCCCGGGCGTGTCGCGAGCTTCGCTGGTTAACGAATATCTGCAGATCAAAGATCGGAATCTACTGTAGGGGCGAGTTGCGGCGAATCTGCCGCGGCATCGCTCTCAGCCGCTATGATAAATGGCACATGGTAAATGTCAGCGCATCAGTCGATACGGGGCCTCTTGGAGAGGCTCTGGCAAGGCGGTTACAAGGCGAAACGTTTGACGGCGACTTCGCCGTTGAGATTGGGAAGCCGAAGAATATTCGCGATGGAACACTTGTCAATTCAGGCACGTTTCCAGCGGACACAGAAGCCACGCTCACGCTTCTAAAGAAACCGATGACGGCGGAAGCGACCTTGAAACTGGTGCGGCTGATCAGCGACGAATTCTGCGACTGGATCATCAACCGAGAGCAGGGCGAGCATGTAAGCAAGAAGCGGCGCGTGCTGATCATTCGTGAAGAAGGGGCGGAGCGGACGTTGCGCACCATTTTGTTCGACGATGTGGGCTCGTAGCAGCGAAGACAGCCGGCTATTCGCTATCATAGAGAAGGAAATTTCTCAGCAGAGGCCGGTGCCCGCGAGCGATGCTCGCAGACGCACTGGTTCTGAAAACTGTAACCCAACGAAAAAGGCTTAGTATATGTACGCTGTGATTGAAACAGGCGGTAAGCAATACCGTGTCGCGCCGGGACAGAGCATCGAAGTGGACACGCATCGACGGCGATATCGGGAGCGATGTGGAGTTCGACCGAGTTCTGGCGCTTTCGAATGAATCGAACGAGCTGGTCTTGGGGACGCGCTGAAGAATGGCGGGTTTGCGGGAAAATTACGGCGCATGGGCGGGGCGATAAGATCCTGGTATTCAAATTCAAGCGCAAGAAGCAGTACAAGCGCACGATCGGCCACCGCCAGAACTACACGCGAGTGGAAGTCGAGGAGATCTTGGCGTAATGGCACATAAAAAAGGTTTAGGCAGCTCGAAGAACGGCCGCGACTCGAATTCGCAACGGCTAGGCATAAAGGTGTTTTCGGGCGAATTTGTGACGGGCGGTTCGATTATCGTGCGCCAGCGCGGCACGCGATACAAACCCGGCAAAAATGTCGGTTTAGGAAAAGACGATACGCTTTTTGCCACCGTGCCGGGAACGGTCGAGTTTCGGGACCGCGGCAGGCTCGGCAAGTTCGTCAATATTATCGCGGCCCAAGTTAGATCACCGGACGGTCTGCCCGGCCAGCCCTTTCCCCTTGTTCATCGATGAAGTCATTATTTCCGTCAAAGCGGGCAATGGCGGCAACGGGTGCCTGGCGTTTCGGCGCGAAAAGTTTGTGCCGCGCGGGGGTCCAAGCGGTGGCGATGGCGGGCGTGGCGGCGATGTGGTGCTGGTTTCCAGCGAACACTACAACACGCTGCTGCATTTCCGCTTTAACCCGGAGCATACGGCGGAACGAGGACGTCACGGCGAAGGCAGCAACCGAACCGGCCGGGAAGGGACGACGTATCGAATTGCCGGTTCCGGTTGGAACGGTTGTTTACAATGCCGAAACCGGCGAAGAAATTTTCGACTTTACGGCGCCGGGACAGCGTGTAACGGTCGCCGAAGGAGGGCGCGGCGGACGAGGCAATGCGCGCTTCGCGACGTCAACCCACCAAGCTCCCACCGAACACGAAGAAGGAAAGCCGGGGGACTTTCTCAAGCTTCGTTTGGAACTGAAGCTGCTTGCGGATGTGGGGCTGGTCGGGTTCCCGAATGCAGGGAAATCCACGCTGATCTCCCGGTTGTCCGCCGCCAGGCCGAAAATCGCGGATTATCCGTTTACGACGCTCGAACCGAATCTGGGAGTTGTGCAAGCGGGAGACCGCACCTTCGTGCTGGCGGATATTCCGGGCTTGATCGAAGGCGCGCATGAAGGTCATGGGCTGGGTATTCAGTTTTTGCGGCATGTGGAGCGGACGCGTTTGCTGGTGCATCTGGTGGATGTCTCCGATTTCAGCGGACGCGATCCCGGCGCACGATTTTGACGTGATTCTGGAGGAGCTCGCGCAATTTCAGTGAAGAACTGTACAAGAAGCCGATGATTGTCGTGGCGAACAAAATCGATGCTTGCCAGGACGCTTCACGCATTGACGCTGTGAGGGCCAAGGCGGATGCAGCACGGGTTCCCGTTCTACGCGATTTCGAGTGTTACGGGAGCGGGCATAGAAGCGCTTCGGTATGCGATCAGCTCGCAACTGTTTAAGCGACGCGCAAGACGCTACAATCTCAATCGGAAGCTAGACTCTGCCGGTGCAGGGCCCGGTCTTCAAAACCGGAGTGCGGCACTTATGTTGTCACGGGTGGGTTCGACTCCCATTAGCTTCCGTAAGTTATTTATAACCAATAGTTTAACTGATTTCTCAGTCGAGACCCTCGGCCGAAACGCCAGCCGGGGCGAGTGTTTTCACCATGTTGTGGATTGTTGGAGGCGAGTGGGGAATCAGTTCGCTTTTCATGGCGAAGGGACGCAGTGCGCAAACAGGAAGTAGTTGACTTCGCTGCGCTGGTGGAGCATTTGAAAGCGAATTGAAAGTAAACGCTAAGTCGTCAGGGCGG